>NZ_JAGXJN010000012.1 GCF_019091455.1 Chitinophaga sp. GbtcB8
CTCCTTAAAACTGTATTTGCCTCGTTTATCCATAAAAAATGCCCCCATAAAGTGTCCAACTTTATGGGGGCATTACATATCTGCGGTGGCTTTTTTGTATAATGGCGGGAAACTTACCGGCAATATGCACTAAGGTCATTGGTGTTTGAAGATTGTGCAAGAATGTATGGCTTTACTCACTTTTTATGCCTGGTAAGCCTCCCTCCAATGGTCAAATCTGATAAGGAAGCTTATAAAATCGGGATAGATATCTGCCGATCGTGATACAAAGAAACGCCGAATTATCTGGGGGTGCTTACGAAATCGGGAAAAGAAATGATCGAAAAGGGAAAAGGTTGGGAAGATGTGAGAATGAAGGGTGGATGGCTTAATTAATTAATTGATAAATATGCAATTATAGAGTTGTGCGGATATGCAGGCATGCAAGGGACTAGGTAAATGTGTACCGGTAAGGTAGCTATGCGCCGGTTAACACTGGTAAATCCAGTGTATTACACGTCAGCATATCAGCGCATTTATTTGTATAGCTGCTCATTAATTTAGCGCAGCAGCAGCTCGCAGGGCTTTAAGCCGGTATGCTTTTTAAAGGCGGTAGAGAAGTGGGAAATACAGGAATAGCCCATGAGAATGGCTACATCAGAAACGGACATTCCTTTTTCATACAGGAGGCTCTTGGCCTTTTCCATCCGTTCTTTCTGGAAGTAATCGTAAATAGTGGTACCGTACATAGCTTTGAAGCCTTTTTTCAGATAACACTCGTTCATAGCTACCCGGCGGGCCAGGTCGCGGATGGTAATGGGGGCATCCAGCTGCTCCAGCAAAATGCTGCGGGCTTTTTCTATCTTTTCCCGGTCCTCCATGTGGGTGAGGAAGCGGCAGCCATAACGCTCGTCCGGGTCATTTTGCATGAACTGGTCGGAGCTGAATAACAGCAGCTCCAGCGCCTTGCTTTGCAGGAAAATATGCTTCAGCACCCCTTCGTAATTATGATGTACCATTTGTTCCAGCACCGATTTGGATTTGGTGCAGGGCTGTATGGTTTTTACAAAAGGCTTGCGGGATTGTAATTCAAATAAGGTAGTAGTGGTAGCGCCCTTTTGCAGGGATTGGATAAAGGCAGGCTGAAAACGCACGGTGATCATATCTACAGAGGCTACCTTTTCCTTACAGTTGCCTTTCTGGCCCTTGGCGCACAGCTCATCTGTGCAGGAAGGGTTCTGGCAGTAGCGGTTACCGGCTACGCAGTAACGCAGCTCCACGGCGGCAGACTGGCCTCTTTTGGCCGGCTGGTACACCACCATGGCTACATCCTCAACGGGCAAAGGTTTATCGTAAGTAAAGCGCTGCAGGGTAAAATCAAGGCAATCCGGTACGCTTACGGCATCCTGCTCTGCAAGCTGCAGCTGGTCGCTCATTGCCGGTTGTGGTATGGCCAGTGATAATATGTCCTGTAGCTCCTTCATCTCCAATTAACTGTAATTAAAAACCTCACAAATTTATGGATTCACATTTACTTAACAAATAAGTGGGGTAACAATGACAATCGGGTGATAGTTGTGGATTAAAATACACAGCAGGCTCCACCAGCCCTTTCATATTCATTATGAATGCCCTTGGTATGGATTTCGTACTACTAAAAGTTATGAAAAATTCTTCCCGCCTGCAAAAGTTTCTCAAGATAATCTTTATTGTCATAGGGGCGTTAGTGTTAGTAATTGTGGGTACGGGTTTATACCTGAGCCGGCACTGGAGCAATAAGCTACGCAGCCAGTTAAAAGATTATACAACAGAAATGTCGGACAGCCTGTATGTGCTCAATTATAAAAAAGTAAAGCTGAATATTCTCAGTGGCAGCCTTACTATTGACAGTGTAAGCCTGATAACGGATACCGCGGTTTACCATCATTTACAGGCGCAGCAAAAAGCGCCTTCCATGTTATATTCTTTCAGTGCAGACCGTGTATCCGTGAGCTTCTTCAAGGCATGGCGGTATTTTATGAAAAAGGAGCTAAGCGCCGGATCCCTGGTGCTGGAAAAACCCAGTATTGTGCTGGAACAAAATGCGCGGAATGTAGATACCAGCCGTCACCGTTCTGCATATGAAAATATATCTGCCCGCATCAGATCCTTATCCATCGGCTCTTTGCGGCTGGACAGCACTAATCTGAAATATACGTATATCAAAAAAGACAGTGGATTGATCATTACCCAGCTACACCGCCTGAGCATACACGTAAAGGACCTGCTGATCGATTCTGTAGCTATGGAAGATCCATCCAGGTTCTTATATGCACGCAATTATGAGCTACATTTACGCGCTTACCGGCATCGTACAAAAGATAGCCTGTACTGGATGATCGTACGGGATGTGAGCTATAATGCCGCAGAACGTACCCTGCACCTGGGCCAGTTCCGCGTAGAGCCGCGTTATGAAAAGGCTGCATTTGACCGTAAGGTAAAATACCAGCGCGACCGTTATGATGTACGGTTGAATAACATTCTTGTACAAGAGCTGCAGCCCTATGCCCTGCTGCAACAACAGCAGCTGTGGGCAAGGCATGTGGAAATTGAAAATGGCAGCATTGATATTTATCATAACCGCAGCCTGCCTCCTTCCGGCGAGATCAAGACAGGGCAGTTCCCGCATCAGCTGCTGCAAAAGCTGGCAGTAGCTGTTTATGTGGATACGCTGATAGGCAAAAAGGTGGAGCTGTCTTATGCAGAGGTGAATCCTAAATCGCTGCAAACAGGCACCCTGCTGTTTAAACAGGTGCATGGTGTTTTCCGGAACCTTACCAACATTGATTCCATGATCGCAAAGAATAAACACCTGGTGGCGGATATGGATGCCGTATTTATGCAAAGCGGTATGCTGCGGGCGCGCTTTGATTTTTTATTGGGGGAGCCCAATGGCGCTTTTGCCATTACCGGCCAGCTAAAGGATATGGACGGGCGGCAGCTTACGCCTGTAACAAGGCCACTAGCGCTGGTTGAGGTAAAATCGGCCCAGATACATGACCTTACTTTCAGCATGCAGGGTAATGAAAAAAGTGCTACTGCTGAAGTGAAGATGATATACGACCATTTAAAAATAAGCATCTTAAAAAAGGATGATGATACACACCAGCTTAAGCGCAAAGGCTTGCTTAGCCTGTTTGCCAATGCCATTGCCATTAATGACAGCAACCCTCCAGATAATGGGGAGCCCGTTAAAGTAGCCCATGTGAAGTATACACGCGATCCACAAAAATCGTTCTTTAACCTGGTTTGGAAAACGTTGTTTACCGGTGTAAAAGAAACTGCTATTGCTGCAAATATTAAGCTCTAAAAATGTACTTATGAATAATTGAAAAATCTGATATTATCCTCATATTCTTATTTTATTTGTACACCATCTATACACACCCCTGCACTGCCGTGTACCTGCATTAAAAAAAGGCATCCATGCCACCCAAAAACTGCCTGTTTTTTATTGAAATAAGGCCCATTTTTCGTATATTTGCACAATTCACGAGACATTTAATCAATTAGCATTTTTACATCAAGATATGAGCGAAGAATTAACGCAAGTAATTGCCGCCACCAACACATATGATGCGGATAGTATTCAGGTATTGGAAGGCCTGGAAGCGGTACGCAAGCGGCCGGCCATGTATATAGGCGATATTGGTGTTAAAGGGTTACACCACCTGGTGTATGAAGTAGTGGATAATGCCATAGATGAAGCGCTTGCCGGCTATTGTAAGAATATTGAAGTTACCATTTGCGAAGATAATTCCATCCGTTGTAAAGATGATGGCCGTGGCATTCCTACCGGTATGAATACCAAGGAAGGCCGTTCAGCCCTGGAGGTAGTAATGACCGTATTACACGCGGGTGGTAAGTTTGATAAGAACACTTACAAGGTATCCGGTGGTTTGCACGGGGTAGGTGTAAGCTGCGTAAACGCATTAAGCTCTGTGCTGCACGTAACCGTACACCGCGAAGGAAAAATATTTGAACAGGAATACCACCGTGGCGCACCGCAATATGGTGTACGGGAAATCGGTGAGGCTGATGATACAGGTACTATTGTACATTTTAAGCCGGACACTGAAATTTTCAAGGATATTATCTACAACCGGGAAATACTGGCCGGTCGCCTGCGTGAGCTGGCTTACCTGAACCGTAAAATAAAGATTGAGCTGATCGATGAACGCGAGAAAGATGATGCGGGCAACGTAGTCAGTGAAACTTTTTACAGTGAAGGCGGTATTGTAGAATTTGTGCAGATGCTGGACCGTAATGGCCGCCGTAACTCCTTGCTGCCGACCCCTATTTTTATAGAAGCGCATGAGCCAAGCTCCAATGTAGCGGTAGAAGTAGCGCTGCAGTACAATGACTCTTTCAGTGAGAACATTTTCTCTTACGTAAATAACATCAATACCATAGAAGGCGGTACACATGTGGCAGGCTTCCGCCGCGCCATTACCCGTGTATTCAAAAGCTATGGCGATAAGAACAAGCTGTTTGAGAAATCAAAGATCGAGGTTACGGGTGATGACTTCCGCGAAGGGCTGAGCGCTATAATAAGCGTAAAGGTGCCGGAGCCGCAGTTTGAAGGACAAACCAAAACCAAGCTGGGTAACTCTGATGTAATGGGTGTAGTGGACAGCGCTGTTGCAGATGTGCTGAATGCTTACCTGGAAGAACATCCGCGCGAAGCCAAAATCGTGATCAACAAAGTAGTGCTGGCTGCACAAGCCCGCGAAGCCGCGCGTAAAGCAAGGCAGCTGGTACAGCGCAAAAGCGTGCTAACCGGCAGCGGCTTACCTGGTAAGCTGGCTGACTGCTCTGAAAGTGATCCCGGAAAATGTGAGCTGTACCTGGTGGAAGGAGACTCCGCAGGTGGTACGGCTAAACAGGGCCGCAACCGTGCTTTCCAGGCTATATTACCGTTAAGGGGTAAGATCCTGAACGTAGAAAAAGCTATGGAGCACAAGATCTATGAGAACGAGGAGATCAAGAACATTTTTACCGCACTGGGGGTAACCATTGGTACGGAAGAAGATGATAAAGCCCTGAACCTGACCAAGCTGCGGTACCATAAGCTGATCATTATGACCGATGCCGATGTGGATGGCAGCCACATTGCAACCCTGATCCTGACCTTTGTATTCCGTTATATGAAAGCCCTGGTAGAACAAGGGTATGTGTACATTGCACAACCGCCGTTATACCTGGTGAAAAAGGGTAAGGAACAGGAATACGCCTGGACAGAAGAACAGCGCAGGGCTGCAGTAAGCCGCATAGCCGGTGAAGGTAAGGAAGAGAATGTAGTGATACAGCGTTATAAAGGTTTGGGTGAAATGAACGCAGAGCAGCTGTGGGAAACCACGCTGAATCCGGAGCACCGTACGCTGAAACGGGTAACTATTGAAAGCGCTGCGGAAGCAGACCGTGTATTCAGTATGCTGATGGGTGATGAGGTACCTCCACGCAGGGAATTCATAGAATCCCATGCCAAATACGCTAAGATTGACGCTTAACCGTATATCGTTATACGTTATAAATAAAACCCCGGGCATAAAGTCCGGGGTTTTTGTTTATATATACTAATTAATGCACGGGTTTTAGCTAAATACTACAACTGGTGGAAGGACAGCAAGTTGGTCAAACTCATCCTTGAAAAACGGCTATAATTAAGCGTTTCAACATGTTAATAATGCTGAACCAATTTAGCAAGGCCAGGTTATTGATTATCAAAAAACTATAGAGGAAACTGTTATTTTATTAAAAAAACTTATAGGTTATTTATATAATTTATTGCAAATATCACTATCTTGCACTCAGATTTATACCTATACCGAAAGCAATAAAGCGATAAACCTATACCTATGAAATTATCCCGAGTGGCAGCCATTTTTGTGGTGGCTGCAATGATCTTCAGCGCCTGTAAGAAGGACGATGCTCAACCAGAATCGGTGTTTTCATTTACATTCGAGGGTAAACAATATGTATCCAGCGGCACCTCCGCTTACTACTCTGATACCGTAATCACCGGTAAAAAGACACTGGTGATCGATGGGGTTACCAATAATTTCAAGGAACACATGCAGCTCATGATCACTTCACCGGATGGTGAAATGCCGATAGGCACTTATGGTGGTTCTGCAGCATCACTGATGCCGGTAACGGATTCAATAGAATCGGGTTATATAGGGGTATCATCTATAAACGTAGAAATTACAAGCATTAATAGTAAACGTGCCGAGGGTACTTTCCAAGGCACGTTAAGTAAAAGTGGCGAAACAGAAAAGCCATTAACGGACGGGACTTTTAAAGTCAACATTAACTAGATCATCGTTTTTTTTGAAATCTTTTTCCATCGACACGCCCCGCCTTTCCAGGCGGGGCTTTTTATTTTAGTTACTTAACAGGCACTGCCTGCGGCCATCTGCGGCCTGATCTCCTGAATACGTTGTTATCATTACTATTATAGTGCCGTACATGTTCCTGTACGCTGCCGGCTATCTTTCTTCTCCACATCCATCCCAGCACTCCAGCTGTAATTGCCAGTCCCAGCCCAATACCTTTCAGCAAAACACTGGACTCTATTGCATATTCTCCGATTTTAATCTGACTACGCATAACATTAGGTTTTGGTAACGTATATGTTTACACCAAAACAATGCCATGCTGTATTGCACAGCATGGCATCTATTGTTAAAGAGAACCTAATTATTTAATGCTAAACACGGTTCTTACCTCTGCACGGATCTTAATGGTTTTGAAATCAATGTCAGACTCTGCTGCTTCTGTTGTCATCCGTGCCTGTGCCATATATGCATTTACCTGGATGGGCCTTACTGCATCGCTGTAATTATCTGTATTTATATCCTGCACTTCCAGTATACCGGCAATGCTTTCGTCAATAGCGCCTAACAGGTAGGTGGCTTTAGCTTTAGCAGCCTGTATGGCTTTCATTTTTACCTCTTTGCGGTATTCTTCCATTTTACTGTGTGTGTAGGAAGAAATGTTTACGTTAGAGATGCCTTCTTCATCTACCGCGGCCAGAATAATATTGGTTTTATCCAGCTTGTTAAGCTTTAAGCGGTATCTCTTTTCTGCCAGGAAATCGGGGTCGTTCTTCTTTTTGCCCCTCCACCAGTCGGGATTGAAACCAAATACATTTTCAATGGTCAGATTTTCCTTGGGAATGCCTGCATTTGCCACTGCCTGCTGCAGCTGTTTTTCCAGGGTGCTGATGTCTACCTTATTGGTTTTGTTCTTGGACTGATAGTATTCTTTAAGCGTGATGCTGAGATAGATCTCATCCGGGGTGATCTCCATTTCTGCGGAGCCGTTCACCTCTATTTTCTTTACAGGAGGTTTATTATCTGTTTGCTGTGCCCAGGTGCTTACTGTTAACAATAATCCGGCTAATACTAACATTACCTTTTTCATATGATTTGTTTTAAATGATGTGTATTCCTTTTTACAACAGCATGATGCAGGTTGCGGGATGGATTCCATAAAGGGTTTAAAAAAAGTTTTTAATGATGCTACGGAGGGTGGAACGGATGGGCGGTGGATTATGTTACATGCGTAGTTAGCTTCTTGCGTCTTCCATTGCTTTCAGGAAGTTGTACAGGTCTGTCATAGTACGGATGCGCTCTACTACCAGCATAAAATTCTTACCTACCTGTTTTAAACGGGCATTGTTTACGCGCGTTTGCACATAGGTGAGTATATGATTAAAAGTGGGTGATTCAAAGTAAGGAGAATCCGGGTTGTTAATGAAATAACAGCGCAGGGTTTCTTCTTTCAGCATCATTTTCTCAAAGCCCAGGGCTATGGCCATCCAACGGCAACGGATCATGATCAGCAAGTCATCTACCGGCTGCGGCATAGGCCCAAAGCGGTCCTGCAGGCCAGCGGTAAACTCCTTCAGCTTATCTTCCTGGGTAATGTTATCTAATTCCTGGTACAGGTTTAAACGTTCCTGTATACTTTCTATATAACTGTCGGGGATCAGTATTTCCAGGTCGGTATCAATGGTACAATCGCTGACGAAATCTTTCTTTTGCTCCAGCTGTTCCTTGAACAGATCCCGGAACTCATTTTGTTTCAGCTCGCGGATGGCTTCGTCCAGGATCTTCTGGTACATATCAAAACCTATTTCTGCTACAAAACCGCTTTGCTCTGCGCCTAACAGGTTACCGGCGCCGCGTATATCCAGGTCGCGCATAGAGATCTGGAAGCCGCTACCCAGCTCACTGTGCTGTTCCAGTGTTTGCAGGCGTTTGCGGCTATCAGCCGGTAAGGTGCTTACCGGTGGCGCCAATAAATAACAGAAGGCCTTTTTATTACTGCGGCCTACACGCCCGCGCAGCTGGTGCAGATCACTTAAACCAAAATGGTGCGCGTTATTAATGATAATGGTATTGGCATTGGGAATATCCACCCCGCTTTCTACAATGTTGGTACATACCAGCACATCATACTTACGGTCTATAAAATCCAGGATCACCTCTTCCAGCTTATGGCCTTCCATTTGCCCATGCGCCGTAGCAACGGCCAGGTCCGGGCAAAGGCCGCGGATAAGGGATGCCATCTCACCCAAACCATGTACGCGGTTGTATACAAAATATACCTGCCCGCCCCGTTCTGCTTCAAAGTAAATAGCATCGCGGATCAGGTCATGGTCAAATACATGCAGTTCTGTTTCAATAGACTGGCGGTTAGGCGGCGGTGTGTTTATGATAGAGAGGTCGCGCGCACCCATGAGGGAGAACTGCAGTGTACGTGGTATAGGCGTAGCCGTTAGGGTAAGCGTATCTACATTCACCTTTATCTGCTTCAGCTTTTCTTTGGCTGATACGCCAAACTTTTGTTCCTCATCCACAATCAGCACACCCAGGTCTTTAAACTTCACATCTTTACTTAACAGGGCGTGTGTGCCTACAATGATATCAATTTTCCCCTCTGCCAGCTTTTGCAGCGTTTCTTTCTTTTCCTTGGCTGATTTAAACCGGTTCAGGTAATCAACCGTGCAGGGGAAATCCTTTAAGCGGTCTGAAAATGTTTTGTAGTGCTGGAAAGCCAGGATGGTAGTGGGTACCAGTATAGCGGCCTGCTTACCATCCACCAGGCTTTTAAAGGCGGCACGTACGGCTACTTCTGTTTTACCAAAACCTACATCGCCACACACCAGGCGGTCCATAGGGTGTGGTGATTCCATGTCGCGCTTCACATCGGCAGTAGCCTTGCTCTGGTCCGGCGTATCATCGTAAATAAAAGAGGCTTCCAGCTCTGTTTGCAAATAGGTATCGGGTGAGTGGGCAAATCCTTCCTGTGCTTTACGGGCGGCATACAAGCGTATAAGGTCCTTGGCAATATCTTTTACCTGGGTCTTAGCCTTTTCCTTCAGCTTATCCCAGGCATCGCTGCCCAGCTTATTCACGCGCGGCTCCACACCTTCCTTACCGGAGTATTTGCTGATCTTGTGCAGGGAGTTAATGTTTACATACAACAGGTCATTGTTCTTGTAAATAATGCGGATGGCTTCCTGCATTTTACCGCCCACCTCTATTTTCTGCAAGCCGCTGTACATGCCCACGCCATGGTCAATGTGCGTTACAAAATCGCCGGACTGCAGCTCCCGCAAGGTTTTCATGGTAATAGCCTTGTTCTTGTTATAGGCCTGTTTTACCTTGTACTTGTGGTAGCGCTGGAAGATCTGGTGATCTGTATAACATACCAGCTTTAAGGTATGATCTATAAACCCATGGCCAATGGCTACGGGTATGGGATAGAAAACGAACTGTGCTTTCAGGTCTTCAAAAATGCTGCGCAGCCGTTCCAGCTGGCGGGCATTTTCTGCAAATATGAATAACGTGTATTTGTTATTGTTATGCTGCGACAGGTCTTTCAGCAGCATTTCAAACTGCCGGTTAAACACCGGCTGCTCCTGCGTTTCAAAGGTTATAACCGTAGCGGGGCGGCCGGTTTCCTGCCACCATTGGCGGTTGCCAAATACTACACAGTGGCGCTGCAGCAGCTGCTCCATGAGCACGGATGCTTTTACAAAATCATCTTCCGTAAGCATCATGTCCTCATCTTCATCCACCTTTACCTTATTGCCGGTTTGCAGCCAATCGTCCAGGCGCTGCTCCAGTTGCTGTATCACTTCCTGCACATAACCCGGGTCTTTCATCCATACCATGGTATTGGCCGGCAGAAATTCTGTGAGCGCGGTTTTATGGTGATCTTTAGCATGGGTATCCATGTTGGCAATCAGCGTTACCTGGTTCAGCTTACGCTCACTCAGCTGCGTTTCCGGATCAAACAGGCGGATAGAATCTATATCTTCCCCAAACAGCTCAATACGGTATGGCTTATCGTTGCCAAAAGAATAAATATCCAGGATACCGCCACGCACGGCATACTGGCCGGGCTCATACACAAAATCAGTATAATGAAAGCCCCAGCCAACCAGCTTTTCCAGCAGCTCATCCACCTTCAGCACATCGCCCACCTTTAACTGCACCATGTTGGTATTAAAGGCGGCAGAGCCGGCTACTTTTTCCCATAAAGCTTCCGGATAGGTAACCAATATTTTTTTACGGATAATACCGCCTGAAAATTTCATGAGGGCTTCTGTACGCAGCATGCTATGGCTGCTATTCAGCTCCTGGAACTGCCCGGTTTTTTTAAAGGAATCCGGGAAGTAGAAAATATCCAGCGCCTGGCTTAGCTGTTCCAGGTCGTTATGAAAGTAGGCTGCCTCTTCTTTATCATTTAAAATAAAGAGGTGGTTAGCATTTTCCATATTTGCCCAGGTGGTAACGGCCAGGAAGTTAACAGCGCTGCCAGTAAGGCCTGTAAGCTGGAAATATTGCGGAGCGGGCATATGTAGCCCTTTCACCAGCTGCTGCAGGCGGGGGTCTCGTTGAAAAAGCTGTAAAACACCCTGTAGATTCATGAAGGGTGCAAAGATAGTAATTTTTTGGTCCATAGTCGATGGTCCATAGTCCATTGCCTTGTGCATATTGTAGCAGTACGGTGTGAGGCTGAGGGTTTGGCTACGCAGTTTGTTTATTTTGAAAAAGGCAACGGACCATGGACTATGGACCGTGGACTTTTTTCCCTATATTTAATAACACAAAAACACCCCATATGCTGGAGCAATGGTACAACGGCACGGTTACCAGAATTGTAGATGAAACCTACAATACACGCCGCTTCTGGATACAGATACCGGATATGGACCTTTTTGATTTTAAGCCCGGACAGTTCGTTACCCTGGACCTTCCCATTCATGAGAACAAGCATAAACGATGGCGCAGCTATTCCATTGCATCGCACCCCAATGGCAGCAATGAAATAGAGCTGGTGATCGTATTGCTGGAAGGCGGGGCCGGCACTACTTACCTTTTCAATGAAATAAAGGAAGGCAGCAACCTATTGCTGCGCGGGCCTTTGGGCAAATTTGTGCTGCCGGAGGTGCTGGATAAGGACCTGTTCCTGGTGTGCACGGGTACGGGCATTGCGCCGTTCCGGTCTATGGCTAAATACATTCACCTGCACAACATTCCCCATAAAAATATTTACCTCATTTATGGCAGCCGCTATATTAAAGACCTGCTATACCCCGGTGAAATGGAAGAACTGCAGGCAGCACATCCGGGATTCTACTACCTGCCAACCTTATCCCGTGAGGACAGTACAGGCTGGACCGGGCGTAAAGGATACGTGCATACTATTTATGAAGAAATGCTTGAAGGCGGCAATAAACCCGCTAATTTTTTCCTGTGCGGCTGGAAGAATATGATCAATGAGGCCAGGCAGCGCATACTGGACCTGGGATACGACCGTAAAGCCATACACCTGGAACTGTACGACTAACAGACCAGCAATTAAAACCTATACTGCCCTTTACCCAGGGAATCGGATAACCGCCATAGCGCGTGGTGGACATAAAAGTTACAGAATAGCCTTCAGCACCCGCTCCCTTACCTCACTCAGCGGAATGCGCTCCTGCTCCATACTATCGCGGTAGCGGATGGTAACAGTGTTATCTTCCTTGGTCTGATGATCAATGGTTACGCAGAAGGGTGTACCAATGGCATCCTGGCGGCGGGAGCGCTTACCAATGCTATCTTTTTCCTCATAGTAGCAATAGAAAGAAGATTTACACTGATCTAACAGCTCATGCGCTAATTCCGGCAAACCATCCTTTTTAGTAAGCGGGAAGATAGCCAGCTTAATGGGAGACAATTTTGCGGGGAAATGCATTACCACGCGGCTGTCCGCCTTTTCGGGGGTGCTCAGGTCCTGCTCTTCGTAGGCATTGCATACGGTTAAGAGGAACATACGGTCTAACCCGATGGAGGTTTCAATTACATAGGGAATGTAATTCTGGTTCACTTCCGGATCAAAATACTGAAGCTTTTTCTTACTGTATTCCTGGTGGCTTTTAAGGTCAAAATCTGTACGGCTATGGATCCCTTCCACTTCCTTAAAGCCAATGGGAAATTCATATTCAATATCCACGGCAGCATCTGCATAGTGGGCCAGTTTTTCGTGGTCTTTGAAACGGTAGCTGGTGGCCGGTGTACCCAGGCTCTGGTGCCATTTCATACGTTCCTCTTTCCAGTAGGCATACCACTCTTTCTGGGAGCCGGGGCGAATGAAGAACTGCATTTCCATCTGCTCAAATTCACGCATACGGAAAATAAACTGGCGGGCTACGATCTCATTCCGGAAAGCCTTTCCTATCTGGGCAATACCAAACGGAATTTTCATGCGGCCGGTTTTCTGCACGTACAGGAAGTACACAAAAATACCCTGGGCTGTTTCGGGGCGCAGGTATATTTCGCTGGCTTCGTCTGTTACACTACCCAGCTGGGTAGAGAACATGAGGTTGAACTGGCGTACATCTGTCCAGTTATTAGTACCGCTTACGGTACATTTTATATTGTTGGATTCTATGAGCTGTTTAAGACCTGCGTAGTCATTCTCTTTCAGCAGGTCGTTCATTTTTTGCAACAGGGCATCGCCGGCTTCCGGGGTCAGGGTTTCTGCATGCGCTTCCAGCAGGTGATCTACGCGGTAGCGTTTTTTGCTATCCTTGTTATCGATCATGGGATCGCTGAAATTATCCACGTGGCCCGATGCCTTCCAGGTAGTAGGGTGCATGAAAATGGCGGCATCAATGCCCACAATGTTCTCGTGCATCTGGGTCATGCTCGTCCACCAATAGTCACGTATATTCTTCTTCAGCTGAGCACCGTACTGACCATAGTCATATACTGCGCTTAACCCGTCGTATATTTCACTGGATGGGAAAACGAATCCGTATTCTTTACAATGCGATATGATCGCCTGGAACTTGTTCTGATCTGTTGCCATAGTGGCGCAAAGATAAGGGGAATGTGAGAATGTGCAAATGTGCGAATATGCAGATGTACAAATGGATTAAAATTATTTTAATGTATTGATGTTCAGCCAGTTGAAGTTATCCTTTGCATACCTGCGCATCAATTAATGGTTTCCTCTTCCACCTCCACCTGCTTAATCCATACGGCATAGTCATTCGGGTAAATGCGGGCCCCAAAATGCTGTACATATACCCGGGTAAACTCTGCCCCAAAGTAAAGGATAGCCGCCGAATAATATACCCATAGGAGGATGATAACGATGGAACCGGCGGCGCCATAGGTAGAGCCAACCTTGCTGGCGCCCAGGTAAACGCCGATGGCAAACTTACCCAGCATAAACAGGATGGCCGTGGCAATGGAGCCTACGATCACATCGCGCCAGCGGATACGGGCATCCGGCAATACTTTAAAGATAACAGCAAACAGGGCGGTGATCACCGCAAAGGTAATGGCCAGATTCACCAGGTAGATAACAACCATGCCTACCTGCGGGAACAGATTGGCCAGGCGCTGGTTAAAGATCTCTATGATACCATTCACTACCAGGGATACCAGCAGAATAAACCCCATGCTTATTACCAGTGAAAAGGACTGCAGGCGGTTCATGATCATACGCACCAGGCCTTTACCCTTTTTGGGCTTGGATTTTAGCCGCCAGATGGTGTTAATGGAATCCTGTATTTCTGCAAACACGCCGGTAGCGCCAATGAACAGTGTTACAAAACCCACGATGGTGGCCCAGCTCATATCCTCCGAGAGGGAGGCATTACGGATCATTTGCTGTACCTGTATGGCGGCCTCGCTGCCTATCAGCCCCTTGATCTGGCTGTACAGGGTACCTTCTATGGCTTCCCGGCCCAGGAACAGGTCGCAGAAAAAGATGATCACAATCAGCATGGGCGCCACGGAGAAAATGGTATAATAGGCCAGGGAGGCGCTTAACTTCAGCACCTTGTCGTCAATAAAATCGCTGAAGGTTTGTTTAAGTATAGTCCAGTAAGTTTTTATCCCGGTAGAGAGCTGCATATGTAGAATTTTTCAGGCTGACAACATGTGGTGATCCAAAATCGTACCTGCAGGCCAGGTTCAGGACCCTGCCCTGAGCGGATCATTTCAGTTTTTCATTCTGCTGATGCCTGGTAGCATCCCGGATGTTCTTTTTATCAAAATTCTTTTCCAGGGCTACCGTCATATCAATGCCGGTTTGGTTGGCAATGCAGAGCAGCACCCACATCACATCCGCCAGCTCATCGGCCAGGTCTTTCTTTTTATCGGATTCTTTAGCGGATTGATCGCCATACTGGCGGGCCATGATACGGGCTACTTCGCCTACTTCTTCCGTTAAAATGGCCATATTGGTGAGCTCACTGAAATAGCGCACACCAGTGGTGGTGATCCATTGATCTATTTTTTCCTGGGCTTCCTGTATGGTCATGCTTATGGCTTTATTTCCTTAAAGATAAAGGATTGGCATGGATATCGTTATATTCGCTGCAACCTATTGTAAACACATGAAACCATTTTCCTTTTTATTATTAGCCGGCGCCATGCTGGCTGTTAGCTGCCAGCAAAGCGGCACTACCACTGACCATACCGGCGACAGCACTGTAATATCAGCAGATACGGCTGCCGCAGCTACAACCAGCCAACCAGCTATTGATCTGCGATGTTTTACTCAAACTGTAGGGAAAGATGAGGCCTCTCTATTTATGAAAGTTAATAATGACAGTGTTACCGGGCGCCTGGAATACCATCGCTATGAAAAAGACTCCAATGAAGGGGATTTTGAAGGTACTATTCAAAACAACATCCTCCGCCTGCAATATCATTTTATGAGCGAAGGGGTAACAAGCACCCGTGCTGTGGTGTTTAAGCTGGCAGGCGATAGCCTGTATGAAGGCCTGCCTGCTTCTTTTAATAATCAGGGAGAGCCGGTGTTTGAGGAAGATGCCGCCCGTATAAAATTTGATACTACCCCTTTTGTAAAAGTTCCCTGTCCTTAAGGGCACGTGTATACGAAGCAGCTATCATTGCGTAGCGCGGCCTGTTATAACCAGCCTGGGCTTACTCCCTTGCCTGTGTATCTATGGTAATGGTCACCGGCCCGTCGTTTAGCAGGGCTACTTTCATATCTGCCCCAAAAATGCCGGTTTGCACGGGTTTACCCAGGTCCTGCCCCAGCTGCGCAATCATTTTTTCATACATGGGAATGGCAATTTCCGGCTTACTTGCGCGTATATACGAAGGACGGTTGCCTTTTTTAGTGCTGGCGTGCAGGGTAAACTGGCTTACCAGCAAAATGCCGCCACCGGTTTCTTTAACAGACAGGTTCATGACCCCGGCTTCATCGCCAAAAATTCGCAGGTTTGTTATTTTATTACTCAGCCAGGTAATATCTTCCTGGCCATCAGCATCCTCAATACCCACTAATACCAGCAGTCCCGGCCCTATTTCACCGGTAATTTTCCCATCAACCGTAACAGATGCCTGTGTTACCCGTTGTATAACTGCCCGCATATTCAATAATTTTGTGCGGAAGTTAATAAATTGCATACATGCAACCGGATATTTCCAGTGAGATCAGTTTCCGCACCGCCCGCAGCGGCGGCAAGGGCGGACAAAATGTAAACAAGGTGGAAACCATGGTAGAAGGCTATTTTAATGTACCCGGATCTGCCCTGTTAACCCCTGAACAAAAAACCTTAATACAGGAAAAGCTGGCCAACCGTATTAATGCGGAAGGCGTGCTGCAGGTACGCTCCCAGGAGGCCCGCACCCAGCTGGCCAACAAACAGCTGGTAGTTAAAAAAATGCTGGAGCTGGTACATAAAGCCTTAATTGTTCCTAAAAAACGAAAGGCTTCCAAACCTAGCAAAGCAATGATAGAAAAGCGGCTGCAGTTCAAAAAACGCCTGTCAGATAAAAAACAGATGCGGCGGGGCGGGATGGAATAATAACGCTTACTTTTGATCAAAATTCAGGGCATTGAGCATTAAATCACTGGCAGGACAAACCATTTACTACGGATTAAGTAATATAGCGAGCAAACTGCTCAACTATTTCCTGACGCCTTTTTACCTGGGAATAATTACCCCTGCCGATTTTGGGGAGATGAACAACGTGTATGCCTACATTCCCTTCATGAATATTGTGCTTACCTATGGTATGGAAACGGCCTTTTTCCGCTTTGCCAAAAAGGATAACCGCCAGCAGGTGCTCAGCAGCGCTACTATTTCCCTGCTGATCTCCACGGTAAGCGTAACCCTTATATTATTCCTGTTACGCGGCCCGGTAGCCCATTCCTATGCGGGTAACCTGGCGGGGTTAACGGCCCATCCCGGGTTTTACTATTATGTAATACTGATCATGGCGTTTGATGCGCTAACGGCTATTCCCTTTGCGCAGCTACGGCTGGAGGGGCGGCCCATCCGTTATGCGGCCATTCGTATAGCCGGCATTGCAGCCACTGTTTTCTTTAACGTGTTTTTCCTGTACCTGTGCCCCCTGCTTTACCAGGCAGGCCACCATTGGGTGCCCAATGTGCAGGTGAATGCAGACCCGCTGGGGTATGTGTACCTGAGCAATATGCTGGGCAGCGGCCTTACCTTACTGTTATTTGTGCCGCAGATCTTAAAGATCCAATGGAAGTTTGATGCTGTACTGTGGAAGCAGATGGTACAATATGCCCTGCCGCTGATCATTGTAGGTATGGCCGGTATGGTAAATGAAACCTTTGACCGGGCCTGGTTCCTGCCGCAGTTCCTGCCGGGTAATGATATGGAAGCTAAAAAAGTGATCATAGGGCTGTACAGCGCCAATTACAAGCTGGCCATCCTCATCACCATGTTCATACAGGCATTCCGGTTAGGTGCAGAGCCTTATTTTTTTAAACAGGCGGAAGGCGAAAACCCACAACGGATATATGCCCGTATTATGAAGCTGTTTGTAATACTGCTTTGTTTTATGTTCCTGTTTGTAAGCCTGTACCTGAATGTTTGGAAGATCTTTTTACGCAAACCTTTCTACTACCAGGGTATGCGTATAGTGCCGGTGTTGTTGCTGGCCAATATGTTCCTGGGTATTTATTATAACCTTACCATCTGGTTCAAACTTACGGACCGTACGCGGGCCGGCGCTGTTATTACACTGATCACCGCTGCGCTGGCCTTTTTATTTAACTACTGGTGGATACCTGTTATGGGCTATTATGGCGCTGCACTGGCCACCATGGTATGTTACTTTATCCAGATGGCGGTTTGTTATGTATGGGGGCAAAAACATTACCCGGTACCTTACCACCTGCCCAGGATCCTCACCTACATTGGCCTGGCAGTAGTAACCTGGTTTGTATTCCACTTACTGAATACCCACCTGCTTTCCCCTGGCAATGTATATGCTTTAAAACCACTTTCGCTGATCGTAGCTACCCTCTTATTTGCGGCATACGGCTGGTTTATATTGCGCATGGAGCGCAAAGAGTTTCAGCGGCTGCCTTTTGTTGGGAAGTATCTCCGGTAACAATTACACAATAAAGGGGCCGCATGTACGTGAAATGCATGCATAACGATTATTAATTATTTCAGGAAAGGATTGTGTAGTTTCTCAAACCCGATAGTAGTGGCAGGTCCGTGCCCGGGATATACTTTTACGGCATCGGGTAATACAAACAGCTTTTGACGGATGCTGTTCAAAAGGGTCTGGTGATGGCCGCCCGGCAGGTCTGTACGGCCAATGCTCTGGTAAAAGAGCACATCGCCCGCAATTACAAACTGTTCCTGCGCGCAGTAGAATGATACGCTGCCCGGGGAGTGCCCGGGTGTAAGCAGCACCTCCAGCTCATAGGCGCCCAGGGTTATTTTTTCCCCTTCTTCCATATAACGGGCAGGCATAGGCGAAGGCTCAAAAGGTACATTATACATAGCGCCTGCCTGGGGCGAACGGTCCAGCACCGGCTGTTCCAGCTTGTGGATCTCCAGCCCTACATTAAAGGTTTTTGCTATAAGGCGGTTCCCAAAAATATGATCCAGGTGGCAGTGCGTATTTAGCAGGCGGGTAACATTTAACCCCTCTTTTTCGATATACTCCAGTAATTCTTTTCTTTCTTCCTCAAAATAACAGCCAGGGTCTATAATTATGCAATCCCTTTTTTCGTTAATAAGCAAATAGGTGTTCTCCTCGAAAGGATTGTAGGGGAAATATTTGATTTCAATCATTGTTACCCGATTTTTGCTAATTTTAATTCAGATACAATATTATCAATACTTTCTGTATGAACAGATTTACTACCAGGTTATTCTTCACCGGTACCCTATTACTAACCACGTATTTTCTATCCCAGGCACAGACTAATACTGTTGAATTCGGGCAAAACCGTGTACAGCACAAGAATTTCAAGTGGCGGTACTATCAAACCCGGCATTTCAACACCTATTTTAGTCAGAACGGGCTGGAATTGGGTAAGTATGTGGCCCAGGAAGCCGAGAAGGAATTACCCTCGCTGGAACAGTTCATGGAGTTCTCTTTCCGTCAAAGGCTGAATATAGTGGTCTATAACAGCTTTGGGGAAATGAAGCAGTCCAACATTGGTATTGGTGTAGACTGGCAGAACACCGGCGGGGTTACTAAACTGGTGGGTAATAAAATGATCGTTTATTTTGATGGCGACCATAAACACCTGCAGAACCAGATACGGCAGGGCATAGCCCGTGTAATGCTGGAAACCCTTTTGTTTGGTGAGGATATCGGCGAATTTGCCGGTAATGCTGTATTGATAGATTTCCCCAAATGGTTTACAGATGGCTTTATTGCCTATGCGGCAGAGAACTGGAATGCGGAAAAAGATGAAGAGCTGAAAGCCATCCTGCAATCCGGTAAATATACCAAGTTCAATTCCCTTGCATATGACCATCCCCTGCTGGCCGGCCATGCATTCTGGTTTTATGTGGAGAGCAAATACGGGAAAGATGCCGTGCCCTACCTCATGTATATATCCCGTATAAACCGGGGCCTGAAAAGAGGTTTTGAGCAGGTGCTGAGCCAAACGCCCAAAAAGGCTATGGAAGATTTCATGATCTACAACCTCAGGAAATACCAGCAGGATAACCGCCGCCGCCGGCAAATAGCCCGTGGCCGCACCGTGGTAACGCGTGAGGTAGGTAAATCTGACTTTTACCGTTTCCAGGCCAATCCCCGGAACAATTCCTACGCTGTAGTAGAATTTAAGAAAGGCCTGTACCGCGTGCAGATACAGGTTGGCGACAATAAACCTAAAATACTGCTGCGCAGCGGCGTAAAACAGCTGGCCAACCAGCTGGATCCCAACTATCCGCAAATAGCCTGGAACCAGAAGGGTAACCGCATTGCCGTTGTTTATGAATATGAAGGCCGCACCCGGCTGATGGTATATGACCTGATCAGCAAGATCACCACCAAACAGGACCTGAACATGTTTGACCGGGTGATAGATATGAAGTACTTCTTTGAATTTGATAATACCCTGCTGCTCTCTGCTGTTAAGAACGGGCATACGGATATTTTCACCTATAACATCAGCAACTACAAAACAGAACAGATCACCAACGATGTGTATGATGACCTGGACCCTTCTTTTGTAGCCTTCCCGGGTAAAAGCGGTATCATTTATTCATCCAACCGCCCTTCGCCCACGGCACGCAGTGCAGATACCGTGCTGCCCGGCGGCCGGTATAATGTATTCCTGGTTGATAACTGGAACAAGACCTCTGAAAAACAGATCTCCCAGCTAACAGATATGAAGTATGGCGATGCGCGCCTTCCCATGCAGTATAATAACACACACTTTACATTTGTAACGGACGAAAATGGTATCCGTAACCGCTTTGCCGGTTTCTTTAAATCGGAAAGAGCAGGTGTGGACAGCTTATTCTTTGTAGGTTCAGAGATCCTGCATAACCCGGATCCTTCTGAGCTGGATTCTGCGCTTTCCTCATATGGCGCTACTGCTCCTGATTCCGTGGCAGCAATTACCATCACTAAGGATTCAACCTATGTATTCCCGGTAAGCAACTACCAGTATGGTATTAAAGAATCCCGCATAGCGGGCGACCAGGGAATGGTATCTGAAGTAACGGCCATTAACAATTTTAAACGTTTGGTGAAGCTGAAGGTAGATACTACGGCCTTGCGTAAACGTAATGTAACGGCCCGGCCTACCGCCTTCCGCCAGTACCAGATGCACCAGGACAGTATCCGTATGGGATTGCCTACCTACCACGGACAGCAGCCTCCCAGGGATACTGCCAAGAAGCCTGACTTTTTCCAGAACGAATTTGGTAATGAACCGGCAGACAGCAGCGCAGCAGTGCAAGATGGCATACCGCCCATTTCAATACCACAGATAGAAGCTGTGCTGAAAAAAGCGCGCCTGCTGCCGTATAAGCTCAAATTCTCATCAGACTACCTGATTGCACAGATAGATAACTCCGTACTTATTAACAAGTACCAGCCCTTTACCGGCCCGCCGGTAAGCCCCATCCGGTTAACAGACCCGGTGAACGGCTTAATTCGTATAGGCGTGAGCGATCTGATGGAAGACTATAAGTTCAGCGGCGGCTTCCGTATTCCTTCCTCCCTGGATGGTACGGAATACTTTGCCTCTTTTGCTTACCTGAAAAAACGATTTGATTATAAATTCACTTATTACCGTAAGGTAGATAAGGCATCTTTGGGAGATTTTTATCCCATTAAGCTGAAGACCAACCTGTACCAGCTGGAAGTACGTTATCCGTTTGACGAGGTACGCAGCCTGCGCCTGCAAACCGGCTTCCGTAACGACCGTATGGTGATACTGGCCTCTGACGATCAGAGCCTGAAAGTGCAGGACTTCAGCGAAAACTATGCGCTGGTACGCCTGGAATATGTGTATGACAATACCATTAACCCGGCTATTAATATCTGGAACGGTACCCGGTATAAGATCTATGGCGATATGAACGCACAGCTTTCCGGTGACCTGAATGGCTTCTTTAACCCCACCGCAGCGGGTAAAGGCAAATTCACCTACAACATGGGTATTGATGTGCGGCACTATGAAAAAATATACCGCAACTTTATATGGGCTACCCGTTTCTCTGCCGACCTTTCATGGGGTACCCGCAAGCTGCTGTACTACCTGGGTGGTGTAGACAACTGGCTGAACCCAAAGATCAATACCAACACACCGGTAGACCTGACGGCCAACTACGGCTTCCAGACACTGGCGGTGAACATGCGCGGATACAAGCAAAATGCCAAGAATGGTAATAATGTAATGCTGTTCAATACAGAGCTGCGCCTGCCGGTGTTTGCCACCTTTATTGAGAAACCCATTAACTCTGCCTTCCTGCGCAACTTCCAGCTCACCTCTTTTATAGACCTGGGTACTGCGTGGAATAAAACGCTGAACTTTAAAGATGCCAACTACACTTATTATAACGGCAGCGATGGTGTAACGGTGAAGATCAAAGAAGGCTTCCTGGGGCCCTTTGTAGGCGGTTATGGTTTTGGCGCCCGCACTACTATTGCAGGTTACTTCCTGCGGGTAGATGCCGGCTGGCCAATGATCGCGTTCTTCCGCGGCAACCCAATCTGGTACTTTGGTATGGGCGTAGATTTCTAAGCAAATACAATCATCTTTATACAGCAAGGGGGTGTATCATTAAACGATACACCCCCTTTTTAATTGATATAGGGTATCCGGACAATAGATAATTTCTTTTTATTTAGGCGTGGCAGATCTTAAGTGGTAAAGAATATGCATGAACAAACCCATGCAAACAGTAAAACCCCATACATGACTATACTCCATGGGATGTAATACCATGGCGCCTGTTTCCCGCAACAGCGGCACCGGCTGCACTACCAGGTCCCAGCTGTTCCAGCGCAGGTAACGGCCAATGTATACGCCCCAGCCGCATAAAAACATTACCGGTAAAATAAACAGCTGTACCGGCCATTTGGGAAAGCGGGTTATAAACATACCCTGCATTTGCTTAATGGATATAAAACCCAGCAGCAGGCCGTTCCAGGCAAAAGACAGGATCAATATCAGATCAAACCACATAGGTGCGCCGCCTTCCGGTAAATGATACAGGTCTGTAAGTATATAAGGTGCATTGGGCAGGTATAACAGCCATAAGCAGAACACAGGGATCCATACCGGTAAGGGCCATTTGCTGCTGTCTAAGCGCCGCATCATCCAGGTTACGTAATAGGGCACCCAGGCCAGGAACAGGTTCCACAGCAGAAAGGTATATTTCCAGCTGCCGGTATGGATACAGCGGAACGTTAATAATATTATACTAAAAGTAACAGCCAACCACAAGGCCTTTCTGCTGCTACCTGCTATGGTAGGTAATTGCATACGCATTTAATGCTTAATTGAAATGTTGAATAATGGTTTGGTTTCAAAACCGCTATTTAAAGAAAACCGGCAGAAATACCACCGCACCGGTAATTACGGCTACCATGGCGGCTATGAGCACGGCGCCGGCCGCTACATCCTTGATCCATTTTACGCGGGGGTGGTAGTCAGGCGACAAATGATCCATCATTTTTTCGATAACGGTGTTCAGCATTTCCGTTATCCATACCATGCCTGTAACAATACTAATGGCTATCCACTGCACTGCGGTAATATGGCTCCAGGCGCCCAGCGCTATTACCAGCACCGTGGCTACAGCATGTATGCGGGCATGCGGCTCTGATATTATAAAAGCAGCAATGCCGCTGAAGGCATACCGGAAACTGTGCAGGCGGCGGTGCAGGTAGTTCTTTTTAGGAGGCATCATGGTTGTTTGGTTTTTGGGCCGTGCTTTCCGCTATCCATTTCCACCAGAAAGCAATACAGGTAAAATAAATAAAAAAGTGGATCAGCGCATCGCTAAGGAATGAACATTGGCGGTCCAGGATCCAAACACAGGCCCCTGTTAGCAGTATAGCAGCAATGGTTACCAGGCTGCCGGTTATGCTAATGGGAATGTATGCCCATCCATATTTTTTAAACCAGTACCGTCGCATAACGCGCTCTTCCGTTCCCCCGGTACTTTTGACAGAATAGCTTCCAGTACGGGCAGCATTTGATTGAGCCCTTTGGTTTTGATAATGAAGTTCCATAAAGGTTCAAATTTTTTCCAGCCGCCGGCGTAGGCAAAATGTTTCAGCATATGTTTCAGCTCCGTATGTGCCAGGCTGGCGCTGATAATGTTGCGCCAGCTATAGAAATTGCGGTAGGCCCAGTTGTAGCCCTGCTCCAGCTGCGCTGCTGAAAGGCCGTTGGTGCGGTATACCACATGCCGGGTATCATACAGGTCCCAGTTGCTGTGCAGCAAACGGCCCTGCTGCTGCATTCGTTTATACAAGGCCGTGCCCGGGTAGGGCGTGAGTATATGAAAAGTGCAGGTGGTAATACCATTGTTCACTGCCCAGTCTACCGTGCGTTTAAACACATCTTCATGATCATCATCCAGCCCGAATACAAAGCTGCCATTGATCATAATACCCAGGTCGTGCAGGCGGCGGATGGCCTCCGTATAGTCTTTCCCGATATTCTGCTTTTTGTTGCTTTGCTGCAGGTTATGGTTGCTGAAGGTTTCAAAACCTATGAACACACTGCGCAAGCCCGCTGCTGCAGCCTGTTCTATCAGGTTGCCGCGTAAAATAGCTTCCACGGTAGAGGCGCCCTGGAACACCCGGTTCATGCCCTGCATGCCATCAAACAAAGCACTGGCAAACTTACGGTCGCCCAGCAGGTGATCATCCAGGAAATACAAGTGGCGGCCCGGCAGGCGGTCTATTTCCGCCAGGGCTTCATCCGCCTTTTGCACATAAAAAGAACGGCCGCCTTCAAAAAAAGCATCCTTGTAGCAGAAATCGCAATGGTGCGGGCAGCCCCTGGACACTACAATGGAATTGGGCACCAGGTACAGGTTACGCCTGATCAGATCCCGGCGTATAGGTGGTATGCTGTGCAGGGTACGTTGCTGTGAAGTGTAGATCTTTTGCGTGCGATGCTGTTTAAGATCTTTAAAGAACTGCGGAAAAGTATCTTCACCGGGACCGATGAAGATACTGTCCGCATGAGGCATAGCCTCTTCCGGCAACGACGTTACATGCAACCCACCCAGGCACACATAACAACCTTTGCTGCGGTAATGATCTGCAATGGCATAGGCGCGGTACGCATTGGTAATGTATACCTGTATGATCACCAGCTGCGGATCATCATCCAGCTGCAGTGTTTCTACATGCTCATCCTGCAGGGTGATCTCATCATCCGCATCGCAGTAGGCCGCCAGGGTAGCCAATCCCAGCGGGGGAAACAGGGAGTACTTAATGGGGCGCCAGTAGGGGCTTTTGGCTTCCGTTAATGCCGGCAGGATCATTTTAATTTTCATCAGTATATTTTTTATTTATACCGTTCACAATGTCTTTTTATTTGTCTCTATGAACCTCCTTCCGGTTTGGCCGGATAACTTGTTCCGAACTTGCTTCGGAAGAACTCCGCACATACATCATGCGTTTGCATTCTGATCGTATGCGATATTACCGCCCAGTGTATTCCAACGGATCTTGCGGCTAAAGTACATGACGATGGCAAGGATGATGAATAGGCCCAGGCTGCCCATGAGCAATGCCTGATCTTCTGACTGGATGATCACATAAATAAACCCGTACAACGTAAGCAGGGTGCCGCCTACAGCCAGCGTGGTACCAGCTTTTCTGAACACGCTGGCCGCGTAGGCAGTTACCAGGCTTAGGGTTAACAGGGTGGCAATGATATATGCCAGGTTAAAATTCAGCTGCTCAGCAAGGGCAATCAGCAAAGTGTAAAAAATGCATAAGGCCACGCCGATGAGTATATATTGTAATGGATGAACGCTGTGATGTTGCAGTAATTCTATAAAGTAGAACAGGAGGAAGGTAAGGCCGATGATCAGTATAGCATATTTCACGGCCCGCATGGATTTGGCATAACCATCTACCGGTAAAAAAAGCTTTACGCCAAAGTCCGCATCTGTAATATCATATTTATCTCCCACACTCCAGCTTTGGGGAAAGTTGCGGTTCAGGTGCAGCACCTGCCAGCTGGCGGTAAAACCTTTAGCCGTGATATCGCGCTTTTCCGGCAGTACAGAGCCATCAAAGCTGGGATTGGCCCAGGGTGCATTTATATTTACCCGGGTAGTTTTGCCTACCGGTGAAAAATAGATAAGGCCGGATCCTTTAAGGCCCAGGTTAATGGAAAAGCTGGCCGTGTCGCTATTGGCTACCATAGCGCTTAAAGGAATGCGTGTTTGCACACCATTACCCAGTAAGTCAACGGCGGGAGTGCCGGGGTTGCAGACATATGGCTGTCCGTTCCATAATACCTGCAGCTGATTAGTGATGCCGCGCATGTCTGTAATACCGATTGACAGATACGCCTCATCCCACAAAAAGCTGGTAGCCGGTATATTCAGCGCTGCGGGGTCGGGTGGGGTAAAGGCGCCGCTTAGCTGTAACTGAGAGCTGTACACGGCCACTTCATAAATACCCCGCTTGCGGATCTCCGGCGCCAGCTGCCCGTTGATATTGAGCTTATCCGGTAAAAAACATGCTTGTTTGCGGATCAGCTCTTTCTTCTCATTCAGCTCTGTGTAAGGTACTACCAGCACCGGGCCGGTGATGGTTTGCTCGTTGGCCCATTTGCTGCTTACTTCCTTGGTAGCATCGGTTTGCAGGTGCTCCCGTTCAGAAATAAGGCCCATGATCATGGCAGTGGGAATAAGTAATACCAATACCAGGAAGCCAATTACCATGGCTTTAATGGAGTAGGAATTACGTTGCATAAATGTTTGCTTCCCGTTGGTTTGCGGTGTTTCCATGTTTTAAGTTTTAAAAAGTACTTTGTATTTCAAAGTGTAGGGATAAAAAAAATTTCACTCTAGAGACCTGATCATATTTTCCAGCGCAGCCAGGTGACCTTTAAAGGCTTTCTCTCCGGCTTTGGTAATGGAATAGGTGGTATTGGTCTTACGGCCAATAAAACCCTTGTGCACTTTCAGGTAACCGTTCTCCTCCAGCGTGGTCAGGTGGGAAGCCAGGTTGCCGTCTGTTACTTCCAGCACCTGCTTCAGGTCGTTGAAGCTCACCTCCTCATTCACCATGAGAACGCTCATCACGCCCAGGCGAATGCGGCTGTCGAATAATTTATTGAGATTACCTATTGGATTCATTGCATCACAATTTCCATAAATTAATTGGAGAAAAATATGCTTTCCTGTTTTCAGCCTTCTGCATTCACTCCTCTTTCATATTTCCACCACATTACAAGGCCATATATTATATGGAGCACGCCAAAGCCCAGGGCCCAGAAATAAAGGCCGCGGCGTAAAAAGAAGATATTCAGGATACCCAGTATAATTTCCGTAATACCTAAATAACGTATATCCGTGAGTGTATATTTACTGGCATTTACCAGGGCCAGGCCATAGAACACCAGGCAGGACGGGGCTATTAAAGGCTCATAGTTATTATACATTAAGCCCAGTATAAAAAAACCACCGGTTACCAGTGGCAGGCATAGATTTACTGCAACTTTGCGGGAAGTAGCATCCCAAATGGGCAGGTTATTACGGCGGGCTTTGCGCCAGGTAAAATAAGCGCCGCCGGCCAGGGTGATCCCTAATACCACGGCTGCCAGGATGATCAGCTTATAACGCAGTATAGCGTAGTCGGCATCGTAATAACTGCCACGGGTATCCCAGGCAAGATAGTAGCTATGGATCCAGAGGTAAGCCACTGTGGCGCCGGCCAGGCCGCAAATGCCGGCCCATACGCCGCTTAAGCCGCTAAGGGATATGAAACGGCTGCTACGTTCCATTATGCGTTTAATATCACTTAACGTTTCCAGATGCTGCTGTTCGTTCATATAGAAAGCACTTTGTAATTCAAAGTTAATGCAAATATTGGATTAACAAAATTATTTGATGTGTTAGGTAAGAAAATGATTGAGGATCATTGGATATAGGATTTGTTAAAGTTGGTTTTGTGCTTTATTGCTGTTTAATACGGAGAGGTTCTTTGTAGGTCATGCGCCCGCCTGCCGAATAAGATTTGCTAACATTGGTTAGTGATAGTGCGGTATAATATTATTGTTTTCTTAATGGCGGGTTCTCTTGTAGGTCCAGCAACGAACTGTGCCTGCCTGTTTGGCAAACGATGAAGCTTTTTGTTGTCGTAGCAGGGTTGGTGGTCTATTGGGCTTTATCAAGCGAATGACGCCAGCCAAGGTCCGTTGTTTGGACCTACAAGAGCGGGCGTCACAGATCACGGTTGCGGTAGCACTGCTATTGCGCTGGCAGTTCAAGGATTTCAATGACACATTATCCGCAAACATTCCGGTACAAATGGGAACCAGAACCAGTTGATAAGCAGCTCTGCCAGGCTATTACTGCCCACTCATTTACTGCCTGCTCATTTTATCCAACGCTGCTGCAATCACCCCGCAGGCCTCTTTAATCTCCTCCTTACTAATAATCAATGGCGGCGCTATACGCAAACATTCCGGTGCAAACAGGAACCAGTCGGTGAGCAGGCCCTGGCTGATGCATTCATCTATCACCTTTTTGTTAAAGGGAAAGTCCGCTAACTCAATTGCCATCAGCAGGCCCTGGGAGCGTACTGCTTTAATGGCCGGGTGCTGCAGGTATTGGTGAAAAAGCTGCTCCTTTTCTTTAACCGATGGAATAATATCTTCATCCAGCAAGGCATTCAGGGCTGCTAAGCCGGCGGCGCAGCTAACAGGGTGGCCGCCAAAAGTGGTAATATGCCCCAGCACCGGGTTATGGGTAAGGCTCCACATAATATCGCGGGAGGAAATAAAGGCCCCTAGCGGCATACCGCCGCCCAGGGCTTTGCCCAGCAATAATACATCCGGCACAATGCCAAACCGCTCAAAACCCCATAAGGCGCCGTTGCGGCCCAGACCACATTGTATCTCGTCCAGCACCAGGAGGGTGCCGGTTTGGGTACACTTTTCGCGCAGGGCGTGTAGCCATTCCTGTTGGGGCGGGCGTACGCCTGCTTCGGCCTGCACGGTTTCTGCAATTACGCAGGCAGTGCGGGTAGTAATATGCTCCAGTGAGCTGAAATTATTATAATCCAGGTGCTGAATATCCGGCAGCAGGGGGCGGTAGGCATTGCGCCATTCCTCCTGCCCCATAATACTCAACGAGCCCTGGGTAGAGCCATGGTAGCTATTCTTAAAGGCAATGATCTCTGTACGGCCGGTATATCGTTTGGCCAGCTTCATGGCGCCTTCTACTGCTTCTGTACCGGAGTTGGTAAAGTACACGCTATCCAGCGCAGCAGGCAGGTGCTCCGTTAATCTGGCGGCAAAAGCTACCTGGGGCGATTGTACCAGCTCACCATACACCAGCAGGTGCATGTATTGCTGCGCCTGATCCTGTATGGCCTTTACCACCTTTGGATGGCAGTGCCCAATATTACATACACTGATGCCTGCAATAAGATCCATGATGCGCTTGCCTGCTGCATCCCACATATACATTCCCTGGGCTTTGGTGATCTCCAGCGCCAGCGGGGCATCTGAAGTTTGTGCTACATGCCGTAAAAAAAGCTGCCGGTTGTTCATACAAATGCGAAGGTAGTAATTATACAAGCTTTTAGCTGTTGGTGATCAGCGCTTAGCTTTGGGAAAGAAAAATGGCCGGTTATAATAGAATAGAAAGAATATGCGTTCTATCTGATGGGCCATTATGGATTATTATTTGTAGCGGTTAACTAATAACTTGCAGCTATTACAACTAACGGTTAAAAGTTAATTGCTAACTGCTATTAAATCTATAAATGATGCCTGTTATACTACCAGTAAAAGGAATACAGCCGGAATTTGGCAACAACTGTTTTATTGCTCCCAACGCTACCATTGTAGGCGATGTAACTATGGGCAACGATTGCAGCATATGGTTTAATGCCGTGGTGCGGGGCGATGTGAACAGTATTCGTATAGGCAATAAGGTGAATATACAGGACGGCGCCGTTATTCACTGCACCTACGAAAAAACAAAAGCCATTATTGGCAACAATGTATCCATAGGCCATAACGCCATTGTGCATGGCTGTACCGTAGATGATAATGTGCTGATAGGCATGGGCGCCATTGTAATGGATAATGCCCGTATTGGCAGCAACAGCATTATTGCCGCCGGGGCAGTGGTGCTGGAAGGTACCCAGGTAGAGGCAGGTACCATTTATGCCGGGGTGCCGGCTAAAAAGGTAAAAGACATCAGCCAGGAGTTGATCAGCGGCGAAATAGACCGGATTGCTAACAATTACCTCATGTATTCAGGCTGGTTCAAATAGTAAAAAATCATTATATTGCAGTAAATTACAAATTACAGATACCTATGAAGAAACTTTTACTCCTGATGTGGCTTACCGCTATGGTGGCTACCGGGTGTGCTACACAAAACGGCTGCCCCGCCAATAACTTTTATACCAAAGGCAATAAAAGTGAGAACCGGAAGGCCCGTAAACAAATGGACAGCCGCGTATTCTAAGCTATTCCATACCCTATGCGACACAAAATTACCCTATTACTGATTGTTGCCGGCCTGCTGACCATGAGCGCCTGCAAAACACAGAAAACCGGCTGTCCTCAACCCAAAAAGAACTGGGGTGCGGAAAAAGTGCTGGATGAGCTGAATAAACCCAAGAAACGGGGTTAATAACGTTCTTCTTCTATGGTTTCCAGGATGGTAGCGTAGCTGATGTACCTATCTGTATCTATCTCCCCCCCTTCTACGGCGGCTTTTACCGCGCAGCCAGGCTCATTGATATGCAGGCAGTTATTAAACTGGCACTGTGTAATATAGGACTGCATTTCCAGGAAGTAATGCGATAATTCTGTTTTAGGGATGTCTATGATCCCGAACTCCCGCAAACCGGGGGTATCTATTATTTGCCCGCCGCCCGGCAGGTCAAACATTTCTGCAAAAGTGGTGGTGTGCAGGCCTTTACCGCTCCAGCCGCTTACTTCTTTTGTACGCAGCTGCATACCGGGCAGCAGCTGGTTAATAAGGGAGGATTTGCCTACCCCGGAGTGGCCGGACATTAAGGTTACCTTATCCTTCAGCACTTCCTGTACCTCGGTTATCCCTTCGCCCTTAGCGGCGGAAATAAGCAGCACCGGGTAGCCAATATCCGTATACACATCTGCCATTTCCAGGAATTTTTCCCGGTCCTTTTCTTTCAGCAGGTCTTTTTTATTAAACACCAGAACAGCTGGAATGTGGTAGGCAGCGGCCGTTACCAGGAAGCGGTCTATAAACCCGCGGGAGGTGCGGGGCTCCTTAATGGTGCATACCAGCACTGCCTGATCCAGGTTGGCGGCTACAATATGTTTGTGCGATCTTTTATGGGGAGAGCTGCGGACAATGTAATTGCGGCGTGGCGCAATTTCCGTGATCATGGCATTGGCCGCCTCTTTTTCTTCTTCCACTACTTCTACAATGTCGCCCACGGCAATGGGATTGGTAGAGGTAATGTCCTCATCCATCTTAAAAACACCTTTCATACGGGCCTGGTAAAACCCGCCATCCACTGTTTTTACCTGGTACCAGCTGCCGGTAGATCTGTAAACGGTTCCTTGCATGAAGGGGCGAAGTTACGGTAAACTACGGAAAGCCGTGTACCGCAGCACCACTTCCAGCAGCAGGCAGGCCAGGGCCAGCATAGCCAGCGGGAAGAAATGTTCTGCGTAACGTTTATAAGAGGTGATCTCTACCTTGGTTTTTTCCAGCTTATCAATTTCATCGTAAATGCGCTGTAAGGCTACGGTATTGGTGGCGCGGAAGTATTTACCGCCGGTTTCAGAAGATATTTTTTTCATCAGCTGCTCATCGATCTGCACATCCTGCATTTGCATCTGTATGCTGCCATCCGGCATAGTCATGGGGAAGGGCGCTTTGCCATAAGTACCAATACCAATGGTATATACCCGGATCTTAAAGGCTTTGGCTATTTCCAGCGCGGTAATGGGATCTACCAGACCGGTATTATTCACCCCATCTGTAAGCAGGATAATGACCTTACTCTGGGCTTTGCTGCTGCGTAAACGGTCTACCGCGGTGGCCAGTCCCATTCCAATGGCAGTACCATCCTGCAGCATACCGCTTTTTACCTGCATGATCTGGTTTTCCAGCACCGCATGGTCTGTAGTGATAGGGCATTGCGTAAAACTTTCGCCGGAAAAGATCACCAGGCCAATACGGTCGCTGATGCGTTTATTCACAAAATCCACGGCTACTTTCTTGGCGGCTTCCAGGCGGTTAGGCTGCAGGTCTTCTGCCAGCATACTGCCGGAAATGTCTATACTCAGGGTAATGTCTATACCCTCACTGTCAATATTTTCAGAGGTATTGCTGGTTTGCGGGCGGGCCAGCGCTGTAACCAGGGCTGTAAAAGCCAGTACACGCAGTACCAGCAGCACCGGCCGGAACTGTACTTTCCAGGATACCGGCAGCCCTTTAAGGCCCTGTATGGAAGATACCTGCAAAGCACCCTGCTGCCGCTGCTGTTGTTTAAAATACCAGTAAATAAGCACCGGTACCAGTAACAATAACCAGAAACACCAGGGATAGGCAAATGTTATATTTTTCCAGATCGACAGGTCCATTAGTTCAATTACAAATTAATCAATTAATTATGCTGAAGGCTTAATGCTAAATGCGGATCGTGTTTTGTTGCAGACGTTTGCTTTGTGCTTTGTGCTTTCAGCGTTATGCTTTCTGTTTTGCGCTTTCTGCGTTCTGCGTTACCTCCGGTTTTGCGGCCGGTTTGGTCCACTCCACTATTTCAACGGCTTTGTACATACTTTCTTCGTGCTCCTGCGGTGTAGGCTGCAGCTTTGCAAACTTCGCCAGGTCGGCCAGCGACAACAGCGCCCGCAGCTTATCGCGCTGCTGGTTCAGGATGGTCACCGGTTTTATGTTCTGCAACAGTTCTGCCGTAGTTTGTTCCAGCGCAGCTATGCCGAATTGCTCCTCAAAATAGGTACGCAAAATATCCGTGAGCCTTGTATAATATTCTTTCACATTACCCTGTTGCCATACTTTTTCTGCATCCAGCTCTTTTAACAGGCGCAGGGTACGGTCGTACACCGGTTCCAGCGGCACTGCGGGCGCCACTTTTTCCTTAACCGGTCGCTTACGGAAGTATAACCACAGGCCAAGGGCCAACAGCACTACCGCTGCGCCAATAGCCATGTACAGCCAGTAATCCCAAATGTTCCAGGATACGGTGCGCACACTTTTAATAGGCTTAAATGCTTTGGTAGTATCTACGGCAACAGTGTTTACATCTATACCAATGGGCTCCGAAAAAGCAGAGTCCACCATACCGGCAGGGGAAAATACATCAAACCGCAGTGCGGGTATATCCCAGCGGCCGGAGTCAAAGCTGGTAAGGGTAAAGGTTTGTTTAAAAAATGTTTCGTTGTTACCGGCATTGGTAACAGTATCCAGCTTAGAGCGGTCTACTACCTCCCAATGATTAAAGGAATCCGGCAGGTTAGGGAAAGTGAGCCGCAGGCTGGCGGCTTTCAGCTGGTTCAGATCTACTTTGGCAGACAGCTCCACTTTAACCTGTTCGCCTATACGTATCTTATCGGTATCGGCCAGGGCTTTTACCTGGTAATGGTCCTGGGCCAGCAAGCGGAAAGGACACAGGTATCCCAGCAATACACATAAAAAAATACGCTGTAAGATTATTCTTTTTCGCATGATGGTTTTTGCTCCGCTTTAAAACTTATGCCCGGTTCAGGAAAAATGTTTGCAATGCTTTTACGTAATCTTCGTCGGTACGTACGCTTACCAGCTCAGCCCCGCTTTTCAGGAATGCGCTGCGGCAGTATTGTGTGTGCTGCAGGAACTGCTGGGTGTAATATTGCTGCACCCGTTTATCAGCAGCATCCACCCACTGGCGGCCGCCTGTTTCAGCATCCACGGTCTGTATAAGGCCTACCGGCGGCAGCTCTTTATCGCGCTGGTCATACACATGTATACCTACCATATCATGCCGGCGGGAGGCTATGGTTAATGCATCCTGGTAGTCGCCTGCCAGGAAATCGCTCAGCAGGAAAACAATACTCCGCTTTTTAGCGGCATTGTTGAAGAAGCGAAGGGTTTCCCGGATATTGGTGCCTTTCTTTTTAGGTTTGAAAGACAGCAGCTCGCGGATAATGAACAGGATATGTGATTTGCCCTTTTTGGGAGGAATGTATTTCTCCACCCCATCGCTAAAAAATATCACCCCCACCTTATCATTGTTATTGATAGCGGAAAAGGCCAGTACGGCGCATATTTCCGTTGTAAGGTTACGTTTATTCTGGTGCACGGTACCAAATGCAGAGCTTTCACTTACATCCACCAGCAGCATTACCGTTAGCTCTCTTTCCTCTTCAAAGATCTTTACAAAGGGATGGTTGAACCGTGCTGTTACATTCCAGTCAATAGACCGTACATCATCTCCAAACTGGTATTCCCTTACCTCACTGAACGACATGCCCCTTCCTTTAAAGGCGCTGTGGTACTCCCCGGAAAAAATGTGGTTGGAGAGCCCGCGGGTCTTCATTTCTATGCGTCTTACCTTTTTGAGTATTTCTGCTGTATCCACCCAGTCAAATAATTAAGAATGAATAATTAATAATTAATAGTGAAGGCCGGTTAGCTTATGGTACTTCAACGGCATTCAGTATTTCGCTCAGGATGTTCTCAGAGGTTACGTTCTCTGCTTCTGCTTCGTAGGTAAGGCCTACGCGGTGGCGCATTACATCAAAACAAATGCTGCGCACATCTTCCGGTATCACGTATCCGCGGCGTTTCATGAACGCATAGGATTTTGCAGCCCAGGCCAAACTAATGCTGGCGCGGGGCGATCCGCCGTAGGAGATCAGCGGTTTCAGCTTTTGCAGCTTATACTCTTCCGGGTGGCGGGTAGCAAATACAATATCCAGTATATAACGTTCTATTTTCTCATCCATATACACTTCCCTAACCAGCTTGCGGGCCTGCACAATATCGGCCGGGTTTATTACCGGGTTAATGGCGCTCATACCGTCGGGGTTCAGGTTCTGGCGGATGATGTGTCTTTCTTCTTCCTTGGTGGGATAGCCGATCACTACTTTCAGCATGAAACGGTCTACCTGTGCTTCGGGCAGGGTATAGGTACCTTCCTGCTCTATCGGGTTCTGGGTGGCCAGTACCAGGAAAGGCTCTTCCAGCTTAAAGGTAGTATCGCCAATAGTGATCTGCTTTTCCTGCATGGCTTCCAGCAGGGCGCTCTGCACTTTTGCCGGGGCACGGTTAATTTCATCTGCCAGGATAAAGTTGGCAAAGATGGGCCCTTTACGCACCACAAACTCATTGCGCTGCTGGTTATAGATCATGGTACCTACCACATCGGCCGGTAAAAGGTCCGGTGTGAACTGTATACGGCTGAATTTTGCATTAATAGCGGATGCTAAAGACTTGATGGACAAGGTTTTTGCCAGACCAGGCACCCCTTCCAGCAGCACGTGCCCCTGGGCCAGCAGGCCAATTAAAAGGCGTTCTACCATGTAGCGCTGGCCAACTATCACTTTTCCCAGCTCAATATTCAACAGGTCAACGAATGCGCTGGCCTGGTGGATCTTTTCATTCAATTGACGGATATCTTGCGATGTATTCTCCATGCGATGTATGTGTTTTTCAAGTTTGCTAAAATAAACATTCTACTCACAAAACGCTGTAGCACAGCCGGGTTAGGCAGTTAAAGTGCTGTTAATATAATTAAGAATTATTAATTACGTACTGTAAACAGCTGTAGCAAATGGTCAAAATTCTAATTATTCATATCATAATGATTTTCAATTGCATTCATGCTCCGCTTCGCGGAGTCATAATTGAATAATTCGTAATTAACCCGGCGGCCCCAAGTTAATAAAGCCCTGCCATATTTATATCATCTTTTTTTATAACGTACCTTTACAGCTATAACAAATCATTACCTGACAATCACATATATACTTATGAGCGATTTTGAGCAGCAATGGAACGGGGTTATCAACCAGTTAACCGAACGTTTTGGTAAGAAGCCGAATATGGAAGCAATCCTGTTCCTGATAGGCATTCAGGAGTTAGGAAAACTGAAAAAGAAATATACCAAAGAGCAGAAACAGGACCTGATGCATATTGCTACCTGTACCCTGCTAAGCCAAAGCGGCTATTACGAGCTGGACGGCTATGACCAGGACGGTTGGCCGCATTTTAAGGAAACAGCGCCCATTCCCAAGATGGGTATGGCCGAGCAGGAAAGATTTCTGCAGGAGCATATCATTGCGTATTTTGAGGAAGAGGGAGAAGAATAAACCATGCAACCCATTGTCATTAAACCAGTGGAACCCAACATGCTGGAAACCCTGGTACAGCTGGAGCAGCAAACCTTTATGGAAACTTTTGGGCCTACCCACCAACCGGACGACCTGGCTGTTTTTATGCAGGAAAGAAAGGATGCTGCCGCCCTGCGGGAACAGCTGCTGCAGCCGGGCAGCCTGTACTACCTGCTTTACTATGGTGAGAACATAGCTGGTTTTATAAAGCTAAACCTGGGCAAACAGCCGGATGATGCGGCGCATACGCAGCTGCCATCGCCCGTAGAGCTGGAAAAGATCTATGTGCTGAAAGCCTACCAGGGCCATAAGCTGGGCAAAGCCTTAATACAACATGCCTATATCATGGCCCGGGAGCACCAGGCAGCCACCATTTGGCTGGGTGTATGGGAGCATAATACCAAAGCCCTCCGCTTTTATGCATCGGAAGGTTTTGAAAAGTTTGGCGAGCACACTTTTAAGGTAGGCCAGCAATCAGATACGGACTGGTTATTAAAAAAGAGCTGTTAATAATCTTATGAAAAAACTACTACTGTTATTACTGTTGCTATCCACTGGCTTTGGAGCCATGAGCAAACACCGCAAGGTAAAAGTAACCACCCCTTATGGCACCATGATCATTCAGCTGTATGATCAAACACCCCTGCACCGGAATAACTTTATTAAGCTGGCGAAAGCACATTTTTATGACAGCATACTGTTTCACCGCGTAATAAAAGGCTTTATGATACAGGGTGGCGATCCTGAATCCAAACACGCGCAGCCCGGCGTTATGCTGGGTAACGGGGAAAACGGCTATACGGTGCCGGCAGAGTTCCGCCTGGACCTGTTTCACAAGAAAGGTGTGCTGGCTGCTGCGCGGGATGATAACCCGGCCAAAGCATCGTCCGGCTGCCAGTTCTATATTGTGCAGGGCAAAAAGTGGACGGATGCGGAGCTGGACCAGCTGGAGCAGGGACGCCTGGGTGGCCGTAAAATACCGGTAGACCAGCGGGAGATCTACAAAACTATTGGCGGCACCCCACAGCTGGATCAGAGCTACACCATCTTTGGACAGGTAATAGCAGGGATGGAAGTGATCGATAAGATCGCAGGCATGAAAACAGATGGGAACGACCGTCCCTTAACAGATGTGCCCATGAAGATACGGCTGGTGAAAAAGTGGCTGCTGTTCTAACCGCATTGGAGAGTATTGTAATTTCCTTACTTTTACCGCCAAAATCAAACTAACTATGAACTTTCCGTCAAATCTGCGTTACACAAAAGATCATGAATGGATATTGCTGGAAGGCAATATAGCCACCATTGGTATCACTGAATTTGCGCAACGTGAATTAGGGGATATTGTATTTGTAGATATTCCTACTGTAGGCAAAAGCCTGGATGCAGAAGATGTATTTGGCACCGTAGAAGCGGTTAAAACGGTTTCTGACCTGTTCCTGCCCGTTGCAGGCACCATCAATGAAATTAACCAGGAGCTGGAAGGCACGCCTGAGCTGGTGAACACAGACCCTTACGGTGATGGCTGGATGGTAAAAGTAACCGTTAAGAACCCCGCTGATGTGGAAGCCCTGCTGGATGCAGCAGCTTACCAGGCATTAGTAGGAGAATAACAATAATTTAATGTGTAGCTGTGCAAATATGCAGATGTGCAGATCAAGGCCTTCCGCATACCTGCACAGCTGCATATTTATACAGTGAACATCATCCATAAGACACAACAACTCATTTGCACATCTGCACATTCGTATAACCATTCATGAAGACAGTTCGTTATTACATTCCGGCTATTGTGTGGCTTTTTTTTATCCTGGTGATGTGTACATTGCCCGGCAAGGATATTCCCCATGAAAGCTGGATGGAGCGGATACATATGGATAAAATAGTGCACTTTGGCCTGTTTGCCGGTATTGTATTTTTCCTGTGCCTGGGGGTTTACTGGCATAAAGGCCGTTTTTCCGCAGCAACCCTTTTAATGTTTGTAGTGTTTGCGGCCCTTTACGGCCTGGCTATTGAGTATATTCAAAAGTACCTGACGATAGACCGCAGCTTTGACATGACCGATGCGGCTGCAGATGCACTGGGCGCTATTGCCGGTGTATGGATCTTCCGCATGTTCCGGCGCTGGTTCCTGAAACCAGGTACCAATAACGCTATTAAATAATTCCCCTCTTCTTCAGCTTCACTATTACCAGCATTACCTTTACCGGCCGCCTACTATCCCGGGAAAATGCCTTTATAATTTAAAGCAGCAGCGCTTAACAATTTCTTAATACAATTCAACTGTTCCTTAAAAACAATAAGGCCCGACAGGTTTACACCCATCAGGCCTTATAAGAAATAAGTGATGTTTATTTATTGCTTGCCAGCATCGTTCTTAGCGTCTGTTTTCATTTTGTCATTGGCAAAGATCGCAAACTCTACGCGGCGGTTCTTAGCCCTGTTCTCGTCAGAATCATTGGGCACTTTAGGCTGGCTTTCACCATACCAGTATGCCTGTACGCGGTTAGCGGCTATTCCTTGTGCTTTCAGGAAAGCGGCAACGTTATTAGCGCGCTTTTCAGACAGGGTCATGTTATACTCGTCTGTACCTTTATCATCGGTATGCCCTTCTACCCGTACATAAGTATCCGGGTATTTGTTAAGCACCTGTGCCAGCTGTTTAATGTTATCCTGCGCAGTGGCTGAAAGATCTGTTTTATCAAAGCCAAACAGCACACCGGATGAGAAGGTAACATTGATACCTTCACCTACACGCTCTACGGTAGCATTGGGTACTTCTGTTTTAATTTCCTGTGCCTGCTTATCCATTTTTTTACCGATCAGCACACCGGCTGTACCACCTACTGCAGCGCCTATAATGGCACCCAGGGCAGTGTTACCGGCTGCTTTACCAATAGCAGCGCCGGTAGCTGCACCACCGCCTACGCCAATAACGGCACCTTTTTTAGTATTGTCCATACCCTGCCAGGTGGAGCAGCCAAAAAGTACAGTGGCAGATAAGGCTATTGCTACAATTGCATTCAATTTTTTCATCGTACAATTTTTTAATTTTCTAAGGATTCTAGTATTGAGTTGCTGATTATTACCGGCTCGTTTTGCAGGAGCATTGAATGGGCCAGGTCATTTTGATTTGTTGTAACGTAACACCGGGGTTTTCCCCAGTGTATCCGTTTTATAACACAAGCTGTATTCAAATTCTTTGCCAAAGTCAAAAACCGGCGCATTTATTCCGCCGCCAAATTACTGGACATTACGGAAGTACAGACAATAAATTTTATACACATAATAGTTATGTGGATAATTAGCCTGGTATGACTACGAATTTTATCCCAGCAGATTTTTGAGCATGCCGCCCAAACCGCCTTCAGAAGGCTGTTGCTGCTGTTGTTGTTTGGCGCCATTGGAGAGTACGCCCATCAGGTCCTGCAGATCCACATCACCATCACCATCCTTATCCAGCCCACCGGAAAGGCGGCCCAGTATGCCGGACAAATTGATGCCGGACGCCTGCCCACCTGTAAGGGAATTCAGGATGCCCTGCAGGTTAAAGCTATGGTCGTTAGGATCGTTTGTTTTCTTTACCAGCGAGCCTAATACAGCAGGAATAAGGCTGCCGGCTATTTGCTGCGCGGTACCTGCAGGCAGGTTAAATTTTTCCAGCAGGGTACCTGCCAGGTTACCGGAGAGCTTGTTCACTACCGGGTTTTGCGGGTCTGTTGCCGAACCGGCGCCGCCCAGCAGGCTTACTACCTGGCTGGTATTGCCATTGGCCATTTCATCCTGCAGGCCGGATGCAATGGATTCGGTAGCAGCATGTATAACCGCCTCATTCTGCTCATTGGGAACAGCGGGATTATTTATAACCGCACCTTGTGCGTTTTCCTTAACGAGGTTTAAGAGTTGGTCCAGCATGGTGTGTAGCTTTATGAAGTTATTGTAGTAAAACAGCCCCGGTGCTTAAATTGTTCGGCCGCCGGGATTTTTACATCCCGCCCTGTTTCAGCTTTTCCGCGTTCTCTGCAAACTGCAGGGCTTCTATCATTTCCTGGATCTCCCCGTTCATGAAAGCATCCAGGTTATAGATGGTCATGCCAATGCGGTGGTCCGTAATACGGCCCTGGGGGTAGTTATAGGTACGTATTTTGGCGGAGCGGTCGCCGGTAGATACCAGGCTTTTACGCTGGGAGGCAATGGCCTCCTCATGCTTGCGCACAGCAGCTTCATAGATACGGGTACGCAGCATTTTCATAGCTATATCCCGGTTGGAGTGCTGGCTGCGGCCCTCCTGGCATTCCACCACTGTTCCGGTGGGAATGTGCGTTAAGCGTACGGCAGATTCCGTTTTGTTTACGTGCTGCCCGCCTGCGCCGGATGAACGGAAGGTGTCCATCTTAATATCGGCATCCCGTATTTCCACATCCACCTCATCAGCTTCGGGCAGTACGGCTATGGTAGCGGCAGAGGTATGCACACGGCCGGATGCTTCTGTAGCGGGTACCCGCTGTACGCGGTGTACGCCGGACTCAAATTTAAGGGTGCCATATACATCATCCCCGCTTACTTCTACTACGGCTTCTTTATAACCGCCTACTGCACCGGGGGTTTCGCTCATCAGGTTAGCGCTCCAGCCCTTGTTCTCACAAAAGCGCAGGTACATGCGCAGCAGGTCGCCGGCAAAAAGGCTGGCTTCATCGCCGCCGGTACCACCCCGTATTTCCAGGATGGCATTCCTTTCATCCTGCGGGTCTTTGGGTATCAGCAGGTTGCGGATGGCAGCTTCCTGCTCCTCCTTCTGCTGGTGCAGGGATTCGGTTTCTTCCTTGGCCAGCTCGCGCATTTCATCATCGCCGCTTTCCAGCACTTCCTTGTTAAAGGCCAGCGCATCCAGCAGCTTGCGGTAGGCATCATAGGCCGTTACCACCTTTTCCAGCTGCCGGTATTCCTTACTCAGCTTGCTGAACTTCTTGTTATCACTTACTATTTCCGGGTTGGTCAGGGCCAGTGACACCTGCTCAAACCGGCCTTTTATCGCGTCGAGTTTATCTATCATGTTTATCTTTGATGCCTTATTAGGCGGGCACAAAATTAACACCAATTCATTAAAATAATACAAGGTATGTCCCAACCGGTTAAATTAAGCGGCATAGATCTGTTTAACGGAAGGCAATTTTTAGGCGCTGACAAGGTGCTGGTGCTGGATCAGCAAGGCACGGTACTGGATATACTGAACCGGGCAGATGCCGGTGAAGGCGTACAATTACTGGATGGCATGCTTTGCCCCGGTTTTGTAAATACCCACTGCCACCTGGAGCTGTCCCATATGCAGGGCGTAATACCGGAAAAAACCGGTTTACCCACGTTCCTGACTACGGTAATGACGCAAAGGGGCACTTTTGCCGTTGACCCCACAACTGCCATGGAAGCGGCCGCAACGGCCATGTGGCAGGAAGGCATTGCAGCCGTGGGCGATATTTGCAATACTACCACGACCCTGCCTTTGAAGCAAAACAGCCCGCTTTACTATCATTCCTTTATAGAATGCATGGGTTTTATTCCGGCGGCTGCCCCCCAGCGGCTGGCCCAAAGCCAGGAGGTATACCAGCAGTTCCGGGCGCTGAACGGGCCCCGGCATAACAGCTCCCTGGTACCCCATGCCCCTTATTCGGTAAGCGCGGCTTTATTTGAGCTGCTGGCCGGGTTGCAGGATAATGCACCGCTCAGCATCCATAACCAGGAATGTGCGGCTGAAAACGAGCTGTACCGGCATAAAACCGGCGCTTTTCTGGATTTTTACCAGCGCTTTAGCATGGACATCAGCGGGTTTACCGCCCCGCAAACCAACAGCCTGCAGGCCTGCCTGCCTTATTTAGCCAATAGCCCTTTGCTGCTGGTGCATAATACCTTTAGCGATGCGGCAGATATACAGGCCGCCCTGCAACGCGCCCTGCCGGTATACTGGTGCCTGTGCCCTTTGGCCAACCTGTATATTGAAGGCCGCCTGCCGGATATAATGCTGCTGCGCCGCATGGGCGCTACCCTTACGCTGGGTACGGACAGCCTGGCCTCTAATCACCTGTTATCCATTTGGGCAGAGATACAGGTTATACAAGCGCAATTCCCGGAGATACCGCTGGCAGAGCTGTTACAATGGGCTACGCTGAATGGCGCCCGTGCATTGGGTATTGAAGGGCGGTATGGAAGTTTTGAAAAAGGGAAGCAACCGGGGGTGGTGGTGATTGGGAAGGAATGCAGGAGAGTGGGAATATAGCTATACGGAGCAATTATGAGGCATTTTGGATCTTATCAGAAATATTCCCGCGGTATTAACTAAAGATATATATAGTTTTATACTATTATATTTGCAGCCTGAATTACTGTAACATGCAATCTTTCCTGGACCTGTTGATCTTAGGCAACCCTATACGCAGCTATCTTATACTCGCAATAGTGCTGCTGGTAGTGTTTGCCGTTAAACGGTTCCTTTCCAAGGGGATCGCTTCCCTGGGTTTTAACCTGGTTAAACACCTGTCGCCCCAGATAGAAAGAAGGGAGCTGGCCCACCTGTTATTACGCCCGCTGGAGTTTTTCCTGTTGCTGCTGGCCTTTATGCTTACCATAGATCATTTCCGGTTTCCGCCGGAGCTGAATGTAACGGTGTACAATGGCTTTACGCTTAAGAATCTTAGCAGCACACTGATGCAGATCGCTTTCTGCGTGTGCGTTTTATGGATCCTGCTGCGCCTCATTGATTTCATAGCGCTGATACTGGAAAAACAGGCCGACCTCACGGAAGATCTGACGGATAACCAGTTCATTGTTTTCTTCCGGGACTTTTTCAAAGCCATTATTTCCATACTGGGCTTTATAGTGCTGATACGCATTTTATTCGGCTCTGAGCTGGTAAATAAGCTGATCGCAGGCCTGGGCATAGGTGCGGCGGCCCTGGCTTTGGCTGCTAAGGAAAGTATAGAGAACCTCATTGGCTCTTTCATTATTTTCTTTGACAAACCTTTCCGTGTAGGCGATAGCGTTAAAGTAGACAGTTACCAGGGTACCGTGGAAAAGATCGGCTTACGCAGTACCCGCATCCGAACCCTTGAAAAAACATTTGTAACCGTGCCAAATAAAAAGATGGTAGACAGTATCCTGGACAACCTGACCCTGCGCACGCAGCAACGCGTGGCCATGAAGCTGGAGCTGCCTACAGAAACACCTTCCGATACCCTGCTGAAAATACTGCAGGATATACAGGATATATTACGGAATAACAGCAGCGTGCTGCCTGGTTTTACCGTGAACCTGCATGATTTTAATAAGGATACTTACCTGGTGCAGGTGGTCTATAATACCTATATTATAGAGGGCCTGCAATATGCAGCCCTGCGCGAGGCTGTGAACCTGGGCATTATCCGCGCGCTTGAGCAGCGGGGCATAAAGCTGCCGAGCACAAAGATTGATGTGCAGCTGGGGAATTAATGATTAATAATTAAGAATTAATAATTGGGAAGTGCGTGATGTAGGCAGTACGCCGTTTAATAAAAAAGTCCGGGTCAATGATCCGGACTTTTTTGGTTTATGTAAGTTTTGTAAGGTGCATATGGTTGTACATTTGCATATCTGCACATTTGCACACCTGCACATTATTTAATCATTGCCTTTATTTTTATCGCTGGTATCATTCTTCAGCAGAATGCGGGAGATCTCAGCTTCTACAGATTCATTTACATCGCCGGAAATGCGGCCTATTTCCTTCCCTTCTTTCTGTATAATAAAGGTGGGTACTCTTTTCAGCTTATATTCCTGGGGGGCGCCGGTATCCAGCTTTTCATCTGCGCCAAAGATCAGCATCTGTGTTTCCGGGCTGCCGGCCAGCACCATCACCTTATATAGTTTCGGGAACAGGTCGCGGCTTTGCGCATCCCAGGTACCTATCAGGGCTACTACATTAAATTTATCGCGGTTGGCTTTAATATAGTTCAGCATACTTTCGTTAGGCTGGTATTTATTTACGCCGGTATAGAACCAGGCATATGCACTGTCGCTGGTTAACGCCTTCAGATCCAGCTTGCCTTTCAGCACCTTACCGCCATTTTGCGCCTGGGCCAGAGTTGCAGCAAATAAGAATAAACCTCCCAGTAATAATGTTTTTAATCGCATAACCGTTTTTTTATAATTGATCTTTGAGTTCTGTTAAGAAACCTCTTACTTTTAGCAAAGCCTGTACCATTTCAAAATTCCGGGCGGCTAACTTTTTATCTTCCTTTAGTTTTTGTTTGGCGCCTTCGATCGTATATTTTCTTTCCCGCAGCAGGTGATAGATCAGTTTCAGGCTGTGAATGTCCTCCTGCCGGAAAAGGCGGTCGCCTTTACGGTTCTTTTTGGGCTGCAGAATATCAAATTCATTTTCCCAGTAGCGGATCAGGGAAGTGTTTACACGGAACATGCCCGCTACTTCACTAATGGAGTAGTATTGTTTGTCCAGCGTTATTTTGTCCAGCTCTTTGATCACATCTGTATCTTCACTTACTTCCTTCAAAGATTTACGCCCGCGCTTTTTTTTCACCGGCGCAAGCGTAGCGGTTGTTACGGGTGCAGCGGTATTGTGTTTTACGGCTGCGGCTACCCCTGCTTCGGGCGGTGTTGTTACTGCCTTCTCCACCGGTGGTGGAGCGGGTTCCAGGGAGCCAAAAAGGTCCAATTGGTGCATCATGGCAGAAAATCAATGTGACAAATATCCGTCAAGCTTTGCAATTACCATGCTATATTCTCAAATTCCGATGATTATCAGGTACTGCCGTACGGTTTAAAGCTAGGCCAAATTAATCAAAAGACTGGTTACCCGAGCGGGCAATTTTTAACATGCGGTCAAATTCTTCGGGTGAGAGGTCGTTAAAGAAGAAATATACAGGGTCTACTTTTTCGCCGTTTTTCATTACTTCATAGTGGCAGTGGGGCCCGGTAGATTTCCCGGTGCTGCCTACCCAGCCCAGTACATCGCCGCGTTTTACGGTTTGCCCGGCTTTTACCTTGGTACGCAGCATATGCCCGTACAGGGTTTTGTAGCCGTAACCATGGCGTACAACAACGTGGTTGCCGTAACCAACATCACTCAGGGCTGCTTCTTCAACTACCCCATCGCCGGTTACATAAATGGGGGTGCCGCTGGGGGCGGAGAAATCCAGGCCGGCGTGATACTTCACTGTTTTGTAAATGGGATCTATACGGTAGCCAAAGCCGGAGGCTATGCGCTTCAGGTCTTTATTGGCAACGGGTTGTATGGCCGGTATGGAGGCCAGCATTTTTTGTTTGTTCTTTACCAGCTCGTCTATTTCAGTGTAAGATTTTTCCTGGGATTTAATGCGGTTCAGCAGCTCTTTCAGCAATACTGCGGTACTGGCAATAATATCGTTGCTGGAAAAAGATTGCAGCTGGGCCAGCTCCTCGTCCTTTTCAATTTTACCGGCGCGGGTGCTGTCCGGTATGGGAGAGGCTTCAAAGATCACCCGGTATATTTCATTATCGCGCTGCTGTAATTCTGTTAGCTGGATCTTGGCTTCATTCATACGGTGCTGTAAGGCATCGTACTGCTCTTTCATATTGTCAATGTCACGGCGCAGGGATTTTTCCTTGGGGGAATCCAGGAACCGGTAAGAAACGGACAGGAAGAGGACGCCGGTAACAATGGCGGCGGACACAAACCCCAGGATGCGGAGGATCTTTACCCGTACGGAAATTACGAGCTTTTCATACTTAAGGGTTTGTGTATTGTAAAAGTATTTGACCTTCTTCATTGGACCAGGTTCGCTTTTAGCCAGGACTATGTCCTAACGTCATTCCTTCTTTTTTAGTGTAAAGGGCATCTCAAACTCATGGATAAAATGCTGCCGGCGGGTACTGCAGGGCTGGTCCTCCCTCCCGGGATGGCTACCTTCATGCGTACTGCTCACAGCTTTTTTGAATAATGTTATAGGTTTCAATATTTTTGCACTCCCTTCAGCAAATCCACGGTTTAGCGGGCAAGGGGCGTGCAAACCTAATGGAATTAGACTACAATGGCAATCTTTTGAATGTCAATTTTCTAAGTCCCACTGCTTGGCTTAAAATACAAATTAAAGTCAAATTTAGGTCTAACACAATTTTATTTATACAATTTTAATTACATATCATCAGGCTATAATACTTATGACAGCATCCGAGATCCGACAGCAATTCCTGGACTTTTTTGCATCCAAAGGGCACCATATCGTGCCTTCTGCCCCTATTGTGGTAAAAAATGACCCTACCCTGTTATTTACCAATGCGGGCATGAACCAGTTCAAGGACTATTTTTTGGGTAACAAAACCTCCGCCTACGCGCGGGTGGCAGATACCCAGAAATGCCTGCGGGTAAGCGGCAAACATAACGACCTGGAAGAGGTGGGCATTGATACCTACCACCATACCATGTTTGAAATGCTGGGCAACTGGAGCTTTGGCGACTATTTTAAAGAAGAAGCCATTGCCTGGAGCTGGGAGCTGCTGGCCGATATCTATAAAATACCTAAAGACCGCCTGTATGTGACTGTTTTTGAGGGGGATACCAAAGAAAACCTGCCTAAAGACGAGGATGCCTACAATTTCTGGAAACGGCATATTGCCGAAGACCGCATACTGCTGGGTAATAAAAAAGATAACTTCTGGGAAATGGGTGATACCGGCCCTTGTGGCCCCTGCTCAGAAATTCATGTGGACTGCCGCCCGGATGCCGAAAGGCAGCAGGTGGATGGCCGTACCCTGGTAAATGCCGACCACCCGCAGGTGATAGAGATCTGGAACAACGTGTTCATGCAGTTCAACCGCCTGAAGAATGGCAGCCTGGAACCGCTGCCAGCCAAACATGTGGATACCGGTATGGGCCTGGAACGCCTGGTGCGTGTGCTGCAGGGTAAAACCTCCAACTACGATACGGACCTTTTCATGGGTACCATTCATGCTACGGAAAAACTTACCGGGCATACCTATAAGGGCACAGATGAAAAGCGCGACGTGGCTTTCCGCGTAATAGCCGATCACCTGCGCGCCATTTGTTTTACCATTGCCGATGGGCAGCTGCCTTCCAATACCGGCGCCGGTTACGTAATACGCCGCATTTTACGCAGGGCTGTACGGTATTATTATTCTTTCCTGGATGCTAAAAAACCTGTGCTGCATGAGCTGGTGCCTGTACTGGCGCAGCAGTTTGGAAAAGTGTTCCCGGAGCTGCAGCAACAGCTGGATTTTGTGAAGAAGGTAGTATTTGAGGAAGAGAATAACTTTTTAAGAACGCTGGACAGCGGCATTAAGCGGATGGAAGATGTGGCCAAAACAGCCAACGGTAAAGTAATTGATGGCAGGGCCGCTTTTGAGCTATACGATACCTACGGTTTTCCCTTTGACCTTACCAGCCTGATTGCTACTGAGAACGGGCTTACCGTTGATGAGAAAGGTTTTGAAACCGCTATGCTGGAGCAGAAGAACCGCTCCCGCGCCGCCACTGAGCTGGATATGGGCGACTGGGTAGTGCTGGACGAAGTACCAGCTACCACCTTTGTAGGTTATGAGCTGCTGGAAAATACCACCCGGGTTACCAAGTACCGTAAAATAAAGGCAAAAGGCAAAGAGCAGTACCAGCTGGTACTGGAACAAACGCCTTTTTATGCCGAAAGCGGCGGGCAGGTAGGTGGTACCGGCCTGCTGTACTTTGATGGCGAAACTATTGCGGTTACAGATACCAAAAAGGAAAATGACCTCATTGTTCATTTTACAGATAACCTGCCGGCTAATATAGCCGTTGCCGTTAAAGCGGTAATAGCTAAAGATAAACGACAGGATACTGCCCGTCACCACTCCGCTACACACCTGCTGCACGCGGCATTACGCCAGGTGCTGGGTACACATGTAGCCCAAAAGGGATCACTGGTGAATGCAGATTACCTGCGTTTTGACTTCTCTCACTTTGCCAAGGTAACAGACGAAGAGCTGGCCCGCATAGAGGATATTGTAAATGAAAAGATCCGCCAGAACATTCCCGTTATCATTAAGGAAATGGGTAAGGAAGAAGCCATGCAATCCGGCGCTATGGCCCTGTTTGGCGAAAAGTACGGAGATGTGGTACGCGTAGTGATCATGGACCCCGCTTATTCTGTTGAGCTTTGCGGCGGCACCCACGTAGGCGCTACCGGGGAGCTGGGCCTGTTCAAATTTTTAGCAGAAAATGCGGTGGCTGCCGGCGTACGCCGTATAGAAGCCGTAACCGGCGCAAAAGCCCTGTCTTTTGTAAATGAGCAGCTGCAACAGCTGAAAGATATTAAAGGCGCGCTGAAAGGGCCTAAAGATGCCCTTAAAGCGGTTGAAAGCCTGGTGCAGGATAAAGCCGGGCTGGAAAAACAGCTGGCCCAGCTGGAGCTGGAAAAAGTGAATGCCCTGGCTGCAGAGCTGAAACAGCAGGTAAGCCCTGTTAATGGAGTTAACTTCATTGGCCAGGTAGTAAGCCTGACCAATGCCGAAGGCCTGAAACAATTGGGTACTGCGCTTAAAAGCATTGATAACCATGTAATAGTGCTGGCAGCTAATATTGGCGGAAAAGCCAGTGTGGCCCTGCTGGTAGCCGATAGCCTGGTAGCTGCCAAAGGATGGGATGCTACCAGGATCATTAAGGAGCAGGTAGCTCCGCTGATCAAAGGCGGTGGCGGCGGACAAAAGTCTTTTGCTACAGCCGGCGGCCAGGAAGTTGGGAAACTGCAGGAAGTGGTGGAGAAAGTGAAGGGGTTGTTGGGGTAAGAATTAATGGATTAAGAATAAGCAGGCCCGCGTAAGACGAAAGTTTTATGCGGGTTTTTGTTTTTAGTGTTTAGTCTTCTTTTTTGTATTACTTATGTGTTTTTTTGTGGTAACGCGCTTTTTGCGGCCAGTTTGCTTATAGTGAATAATGGCCTCACTGATCAAAGATTTATCATTCTCAGTTAAAGGCTGGGGATCAACCACAAAATCAATGCCTTTCGGTTCTTTAATGTATCCCATGTTTTATAATTTATAGTATCTGTTAATAAGCCTCATGGCAGTTTCAGGAAAGATAATCATTTTATGGTTACCAATATGAACTGCACCCAATGCCTTTTCATAATGTGCTATTAGCCTGGTTTTAGATGTAAAAGCCACAAAACCATCATATCCTTTTTCACTGGAAACTTTACAGGTAAACGCAAATAAATTCCCAGGTACACCTTCATATAATTTAGGGCTTCCCATGTTAAACGGAGCGCTTTCAATTAAATGCAGATAAAAATGGTCTTTATAATCGCTAATGCTCACAAGTCCCTGAATAATATTTGGATTACCCACAATCGTGAGCTTATATACCTGCCGGTCTGTAAGTTTAAGTTCTGCTTTCCAATTAAAATTCCATTTATTGCCCTTTGTTACCCCCTTTAGATCAGACCCATCTACAGGTAAAACTTCTGTTTCAAAACTATCTCCAGATATAGTATTTACTATACTATTTGTCAGTTTGTCAATCTCTATATTAATGTGATATTTTGACCCTCCTGGCATCTGTAAATTTACGAAAAAATATCGACAACCCATCACATAATAACCTGAAATACAATACGCTATAAAAATAAATGGCTGATCTTAAACGTAGGTTATTCTATTTTGCTTCAAAACGACTTATTTTTTAACATTCCCTTCACTCCCCCTCCTCATCTTTTAACTTTTCCTTGTTACCCGTACCCTTTAAATTTGTTATATAAAAATCTGAATTGAACATGGGCAAGTTACTCCAAACACTGACCCTCGCAGGATTTACCTGCTACACACTCACAACAGCGCTTACTGTACAAGCGCAGGATACCGCTCCCGGTAAAAAGAACGATAAGCTGGGCGAGTATGATGAGATCATCATCAAACGTAAGAACAACCAGGACGGAAAAGTAACGGTTGAGATCAAAGATGGAGAAGTATGGGCAGATGGTAAAAAGCTGGAAGATTACGACGGTGATATTTCCGTATACAAGCGTAAAATTACCCCGGTAGACGGGAATGCTTTTCCCTTCGCAAACCAGCACCGTGGCCTGCAGTTCTTTAATAATGATGGGGATAATGATAACGGCATGGAGATCCGCGGTGGCAAAGCACTGCTGGGTGTGATCACAGAAAAGAAAGAAGCCGCCGGTGTAACGGTACGGGAAGTATCTAAAGGCAGCCCGGCCGCCAAAGCTGGTATACAACAGGGAGATATTATTACGGCAGTAGACGCCGATAAGATCCTGGAACCGCAGGACCTGTTTGAAAAAATAGGCGCGCATGATCCGGGCGATAAAGTAACGGTTACCTTCCTGCGTAATAAAAAGGAGAGCAAAGTCAGCGTTAAGCTGGATGAGCGCAAAGGCGCCAATATTTTCAACTTTGCACCACCTAACTCCCGTGACGGTAATGATAATTATTTCCGTTTCCAGCCACGCGGCCGTCAGCCATTTGGCAATGACTTTAACTGGTTCAATGATGATAACAGCAACAGCACCCGCCTGGGCTTGTCTGTACAGGATACAGAGAATGGCGATGGCGCCCGTGTACTGAATGTAAGCGAAGGTTCCGCCGCTGCCAAAGCAGGATTTAAACAGGATGATATTATTACGGAAATAGCCGGCGAGGCCATTACCTCTGCCAAAGATGTAGTAAATACCTACCAGGAAAATAAAGAGAAGGGCACTATAACAGCAAAGGTTAAACGTAACAATAAAACGGAAACCCTTTCTATCAGTGTTCCTAAAAAATTAAATAAAGCAGACCTGTAAGTGAAGATGAAAATGCGGGAGCGATTGATCATTGATTTCAGCATTCATCCATCTATCTATAAGATTTAGTTTTTGATATGGTTTTAAGTGTGTAAAGATGCCCGTTCGCCAATGGTGAACGGGCACTTTACTTTATGAGCATTTTTACATACTTCAGCTTCTTTTTAAAGGGCGGATATTTCAGCGGCACATCCAGCCAGGTGGCGGAGCGCATAATACCTTTGGGATGCGTAAAGGTTTCAAAACTGTAACGGCCGTGGTAACGCCCGCTGCCACTGGGTCCTATGCCGCCAAAGGGCAGCTCAGGATTAGTAAGGTGCACCAGCGTGTTATTGATACAACCACCGCCAAAACGTACCTGCTCCTCAAACAGCTTACGGGTAGACGCACGTTTTGTAAACACGTATAATGATAAAGGATACGGATGCCGGCGGATCATTTGCACAGCCTGCGGCAGCTCATCAAACGTAATAACAGGCAGTATAGGCCCGAAGATCTCTTCCTGCATCAGCGGAACATCCCAGGGTACATCTGCCAGTAAGGTAGGGGCTATGTACAGGTCATCACGGTTGGTATTACCACCGTGAATAATACGGCCCTGATTTAAATAAGCCTGTAATACATCAAACCGTTTGGCGTTAATGATACGGCTATAATCCGGGCTGGCAGCGGGATCATCTCCATAAAAATCCACAATAGCCTGCTGCATGGCAGCAATAAAAGCCTCTTTTATACGGCTGTGCACCAGCACATAATCCGGCGCTACGCAGGTTTGCCCGGCATTCCAGTATTTACCCCATATAATGCGGCGTGCCGCCACTTTTATATTCACTTTATCATCTACCAGGCAGGGCGATTTTCCACCCAGCTCCAGGGTAACAGGCGTTAAATGCGGCGCCGCCATTTCCAGGATCTTTTTACCCACCGGTATGCTGCCGGTAAAGAACACATGATCAAAACGGTGGGTCATCAGCTCAGGGATCACCTGGCCGCCATCGCCCTGCAGCAGTGTGATATAGGCAGGGTCAAAAGTATCTTTGATCAGCTGCTCCATTACGGCAGCCGTGTGCGGCGCCAGCTCGGAGGGTTTTAATATGGCGCAGTTACCTCCCGCAATAGCGCCGGCCAGAGGGCCCATAAGTAAGTTAAACGGGTAGTTCCAGGGCGCAATGATCAACGTTAACCCCAGGGGCGAACGGATCACTTTACTATGGCTGGGATAATGCTCCAGCGGGCTGGAAACCTCCTGTGGGCGCATCCACTCACGCAGGGAGGAAAGGATATGATCTATCTCTGTATAGGCAAATCCTACTTCGCTGCCATAAGCTTCCATAGGGTGTTTGCGCATATCGGCATACAGCGCATCCAGGAGTGCGTTTTCATATTTTTTGATGCCCTGCTTTAGCTTTTTTAACTGGGTTTTACGGAAGGATAACGGTAAGGTTTGCCCCGATTCAAAAAAGGCTTGTTGGGCTGCATGTATTTCACCTATAGTCATGTTTACAATTTACTAAAAATGAGTGCAGCGCGCGCCGTATGGAAGATGTGCGAATAAAAATATATCTTCGCCCCTGCCCATTTGCAGAATTTGCACATTGATAATTATGAGCGCAACGATCGATTATAACAAGTATGAGGCCGTGATAGGGCTGGAAGTGCATGCCCAGTTATTAACAGAAAGTAAGCTATTCTGTAACGACAGTGCAGCGTTTGGCGGCGCTCCCAATACTCATATCAGTCCCATTACACTGGGGCATCCCGGCACCCTGCCCCGCATGAACCACAAAGCGGTGGAATATGCCGTAAGGCTAGGACTGGCCTGCCATTGCGAAATAGCGCAGGAAAATTACTTTGCCCGCAAGAACTACTTTTACCCGGACCTTCCCAAAGGTTACCAGGTATCCCAACATACTGCTCCCATTTGTAATGGTGGTTATGTAGCCATTACCACTGCTACCGGAGAGCGTAATATACAGTTGAACCGCATACACCTGGAGGAAGATGCCGGTAAATCCCTGCACGACCAGGACCCTGCCAATACCCTGGTAGATTACAACCGTGCCGGCGTGCCGTTGGTAGAGATTGTAACAGAACCAGACTTATTCAACGCAGATGAGGCTTATGTTTACCTCACCAACCTGAGAAGGCTGGTGCGCTACCTGGAAGTATGCGATGGGAATATGGAAGAAGGCAGCATGCGCTGCGATGCCAATATTTCCGTACGCTTAAAAGGCGTAACTACCCTGGGCACCAAGGTGGAGGTAAAGAATATGAACTCCATCCGTAACGTGAAAAGGGCCATTGAGAACGAGATCAAACGGCAGATAGAGATCATTGAAACCGGCGGCACTATTGTACAGGAAACCCGCAGTTTTGATGCCTCCAATGGCAGCTCTTTTTCACTGCGCTCCAAGGAAGAAGCCAATGATTACCGTTATTTCCCCGAGCCGGACCTGGCCCCCTTCCGCATTACGGCAGATTACCTGGAAAGCATTCAGCGTGCTTTACCTGCCCTGCCGGATGAATTAGTACAGAAATACACACAGCAATACGGGCTGCCGGAATACGATGCCCGTGTGCTGTGCGACGATAAAGCTACCGCCGATTATTTTGAGCAGGTAATAACCGTGGCGCCGCAACATAAAGCCGCTGCCAACTGGCTGTTAGGGCCTGTAAAACAGTACCTTAATGAGCACTCCTGCGGGTTGGAGCAATTCCCTTTAACGGCCGCCGGAATGGCAGCGTTAATACAGCTGGTGGAAGCCGGTAAGGTGAGCTTTTCCATAGCCTCCTCACGCATATTCCCGGAAATGATACAGCAGCCCGGCAAAACACCGCTGGAAATAGCCACGGCGCTTAACCTGCTGCAGGATACCAATGTGGACAATATCTCCCCAATTATTGATGAAGTGCTGGCAAAATACCCCGGCAAAGTAGCCGAATATAAGGCCGGTAAAAAAGGCCTGATAGGACTGTTTGTAGGTGAGGTAATGAAACTGTCGCAGGGTAAGGCAGACCCCAAGCTGACCAACCAGCTGCTGGCAGAAAAATTAAAGTAGTTTTGGCCAGGATTAATAGTGTATGGTTCACAGCCTTTTATAGATGTGACAGCTCCATTTTCCCTCCTGCTTTTAATGCAGCATCCGCTATTATGAACCGGGCTATGAACCATGGGCCGTGCAGCATGGACTAATTCCAGCATTGTTTCTTACTTTTGGGTGATCAATTGTTCATCAGCACTCCTTTTTTTGCCGGATAGGATAATGATGGAATGCACATTGCATATAGAGCGTAAAATATTTTTCATGAAAAAAATAACATATTGGCTGGCCCTGGGCGTGTTGCTGGCAAGTTGCGGTCAGCAGGCGGAGAAAGGAACTTTTAATATAGCCGTTCATTTAACCAATGCCCCCCTGGGTCCCGTATTTTTGGAGGAGCTGACCCTGAAGGAAGTAAAGGTAGCGGATACTACCTCCCTGAAAGATGCCAGCGGTAAATTTACCCTGAAAGGCACCGTACCGGAGCAGGGCCTGTACCGTATCCGGTTTGGTAACAGTAAATATATTATCCTGGCGCTGGATGCCGGCGATATGAAAATAGAAGGTGATTACGATAACCTGGATAAAATTAAAATAGAAGGTTCTGAAGCCTCTGAAGCATTGCAGCAATTGCTGGCAGATGCCAATGAAAAGGGCCAGGCCCTCACCGGCGAAATGCGCGTGATCGACAGCCTGCAAACGGCTAAGATCCCGGACAGCGTTCTGCAGGAAAAAGTAAAAGCCTTACAGCAAAAAGAGCAGGACCTGCAACAGTCTTTCCTGAGCTATGCAGAAAAAACACCCTACCCCGCTAATGCTGTTTTTGCCCTGAGCATGATCAATAACCCGAACATCCTGATCCAGGAAAAACAGATAGTAGGCAGCATAGAAAAACGTTTCCCGGAAAATACCCTGGTACAAAGCCTGGCCGCACGCATGACGGAAATGGAGCAGCAGGGCGGCGCTAATGCCAGCGGTGGTGGCGAAGAAGAAGAAAACATGACCGCGGTAAAAGTAGGCGATACTGCCCCGGATTTTTCCTTACCCGACCCTTCCGGTAAAGTGGTAAGCCTGAAATCTTTCCGTGGCAAATATGTGCTGGGTGATTTCTGGGCCAGCTGGTGCCAACGCAGCCGCATGGAAAACCCTAACGTTGTAAAAGCTTACCAGCAATACAAGAATAAGAACTTTACGGTATTAGGCGTGTCCCTGGATCAGAAAAAAGATGCCTGGCTCAAAGCTATTCAATCTGATGGCCTGGCCTGGAACCATGTAAGTGACCTGAAGTTCTGGGATTCCGCAGTAGTGCCTTTGTTTGGTATTAATGCTATTCCTACTAACTTTTTGCTGGATCCGCAGGGTAAGGTGATCGCTGCTAATTTAAGAGGCGATGCGCTGGAGCAGAAGCTGCAGGAAGTGGTGAAGTAGTTAAGCTAGTAGTGTTACAGCGGCATTATAAAACGTGAAAGGCTACCAAATTGGTAGCCTTTCACGTTTCCTTGGTTAATCGCTATTAATAACCGTGGTTCTGTTGAAGATTCGGATTCTGATCCGTATCATATTTAGGTATAGGCAATACAACTAAGTCAGAGCCGTAAGGCTGTGCATTCACAGTAGAGTGCGCGGGTATGCCTCTGCCAGTGCGTAAGAAATCCAGCTCTCCCTGACCTTCAAATGCCAGCTCAATCCTTCTTTCCAGTAACACGGCATCAATTAAAGCCTGTTTGGTCAGCGGCGCTACAGGTTTAGCTTTAGACCTTGTACGTACTTCATTGATCAGGGCTATCGCATTTGCATCTACCGCAGTGCCCAGGTTAGCCAGTGCTTCTGCTTTCGTCAGCAGTACTTCGCTATAACGCAGTACCGGCACCCAGTCGGTAATGCTGGTATATTTGGTGGTCCATAAAGTTCCGGGAGTAGGTGCATAATCTCTTACCAGGTCTTTTCTGCGTTTATCAGCAGTATCCATTAAGGCAACATATCCAGGGCTGATGGGAATATCCCCTCTTTTATCCGGAGCATAATGCTGGCCCAAAGCATTATTGGTATTCGGATTATCCGCACCGTTATGCGCAACGGAGAAAATGCTTTCATTGGTAGTATACGTACGGAAAGCTGTTGCGGGGCCATCTGTATTCAACGCATATTTACCGGAAGTGATCAGCTTATTGGAATAATCCAGCGCTTTCTGATAATCGCCTTTGTACAGGTACAAACGCATCAGCAAACCTTGTGCGGCACCTTTGGTGGCGCGTGCAACGTCGGCAAACTCCCTTACCTGTCCGGCAGGGTAGGCCAGCTTAGCTTCTGCATCCAGCAGGTCGGCTTCCATTTGATTATATACTTCTGCTACCGTATTACGGGGTACCTGGTTGCTGGAAGAAAAAGGATCATCAGCAACGGTCAGGATCAAAGGCACACCAGGATGGCTGGCGCCGGCAGTGAATTTGTAAGGTTGTGCCCACATGTTCACCAGGTAAAAATAGCACAGAGAGCGAATGAACTTAGCTTCGCCCGTATACTGTGCTGTTTGCTCAGCAGAAACCTTACCGGGATTAGCTTCCAGCCCTTTCAGAAAGTTGTTGGCTTCGTAAATGGTACGGTAAGCGTCTCTCCATGAAATACTCACAGTACTATTATCCGACAATAAGCCCGAAAACTGAGACATAGGGCCAAAATAAGATGGCACCCCTGCATCAATACCCCTGATATCCGCATAGATCAAAATGCGGCCGCCAAAAAATTCAGCGTTCTGCAGCTGATCATACATACCGGTAGCAGCTTTTGCTATTCTTTCAGGAGAGCTGAAAGCATCGGCCGGAGAAAGGTTCGCAAAAGGTTCTTCGAAAACCTGTTTCTCACAGGAACCTAAGGTGAGCATGCATCCGATCACGCCCATATTTATCAAAAATCTCATCTTTTTCATGTGTGCTGTTTAAAACAATTAGAAACCAACATTTAAACCCAGTGTATATGTTCTTGGTTGCGGAACAGCGCGGTTATCCACTGCTGTAGCAATGTTTGTGTTATTCCGGTTGTAGTTCACTTCCGGATCAGGGCCGCTGTAACCAGTGATCACAAATGCATTATACACCTGGCCATATAACCGCAGATTGGAGATACCCATTCTGGAAAATACCGGTTGTCTGAAGGTGTAGCCCAGGCCAATGGTACGTGCACGCAGGAAATCACCTTTCTCCAGGAACCGGGTAGAGGTTTGGTTACCTACGTTATCATTCATGTACATTTTAGGAACATCTGTTTCCTGTCCTGGAGTAGTCCAACGGTCCATAATATCTACATAGTTATTCTGGAAATAGTTGGTAAGCATAGCAGATTTGGTAGAGTTGTACACGTAGAAACCTCCAGTGTATACCAGGGATATGTTAAGATCAAAATTCTTGTAGGTAAAGGTGTTATCCCAACCGCCATAGAATTTAGGAATACCGGATTTGCCGGTATAAACGGCATCACGGCTGCTGATAGCAGTAGTATCCTTACCGTCTAATGTCCATCTTTTAGTAACGGGATCGTAAGATTTAATATCACCATTGGCAGCATAGAACATGGAGTTACCATTGTTCTCATCTACACCTGCCCAACGGATCAATTTATACTCGCCTAACGGTCTGCCAACACTTGCAACACCGGCAGAAAAGTTAGCATCTACGATATCAGAGGAAGTTACCAGTCCGGTAACTTTATTCTTAACCCAGGTAAAGTTTACAGAGCTGGTCCAGGTAAAGTCTTTTAATGTTAGTACTGTAGCATTTGCTGTAAATTCAAAACCGGTGTTGTACATAGAACCGATGTTGGTGGTAACAGATGCATTTGGAATACCTACAGTATACAATACAGGGGCATTCAGCAATAAACCGGTAATGTTGTTCTTGAAGTAATCTGCAACAATGCTGATCTTGTTATTAAAGAGGTTCACATCAACACCAATATCCGTTTTCCTGGATGTTTCCCATTTCAGGTTAGCATTACCAGCCTGAGAGGTGGAGAAACCATTTTGTGCGGCATATAAGCCACCACCGTACAGCGTACGGGCGGCATAAGAGCCAATACCGCGGGAGTTACCCACCTGACCGTAGCTGCCACGCAGTTTCAGATAGCTGATAACCGGAACATTTTCCATGAAAGATTCCTGGCTAATTACCCAACCTGCCGATACGGAGGGGAACTTACCCCAGCGGGAACTTTCACCAAATGCAGAAAATGCATCTGTACGGAATGCTACTTCCAGGGAATAGCGATCGTTATAAGTATACCCTACGCGGCCAAAATATGATTCCAGGCCGTTGGAGAACAGATCGCCACCAGACAGCAGCTGAAGGGTGCCACCTGCATCATTACCAGAGTAGGTACCATCAATAATGTTCTTAAAGAACGGGTCTGCAAAGTCAGAAGCACCGGTATAGATCTGTTGTTCTTTGGTGTACTGGTATTCCGCACCACCGGTAAAGGACACACGGTGTTTCTCTGCAAAGGTATGATCGTAGGTGAGAAAGTTCTGCCAGACCCATTGGTTACGGGTTCTGTAATAATCCTGTACCAGGCCGTTAAACCCACTACCTAAACCGGCAATATAAGGGCTGCTATACTGATCTTCAAAGTTGCTTAAGTAATCAACACCAAACTTTGAAGTTACCTTTAAACCCTGAATAGGCTGTATCTCTACATATGCATTACCATAAAGGTCCTGCGGAGTATTATCATTTTTCTGTAATGAAGCAGCTGCAATGGCATTATAAATATTATTCTGTATCAGGTTGGTACCGTTTACAGAATTAATGTTATTACCAAAACCCATTAAACCGTTTGCGCTTAAGTTAAAACCGGTAGCATTATTCGGATTATGCACCGCTACGTTCGGGAATGCATTAATACCGGATACGGTAGCACCTGCCAGGTAACGGTCGGTTAAAATACCTTTGTTCAGCGATTTGGTATAAGCAATGTTGATACCCGCTTTCAACCATTTTTTAGGTGTTACATCCAGGTTCAAACGCGCCTGGCCTGTTTTTAATTCGTTACCAAAGCTGATACCCTGCTGATCTATATAACGTACAGAACCATAGTAAGATACTTTTTCAGCACCGCCAGAGATAGCCACTGAATTATCATGCGTAAAACCAGTACGGTATAATTCATCCAGCCAGTTAGTACGATCCGGTTTACCATCACCATCAATATCACTGTCTTTTGCAATCACTACACCAGCACCAAACCTGTTGGCAGCATTCGCCATTTTCTCATTGTTGATGGTGGTGAACTGATCTGCATTTAACAGTTTAGGCAACCTCGAAGCCTGGCTCCAGCTTACTTTTGAATCAAAAGAAATACGGGCAGTACCGGCTTTACCTTTTTTGGTAGTGATCAGTATTACACCATTGGCAGCCCTCGAACCGTACATTATAGATGCACCTGCATCTTTCAATACTTCAATAGATTCAATATCGTTAGGATTCACCAGTGCTAACGGATTAAAACGTGTTCCGTTACCGCTGTTAAAAAGGTTTACGTTTTCTGTGTTGTTCAGGGGAATGCCATCCATTACGATCAGCGGCAAGGAGCTTGCAGAAATAGAATTCACACCACGTACACGGATGGAAACACCATCACCCAGCACACCACCTGCAGAAGTGATCTGTACACCAGCCACTTTACCGGACAGAGCCTGATCAAAGCTGGGAATGGGCTCAGCAGCCACCTTGTTACCTTTTACCGTTGCAAAAGAACCGGTAATGTCCTTTATCTGTTTGGTACCATACCCTACTACCACTACTTCATCCAAAGCGCGGCGGTCTGGTTGTAATGCAATTGTAATGTTAGTACGGCTGCCAACAGAGATCTGTTGCTCTGTGTATCCAACAAAACTAAACACCAGCACCTGGCCATTGCCCGCGCTGAGTGAATATTTACCGTTAATGTCCGTACTGGTACCGGTTGAAGATCCCTTAATACGAACGGTAACACCCGGCAAAGGCGTGTTCCCTTCTTTTGATGTTACAGTACCGCTAACGGTGCGGTCTTGTGCCATTACACTGAAGATAATGAGCAGCAAGGGTAACAAAAGCTGTAATGTTTTTTTCATAAAAAAACTGACTTGACTTTAGTTGATAGATTTTTAGGAAAGTGAATAGTAAACGGGCTTCATACCTTGCAGTAAGCGATCTGCAAGCATTAGTTGGGTAACTAAGTACATTTCATAAGCGTTATAAGCTGGTTTAGATTAAAAAAATTCTCACTTATATTCTGCGATAATGCCAATAGATTACTGATCCGAAAGCACGCCGTGCTTCGAAGCTGGTTCGCCTAATTAAAACGTGAAGAATCCAACTACAGTAGTGTTGTAACTATTAAAGTTTTCAAAGGTATCATCAATATCAGCTGGGATGTTTACCTGGGAACTTAACGGCTATTATAAGTACAGTTACAAAATTTTCATAGATAGCAGCTCTTCTTAAAGCAGTTGACGTTATACTATTAGCAGGTTGTTGGCAATAGTTCTCTCAGTAACTCAAATGGGATGCTTTAGATAAGCCTTTTTCTCACAATAATGACTTCAAGTTTAGATTCCGGTTTAAATTAGATTTCGGTTACTCTGTGAATAATTCCGATGCAATATATAAAATTAGTAGGAATTTAACATGTACAACTAAAATGTAATTATTATGGCAATGGTTATACGAAGCACAAATGTGTCAGTCTTACATATTGGAAATCATATACTTATCCTATTTCAATAATAGCGGCTGCTAAACTTTTCTAGTAAAAATTTGTAGTAGCATTTTAACTTGTTTAGCAAAAAAGGAGGAGGCTCTTTACAAGAAAGCCTCCTCCTTTTTTTAGTATTAACCGGCAAATTAATCCTTCGTCATAGTCATCGTAGCTGCGCCAAAAGAACCTTCATCTACCGTATTGGTGAGCTTCAGGGTAATGGCAGTAGCACAGGCGTCAATGTCGCCGTTACCTACAGATGTCCAGTTATGATACCCGTACGCAGCTCCAGGAATAGTGATCTGTTTGGGCACTGTAACAGACTGCGTTTTTTCATTCACAGTTAGCTTCAGTGTGCCGCTGGGAAATTCTATCCAGTTATGCAGGGTAAGCACATTGCCGTCAAGGGTAGTGGTTACCTTGTAAGTACCTTCCCAGAAATCAGGATCTTCCATGGTGAAAGTGCCTACCAGGTCATTAATGTCAAGCGGGCATACCTTTTTATATTGTATAGTAAGGCTGGCATCATTGTAGTTTTGTGCATCACCACCGTAAGGCTCTGTACCATCCGTTCTGAAAACAGTTATTAAAGTACCGTCGTTCAGGGTAACATCCGCACCTATTTCAAACACATCGCCTGTTTGAATATCAGCGGCAGTTTTGCCAAAAAGTGTTGCCAGGCTTGCTGCAGTAATATCTACCGCAGTTGGGAACGATGTTATGTCCGCCTTCAGCGTTTTAACTTTGGTTTTGTCGCCATTCAGCACTACTACCACATCCATTTTCTTAGGCTTCACATCATCTTTAAAGAACACGCCCACATTAAACCTGCCTTTAAATGTAGCGGGGTCCTGGATCAATACATCCGTGCTGGTATCCTTTGTGATCTGTGGCAGTACCGTACGGATCAGATCCTCCGGTAACTTCACAGTATCCTTGCGGCAGGCGTTAATGGTAATAATCCCCGCAAACAATATTATTAAGCTCAATATCTTCTTCATACTTTTTGTTTTTAGCATTAACAGTTACTTATCCCAAAATACCGGGTAAGAAGCCGGTTGTTTCTGGTCAGGCGCATTTGCATTTACATTCAGGTCATCATTGCTCCATGGCAGCGATAGCGGATATGCGCGCTGTAATTGTACCTGTATTGTGGGTTGTGCGCCCGGGTGTGTAACATCACCATTAATAGGCGGCTGAAAGCGGCCGCCGGGGGCCATTACAGGATCTTTAGGATTGAACACAACAGGATACCCGGTGCGTCGGTAATCTGTATACTGATCTATGCTGCTGCCAAAGCTGGCAATCCATTTTTCTGTCATGATCAGCTGCAGCTGGCCGGCAGCAGGTTTGGCATTGTATTCAGTCATCACTTTATCCATGTAAGTAGTAGCAGCCGCTGTACCGGCTATCTGGGGCACGCTTTGGCTGGGACCAACCAGTCCTACCACATAATCCACCTGTTTAAAAGACTCTTCCATGGCCGCTTGGAAAGTAGCTCTTGCATCACCCGTGGCAACACCGGCATGCATCAGCTCTGCTTCTATATACAGCACATCTGCATACGTCAGGAACTTATAGGGCGCAGCACCAGTACCGCTGGTACCATCTACTTTATCTGCTTCGCCATCATCATAACGGCCGCCTACCGGGTAAATACCAAACACGGTCATGCTCTGGTCCTGTGACCAGTCACGATTGGGACCAACGGAGCCGAACACAATAGACAGGAAACCGCCATCCCTGTACTCAGAAGGGCTCTGCGGGGCCTGGCTTGGCGTCAGCTGCTGATACATGTAATAAGGCAGCCGCGGGTCCGGGTTACCGGTTAACACGGTTTTGTTATACCCTTTTAATATTTCATAAAACCAGGGGCTTTGATAGTGCGTTTTCTGGCCGGCATAATAATCATTAAAGCCGGGGTTACGGTCATCCGGTGTAGTTCCTTTTCCGTAAGGCAGTAAAAAGCTTTCGGATGTTTCACTGATCAGGTCACCGGAGGCAATGAGCGCATTTACCTGGGTTGATACGTTCTGCACCAGCCTTACCTGGTTATAGAGTTTAAGCTTAATGCTGTTGGCTGCTCTGGTCCACTTCTCTGCATCGCCTCCATAAATAATATCATCAGCAGAAGGTACGGCCGTATTGGCGGCATCCGCATTATTCAGATCGGCAATGGCTCCATCCAGCAAAGTGAATAATTGCGGATAGATGTCAGCTCCTTTATCATACTTAGGAAAACGGATACCATCTGATATCATTTTGTTGGCTTCAGAAAAAGGCACATCTGCAAATACATCCACCAGCTGGCTAATGGCATATGCTTTCAGCACTTTGCCAATACCGGCATAAATGGTATTATTTTCTTCCGTGGCCTGGTTAATGATCACTTCCACGTTTTGCAAACTGCCCAATATGTCAGATCCTACCTGTGCAGGAGAGGCGCTGTACATACCTTTCCAGGCGCCGTTAATATTAAATTCATTCCCATCTGCCCCATATTGGTCAGGGGATTCGCGCACGGTTACCTGGTGCATATACACTGCCAGTACTTCCGTTAACCCGCGGGCGCCGCGGTTATCATTCGTAAACCCAAGTGCATATCCTAACCCCTGTTCTGCTGTGGGTAATAAGCGGTTTAAGGAAGTTTCCTCCGGGTGGTAAGGATCTTTGTTTATATCCAGGAAGTTTTTAGTACAACCGGTCATTATCACCAGCGTTACCAAAGAACTATAGATTAATCTTTTCATTTTTTCCGTTTTTACAGTTTCATAAATTTTAGAACGTAACCTTCAGATTCACACCAAAGCGGCGGGTAGTAGGCGCAGCGGATAATTCAATACCCTGTACATTGGTATTACCAAAGCTGTTAGCTTCGGGGTTAAACCGGGTGTACTTGGGAAAGTTAGGCGCCAGGTACCAGAGGTTACGGCCGGAGAGTGTTAAGGTAACACCACCAATAGGTGTTTTCTTAAAAAGGCTTTTCGGAAAATCATATCCCAGCGTTACTTCACGGAGTGTATACAAAGTAGCATCATATACATTCCATTCCGTTGCAGCATTAATAGCGTAAGATTCACCGAAGTACAGCTCATTCATACTTACTGCAGTTGTATTCCTGATCTTCTCTCCTTTATCATCTAACAGGGGTTTGCCGGTATTGGCATCTCCGTAATAACCCGGAATAATGCGGGCCGTTTCACGGTCTTCTGTATCCCTGGTAACACCGCGGCCCAGCAGGGAGCTGGTGGTTACAGAGTACATATCGCCATGCTGCGTCCAGTCAAACAGGGCATTCAGGAAAAAGCCCTTATAGTTAAGCGAGGTGCTGAAACCTGCTTTAAAGTCAGGGTTCGGATCGCCGATCATACCTTGCTCTGTAGAGCGGATCAATAACCCGGTAGACGGGTCTATCAGCAGGTTGCCCTGATCATCCCTGTAATCTTTGGAACCCCGTAGGTAACCATAAGGTTTACCGGGCTCCAGGTAGGGAGAAATATCCGTTAACACATTGAACAGCGGTACACGTTCCAGGCCAGGCAGCAATTCCCTTACTATGCTCCTGTTCTTGGTGAATACGCCGTGTAATGACCAGGTGAGGTCTTTTGTTTTAACCGGTATAATGTTCAGGTCTAATTCAATCCCTTTGTTGGTTAGCTTCCCAAAGTTGTCTATCACTTCTGTAAAACCGGAAGATGCAGGCAGTGTAACATTAGCGATCAGGTTAGTAGACGTGCGGCTGTACCAGGCAGCATCCAGGGTGATCCTGCTATCCAGGAAGTCTAATGTAGCACCTATTTCAAAGTCCTTGGTGAACTCTGGTTTCAGGTTAGGATTGGCACCTGAAGGGTTTTGTATTAAACCGGACTGGCCCTGGAAAGGTGCGTTAATGCTAAACAGGTTGGTCAGCAGGTAAGGGTCCGCATCGCGGCCTACCTTTGCCCAGCTGCTTCTGATCTTACCAAAGTTCAGCACATGGCTTTCAATACCAAATGCCTGGGTAAACACAAATGAGCCGGCCACACTGGGGTAAAAATAGCTCCTGTTGTTACTGGGCAGGGTAGATGACCAGTCGTTACGGCCGGTTAAGGTTAAGAACGCAAATTGTTTATAACCAAATTCCACATCTCCGAAAACACCCCATAAGCGGCGGCGGAAGTAATCTGTGGAAGGCAGCACACTCTTGGTATTGGCCATGGTGTAAATGCCCGGGGCAACAATCTCATTACCTGTAGAGGTTTCACTCCGCATGGTACGCTGGTTCACGTTATGGCCTACAATAACTTTCAGATCAAAATCCTCATTTTTTAGTTTAGGCGTAAACGTTGATAAAAAATTGGATTCTATTTCCTGGAACTGGTAGCTTTCCTCAATAATACGGCCCTTGCCTTCTGCTGCACGGGATCCTATATCAGTGATTTCCCGGCGGAAGAAGTTATTGGTATTGGTACCTATCTGGTAGCTTACATTCCACCAGGGCAGTATATCATAGCCCAGTTTTATACCGGCCACATAACGGTCGGTAGTAGTGGTAATGGTATTATGTGCCCATGACCAGCGCGGGTTATCATACTGCGCTTTACTGGTTGATACCGGCAGGCCATTAGCATCTTCATAAGGCAGGTTCAGGTCCCAGTTACGGGCCAGGAACAGGTTACGTGCAAAGGACGATGCTGCACCATCTACCTGGTTCTCACCAAACACACCGCCTATCTGGTTGCTACGGGAGTAGGCAAAGTTGCCGCTTACAGTAAGTCCCATATCCAGCCGGGTGCTGCCGCCTATGCTTAAGTTGCCGCGGTCAAAGCTGGAGTTAGGTACATAACCATCCTGCTTCAGGTAAGAGGCGGTGGCGCTCATGGCGGTCTTTTCATCACCGGCATTTACGCTCACAGAGTTTTCATATACAGTACCTGTTTTAAACAGGTCTTTTACGTTGTTGGGATATGCGCGGTAAGCTACTTTACCGGAAGGAAACAGGTCCGGGAAAGCATTTTTATAATCCGTCCAAACATCAATGGAATCCAGGGTTCCAAAGGCAGGGCCCCAGGAACCGTTGGCATTGGCGTAGTTGAACAGCGTACCGGCGCCGTATTTATTCTGGTATACCGGCAGGTTGGATACCGTTTCAAATGCAAGACCGGTAGAGTAGGTGAGCTCTAATCCTTTCTTGGAACGGCTTGCGCTACCGGATTTGGTAGTGATCACCAACGCGCCGTTAGATGCACGGGAACCGTACAATGCTGCTGCTGCCGCGCCTTTCAGCACCGTCATGCTGGCAATGTCATTCGGATCCAGGGAAGATAAACCGCTGGAATAGGCGCCCCCGCCGGATGTTTGGCTGGAAGTAGCTACCTGGTCGTTATTGTACGGAATACCATCTACTACTATCAACGGCTCATTATTGCCGTAAAAAGAAGTATTACCGCGGATGCTGATCCTGGTGGCCGCGCCGGGCGTACCCTGGGAGGTTCTGATATCCACCCCGGCAACTTTACCCTGCAGGCCCTTTAACATATCCGGCTCTGATTTCTGCACCAGTATGTCCGGCTTTACGGTGGTGGCAGAATAACCGATCGATTTTTCGGTACGGCGGATGCCTACGGCCGTTACCACAATTTCCCCCAGCTGTTTGTTATCAGCTGATAAGGCAGTGCTGATGGTAGCTTCGTTACCAACTGTCATTTCCTTACTTAAATAACCGATAAAAGAAAACACCAGGGTAGCGCCCTGGTCTACAGAAATTTTGTAAGTCCCTTCCCCACTGGTATAAACCCCCTTGTTTGTTCCTTTAACTTGTACGGTCACGCCGGGTAAAGGGGAACCATCCTTTATATCCGTAACTTTTCCTGTGACTGTTCGTGATTGGGCAGAAACGTGGAGAGCGCTAATGACTGTGAGAAGCCATACGAGTAGCTCTTTTTTCATAGATGAGTTAGATTTTGGTTGATTAAAGCGATTAACAAGAATAATTTACGTAAAAAAATGTAATTCAGCCTTTAAAAAGTCAAAGTCTGCCGACGAAAAGTTTGTTCAAATTTTAATATTATAAATATTCCTAAATTATCACATAAGGCATTAATTGCTGTAGCAACTATGTAAATCATTAACATAGCTTTAACGACCTGGATAAATATACGGGGCCTGTCAGGGCTAAAAATGGATTAAAAAAATAATCAATAAAGGGACTGTTTTCTTATCTTGATCACCCCTTAAATAAAAAAAGGAAGCCGGGTGGCTTCCTTTTTTTATTTAAGGGGTGACTGTGGTTATTTATCCCACCACACCTTTTCAGTTACTACTTTCAAACCGGGGAAGTTAGCATTTTGCGTAACCTCTGTATTCGGGTACAGTAACCGGGCTGGCATTTGATCAGGACCTAATGCCGTTGCCAGTGATACCACCAGGAAAGTGGGGTAACCGGTACGGCGCCATTCTGACCAGGCTTCAAAACCCTGGTTACCACACATCGCAAAGTACTTTTGCGTAATAATGGCTTTTACCTGGGCATCCAAACCAGTGGCGGGCCATTTGGCTGCCGGTGCATTGGCAATGTAGGCGGCAGCTTCAGGACCCAGGTCATAAGCCGCAAAGCTGGCATTAATACCGTTCACGAAAAGCTGCTGCGCATTAGCGCCTGCCCACCAGCCACGGGCTGCTGCTTCTGACTGCAGGAAATAGCTTTCCTCACCGGAGATCAGCTTCACGGGGGCCAGGGCCGACTGGTCATCCAAACCCTTTGCACCTACAACAGCGGTAGGAATAGAGAAAGGAATTGTTTCTACAATTGTATCAAATGCACCCTGCGTAATACCAACTACTTTATCCAGGTCCTTCACCTTTTCATAAAATACATCTACACGGGGATCCTGGTTGGCGTTCATCTGGTCTACTGCAGAGCTGCTGGCCACCAGGTTCTGGGTCCTGCCCAGGCCCAGTATTTCCGCAAACAGCGGGTTCTGGTTACCACCGGTAGTGCTGTATTGAATAGCCCCATCTTCTGTAAGGAAGGTAGCACCAGCTGCCTGTAAAGCCTTCACCGTATCCTCAGCTGCTGCCGGCAATACCTGTGATAAACGCAGGGCTGCACGCAGCTTTAAGGTATAGGCAAACTGTTTCCACTTGGTCATATTACCTGCAAAAACCAGGTCTTCACTACCCGGCACTGCTTCTGTGTTCACATCGATCATAGCCAGGCCTGTATTTATGAAATAGAATACACTGTCATAAACTACCTGCTGCGCGTCGTAATGCGGGTTGGTAATATCTACATTGTTAGCTTCTTTTACCGGTACATCGCCAAATGCATCGGCCAGCAGCTGGAAAGTATAACCTTTTAAAATGTAGGAGATAGCGGCAGATTGCTGATACTGCGGCGCTGTTTTAGCCTTGTTTATGATCACCTGCAGATCCTGCAGCGCATTGGTGTACAGCATACGCCAGGGCCGGTCAAAAGAAGAGGCATTGATGGAATACTGATCAATGGTTTTGTACTGAGAAGCGCTGGGCGACTGTGTCCAGTACTGCGACCAGATGCCGCCATATATCTGGAACGGGCTGCCTACCACATGCCCGATGGCTGCCTGCGCTGAAGGCAGCAGCAGCGCAACGCTTGCATCTGAAGGCGCGTTCGGATTATCATTTATGTCCAGGAACTTTTTACATCCTGTAAAACTAACAGCTCCCAGTGCCAACACCAGTGCTACTATTTTTATACTGAATTTTTTCATAATTATCATCATTTAAGCAACGTTAAAAACTAGCACGCACATTAAAGCCAAAGTTCCTTAAGGAAGGCTGGGCCGTATAGTCAAACCCTTGCAGGTTGCCGGATCCGGCAGAATTCACCTCAGGGTCTGCATACTTGTTTTCCTTCGGAGTCCAGAGGAACAGGTTGTTACCGAATATGCCAACGGTAATATCACCAAACGGCGTTTTGTTCAGCGTACCCTTGTTAATACGGTAGCTCAGGCTGGCCTGGCGCAGTTTTACGTAAGAGGCGCTTATTACATCCTGGCCTGCAGGCAGAATGCTGGTGTAGTAGGTTTGCGGGTTGTATTTCACAGAAGTGTTGGGCACCAGCTTGCCGGTACCATCATCATACACACTGTTCTCCCATACGCGCGGGTCACGGCCGCCTTCTGCGGTTTCCGCAGCAGTACCTACAAACGTGGTAATGTCTTTGGTCCTGGAATAGAAGTAACCACCCTGCTTGGTATCAAACAGCACGTTCAGTGAAAACCCTTTGTAGTTAATGTTAGTGCCCCAGGATGCCTGGTACTTGGGGTTATAAGAACCCAGGTACACGCTGCCCGGTGTTAACAGCGGCTGGCCGTTTGTTTTGCTTACGATCACATGGCCCTGGTCATCACGTTGCAGGTCCTGCGTATAAAAGGTACCGTAAGGCAAGCCTTCTGCAGCTACTACCGCCATACCGCCGAAACCACCTAATGATACCTGGGAAACGCCTTCCAGGTTCAGATCAACTACTTTATTACGGTTACGGGTATACGTACCATACAGCTCTACGGTTAAACCGCTGGATGTACGGATGGGCGTGCCACGCAGGCTCAGCTCAATACCCTTGTTCTCTACCACACCGGCGTTAATTACCTTGCTTCTGAAGCCGGTAACTTCGGAAATAGGAATGCTTAAGATCTGGTTCTTGGACTTGTTCTGATAGTAAGAAAAGTCTACAGAGATGCGGTTATCCAGGAAGTTCAGCTCTGTACCTATTTCGGATGCAGTGGTGATTTCCGGTTTCAGGTTCGGATTGCCGATACGGATATCCTGGGTTAAGCCGGGAATGCCATTGAAGGGGAAAGTAGTGTTACCAAAACCGCCTGCAATATCGGTTTTAACAAAGTAAGTGTTCAGCAGGTACGGGTTGGCGTCATTACCTACCTGTGCCCAGCTGGCGCGCAGCTTACCATAATTTAAGATCCTGTCGATAGCAGTACCGTTCAGCAGCTCTGTGAATATCCATGAACCGCTTACGCTGGGGTAAAAGAAAGATCTGTTGGCTTTGGGTAAGGTGGATGACCAGTCATTACGTGCCGTTGCATCCAGGAACAGCATATTCCGGTAAGCCAGGTTTAACTGGGAGTACAGGCCCACCAAGCGGCGGCTGCTGTATTCGTTAAACGTATATACCGGACCGTTACTGTTATCCAGGTTGTACCATCCCGGTACTACCATGCCGGCAGAGCGGTTGGTGCTTACTTCAGAAGTGGTGAGCGTACGCTGGCGAATGTTGTTACCTACCATTAAAGAGGCAGTAAAGTCTTTGCTGAACTCTTTTTTGGCGGTGATCATCAGGTCATGTACAATCTCGCTCAGGTTGTAGTTATCTTCTTCATACTTACCTACATCTGACTGTGTGTTGTCACGCTCTGTGTAAAAACCGGATTCATCGGCCGGTACAAAGCTGTATTTAGGATATTTTAATCTTCTGCGGTCAGCATATACATCCGCACCTATTCTTTCCACTACATCCAGCCAGGGCAGGGGCTTATAGCCTAAGGTTATGTTACCGGTAATACGGTCCACATCGTTTTCGTTGCGGTATTTCTGCAACAGAAAATAGGGGCTTACCGTATAGGCGCCATAATAACCGTAAGTTTCCTGCTGGCGTTCGTTAAACAGGCCGCCAAAGCTGTAGTAAGGGTTGCTGAGATCACCCATTTTATCCAAAGGAATATCACGGGGTGTTTGCAGCACGTTATTAAATACAGAACCGGCGCCCTGGCCGCCCTGTATCATATTACTCTTGATCTTGTTATAGTTAATGGAAATGCTGGTGTAGAACTTGTTGCTCAGCTCTGCGCTTCCGTTAAAACGTACACCGTAACGGTTATAGGTATCGTTATCACCTGGCATTACTCCGTCGGAGTTAAGGCTGTTTAGTGATAAGTAATAGGTGGTTTTATCACCACCGCCGGAAAGTGCAATGTTATTATCAGCGGCTTTACCCAGCTTAAAGAAATTCTTTACGTTATCCGTTTGTGCAACATAGGGTTTGCTTAAGCGCTTGCCGCCTATCATCTGACCCCATTCCTTGTTGGTGCCATCGAACTTAGGCCCCCAGCTAAAGTTTTCGCGGAAATCACCTTTACCGTTACCGCCTTGTCCGTAGTCATTCTGGAAATCAGGCAGCTTTAATACGTTGGAAAAAGTAACATTGGAGTTGAAGGTAACTTCATTCTTCTTTTGTCCCTTTTTACCGGTTTTAGTGGTAATGATCAAAGCGCCGTTGGATGCGCGGGAACCGTATAATGCTGCTGCTGCCGGGCCTTTCAGCACTGAAATAGAGGCAATGTCATCCGGGTTGATGTCGTTACCACGGTTACCAAAGTCCACAGAGCTGCGCGCATCGGTACCGCCGGTACGGGAATCGTTATTACCGGTAATGCTGGAGTTATCAATGGGCACCCCATCAATAACGATCAGCGCCTGGTTGTTACCGGAAATGGAAGAACCGCCCCTGAGCACGATCCTGGAGGAGCTGCCCGGTGCGGAGGCTGTGCTGGTAATATTCACACCGGCTACCTTACCGGACAATGCGTTTAATGCGCTGGGGCTGTGCGCCTGTGAAATTTCCTCTGCATTCACCGTAGGCGCAGCGTAACCTAATGAACGCTTATCCCTGCGGATTGCGTTGGCGGTAACCACGGTTTCTGTAAGGTGGGTTACATCCGCCTGCAATACCACATTTATTGTGTTGGATGTTTTTAGCGCTACTTCCTGGTCTTTCATACCTATAGACCGGAATACAAGTGTAGCGCCTTCGGGCGCCTGAATGGTATAGATACCATCGGGGTTAGTTACAGCACCTGTGCTGGTGCCCTTTACAATTACAGCGGCGCCAATTACCGGCTGACCATCATCTGCTGAGGTGACCTTGCCCGTTACGGTACGGCTTTGTGTAAAAGCCTGCCCGGCAAGGAACAGCACTGCCAGCAGAAGAAATAGACTTTTCCTCATAAGCATTGTTTAGTTTGTTGGTGATTTTGTCAAGTAAAAAATGTTAGTCCCCCGGGCCCTTACGGCGCCCGTTAGTGTAAAATGGCTTCCTTTAATAACAATTCTCTTTTGGTTGCTTTGACGAGGGCATATACAATAATAACAGTATCAGTTTTGCGTGGCAAAACGACGGTTTACTACCCGTTCCAATAAGCAAAGTTTCCTTGTTTCCGTTTTAATATTTCTTTAACAGCCCAAAGGTAAGCGGATTTAGAAAAATGGTTTAGATGTTATAACGTGCAAACGGCAAAAATGAATACATTAACCTAAATTATATCTGTATATAAATGATATAAAATATAAAAGATTCAAAAGCATACTAGATAATTATATTGACTTTTCTTATCAAGCTAAGAAAAAATAAGCAAGCGATAGGAATACCGCCTGCGCTCATCAACCAAAATCTAAATCTAGATAATCCAGATTTAAAAAATCTTCATATGTTTTAACGGGGCATACCGGTCCTCCGGGTCAATTGCTAAAGCGCGGGCACACTAATGTAGTGCAGGCACAAACGACCAACGGTTATTCCATGACACTCCGTCTTAAAAAGCTTACCTTATCAGGATAGATTCAGCGTATGCGTTTTCAACAGGTTCAATAAAACCTCATACAGCTCCTCGTTCCGGTGATTATACCGGAACTCGCATTCTTTCAAATGCAGGTACACCGTATTACGGTTCAAACCTTTGAATTTAGCTAAACGATGCTTGGTTAGCCCCCAGAAAGCATCAATATCCTCTGCAGCAATTCCGTTGCTGCTGTCCCCAATGGTTGTATGCTCCAGGCGGTAAAGCCGGTAATGGCCCAAATCCACCACATTATTGAAATGGCGCAACCGTTCTGCGGTCCCGAAGGTTTCCAGCACAGAACGGCCCCTTACAATAGCATGGATCATAGCACGGCTTACATCCGGTAAGATTTCCGTATGCAGACGGTCTGCATGCCGATAAATACCGAATACAATAGGCTTGATAGCACGGCTTACTTCCGGTTTGGCAGCTACGGCAGTATCGCTTCCATTACGATAGTCATAATGGTCACGACGCTCCGGCGGACTAATAACCGGTTTCACCACGTGCTCTGCGGGCTGTTGCTGCTCGCAGTACCTGGCTATTTGCTGACGGATTTTCTTTAGGTAACTGTTTACAGTTACCCTGCTTACCCCACTGATGTTGGCAATTTGGGTAGCGGTGAGATCTTCAGAGAAAAGCTTTAGGATCTCCTTAAATTTTCGCTCGGACAAGTGAGCGCCCTTTAAGTACCTGTTTTTCATTGAACAAGAAGGTTAGAATGGCACTCTAAACCTCCTACTTTTTAATAAGTATGTTGCCTCCTTTTATACAAGTGGTTAAATGGGTGTGATGAATGTGGCATACTAGATTATTTTAGGTAAATAGGTTATCCTGAAAGGGCTTCATTCGTTGCAACAAGTGCTAAAATGCGCACGTCCCGGACCCTCAAGCCCGGGACGTGTTTGATTTAGCAAGCCGCCCTTGTTTAGCTACCTGCTAATTATTTTTTAGCATCATTTAATCCCAGCTTGGAAATTTCAACGTCTTTTTCTTCTTCCAGCGGATCAGCGGTTCCTTTTCGCTGTGCCTGTTTTACCAGCGCTTTTTCCATCCACAATAACAAAGCGGGTAAAATGGTAAGATTAGTGATCATAGCCATGATCAGCGTCAGGGAAGTAAGCCAGCCCAGTGATTTGGTGCCCCCAAACTCACTGAAGCTAAAGATCATGAACCCTGCAAACAGGATCAGTGACGTGTAAATAATGCTTAACCCAGTTTCATTTATGGTTTGCTTTACCGTGGCAGATATATCTGTACCATGGTGCGGCAGCTCCTGCTTAAAGTTCACCAGGAAACGGATGGTAACATCAATGGCTATACCCAGCGCTATACTGAATACCAGTACGGTAGATGGTTTTAGCGCAATGCCCGCCCAGCCCATTACACCGGCTGTTACCGCCAGCGGAATAATATTGGGGATAAGGGAGATCAGCAGCATACGCCAGCTGCGGAACAGGTACAGCATACACCCGATAATAAGTATAAAAGCCAGCACCACGCTTTCCATTAACCCGTTAATGATAAAGCGGCTGCCTTCCAGGAATATTACGCTGGTGCCGGTAAAGGATACTTTGTATTGTGCAGTGTCAAAGATCTGGTTCACTTTCGGTTTCAGGGAATCCAGCAGTATAGGCAGCCTGCGGGAGCCTACATCCGCCATGCTTACGCTCAGGCGGGCCACCTGCCGGGTACTGTCCATAAAAGAGGCTACCAGCTTGGTAAAGTTGCTGTTGCTGCCATTACCGCCTTTCATGCGCAGGTAAGGGGCCAGGAAACCAATGTCAAACTGGTTGGGGATCCGGTAATTGGTGCTATCCCCGTTGTAATAGGCCTGCTTGGCAAATTTAATGCCTTCCGCCACACTCAGGGGGCGGGCAAAATCCGGCTGGGCGGCAATCAGCTGCGTCAATTCATCCAGCTTGTTCAGCGTTTGCAGCCCTATTACGCCGTTCTTCTTTTTGGTATCTACAGTGATCTCCAGCGGCATTACCCCGCGGAAGTTCTGCTCAAAGAATTTCAGGTCAGTATATAAACGGTCGCTCTTGGGAATATCATCCAGCATATAGGCTTCCGGCCGCAGGCGCAGCATGCCCAATACCGCCATTACCACCATTACCAGGGTTACCAGGTACACCCAGGGGCGGTATTTGAACACCAGGGTATTTAACAGGTTCAGCACCGCTTTAAAGGAGCGGTTCTCCAGGTAGCTGGTATGTTTGGTTTTAGGCGGTGGTAAATAGCTGAGTACTGCCGGCAGGAAAATAAAGGAGATCAGGAAAATGAACATAATGTTCGATCCTGCTACCACACCAAACTCTTTCAGCAGCGGGCTTTTGGTAAAATAAAACACGCCAAAGCCAATAGCCGCCGTAATGTTGGTGAACAAGGTTACAATACCCATGCGCTGGATCATGCGCACCAGTGCCTCTGTTTTATTATTATTCTTTGCGTACTCCGTATGGTACTTATTCAAAAAGTACACACAGTTAGGAATCCCGATTACCACGATCAGGGGCGGGATCAAGGCTGTTAGCAGCGTGATCTTATAACCGCATAGTTCAATGGTAGCTACAGACCATATTACGCCAATAGCCACTACTATCATGGACATTACCACTGCGCTGAAAGAGCGGAAGAATGCCAGTAATATCAGCGCCGTTAGTATAAAGGAAAGCTTCAGGAACAGCCGCATTTCATCGGCCACCTTGGTGGCCATAATGGTGCGGATAAGCGGTAAGCCGCTCAGGCGTACCTGCGTGTTATGCTTTTTGCCAAATCCATCGGCTATGCTCATGATCTCACTTACCACGCCTATACGTTTGGCGGAGTTCATCACATCCTTATTAATGCGGATGGCCATCAGGTAGGCATGCGTATCGGGATTATATAACAGCCCCTGGTAAAAAGGCAAGGACCGGAACACGTTTGCCAGGCTATCCATATCAGCAGCAGCCACATGATCCGGGAACGCCTGCACCACCATTAGCTTGTGCGTACTGTCATTCTTCACCAGGTTCACGGCAGCGGGTACACTCAGTATGTTCTCTACTGCTGTAACCTTTTTAATATCCTTATTCAGCTGCACATAATCATTAAAGAACTGCGGTGTAAAAAAGTCTTTGTTCTGCACGCCCAATACCATCATGTTACCATCTTCGCCAAACTGCTCATGAAAATGCTGGTAAGTAATAAATTCAGGATTATCCCTTGGTATGGCGCTGCCGTATTCATAGGATAGCTGTACTTTACTGGCATAATACGCCATAACTGCGGTGCCGGCAAATAATAATAACAATAAAGGTAAGCGGAACTTTAACACCCAACCTGCTAAGCGTTGCCACATAAGGAATTTTTCATTTTTGTAAATGGCGTAAAGGTAAATAAATAATTTACTAATTTGTTGGTGTGACCGTGCTGCAAATTGGCTAATGATAACGTCAGCAGGCTTACATTTGCACATTCGCACATTTGCAAATCCGCACCGTATAATGCGCCCTGTTCTTTTACTCATTCTCTTATTGCTATGCCTGCACCCTTGCCAGGCACAACCCGTGCCTATAGGGCATTGGCGGGAACATTTGCCCTATATGCAGGCACAAATGGTGGTAAGCGGTACTGATAAGGTATTTTGCGCCACCCCCTACGCCCTGTTTTCCGTAAGCGCTGAAGATCATGACATTACCCGCTATACCAAACTGAATGGCCTGCACGATGCAGGGATCAGCGCCCTTGGCGCTAATGAGGGCCTGGTGATCATTGCTTATGAAAATGGTAATGTAGACCTGCTTCAAAACGAGCAGATCGTTAACATCCCCGACATTTTGCGCAAGAACATACAGGGCGATAAAACCATTCACCGTGTTTTCTTTAACAAAGGCCTGGCCTGGTTATGCACCGGCTTTGGAATAGTACTGGTAAATACTGCTAAACAGGAAATTGCAGATACCTACATTATTGGCGACAACGGCGCCTATACCGCTACCTATGCCGTTACCACAGACGGCGCTTATTTTTACGCAGCCACTGCCAGCGGTATTAAACGTGCACCGGTTAGCGGCAGCAATTTAGCCAATTACCAAAACTGGGAACCCCTGATGCAGGGCCTGCGCAGCACAGCCGTGCAGGAGGTAGTGTACCTGCAAAACCGCCTTATTTGCCGGCAGGGCGATAGCCTTTTCCAATGGCAGCAAAACACCTGGGCGCCCTGGTATACAGACGGATGGCAGCTGAATAACCTGAGCCTGAACGGCAACCAGCTGCTGCTCTGCGAATTACAGCCTGCCACCCAGGCTGCCCGCGTACTAAGCCTGGATGGCAATGCCGCCATTACCGCCACCTTACAAAATGAGCTGATCAAAACGCCGGCACAGGCTACCGCGCTTGGTATGGACATCTGGATAGCAGATGCGCAAAACGGGCTGCTGTTATATGATGGGAATAGTTTTACCCGCCTTACGCCCAATGCCCCCGCAGCTATTGCCGGCGGCAACCTGTTATTCATTAACAACAGCCTGTGGGCAACTGCCGGCGCGGTAAACAGCAGCTGGACCGCTACGGGTAACCGTAACGGTTATTTTGTATTTGAAAATGAGGAGTGGCATAACTATAATTACAGCACACAGCCTTACCTGGATGCCCTTACTGACCTGCTGCCCGTTGCGGCCGATGCTGCCGGCAACCGTTACATAGGCTCCTTTGGCAAAGGCCTGCTGGCGCTGGATGCGGCCGGCAGCCATTCCATTATTCAACAGCCCACCTTACCAGGTGCGCTGGACGATCCGCTGGCCTGCCGTGTAAGCGGGCTGGCAACGGATCTGAACGGTAACCTTTGGGCAACCATTTACGGTGCGTATAATGATGTGCTGGTAAAAAAACCCGATAACACCTGGAGCAGCTTCCGCATTCCCTATGCGCATACCGCCAATGCAGTAAGTGATATACTGATAGATGATTACGACCAGAAGTGGATCATTTCCCCGCGGGAGAATGGGCTGTTTGTATTTAATCACGGCAGCGACCTGGCAAATACGGCTGATGACCACTGGATGTTTTACCGCAGCGGTGCGGCCCAGGGCAACCTGCCCACGAATGACGTACGCTGCCTGGCAAAAGATAAAGATGGCTGGATATGGGCAGGCACCTCACAAGGCATTGCCATTTTTCCCTGCGCACAAAATGTATTCAGCAGCGGTTGCAGCGCTTACCTGCCCATTGTACAGCAGGATAATTTTGCCGGTTACCTGTTCCGCGATGAGCAGGTGAACGCCATTGCTGTTGATGGCGCTAACCAGAAATGGGTAGCCACGCAGAACGGCGTATGGCTGATTAACCCTGCCGGTGAAAAAATACTGCTGCATTTTAGTACGGATAACAGTCCCCTGCCGGATAATGCGGTAAATAAAATTGCCATTAACCCCACTACCGGCGAAGTATTTTTTGCCACCCGCTTAGGCCTGGTATCTTACCGGGCCAATGCTACAGAAGGTGCGCCCGGTATGCAAAAAGACAGTGTGCTGGTATTTCCCAACCCTGTGCCCAGCCAGTACAGCGGCACCGTTGCCATTCGTGGACTGGTACAAAACGCCCGGGTAAAGATCACAGACATCAGTGGCAGGCTGGTATTTGAAACCCGTGCCCAGGGCGGGCAGGCAGTATGGAATGGGCAGGACTACACGGGCCACCGCCCGCAAAGCGGCATTTACCTGGTATTTGCAACAGACGATACTGGTGTTGAACACCTGGTAACAAAGATTGCGTTTATTAATTAGCTTTTAGCTGTTAGCCTTTGGCTGTTAGCTATGTATATTTATATTAAATTTAGCGCTCTTGTTGCCTGCAGCTAAAAGCTAATGGCTAAGAGCTAAGCGCTTAAATCATGTTACACAAAACACGCGGCATAGTATTAAGAGTGGTGAAGTATGGTGATACCAGCGTGATCGCAAATATTTTCACAGAGCTTTTCGGCATTCAATCCTATATGGTGAATGGCGTGCGCAGCTCCAAACCCCAGGCAGCCAAAGGCAACCTGCTGCAGCCCGGTAATATACTGGAGCTGGTGGTATACCACCAGGAGCAAAAGAACCTGCAGCGCATTTCAGAATTTAAATCCGGCTACATTTATACCGCCCTGCATTTTAACGTGGTAAAGAACACGGTAGCATTGTACATGATAGAGCTGCTGCAGCGCTGCCTTAAACAACCGGAACAACAGCTGGAGCTTTATTATTTGGCAGAACATGCCTTACAGCTGTTAGACAGCAGCGAGCCGCCTGTTGCAGCTAACCTGCCTTTATTTTTTACGCTGAAGCTGGCGGAAATGCTGGGGTTCCGGCTTAATGGCCGCTGTACGGAATATACGCCTTACTTGGATCTGCAGGAAGGTACGTTTGTAGATCTGCCCCCGCACCATGTTAACCACTTAGACCATGCCAGCAGTGAGCTTACAGACATGCTGTTCCACTGCCAGGAGCTGCAGGCGCTGGGCGCCATAGCTATGACCAAGGAGCGGAGAAGAAAGTTATTGTATTCCTACCTGGATTTTCTAAAGCTGCACATGCCTGATTTTACAGAGCTGCATTCTCCGTCTATACTGCACGAGATCCTGGATGCGTGAGGAAAGCTAATAGTTATCTCTCATATTTCTTTAGCGCTGTTGTTTCCCCGTCAAACACGGCGTAGGTAAAGTAGTTGATCCAGTCGCCCAGGTTAATATAGCGGCTGTCAGGGCCTACCTTCAGGTCCAGCGGCAGGTGGCGGTGCCCATAAATGAAGTAATCAAAATGCTCTTTTTGTAAGATCTCTTTGCTGTAAATGGCCAGCCATTCATTTTCCTCGCCTAAGAATTTTTCCAGCTCTCCGCCGGTAGCAGCGCGGCTTTTGCGGCTAAAGTAATTGGCCAGCCCAATACCCCAGGAAGGGTGCAGCACGGAAAACAGCCAGCGGCATACGGGGTTACGGAATACTTTTTTCAGAAATTTATAACCATGGTCGCCAGGGCCTAAGCCATCACCATGGCCAATATAAAAACGTTTACTGCCTAAGGTATAGGTTTGCGGCTCAAAGTATACGGGAATGCTCAGCTCATCTTCAAAGTAACCATTCATCCACATATCATGGTTACCAATGAATACGGAAATACCAATGCCTTTATCAGATAATTCCGCCAGCTTGCCTAACAGCCGTGTATATCCTTTAGGGATCACCTGCTTATATTCAAACCAGAAATCAAACAGGTCGCCTACTAAAAAAATATGCTGTGCATCTTCCGCTATTTCATCCAGCCATTTTATAATGATCTTCTCTCTCTCCCGGCTGGCAGCCATATTGGGCGCTCCCAGGTGAAAGTCGGACGCGAAGTAGATCTTTTTATTAACAGGCAGTAGTATGTGATGCACGAAAAAATGAATAATTAATAGTTAATAATCTTAATTCCCCTCACCCATGTTCGCGTTTTGATACTCCTCCCGAACGTTGGTAACATCAATCTTCACCGGGTCATCAAAACCATTAAATAAAAATACTTCCCACGCATACTTGGATTTGTTCAGGTCAATGGAAAATATTTCGCCATTGCGTTTTATAAAGTGCAGCTTATACTGGCTGGTGGGTATGATCTTTACTTTCTGTTGGGTAATGAACTGCCTGGCCTCGTTCATGTACTGCTGGTTGGTGGCTACAATACCATCAAAATCCTTAGCGCCAAAATCAACTTTCAGCTGGCGCAGCTTGCCCGGGCCGGGCGTATAAAATACTGCACAGCGTTCTTTAATTTCCAGCATGCCGGTTTCGCTGCTGTCAGCGCCACCGCCTGCATTACAGGAAAACAGGGAAAAAAGGATGGCTGCCGCAATGAGGACCTTCGTCATAGATCGATAATATGCTTAACAGAACAGCGTCCCGATAAGCTACCAGGACGCTGTTGTATGATTACTTAAATATGTTCTATCCTATTCATCCACCAGGAACACGTATACTTCCTTGGGGCCATGTACCCCCACTACCAGTGTTTTTTCAATATCTGCCGTACGGCTGGGACCTGTTGCAAAGGAAATGGCCGAAGGCAGCTCCCCATTATAACGGTCCTTTAAGCGGTTAATGGCATCTTTCAGATCAAACACCAGCTGGTGTGTATAAGCTATTACCAGGTGTACCGGCGTATATACCGGCAATGCCCGGCCTGATGGCTGTGCCGCGCTCAGTACCATGGTACCGGTGCGGGCTATTAAATATTCACAGTCGGTAATGGCTGCTTCGGCGGTATGCATATCGCCCTTATTAATAAAGGGCAGCTGCCCCAGCTTAAAGGCTTTTAGTAAAGCCGGTGTCTGGCAATATACCTGGCTCCACTCTTTATGTTCGGCCAGCGCCTGCAGGTTCTCCACCAGCTCCTGTTTGCTGGTGCAGTAAATAAACTTACCCTGCAAACGGGCAAATTCTTCTGCAAACTTCAGCTCCAGGCCTTCGTTCTCCGTTTTAAAAACGGAATTGTTGCCTTCCGAATTAGGGAAAGGCAACTGTACCGATTGACTTAATGCATTCCGTACCCGTTTAAGAATATTCTCTTTAGCAGGGGAGATCTTCATATCCCATTACGCATTAACAGGTGTGGGAGAAGGGTTGATGATATCTGCAGGATGTACCCCGTCTGTAGTCATACCTTCCTTGTTGATGATATGCTCTTTATGCGTATCATAAGGGCGTTTACCGATCAGCCTTTCCAGGTCTGCCTGGTATAACACCTCTTTCTTCAACAGCTCCTGCGCCAGCACTTTCACATTTTCGATGCGCTCTGTAAGCAGGGCTTTGGTTCTTTGATATGCTTTATCTATCAGCTGACGTACTTCTTCGTCGATCATTTTGGCCGTTTCCTCAGAGTAAGGCTTGGTAAAAGCCTGGTCACTGTTAGGATCGTAGAAGGAAACGTTGCCCACCTTATCGTTCATACCATACACGGTTACCATTGCGTAGGCCATGCGGGTAATTACCTGCAGGTCATTCTGCGCGCCGGTAGATACTTTGCCGAAAACAAGGTCTTCCACTGCACGGCCGCCCAGGGTCATGCAAATATCGTCCATCAGCTGCTCGGTATTGTACAGGTATTGTTCTTTAGGCAGGTATTGCGCATAACCCAACGCAGCTACACCACGCGGTACAATGGTAACTTTTACCAGCGGGTTGGCATGCTCCAGGTACCAGCCGCAAATAGCGTGGCCGGCTTCGTGGTAGGCAATTACTTCTTTTTCTTCCGGGGAAATGATCTTGTTCTTCTTCTCCAAACCACCTATTACACGGTCTACTGCATCGTTAAAATCTTCCATTTCCACTTCATTCTTGCCTTTACGGGCAGCTATCAATGCAGCCTCGTTACATACGTTGGCAATATCGGCGCCGGCAAAACCGGGGGTTTGGGCGGCTAACCTTCTGATATCTAAATTGGGAGATTTTTTGATGGGTTTCAGATGCACCTCAAAAATGGCTTCGCGGCCTACCAGGTCCGGTTTGTCAATGGAGATCTGGCGGTCAAAGCGGCCGGGGCGCAGCAGGGCGCTGTCCAGCACATCCGGGCGGTTGGTAGCTGCCAGGATAATGATACCGCTGTCTGTACCAAAACCATCCATTTCCACCAGCAGCTGGTTCAGGGTGTTCTCGCGCTCGTCATTGCTCATCATCACATTCTTACCCCTTGCACGGCCAATAGCATCAATTTCATCTATGAAAATAATACAGGGTGCTTTTTCACGGGCTTGCTTAAACAGGTCGCGTACTCGGCTGGCGCCTACCCCTACAAACAGCTCCACAAAGTCAGAGCCGGACATAGAGAAGAAAGGCACCTGCGCCTCACCTGCCATGGCTTTGGCCAGCAGGGTTTTACCGGTGCCCGGAGGGCCTACCAGCAAAGCGCCCTTAGGTATTTTACCACCCAGGGCAGTATATTTTTTTGGCTGTTTCAGGAAGTCCACGATCTCCATCACCTCTACCTTTGCCTCATCCAGTCCTGCCACATCATTGAAGGTGATATTTACGCGGGTACCTTTATCAAACAGGGTAGCTTTGGATTTACCGATGTTGAAGATTCCGCCGGGGCCGCCGCTGCTGCCTGCAGGGCCGCCCATTTTACGCATCAGCAGTATCCACAGACCAATGATCAGGATAATAGGTAACAGCAGCTGGAACACCGGTTCAAACCAGCTTTGCCGGTCCACGTAATACACGTTTACCCGGTCTTCTGTTTTCACGGCTGTTTGCGCTTTATCCAGGTCGGCTTTAAAGCTTTCCTCGCTACCTATGCTAAACTGAAAATGCGGGCCGGGATTGGATGCTCCAAAACGGCCTTTTGATACTTTTTCGTATTTGGGTTCGTTCAGCTTTTCTTTCTTGATGTATACCTCTACATATTTCTTGTTCACTACAACCAGCTTGTCCACATCTCCCGGCTGTAAATAATCCAGCTGGAACTGCTGAAAGCTGATCTCTTGCGGCTGTGAACGAAAATCGAGGAAGTTCATAGCCAGCAGGGCTATGCCAATAAAGGCATATACCCAGTATATATTGAACTTGGGTCCTTTCTTAGGCGATTTGTCCGAACCTTTCATAAAATTGTTGCCTCTTTCCATAATAATCTAGTCGCTCCTTGACGGATGTTTATTGCAATGTATTTCGTATTTTTTTTATCGTCAACTATTATTTCTTAATAGCTAACTTTTCGACAGGACTTAGCCCAATACATTTCTAGTTTAATCGAGGTGTTCCAGCCTCTCCGCATCACTCCACATTTCTTCCAGGTTATAGAACTTGCGGGTTTCCGGCTGAAAAACATGCACCACCACATTCACATAGTCTACCAGGATCCACTGCTGGGCGGTAAACCCTTCATGTTTATAAGGTTGCTCAGCGGTTGCCAGCTGCACCTGCTCTTCCACAAAGTCTGCAATCGCCCTTACCTGTGTGTTGGAATTTGCTTCGCATATGATAAAGAAATCGGCCACAGCTTCCGGGATCTGGCGAAGGTCCAGAGATACTACATTCTCCCCCTTTTTATCCTGTATGGCCTTAATGATGGTGGTAAAAATCTCACTGTCTCTGCTCAAGCGCGTTGGCGCTTTTTTTCTCGTACTCAGAACGGTTAAGGGTGCCAATAAATTCTTGTTTTTGTTAAAAATAAACTTTAATTATCAAAATTACTAAAGAAGCGGGAAATTCACGCTTATAAGTAACCCGCTGGCCCTGTCCAAATGTTAAGAAAACAATAAAATGCACTACTTTTCGGCCGTAATTGTTTCATTTTTGAGAAATCAGCTGCAACCTTGCTTTGTGCCTTGTTTGCTGAAGATATTCAAATAAGAATTTCCTGTGATTGGACAGCCATTTTACGTTTTAGACAGAATAGACAGCACCAATAACTATGCCATGGAGCGGGTAAATACAGGGCATATAACGCCTGGTACAGCCTGGTTTGCCATGGAGCAAACTGCGGGAAAAGGGCAGCGTGGTAAACAATGGTTATCACCTCCGGGAGAGAATATAATGCTTACCCTGGCCCTGCAACCCAATGGGCTGCCGCTTTCCAGGCAATTTATGCTCAGCGTGGCAGTAGCCCTGGGCGCGGCGGATTTCTTTGCTAAATATGCCGGCGATGAAACTTGTATCAAGTGGAGCAATGACATTTACTGGCGTGACAGAAAGGCAGGAGGCATACTCATCGAAAATGTGCTGCGTGGCAATACATGGCAATATGCCATAACAGGCATGGGCATTAACATTAACCAAACCAAATTCCCCGAGCATTTACCCAACCCCGTATCCCTGCGGCAAATAACCGGTAAAAGCTGGGATGCTGTAGAGCTGGCAAAGGAGCTGTGCGCCTGCCTGCAGCCCTGGTTAAAACAGCTGCACCCGGCCCATTACAATGAGCTCCTGGCAACGTACAAAAGCCGCCTGTTCCGGCTCAATGAACCTGGTTTATACCGCATAAGGGAAGAGTATTTTAATGCTAAAATTCCGCGTGATGGTAACCAGGCCTTAGATCCCGTAAAAGATGAGTATTTCCAGGGCATTATCCGCGATGTGCTGCCCGACGGTAAGTTATGCCTGGAAAAAGACGGCGCCCTGCTGCAGTTTGATTTTGGCGAAGTAGAATTTGTGATTGCTAAATAGCCCAGGGTTGATGGTCCATAGTCCATGGCGGTTTGCGTAGTTGAGTAGAGCGCTGGTTAATGGTAGTTCTATTCGGGTGCTATTGGTGTGCTTCCCTCCTGAAACAGCCCTTTTATTGCTATGCAACCCTAGTGACATCCCTCCCCCCTACATAAAACCCTACCCGTTCACCACCCGGTTTTATTCCTGTAAGGTTTAGCGCAAAACCCTGACCCGAATTGCGCACGGGTTGCGCCCGAATTGCGCCCGAATATCAGCCGCATTGCGGAGCTGTTTTACACAATCTGCCGCAACTATTTTCAGACGCTGTAAAAGGCGCTATTCCGACCTCGTCCTAATTTAGGTTTACACCTTGTAAAATAATCCTGTTTGAAGTTTAGAATGGCCGGTTTTAATAACTCCTGAACTTTTTCACCGCCGCCTGCCGCCATTCCCAAAACTTCACTGACAGCTCCGGCGAAACGCCTTTCAGTAAAAACACGCCTGTGCCATATTCGCGGGCGAAAGGGTTTTGTACCTTACCCACCTCAATGATCTGTTTGGATACCTGGTGCGCACGCTCATCCGGCTCATCATCCAGCAGCACAATACAGCGGATGGTGTCCATATGCGGAAACCAGAAAACATAATCTGCGTTAAAAGTACATGCCAGCGGTATGCGGCCCCGGTTGTAGTAATTCAAAGCGCCGGCCTGCCCGTAATTACCGCACATGATCAGCGTATAAGGTTTATCACTGTCCGGCACCTGTGCATAGGCCTTGCGGGAAAGGGCTGCCATCTCCTGCCAGCCCAGCATATCTGCAAAATCCTGGGGCAGGGCATGGTTCTTACCATCTTCCCAGCGCAATAAACCTGCTGCCTGGAATTTGGCTGCCTTTTGCTCAATAGCAGCCGGTTTCAGCACCGGGAACGCAATGTTAAGAATGTACAGGAAAGGCACTATCACCAGCAATATCCAAACAGCCCGCATATATTTTAGCCATTTGGCCCTGAACAGCTGCTCCCAGTACACAGCCCCAAAAGCCAGCAACACCGGGTATAAGCCCAGCGCATAATAATCCTTGGCCCGCAGATAGGTGAACAACAGCATCACAAACAGGTAAGTAAGCGCCACAAAACGGTAAGGACTGAAAGCCCGGTAAAACACCAATCCCAGTAGGCCCGCCACAAACAGGAAAGCGCCTGTAAAAAAGAAAATGAACTGCGTTTTTATAAAATCCATGCGGTGCACATGCACCAGCTGCGTTTGCGAAAGCTCCGTCATATGGTGCAGCACCGGCATGCCGTTTTGTATTTGCCAGATAATGTTGGGCAGGGCTATCAGCAGCGCAATACCGGCGCTTATGTACAGGTACTTGTTCAAAAATATTTTGCGCTGTGGCGATAATAATAATGCCGGCACCAACCCCACTACCAGGAAAAGAATGTTGTACTTATTCAGGAAACCCAGGCCTATGGCCACTCCCAGCCATAACAGGTAACTGTGTTTTTCCGTTTGCCGGTAACGGATCAGCAGGTAAAAGATCCAGGTCCAGCAAAGCACATCTAAAGAGTTGGGCTGGTACAGCATATTTAACCGCAAAAAAGCGGAGAAAATGAACACCGTAGCCGCTAATACCTGCGCATACCAGCCCCCTTCCAGCAACGCCACCACCCGCCATATAAGCGCCAGTGTTAGCGCGCCATACAGCGCCGGAAAGAATTTTATCCAAAACACGGAATTACCCAGCCATTTAATAAGCAGTGATGTAAAGGCCGTAAAAGGCGGTACCGATAAATAACCTGCCGTTAAATGATTGGCCATATCCAGGTGCAGGTACTCATCCCGGTGCAGCTCATACACGGGGTTGATAATGCAGTAATGCAATACCATTTTCAGCACAATAAAACCGGCTAATAAATAAAGCGGTGTGCGGCGGTTTACATGGGTTGTGTTCATAAAGGCAATGAATATACGGTAGTACCCAATATAATCACAATAACCCGTTTTTTACCCGCATCCCGTGCTGGGAACTGTAGAAAAGCAGCGCGTATCAGGGAAAGTTGGCTAAATAAAAAAACGTCCCGGCGGAGTATGCCCGGGACGCTTTTTCCAGGTAAGATTAACCTTGTTTAAAACAAGATTTTGGTTGATAACGGTAAATCAATTTGTGAATTCTTTGTTAAATAATCAAAAATAAAATTGCAACGATATTTCAAATCTTGCTTTACACGGTTCTTTATAAAACCTGATATGAAACATAAACATCCTATCTAAAAATATAGTAGCCACCTGGCCCGAAAAACATTTCTACCATTTTTCATATGCTTAACTTTGGTATATGCCTGCACAAAAAAATGCAACAATAAATAAAACAGAAAAGCTGGAAAATTTCAGAGGCGATATGCTGGTGCAATATCCAAATATGCCGCTTATACCTGAGCGGGGCAATGTAGTGGTACACTCCCGCCATGATATGCCCTGCAAAACACATTATGCCTCCAGCCGGCGCGATTATTACAAGATAACGCTGGTAACTGCAGGCACCGGCCGTTTAATGCTGGGCGCAAAACAATATGTTATTAACGGCCCGGTGCTCATCTTCACCAATCCTGTAGAAACCAAGATCTGGGAAACGGATACACCGCAGGAGGGTTATAACTGTTTATTTACACAGCAGCTGTTTGAAAAACACCGTCATTACCGGGAAGAGGTAACGCGCCACCCGCTGTTCCAGGTAGGCGCAGATGCCGTGCTGCCTTTAACAGCTGCGCAGGTAAATACCCTGCAAACCATTTTCCAGCAGCTGATGCGGGAGTATAATGATACGGCTGCCTACCGGGAAGAAGCCATCCTGATATACCTGCAGCTATTACTGCTGGAAGCAAAACGTATAGGCATGCAGGCGAGTGAAACGCATATCCCCTTAAACGCCGGCCAAATGCTGGCGCAGCGCTTTACAGATATGCTGGAAAAACAGTTTCCCATAGAAACACCGGCGCAGCAGCTTACCATACGTACTGCCCGTGAATATGCGCAATTGCTGAACGTACATCCCAACCACCTCAACGCTACTGTAAAGCAGGTTACGGGCCGTACCGTAAGTGAGCATATACGCCACCGCGTATTGCTGGAAGCAAAGCTGTTGCTGCTGCATACCGACTGGCACATTGCAGCCATTGCCTGGAGCCTGGGCTTTGAAGAGCCGGGCAACTTTACCCATTTCTTCAAGAGCCAGGCCGGACAGTCGCCCCACCTGTTCCGGATCAGCTGATCATGGCCCTTTCTTTGCTGCCTGCAATAATTCCTTTGCGTTCCACAATTTTGGAAAGGGGCGCTGTTCTAATTTTATGATCTCAAAAATTTCAATGTTATGCAATACAGAATATTAGGAAAAACAGGAGAGCAGGTATCCGCCATTGGCCTGGGTTGTATGGGTATGTCACATGCCTATGGCGCTGCCGAAGAGCGGAATGAGGGCGAGTCTATAGCCACCCTGGAATATGCCCTGGAGCTGGGGGTGAACTTTTGGGATACGGCTGATTTTTACGGGCAGGGGGAGAATGAAGCGCTGTTATCAAAAGTATTAACCACCAAACGCAAACAGGTATTCCTGGCCACTAAATTTGGCTTTAAGCTGGATAAGGATGGCAATACCATTTTTGACGGCTCGCCCGCCTATGTAAAGCAGGCTTGTGAAGCCAGCCTGCAGCGCCTGAAAACAGATGTAATAGACCTGTATTACGCACACCGTATAGACCCGAATGTACCGGTAGAGGAAACTGTAGGCGCTATGGCCAACCTGGTAAAGGAAGGCAAGGTGCGGTACCTGGGCCTGTCAGAAGCATCCGTAGCCTCCATCCGCAAAGCGCACAGCGTACACCCTATTTCAGCGCTGCAAAATGAATACTCCATCTGGACCCGCGAAGTAGAACAGGATATTTTAGCCGCCACCCGCGAGCTGGGCATATCCCTCATTGCTTTCAGCCCCCTGGGCAGGGGATTAAGCGCAGGTACTACAGATCTTTCCCAGCTGCCGGAAGGTGATTTCCGCCGCTCACTGCCGCGCTTCCAGGAAAAGGAGCTGCAGCAGAATATGCAATTGGTACAAAAACTGGAAACACTGGCTAAAGAAAAGAACAGCACCACCGCACAGCTATCACTGGCCTGGCTGCTGGCGCAGGGGCAGGATATTATTCCCATTCCCGGTACTAAACGCAGAAAATATTTACAGGAAAATGCCGCTGCAGCAGATATTACGCTCAGCGCCTCCGAGCTGGAAGAGCTGCGCAACATCCTGCAATCCACTGCCATTGCAGGCGCAAGGTATCCGGAGTATATGATGAAAATGGTTAACCACTAGAAGTAGGCTAAACGCTGAATGCCTAATGCTGAACGCTGATTATGTTTTGTTGCAGGCGTTATGCTTTCAGCGTTTAGCATTACACGGCCTTATATCCCCAGTCTTTCAGCCACTTCAGCACTTTATCTTTATAATCGCCTTGTATTAGTATTTGCCCGTCTTTGGCGCTGCCACCGGTACCGCATTTGGTTTTCAGGTCTTTGCCCAGCTGCTCCAGGTCAGCAGGCGTACCAATAAAACCATCTACCAGGGTTACTACTTTACCGGCGCGTTGTTTGGTATCCAGCTTCACTTTCAGCTTTTGCTGCGCAGGCGGCAGGGTGGTTTCTTCAGAAGGCTGATCCGGCTCAAAAGAAAAATCCGGGTTGGTGGAATATACGATCCCGCCGGGGTTATGCTTCTTCTTTGACATAGCGTTAAAATTAATTATTCAGTATAACCTGCAGCGCAGCTTTTACTACCTTAAACTGCACTTCTCCCTTACTGGTCAAAGGTACGGCATCTCCGTCTACCTGCAGGTAAGCCAGCTGCGGGCTGTTTACGGTAATATATTCCCCCGTGTAATGCTGCATATATTTTGTTTTGTGCACAGTACCCAGCAGGGAGTAAATGCTTAAAGGCAACAGTCCTAAAAAGCTTACCGGCGGCACAATACATACATCCAGCAGGCCGTCAAATACGCTGGCATCAGGGGCCAGCTTAAACTCATAGCCAAACTGGTTGCCATTGGCCACGCTCAGCAAAAATGCAGGCCGGTCCAGGGTTTTTCCGTCTATGTTAATGGTATAATTATCTCCTTTATATTCTCTGAAGGTTTTTATTACCAGCTTTGCATAACCCTGCAAGCCGCGTTTCTTGGTATGGCGGAACTTATCGGCCACCACTGCATCAAAACCTACACCGGCATTGCTCAGGAACAGGTGTTCATTGGCATAACCGGCATCAATAGGGCCGCGCTTGTTCTGTACTATTACCTGCAGCGCCTTATGTACATTCAGCGGTATTTTTAATGCCCGGGCCAGCCCGTTGCCGCTGCCCAGCGGTATTACCGCCAGCGCGGTCTGGCTGCCAATAAGGCCCTGCGCAATCTCGTTAATAGATCCATCACCTCCTACGGCCACCACCGTATCCACGCCCTGTTGTACGGCTTCCTGTGCCAGGTGCGTACCATGCCCCAGGTAAGCCAGGTGGGTAATACTTACTGAAAATTCCGCCGCCGGCAGGTGTTGGTGTATCACATCTTCCAGGCGTTTTTCCCGGTCAGTACCTGCTTTACGGTTAATAATGAAAAGGATCTTTCTCAAATGTTATTTTTTACCAGTCAAAAACGTGTGCAAATGCACACCTACTCTACAGCCTTCAGGCTCAGATCCAGGCTAACTGCATGGTGTATCACAGCGCCCACAGAAACAAAATCAACGCCTGTTTTCGCATAGGCTTCCACGTTAGCAAGGCTAATACCGCCGGAGGCTTCTGTTTCATAACGCCCCTGTATCAGGTCCAGCGCGGCCGGTATCTGCTCCGGGCTGAAATTGTCCAGCATAATACGGTGTATGCCGCCTACGGCCAGCACTTCCTTCACATCATCCAGGCTACGTGTTTCCACTTCTATCTGCAGGTTTAGCTTTTTCTCCTTCAGGTAGGTAATGGTTTTATTTACAGCAGCGGTAATACCGCCTGCAAAGTCAATATGGTTATCTTTCAGCATTACCATATCATACAGGCCCATGCGGTGGTTTACGCCACCGCCAATGCGCACAGCTTCTTTTTCCAGCAGGCGGAAGTTGGGGGTGGTTTTACGCGTATCCAGCAGGCGGGTATGGTAGCCCTGCAGCTTATCAACATACTGTCTGGTAAGGGTGGCAATGCCGCTCATGCGCTGCATGCAGTTCAATACCAGGCGTTCGCCCATCAGCAGGGTATGTACGGCTGCTTCCACTTCAAAAGCAGTTTCGCCGGGCTGCATAGGGTCGCCATCCTTTTTATAGGGAGTAAAAACAGTGAACATATCCAGCTGGCGGAAAATGGCTTCCGCCACCTCCATACCGGCCAGCACGCCTTGCTCCTTTATTTTGAGCCTTGACTTACCCTTAGCGGTAGGGGGTATACAGGCCATAGTGCTATGGTCCCCGTTGCCAATATCTTCAGCTAAAGCATTTCTTATCAGGTTATTTAACGCTGTCTCTTGTATCATACCGTCAGTATTTCCTGGTGTTTGCGGCCCCAAAAATAAAGAGTGCCTCCGTAATTTGTACGGAGGCACCCAAGGTTTTTCAAATATATTAAGATGAATGGGGCTATTTACTCTCGAACCGCAGCTCATTCAACACCAGCGAGCTGCCCTTTTTCTGTAGAAAAAAGGAAGTTCTGAAGCTACCGCCCCCGGTAACCATATTCCCAATACCATAGCGGGAGCCGCCACCGGCCTCGCCCTGGTGCAGCAGTTCAAAAGATTTTACCTGGTTCTTGGAAAAAAAGTCCTTTAAAATGATCTCTGCCTGCGCTTTACTGTAAGAAGTAGAACGGCCGGCAATATTGATCTCTACGGTATTATCCAGGTAACGGGAAAGGTTTCCCGCATCACCCTGCTTAATAGCGCTTACCACATCTTCAAAAGGACCAGCTACCTGGCCTTTTAACGGACGTGCGGATAAGGAGAACATTGTAACAATGCCTCCCAGTAAAAGTATGGCCAATACATACATGAACCTGGTCCAGTGCTGCCCGGCCTTTTCAGCAGGCGCCTGCCCAATCGTATATGCATCTGGTGACAGTAAAATGGAACCTCGCTGTACCCCTCCCTCTGTCTTTATCATGCTCGGTTTCATAAGAAAATGTTTCTGTTTATTTGCCATGCCGGATTCATGGTTATTTCAATAAGAATTATCGACAACCCCAGCTGTGCCAAAACTATGCCAGATTGCTAACGGGTTGTTAAAATACAATTATCGTTGTAGCATACAATTAATAACCATTGCAAATATATTAATATATAACGTTTTAGTAAGATTTAACTACGTTTTTAATATGTTGCACTTTCAGGAAAAGCCGGCCGCTTTTAGTGAACGTTAATTTTGCAGAAAATATGCGGGGATTCAAGTCATTATGAGTATTTTCACCCCCTTGTTGGATAAAACCTAATTCAAAGAATCATGGAAAATAAAAAAGCCATTCTGGTTATTATGGATGGATGGGGCCTGGGGCAGGTACCCGCAGCAGATGCCATATCTCACGCAAAAACGCCTTTTGTAAGCAGCTTATATAATAAATACCCGCATAGCAGGCTCATAACCTGCGGGGAAGATGTAGGCCTGCCGGAAGGGCAAATGGGCAACTCAGAAGTAGGCCACCTGAACTTAGGCGCAGGCCGTATCGTGTACCAGGAGCTGCAGCGCATTAACGTAGCTGCCCGCAATGGAGAGCTGGCGCAGAATAAAGTGCTGCTGGATACAATTAACTATGCCAAATCCAACAACAAGGCATTACACCTGATAGGCCTGGTGAGCGATGGCGGCGTGCACTCCCACATTAACCATATAAAAGCATTAACCCAAATAGCCAAACAGCAGGGCCTTACCAATGTATTCATTCATGCCTTTACAGACGGGCGTGATACGGACCCTAAAAGCGGTTTAGGTTTCCTGGAAGACCTGATGGTACACCTGACCAATACCACCGGGCAGCTGGCCTCCATTACCGGCCGTTATTACGCTATGGACCGCGATAAGCGCTGGGAGCGGGTAAAGCTGGCCTATGATGCCATGGTGCACGGCACCGGCACACCTACGCAGGACCCGCTGACAGCCGTAAAAGCATCTTATGCAGAAGGGGTGACCGATGAGTTTATTAAACCCATTATTGTTACCAATGCGCAATTAGCACCCCTGGCCACTATACAGGAAGGGGATGCAGTGCTGTGCTTTAACTTCCGTACAGACCGCTGCCGCGAAATAACCCAGGTGCTTAGCCAGCAGGCCATTCCTGAGCAGGATATGCACCCGCTGCACCTGCACTACACCACCATGACGGAGTACGATAAAACCTACAGAGGGGTGTATGTAATATTTGAGAACGATAACCTGAATATGACGCTGGGCGAGGTGCTGGAACAAAATAACCGTACCCAGATCCGTATAGCAGAAACGGAGAAATATCCGCATGTGACCTTCTTCTTTTCCGGCGGACGGGAAAAAGAATTTAACGGCGAGCGCCGCCTCATTATCCCCTCTCCGAAAGTAGCCACCTACGATCTGCAGCCGGAGATGAGCGCTTTCCAGATAGCGGATACCATTGTGAAAGAGATTGATCAAAAATCGGCCGACTTTATTTGCCTGAACTTTGCCAATGCCGATATGGTGGGCCATACAGGTGTATGGGAAGCTGTTATTAAAGCGGTGGAAACGGTAGATACCTGTGTAGAGCGGGTGGTAACCGCTGCGCTGAACAATGGTTATACCGTGTTCCTGACCGCTGATCATGGCAACGCTGATTTCATGGTAAACTCCGATGGCTCGCCCAATACGGCGCATTCCCTGAACCTGGTGCCCTTGTTCATTATCAGCAATGATTTTAAAGGTACTATGAAAGATGGCAAGCTGGGCGATATGGCCCCCACCATCCTGCATTTCATGGGCCTGCCCGTACCCAAGGAAATGACCGGCAACCTGCTGGTATAAAATATGCAAATGTGCAGATGAATTAAAGCGGTTCAATACGCTGTGTTCATCTGCACATTTTTTGTTTATCGTCTGCACATTCCCTTATTTGCATATCTCCCTGTAACATTCCCTCCTTCCCCCCGTTTTACTTTTACAAAAACATTTACCCCTATGAGATCTGTACTCTACAAACTGCTGATGGCAGCTTGCCTGGTTGCAGCTATGCTCACTATAGCCGGTTGTCAAAAGGACGACTATTGCAATACCACTTACCGCTATACCATCTATACCCCGGTATATGAGTCCCTGAAGAACGTGCGGGCCTCCTTCAAAAGTGAAGGACCACAGCCCATTGAAACTGCCGGAAAAATATATCTGTATGGTAAATACATTTTCCTGAATGAGTTGAATAAAGGCATCCACATTATTGATAACAGCAACCCGTCTGCCCCTAATAATGTAGCCTTTATCAACATCCCGGGCAATGTGGATATGGCTGTGAACGGCAACATACTGTATGCCGACAGTTATATGGACCTGCTGGCAGTAGACATCAGCAACCCGCTGGCAGCAAAGGAAAGTAACCGTGTGCAGGATGTATTTCCGCAACGGGTATATAACTACTACGCCTTCCAGGTAGATAGTACCCACCACCTGGATAGCATGATAGTGGATTTCAAAACCAGGGATACGGTAGTAAAAGCACCCTGCACAGTGGGTAGCGGGCCTATTTTCCTGAACGATGCCATGTCGTTTGCACTAAACGCCAGCTCTGCCGGTAAATCTTCCGTAGTGGCTTTGGGCAAAGGCGGCTCTACCGCACGGTTTGCGCTCGTGAACAATTACCTGTACACCGTAGGTACCTGGAGCCTGCAAGTGTTTGGCATCCAGAATGCAGCGGCCCCTGTAAAACAGGTGGAAGTGCCGGTAACCGGCGGCCTGGAAACCATTTTCCCTTTTAACGGCTCCCTGCTGATAGGCTCCACCAGCGGCATGTTCATTTATGACGCCAGCGAACCTACGAACCTCAAAAGGAAAGGCGCTTTTGGCCACATAAACAGCTGCGATCCCGTGGTAGCAGAAAATACAACTGCTTATGTAACCCTGCGCGGCGGCACTCCCTGCGGGAGTTTTACCAACCAGCTGGATGTGCTGGATATAAAGGATATGACCAACCCCACCCTCATTAAAACCTATCCCATGAGCAGCCCTTATGGCCTGGGAATAGATGGTAAAAGGCTGTTCATATGCGAAGGCACTAACGGCCTGCGCTTCATGGATGCCAGCGATCCGCAGAATATCAGGACCTTAAGGAAGCTGGAAAATATTGAGGCGTATGATGTAATACCTACCGGAAAAATATTGCTGGTAACGGCAAAAGACGGGTTGTACCAGTATGATTACAGCAGCATGGCAGCGCCTAAGTTCCTGAGCCGGATTAACATGACCACCCAACATTAATACGAATACTTGATAAGAATAAGCACCATAGCGGTGTGGCAACGCATATAATTAATAATTATTTATGAAAAAGAGTAACTCTTTTATCGGGTGATCCGTTTTATGTTTTTTAGTGCTCTCGACAGATTTGCTCATGCATCAGATGCGCCGTTTTCACGGCGCATTACTTTTTTTAGGCCCCTGCCATTGATAAGTATTTGTTTTGTAAGCCTCCACAGGCAAAGGCGCTTGTTTAAAAAACGTATGATACTTGGTTTCTTAGTAATTTTGCGGCATGAAAATAAACCCATACAGGCGCCTGTATATAGCCCTTACAGCTATAACCCTGCTGGCCTGTAACACCGGCCGCCAACAGCCGGCTATCCATAACAGCACGCACAGTGATCTGAAAGCATATTTTGAAAAGGAGGCCAGCCAGTTGCAGCAAAGCGGTCTGCAGCTGCATAAAACAGTAGCCCTGAACGGGCAGCGGGACAGTACCACCCTGGCGCCGGACAGCACACAGCTGCATCACCTGTTAAAACCATTTATGGATGTGGATATTAACAAACCCTCCTTACAGGATGCCTACCGTACAGATACCATCCCGGACCTGATAAACGGCAGCAGCTCTGTTATGTATACGGCCCGTGAGCCCGGCACCAGCCCGCAGCAGATTATCCTGAACCTGGACAGGGAAGGCCGTATTGCCACCGTAAACATCCATAAAAGTACCCGCAACCTGGTGTATGAATACCAGCAAAACCTGTTTTACCAGCACCTTAAAAGCATCCGCATCACCACCTTGCAGAAAATAGCTTTTCTGCAGCCCCGTGAGCTGGATGTTAAAGTGCTGATGGCACCAAAAAACTGAACCGGAAAATGACAGCAGCGGAGTTTTCGCAAATATCACATACCATACCCATACAGGCCGGCATTTACAAGTATTATGATGAAGGCGGGGAATTGCTGTATGTAGGTAAGGCCAAAAGCCTGCGCAAGCGCGTAAGCTCTTATTTTGTAAAGAACCACGACAGCTTTAAGACCCGCAAGCTGGTACAAAGCATTCACCATATTGAGTTTACCATAGTAAATTCAGAGCAGGATGCTTTTTTGCTGGAAAACTCGCTCATTAAACAGTTCCAGCCCAAGTTCAACATTAACCTGAAGGATGATAAAACCTATCCTTACATTGTTATAAAGCATGAAGCTTTTCCCCGTGTATTCCTTACCCGCAACATTATCCGCGATGGCTCTGAATACCTGGGCCCCTTTACATCCGTAGGACGGGTGCGGGAGCTGCTGGAAGTAATACGTTATAACATTCCCCTGCGCACCTGCAACCTGAACCTGTCAGAACAGAACGTACGGAAAGGCAAATACAAAGTATGCCTGGAATATCACCTGGGCAACTGCAAAGGCCCCTGTGAAGGCCTGCAAACAGAGGAGGATTACCGCGCCGGGCTGCAGCAGGTAAAGGACATTCTGAAAGGTAACCTTACCCCGGTGCTGAACATGTTCCGTGCTCAAATGCAGCAATGCGCCGGTAATATGGAGTTTGAGCAGGCAGAAATACTGCGCAAGAAAATAGCCAGCCTGCAGGCCTACCAGTCCCGCTCTACCATCGTAAACGACCGTATGGGCCATGCCGATGTATTTTCTATCCTGAGCGATGGTAACCATGCTTATGTAAACTATCTGCGGGTGCTGAACGGCAGCATTGCAGATACTAAAACCGTTACGCTGGAAAAGAAGCTGGAAGAAACTGATGAGGAAGTGCTGGTATACGCTATGGCCTACCTGCGCGATGCTTTTAAAAGCCAGACGGCCGAGATCATTGTGCCTTTTGCCATTGATTTCCCGGAAGAAAATGTAACCCTTACCGTACCCAAAGGCGGTGATAAAAAGAAGCTGCTGGACCTTTCTGAAAAGAATGTGAACTACTTTAAGGAAGAGCTGTATAAGAAAAAGATCCTGCACCTGGAAGGCAAAACAGATGAGGAAAAGAAGAAAGTGCTGTACCAGCTGCAGGCCGACCTGGAGCTGCCGGTACTGCCTACGCATATTGAGTGTTTTGATAACTCCAACTTCCAGGGCAGCTATCCTGTAAGCGCCTGTGTGGTGTTTAAGGATGGGATAGCCTCTAAAAAAGACTACCGGCATTTTAACGTAAAAACCGTAGAAGGTATTGATGATTTTGCCTCCATGAAAGAGGTGGTTTTCCGGCGTTATAAGCGCCTGTTAACCGAGCAGCAACCCTTGCCCCAGCTGGTGATCATAGACGGTGGTAAAGGGCAGCTGGGCTCTGCTATGGAAAGCATTCGTGAGCTGGACCTTATTGGCTCCATGACGGTAGTAGGCCTGGCCAAGAATGAAGAAGAAATATTTTTCCCCGGCGATAAAGAAAGCATTAAGCTGCCTTTTAACAGTGAAAGCCTGAAGCTGATACGCCGCGTACGCGATGAGGTACACCGCTTTGGTATTACCTTTCACCGGCAAAAGCGCAGCAAAGGCACCTTTAAGAATGAGCTGGAAAGCATTAAAGGGATTGGCGAAAATACCGCCACACAGCTGCTGCTAACCTTCCGCTCCGTTAACCGCATTAAACAGCTGCCCAAAGACGAGCTGGTAAAAGAGGTTGGCGTAGCTAAAGCCCAGCTGATCTGGGAGCACTTCCACCCAGGAGAATCTTAATTAATAATTAGCAGGGTCCCACCGCGCGCAGTGCCTGTAATACGTGGCGCTCCTCATGCGCTATAAAAAAACGGAAGGTATCTCCTAAGGAAAGTTTTACGAGCTTGCTTAAAGTGGTAGGCACCCTGGGTTTTGCCAGGTTTACGGAGTGCGCCTGCTGTAACAGCAATAATAATTGCTGCTGCCCGCTTATAAATTCATTCATAACGCTGCTTACATCCGGGGTGGCGGCTGGCCGTGCACTTTTAGGGGACTGCATGCGCATAGGCAGGCTGCCATTGGCTTTGGGCTGCATAATACCTGTGAACCAGTTGCCCAGCCATCCGCTTTTAAACTGCGGGGTAGCTGCCTGCTGGTGCAATTGTGCGGTTTCCATGGCTTTGGCCAGCTGTGGCAGGTAATAACGGCTATAGATGTTAAGGTGTTCCAGGCATTGAATGGCGCTCCATTTATGCTGGTCGGGCGGTAATTGTAAAACGGGTGCTGGTAAATGCGCCAGATCTTCTGCTACCTGTGTTAATAACCGGCTTACCTTAAACTGCAATTGATCCAGCAGCTCCGTACTGTTAAATATGGCTGGCATGTTGAGGAAATTTGGGGTTTATGCGGCAAATATACAGGTTTAAAATTGCAAAGGTCACAAGGTCTGTGTTATCAACCCTTGCGACCTTTGCAGTCTTTTATAATGATGTAGGCTATGCTATTAATATTGCCAGAGGTCTTGTTCCTTGTTAAAGATCTTGTCTTTAACAGCTTGTCCTTCCAGCAGGCGCATGGTACCGTCTTTGATATAATCTTTGATCTCGCGGTTGTACGCGTTGTTCTCTTTTATAACAAAGCTGGTGAAAAAGCGCATTTCAAACAGGTCTTCCCAGCTCATGGATGCGGCATCGTTATTCTGGTTATACACATCATACTTTGCCAGCACCGGGCGCAGATCCGGGTAGTACACCCAGAACAGCGGTATAGAAGCGCGCAGGGAGCCATCTTCATTGATACGGGATACCATCGGTGCAATACCCAGGATACGTACCTTTAAAGCAGAGGCTTCCTTATCGAACACCCATACTTCTTTGACCTTGTACTGTACAATAGTACGCGGATCAAATTCATCGCGGGTAGTTACCATTTTCTCTTCGCCGGTAACCGGGTCTATGCTACGCACCGTTCTTTCCTCACCGCTGGTTTTTGTTTGAATTTCAGCGTAAGTCATCAGTGTGCTAAAGCGGTCATCGATCGGGTTAAAGGCCTGTACTTCGTTATTCTTAATTGAGTTCAGTAATATGTTAATGAACAACTGGTTTACACCCTGCTCATCTTCCACATTATACTGGAAGGGAAGGTTCATCTTTTCACGGATGTCGATCACCTGCCAGATACGTTTTTCCCAGAACTTATCATCCTCACGGATGTTGTCATAAGCAATAGGCGTACGGTCCCTTACAGAGTTTTTGGCAGTTACACCATCCACACGCAGTGATTTGCGCGGGGTATCTACCACCGGGCTACCCACACCATCCGGGCGTAAAGGTGTTGCATCGGATGTAGCCGGAGCTGCAGGCGGTGCAACTGAATTGCCGGTAGCGGGGTTCACTACTGCATTAGGGTCAGGGGTGGTGGTTGCTGGCTGGGAGGCATCAGTAGCTGTGCGGCGACGGGTGCTGCCACCTCTGCGCTGCGCTTGCGCTTCTGTACCTATAATAACCATTAACAAGGCACACCAGGTTATTCTTTTAAATATTACTGCTCGCATAAGCAATTAAAATTTACGATCTCAGATTTACGATTTTAGATTTCCAGGAGGGACTTGTGATCCTGAATTTACGATCTTAGATTTCAATAAAGCCGGTTGTGCACCGCTCTTCCATTAAATCTAGGATCGTAAATCGTAAATCTAAAATTATGTCTAGTTTAATTTAAACGAAGTGTTACCCATGTTTCGTACAATACCATCCGGACCTTTTACTTTTACGTTATCAAAGTAAACCTGGTCACCGGCGCGTAAGGTACGTACTGCACTTACTACGTTGCTGGGGAAGTAAGCAGAGTTAGCTTCACCTTCTACATAGTCGCGGCCACGGGCCTCAATACCCACACGGTAGCTCACTACATCATACTTCACACCTTCAAATTCAAAGTTCTCCAGGTCAGCTCTTAAACCGCCCTGTACTTTAAAGTCGGCTGCTTTCATGATACCGCTTTTATTCACCCCTACCTTCAATACCGGATCAGGGATCATTTTTACACGGAACTCTTTGCTGCCCAGGCTTTTGGATTTACCATCCACGTTAGCTATCACATTGATGATGGCGCGGCCGGGGTTGGCTACTGTTACGATATAATTACCTGCACCCTGTTTGCGGATGTTACCTACATTGATGGAAGCATTTACGCTTTCAGCAGGTACACCGGCGGCAGAGATGGATATAGGATTCGGTAACCCTATATACAGCACGTTCATTTTATCAGCAGAAATTGAAGTAGTAGAAGCTCCTACATTATAGGTCTCATTAAAGTTATAAGATTCCAGTTCACCGTTCGGTTTAGGCAGGGTAATAGTACCGGCGATTGTTTTTTCACCGATGCCGGATACCGGCATAGTAAAAGTACCCAGGCCTTCAGAAGCGGTTATGGTTTGACCATTTACCACGATGGTAGGATTTACAGTGCTGCTGTAAGCGCCTACGGCGATTTGTGCAGTCAGTGTCTGGCCTTCCATCAGGTTCTTAGAGTTCAGAGAGATGAACGGACGTACTTTATCAAATTTAAAGTTCTGTGCGTCTATCTGGCGGAACAGGTCGTCGATGATCAGAGACTCAGAGTTCTTCACATCGTTCTGGAACTTACCCAGGATGGTTACTGCCGCAATGGTAGGCACCATGTTAAAGTGGTAAGTGGTCCAGGTTTTAGGTACACCAGCGTCATGTCCGCCGGATGATTTACCTACTTCTATTCTTAAAGGCAAAGTTTTTTCAAACTGGGCTTTAAGCTTAGGATCCACGAAGGTCAGGAACTTCTCGCGCAGCTCTTTCAGCGCTTTTTCCATTTCAGGACCTTTCTTCTGATTATCCATCACACGGGTGGGTGCGTCCAGGTTATCTTTTGCTTTGATATTCCCTTCTTCATCACGTCCACCACTTTCCCGTATAATCGTTTCTTTCAAAGTCTCGATATACGTAAACATATCACTGGAAAGCTTCTTTACTTCTTGTGCTTTAGCACGCAGCGGGCCTACTTTTGCAGCATTCTCCGCCATTTGCTTTTCAAACTGGTCGTAAGTAATATTGTTCTTATCAGTGATTGATTTATTGGAGGTGTTGATAGAGTTATTTACGATATTGAATGCGTTTAATATTTCAGCAGAAACGTTCAATGCTAGCATGGCTGTTAAGACCAGGTACATGAAGTTGATCATCTTCTGCCTTGGATCTTTTGGTAGTGACATAGCTCGTTTTCGATTTAATGATTGTCTTAGATTGTGTGTGAAAACTAATTATGGTCTACCTTATCTTCCATGCATTGCGCTCAACATGTTACCATAGATGGTATTGAGGTTGCTCAGATTTTTAGCTAACAGAGTGATCTGTTCCTGTGTTTTCTTAGCATCATCAACGCTGGCGCTCATAGCCTGAGAAGTCGTTAACAGATTTCTGTAGAAATTGTTCATGGCCTTCAGGTGGTTATTGGTATCCTGCAGTTCCAGTTCGTAGATAGCATTCAGGGAAGCCAGGTTTTTGGTCATGCCCTGCATTTGCTCATGGAAATGCCTGGTGGATTCAGATGCGCTGTTGAAGGAAGATACTGCAGATGCAGCGGTGGTGTAAGCAACAGCTACACTACCAATTGCGCTGGCAGCTTCTCTTGTTTTCTGAGTGTAATCACCGGTGGCTGCTACCACGTCGCTGATATCTCTCATCTTGTCCACAGTGGTTCCCAGTTTCTGGAAATTCTCACTCAGGCGTTGCAGGTTAGCAGGCGTAATGTCGGCCTCCTGTAACATCTTGTCTAATCCGGATACTGCGGGATGACCAGCATAAGCCATTCCTTCAGCAGGTGCGTGAGACGCAGAGCTGTCCGGTACAAAAGCATACACAAAGAAGATCAGTGCTTCTACACTCAATCCCATGATCAGGGCTATATCGGCGCCCTTCCAGTGTTGCAGCTTAAATAATGCTCCAATGATCACCACGGAGGCTGCAATACATACAAAAAAGTTCAACCATTTCGCCTTGTTAGGATTCATAGCCATAGGTTAAAATTTAATCTGGTTAAAGGTTAAAGTTGTTAAGGAATAGTTATTGCTCAAAGATTTGCTTTCTGTGTACATCATCGTCAGGTCTCTCAATCTATACATGGCTAATAATTTTACTTCTTCTTATTGAAGTCATTCTTAGAACGGCTCAGGAATGCTATGGTACACCTGAAACCAATATAAGACTTAGCACTGTCCTGGTATTCGAAAGAGCGGGTACCTGTTTGCAGGAAATAACCGATATCTTTCCAGGAACCACCTCTTACTGACTTACGCTTCATTTTGGGTGCGGCATCATCCGGCACGTCCATTCTGAGGTAAGGGTTCATATCAGAGGTGAAAGAATATGAGTTCTCGTAAAAAATGTCCTGTGTCCATTCTGCTACGTTACCTGCCATGTTGTACAGACCGTAGTCATTAGGCCAGTAAGCATCTGCACGCACTGTGTAGAAACCACCGTCTTCCGGATAGTTACCGCGGCCCGGCTTAAAGTTAGCCAGCAAACAGCCTTTTTTATTGCGGATATAATAACCACCCCAGGGGTACGGTGTTTGTTCCCTGCCGCCGCGCGCTGCATATTCCCATTGGGCTTCTGAAGGCAGCTGGAACTTATCTTCCGTGAACAGGTTCTTAGAGCTACGGTAGTCATCCCAGAACTTACTACGCCATTCGCAGAATGCGCTGGCCTGGTGCCAGGTTACGCCTACTACCGGGTAGTTGTCAAAGGCAGGATGCCAGAAGTACATACGCGTCATGGGCTCATTGTAAGCGTAAGAGAAGTCCCTGATCCAGCACAATGTGTCGGGATAGATCTGAACATCTTTCTTTACAATGAACGTAGAACGGGGCTTACCCTTGTTCTCGCGCAGCTTGGCGGCATCCCAGTTAAAGGATTCCTGGTGATAAAGGAGCTTGTACACGTCAATCTCCTTTTTGTTATACAGGCGGTCTTCCGGAGAGTAGATCATGGCATCTATCTTTTCATAGGTTGCCTTATCCTTCCAGTTGATCTTCTGTTTCCAGTCGATAATATCCTGGTCGCCATCTTTTTTCACATGTCCCATGAGTATATGGGCTATAGAGTCACGCACCCAGTTCACAAACTGGCGATATTCGTTATTCGTGATTTCCGTAGCATCCATATAGAACCCTGAAACGGATATAGACTTGTTACGGGCTGTGAACGCGTAGTTCACATCCTCGTCACTGGGTCCCATGTGAAAGGTTCCGGAAGGTACATACACCATTCCATAAGGTACAGGAGGAAAATACCTCGGTCTGGGGCTAACTCCAATGAGTTGCCCTTGTGCATTCTTGGGGGTTTTACTACCACCACAGCTGGCCGCCAGCAGGCTTACCAGCAATACAGCGAACAGACCACTTGAATAATTAAGCTTCATAAGGGTAGCTTTCATCTGAAACATTTAGGTCTTTTTCAAAGGTAAGATGGAACTCGCGGCGTTCTCCTCTTGTAAATTCAACAAAATATGCTCGTTTCATCCGGTAATTAATTCAATTTTTTCCAGGGTCAGACGGTCGCCTATATATCTCTAAAAAAACTTATTGACATATAGTTTTCCACATCCGAAATTGGTGCAAGATAGCAAATGTAATAATTATTTTTAATCCGTAGTTACTTTTCGCACAACTTTTTCAATTCTACATACAAGCCTACGGCACTTACATTAAACGCAATTTTTAACATTTTATTATATGAACTCGCCACCATTTCTTCAATTGTTCACCCCTTATGTTTTAATTGTACTGCAAGTTAATTAATTATTTTATTAAATTAATGATTTCTTTTATATAAAACACGGGTTTAATGCAATGATAATCTTCACACAAATACACCAGCGTTTTACCCGGCTGTTCCCGCTCCTGTAACAGGGGCATGCCCGGCTGGTTACTTTCCGCGCCCAGCAACACTTTGAACGGAATATAATGCTCATGTACCTCCTGCATTCTGGCCCTGAATTCCGGGCCTACAATTGCCAGCTCTTTGGTGCCTTTTACCCACTGTAATAACTCCGATGCCCAAATTCCAAAAGAAGTGGGGTAGCGTACCACGGTTTGCGCCAGGCGGCCCAGCATATCCACTGCCCGGTTGGTCCAGTCCCGGTGGTCAAATACCAGGGCCAGGTAGCGCAGGTTGGCAGCCATCAGGGCATTGCCGCTGGGCACTGCCCCGTCGTAGATCTCCTTCTTACGCACAATCACATCCTGCTGATCCTGAATGGTATAGTAAAAATAAGTGCCGGTTTCATCTGAAAAATGTGCGATCACAAATTCCGTTAGCTGCCGCGCGCGGTTCAGCCATTCCAGGTTACCGCTTACCTCCTGTAAGGCGATGAGCGCCCTTATAAGGCAGGCATAATCGTCCAGGAAAGCAGGATATTTGGCCGTACCGGCTTTATAGGTATGGTAAAATGCCGTATCATGATCCGGTTGGCGCATATTTTTCCACAAAAAATCCACCGCCCGGGTAGCCACTTCCAGGTAATGAGCATTGCCTAAGGTGGCATAGGCTTTACAATAAGCGTTGATCATGAGCGCATTCCATCCCAGCAGCACCTTATCGTCCAGCCCGGGACGGATCCTGCGGTCACGTACCGCCATTAATTGCCGGCGGCTTTCTGCCAGTGAGGCCTGCAAGGCCGCCTCCTCCATACCCTTTTCTGCTGCAAAAGCGGCCAGGGGCTGGCGGATCCATAAAATATTCTGCTCTTCCCAGTTACCTTCTTCCGTTACGTCATAAAATTCGCAGAACAGGGGGGCTTTTTCCCCCAGGATGCTTTCTATCTCCGCCTTACTCCATACATAAAACTTGCCTTCCACCCCTTCTGAATCTGCATCCAGGGCCGCATAGAAGCCGCCCTGCGCATCTGTCATCTCCCTTTCTATAAATTCCAGGGTATGGGTAATGGTGTTTGCATATGTTTTATTGCGGGTAAGCTGGTAGGCTTCACAAAGGGTATCTATCAGTAAGGCATTGTCATACAGCATTTTCTCAAAATGCGGGGCCAGCCACTTTTCATCGGTACTGTAACGCGCAAAACCGCCGCCCGGCTGGTCGTAAATGCCGCCCTGCAACATTTTGTCCAGCGAAAGAAGGGCCTGCTCCAGCGCTGCCGGTGCCTGAAAGCTAAAGTGGTAGCGCAGCAGGTATTGAATGGTAAAGGTGCCGGGGAACTTGGGCGCCCGGCCAAAACCACCCCAGGTTTTATCCGCCTGGGTAAGTATGTTGTTGAAAATAATATCGCATTGCTCCCGGGTAAACAGCTCTTCTTTGGCAATACCCGGTAGTAGTTCTGTTTGGGTGCCAAACTGGTTGGCCTGTGCCAGGTGTGTTGTAAGCGTATTGGCCTGCTGCTCAATGTCTTCCCGGCGCTCTTTAAATGCCTGGGCCAGTGACAGCAGCACATCTTTCCAGGAGGGCCGGTTAAAGGCTTTTACAGGGGGAAAATAAGTGCCGCCGTAAAAAGGCCTTTTATCAGGCGTTAAAAAAACGTTCAGGGGCCAGCCACCTGCGCCGGTCATAGCCTGCACGGCATCCATATAAATATGATCCAGGTCCGGGCGTTCTTCCCGGTCTATCTTAATGTTAATGAAGTGTTTATTCATGATGCCGGCGGTGCTGGCATCCTCAAAGCTTTCCCGCTCCATTACATGGCGCCAGTGACAGGCAGCATAACCAATGCTTACCAGGATAGGCTTATTTTCCTGCAACGCGCGTTGCAAAGCCTCCTCCCCCCAGGGATACCAATCCACGGGATTATGTGCGTGTTGTAACAGATAAGGACTTGTCTCCCCGGCTAATTTATTCACAACTTAATTTCGGCGGTGCGCATGAAAGCATGGTTCATTCATGTTCACACAGGTTATGGTTTGTTAAATGATGCTGTTGGCTTCTTCTAATATAGCTAAAATAGCGAATAATCTTACATCTCCTATCACACAAACGGTTAATTTCCAGGCAAAAAAAAGGACGGCTTTCGCCGTCCTTGCAAGTAAGTTATTTTTTTACTCTTTGGAGATTATTTTTTGTTCAGCTCAGAAAGGTATTGTTCCAGCGCTGCCACCATAGAGGGTGCCTGGGGCGCCGGAGCCTTTACATCCAGCCGTAAGCCTGCTTCTTCCACTGCTGCGGAGGTAGTAGGGCCAAATGCACCTATGCGGGTACCGTTCTGCTGAAACTCCGGTAAGTTTTCAAACAAGGATCTTACACCGGAGGGGCTGAAGAAAACGATCATGTCATACTCTTTACCGGACAGGATCTCCTTCACATCGTTTGACACCGTTTTGTACAAGGTAGCGGTGGCATACTCGCACTTATTGGTTTTCAGCCATTCTTCAATGTCTTTCTTCTGACTATCGGAGCTGGGGAACAGAAACTTTTCATTGTCCCGGTGTTTGTTCATTACTTCCAGCAGGCTTTTAGTAGAGCCATCCGCCCCATAGAACACCTTTCTTTTCCGGTACAGGATAAATTTCTGCAGATAGAGCGCTACGGCTTCTGTGATGCAAAAGTATTTGCAATCCTGCGACACCTTGATCTTCATCTCTTCACAGATCCTGAAAAAGTGATCCACCGAGTTACGGCTGGTAAAGATCACGGCTGTAAAGTTCAGGATATCGATCTTCTGTTTCCTAAAGTCCTTTGCAGATAAGCCTTCAACCCTTATAAACGGATAAAAATCCAATTTTACATTGAATTTCTTAGCCAGGTCAAAATAAGGGGACTTCTCAGTTTCAGGCTTTGGCTGGGAAATGAGGATCGACTGTACGTGATGTTTTACTTGCAAATCTGTTTTTTGCCCGCCTTTTATCATACTTAAATTTGCTCTTGTGTTAACAATTGCAGTAAAGTAATTTTAGTTAATTACCCGTTAACCAAATCAGCAGCACCTTTGTTAAAAGCAACACAGGCGCTACTTCGAATGCGCAAAGGTAAAGAAAAAAATGCAATCTACTGAAAGATAGATACTGCTTTATCACGGAATAAGACCTAACGTATCTGTACCCAATCAATAAAACGATAAAAAATAATGATATATATAGGAAAGCGCGGGCTATTTCCGGCTGGCAAAAGGCCAAAATCACCAGAAAAGGCACCAGCAGTATACCCAGCACTTTGTTGATCAGGTTCAGGATAAAAATGTAGGCATCTGCCAGGTCGTTATTGCCAAACAGCCATCCGCAAAAACGTAATACCACATGTTTAATACCATAGATCAGGGCTACCAGCAGTATAAGGCCGGGTATCAGCAGCCAGGCATCTGCATTAAAAATATATTGCTGCCGGTACATAAGCAGGTACAGGTACACGCCCAGGCTTACGGCAAAAAAAACATTCAGTAAAAAGTTGGGAAAGGGTGACTGGGATAACTGGTCTTTTAACTGGCGCTGGCTAAGGGTAGGGTTCAGGAATGCGCGGAACAGGTCTGAAAAATATTTGAGATAGGCCAGGCGTATTACTCCCAGCAACATTACTACCCCGCCTATAAGGTACACCAGCCAGTCCAGGTCCTTAAAGGGCCGCACTACGTTCAGGTCAAAATAACGCGGCTTTCCCGGGTGCAGGTACCTATTTTTGGCTGCCAGGTTACGCATAAAAATATCGTAGGCTGTTTCCTGGTGCAAAGGTACTTTGGGTTGCTGCAACAGGGTGTCAGTTGCAGCGGTTTTAGCCGTGTCTGCAGGTTTGGGAGCAGCGGCAGTGGTGGTCAGCGCGCGATTATCCACCCGTGGTTTTACGGCTACCCTGCCGGTATCAGCTACCGGCTTTTTCTTAGGGGTTGCAGGGCGGCGTTTTGCGGTGTCCTGTTGTACACTACTAACTTTTGGTGCGCTGTTATTTGTACTGTCCTGCGCATATAACCCTAAACTACTGAATATGAATAACCAAAGTAAGAATAACCCGTTTCGCACCAGCATATTTTTATATTTGCAAATATAATATAATTGTCCACAGTCTACTGCTCACAGAACAAGGGTTGCCTGATGTTCATATGATCTTTTTGACGACGGTTCACGGACTGTTGACCTGAAAAAATTATGGCCGGTATCTATTTACATATTCCCTTTTGCAGGCGTGCCTGTTACTACTGCAACTTTCATTTTTCTACCTCCCTGGGGCAAAAAGATGCGCTGGTGGATAGTCTTTTACAGGAAATGATGCTACAGCAGCCTTACCTGCAAGGGCAGCAGGTAGATACCGTTTATTTTGGCGGCGGCACCCCCAGCCTGCTGGATGATGCAGACCTGCAGCGGATCATGGAAAAACTGCGCCAGCTGTTTCCCATCTCCGGCCAGGCTGAAATTACCCTTGAGGCCAACCCGGACGACCTGCAGCCGGAAAAGCTACAGGCCCTGAAGGCTATTGGCGTAAACCGGCTAAGCATAGGCGTACAATCTTTTCACGAGGAAGACCTGCGCTGGATGAACCGTGCCCATAACAGCACCCAGGCCTTACAATGCATACAGGACGCACAGGCGGCGGGCTTTCATAACCTGAGCATTGACCTTATTTACGGCGGCCCTACCCTGAGTGATGAGGGCTGGGCGCAGAACGTACAGCAGGCCATTGCATTACAAATACCACACCTTTCGTGTTATGCGCTTACGGTGGAACCAGGCACCGCGCTGGACCACTTCATTAAACAGCATAAAGTAGCTGCTGTGGACCCTGACAAAGCTGCCCGGCATTTTGAAATGCTGGTACAGTGGCTGGCTGCTGCCGGGTATGAGCACTACGAGATCAGCAACTTTGCACTGCCCGGCTGCCGCTCCTGCCATAACAGCAGCTACTGGCAGGGCCAGGCCTACCTGGGGCTGGGTCCATCCGCCCATTCTTTTAACGGGCACTCCCGCCAGTGGAATGTGGCTAATAACAGCAGCTATATAAACGCTATTAAGGAAGGAAAAGTGCCTTTTGAACTAGAAAACCTGACGCCGGAGATGATGCTGAATGAATATATTATGACCTCCCTGCGCACTTCAGAAGGCTGCCACCTGTACCTGGTAGAAGAGCGGTTTGGGGCCGGTAAACGCCGGCAGCTGGAAACCGCCAGCCGGGAATTTATACTGGCCGGCAAAATGGTGCTGCAGCAGGATACGCTGGTGCTTACGCCGGAGGGCAAGCTGTTTGCAGATGGGATTGCGGCGGGATTGTTTGTGTAGGGTAATGGCGAGCTGATGATGGCGGAGCAGGAAGCTGTGCACAGGCGGGAGATGCCCCGCACACGATTACGGTAGTTAATCCGCACTAACGGTAACGCTTATATGTTTAATCATTTGCAAATACACTTTGTCTAATAAGCTACTCAGATACCAGGATAGGAAGCGTCCGGCATGAGGGTCTGTTTCCCATGCCGGACGCATTACGTTGCTAGTTGAATATGTTTACTCAACGTTCTTATGCTTATTTGTTACCAACAATGAGCCTGCCGAGATCTGATTCCAGGAAATTCTCTGCATCCTCATGATCAGTGGACAAACTCACGGGCAGCCATTTCTCAAACTCCGCCTGCCGGCCTGCTTCTACCTGTTTTAAGATGCCTGCAGCATCACTGCCCAGGATCAGGTGCAGTGGCGGTTCCGGGTGGGCCACCACCGCTATCATCACCTGCGCTGCCTTATCCGGATCGCCTGTCATTTGCTGGGTAGGATCTTTAAACCGTTTAACGCGCACGCCTACTGTTTGCTCGTAATCAGGTATATCCTTTGCAAAGCCCATAGAATCGCCGGCCCAATTGGTACGGAAACCTCCGGGCTCAATAATGGTGAGCTTAATGCCCAGCGGCGCTATTTCTTTGGATACTGCTTCTGAAAAACCGGCCAGCGCAAACTTGGTAGCCTGGTAAATAGAAAGACCTGGTGTGCCCATACGGCCGCCTAAAGAGCTGATCTGCAAAATGTGTCCGGAACGTTGTTTACGCATATAGGGCAGTACCGCACGGGTTACATAAATAGGCCCGTACAGGTTTGTGTTGATCTGGCTGCTGATCTGCTCATGTGTGTAAGCTTCTGCTGCGCCGGTAATACCAAAACCGGCATTGTTCACCACTACATCTATTTTTCCAAAGCGTGCCACTGCGTCTTTTACCGCGCTGTTCACCGCTGCTTCATCTGATACATCCAGCTTTATGGGATAGATCTGATCCGGGTATTGTGCTACCAGGTCATCCAGCTGTTCGGGTTTGCGGGCCGTTGCAGCTACGAATTCTCCTTTTTCCAGCAGGGCGGCGGTTAAGCTGCGGCCTAAGCCCCTGCTGCTTCCTGTTATAAACCAAACATTTGCCATAGTGTTTTATTTTTTACAAAGGTCTATAATCCATACGCGCACAGGTTTGTTGGGAAGGTCAAAGTTAGTTTGTTGGGAAGCTCATAAATTATTAATCCCAGCTTAACCTGGGATTAACTTATTGTGGGAGGGAATACAGATATTCATGTTAAAGTAAAGCTTGAAAACAGGTATCTTCAATTAACGTAAATATGTTAGTCAATGAAGCCCTATCTACTCCTTTTACTTACCCTCTTTTTGCTTCCTTATGCCTGCAGCCCCATACAGGTGCTGGACCAGGAAAATGTAGAAAACTTTGCGCTTAACAACTACCGTACGTTTAACTTTTATGAGATAGACGCCAGCGGTAACCCCGTAAACAGCCGTACGTACTACACCGGCCTTGATGCGCTGAAAACAGAAATCACGCAACAGCTGCAAAAACGCGGCCTGCAGCCGGGGGAGCATGATCCCGACCTGCTGGTGAATATTGGTATTGTGATCAGGGGAAAAGTGCATACCCACAAAACGGAGTCAGAAGATCCGCGTTATATGGGGCAGCGGCGTTATACCTGGGAAAGTGAGCGGTTGGAAAAAGGGCAGCATTATAACGAGGGCACGGTTACCGTTCACCTGGTAGACCGTGCCCAGAATAAGCTGGTATGGCGGGGGGTGGTGGAAGGCGTGGTGCCGGATAAACCCGCCCGCCTGCAACGCAATGTCGCTGATGCCATGGAGGCCCTGTTTAAAGGATTATAAACTGATTTACGATCATCAGTTCACCTCTAAGTCGTTTTTAGATGGGAGGGCCGGGAAAGCGGTATGAGGCTCTGCCTGGTACCAGTACACTACAGAGCTGATATCTGACTGCTGCTGCAAATAACGGCCGCCGCTGCGCCAGCCCAGATCCTGGATGGTAACTTTCAGATCTTTATCAAAACGTACCGGATCCATAATATGCCAGCGGTACAGGCCAAAACGCTGCTGTGAATCATACACACCATTAGGCCGTATTACCTGCGGCAAGCCGGTGTAAGGCGTACAAAACTCCTGGTATTGACGGGTGTTGCGGTTCTCAAAGTTATAAGATCCGCAAAAATAATCTTCTGTACCGGTGCCGCAGATGGTGGGGAACTTAGTATCGCCATCCATAAAGAACTTGATCTCCCCTTCGCCCCACCAGCCATTATTATTCACGCCCCAGGCCAGGTAAGTGCCCACGTACTGGCCTTTACCCTTAATACCATCTACCAGCGTATAGCTACCGCCTTTAGTAGGGTTATTGCGGCGGAACTGTGCATGAAAATAACCGGCATCGGAAGGTACTTCTGTTAACGTATAGTCCACCTGGTAATACAGCGTCATACGTTCTGTATTAATATTCTCCATAGTGATCTTACACTTTTTGCGGAAAGGCATGGCCCAGTAACAGTTAAAGGCGCTGCCGGGATTCACGCAAATGGGCAAAGAGGTCAGCTGCGCATATTGCCCCCAGCCCATGCCAAAGAAATCACCTACGGGCACCTCTACTGATGGTGTGGTTTCATCATCCCAATAAAAACGGATAATAGAAAAACGCCAGTTACCGGTGGGCGTCATCCAAATATGCTGAATAGCGCCGGGGCCTTCAATTTCCGCCAGGGTAATGGTTTTGCCGGCTTCTATGTGAATGAAGGGGCTCACTTTCCAACCCTGTCCCAGGTCACGCGCGGCCTCACGGGCCTGGCCCTGCTCCAGTGTAGCCATACCGGCCTTACCTTTTTCACCGGTAAAATTTTCCGGGCTGATACTTCTTGTTTTTGCGTTGGAGAGCTGGAACAGGTTACCCATGTTCATATTAAGCCCGTTAAAAGGCTGCTGCTGTTGTGCATACAGCATGTTAGCTACAAGTACTGCACAGCAAAGTGTAAGTAGGTTCCGCACCATGAGTGATAATTTATAACGTGGATCAATAATGTTAGGAGTACAAATTACAAAACGAATTACACGAAGCATAGTGCAATCGCATAATTCGTTTCGTAATATTTAGAGCTGGAAAAGTTTATTTCACACCAAACTTATACACGCAGGTTTGCTGGTAAGTTTGCCCGGGCTTTAACACCACGGAAGGAAAAGCAGGCTGGTTCGGAGAATCCGGGTAGTGCTGTGTTTCCAGGGCAAGTGCGCCACGGTGTACATAAGCTTTACCGCCTTTACCGGTATCGGCTCCCATAAAGTTGCCGCCGTAGAATTGTACGCCCGGCTCTGTGGTCCATACCTCCATATAGCGGCCGCTCTTAGGTTCCAGCACAGTAGCGGCTAATGACAGCTCATTTCCTTTTTTATTCAGCACCCAGTTATGATCATAACCTTTACCAAATTTGAGCTGCTCAAAATCAGCCCCTACTCTTTCACCTATAGGCGTAGGAGTAGTGAAGTCCATGGGAGTGCCTTTTACAGGTTCCAGCTTGCCAAAGGGTATCAGGCTGCTATCTACCGGTGTAAATTTATCGGCATTCAGCATTAACACATGATCATTAATATCTCCATTGCCGGCGCCATGCAGGTTCCAGAAGGAGTGGTGCGTTAAGTTCACGATCGTTGGTTTATCGGTAGTGGCTTTATAGCTGATCTTAAATTCATTGCTGTCTGTAAGCTCGTAGGTAAGCGTAACATCCAGGTTGCCGGGGTATCCTTCTTCTCCGTCTTTAGACAGGTAGTGGAATTCCAGCGTATGCTCATTGGGTTGTTTGGCTTCCCAAACCACATCATTAAACCCTTTTAAACCGCCATGCAGGTGGTTGGCGTTATTATTCACCGCCAGCTTGTATTCCTTACCATCCAGCTTAAACTTGCCTTTGGCAATACGGTTGCCGTAACGGCCTACAATGCCGCCATAATAACGGTCTTTGGTGCTTACATACTGGCTTATCTTATCGTATCCCAGCTCCACATCTTCCAGCTTACCTTCTTTGTCCGGCGCCAGCAGGGCTACTACTTTTGCACCGTAGTTGGTAACGGCCATTTGTACGCCGCCTTTGCTTTTCAGATAAAACAATTTCACCTGGTTCCCATCGATAGTGGTGTCGAAATTTGTGGCGGGAATCAGGCTTTCAACGCTAGTGATGCTGTCATGATTTGTACTCATACTATCAACAGAATTATTATTTGTGTTAGTACCGGATTGCTGGCAGGCGCCCATACTGAGGGCCGTGGCTACCGTTAGCAGTGGAAGTATACGTTTCATAATCGCAGTAATTTATAAGGGTCCAATATACGTTTAATGTGTGAAATATATTCCGGATATAAAAAAGCCGGGAAATGATTTTCCCGGCCGTAATTTTGGCCTTTATCCATTAAAATTGCATTACGCTTTTGGAGTGGTAATGCACGTGTAGTATTGGTTGCAAAATATAAGCTGCAGATCAGATAAACATGGGGCACCGGAAAATAACGTTACCGGTAACGTTTGCATTAATAAAAAAAATATGTGTTTAGGCTAAAAAAGCCCTGTTTTTGCAGTTCATCCCTGTTGCTGTACCGTTTGTGAAATACGATGCACGTACTTAACCGGTTTTTGTTTTATTTGTGGAGTATAACTGGGGGAGCTCCGATTTTTTAGGACGAACGGAAACAATTGACAGGCTGTTTAAAACGCCGGCCATGTATCCATATAGAAAAACCCGTGTATAACCGGTACCGATCACTGAATATAACTATCCAACTAGGAGCATGAAGAACAAGCAGGTAACCATCAAAGACCTGGCGAGGAAGCTGCGCCTCTCTGTGTCTACCGTATCCAGGGCATTACGTAACCTGCCCGACATTAATGAAGATACCAGGCGCAAAGTGCTGGAGCTGGCGGAGGGGTTGAACTATGAGCCTAACTACATTGCTCAAAGCCTTATTAATAAACAAACCCGTACCATAGGGGTGATTGTGCCCCTTATTGCTACGCACTTCTTTTCACATGCCCTTAGCGGTATGAACGAGGTAGCCAATCAGCATGGCTATCACCTGATGTTTTGCCAGAGCAACGAATGCGCGCACCAGGAGGCTGACGCTATACAGCAGCTGGCCAGCTGCCGTATAGATGGGTTACTGATATCAGTATCCAAAGAAACACAGGATGCGGAGCCCTTCCTGAAGCTGCGCCAGAAAGGCATTCCCTTTATATTCTTTGACCGCGATCTGCCGCATGTAAACGCTTCCCGCGTAAAGGTGGAGCAGTACAAAACCGCATTCAAGGCAGTAGAGCATATGATACAGCAGGGATGCCGCAACATTGCGCACCTGGCCGGCCCCAAAGGATTATCTGTATCGGACGAGCGGTTGCGGGGTTATGAAGATGCCATGCAACAACATGGCCTGCAGTACAGCCCCCAACATATTGTGCATTGCGAAAAATTCCAGCTGAATGCGCTGGAAGCAGTAAAGGAAGTAATGCACTTACAGCCTGATGGCATTTTTACCGTTAACGATCCTTCCGGCGTAATTGCCATTAAATACCTGCAAAGCCTGGGATACCGTGTACCGCAGGATATTGCCGTAGTAGGCTTTAACGGCGACCCGGTGGCAGAAGTAGTAGAACCGGCCCTGAGCACTATTGTACAACCGGGCTATGAGGTAGGCAAGGAAGCGCTGAAAATGCTGATCCGCCATATTGAAGAAAAGTTCACGGAAACAGAGGAGCTGGTGCTGGAAGGAACGCTGGAGATCAGGGGATCGTCGAAGATATGCGGATGAGTAAATGTGCAAATGATGGCAAGCGCTTTTTCAAAAAGCAAAAATGTGCAAATGGATTAACTCCATTTGCACATTTACATATTAGCACATCTGCACCTTAAACTTACCAGCCCAGCAGGTAGGCAAATATTAACGGCGCTACGATGGTAGCATCTGATTCAACAATAAATTTAGGCGTATTGATGTCCAGCTTACCCCAGGTGATCTTTTCATTCGGCACGGCGCCGGAGTAAGAACCATAAGAGGTAGTGGAATCAGAGATCTGGCAGAAGTAGCTCCAGAAAGGAACATCATGCCATTCCAGATCCTGGTACATCATGGGCACTACGCAAATGGGGAAGTCGCCCGCAATACCGCCACCGATCTGGAAAAAGCCCACGCCTTTACCGGCAGAGTTATTACGGTACCAGTCAGACAGCCACACCATGTACTCTATACCGCTTTTCATGGTAGCGGCTTTCAGCTCGCCCTTAATGCAGTAAGAGGCAAAGATGTTACCCATGGTACTATCTTCCCAGCCCGGTACTACAATGGGAATATTCTTTTCTGCGGCGGCCAGCATCCAGCTATGTTTGGGATCAATCTCGTAATGCTCTTTCATTACACCGCTCAGCAGCAGCTTGTACATGTATTCATGCGGGAAGTAACGTTCACCTTTGGTTTCCGCATCTTTCCATATTTTGTAAATATGTGCCTGTATGCGGCGGAAAGCTTCTTCTTCCGGTATGCAGGTATCTGTAACGCGGTTAAAGCCCTTTTCCAGCAGCGCCCATTCATCCTGCGGGCTCAGGTCCCGGTAGTTAGGCACCCTTTTATAATGGGTATGTGCCACCAGGTTCATGATATCTTCCTCCAGGTTGGCGCCGGTGCAGGAAATAATATCCACTTTTCCCTGGCGTATCATTTCCGCAAAGGAAATACCTAGTTCGGCGGTGCTCATAGCGCCTGCCAGCGTTACCATCATTTTTCCACCTTCCAGCAAATGTGTTTCATATCCTTTGGCAGCATCTACCAATGCAGCAGCATTGAAGTGCCGGTAATGATGCTGGATAAACTGTGAAATGGGCCCTTTGTTCATTTTGTTAAGTTACTGTTTTGTTGCAAGGGGGCAAAGTTAAGATATAGTTAGGAGAAGGGGCATAAAAAAAGGTCCATAGTATGACTATGGACCTGCAAAACAACACAACAGCTTATAGAATGGCTGACGACTACGCTTTTTTCAAACGCTGGTACACACTTAGCTGACCGTTACTGTCAGACTTCACTACCATCCAGGTGGTTTCAGCTTCCAGCGTAATGTAGTAAGTGGTGGTGTTACCGGCATCCAGCTCCACGGTAGAGCGGATCTCGTGTGAAGGGTAACGTTTCTTTACTTTGGTTACCACTGCCAGCGGCAGCTGTTCTTCTGTAATATAACGGCGGGTAGAAAGTAAATTGCCATCTGCATCAAAGTATGCAGAAACCTGGGTTTCACCTACCAGGAACTTGGCGGTAAAAACCTTTTGGTCATCCGTATACCACCGTATATGGGTAGCAGTGGCAAAAGATTGGCTTAATGCTGTTTTCAGGCGGGCGGTAGCTTCAGTCTCAGTGACATGGGCAGCCCAGGCTGTGTGCCCGCACATTAAGGCGGCAGCTACACATAGTGTTAAAAACATTTTCTTCATGGCGGAAGTTTTTAGTTTTTTAGGGTTGAATTTTTTGTGTTTGTTTGTTTATGCATCAAAGGTACAGTGGCTTTATACGCGCAACAACCCAATAGTTGCTAATGGTATAGCTTGAATAGTTTGCAAAAACACCTGTTGCAACACTTAGGTTATAAGTACACTTTTTTTTCGTATGAGGCGGCCGCTGCAAAGCGTTTGCAGGCAAAGAACGAATGTTGCACCTGCCGGAGTTAAGCTTTTGTTAAAGTGGAAGAGTGATGATGTACGGTAATATCAAAAACCACACAGTAGAAATGCAATGCATTGCAGCCGGTGATTGGCTTACAGCGGGGCACTGATAAGGGTTAGGATGAATGGGCCTGCTAACAGATGAACGGAAACAGACTTTCGTATGGGTTAGATGCCTGCATATCCGCACATCATTTCGTAAATTACAACGATGAATTTTCTAGCGCATGCATACCTATCCTTCAATAATCCGTCAATTGTAATCGGCAACATGATTGCCGATTTTGTAAAAGGCAAACAGATCCTGCAACATACGCCGGCCGTACAGGAAGGCATCCGCATACACCGCGCTATAGATACTTTCACAGACCAGCATGCGCTCACCAAAGAAGGCCGGGAGCTTTTTAAACCCTCCTGCGGCTTGTATGGCGCTGTGTTTATGGATATTGTATACGATCATTTCCTGGCCAGGGATATACAACGCTTTACAGATGCGCAGCTGGAACAGTTTGCCCAATCCGTATATACCCTGCTGGAAAACAATGCCGGGAGCCTGCCCCCCGTATTTTTACAGGTATTCCATTATATGCGCACACAAAACTGGTTATACAATTACCGGCTTACAGACGGTATTTACCGCACCTTCAGCGGTATTACACGCCGGGCGCGTTACCTGGAGGTGCCTGCAAGCGTACCCTTTGCCGTATTTGAAGATCATTACAATGTGCTGGAAAGCTGTTACCGGGGCTTTTTCCCGGAGCTGGAAGTATTTGTAAAGGAAAAACTGGCGCTTTTACCCTAAACAGGCCGCTTAGCCCTTTCTTTTACCGCTTTACCTTTTGCCTGCCCTTCTGCGTGGTTGGAACGCTCCATTTTCACCTTTTTTACTAAGTTTGGCCCCTGGAACCATAATTTACCATCAAAAATTTACAGCCAACAATGAAGCAAGCGTTCTTTTTTGCCGTGATGATGTTATTATCCGCAGCCGGCCTGCAAACTGCCACGGCCCAGGATAAGAAATTACCCCCTCCCGATGCCAGCCCTATGGACATGGCCTACTATCCGCCTGTATATCCGTACCTGGTAAAGGTAAAAGGCGAGTCCGGCTCACTGATAGCCCGCGTTATTTACAGCCGCCCGCAGAAAAAAGGCAGAAAGATCTTCGGAGAGCTGGAAGAATACGGAAAGGTATGGCGCCTGGGCGCTAATGAAGCTACTGAAGTAGAGTTCTTTATTCCTGTCGTTATTGGCGGCAAAAGCATTCCCAAAGGGCGTTACACCATGTATGCCATTCCGCAGGAAGATAAATGGACCATCATCCTGAACCGCGAAACGGATATCTGGGGTGCGTATAAATATGATGCTGCCAAAGATGTTGTGAGAACCAGCTTACCGGTAACTAAGCTTACCACACCGGTAGAAACCTTTACCATGGCCTTTGAGAAGGCAGATGCAGGAGCGAATCTGCTGATGGCCTGGGATGATATTATGATCACCCTGCCCGTGAAGTTTAGTGAAAAAAGCAGTGTAAAGAAGAAATAGGTAAAAAAATAAAGGGCGGTAAGAATACCGCCCTTGTAATAATTTTAACCATATCCTATGAAAAACCTAGATCAAAAGTACACGGAATGGCTACACGGGATTTCCCGGTTTTGGCGAACGTAGCAAAAAAGGTCGTGAGTGTAACAAATTCTCCCGTATCAGTATCATAACCCCCAAATTCCGACAAACATCCTATTGCATAAAACGTATTTCTACGTATAGCCGTTACCGCGTAAAAACCCTTGTTAACCTTATAATCTACGCTATTTTAGTACCTTTGGGCATAACTTATGTAAATAAATAACTTATTATAAAATAATTGAAGACATGAAGCTGGGAACAAAGCTCATACATGCCGGTGTAGCACCAGACCCCTCTACCGGGGCAATAATGACCCCTATTTACCAAACCTCTACCTACGTACAAAGCGCGCCCGGCCATCATAAAGGCTATGAGTATGCCCGCACACAAAACCCCACCCGCGATGCATTGCAGAATGCCCTGGCAGCTATTGAAAATGGTACGCATGGCATTAGCTTTGGCAGCGGGCTGGCCGCTACGGATGCAGTGATCAAGCTGCTGAACCCCGGCGATGAAGTGATCGTTTCCAGTGACCTTTACGGCGGCACCTACCGCATTTTTACCAAAGTGTTTGCGCGTTATGGCATAAAGTTCCATTTCATTGGTATGCAGGATGCACAAAACATCCGCAATTACCTGAACGCGCAAACGAAAATGATCTGGATAGAAACACCTACGAACCCGCTGATGAACATTATTGATATAGCTGCCTGTGCACAGATAGCGCAGGAGCATCAATTGTTGCTGAGCGTGGATAATACCTTTGCATCTCCTTACCTCCAGAACCCGTTGAACCTGGGCGCGCATATAGTAGTGCATTCCGCTACCAAATACCTGGGCGGCCATAGCGATGTGGTGCATGGAGCCGTAATAGTGAAAGACGAAGCGCTGGCGCAACAGCTGTATTTTTTACAGAACAGCTGCGGCGCTGTACCTGGCCCGCAAGACTGTTTCCTGGTGCTGCGCGGTCTTAAAACCCTGCATGTACGCATGCAGCGCCACTGCGAAAATGGCGCCACCGTGGCCCGTTTCCTGCGGGAACATCCCAAAGTAGGAAAAGTGTTCTGGTGTGGTTTTGAAGATCACCCGAACCATGACATTGCCAAACAGCAAATGCGTGGTTTTGGCGGCATGATGTCGTTCACCTTAAAGAACGACAGTATGGACGCAGCGCTGAAGGTGCTGAGCAGCACCCACCTGTTTTCCCTGGCAGAATCGCTGGGCGGGGTAGAATCGCTGATCGGGCACCCCGCAACCATGACGCATGCCTCCATCCCCCGGGAAGAGCGTATGCAGAATGGGCTGGTGGATTCACTGATACGGTTAAGTGTGGGTATTGAAGATGTTGATGATCTGCTGGCAGATCTGGATAAAGCCATCGCCTGATTTTTCCTATAACCGATGCTATGCTATGAATGTCCGTGAATTGAAGAGTTACCTCGATGCCAAAGCGGCATACTATGATCATCCTGACTTTATTGCGAATGATCCGGTCTGCATTCCCCACCGGTTCAGCAAGCTGCAGGATATTGAGATTGCCGGGCTGTTTGCTGCGGTACTGGCCTGGGGCAACCGTACCACCATTATCAACAAATGCACGGAGCTACTGGCATTAATGGATAATGCACCGTACGATTACCTATTGCACCATAAACCCCAGGAGCGGCTGCAGCTGATGCAATTTTGCCACCGGACCTTTAATGGCCTGGACCTGCTGTATTTTGTAGAGTTCCTGCAGCATTATTACACCAATGTTACCTCCCTGGAATTTGCCTTTAGCGGGCATATTACCCCGGAGGATGAAACGGTGGAAAAAGCGCTGATAGGCTTCCGGCGCATCTTTTTTGCGCTGGAGCACCCGGAGCGTACCGGCAAACACATCTCCACCCCTGAAAAAAATTCAGCCTGCAAGCGGCTGAACATGTACCTGCGGTGGATGGTACGGCAGGATAAAAATGGCGTGGATTTTGGTTTATGGAAACACATAAAACCCAGCCAGCTGGTATGCCCGGTAGATGTGCATGTGGCCCGGGTGGCCACCCGCCTGGGGCTGATCAGCGAAGCCAAAGCTACCTGGAAAACCGCGCTGGAGCTTACCGCACGGCTGCGGGCCATGGACCCGGAAGATCCCGCAAAATATGATTTTGCATTATTTGGCCTGGGGGTAATAGAAAAATATGTTTAAGCGGCGCAACGTTAAATAAAAGAGCTGCATTGCTTTTGTGGCTATTCTAAATAATATTTGCAGATGAAAATGATTTTAGGTTTGATCATGATGGCAGCAGTATATGTGTTACCAGCCGCCGCACAGGAAAGCTACACAGAGCTGAATTATAAATTTCAGAAAGGCCAGCAGTTTGAGCTGAAACAGGAAAGCCGCAGTGAAACCTATACCACGGTAAATGATGTGGTACAACGTGTAACCCGTGATTTTAACAATACCATTGCCATAGAAGTAACGGAATTAAACCCCGGCCGTACCTTATTAACCTTCCGCTACAAAGAGCTGAAATTTAACTTCAACAGTAAGAACCAGAATATTTTTGTAGATGCCAAAACGCCCAATGATAAGGAACCTTTCCAGGGCGCGCTGAGTAAGATACTGGACCATCCCTTTACGGTAGAGATTCAGACCACCGGTAACATTAACAGTGTGAACGGGCTGGATAACCTGCTGGACAGCGCTTCCACTACCTTTTCCAGTTTGAAGAAAGATGAGCAGGATGCCTATAAAAAGCTGATGAAAGACCAGTTTGGCACCAACGCCTTCCGCTCCTGGCTGGAGCAGCTGCTGGTGATATACCCTGCACATGGCATTAAAACCGGCACCCAGTGGGAAGAAAGCGTGCCTTTGCGCACCGGGCTGATAGGCCGTATGGACCTGTACTGGAACCTGCAAACCTGGGATAGCCAAACCGCCAAGATCAATGCTACCGGTAAGGTAAAAACCAATAAGCTGGAACAATTTACCATTGAAGACGGGATACAGGCCACTGCTGAAATTGAAGGTACCATGCAAAGTAATTACCTGATAGACCAAAGCACCGGTATGCCCAGCATTTGCGTACAGAATACGGAAATGAACGGTAACTACATTTATAAAGCCAACAAGGCAAAACGCCTGAAGAACGATCTGAAAGTACCGGTAAAGGTGATCACCAACGCATCTTATAAGATCAAACAGATGAAGTAAGCCTGTTTTATAAACCATCATACATACTGCTATGACGCTTGTTCCTGAACCATACCTGCAGGCCACGGCCCGGGAGCTGGGCGATACTATGGAACTTCGTTTACCGGATACCGTTAGTTACGAGCAGCTGGAAGAACTGTTAGCTCAACGGGTGGAAACGCTCATTAGCCATCACTTTGAGCAATTTGTTTTTTTACTGTACCGTATTGATGTACCGGAAAACCAGATCCGTATTATACTGGATAATGATGCCGGCGCAGGGGCTTATCACAAAATTGCCGCCCTGTTAATAGAGCGGCAGCTGCAAAAAATTAAAAGCCGGGAAATATATAAGACCAATCCTCCGGAGAATGAGGAGGAACGATGGTAGTAATTCCTATTTATCAAATATCAGCTCTCTCACTTTTACCTTGTCTTCTTTCTCTGTTTTAAGATCAAAGCTGGTGCTGAAGATCTTGTCCCATATAGAGGTGCTTACCCCAAAACCTTTATCATCGCTTTTGTAATGATGCAGATGATGGTTACGCCATACGGGTTTCATGAACTTAAAGGGCGGGTTCCAGGCATGAATAGCATAGTGCATGCTGCCGTAGATCAGGTAACCCAGTATAAAACCCGGGAAGAACATAAACGTATACTCCCGCAGAAAAAAATACTGTATGGCAAAGATGACAGAAGCTAATATTAAGCTGGGGACCGGGGGCATGAACAAACGTTGCTTATCACGCGGGTATTCATGATGATTACCATGCATTACATATACCACCCGCCGTACTTTGGGATTGTCACTGGCAAAGTGGAATATAAACCGGTGCATGACGTATTCAAAAAAAGACCATAAAAACATAGCGCCTAAAAAAACCAACACTATCCTGCCTATGCTAAAACCTAATGCCTGGTTGCTGTAATAAAGCATGTAACCAATAATGGGAATATACATGCCCCAGATAATCAGCGGATGCGTTTTGGTGAGCATCTCCAGGTACTTACTCTCAAACAATCTGGCCTGTCCTTTATTCTTTATCTTTTCGAACTTCATAGACCCTGGGTTTTGTGCAAAATTACGTCAAAATGTAAATAAACAATGCCCGTTAGCTTACGTAGAATGTTCATATATAACACCTTATCATGTACATACTATCGTTGTAACAAGGTGGGTACTGTAACCATTTTATAATTTTTTTGCTGCAAATAGGTCAGCAAATGATCCAGCTCATCCCAACATTTTTCTGTACGCCGGGGATCTGTGCCTGCATGCATCAATAACAGAAAACCATTCAATCCTGCGGGGTGTTGCTGTTCATATTCTTTAATAGACTGCAGGATGGTGGCGCAGCTCCGGTATTGCTTACCTAGTTGGGGCCAGGTATAATCTGCATGGCTTAAGGTACCCGGTGTATAATTTACTAATTGCACCTGCAAAAGTTGTGCCCAGGACGCAATTGTATCATTATACCATTCATATGGTGGTAAAAACCAGGCTGCATTTTTTTTCTGAATGCCCTGTTTGGCCATGGCTTGATAACATTGCAGCAGGTCTGCATTAAACTGTTTTTGATTAACAAGCAAACTGTCCCTTTTGTTCCAGTCGCAGTATAACAAGTGCTGATCAGAGTGCGGGCCTAAATAATAACCCTTATGTTTTAGCTGCTGTATAAGCGCAGCATGTGCGGGGTTGCGGTAAAAGCGGCCGGTAAAAAAGAACGATGCTGGTATGTTATGTTCCTGTAAAATTTTTGTTATCACGGGTCCCCCATCCGCAAACTCATCGGCGCTAAATATCAGGGCAATTTTCCGTTGGGTACTATCTCCACGAATAATGGCTCCATGGCTATACGTAGCAGACCGGGGCTGTTGTTGTGATGCCTCAAATTGCTGTGCCGCCAGCAAATATACCAGGCTGGCAGTACCATCCATAGTAGGCTCGTTGGTGGAGTAATCGCCAAAGTCATCATGATACACAGCCAGGTCCGACTGAAATGGCGCATATTCATCACCGTTATGCAGCTGTATGCCTATCAGGTTTTTATAAATACTGCCGTATACCGGCCCATCTACCAAACCACCGCTTACCGGGTAGTGATACAGGTGGCTGAAAGAACTATGCGGGTCTTCAGGGTAATCTCCACTTACAGGCAGGCCTGCTACCATGGCAGTACCCCAGGGGTTGCAGCCAAACAGCCAGTCAATACAGGCCTGCTCCAGCTGCTGGTAACGGGTATCCTTTGTAAGCTGCCGGTATCGGTTACATTGTATGGCAAAACTAACGGTAAGGTTGTTGGAACACCAGATAAAAGGAATCCCCCGGTAAAAAGCATTGTGCTGCGCTTTAGCCCATACCGCCTGTATGCCCTGCCGGTAATAGCCCATGGCAGTTTTTTGCAAAGCAGGGGTTTCTGTAGCCAGCTCATAATGCCCAAAGTTGTGAAACGGGTACCATTGGTAATGCCGGGCCGTATCGGCACCCATCCAGGGAGTAAGGGGCTGTTGTTTGGCCCATGCCAGCGCTTGTTTTGTGAGCGCCTGCCGGTGGGAAAGCTTACCCAGCATAACAGCACCCAGCTCCATATCATCCATCCAGTTATCCTCCTCATAAAAATAAGGCGCGCCGCAGGGCGCTGTCTGGCATACGCCGGGGTGGGCCGCGCCCAGTGCATAGGCGGTAGCAGCCTTGTGCTGTAACAGGGCAGTATACACACTATCAGTTCCCTGGTATACTATTGCCCCCAATGCAAAGGCGCTGGCAAATTTACCGGCCGTAGAGGCCAGGCCGGAGCTGCGGTTCTTGTATTGTTTAAGCCCCTGCGGCTGGCCGGTACAAAAGTATACCGGGCGTTCCAGCCCCTGCCCGTAACCGGCAGTATCCTGCGTGGGCAGGCGCATGCCGCGGTGGTCACGGTCGTCGGCTATCTGGTTAAACAGCTGGTCATCTGCCGGGTGCATTTTTAACAGCCAGTCCAGGCCCCAGCGGGCCTCGTCCAGCACATCAGCTATGCCATTGCTGCCCCGGGTGCCATTGGCCTCGCAGGTATCGCCAAACACGGGTTTAAAATCGCGCCAGGCAGCCAGCAGGTGATAGGTAGCGTTGGCCGATGTGGTTACGTATTGCAGGTAATCACTGGCATCATGCCAGCCACCGGCTGCATTGATGTGCGTACCATCCGGCATGGGGCCGTACACGGTAAATCCATCGTGCGTGTGGCAGGAATCTTTAAGGTAAGGGTTGTAGCCGCTGCGCTGCTGCCGCATATATTGCAAACAAAAATCGGCAGTGCCATTATACACGTCGGGGCCTATACGGAAAATGGGAGAGCGGGCCTCCCCGCAGGCCAGGTAATAAGTACCGGGTTGTTTAAACGCAGTGAAGTTCAGCCGCCGCGTATGTGTGAATGGGCCGTACGCGCCAAAATCGGCGCTGCTGCTGCCTTTCCAGACCTGCTGGTTGGTAGCTGCATCATGCAAAGTAAATGCATTAGCCTGCGCGGGCGTTTTGGCGCACCACACGGCTATTTTACTGCCCTGCGGCGTATAACCCAGCTGGTTAATCCTTATCCAGGCAGTAGTGCTATCCTTCCCTGTTACGGTAAAAGGCAGCAGCAAAAACAATAAGTAAACTAAACGCATGTTATGATCAATGATGTACAATGGATGCACGGCGGCGCGGTGCCGCATTCGCTATCAGTATCAGTAATATAGTTCCCGGGTAATGTTACCGGACGTTTGCAAATTTTTTCAGATCGGGGATGTAAGCGCGTTTCCGTTCCAGCTCATATTGATAAATTATATTCCCGATCTCTTTAAAGAAAGGATATCCTTCTGTTTCATACTCATACCGGTCGTCATTCAATATACCATCCCGGTTCACATACACCGTGCCGGTGAGCATGAATTCTACGTGGTTCTTAAAGTCCACAATATAAGCTGCATCTGTTAAAAAGCCGAATGCCCAGCCAGTTTTATTGAACACGCGGATGTTAGGCGGTATTTTTCCCTGGTGGGCTTTAAACATGAAGAATTTGGTAAAGCTGTCAAAGTATTCCAGGGTATCATATTTCGGGAAGTCAGACTCCCGGGGCAGAGCAGACATATAATGATACAGGAAATGATAATCCTTTTTGGTGAGCTTAAACCGCTGCGCTTTGGGTACAGATTCCGGGAATAGTACCGATTGCATCATATGCTGTATATCTTCCAGCGGAAAGTTATTTTGCTTGGTAAAATTAAACGGTGCGTGAATAAGGCTATCCTTGCGGTCCATATGCGCATTGCCCAGTAAGATGGTTTTGCTGAAATCAAAGGGCAGGGCGCAATACGCGGCCGGCTGTGCATACACCAGCTTATTGTCCTTTACAAAACGAATGGGGTTGGTGTGGCGGTTCCCTTCCTCATCCAACGGCATAAAACGGCGCACAATGCGCACCTCCGGGTAACCTTTGGCCCACAGGTTTTCATGAATGGTTTGCTGGCCTACAAACTCGTACAAACGGTTATAGGCATTATTATCACTTACCAGGAAAACCTTTTTTATGTAATGGGCAATGGAGGGCAGCCCGTTCTGCGCCGTAACATCTGCATATACTTTTACCTGCCCGGGGTAGCTGCTGTCCGTAAGCATGGTGGTATACATGTTCAGCCCACGTTTATGCAACGCATGCAATTTTTCCAGGGATAGCAGGGCAATGGGTAACTTTACGGTAGATGCCGGGTTAAAATAATTATCTGCGCTTACATTGAAATAATAATGCTTAAAATGCGGACGGTTATGCCGGTCGCGGTCTATCTGGGTATATATCAGCTGGTAACGGAAAGAATCCGGGTATTGCAGGATATGCTGCAGCATTGGCGAAGCATGCCGGCGTATAAGTGCTTCCAGCAAACTATCTGATTTTGGTTGTGCCCCGGCTGACAGAAATAAAAACGTGGCAATAAGGGTGAGCGAAATACGCGTCATATGTTCAAAAATAAAAAATAATATATTTGGCTGACATAGGCCAAAACAAAAAATTTATCTTGATGAAGCTTGTTACTTACTTAAGGGATGAAACCGACCAACTGGCAATATTGGTTAACGGATTATTGTACAACACCCAGGACCTGCACCCTGACCTGCCTAACAACATGCAAATGTTCCTGCTGATGTGGGAAGAGGTAATAGACCTGGCCCTGCATGCAGATGCACAGCTGAAAAGCGGGCAAAATAAAAGCAGCGCCATAGGCATACCCTATGAAAGCGTGCAGGTATTGGCGCCGGTGCCTTTCCCTACCTCCTGCCGCGATGGTTATGCCTTTCGCCAGCATGTAGCCGCTGCACGCCGCAACCGCAAGGTGGAGATGATCCCGGAATTTGACCAATATCCCATTTTTTACTTTACCAACCACAATGCTATCCAGGGCCCGGGCGATGTACACTGCATGCCGGACCATTTTAATAAGCTGGATTTTGAGCTGGAAGTAGCTATAGTGATCTGCAAACCAGGCCGTAACATTACGGCTGCCGAAGCAGATGATTACATTGGCGGTTACATGATCATGAACGATATGAGCGCCCGCACCTTGCAGGCGGAAGAAATGAAGCTGAACCTGGGACCCGCCAAGGGCAAGGATTTCAGCACTGCTGTAGGTCCTATGCTGGTAACGGCCGATGAGCTGGAACCTTTTAAGGCGCCCACCAAAGAAGGCCATACCGGCAATAACTACGCACTTAAAATGACCTGCAAGGTAAACGGCGTACAAGTAAGTGAGGGCAGCATGGGTGATATGGACTGGACCTTTGCAGAGATCATTGAACGCTGCGCCTATGGTGTGAACCTGCTGCCGGGTGATATTATTGGCAGCGGTACAGTAGGCACCGGCTGTTTCCTGGAGCTTAACGGTACCGGCAAGCTGCAGGACCCTAACTACCAGGAGCAGTGGCTGCAACCCGGCGATGTGGTGGAAATGGAAGTAGAAGGCCTGGGTCTGCTAAAGAACACCATGGCGGAAGAGGATTCGGAGTTTTCAATACTGCAACTGAAGAAAAATACAAATTGAGTGCAGAACGCTGAATGCTAAATGCAGCGTATAGTGTAGCGATACCAGGCATAAAGCATTCGGCGTTGAGCGTTAAGCATTAAGCTTTCATTCCCAATTCATCATATGTTTTCTATTACTCCCGGGCAAATAAAAACAGGGGAGCTGCATGCTTATCTGTTAGGGGCTGTGGCGCCCCGCCCTATTTGTTTTGCCAGTACTGTAAATGAAGCAGGGCTGCCTAACCTGTCGCCCTTTAGTTTTTTCAATGTATTTGGCAGCAACCCGCCTACGCTGATCTTTTCTCCCAGCCGCCGCGTGCGCGATAATACCATCAAACATACCCTGGAAAATATCTATGCTACCAAAGAAGTGGTTATTAACGTGGTGAACTACGCCATGGTGCAGCAAATGTCGCTTTCCAGCTGTGAGTACCCGCAGGGGGTAAATGAGTTTGAAAAATCCGGCTTTACCGGCCTGCCTTCTGAAAAGGTAAAACCCCTGCGTGTGCAGGAAAGCCCGGTACAGCTGGAATGCGTGGTACGGGAAGTAATTGCCACCGGTGAAAAGGGTGGCGCCGGTAACCTGGTGATCTGCGAGCCGGTGCTCATTCACATAAATGAAAATATTTTGAATGCCCACGGGCAGATAGACCCTCACAAAATAGACCTGGTGGCCCGCATGGGCGCTGATTATTATTGCCGCGCCTCCGGCCCCGCGGTGTTTGAAGTGGCCAAACCCAACCTGCAGCTAGGCATTGGCGTAGATGCGTTGCCGTTTGCCATCCGCAACAGCCGTATTTTAACCGGTAATCATTTGGGCCTGCTGGCCAATGTGCATGAAATGCCGGTAATAGACCCTGCTTTTGAGGATACCCAGTTAAAAAATATTATACAGTATTACAGTATTATGCCGGAGGAAATGGGGAAAGAGTTACACCGGTATGCGCAGCAGCTGCTGGATGAGGGGAAAGTGCGGGAAGCGTGGCAGGTATTGTTAACCGAATAGGGAAATGAGCAGTATGGATCAGGAAGTGTTTCCTGATCCATACTGCTCACAATATTATTTAGAAAAAACCTTCTTCAACAGGTCCGTAGTACGGGCTGCAGGATTCTGGCGGATGTTCTCTTCTTCTTTGCTGATCCGGTCAAACAGGGCCGTTACTGCGCGGGCGGTTACATACTGCTGCAGGTCCGGGTTTACCTTGTTCATGGTAGTAGGCAGCTTGTTATAGGTATTTACAATATCCGTATAATACTTGGTAGCGCTGGTGCTATCCAATGCGCCTTTTACAGAAGGGGCAAAAGCGGCCGTTAACTGATCCGTTGTTTTGCCTTTAAAATAATTTGTTACAGAGTTATTACCACCGGTTACCAGCTTCAGGGCATCGGTTACGGTCATTTGTTTAATAGCATCTGTAAAGATGGGGGCCGCATGGCTAACCGCACCTTCTGCTGCACGGTTAATCTGCAGAATGGCTTTATCTACCTGGCTGCCCAGGCCTATGCTGCGTAATGTTTTTTCGATCTTTACCGCATCTTCCGGCAGGAACATCTTATAAGCTTCGTTACCAAAAAATCCGTCTTTCTTACTCAGCATGGCAATACCGGAGCTTACACCCTTGGCCAATGCTTCCTTAATACCAGCGCCGGCTTCCGACTCCGTTACATTGGTGGCGGTGTTACCACTACTACTCTGGCTGGTGGAGGTACCATTGTTCAGCGCTTTGTTTAACTTTTTCAGTAGCTGTGCCTGGCTTACCTGTAAAGCAAATAATGCAGGCAGCAGGAAAACAATCCCTTTCTTCATAATGTTGTGGTTCATATATTAAAATTAATCAAATTAATTAAAGTGCAAGTCCTCAGGGTAAATCTTAACTTTCTTTAACAGTTTATTCATGAATGGCCAGCAGGGGTATGTGACTGTGAAAAGCCAGCTGGGTAGTACGGCTGCGTTTAAAAATGTTCTCAAAAAGGCCGTGTTTGCGGGGAATAATGAGGATCAGGTCTGCCTGTTCCTGTTCCGCAAAGTCCATGATACCCTGTACCACATTGGTGCTGTCTACAAAATGGAACTGCGGGTTATATCCTTCCAGCAGGGCATCCAGCAGCAAGGTTTCATAAGGCGTATCGGGATTAAAGTGTTTATTGTCGTGGTCAATATTCAGCACATGCAGCTCCGGCTTAAAGGTATCCAGCAGCTTTTTCAGCGGCGCTATGGGCGTGTGCGCTACTATCTTGCGGAAATCGGCCGCAAATACCACTTTGCGGATGGCGGTGAACCGGGCGTCTGATGGTACTACAATTACCGGGCAGCTGGTATGTTTCAGCACATCCACGGCATTGGAGCCTATCAGCATTTCCTCCAGCTGGCTGCCGCCGGTAATGCCCATCACTACCAGGTCGGCCTGCTCCTGTTGGCACATCTGGTTTATATTGGCAGGCAGCAGGTGATTCTCTGCCCGGGGCTCCAGCTGCACATTTTCCGGCAGCAGGGGGCTAAGCTCCCGGATCATTTTTTCCAGGCCTTCCAGGCTGGCGGCCCGCAGCTCGTCGGAATTTACCATGGGTACAGTAGTAGGTACATCCGGGATGGGTACTATCAGCTCATAAGCATGGTACAGCACAATGCGTGCGGTTTGCAGCTGCCGGGCCAGTCCCAGCGCATAACGGGCGGCGTTATAGGCCGCTTCGGAGAAATCAGTGGGAACTAAGATCGTTTTCATTCTGCAAGGTTTTTGATGTGAGGAAGGAACATTTATATAGAGAAAATTTGGTGCCAAATGATGCTGACCACGGTTTACAACCGTTCCGCCACGGCCCGCAGCAGCGGAACCAACGGCTTTGCAAACGGCAGGGCGGCGGCCCCACGGACCATTCAGCTATGCACTCTGAACTATTACCCTTATTTTTGCACTCCATTTTGAGTAATACATGACACAACTATCTGAGCAAGAGATCATACGCCGGGAAAAATTGCAGGAGCTGCAGAAATTAGGCATTGATGCCTACCCGGCCCCGCAATACCCCGTAAACGACACTTCCGTTAATATTAAAGCCCATTATTCGGAAGCTACCAAAGAGCAGTTCCAGGAAGTATGCCTGGCCGGCCGCATCATGAGCATCCGCGACATGGGTAAGGCCTGCTTTGCTGTAATACAGGACAACGTGGGCCGTATACAGGCTTATATACGCCGCGACGATATTTGCCCCGGCGAGGATAAAACCCTGTATGACACGGTTTGGAAAAAGCTGGTGGATATTGGCGATATCATTGGCATTAAAGGCTATGCCTTTATTACCAAAACCGGCGAAACCTCTGTACATGCAAAAGAGCTTACCATATTATCCAAAGCCCTGCGCCCCCTGCCTGTTGTAAAGGAAAAGGAAGGCGAAACCTTTGACGCCGTAACTGACCCGGAGTTTAAATACCGGCAGCGTTATGCAGACATGATCATTAACCCGCAGATAAAGGATGTGTTCACCAAGCGGACCAAGATCCTGCAAACCATCCGGGAGTTTTATAATGCCCTGGGTTACCTGGAGGTAGAAACCCCCATTCTGCAACCCATTCCCGGTGGCGCCACTGCAAGGCCCTTTGTTACACACCATAATGCGCTGGATATGCCTTTGTATATGCGCATAGCCAATGAGCTGTACCTGAAACGCCTGATCGTAGGTGGTTTTGAGGGCGTATACGAGTTTGCAAAGGACTTCCGCAATGAAGGTATGGACCGTACCCATAACCCGGAATTTACCGTAATGGAAATGTACGCCGCCTACAAGGATTACAACTGGATGATGGAAACCACCGAGGCCCTGCTGGAAAAAATAGCCCTGGCCCTGCATGGCACTACAGAGGTACCGGTAGGCAACCAGGTGATCAACTTTAAAGCGCCTTTCCGCCGCGTAACCATGTACGATGCTATTAAAGAGCATACAGGTATAGACATTACCGGTATGGATGAAACCCAGCTGCGCGGGGTATGCAAACAGCTTGGTATTCCCGTGGCCCCCAATATTGGTAAGGGCAAACTGGTAGATGAGATCTTTGGTGAAAAATGTGAGGAGCATTACGTACAGCCTACCTTTATTATTGATTACCCGGTGGAAATGAGCCCGCTTACCAAAAAACACCGTAGTAAAGAGGGTGTGGTAGAACGTTTTGAGCTGATGGTAAATGGTAAGGAAATTGCCAATGCCTATACAGAGCTGAATGATCCGCTGGACCAGCGCCAGCGTTTTGAAGAGCAGGTGCAGCTAATGGAGCGCGGGGATGATGAGGCCATGTATATTGATGCGGACTTCCTGCGGGCCCTGGAATACGGTATGCCGCCTACCTCCGGTATTGGTATTGGTATTGATCGTTTGACCATGCTGATGACCAACCAGCCTTCTATCCAGGATGTGCTGTTCTTTCCGCAAATGAAACCGGAAAAAAACCAATAGGATCTATGATCGTATCTAAAATAAAAAAGGGGATGTAAGACTACATCCCCTTTTACTTTTTTTGACCATATCCTATGAAAACCAATTCAAAATTAATGTTCCGGCACATACATCCGTATTATAGTTATTAATCGCTGGCAATCTTTTAACAGATGGTAGTATTTAGCCAATAGCTGGTAAATGCCTGCGGGTATTCCGCATGTAAACCTGCGGAAAAAGGAAAGTCCCGCGTACCAATGGCAGGCGGGACCTTTGCATTATTATGAGATGGAAAAATCGTGATTAGTTCAGTAAGGTTCTAAAAAAAGAAACGGGGCTGCAAGACTACAGCCCCGAAAAATTTTAACCATATCTTTATTGAAAAACCTGAAACAAAGATCATATTTATTTAATTATCACCACCCCCAACCTAGTGAATGCTATATTTTTCTTGGGGAACGTGTCGTTTATGCAGATAAACGCAGGCCCATTTCAGTACAGGCTTGATAAGTTGTAAGAATGAAAAGAATGTGGATATTGATAATCAATAAATTATAAAAACCGGATACATGTCTCATTCCGGACACAACGCAAAGGTTTTTCCGGGAAATACCGGTAAAGGGAGTTAAAAGCAAAAAGCGCTTTTTACAGCGCTTCCTAAAAAAGAAAAAGGGTGGTAAGAATACCGCCCTTGTAATAATTTTAACCATATCCTATGAAAAACCTAGAACAAAGATATATTAGCATATATAGGTTTTTCTTCCATTTCCGTGAACGATGCAATTTAGTTCGTGAAGATGAAAGATTGGGAATTAAGCTGTTGCATTACGAAAAATCTTATATTAACTGAAAAAATTAATTTTATATTTTCTTAATGTAGATAACGCTGTTAATGAAATAGCTGCAAATTTTGCTCCTCATATTAGTATATAGTTTACTTAGAAGGGCATTTATAATGGCCTGGATGAACGTTGCAATCTTGGGGTTAAACGTAGTATAAACATCCGGCAACCGTAAACCGGCTATTGTTCACAGCCGTAAGACAGCTATCATAACATACTTGTTGTAGCCAGCCTCACCAATGAATATTATTGCCAGCAGGGGATCTGATTATTCAACAATATTTCCAGGCCGCGTTATTGATCTTGTTTTGAGCCCTGTAACCAGCCGGCTTACCTGGCAGGTTCCCTTTATTAACCATAGATACTGAAGCTGGTTTACCCTTGCTGACCGGGATTATTTAACGGGACCGCCTTTCTTAATCATAAGCTGGTTTTACCAGCTTAGCCTCAATTTGTTCATGAAATATTACCCAACTGCCAAAAGATGTCCCCGTATGAATATCCAGCCCGTTTTTACGGTGTGCTTGTGTACTGCTGAATGCAATTTTTTTTATGATTGCAGAATTAATTGCATATGTGAAATGCAGTGATGGGAAGCGCTTTATAATAAAAGATTTATGAGCGTGTTATATAGGCAGCTCTCCAGTGGAACGGTGAGTTTGGTAAAAGAGGCCATTCCGGCAGGCCAAATACAGCCCAGCTTGGCACAGTTCTTGACTTAAAGGAACAAATTTTAGGTTAAAAAATAGGTTAAAGCGAAAGGGGCCTTTCCGGTATCGGGAGGGCTTTTTTCGTTTAGGGGAATGCCGCTAATTCAGTGTGCTATCCTGTACCGTTACCTGCCCGCGGGGGTTAATAATATTATAGTCGGAAAAATCCTGGTTAGATTCCAGGCCGGTGCCGTAAATAGTATCTGTTGGGGTGCTGATACGTACGGCTTTTTTAGAGAGGAACTTTCCTTTTTTGGAATCCCAGTTCAGCTCATTACAGTCCAGGCGTTTGCCTTCTTTATTGATCACCACTACACTATCCCTCAGAAAAACGTTATCGTCATTTTCATAGTACTTGCCATATTTAGCCGTTACGGTACTTTCCACCTGCAGGCTGTCATTATAGGATAATACTTTTAAACCATTGTTAAACTCCACATAAGCAGGACGCTCCATGTATCTTTTCATAGTGGGAGCGGTAAGCTTGGCCCGTACCCGGCCTCCCTGGCTGTAAAGGGTTTCAATTTTAATCCCTTCTTCCACTGCGGCCGCCCCCTGATCCAGCCGCATAATGGACTGCATGTCATTTTCACAGGCTACTAACGAGAGAAGGAATATGGCCATGAGCGCCATTTTCCGGACATTGATCATATTGGAACCGCTTTTCAACGCCGCAAATTAATCATATTTCCGCTTAATAAACCAGCGGTCGTTTAAAGTAAAGCCCAATACCATACGGTACCAGGTTTCTTTCAGCACGGTTTCTTTACTGCCACGGTGGCCTATTTCAAAAGCAACATTAATTACAGAGAATTGGTTGGAGTAGGCCTGCCTGCGCACCGGCAAACCGGCTCCTACGGAAAAACCGTACACTGTCATATCCTGCCCATTCAGCTTAAGATAGTCGGTACCATAATAACCACCCACCCGGTAGGTAACTTTATTCCAGTAACCGTTTATGGCCCGGGCATTGGGAATAAACTGCCCTCCCAGGCTCATTTTCCAGGAGTTGCGTACAGAGTCTTTTACATCATAATTGCGGAACTGGTCCCACTGTTCCGTACTAAAATCCGCACCTATGCTCCAGTTATCTGCCTTATGCAGCATAATACCACCAGCCAGCTGTTGCGGGTATATGATCTTACCCCGCTCGCCCTTTGCGTAAAAGGCAGTATCCTGGGTGGTATATTCATTGGAGCCGGGATCAAAGATGAGGGTTTCCCGCATCTGCTCCCGCCGGCCGGAAAGCGTTTGTTTAAGGCTGCCTGAGGCGCCCACGGTCAGGTCCAGATCGTTACCCAGGTTAAACTTGTATTGCAGCCCCACATTATAGAACAGGTGGCCATAACTTACACGCTGGGTATGTTTGGATGGGAATATATACTGGTTGGCCGGGTAAATGGCTTTGGTGCTGTTCTCAATATTACCAAACAGGTAGCCTACATTGGCGCCTATGCTAAAGTTACCAATGCCAACACCGGTACCGGCATAAAGCTGGTACAAACCGCCGTTACCTTCATATTGGTAGGCAACCGGCAGCTTCAGCGTATCAAAAAAAGTGGTTTCACTATTCTGCAGTATGTTATAGGATACTTTGGTTACGGGGCGTAAACCCATTACCAGGCCCCATTTGCGGCGAATGGGAATACCCAGCTGCAGGTAAGAGAGGTTGCCAATACCGGAACGGAACTTCTGATCTGCATTGGAAATTGTGCGGGCGCCGCCTTCCACTGCTATATCCAACGTGGTTAATAGCAGGCTGGAATAGCTGGCCGGGTTGGCAAAGTTAACGGATTGGGGATCGCTGTAGGCCTGTGCTACTCCACCCATACCGCGGTTAATAATATTCTGATTTATATTCTGATCACCTAAACCGTAACGGGAATAAGGGGAATTATCCTGTGCAGCAGCCTTATTAGCTAACAGAAACAGAAAAGCCAGTAAGCAAAGAATGCCAGCTTTAGTTCTATGCATTGAGTTGATCGATTATTGGTTTACTGGTTTTAGCGAGCGCACTAATAGTTAACATAGCAATACCCACAGAAAATAGTCTGCAAATATCTACTTTTTAGGGTGGGAAGCAAAAAAAACAAAATGGACGACTGTTAAAACGTCGTTAAAAAGTGACTATTCAGCTATTTTTATAGCCCTTCTGCCGATAAATTCCTGAAATGCCCGTTCAGCTTTACCCGTTCTTTCAGCTTTTCCATTTCTGCCATCAGGGGTATTACTTTCAGCAGGTGGCGCTTTAAATATTCCAGGCGCTGCATTTCCAGGAACAGGTGCAGCAGCTCATATTCCTCCTCCAGGGAAAGGCCGGCATGGTGCGCCAGGTCATAGGCGCTCAGCTCCTCATCGGCCTTGCTGAAGGTTTTGCTTACCTGCAAAATATGGTGCAGCTCCCGGATGGCGTGCAGCACCTGCTGGCGCAGGCGTGCGTGGGTTTTATTATTATTTTCAGGGTAGTTTACAATAGCGCCGTCGTATAATTTATCGGGAATGGTTTTAATTATTTCCAGTATGCGGAACACACTCAGGCCCTGGGTTACAATATCCATTTCACCGTTCTCATATTCTTTTTCTATGCGCAGCACCTGTACCAGCGTACCGTATTCTACGATCTTTTTATTCAGCACGGTAGGTATGCCAAAAGGCTTCTGATCTTTTACACACTCTTGTACCAGCTGCTTATACCGCGGTTCAAATACATGCAGGTTCAGCTGCTCCTGTGGGTAAACCACTATGCCTAAAGGAAATATGGGAATGAAATTCGTCATAAGCAGCTGCTAAGTTAAAAAATAATAGCCTACCCCTGTTATACGCTAAGCAGCGTATAATTTGTTTTAAGGATTTTTAGTTATATTGATCACTTCAACCAGGATCCGGGTTTAAAGTAAACGTTATGACGCAGGACACTACAACTGAACAGGTTACTGTTTTTGAAGTAGCTATTATTTTACTCAATTATAATTCTACGGATTATACGATTGGCTGTATACAATCAGTACAGCAGCATACTGCACCGGGTTTACGCTGGCAAATGGTTATTGTTGACAATGATTCTGAAGCGGCGCAATACCGGCGGCTGGCTGGTTTTGTAGCCGGCATCCCCAATATCACCCTGGTAAAAAGCATTCTTAACCTGGGCTTTTCCGGTGGCAATATGTTAGGCGTTCAGCATGCCCGTGCCCGGTACCTGTACTTCCTGAATAACGATACTGTTTTTGAAAATGACTGCTTATCCATCCTGTATAATTTTATGCAGGCGCAGCCGGATGCCGCCATGTGCAGCGGGCAAATGCTGGATGCAGAACGGCAGCCCATACGCACCTTTGGCTATTTTCCCACGCTTTCATTAAAGCTCCTGGGCGCAGGCCTGCTGCGCCTGTTACGGCCTCAGCACTTTCCGCGGCGCAACGGCGTATATATGCAACCGTTACAGGTGCCATTTGTTAGCGGAGCATCTATGTTTATCCGTTATGAAATGTTTGCAGCCATTGGCGGTATGGATACCAACTACTTTTTTTATTGTGAAGAAGAAGACCTGGCCTACACTTTCCGGGAAAAGGGCTGGCATTGCTACCTGGTACCGGAGGCCCGCTTTGTGCATTTTGTGAGTAAAAGCACCACGGTGAAAGCGGTGTTTTTACAGGAGTATTATTACTCCCTTATGTATTTTTTTTCCAAACATTTTTCCGCCCCCGCTTATCATGTATTGAAGTGGTGGTATTTCTTTAAACTACTGAAAAAGTGCTACAAAGGCGGTTTTTATGCACGTATTGCATGGATGATAGCGTTAAATGCGCCTCCTTATTATTCGTTAAGATTTAAACAAAAAATACGCCTTGGCGGAACTTAAACGTTGAAAATTATATCTTCATTATTCAATAGCACAATACAATTATGCCTCTAATAGGGCTGGACCTGGAAAAATTAAAATATCCGCATAATGGACTGTTTACAGTTTGCTGGCAGTTAGGCCAACGCCTGCCCGCGCTTTTGGAGCAGGATGAAGAGCTATTGTACTACCTGCCGGCCGGCTTTAAAGGCTTTGCGAATAACGCATGTTATAAAGCATTATACTACAAGTGGTACCATCGCTATTTTTTCCACCCGCCCAAAACCGCCGTATGGCATGCGCTGCACCAGGATACCAATGTTTATCCCCGCAAACGTACGGGCAAGCTGGTGCTCACCATCCACGATCTTAATTTTTTACTGGACGAAAGAAAGGACGACCGTACCAAAACCCTGCTGCTGCGCCGTTTGCAGGAACAGGTAGATGAAGCGGACCGCATTGTTACTATTTCCCGGTTCACGTTTAATACGGTGCAGGAACATTTACACGTAGCAAAAGAAAAATGCTGTATTATATACAACGGGGCCGATATTAAGGAATACCCCTCCTTTGACCAGCCCTGTTACCGGCCGGCAGCGCCCTTCCTGTTCTCCGTAGGTATGCTGATGCCCAAAAAGAATTTTCATGTGCTGCCTGCGCTGCTGCAGCATAACCAGTACGAGCTGCTGATTGCCGGCGCCCCGCATGGCGATTATATTAAAAAGATACAGGAAGAAGCTGCTTTATTTGGCGTAAGCAACCGCGTAAAACTTTTAGGCCCCATCAGCAACCAGGATAAATACTGGTACCTGAAAAACTGTTATGCATACGTGTTCCCTTCCATTACAGAAGGTTTTGGAATACCGCCTATTGAGGCCATGCAGTTTGGTAAGCCTGTCTTTTTGTCAGACAAAACCAGCCTGCCGGAAGTAGGGGGTAACCATGCTTATTACTTCCGTGATTTTGATCCCCGGCATATGCAGCAGGTGTTTGAAGAAGGTATGCACCAATATGCCACCCAGCACCCGCAGCAGGCCATCATAGCCCATGCGCACCAGTTTAACTGGGACCGTATGACCCGGGAATACCTGCATGTATACCGCAGCCTGTACTAAGCTATTTCAGTATTTTATAGTTCCGGTAATCAAACAGGCGTTTGCCGGTTTTCTGCTCAATCCAATACAACAGGGAATCTTTAAAAGAAAAGCTCTTACGGCTAATGTCGCGCTCAAACTGCCAGTTGCGCGCAGCTATGCGGCTTTGCATTACCTGTGGGTGAGCGCCTTTGAACAGGGCCAGGGAATCCACCATGCCGTAATCAAATTCACTGGTTAACAAACGTTCCTGCAAGGCCTGCTCATTATTGCCGTAATATAAGTGGTGAGAGTTATTTTGTTTTTGCGCCTGTAATGCGGGGTCTTTTACCCAACCGTAGTGATAGATCTCTGCCTTCACCGGTTTTACCAGCAGCTTCTGCCCCTCCCTGCGAAAGCCCTGTGCATCGTTATAAGAGCGGATCTGCTTATTATTACGGACCACGCGGATCTCATTTTTGTACCAGGTGCGTGAATCGCCCACATAATCATAGCTACCGTAAAAATGCACGTAGTTGAACAACAACCCTTCTACCCGTTTATCATCCCGGTATTGCTGCATGGCAGCGCGTATGTTGTCATAGCCTTTTTCATGTACTACTTCATCGGCCTGTATGTAAAAGGCCCAGTCGGCATCAGCGCCTACGGCATCAAAAGCTTTGTTGGTTTCTACGGCCAGCACACGCCCGCCTTCTTTCAGGGAATCGTCCCAAATGGTTTGTATAATGCGGATCTTGGGGGAACCGATGGATTGAATAAGCTCCAGCGTATTATCATCAGAATTACCTACACTTACCACTACCTCATCACATAAGGGCAAAATAGACTGTATGGAAGCCACCACCGGGTAATCATATTTTATGGCGTTACGTACAAAGGTAAATCCCGTTACTTTCATGTAATGATGATTAATGTGCCGGAGCGAAGGTATAAAGGAAATCTTTATTTTGCACCTATGTTGCACCATCCGGCAGAGATACCTGACCTGAAAACACTGGCCCGCCGCATTTCATTGGTAGAAAATGAAGCGCCGGGTTATACACAGCTGCTGGAACAATTGCCTGCAGACAGCCCCACGCGGGTAATAGGCATTACCGGCCCGCCCGGCGCCGGCAAAAGCACGCTGGTGAATACGCTGATCCAAACGCTGGCAGATCAGCAAAAGCGGGTTGCTATTATAGCAGTGGACCCATCTTCCCCTTTTAACTTTGGCGCCCTGCTGGGCGACCGCATCCGCATGAGCCAGCACTTTAACAATGAACAGGTGTTCATACGCTCTATGGCCAACCGGGGTGCATTAGGCGGCCTGAGCCCCAAGATCATTGAGGTAAGTGATGTAATTAAAGCCGCGGGATTCGATTACCTGTTTATAGAAACTGTTGGCATAGGCCAGAGTGAAGTGGATATTGCGGGCATTGCCACCACCACGGTGGTAGTAGTAGTACCGGAAGCCGGTGATGAGATACAAACGATGAAAGCCGGGCTGATGGAGATTGCCGACATATTTGTGGTGAACAAGGCAGACCGTGATAATGCAGATGCGTTTGTAAAAAACCTGCGCCTGTTATCTGCAGAAAGGCATCATAATACCGGCTGGCAAATACCTGTGCTTAAAACCATTGCCACCCGCAATGAAGGTATTGATGAATTGATACAAGCCATTGACCGGCACCAGCAACAAATGGATCATAAAGAGCGGCATGCCTTGCTGCTGGCGGAAAAGGCCTGGCAGCTGATACAACACCGGCGTATGCAGGATGTAAATAAAAAGGAGCTGCAGCAACAAATATTACAGGAGCTGGAAGCGGGTACGTTTAACCTGTATAAGCTGGTGATGGAAAATGTAAAACATTAGATGTAAAATTTCAAACCGACGAAGGAGGTTCATAGAGACCATTTAAAAGACTTTATGAACGAGATAAATGTAAAAGGGAAATGCAGCCTATCAGTTGCCGCATTCCCCTTTTACATTTAACATTTAATATTTTGCATTTTACATTCCTGTTATCTTAATACCCCATTTTTGATCAGCACTTTCATTACCTGCCGTTTAATGGAGATATTACGGCTGCTCGTCTCATCGGCATCTTTCGCAATGTGGTAAGCGTTAAACACAGTACGGTAGCTGATCAACCCTGTCAGTAATTTATCAGGCCCGCTGATCACCGGTAAAATATCCTGCTGGTGTCGGGCCATCAGGTCTACTGCAAAACGCAGGGAACTATCTTCCTTCACCGTTACCATATTGGTATTGGTAACATAGGTAACAGAGGCATCTTCCGGCGTATCAGGCAGCAGCACATCTTCCATTCTGAGTATACCTATCAGCTGCTGATGCGCATCTACCACGGGGTAGGCCAGCTCATAACCGCCCAGCTTATTTTCGTATAACCAGTTCCGTAGCTCGCCAATAGTATTCTCCTGGCTTATCATTACCAGGTTATTCACCATGGCTTCTTTTACGGGAATACCTTCCAATGGGTCCGGTTTGTAGGTATGCGGTGTCAGAATGCCGCGGCGGGCAATTTTCTCCGTCATAATTGTATTGCGCATCAGGAAGAAGGAAACGAAATAAGAAGCTACGCAGGCGCCGATCAATGGCAGCAGGGTATCCCCGTCGCGGGTAGTTTCCAGCGCAAAAATAATAGAGGTAAGCAAGGCGCGGGTAGAGCCGGCAAACATAGCCGCCATACCGATTAAGGCTGCTACAGATATGTTGATAGCTACGTTGGGAAATACCATTTGCAGCATCAATGCAATGAATACGCCACAAGCGCCGCCAATGGTGAGCAAAGGCGCCAGGGTTCCACCGGAGGTACCGCTGCCTAAAGAAAAAGACCAGGATATAAACTTCAGCACGCCCAGCACAAACAACATGTGAAGGGTAACCTTACCTGTCAGCAAAAGATCAATATTCACATACCCTACACCTAAAGTGGCCGGTGCAAAATAACCTACCACCCCTACTACCACACCGCCCAGGGTGGGCCACCACATCCAGTGAATGGGCAGCTTTTCAAAACCATCTTCTATAGCATACACTGCTTTGGTAACCAATGCAGCCAGTAAGCCAATAACCACTCCAATGGCGGAATAGGCCAGCAGCGCAGTATTGGTGGCTGGTGTAACATCCGGCATAGTAAATACCGGCGCACCGCCCCAGTATAAATGGTGAAAGGCCGAACCGGTAATACAACCCAGTATAACCGGGATAATACTGCGGGGAGAAAATTCAAACAACAATAGCTCAACTGCCAGGATCATGGCTGCCAACGGGCTCCCGAATATGCAGCTCATACCGGCTGCAGCACCTGCGGCCAGCAAGATCTTGCGCTCATTGGCTGAGATCTTTAATACCTGGCCAATAAAAGAACCCCAGGCGCCCCCGGTAGCAATAATAGGCCCTTCTGAACCAAAGGGACCACCGGTGCCAATGGAAATGGCTGCGGAAAGAGGTTTCAGGAAAGTGATAATAGGTTTAATGCGGCTTTTATTCACCAGCACCTGCTCCATAGCTTCCGGTATACCATGCCCACGGATGGCGGCAGAACCGTAACGCGCCATTAAGCCTACAATCACAGAGCCGATCACCGGTACTGCTATTACCCAATAACCCAGCTGGTTGTGGAGAGGCGTGCCTTCCCCTACAGAAATCCGGCCATAGAACGACAGGTTGGTGATAAAGTTAATGAGCAGTAACAGCACCTTGGCAATTAAGCTGATAATGGCTGCATTCATTACGGTTAAAGCGGATAAATACAAAACCCTTCTGGTGTTGATCCCGGCGGGAGGTTGTGCCACATGGGCATCTGCCAGCGCGGGGTCCATAGAAGGAGACACCGGAATACCACTCCGGTTAAGCGTAAAAAAAATGTTCTTCATGGTCAATGATCTCGTAATATAATTTGCATCAGAAAAAGCGCGGGTGCATATGTAAGAGACCTCAAAACTATATACTGATGACCACAACCGCAAATAAAATGGGGCCACTGGTAGTATTATATATAAATATTAGTGTGGATAGCCCCATTATAGGCCCGGCGTTTGTCGTGACGTGTGCGACATAATAAGTTAATGAATTGTTAAGCGAAATACTAAGCTAAATTGGACAAGTACTGCAGTATTCATTATTATAAACTGTATATAAATTGATTTTACATACGATAAAAGCTGAATACAATGAAATTAACCGGGTGAACGAAATGTTAAAGATTTTGTTAGTTAGGAGCCCTTATTATATTTGTAAGGTACGAAAATGGGTTGCGACCCCACCTAAAAATACATCTATGATAAATGGCAAGCGTTATGAAAGTACGTCGGCCGGTATTACCTCATCCACTTTGAGTTTACGGGAGCTAGTTTTAATAAAACGCATGTTACTGTTTACACGTGAAGATGAACGGTATTTACAAATGGCCGGTGAAATACTTTCCGATCAATCAGAAACAATACTGGACATTTGGTACGATCACATGGTTGCCAACGATTACCTGGCCCATTATTTTACCCGGGATGGTAAGCCGGATGCCGAATACCTGCGGACCCTGCGTCCCCGTTTTGGCAGCTGGATACGGCAATTATGCCAGCGGCCTGCTGATAATCCCTGGTCCCAGCTTGAACAGGCTATTGCACAACGTTACCAGGATCAGGCGGTGCCTACCCCGCAAATGCCCGACCTCCCGGCTGTTTTTTTGCGCTACCTGGTCACCTTCATTTACCCGGTAACCAATGCTATCCGGCCTTTCCTGAGTAAAAACGGCCACCGGCCTGAGGAAATTGAAAAAATGCACCAGGCATGGTTTAAAGCTGTAAGCCTGAGCGTAATCCTGTGGACGTATCCTGACCCTGTTGCACAACAGCCCTGCTAACGCACCTCTCCTTATTTACCCGTATCAACTTATTGGAATCCTGCTGAAAACCATTTGAACCATAACCATAGACTATGGAAGTTGCTGTTTTTGACACCTACGTAAAGAAGAAGAACGGCGGATACATGCACTTTGACATTATTGTTGCCGCCAATACACAGTATGACCACGTGCTTACTTTTGGTAAAGCTTACCTGCAATCCAAACAACGCACCTCCCCGCACATCTCTACCCGGGACTGCCGTTTCTGCCACCTTGAAGAGGTAATACCCGTATGGGAAAAAACAATTGCCCGGCAGGGATATTACATCCATGAAATTGAAGGCTGCTAGTAATACATTGATTGTATTTTCCACGATCCAAAATTTCTGTATATTAGCCGGTTACAAAAAGTAAGCAGGAAGCAGGATGGGGAAAACTTCAATTTTCAGCCCCGAACAACAAGCCGGAAATTTATCCAGTAAGGTGGTAGCCGCTTTAGAACGACTGTCAGCCACCTTTCGGGTATTGCTATGGAATGAGGCCAAGCAGCACGGACTAAGCCCTATACAGGTACAGCTCCTCATATTTTTACTTTACTATCCTGAAGAAAAAAGGACGGTAACACACCTGGCGCATTATTTCAACATGACCAAGGCCACTATCAGTGATGCCATAAAATCGCTGGAGAGCAAACAATTGCTTACCCGCAAAGTTACGGAAGGCGATTCCCGCAGCCATAGCCTGCACCTGAGCAGAGAAGGTAAGGCCATGGCCAGGAAGGTGGAACGGTTTGCTGTTCCCATGCTGGATGTTGTAAGCCAGTTAACGGAAGATAAGCAGTCGGCCCTGCTGGAAAGCTTGTTGCAGCTCATTTACCAGCTGAACCAGGCTGAGGTGATCACCCCTCAGACGATGTGCCAGAACTGCAGGTTCTATTCCCAAAAGAACGGCGGCCATTATTGCAACCTGGTAAAGTCTCCACTAAAAGCCGGCGATCTGCGGGTGGATTGCCCGGAGTTTCGATTCCCTTCTACGGAGGAATTAGAATAATTAATAATTAAGGATGAAGGATTAATAATCGTGAGGTGGTGGTGAAATAGGTGAGGATGTATGCAGCTGCAGTTAAATCATGGGAATAATTAATAGGGGCAGTAGTGAGAGAAATTATTTGTATGTGCTCCAAGAGAAACAATCAGCTAAACGAAAGCACGGTATACCCCGCAGTACTGAATAACGATTATTAATTCTTAATTATTCATTATTAATTAAAACGGTGCAGTACTATTCATTCGTACGGTTGCTGCGCCACCAGCGGTAGCCTAAAATGCCGATAATGAGCAGGGGTGTTAAGGCCAGGTAAAGAATACCACTGTTTAAGCCTTTGGCAGGGCCTTCTCCCAGCTGCTGCGCGGTTTTGGTACAAAGGGAACACTGCGCCATTGCCTGCACGCTGCACAATAATATCATTAAAAATAATCCAAACTGCTTCATGTGTGTCCTTTAAAGTGCGGTTACAAAATTACGCCCATTAATAATACGGGGAGATCATTATATACACCACTACACCGGTTACGGATACATAAAACCAAATAGGCCAGGTTACACGGGCTATTTTCTTATGTTTTACAAAATCAGATTGCAGGCCCCGCAGTAAGGTGAACAGTACCAGCGGTACAATTACCGCCGCCAGCACAATATGGGTAAGCAGAATAAAGTAGTAAAAATAGCGGCTGCCGCCCACAGCGGCCTTTTCCATAGCATCCACCACACCATTATGATCGGTATCACCAAACTTAGTGCTTTCGGTAAAAAAGTGGTATGTAACGTACGATATCAGGAAGATGGCACTTAGTACCACCGCGGTTAAATTAGTGGCTTTATGCGCCTTAATATGCCCATTCTTGATGAAATACAGGCTGGCCAGCAGCAGCACCGCGGTAATGGAATTTAAAATGGCATGGAATAAGGGCAGCAGCTGCACATTAAACCCTGCTTCCATATGCGGGCGGGGCAGGTAAAAAAGGATGGCCACCAGCACCGGTATTACGATGGATATGATGGTTATAGGAAGGTTAAGGTTCCTGTTCTTAAGACTACTCATTCTCATGTACGATTTTACATCTGCGATCTTAGATCTTTTAAGACCTAAAACCGTAACCCGTATACCTGAAATATCACTTCAATGATTCAGTACCTGCAAACAACCGCTTCCAGAAAGGCGGCCGGTTCCGGTCTTTCTCTAAATGCAGTACGGCAATATCATTGGCGCATTGACGGATGGCGTTACTATCCAGCCCATTATAATAACCGCGGATATGGCCGTTCTTATCTATCAGCACCAGCTTTTCCGTATGAATAAAATCATCCGGGCCACCGCTGCCTTCTGTTACCGATACAAAAAAATCATGGCGGGCCAGGTCGTAGATCTCTTTTTTGGGACCTGTCAGCAGCCACCAGTTATCCGGGCTAATGCCGTTCTTATTTGCATACCAGCGCAGGCGTTCGGATGAATCGCGTTCCGGGTCTACAGAAAAAGAAAGGAGCTGCAGCAGCGTATCGTTCTTCACATACGCATCCTGTATTTTCTTCAGGTTTTTGGTAAGGGTGGGGCAAATACTGGTACAGGAAGTAAAAAAGAAATCTACCAGCACTACTTTGCCGGGCAGGTTCTTCAGCCCTACCTGCTGCCCTAACTGGTTGGTAAGGGTAAAATTGCGGATAGTATGAAACACAGTATCGTAACGGGTTTCACCATTCTTCACCACGGTATCCACTCTTTCCGGAATGTAAAAACGTGGTACAGGTACCACGTTTCTACCGTAATGATCTACTATCAGGTACCCTACAAGCGGTAATAAAACCGCCAACATTAATCCTATAACTGCCCTGCGTGAAATAACATGTCGTTTTATAAATTAAAAACGCGTTGTGTCTTTTAGTGATGTCCTTCTTCAGTATGCACAGCAGGTAATTCCTGACGGGGCGTACCGGGAGAAAGATCCTTGCGCATGTTCTTCCAGGAATCACCATCTGCCAGGAAGGCGATGATAAACCATACGAACAGCATTAAAGGTATCATGATGGTCAGGATCAGGTTCTTGATCTCATGACGCAAGTGCATAAATTCAGCTACAATGAAAAAAGCTTTTACCATGGTTAAGCTTACATAGATGGCATTCAGCACCAGGCGGCTGGGAAAGCCGGTTTCCAGGTGTAAGAAAGCCAGCGCCACTTCCACTACAGTCACACACAATAAGATCCAGAACGTTTTCCAGATGGTTTTGGTGGAGCCTTCATGCTCCTGGTGTTCATGCCCTTCTACCGTATGTGTATGTTCCATTATCAATAATTTTTTTAAGATTCTACATTTAAAATAACAACTTCAATTCCCTTTGCCGCTATTACAGCAGGTAAAAACAGGTGAACACAAATACCCAAACCAGGTCTACAAAGTGCCAGTACAAACCTACTTTCTCAATCATTTCATAATGACCGCGATCCTCGTAGGTACCTTTCAGTACGTTGGCCAGGATCACAATGTTCAGCACCACACCGGAAGTTACGTGCAGGCCGTGGAAACCGGTAATGGTAAAGAAGAAGTTAGTAAAGTTGGTAGAAGCTACCGTACCATTCACATTAGGGAAAGGATTACGGCCCCACCAGGCGCCTTCATGGAAAAGGTGTGTCCATTCCCAGGCCTGGCAAGACAGGAAGGCAATACCACCAATGATGGTCCAGGTGAGCCATTTGGCCACATCTTTCTGGTTCCTGTGGTGACCGGCATGTACAGCTAATACCATGGTCACAGAACTCATAATGAGGATAAAGGTCATTAAGCTCACAAATACCAATGGCATGTGTGCCTCTCCCATCAGCGGGAATGAACGGAAAACCTCATTAGGATCAGGCCAGGAGGTGCTCATGAAGCGGATAGTACCGTATGAGATCAGTAATGCGCCAAAAGTAAAAGCATCTGACATCAGGAAGTACCACATCATCAACTTTCCATAGCTCACATTAAAGGGAGAATATCCTCCACCCCACCATTTTTTCTTCGCTGTAACTGCTGTATCCATTTTTAATTTAATTCGTTGTTATTTATTTCGGCGTTTTATGTCTTTATTCAATTGTTTGAATGAACCCTTGTTTTACCTGGCTATGCTTAAAAATACCAGGAGGTAGATCCACAACACATCTACAAAATGCCAGTAGAGCGATGCTACCTCAATAGGTACGGCGCTGTATACGCGCACCCTTGTTCTGTAAGCCCGGGCAAACATGATCAGCAGGGCTACCACACCTCCCAGTACGTGCAGCATATGCATGCCTACGATCACGTAAATAAAGGAGGCCGATACCGGCCCGCTCAGCGGTAAGCCCCGTTGGCTTAACTGGGAAAAACCCAGGCACTGACATGCTGCAAATACCACACCCAAAGCGGCTGTAAGGGTTATGAGCTGCTTGTAGCGCTGCATATTCCTTTGCTTGAACTGCTTTACAGCTAACTGGATGGTTCCACTGCTGATGAGTATCACCGCGGTAGACATCCAGAAGATGTGGGGTAAATCAAAGACCTGCCAGTTCGCCTGTGCCCGTTTAACAACATAGGCACTGGTAAAACCTATGAACATCATAGTTATGCTGCCCATAGCAATCCACAGGGAATATTTATGCGGATGTATTTTTTTTCTTTGTACACTCATTGCCTGCATCACGCTCTTTTCATTTATACTTTATCAGCCAGCAATGCCAGCTGTACTATTACCAGGTAAATATAGGAACCAAACATCAGCTTACGGGCAGCAGGCACATCGCATTTCCGGTACAGTGTAACTGCACGGTACAGGTAAAAAATGCCGGCCAGTATGCAAATGATGGCAGATATGCTACCGCTGATCTTTAACAGGTAAGGCGCTAAGCCTGCCGGTATCAGTAACAGCGCATAGGTAGCAGATTGCAATGCCGTCATTTTATTGGGCCCGCCCGCAGCTGGCAACAGCTTAAAGCCTGCCTTGGTATAGTCCTGGTGCGCTATCCAGGCAATTGCCCAGAAGTGCGGGAACTGCCACAGGAACTGGATGGCGAATAAAGACCAGCCACCTTCGCTCAGCTGGTTAGCACCGGCTGCCCACCCAATTAACGGGGGCAAAGCACCGGGAATAGCGCCTACCAGCACTGCCAGTGAATTCCACTTTTTCCAGGGCGTATATACGAACCCGTATAATACCAGGGAGATTAAGCTTATAATAGCACTCAGCCAGTTAAAGCTATACGCCATAATGCCAATGCCGGCCAAACCTGTAACCACTGCCACCACGGAGGCTTCTGTTTCAGAAAGCCGGCCGGCTGGTAAAGGGCGGTTAGCGGTACGCGCCATCAGCTTATCTGTATTCTTTTCCCACACCTGGTTAATGGTGTTGGCAGAACCGGATACTAAAAGGCCGCCTGCAAATAATAAAAGAACTTTTACCAGGTTAAACTCCACTCCCGGCACCAGCAGATAGCCTACCACACAGGAGAATACCACCATGAACGTGAGGTTGAACTTCATGAGCTGGAAGTAATCCTTCGCCTTGCTGGCTACTGCATACGATAACGACAATTTTATGGAGTTTTCTTGCAACACTTATTCTAGCTTTTAGCTGTAGCTATTGGCGGTTAGCGGTTAGCTGCCAAGAGCTAATGGCTAACAGCTAATAGCTGTTTATTAATGCGCTGTTTCGTCAGGGCCCAACGGCACGGTTTGCGGAATAAAGTCTTTTCCGTCCTTGCTGTAGTCATACGCCCAACGGTGTACTTCCGGAATTTCACCAGGCCAGTTGCCATGCCCCGGGTGTATGGGGGTGGTCCATTCCAGTGTAGTAGCATCCCAGGGGTTGGTAGTGGTTAACTTACGGCCCTTGAAAATGCTGTAGAAGAAGTTGAACACAAACAGCAGCTGTGTAGCAAATACAATAAATACCACGATACTGATAAACTTATTCAGCTCTGCAAACTGTTTGAAAGATTCCCAGTTAGAGTAATCATAATACCTTCTGGGCATACCGGCCATACCTTCATAGTGCATAGGCCAGAAGATGCAGTAAGCGCCTACCAGCGTGATCCAGAAGTGAATGTAACCCAGCGTGCCATTCAGATAGCGGCCATACAATTTCGGGAACCAGTGGTAAATACCGGCAAACATCCCAAAGAAGGCAGATACACCCATTACTATATGGAAGTGCGCGATCACGAAGTAAGTATCGTGCAGGTGAATATCAATAGAAGAGTTACCCAGCCAGATACCGGTTAAACCGCCGGAGATAAAGGTGCTCACAAAACCGATGGAAAACAGCGCACCCGGAGTGAACCGTATGCTGCCTTTCCAGATAGTGGTGAGCCAGTTAAATACCTTGATGGCCGATGGTACGGCTATGAGTAATGTTAAGAGTACAAAGAATGCGCCCAGGAAGGGATTCAAACCTGTTACGAACATGTGGTGCGCCCATACCAGGAAGGCCAGGATCGCAATTGCAAACAGGGAGCCGATCATTGCCAGATAACCAAAGATAGGTTTACGGGAATTGATGGCCAGTACTTCAGACACCATACCCATTGCAGGCAGGATGATGATGTACACTTCCGGGTGACCCAGGAACCAGAACAAGTGCTGGTACAGGATGGCGCTACCGCCTTCGTTAGACAGGGCTTTACCGGCTACGAACAGCTCGCTCAGGTAAAAGCTGGTGCCTGCATGACGGTCAAACAGCAGCAGGATGAAACCTGACAGCAGTACCGGGAAAGATAATACGCCCAGGATAGCAGTGAAGAAGAATGACCAGATGGTCAGTGGCAGCTTCGTCATGCTCATACCTTTGGTACGCATATTCAGAATGGTGGAAATATAGTTCAGGCCACCCAGCAGCTGCGATACTACGAACAGCGCCATGCTGGTTAACCAAAGATCCATACCTATTTTAGAACCGATAGAAGCATCGCCCAGGGCGCTCAGCGGGGGGTAAGATGTCCAGCCGCCGGAAGCAGGTCCTGTTTGTACGAACAGGGAGCAGGTCATTACTACGCTGGCCATAAAGAAGAACCAATAACTCAGCATGTTCATGAAGGGAGAAGCCATATCGCGCGCACCTACCTGCAGGGGTATCAGCAGGTTGGAGAAAGTACCGGACAAACCTGCCGTCAATACAAAGAATACCAGGATGGTACCATGCATGGTTACCAGGGCGTAGTACGCCTCCGGTGTAATACGGCCGCCTTTAGCCCAATGGCCCAGGATAGATTCCAGGAAAGGGAAAGTGGAGTCAGGAAAAGCCAGCTGTAAGCGGAACAATACTGAAAAACCAGCGCCTACGATCGCCCAGATGATACCGGTGATCAGGAATTGCTTGGCAATCATTTTATGATCCATGCTGAAAACATACTTCGATATGAAGCTGTCTTCATGATGATGTTCATCATGCCCGTTGCCATGGTCATGCGCCGCTGCGCCGTGCGTTACCTCATGATGACTGTGCAGGGTTGCTTCGTTACTCATAATCGGATCTATTTGGAAGTATCTTACTGTTATGTCTTAAATAATGCTGTTCACAAATTTAGTGAATTATAATGCCGCTACTGCCTTCTGGGTGCTGTCTTTAGCGGGAGCAACAGGCTGTGCCGGGGCACCGGAACCTTGCGCCTCATGTGCCAGCCCGTATTGTGATTTCTGTTTGGCTACCCAGGCGTCAAACTCCTGCTGGCTTTCTACTACAATGTTGGCTTTCATGGAGTAGTGGCCGGCGCCGCACATCTGGTCGCAGGAAATTTCGTATACAAAATCCGGGTTGCCGGTTTTGTCTTTCATCTGCGTAGTAGTGAACTTAGGCGTAAACCACAGGGTGGTAGGGATACCGGGCACCGCATCCATTTTCAGGCGGAAGTGAGATAAACCTACGTCATGCACCACATCGCGGGAACCAATGATCAGCTTTACCGGTTTACCTACTACCAGGTGCATTTCAGTAGCCATGAAATCATCTTTATTCAGGTTATCATCCCAATCCTGGCCAACCGGGTTGGTAGCATCATTAATATTCTTGAAGAACTTGCTGCCCAGCTGCCCGTCTTTACCGGGGTAGCGGATCAGCCAGTTAAACTGCTTGCCGGTAATTTCTACCACCATAGCATCTTTAGGCGCTTCAGAGGTAATGGCGAACCAGTGGCGCAAACCAATGGCTACCAGTATGGTGAGCGCAATGGCGGGGATCACGGTCCAGATCACTTCCAGCTTGTTATTGTGCGGGAAATAAAAGGCAGCCTGGCCTTCTTTTTCCTGGTATTTGAATGCGAACCAGAACAGCAGTATTTGCGTAATTACAAATACCACCCCGGTAATTACCAGCGTCCACATGATCATGTTATCAATGGAATCGCCCTGTTCGGATGCCGCTTCGCCCAATATCTTACCTTTCAACAGCTCATTGCAGTAATATACGCCAATGAGTCCCAGCACCAGGAAAGCGATCAGCAAAAAGCCGTTAATGCGGTTATTCTGCTGGCGGGCCTTCTTTTCCCCTTTCAATATGGACACATATTCGCTCGCCTTCGCAATCTGGAAGATGACTATGAATATGAGCACAACAACTAAGACTGCTAAAAAACCTGACATTGCTATTTGAAATAATTAAGTTATCTAATGCTTTTCGTTGTTACTATCGTTCACGTCCTTTGATCAGGTGTGGTGTACAATACTTTCCTTCAGATAAGGATGATTCCTGGGCGCCAGCGGGGCTTTTGCCAGCTGGTTAGCAACTATAAATATAAGCAGACCCACAAAACCCAGACCTATTCCCAGCTCGTACCAGGGGAAGTTCAGCTCATGAACAGAACCCGGCATAACCATCTGGAAGAAATCCAGCCAGTGACCAAAGATGATCAGGATGGCAATATAGGTTACTGAAGTATAGTTACGCTTGGTATCGCGTTTCATTAACAGCAGTAACGGTAAAATAAAGTTGATGATCAGGTTCAGGAAGAAGATCGGGCGCCATTCACCCCAAACACGGGGTTTAAAGTATTCGGTTTCTTCCGGCATATTCGCATACCAGATCAGCATATATTGTGAGAACCACAGGTAAGCCCAGAAGATGCTGAACGCAAACATGAATTTACCCAGGTCATGCAAATGCTCTTCATTTACAAAGGAAAGGTAACCGTTCTTTTTCAGGTAGATCACAAATAATGCTATCAGTGACAGACCGGATACCCAGGTGCTGGCAAATGTATACCAGCTATACATGGTAGAGAACCAGTGCGGGTCAATGCTCATTAACCACAACCAGGGGGTAGTAGAACCTACGCTCAGCCCATAGATCACAATGAAACCACCACACCAAACCGTATTCCTCCACAGAATGCGGCGGCCGGTTTCAGGGCTCAGATCCCAGGTATCTTCCTCCAGCGACATGTTACGCAGCTTGATGGTAAAAAAGATCCACAACCCGAGCGTAATAACAGTAGCAGTGGTAAAGAACGTGTTGCCCAGAAAGGCAGATTTGCCGTTTAATATTGCGTCATGCTTTACATGTTCAGCATTTACCCAGTGATATACACCATCTTTTTCTCCGAAAACCAATATCATTAGTACTACAAACAAAATACCGCCCAGTACAGGTACTGTCATGGAAATAGCTTCCGGCACACGGCGAAAAGCTATTTGCCAGCCCCCATGCGCCAGGGTAGTAACACCAATAAAGAAAGTACAGGCCAGTGCTATCAGCAGAAAGAAGGTGCTGTTCTGTAAAATGCCTGCCCAAAAACGGGTAGCGCCATGCTCGCCGCCAAGGGCCACTAATCCGATCAATAAAGTGAGTACGCCAATGCCCATTAACACGAAGCTGGTCGTTTTTAATTTTGCCGGTACTACAAATTGGTCCTTCATTTGAAATTTTTTATTCGAGTCACTATATCTTTTACTTCCTTAGGGTAGTTCTTATCCTATTTTTTTGCGGCAGCACTGTCAGCGGCAGGTGCAGCGGCGCCTGCGGCCGGGGCAGCAGTAGCAGTATCTGCAGCCGGTTTGGAACCACCGGGTTGCATGGTCTTAATATAAGCGGCTATTTTCCAGCGCTGCTCACGATCCAGCTGGCTGGCGTAGCTACCCATGGCATTATAACCGTAGGTCATTACGTGAAACAGGCGGCCTTCTGAGTAAGCGCTTTTAGGACCGCTTACCAGGTTAGCGGGTGCTGCCGGGTAAGGACCGTCGCCACCTTTGTACAGGGGGCCGTTACCATCCAGGGCAGTACCATGGCAAATACCGCAATAGATATTAAATAAACGTTTTCCTTCCTCCACATCCGCTTTTCCAATTACCAGCGGGTTCTTTACCAGGTTAGCCTGGGCCGTATCTTCTGCTTTCAGGTGATAGGGCAGCAGCTCGCCTCTTTTCACAGTACCATCTACCGGTTTCATGCTGGCTACACGCTCGCTATAGAACTCATACGCACGGGATTCATACATATCTGGCATATAGATCCTGCCGGGCTTTCTGTGATGTTCTCCTGTATTACAGGCCGCCAGCAAAGCTCCGCCTGCCAAAGCAGCTACTACTAATATGTTGGAAGTCCTTTTCATTTATATAAAATTCTTCGTCTTTTCTGTTAAGTCGTTAATTATACATTCAAGGGTGCCGGCTGCTCAGCGTACAAACGGTCTTCACGGTCAAAGCGGCCATACCACCAGCCTGTTTCAGCAATTTGCTCATTGATCTCAGCAGCGCCTACGCTGGCCAGGAAATCTTTAATTTCTCCTGCATTGCTTTTGCTGGTTACTTCAATAACCATTACAAACTTGTCATCTGTTTGCCGTGGGTGAAAGACATGCTTCTTTACGAAAGGCATCAGCTGGCACAGGTAGCAGAAAGTCATCATCATACCTACCGCAGAGAATAATACCGTTAGCTCAAAGGTAATGGGTATAAAAGCCGGCAATGGAAAATGCGGCTTACCGCCTATGTTCAATGGCCAATCGGATACAAACACCCAGCTCATAAAAGATAATGCTGTAGTGGTACCAGTAATACCATATATAAAACCGGCCGTGTGCAGGCTGGTTTCACGCAGGCCCATGGCCTGGTCCAGGCCATGCACCGGGAACGGTGTGTAAACATCATGGATCTTGTACCCTGCGGCACGTACTTTCTTTACTGCCGGAAACAACACCGCCTCATCGTCAAAACAACCTACAACAAATTTTTTTGCAGCCATATTTAAAAAATTCAGAGTCTAAAATATCTAACGTTTTACTTACCTGCCGGCAATTTTAGTGTAACAATTACTGCAAACTGCCTACTATAAACTGCGGACTATTTTAGTGCGCGTGCTCCAGATCGTGTGCAAACTTTTCCGGGCTTTCCTGCTCGTACTTCGTCATATCATTCTTGAAGCTTTCGCCGGATGTCTTCAGCACATGCTTGATCTCCGCAACAGCAATTACCGGGAAATATTTGGCGAACAGGAAGTAACAGGTAAAGAACAGGCCAAAAGTACCCATGTAAAAACCAACTTCAGGCCAGGCCGGACGGTAATACACCCAGCTGGAAGGCAGGTAGTCGCGGTACAGAGAGGTACAAATGATCACAAAACGTTCGAACCACATACCAATGTTCACAATGATGGACATAATGAAAGAGACCATTATATTCCTTCTCATTTTACGGAACCAGAACACCTGCGGCGTAATTACGTTACAGGTCATCATGATCCAGTATGACCAACCCAGCGGACCTGCAGCGCGGTATTTATAGAATTCTGCAAATTCGTATTGAGATCCTGAATACCACGCCATAAACAGTTCTGTCAGGTAGGCACAACCTACGATAGAGCCGGTTAATACAATTACCCTGTTCATGGCATCCAGGTGCCCGATGGTAATGTAATCTTCCAGGTGTAATATTTTACGGGTAATGATCAGCAGTGTATTTACCATCGCAAAACCGGAGAAGATAGCACCTGCCACAAAGTAGGGCGGAAAAATGGTGGTATGCCAACCGGGTATTACTGAGGTAGCAAAGTCAAAAGATACGATGGTGTGTACGGAAAGTACCAGCGGGGTAGATAAACCGGCCAGCACCAGTGATAAGGATTCATGACGCTGCCAGTGTTTGGTGGAACCGGTCCAGCCGAAAGAGGCAACACCATACAGCAGCTTACGCAGCTTGGTTTTAGCCCGGTCACGTACCGTAGCAAAGTCAGGCAGCAGGCCAGAGTACCAGAACAGCAGGGATACTGTAAAGTACGTAGAGATCGCGAACACATCCCACAGCAGCGGGGAGTTAAAGTTTACCCACAGCGGACCACGTGTGTTAGGATAAGGCAGTACAAAGAAGGCCATCCAAACACGGCCCATGTGGAAGATCGGGAACTGGCCGGCGCACATTACCGCAAAGATGGTCATGGCTTCTGCCGCACGGTTCACCCCTGTACGCCATCCCTGGCGGAACAGCAGGAGGATGGCGGAGATCAGCGTACCGGCGTGACCGATACCTACCCACCATACGAAGTTGGTAATATCCCAACCCCAACCTACCGTTTTGTTCAGATTCCACACCCCGGTACCGAAGTACACTTCCCAGGTTACAGAAAACACCCCAAACGCTAACAATGAGAGCGATATAAAGAAACCTACATACCACAGCTTCCCAGGCTTGGCTTCAATGGGGCCGATGATATCTTCCGTTACCTTATGATAATCCTTTACCCCATCAACTAAAGGTTCTCTCAGTGTGGATTCGTACTTTAAATGCATAGTTCGTAAAGCTTTTAGCTGTTAGTTGCTGGCTAGCAGCCCTTGTCTTTGTTATGATCTCTGATTCTCTTTATCTCACAGTCTTCCGTCTTTTTCAACGGCCTCGATGAATCTAATCTCCTTCATCGATTTCTTCTTACTTCCTTACCGGACTTCGCTATATCCAGGTTTAGTGATGCGCAGCTTCTTCATGCTGACCTTCAGCTTTCGGAGCGGCATCTTTATTCCTGATCTTAGCGAGGTAGTTAACGGAAGGCAGCGTATGGGTTTCTTCCAGTACGTAGAACAGCCTTTCGGTTTGCTCTTCGTTACGGATCTTGAATACGCGGCTTTCTTTATCATTTACGTTACCGAAAACAATTGCATCGGCAGCACAAGCTTGCTGGCAGGCAGTTTTAGCCTCACCATCCTTAACAGGGCGGCCAGCTTTCTTTGCAGCCAGCTTAGCATCCTGCAGGCGTTGCACGCAGAAGGAACATTTTTCCATCACACCGCGGCTGCGTACCACCACATCAGGGTTCAGCACCATACGGGTCAGGTTATCGTTCATATCGGAAACATCGTACAGGTTGTTTTCAAAGCTATCAGCACCATTCCAGTCTCTCCAGTTAAAGCGGCGTACTTTATACGGGCAGTTGTTAGCGCAGTAACGGGTACCGATACAACGGTTATACGCCATCTGGTTAATACCTTCGGAACTGTGGTTGGTAGCAGCTACCGGGCAAACGTTCTCACACGGAGCGTTATCGCAGTGCTGGCACAGCATAGGCTGGAACACTACTTCCGGGTTATTTTCATCACCGCTGAAGTAACGGTCAATACGGATCCAGTGCATTTCATGCGCCTTGATCACCTGCTCCTTACCTACTACGGAAACGTTGTTCTCTGCCTGGCAGGCTATGGTACAGGCGCCGCAACCAAAGCAGGTGTTCAGGTCAATAGACATGCCCCACTTGATACCCGGGTAAGGGTGGTTGGGATATAAAGTACCGTCTGCACGGAAATCTTTACCGTATTTGCTCAGCTCTTCGCGATCCTCATTCACGGCTTTCGGGTTCTTGATGAACTCCTGCAGCGTGGTTTCTTTAATAATGGGACGGCCCTCGTAGCTGTTGTGTGTCTGGGTTAAGCCAAGGTCATACTTTTTACCGGCATCTTCTATGGTAATGGCGGGTGAAAAGTAATCAAAGGTTTGACCATTATAACTTACAAACGGATAAGCGTTCTTACCAACTTCACCGGCTGCTTTACCTGCGTTCATGTTACGGCCATAACCTACGGCAATCGCAATTACGTCAGGGTGGATACCGGGAACTATCAGCAAGGGCAGCTCAACTGTTTTACCGTTAGCGGTTATTTTCAATACCTTTTTACCGGCATGAATTTCATAATCATCGCCCAGCTCCTCATCGTATTTTTTAGCGCGTGAGTTGGAGATACAGGCGTAGTTGTCCCAGGTAGCGCGGGTAATAGGATCCGGCATTTCCTGTAACCAGGGGTTGTTTGCCAGCTTACCGTTACCGATAGCTACTTTTTCATACAGCACCAGCTCTATTTCACCGCCTTTTTTAGCGCCGGTGATTTTGGAGGCTGCATAGGCAATATCACCTGCAAAGGTAGCACCTGCCAAAGCAGGGGCGGTAGTGGGCTCTATTACACCATCCTGCAGGGTTTTATCCCAGGCTTCCTGTCCGCCCAGCTTACTCATCCACTCATTCTTCAGGTAGCTTACCCAGTTGGTAGCGGTATTACCGCTCCAGGAGAGCAGGGTATCTTCAAACGCACGGGTTTTGAACAGGGGAGCGATAGTAGGCTGTGTAAAGCTGAAGTAGCCGGTTTTACCTTCTGCATCACCCCAGCTTTCCAGGAAGTGATGATCAGGAGCGGCGTATTTGCACAGTTCAGAAGTTTCGTCCTTACGGTCATTGAAAGTAACGGTGAGCTTAGCTTTCTTTAAACCGTCGGCAAATTTCTTACCGTCGAAGTAATCATATACAGGGTTTACGCCAAATACCAGCAAAGCGCCAACGCTGCCGGCATTCAGGTCAGTTACCAGCTGCACCATGTCGCTGTCAACACCCTGGCGGTAGTTGGCAGTGGTAGCCCAGTCAATGGTAGTACCGTTAGCGCCTATCTGGTTATTGATGGCGTTTACGATCAGCTGCACATTCACATCATTAGAGCCGGATACTACCAGTGCTTTGCCCTGGCTGGCCTGTAATGCTGCTGCTGCTTTTTTGATACCGTCTGCCACACGTTTGTCTGCAATGGCAGGTGCTGTTACAGAACCGCCTAATGCGCTAAACAGTGCCAGTGCTATTGCACCGGTTTCAGAAGGTTTATGGGTAAATCTTTCGTCAGCATTAGCGCCGGTGAGGCTCATGGTGCTTTCGAAATGGAAATGTTTGCTCATTTCCGGCTTCTCCTGGTCTATTTTGCGGGTAGCACCGTAACCTTTGGAGAATTCAGCCGGGTTTAACCAGGTGCCTAAGAAATCGGCGCCCAGGCTTACGATCACCTTTGCATTTTCAAAATGGTAGGAAGGCAGTGTTTTTTTACCGTAAGCAGCTTCGTTAGCCAGCAGCATACCGGAGTAGGATACTGCATCGTATGTTACATGACGGGAGCCGGGGTATTTAGCCAGGAACTCGCCAATTACTTTTTTGGTAGAGGGACTTAAAATGGTGGAGCTCAGTAATACTACCGGCTGACCGCTTAATGCACCTAAGGCAGCGGTTACTTGTTTGTCCAGCTCAGCCCAGGTGGTTTCCGTACCGTTGATAGTAGGGTAACGCAGGCGGGCTGTATCATAAAGGCCCAGTACAGCGCCCTGCACTTTGGCAGTGGTAGCGCCACCGGTTACGGAGCTTAATGTGTTACCGTCTATTTTGATGGGACGGCCTTCACGGGTTTTCACCACCAGCGGCACATACTCGCCATCTACAGCGTAGGTAGATGCGTAGTAGTTAGGTACGCCGGGGGTAATTTCTTCCGGCTTATTTACGTAAGGGATGGCTTTCTTCACCGGAATTTCACAGCTGGCAGCTATGGTAGCGGCAGCAGTTGTGAACCCCAGGTACTTCAGGAAGTCCCGGCGGGGGGTTGTTGCGCCTAACAGGCTATCACTCTCATCAAACGGCAGGTCTTCTCCAAACTCATTCTTCACTATTTCCTGATGCGCTTTGGTATTATGCAACTCCTCCAGGCCTTTCCAATACTTTTTCTGCTCCATGTTATTTATTACGAGTTACGTGATTGTTATTTGTGATTTTAGATTACGATTTCAGATTTGATATGATCTATGATTTGTGAAATCTGAAATCTAAAATATTAATAGTGGCATTTCTGACATTCAGTACCACCCACCATTTCAACGGTTACGCTGTCAATTTTACCATCTTTCACATCCTGGTGGAACTTCTCAAAAATGCTGTAGTATTTATTATCTGCAAACTGCACTTTAGTGGTGCGGTGGCAGTTAATACACCAGCCCATGGAAAGGTCGGCAAACTGGTGCACCTCATCCATTTCCTGGATAGCTCCGTGACAGGTCTGACATTGTTGTTTACCGGCTACTATGTGTTGGGAGTGATTGAAGTACACGTGATCAGGCAGGTTGTGGATCTTGGTCCATTCAATAGGTTTACCGGGTTTGGTATATTTCTGTGCCTGCGGATCCCAGCCTACGTAATCATATAATTTCGCAATTTCAGCACTGCCGTTGATCTTCTTGCCTTCTGCAGTGAACAGGTCAGGGCCATGATATTCGTTGATGGCTTTGTGACAGTTCATACAGATATTTTCAGAAGGGATCATAGCGTGTTTGCTCTTTTCCGCACCGGCGTGGCAATATAAACAGTTGATCTGGTTAATGCCGGCGTGTACTTTATGCGAGTAGTGGATAGGCTGTTCAGGCATGTAGTCTTTCTGGCGGCCCAGGCCAATGGCCCCCTGTATGGTGAAGTAACCGCCAACCATGAACAATACTACTATTGCAAGTGCGATGTAAGCTTTATTCTTATAGAAGGGAACGGGTTCCGGCGTAGCTACGCCTTCTTTATCTGCAGCCAGCTTATTCAGGTTGCTGTTGATCTGCATCAGGATCAGGGCTACTACTGCCAGTATCAGGGTTATGATACCAAACAGCAGGCTGTTGTCCTCACCTGATTCCTCTGCGCCGCCGGCAGCTACAGCTGTTTTAGCACCGCCTCCGGGTTCTTTGGCGCCTTCCTGCCCAATGTAAGCGAGGATGTTATCAATATCCTCATCTGTAAACGAAGGGAAAGCGGGCATCGCCTGCTTATTGTATTCGTTATACAGCGTATTGGCATACTGGTCGCCTGACGCTAACACAGAAGCAGAGTTGTGGATCCACTGGTGCAATAATTTCTTATCAGACCATCTTCCCTCAACGTCTTTCAACGCGGGACCGGTTACCCTTTTATGTACATTATGACAAGATGCGCAATTCTGTTGAAATAATGCCTTACCCTTACCCGGATCTGCCGCTTTAACTGTTGTTGAAACCGAGAGTACAAGACCCGCGCATAGGATAAGAACACTCACAAAATGCTTACGCATACGAATGGAAACACGACGATACACAGCCTATTAAGTTTAGATTTGACCTTAGTTTCTTAAAAGTGCCAGCAAAAATAAGACACAATGTTGACAATTTATCAACAAATAAAAAATTATTTGGTTGCAGCTATAAACTGTTTTTTCTATACATAAGCACTTTACAGGGCAAATTTTATGATAAATATCATGTAATGAATTTATTTGTTATAAGTGCGGGCTCCCCTATAATATAAAGGCATAGTTTGCTTGTCAGTTTTTGTTTTTAATTGATGTAATTTTAACCAACCTGCTTAAAAAAGTTCCCCATGTTATACCGTATTTTCATTTTTACCTCCATACTGGGAATAATATTAACCGCCTGCGGCGGCAACCAGCAAGCGCCAGCTGCGGCCGATAGCAGCGCCCTGCTAACGCCTGCCCAACCGGATGCCGGTACGAATACCCCCAATGGCAGCTACCAGGGTACGCTGCCCTGCGCCGACTGCCCGGGCATTGATTACCAGATCAGCCTGTATGACAATAACCGCTACAAAACCCTGATGGTGTACCGGGACCGCAACCAGAACCGCCCGGTGGTAGATACCGGTACCTGGAAAATGGAGCAGGATTCCATGGTACGCATTACCCTCAGCGGACAATCCAAACAAACCTTCCTGTTTGAAGACGGCAGGCTTTACCAGCTGGATGAACATGGCCAGCGCATTACCGGCGCCCTGGCAGATAATTATATATTACGCCCGGTAAAGGGTGGAGATCCCGCCCGCCTGCAGCAGAAAGCTGCCGAAGGTATAGATTTTATGGCCGCAGGTATCCACCCTGCCTGGAGCCTGGAAATGGACCGGCAGAAAACCATCTTCTTCCAGACGGTGCAGGGCGATTCCGTACGCGTACCAGCACCCCGCCCCCGCCCGGACACAGATACCCTTCGGGTATATACCGCTAAAACGGAAAAGGCGGAGTTCATTCTTACCATCCGCAACAGCGCCTGTATAGATGATGTAAATGGCTTTATGCGCCCCTATGCGGTGGAGGTACAGCTGAAGGATAGTACTTATAAGGGTTGCGGGGAGTATTTGCGGTAGTTAACAGGCCCCCTGTTTAATGGCCCTTCTATTCGGGTGCAACTGGTATGCTCCCCTCCTAAAAAGGCCCCGTAATTGCTGCGACATTGCTGCGCAACTCCTCCCCCCTACATAAAACCCTACATGCGTATATAACGGTTTTGCCGCATAGGTTTGTGAGCAGCGTCAACAAATTCGTAATTCGTAATTGACAATCCGTAATTCTATCTTTGCGCTGGTTAAAAAACTACAGCCGTTTTGAAAAATATTGCCATTTTTGCTTCAGGTGCCGGCAGCAATGCCCAAAAGATCATAGACCATTTTTCAGATTCAACAATTGCCAGGGTTACCCTGATCCTGTGTAATAAACCGGACGCCGGAATTTTCCGGATAGCAGAGAAGGAGAACATACCGGCCATACTGATTGAAAAAGATCCTTTTTTCCGTGGAGATGATTATGTACAACTGTTACAGCGGGAGCAGATAGACCTGGTGGTGCTGGCTGGCTTTTTATGGAAAGTACCCGCCAACCTGGTGCAGGCATTTGCCAACCGTATTATTAATATTCACCCGGCCCTGCTGCCAAAGTATGGCGGTAAAGGTATGTACGGACATTTTGTGCATGAGGCCGTGATCAACGCCGGCGATGCGGAAAGCGGCATCACCATTCATTTCGTAAATGAAAAGTACGATGACGGCGCCACCATTTTACAGGAGCGCTGCACCATTGTACCGGGCGATACGCCGGAGACACTGGCCAAAAAAGTACAGGTGCTGGAACATACCTGGTACCCGGTTATTGTGGAACGATTATTGACCAACGAAGCAGTTAGCCATTAGCCTGTAGCTATAGCTATTATGCGCAAATTTCCCCAGCTGCTGTTTATGAAACGTACACTATTTGCTTTACTGCTCATCTGCTGTTATGCAGTTACCGCATGGGCACAGGATCGCAAGCCGGCCGGTACCTTCCGCAACGGCACCTACATTAAGGTAAACCCTACTACCCTCATTAATGAGCTGGATGTATATATTGAACAGGAGCTCACCGAAAAGTTAAGCCTGGAGCTGGGTATTACCGGCATTTATACGGATTACCCGGATTATTACCTGGCCAAGAAGATAGATTTTGGCCAAAAGAAACCCAACATCAGTACCGAACAGTTTGTGGAAGGCCGGGGACTGGGTTTCCGCGCGGCGCTACGCTGGTACATATTTTCTATTTACGATGGGAATTCCCGCGCAGGCGGTACCTACTTTCAGCCGGTGCTGTTCTTTAAAAAAGTGTTTTACCCCAATGAGGAAGTGGAGCTCCTGGGTAATAAGTATAAAGAATCCGCCAGTAAGGATGTATACGGCCTGCAGTTCCTGCTGGGGCGCCAGTTCACCAAGGGCAAAGTGGTCTTTGACCCCTACATTGGCCTGGGCGTTCGTAGTAAGATCTATTACTACCACAATTTTGAGAACAATAACGGCATTGTACAGGCCACGGACGATAAGCTGGTGAGTATATTGCCCAGCTTACAGCTGGGACTTAAGCTGGGATTGAAGTTATAGTTCATTTTGCTGAATCCCGTTGTGGGTGCACCGTAATATCTTTTTCCCCTGCACAGGCTCTTTGTAATAAACGCAGTAATTGTTTACTGCTCACATACCCTCCGTAACGGTAAATAATACGGTACTGCTCATCCAATAGTACAAAAGACGGGTATAAGGCCGCCTTCTCTCCCTTCATTAACAACGCAGCCAGCTCATTTTGCCCGCTGCTCATACCCTGCGGTTCAAAGGCATAGGTTTTTCCTTTAAATAAGATGGTTTGTTTTTGCTCCGCATCCAGCGATATGCTGTAAAAGCAGCTATTGAGCAGCTGTACCACCGGCTTGTCCTGCAGGGTAGTATGCTCCATCATATTGCAGTATGCGCACCAGCTGGTATGAATAAATACAAAAGTTTTACGCGGGGATGCCTGCACCGCACTATCCAGCTTTTCAAAAGTAGTATAGTGCACCTGGGCGGAGGCAGGGTGTACAAGTAAGAGGGAGAACGCCAATGATATTAAACAGCGCATGGATAAAATTACGAATTATCACTTTCCCACCTTCCACCGAACGCCTAAAAATCCCCGGATCCCCTGGCAGGGCAATGGCATCTATAATTCCGGGAAAGGGTCTTTAAACACGTAACCATTCTGCCACAGCTTTACCTCTTCAGGCGTACAGCGGCAGGCATCCAGCTCCCGGGTAATGCGGGCGGGGTCCAGCTCCTGGCCTATGATCACTATTTCATTATACCGGTCTGCAAACTGCGGGTGCCAGCGGCTGCGCAGTAATTCATAAGCTGCTGCATCCATTTGCCACTGCGCTTTGGGAATAGCGCACCACCAGAACCCGGCTTTATCGGCCCGCAGCGAGGCGCCGGCCTGGCTCCAGTTAACCGCTGTATCCGGGCGGGAGGCCAGCCATAATAAACCTTTGCTGCGTAAAATGTTGCCCTGCCATGCTTCATTTATATAACGCCACAAACGCTCAGGATGAAATGGCTCCCGGCTGCGGTATACAAAAGAGCTGATGCCGTATTCTTCTGTTTCCGGTGTGTGCACAGCTTCCAGCTCCGCTATCCAGCCGGCGCTTTGGGAGGTCCGTTCAAAATCAAATAAACCGGTGTTCAGTATTTCATGCAGGGGTATGGCGCCGTTAATGCTTTCTATGATACGTGCTTCTGCATTCAGCTTGCGCAGCAAGGCTTTCAGGGTATTGAGCATCCGGGGTGTTACCAGGTCGCACTTGTTCAGCACTATTACATTGGCAAATTCTATTTGTTCTATTAACAGGTTTACAATCGTGCGCTGGTCCTGCTCATCATCTGTTAAACCACGGTCCTGCAGCAAAGCGGTGCTGTCATAATCTTTGCTGAAGTTATAGGCATCTACCACCGTTACCAGGGTATCCAGGCGGCTTACACGGCTCAGGTCTATGTTATGATGCTCATCCTGGTAACAGAAAGTTTGTGCTACCGGCAGGGGTTCAGAGATACCGCTGGATTCTATGAGCAAATAGTCAAAGCGCTGTTGTTCCGCCAGGGCAGCTACTTCGCGCAGCAGGTCCTCCCGCAGGGTGCAGCAAATGCAGCC
>NZ_JAGXJN010000120.1 GCF_019091455.1 Chitinophaga sp. GbtcB8
ATCCTTCCCCCCCCCGGCCCCCAACTATGGGGGGGCGGGCGGGAGCGGCTAACCATGGGGGTGAAAAAACCTTACACCTGGGGGATCTATAAAGGGGGGCCCCCCCCCACCCCCCGGGCTGTGTTGGGCGCGCAATATTAATATATATGCCCCCCCCCTGGCCCCCCCTATTTGGGTCCCCCCTTTGTGTTGGGGGGTTTTTTCCCCCCGTGGCCCCTGCCCTGGAAATGTGCAACCGAAACTTCATGGAATCTTTTTCCTGGCCGGATAAACTGAAACTGCGCGCCCGCTATGGTTAAATAGGCAA
>NZ_JAGXJN010000121.1 GCF_019091455.1 Chitinophaga sp. GbtcB8
CCAGATGTCTTTACCTTCTTATTATCACTTCCTGATTCATTTCCAATCATATTTTTATTGGTAAACTTGTCCTTGCTATTTCTATCCTTGATCTTCAGAAATTCTTTTGATCAGCAAAACAATTCCGTACATCAAATATCTTCTCCATTCGCTTAATCCATTTATTTTTTTATTTTTTTATTTTATTTTATTTTGAATAACTATTTAGATGCTATATAATGTGTCATTTTTTGATTTTTGAATATATTTTTAAATTTTCTCAAAAATATCATACACTGTTGGCATTTGGACTTGTAGTTAAGTT
>NZ_JAGXJN010000122.1 GCF_019091455.1 Chitinophaga sp. GbtcB8
CACAAAGCTGAGCTTCCGCACCTTTCCTACCAATAACCTTTCCCGTTATGTGTGCGTAGTCCTTATTATGACAGACGGAACTACCCTGCGCGACATTGGCGCTACTGACCAAAACGGTACTCCCATGCACCCGGGCGCAGGGCACGGTACGGTAAATACCTGGCAGCGCATTTTGTGTAACATAGGCACCTGGCTAAATGGCAAAACCATTGCCCGCATTATGGTAGCCTATGATCATGGCGCAGATCCCGGGAGCTCCAAAACCTATATAGATGTTATTGTGAACAGCGATACAGCTTCAG
>NZ_JAGXJN010000123.1 GCF_019091455.1 Chitinophaga sp. GbtcB8
CGTTATAGGTCCGGTTAATGTTGTGCAATAAAATGGTGCGTGACTGTCCGGCAGGCACCACTACGGGGGATGCATAACGTTCCCAGCGGTTTACATTACCATGGTCCAGCATTTAACCGGTTTGTGATAACAGCTGGTAGTGGTTATTGGTACCGGCATACCAGTACATAAAGTCGTGCCAGCCGGTAAAGAAGGTGAGGCTGCTGACTTTCAGGCCGGTATTGCGGATGGTGAAATTCAGCCAGCAGTTATGCGGCTGTTTGTTATACCTGGGCTGTGGGTGGAACAGTCCGGGCTGAT
>NZ_JAGXJN010000124.1 GCF_019091455.1 Chitinophaga sp. GbtcB8
CAATATTAGGCCTGACATATTCCACCCAAACTACCTCTCCCGCATTGCTTGCAGACAGCACAATCAGCGCAAAGCAAACCAATGGCAACAGGTAAAGAAAAAAGGTAAATGACAAGAAAGGAAAAGAAAACAGGGGTAGACTATTCATGAAAGCGTCATGTAAATCCCATGTCCTCCAGGCTAACAACAGCAGTAAATCTCTAGTGAATCTCATGAGCAACCCGTATTAAAAGCCCACACACTCCTGGGTAAAAGCGCATACTGTTCAGGTTAAAAGCGCATCCACGCTTCCAATATC
>NZ_JAGXJN010000125.1 GCF_019091455.1 Chitinophaga sp. GbtcB8
TCGTTGGTATGAACATCTTCCCAACGACGGCGTTTGATAACCAGTGTTACTTTGTTTTCTCTGATCGGAAAATCCTGCACCCGGACCTCTGGTAGAAAACCTTTTGAATGTAGTTTCCTATCCTTATAGTCTGCAGGAGGCTCGTTTATTTCTTCCAGGTAGATGTGAAGCCCATTGGGCGATTGCGTGGTTTTAATAAGGTCAAAATACGCTAAAAGCCCCTGTGGGAGAAGAAATCCTATTAACTGTCGATAGCTCTGATCCAAAACTGATGGTTCTTATTGAGCCGCAAAACA
>NZ_JAGXJN010000126.1 GCF_019091455.1 Chitinophaga sp. GbtcB8
TGCACCATATTATCAGTGATGGGTGGTCCATGAGTATTTTGATCCGCGAGTTGTTAGACTTGTATCATGCTTATACCATTGGCGCCACCCATCCACTATTGCCCTTGCGCATCCAGTATAAGGATTATGCAGCCTGGCAGCAATCGCAGTTAAGCGAAGCTGCACTGGAACCGCACAAACATTGGTGGTTACAACAGCTGTCAGGTGAATTGCCGTTGTTAGACCTGCCGGGTGATCATGCCCGTCCCGCAGTTAAAACCTATAACGGTGCTGCGGTGAATATGCTGCTCAGC
>NZ_JAGXJN010000127.1 GCF_019091455.1 Chitinophaga sp. GbtcB8
GTGGTGGATGAGCAGTATGAAAGAGAGTTAGTAGAAAGTTATATCAGATCAAGGGTACCATCCTACATGGTGCCTGCAGCTATTGTAAGCATGGATCAGCTGCCACTGACAGGCAGTGGGAAGGTTGACCGCAGGCGTTTGGCAGCCCTGGACACGGATCATAGGGCTGCACATACTTATGTTGCTCCTGAAGGGGAAACAGAATTACAGCTGGTGGCTATCTGGCAGGAGCTACTAAAGAAAGATCATATAGGTGTTACAGATAATTTCTTTGAGCTGGGCGGTCATTCC
>NZ_JAGXJN010000128.1 GCF_019091455.1 Chitinophaga sp. GbtcB8
ACAATCTGTACTACCGGCGTTTCCTGCGCCATAGTCATTTTGCTTATTTCCAGGTTCTTAACCACCTCACCATATATGGTTTGCAGCACCATTTTGTCCCTTGCTCCTACTCCAGATTCCACAGTTGCTACCTGCCTTGCCGGGTTCTGATTCACATCCTTTGCAGCGGCTACTGAATAGGTTTTACGGTTAAGCAGTATCTCCAGCGAGTCTGGAGTTACCTGCAGCTTATCAACATTTACCTGCGAACGTTTGATCTTGGTACTTACATAAAAATCGGTCGCTTCCTT
>NZ_JAGXJN010000129.1 GCF_019091455.1 Chitinophaga sp. GbtcB8
GGTATGTTCAGTGCTGCCAACCCCCTGAATTCCCTGGAGTTTGGCGAAACCAATGTAAAGAGCTTTACCGGCCTTGGTAATATTTATGGGGATTACGAGATCATTAATGGGCTGAAAGCAAAAGCAAGCTTTAATGTTAACTACGGTAACGGCTCTACTTTTGTATTCAATCCCTCCTTTTTAGGCGGGGTCAATAACCCCCCGCCCAGCATTCCCAATTCTTCCCAGTCAAAAGCCAATGCAATGAACTGGCGCACGGAAATGTTGCTGTCATACGATAAAACCT
>NZ_JAGXJN010000013.1 GCF_019091455.1 Chitinophaga sp. GbtcB8
GCTACCGTGATCCCTGCCACCAGCGGCAGCCGTACCTTGAAACACGCTACCCACGAAGCTATCCGCGACTGGATCAATAACCCGGTGGATACGCATTACATCATAGGCTCCGTAGTAGGGCCGCATCCGTACCCGGATATGGTAGCGCGTTTTCAATCCGTAATCAGCGAAGAAATAAAACAGCAGCTGCAGGAAAAAACCGGCAGCCCTTATCCCAATTATGTACTGGCCTGTGTAGGCGGTGGCAGTAATGCAGCGGGCGCTTTCTTCCATTTCCTGGATGATGAGCAGGTGCAGCTGGTACCCGTAGAAGCAGCCGGTAAAGGAGTGAACAGCGGTTTTTCCGCCGCTACTTCCCAGCTGGGCAAACCGGGTGTTATACATGCCAGCAAAACCCTGCTGATGCAAACAGAAGACGGGCAGATCGTAGAACCACACTCTATTTCTGCTGGTTTGGATTACCCGGGTGTAGGGCCTTTACATGCTCACCTGTATGAAACCGGCCGCGCACGTTTCCTGAACGCTACGGATGATGAAGCCCTGGAAGCTGCTTTTGAGCTTACCCGTTTGGAAGGCATTATCCCTGCGCTGGAATCATCCCACGCACTGGCCCGTTTAAAAGGCCTGGACCTGAAACCCAGCGATGTAGTAGTGGTATGCCTTTCCGGCCGTGGTGATAAGGATATGGGCACTTACATTAAACACATGCAGAAATAATTTACGATGTTAGATTTAGTGGAAGCACTTCGATAAAATCTAAAATCTAAAATCGTAAATCGTAAATCTAAAATCGAATGAATCGCATAGATCAACTTTTTGCAAGCAAACAAACGGGCATCCTCAATATATACTGCACAGCAGGTTTTCCTGCCCTGGAAGATACTCTGCCGGTAATGACGGCCCTGCAGGCGCATGGCGCAGATATGATAGAGCTGGGCATGCCTTTCTCCGATCCGCTGGCAGACGGACCTGTGATACAGGACAGCAGCACCCGTGCCCTGCAGAATGGCATGAGCCTGAAAAAGCTGTTTGCCCAGCTAAAAGACTTCAGAAAAAATATACACGTTCCCGTTATACTTATGGGTTACCTGAACCCGGTAATGCAATTTGGCATAGAGCAATTCTTACAGCAGTGCGCAGCCACCGGGGTAGATGGTCTCATTTTGCCGGACCTTCCCATGCAGGAGTATGAGCAGGAATACCGCCCGCTGTTTGAAAAATATGGATTACACCTTATCTTTCTGGTAACACCGGAAACCAGCGAAGCCCGCATACGGCAGATAGACGCCCTGAGCAAAGGATTTGTATACGCCGTATCCTCCTCTTCCACCACCGGGAAAGATAAGGATATGAAAGGCCAGCAGGCTTACTTTGAACGCTTAAAGGCCCTGCAGCTGAAAAAACCGGTACTGATCGGTTTTGGCATAAAAGATAAACCCACCTTTGATGCAGCCTGTGCATACAGCAATGGCGCTATTATTGGAACGGCGTTTATTAAAGCAGTAGAAAATGCAAAAGATCTGGATGGAACCATTAAACAGTTCATTCAATCGGTAAAGTAAGAACACACATGAAAACAGCCATCATAAAATACAACGCCGGCAACATCCGCTCCGTGCTTTTTGCGCTGGACCGCTTAGGGGTGCAGGGCACGGTGACCGACGATCCTGAAGAGATACGGGCAGCTGACAAAGTGATCTTTCCCGGTGTGGGAGAGGCCAGCACCGCCATGCAGTACCTGCAGCAGCGCGGCCTGGATAAAGTGATCACCAGCCTGCAGCAGCCGGTGCTGGGCATTTGCCTGGGCTTACAGCTGATGTGCAAACACTCTGAAGAAAATAATACGCCCTGCCTGGGCATCTTTGATGTAGAGGTAAAACGTTTTCAATCGCCGGTAGCTAACCTGTTAAAGATCCCGCAGATAGGCTGGAACAATATAGCCGGTTTGCACAGCACCATCTTTGAAAAGGTACCGGAAAACAGCTACATGTATTTTGTGCACAGCTACTACGCCGCACTGGCGCCGGAAACCGTGGCTATTGCCAATTACGTGGTGAACTATAGCGCTGCTTTACAAAAGGATAATTTTTACGCAGTACAGTTCCACCCGGAGAAATCAGCAGAGGCAGGACAAAAATTGCTGGAAAGCTTTCTGAAGTTATAAGTAATGGCAGGCATTGAGATAAAGAAGATACAAACCAACGATACTTTACCGCTGCGCAGGGATGTATTATATCCCGGCCAGTCATTAGATAGTGTACGTGTGGACCATGATGAGGAAGCCCTGCACTTTGGCCTGTTTAAAGACGGGCAGCTGGTGAGTGTAGGCTCCCTGTTTATGAACGGTAAGCAGGCCCAGTTCCGCAAGCTGGCCACCACACCGGCTTTACAGGGTAAAGGATACGGCACCTTACTCATTAAACAAATGCAGCAGCAGTGCCGGAAGGCTGGTATTCCTTTATTATGGTGCCATGCCCGCCGTACTGCCGAAGGTTTTTATACGCGCCTGGGTTTTACAAAAGCAGGCAATTATTTTGAAAAGAATAACATTATTTATTGCAGGATGGAATTACCCGTGCAAACAACTAAGCAATTTACCGTAATACCCGCCATAGATATTATTGACGGCAAATGTGTGCGTCTTACACAAGGCGATTATGCGCAGCAAAAAGTGTACAACGAACATCCGCTGGAAGTAGCAAAGGCATTTGAAGATATTGGTGTGCAGCGCCTGCACCTGGTAGACCTGGACGGCGCTAAAAAAGGAGCTGTAGTGAACTGGAAAGTGCTGGAAGCTATTGCCGGAAAAACCGGTTTGGTAGTGGATTTTGGCGGAGGCATTAAAACAGCAAAGGACCTGGATATTGTATTTGAAAGCGGGGCTGCGCTGGCTACCATTGGCAGCATAGCGGTAAAAGACCCGGAGCTGTTCTTTGGCTGGGTAAAAAAATATGCACCTGAAAAAATATTCCTGGGTGCTGATGTGAAGGAAGAAAAAATAGCAGTAGGCGGCTGGCTGGAAACTACCCAGCTCTCCATCTATGATTTCCTGGAAGAGAATGTACGCCATGGCGTACATAACATTTTTTGTACGGATATTGCAAAGGATGGCCTGTTACAAGGCCCGTCCACCGCACTATACCAGCAAATACTGGAACGTTTCCCGGATATTAACTTTGTAGCCAGCGGCGGCGTAAGCAACCTGCAGGATGTTGAAACCCTGCGCGAAATAGGCTGCAGCGGCGCCATTGTAGGTAAAGCGATCTATGAAGGACGCATTACCATGGAGCAGCTGAAGGAATTAATAATGAATAATTAAAAATTGCCGTCATTGCGAGGCGCAGTGTAAAGCTATTGTGCGTGGGGCGACGAAGCAATCTTGCGAATAAATGGCAGGAGATTGCTTCAGCATGCTCCGCACAAACCTGTGCTATGCTTCGCAATGACGAAGGAGAGCCTCGTAATACGGGTATAAACGAGTGGATAATCATAATTATTAATAAAGGCTTGAAGTACAATCCCTTCGATTATTCATTCTTCATTATTAATTTAAAAATTTAAGAACATGCTTACAAAAAGGATCATCCCCTGCCTGGACATCAAAGACGGGCGTACCGTAAAAGGGGTGAATTTTGAAAATATACGCGATGCCGGCGATCCTATAGAGCTGGGTGCTTTATACGCACAGCAGGGCGCTGACGAGCTGGTGTTCCTGGATATAACGGCTACGAATGAACGGAGAAAAACACTGGCAGAGCTGGTAACCGGTATTGCCCGCCATGTGAACATTCCGTTTACAGTAGGCGGCGGCATATCATCCGTAGAGGATGTATATGTGCTGCTGCAATCAGGTGCAGATAAAATATCCGTAAACACTACTGCCTTTAAACGCCCGGAGCTGGTGGATGAGCTGTCACGCGAATTTGGCAGCCAGTGTATTGTGCTGGCCATTGATACCCGTTTTGAAGAAGGCGATTGGTATGTGTACCTGAACGGCGGACGCGTAAAAACCACTACCAAAGCCTATGACTGGGCCAAAGAAGCGGTAGACCGTGGCGCCGGTGAAATACTGCTTACTTCCATGAACAACGATGGTACCAAGCAGGGTTTTGCGCTGGATATTACAGGGCAGCTGTCTCAAAATCTGAACGTACCTGTGATCGCCTCCGGTGGTGCAGGTACCATGGATCATTTTACAGAAGTATTTGAAAATGCCCAGGCAGATGCCGCGCTGGCCGCCAGCATTTTCCACTACAAGGAAATAGAAATACCCGACCTGAAGAAGTACTTATACAGCAAAGGAATAAACATCAGATTTTAGATTGGGTGAAAGGAATACTTCGGTATTCAATAAAAGCAGAAAATACTCCGCTGCATTAGCTTTACGCTTTATGCTTTGCGCTTTCGGCTCAAACAAATACGATTAGTATGAAAATTGATTTTGAAAAGTCTCCGGACGGCCTGGTGCCGGCCATTATACAGGATGCAGCTACTTTGAAAGTGCTGATGCTGGGTTACATGAACCAGGAAGCAGTGAACAAAACCCTGCAGGAAAAAAAGGTGACCTTTTACAGCCGCTCTAAACAGCGCCTGTGGACCAAGGGGGAGGAGAGCGGCAATTTTTTGCTGCTGCAGGACGTTAAAGTGGATTGTGATAACGATACATTGCTGATAAAGGCCAACCCGGTAGGGCCGGTATGCCACACAGGTGCAGATACCTGCTGGGATGAGGTGAATGTGAGCAACGATTTCCTATCAAAGCTGGAAAGCGTGATCACGGACCGTAAGAATAATCCTACGGAAAAATCTTACACAGCCAGCCTGTTTGCCAAAGGCATTAACAAAATAGCCCAGAAAGTAGGGGAGGAAGCAGTGGAAGTAGTAATAGAAGCCAAGGATAATAACGAAACATTATTCCTGAATGAAGCCGCTGACCTGCTGTTCCACTACCTGATCTTATTGAATGCCAAAGGCCACCAGTTATCCGATGTGCTGAATGTGCTGAAGGAAAGACATAAGTAGAATATTTTTTATATATTTATAACATGAAGCATTTATTCCTGGTGATGTGCTGTGCCGCCAGTGCCTTAGTTGCCAACGCACAAAACGTAATATCCGGCACGGTAAGCGGGGCCGATGGGAGAAAGATCTATTTGTTCGATGATGCCGACAATAACCCGGACGACTCCACTGTGCTGCAAAAAGGCCAGTTCAGCTTTACCATTAAGCAACCCTCAGAACCCTCTGTATTCGCGCTGATATTAGAAGGTACAGACCAGCCACTGTTATTTGTGCCGGGCCCAACCCCGCAGCAGTTAACATTGAGCGCAGATAAATTTCCGATAGCAACCGCTGTAAAAGGCAATGATAATACAAAAGCCCTGCAGGAATACCAGGTGCAATTTCAGCCGCTGATACAAAGAGCGCATGCATTAAACCAGGAAGCATCCGGCATTTCAGGCGATGATGAAGCAGCCAAAGAAGCTTTCCGCAAAAAAGCCGGTGTTTTCAGCGATGATGTAATAAAGACCGGCAAAACCTTTGTACAGCTGCATCCCAAGGCATTAGCCAGTATGTGGATGCTGATCAACGAGTTACGCCCGCGCTTAAAACCCGATGAATTTGCAGGGCTGTTTGCCGGCCTGGATAAATCACTGCAAACCGGCAAGTACGGACAAAGCGTAAGCCAGTATATTAGAAGCCAGAAGCTCAGTGGTATTGGTGAAATGGCAGATGACTTTTCGCAGGGGGATGTAGATGGTAAGGCTATCAAGCTTTCCTCTTTCCGCGGTAAATATGTGCTGGTAGATTTCTGGGCCAGCTGGTGCGGTCCCTGCCGGGCAGAGAACCCCAATGTGGTAAAAGCCTTTAACAAATACAAAGGCAAGAACTTTACAATCCTCAGCATTTCCCTGGATGATGATAAGAACCGCTGGTTACATGCCATTAAGCAGGATGGTCTTAACTGGACGCATGTTTCCGATCTGCATGGCTGGAGCAATGAAGTAGCCGTACAGTACGGTATCCGTTCCATACCCTCTAATTTCCTGGTAGACCCCCAGGGGCGCATTATAGCCCGCAACCTGCGCGGCTCCGCCCTGGAAGACAAGCTGGGAGAGATACTGAAATAATTAGTTAATGTGCTAATATGCTAATGTGCCGGTGTGCTGTGCTGTGTTCGCAGTCGCCGGCACATTAGCATATTAGCACATCAGCACATGGTTCCGTTTATCACAATCAGTTTGATTATGCCCCGCTGTTTCCTCATATTTGTTACTACGTATAAACGTTAAAAGGAGCATTAATAATTATGAAGAGAGCTATACTGACTGCCGTGCTGTTAGCGCCGGTAGTTTTGTTTGCGCAGGAAGAGAAGCCGTTTACTATCAATGGAACGGTAGCGCAGTTACAAAAACAGGCCAAGGTATATCTGAACGTGCGGAAAGGGGATGATAATACACTGGATAGTGCAGAGGTAAAAGACGGTAAGTTTGCTTTCAAAGGAACTATTAAAGAGCCTTCTATGGCCAGCCTGATGATGGTGATCACTGATCCGCCTGCTGATATGCCCAAAGGCAGCAAGCGCGATGTATTGCCGCTGTTCCTGGATAACGGGAATATTACCATTACCGCGCAGGACTCCATTAGCACCGCTTCCATAAAAGGATCTAAGGCCAATGATGCATACCTGCAGCTGAATGGTATGCTGAAAGATATAGATACCCAGATGCGGACCCTGCAAAAAGAATATCGCCAGTTATATATGGCTAAGGATGAAGAAGGAATGAAAAAGCTGGAGCCGCGGTTTGATTCACTGGAAGCACAGGAAAAAACTATTATGCGCGCTTACCTGGATAAAAATCCCGGTTCGCCCATAGCGATGTTTGCGCTGAACCAGTATGCGGGTTATGAAATTAACCCTGCAGATGTAGAGCCGGTGTTTAAAAAGCTGGATAAAAAAATAAAGAATTCAGCATCCGGTAAGGCCTTTGTGCAACGCCTGGAAGCAGCTAAGAAAACCGCCATTGGCCAGCCTGCGCTGGACTTTGCACAGGCGGATGCCAGCGGTAAGACCGTTAGCCTGGCCTCTTTCCGTGGAAAATATGTGCTGGTGGATTTCTGGGCCAGCTGGTGCGGCCCCTGCCGGGCAGAGAACCCGAACGTAGTTAGAGCTTACAGTAAGTTCAAGGGAAAAGGTTTTGAAATACTGGCTGTTTCCCTGGATGATAAAAAGGATAAATGGCTGGCAGCCATACAGGCCGATAACCTGTCCTGGACGCACGTTTCAGACCTGAAAGGCTGGAAGAATGCCGCCGCAGAGCTGTACAGCATCCGCGCTATTCCCCAGAACCTGCTGATAGATCCGCAGGGCAGGATCATAGCGAAGAACCTGCGCGGCGAAGCGCTGGAAACCAAGCTGGGTGAAATAATGCAGTAGTTCAATCGGAAGTATCAAATAACAACAGGCGCCGGATGCAGTAAATGCGTTCGGCGTTTTGTTTTTTATAGTAGATGATTGTATAGATCTATTATCCTTCGGCGCCTCCTGCTTCAGATCTTTCCTTCAATTTCCTATAGCCTTCAAATTTTTCCCTTCCAATCCTTGCCTTGGAATCTTTTCCTCCAAACCTTTGCCTTCAAGCCCTTCCTTCAAATTCTTCCTCCAATTCCCTCCCCAAAACCTTTCTTCTCCAAGTCATTATCCCTCCCCAAAATTATTTTATAAAAAGAATTACGAAAGTGTCGTAGAATTACGAAAACATCGTAACTTAGTCCTGTAAACAGAAATATATGGAAAAGCTCACGCAGCAGGAGGAAGCTGCCATGCAGGCTGTATGGCAAAAAGGCAAGGGTATTGTAAAAGATTTCCTGGAAGCGCATAATGCGCCGGCGCCGCCTTACACTACCCTGGCATCCACCATCAAGAACCTGGAAAAAAAGGGTTACCTGCAAAGCCGTAAAACAGGTAACGTATATGAGTATACGCCTTTGATAGCAGAAGAAGAATACAAGAAGAAGTTCATGAATGGTTTTGTACAGCACTACTTTGAGAACTCCTATAAAGAGCTGGTGACCTTTTTTGCAAAGGAAAAGAAGATCAGCCCCGACGAGCTGAAAGAGATCATTAAAATGATTGAAAATAACGATCCAAAATAATAAGATATGCCGGCCTTATTAATATACCTGTTAAAAGCCAACATAGCGCTTACCTTATTTTACCTGGCTTACCGCTTTGGACTGCGCAGGCTTACATTTTATGTGCTGAACCGGTTCTTTTTGCTTACCGGCATTGTTTGTTCATCCGTATTCCCGTTAATAGATGTAAATGCGCTGCTGCAGCGGCACCAGCAGATCAGTGAGGTGGTAGCCTATGTGCCGGACCTGGGCGCGTTACAGCTGCAGCCGGTAAGCGAATTTACCGTATGGCATTTACTGGTATATATTTTCTGGGTAGGGGTAGCAGTAATGGCTATACGCTTTTTTATGCAGCTGTTATCCCTATGGCGTTTACACCGGCAGTCGCAGGCAGCCGTTATACAGCAGCTGCCGGTAAAAGCTTTGCAGCAGCCGGTGAATCCTTTTTCCTTCTTTAAGAATATTTACATTAATCCCTCGCAGCATGCCCCCATGGAGCTGGATGCCATTTTGCAGCACGAGCAGGTGCATGTAGAACAGTGGCACACCATTGATGTGATGATGGCGGAGCTGAATAATATCTTTTACTGGTTTAACCCCGGGGCCTGGCTGATGCGTACCGCCGTGCGGGAGAACCTGGAGTTTATTACGGACCGGCGGATGCTGCAGCAGGGAATAGACCGGAAGATCTATCAATACAATTTGATAAAAGTTAGTGGAATTCCATATGCGACGGCCATCGCAAACAACTTCAATCTCTCACATCTGAAAAACAGAATTAAAATGATGAACAGCAAACGTTCCGCAAAATATAATATGCTGCGTTACCTGGTGCTGGGATGCGTGGTGGCAGTAGCACTGCTATCATTAAACTACAGCCGGGCCGCGTTTAAGCATGCGCAAACAGGAGATGTAACAGACACAATACCGGCAGCCCCGCTGGCGCCCGTAGCTCCCGATGCACCATTGCCGGTCATACCGGGCCTGGCGCCGGTAGCTGCAGAAGCGCCCAAATCACCACTTGCGCCAAGAGTTCTGGATACCCTGCCGCCGCCACCTCCTCCGCAAGCACCTGCGCCCTGGCGAGTACCTCCTCCTCCTCCTCCACAAGCGCCGCCCCCTCCACCACCAGTGCCGCCAGTGCCGGATACCGTAAGCCCATCTAAGGTAGTGCTTTGCCCTGGGAGTTTTAATGGACTTTGGATAATAGATGGGGTAGAAACGAATAAGCCAGACATTAAGCCTAGCGATATTATTGCCATGAATGTATTGAAACCAAATGAGGCACGGCCACGTTATGGCGACAAAGGAAAAAATGGGGTGATCGAGATCACTACCAATAAAGGCAAGGGAGGATCCGATATAAGGGTAATTAATTTTAAAAGAGATTCCACACCTACCGTAAGGGTTGTTGGTTTTAAAAGAGATTCTGTAAAGGTACGTTCGGTAAAATTAACGGTGGATACTGCTCAAACCATTAACAAAAGTCACAACTATAACACTAACACTAATGTAAAGACTGCCATTAGCATCCACGGGCTGGATAGCTTAAAAGCCCAGCCGCTGGTGATCGTAAACGGGGTGGTAAAAACCATGACTGCATTGAGTACACTGCCTAAGAACACGATCACATCTGTTAACGTGTTGAAAAGTGATCCCGCAACAGCTTTGTATGGTAAAGCGGGCGTTAATGGCGTAATTATAATACAAACAAAAGACAGTATAACTGTAAAGTAACCCGGTTGTGAAAGGTGACGCGGAAGTTTCACCTTTCACTTTTCCTATTTCAGATCCTTCACACAACGGAAGCCTAAGTTGGATAGCCCGGAAGTGGGCGTGGTTTTCATTCTCGCCGTAACCCGGTACCCGCTGCAATATTCATCTGTACACATAAAGGAGCCGCCCCGTATTACCCGTTTGGGCGCAGCCGGATCAGCCGGGTCAAAACCTTTATCAGGCCCCTGCGGGTTATGCGCCCCTGCCGGCGTATGCTGATAATAATTGGCATCATACCAGTCTGCACACCATTCCCATACATTCCCCGACATGTCATACAGTCCATAACGGTTAGGGGCATATGTTTTTACAGGCGCAGTACCATAAAAACCATCTGTTTTGGTATTCTGGTAGGGGAAATGACCGTTCCAGGTATTAGCTTTAGGCTGGCCTGTGGTCAGCGCTTCATTGCCCCAGGGATAGTTTTGGCGGGCCAGTCCGCCGCGTGCTGCATATTCCCACTCTGCTTCTGTAGGCAGGCGCTTACCGGCCCATTGGGCATAGGCTTGCGCATCTTCCCAGGCTATATGTACAGCGGGGTAATGCTCTTTCCCGTTGATGTTACTTTCCTGCCCTTCCGGATGCTGCCAGCTGGCGCCGGGTTTAAAGGCCCACCATTGAGATACATCATCCAGCGGTACTTCATGGTCCGGGGGCGAGAATACCAGTGAGCCGGCCTGCAGCAAGCTGCTGTCAGGGTCAGGGGAACCGGGCGGTAATTCTTTCAGGATCTCTTCTTTGCTGATGGGTTTTTCTGCAATGGTAACATAACCTGTAGCCGCTACAAAAACTGCAAACTCCCCGTTGGTCACCTCATGCTCATCCATCATGAAACTATCTACCTGTACGGTATGCACCGGCTGTTCATCGGCCTGGGCGGGCATTTCATCTGTTCCCATTTCAAAGCCGCCGCCGGGTATCAGCACCATGCGGTTCATGGTATCTGTCAGCTTTGCAGCCTGTACCGTGCTGTCAGTGGCGGTTGCAGGCCGGGCGCCATTACCGCAGGCAGCCAGGCAGCCGGCGCCTGATAGCAGGTATATGAGTGTGCGTGCATTCATACCTTAAAAATAAAGCGCTTAATGTTAACAATTAAATAATGATTTTTTTAAATAAACTATTGTAAACTGCGGTTGTATGGAATCACTTAATGCACCATTCAGCCGTCGTGATTTTGGAGATGATTTTTTATGGGGTGTTACTATTGCTGCTTTTCAGAATGAAGGCGCGCATGATAAAGACGGCAGGGGCAAATCCATCTGGGATGTTTTTACACAGCGTAAAGGCAAGATTAAAGATGGCAGCCATGCCCGCGTGGCCACTGATTTTTATAACCGTTATTTCCAGGACCTGCTGCTGGCTAAAATAATGGGTTTTTCCGTTTTCCGCTTTTCCATTTCCTGGCCCCGCATACTGCCAAAGGGCAGCGGCCAGGTAAATTCAGCCGGTCTTGCTTTTTATCACCGCCTCATAGATGCCTGCCTTGAAATAGGACTTACCCCCTACATTACTTTATACCACTGGGATCTGCCGCATGTTATGGAAACAAGGGGCGGCTGGTGCCACCGCGGCGTAGTGTATGCATTTGAGGAATATGTGCGTATATGCGTACGCGAGTATGGCGATAAGGTAAAACACTGGATAGTGCTGAATGAACCTTTTGGTTTTACCTCGCTGGGATATATGCTGGGTGTGCATGCGCCGGGCAAATTCGGGTTATCATATTTTTTACCGGCCGTGCACCATGTAGTGCTGGCACAGGCGGCCGGCGCCCGGGTAATACGGGAAGAGGTAAAGGATGCGGTAATAGGTACTACTTTCTCCTGCTCGCACATTATACCCTATACACAAAATGAGCGCGACCTGCTGGCCGCACGCAAGGCCGATGCCCTTTTTAACCGCATGTTCCTGGAACCTGCGCTGGGCTTGGGATACCCGGTACATGATATGCCCATGCTGAAACGCATAGAACGGCGCTACGCCCTTTGGCGCGACTGGGACCGTATGGCTTTTGATTTTGACTTCATTGGTATACAACATTACTTTCCGCTGGTAGTACGTTACAATGCCTTTATGCCGGTGGTAGGTGTATCGGAAGTAAAACCCCGCTACCGTAAGGTGCCGGTAACAGCTCTGGGCTGGGAAATAAGCGCCGGTGGTATGTATGCCGTATTAAAACAGTTTGCCGCTTACCAGGGTGTAAAAAGGATCATTGTAACAGAGGGCGGAGCCGCGTTTACAGACATGCCGGAAGACGGGCGTATCAAGGATACGGCCCGCATACAATACTTCCAGGATTACCTGGGCGCTGTATTGCAGGCAAAAAGGGAAGGGGTGCCGGTAGATGGTTACTTTGCCTGGACACTGACCGATAATTTTGAATGGGCAGAAGGTTACCGCGCCCGCTTTGGATTAGTGTATGTGGATTTTGAAACGCAGCGCCGCACCATTAAAGATTCCGGTTACTGGTTTAAAACCTTATTAAATGAGGAAGGATGAAGCCAGGTAGCCTCATCCTCCTCTTTCATTGTTAACTGCTGCTTTTACTTGCGCGAAGGGTTTGTTGTATGATCCTTGGTCACTGTTCCATAGGAAATATTACCATAAGGGGTTTTGTCCTACATTCGGGCTGATGGAGGTTTCACTCTGCGGAATAGCCCACAGGTAATCCCTTTCGGTGAATTTCCGTTGTTCCACCAGTATATTTTTACCATAATCACTACGGGTATTATCAAAGTAGTTGAGTATACCATACACAGGACCATTCATTACAGTAGCTGCAATTTTCCAGCGGCGTATGTCGAACAGGCGGTTATCCTCCAGCGGAAACTCCACCCTTCTTTCCCTTTTCACCACAGCCAGCAGTGCCGCTTGTGTAGGGGTATTGGCAGTGGTTACTGCAGGCATGTTCACCCCGGCGCGCTGCCGTACGCGGTTAATAGCATCATACACAGAGGCGTCTATCTGGTTAAGCTGGATCTTTGCTTCTGCATAGGTGAGCAATACCTCCGGGAAACGCAGCAATACAATATCATTGTAAGAGTTGCGGTCCCAGCTGCCGTCAATATCAGCCGGTACATATTTTTTGTAATAGAAGCCGGTAAAGGAGCCGTTGTTCTTGCCCAAACCATCAATGGAATTGGGCTTGCTTACATCAATAACATTCCCGTTCACCGTATCGCCGGGCAGTATAACGTTCAGCCTTAAACGCGGATCGCGGTTAGCAAAGGGATGCGCCGGATCATACAGTGCTGACTGGTCAATGGTTTTACCATCTGTGCACTCAAAAGCATCTACCAAAGATTGCAAAGGCGTGATCTCTGACCAGCCGCCCAGGGAAGGGCCGCCTACCCAGGTAGCCGTGGCATTGGGCAGCGTATTTTTTACGTACTGTGCGGATAGGATGATCTCTTTACTGGTTTTATTGGTACCGTTAAAAAGGCTCAGGTAGTTGTTATCAATAATGTAAGTGTTCTGGTCTATTACTGCTTTTGCAGCGGCAGCAGCATCCTGCCATTTGCCTTCATATAACAGGGTGCGTGCTTTCAGCGCCAGTGCAGCGCCTTTGGTAGCCCTGCCGGTGTTGGATGCATCGTAGGCAGCTGGCAGCAAATTGCTGATGGTATCCAGCTCACTTACAATAAAGTCTGCCACCTGCGCCCGGGGAGTACGGCTTTCATTCAGCTCATCTGTGGTGGGAATGTGTGTTACCAGCACAACATCGCCATACAGTCCAATGAGCTGCTGGTAAGCAAAAGCGCGCAGGAAGCGGGCCTCGCCTTTCATGCGGTTGCGCAGGGTGGCATCCATGCTGCTTACGCGGTCTATATTTTCCAGCACATCATTACAGGAGGTGATCATCCGGTAAAAGTTGCTCCAGAAATTGGAGAAGGCATTGTTGCCGGGAGTGGCGCTGCCATTGCCTACATAGATCATTTCACTGGGCCAGTTGCTCCATGCATAGCTATCGTCTGTAGCAGCGGAAAGAAACATACGGTTGTCTACATCACCTAGCCCGCGGTAACAGTTGTTCACTGCGGCAATGGCGTCGGCTTCTGTTTTCCAGTAGCTTTCGCGGGATACGGCATCCTGCGGCTGCTCATCCAGGAAACTTTTTTTACAGGCTGTAAAAGACATACAGGCTGCTATGGCTATTAAGAATATGCTTAGTTTTTTCATGATTGCGAGCGTTTAGAATTCCACATTTAATCCGAAAGTGTAAGTACGTACCTGGGGATAATACCGGCTGTCGTTAGGCGCTTCCGGATCTATATCATGAGGCAGGCCGCTGAAAGTAAGCAGGTTTTGCCCGCTTACGTATAACCGGCAGCGTGACAGACCTGCTGCCTGCAACCATGCTTTAGGCAGGGTATAACCCAGCTGCAGGCTTTTTAAACGCAGGTAGGCGCCGCTTCTTACCCAGTAGGAAGAGGAGGCATAGTTCTGTGAAGTGCTTACCAGGCGCGGGAAAGTAGCGCTGGTATTTTCTGGCGTCCAGCTGTTCAGGTGCTCCGGTTTAAAGTTAGCATCACTGTTAATAGGCGCTCTTTCCATTACCACGGTGTTAATAGACACTTTGCCCACACCCTGGAAAAAGGCAGCAAGGTCAAAACCTTTGTAGCCGCCGCCCAGGTTCACACCATAGGTGTAACGGGGAATAGCGCTGCCCAGGTACACCATATCGCCGCCAACTGAAGCATCGCCTTCTTTCACTACCTTATCATTGTTCTGATCTTTATACATCAGGTCACCGGGGGCAATGTTAGCGCCGGGCTGCGGTGCATGGCTGTTCACCTGATCCTGTGTCTGGAAAATACCTTCTACCTGGTACCCGTAAAAACCATCAATGGGTATGCCTTTTATTCTGCCGGTGTAAATGTTGTTATTGTCTTTGCTTACTACATCGGCCCCTTTCAGATCAACGATCTTATTACGCACATCGGACAGGTTAGCGCCCACGTTGTAGCTGAAATCGCCTAATTTATTATGGTAGTTCACTGCTACTTCCCAGCCTGTATTACGCACTTTACCGGCGTTTTGCACGGCTGCATTCAGCCCCACATACATGGGCAGGCGCAGATCCATCAGGATGTCGGAAGTATTTTTCTGGTAGTAGTCAAATGTAACATCCAGGTTCTTCAGCACGGTCAGGTCCAGGCCTATATCCGTCATCTGCGTGGTTTCCCAGGTTAGCCCGGAGTTGGGATATACGGTAATACCTGCAGTGGGGTTCAGGGAGCCGCCAAAGGGATAGCTGTTGTACTGGTAAGTGGTTTGATAAGGATAATTGAGCCTGGCAGGATCTGTGTTGTTCACAAAAACATCGTTCCCCAGCTTACCCCAACTGCCGCGCAGCTTCAGGTTGTTGATGAAGGTAACATCCTGCATAAACTCTTCACCGGAAACACGCCAGCCTGCGGAGAAGGAGGGGAACCAGCCCCATTTCTGATTGTCTGCAAAACGGGAGGAACCGTCTCTCCTGATATTGGCTTCAAACAGGTATTTTTCTTTATAAGCATAATTCAACCGGCCAAAGAAAGAGAGCAGGCTGTAAGCATTGGCAGTACCTTTTGCCTGCTGCCCGTCAGCAGCGCCGGCATTGATCTGTTCAATCTCGCCGTTGGGTAGGTTAGTACGGTAACCGCTCAGGTCATCATTAGTTTCTGTTAAGCGCGATGCGCCACCCATCAGCTTAAAGTAATGGCCGCCCAGGTTTTTTTCATACTCTATTAAACCCTGGAAGTTGCGGAACCAGTAACCCTGGTATTCCTTGGTAATGTTGTTCTGGCCAACGGTTAAGGTGTTGGTGTTTTCCGGGAAATCGGTAAAGTAGTCCAGTGAGCGGTTGTGTGAGCTGTTGTAAACAGAGCGGTAGTTCACTGCTGCCATGCCGGTTACTTTTAACCCGTCAATCAGCTGGTAGCTGCCTTTGAAGTTGCCGGTGAACAGGTTGTCCTTGTACACATACAAACCGCCTTCATCCTGCAGGCGGATGGGGTTTTGACCACCTCTTACCAAACCCCAGGTACCATCAGAATATTTATTTACGTTCAGCGGGTTGGTAATAAATGCCTGGCCAAACTGATACCATGCAGAGCCTTCCTGGCCCTGTGGTTCCTGCTGGTCGCCCAGGCGGGTAGAGATGTCTGCGCTGAAGCTTAGTTTTTTAGTAACCTGGATATCTGTATTTAAACGAACGGTAATGCGGTTGTAATCCATGTTCTTGATCAAACCTTTCTGATCAAAGTAGTTGGTGGAGAACTGGTACTTAATATTTTCCGTACCACCGCCTACGTTGAGGCTGTGTGATTGCTGAAAACCGCTGCCGGTAAGGATATCCTTTAACCAATAGTTATCCGGGTACAGGTCTTTATTACGGTTGGGATCATCATAGGCCGCAATCTGCGTATCCGTATACTGTGCGCTGGAACCGGAATTGATGCGCAGCTGGTTCACCAGTTTCATGAACTGTTGCGCACCTACGAATTTGGCGAGGCGGGCCGGGTTTTGCCAGCCAAAGTAATTGGAGTAAGTAACCTTTGCTTTACCGGTGCTGCCTCTTTTAGTGGTAATGAGTATAACGCCGTTGGCTGCACGAACACCGTAAATGGAAGCTGCTGCCGCATCTTTCAGGATAGACATGGAGGCAATATCGTTTGCATCCACATCATTAATATTGTACTGTACTCCATCTACCAATACCAGCGGATCATTATTGTTCAGCGTACCCATACCGCGGATGCGGATGGTACCCTGGTCGCTACCGGGCTGCCCGGTGTTTTGTGTAACCGTTACGCCGGGAGCTACGCCCTGCAGGGCTGCAGATACCTGTCCTACCGGTTTCCAGTTCACATCTGCACCGGAAAGGGCAGATACTGCGCCGGTAACATTCACCTTCTTCTGTGTACCGTAACCTACCACCACTACTTCTGACATGGCTTTAATATCCTGCGCCAGCTGCACATTAATGCTGCTGCGGTTGGCAATGGCTATTTCCTGTTTCAGGTAACCCATGTAAGAAAATTCCAGTGTGCCGTTACCATCCGGTACCGGCAGGGTATAGCTGCCGGTAGCATCTGTGGTAGTCCCGGTGGTAGTGCCTTTCAGCAGCACAGTAACGCCGGGTACCGGCTGGCCCTTTTCATCTGTTACCTGGCCTTTTACTATGATCTGCTGAACTGCACCGGAACTATAGATGCTGTTGCCCAGGTTCAGAGGCTGGCTGGTAGCATTATCGTTTGCCGGTGCGGGCTGCTCCGGGGGCATTTCATCTTTGCTGTAAATAATATAAAAGTTATCCCTTACTTTTTTATACTTCAGGTCATTTGTATTGGTGAGCGCTTCCAGGGCTGCTTCCAGGGAAGATTGATTATCCAGCGTGGAAGTGCTGAGCGGTTTCTTTTCAAGCTGGCTTTTGTACAGGAATGATACGCCGTACTTTAATTCCAGCTGGCTTAATACATTTTTCAGGAGCTTCTTTTTTGCATTGGATGCGGGTTGGGACTGGCGTGGAATGGCGGCCATATCCTGGGCGTGAGCAGGAAGCCCGCAGTAACAGCTCACGCTAACGGCTGTTATAAAGGACATAAAGTATCTGTTCATAATACTTTGGTTGAGTGTTATCTAATTAGTTATTGACGGTTCTTTTCAATGTTCACTGTAGTGTTTTGCCGGGTAATTTTCAGGTCAAACAGCTGTGAAAGGCCTTCCAGCAGCATGTTGGCATTCTGGCTTGGCACGGTGCCTGAAAACTGCTGGTGCAGCAGCGTGGAATCTTTAATGATCACGGTGATGCCGTATGTTTCCTGCAACACCTGTGCTACCTGCGCCAGGTCGGCATTGCTGAACTGCAGCTTATGGTTTTTCCAGGAAGCATAGGCGGCGGCGTTAATATGCTTTTTTACAAGGGAGCGGGCATTGGTATTTACCTCTACCAGCTCGCCGGGCTGCATTTCTATTGGGGCCGGCAGGGCTTTGCTGCTGCCGCTTAAACGTACCCTACCGGTATTCAGCACTACCTGTGTGCGGCCTTCGCGGTCCAGCACATTAAAGGTGGTGCCTAATACCTCTACATTGATCTGGTGTGCAGTATGTACCAGGAAGCGTTTTTGCGCAGCCGGCTTTACATCAAAAAATGCTTCGCCCCGGATCCATATTTCACGGGCTTTTGCCCTGTTCCAGTGCCGGCGGTATTGTAAGCTGCTATTGCCGTTCAGCGTAACTACAGATTGATCGGGCAGGGTAAAGGTGCGCACTTCGCCATAAGCGGTTTGGTATTTTACCAGGCTGTTTTGCAGGTACATTTTCCACGCGGCAAAAGAAAGCACTGCCACACCGGTAATAACAGCGGCGGCTTTTAAGGGCGCCCAGCCCCGCCACCTTTTCCGGGGTGGGATTACATCCGTTTGCTGTGTGGTGTGCTGTATGCGCTGGAACAGCTCCTCCGACCGGTAGGTACGTGCCAGCTCCGGCTGCAGGGAGCCGTTTTCAAGATCCTCCTGGATAGCAGCAGACAGGTATTGGCGGCCTTCATCTGTATCCAGCCATTCCAGTACTTGCTGATATTCTTCCGGGGTGCATTGGTTGTTAAAGAATTTTGCTAATAGTGCAGGGTCCATTTCGTGCATGTATAAATTGCCTCCTTATTAAGTACTACACCCCACACAAGGCAAAGTATTATACGTGCAGAAAAAAAATTTTCAGAGAAAAAGACGAACGAGCAAAATGAGGAGAGTGCTGCTGAATAATTTGAGGTAATGCCTTAACAGCTGGCTGGCCTGGGAGAACTGGAGCTTAACGGTGTTGATGGAGATGCCAAGTTTCCGGGCCACTTCTTCGTTGGTAAGCCCTTCTACCGTTCTTAATTTAAAGATGTGTTTTTTGCGGGGGGAGAGCTGTTCTATGGCCTGGTCCAGGGCCTTTTTATAATCATTGAACAGTACCACGGCTTCCGGCTCCTCATGGGAGGCAGGGGTCTGGTAAGAAAGATTGTATTGTTTGATGAGGGCACGTTTATGATCGCGGATCACATTCAGCACATGGAACTTTAAACATTTGAACAGGAAGTTGCGCACACCCTGCGCAGGGTCCAGCTGCTGGCGGTTAATCCAGAGCTTTACAAATACCTCATGCACCGCATCCTCCGCCATTACCGCGTTCTTCAAGTATTTACAGGCTACTCCATATAATAGCTGGTGGTATAAGCTGTATAATTCTTTGAAAGCAACGTGGTCGCCGGATTGCAGACGCATTGTCAATAGCAGTTCTCTATCTGCATAGTGTACAGGCACTATTTCCCCCTTCTGTTTACGAGTTTAGAGATGCTGCGCCAACGTTGGCGCAATTACTAAAATTAGGAAACGGGGAAATACTGTGTTAATGAAAACTTAACAATTCCTATTGCTTTTTTACCCAAAAAGAAGGGGACTATTCGTAGATCCTGCGAATAAACCAGATATCGCGTAAAGAGAAGTGTAATACTGCATTCACATAATTCTCCTTGATCAGGTTATTGGTGTTAACACCGCGCTGCCCTACCTCTATACCCAGGTAGTAGCGTAAAGAGCCGTTGCGGCTGGGCAGTGATACGCCTACTGAACCGGCAACATCCTTGATCTGCTGGCCTGCTACTATGAGGTAGGATTTATTATGGGAAAAGCCAGCCTGCAGTACCATGCCTTCTACTATGCCATTAAAATAATGCCTTTTAAAGGCGTATTCTATACCACCGGCAAACCGTTCCGCATCCGTGAGCCTGTAATTGGTTTGGCTGGGGTTAATACCGCTCCATAGCTGTTTGCGGTAATCTGCTACAATGGTAACATTACCTTTACCTAAAGACAGGCCTGCGCCGTATTGTTCCGGCAGCGCAAATTTCTGTGTGCCCTGGTCGTCTTTATACAGCACGGTTTCATTAGAGTTCACCACATTCACCGTATGCTGGAAGCGCATATTGGTTTTAAAGCGGTAAGTGGCGCCCAGGCCTATTTCCCAGTCTTTTATCTTACCGGAATATTGTATACCGGTATTGAAGTTCACATTATAGGCATAACGTTTATCCAGGGTGGATACCGTATCATTACCCAGTGTTTCAGTAGTATTAATAGGCCCGAACAGGAACGCGGTGGAAACCCCTACGGAAAAGTTCTTGGTAAGTTTTACAGCGTTGGATATATATACACGGTTAATACCGCCGGTGCCTTCTGTAACCGCATCTACCGACTGGCCGGTACCCTCAATAAAGCGCTGGTTCAGCAGCTTATAATCCACGGTGCTGTAAGGAGTAAGGCCGGCGCTGATGCCCCAGCGTTTATTGGCTTTAAAACCAATGGCCAGCCGTTTGATGTTCACATCACCGGCGCTCTGGCTCAGGCTTTCGCCTTTATAGCTTACACTGGTGCCGCGCAGGGCTACGTCAAACATAAAGTTTTGCGCCGGAATGGCGGTATAGGAAGCAGGATTAAGCTCATTCAGATAATAAAGGGAAGGGCGTGCCATACCGGCGCTGCCCAGGCCGAAGTTACGGCTGTAATCACGGTCTTCAAGATCGCCTACACCAAAAGCAGAGTACAGGGAGTTAATGCCTTTGCCGGTTTGCGCATTTGCCTGTACACAGCCTAACAACAACAAACCACAGATACCGGTATATTTTTTTATGTTGAACATTTACACTTATTTAAAATTTGCCTTCACGTTTTTAGCGGCGTATTAATTGTACAGCAGGTAATACACCTGGATACGGATCTTGTTCTGTTTATTCTTACTATCTCCCAGTACCAGCCGGTTAAAGTTGGTGGTAGCAGCCCCCCTGGACGGCATAACCAGCAGCCCAAAGTTGTTATAGCCGTTGCTGTTAATATTATTAATGGCGTAGTGTGTAATATCGTAGGTGTAGGTAGTGTTTAACTGATAAAGATTATCAATCTTCAGGTCACCGTACTGCACACCGCCGGTGCTGGCAACAAGGGTATCTATCACATTATTTTTATCATCCGCCTCACACAGGGTTACCGCCGGGGGCAGGGTATAATAGTTCTGGTAGGTGCCTGCAACTGGTAGTATAGTGAGCGTAGCCCGCATAACCTTAAAGAACTTACCCACAGAGGCCAGGGTTTTCAGCGAAGGCAGGTCTATACGGGTAAGGATGCCGCTGAGCGGCTGTACAAAGCTCATATTATTGGTAGCGGTGCTGGGCAGCTTTTTGGTAGTACCGGTAAGGCCGGCCAGCAGGGTGCCGGTACGGTCGGCGGAGATCTGGTTAAACTGCACATCCTCATTGTACAGATTCATATCCAGGTGACGGTCTGTTATGATCACTTCATTTACATGGTAGTGCACACGCAGGATCACAGAGGTATCGCTGGTCAGGAAGCCCATAATATTAGCGCTGCTGGGGCCGGGTTTAATGGCCAGGCCCCGGTAATATTGCAGGAAGATATCCTGGGTGGATACCTCGTTATTCTTATTCTTGAACAGGTTAAATAACGTATTCCCGTAGCTGTTAGGCAGCTTAATGTGAATGCTGCTGTCGCTGCTGGGCCTTACTACCTGCTGCACGCTGGCTAAAGGCTGCGCGGCTGTCTGGAAATTGCTGTTATTATATAAATAGGCACTGTTCTCTGCTCTCTGAATGGTCTGTAATACTTCGTATACGCCAATCTCCTGCATGGCCAGGGTATCCCCATATATCTGCCTGTTAGGTTTCAGGATCAGCTCCACAGAATCATACCTGGAAGACAGGTCGGCCTGCATGGCGCTGGTAACAGTGGAGGAAGGCAGCTGCAGCTGGAAGAAAGCAGAAGCCGTTATTTTGCCCAGGTAAGGGTCCTGGTGGCGGCCGCATAACATAACACCAGTGCCGTTGGTAGGAACCGAATCCAGGGCCACGGTGTTCATGTCAATGGTTAAGGTATCCGCAACTATATAGCTGGACGGCTGATTACTGCCCGTCAGGTCGTAGGTAAATCCGTTCTTTTCACAAGCGCTGCTGGTGGCCAGCAATAGCATGGCCACCCCAATTTTTAAGTAGGCATGGGCGCACCTGACACGGCAAATAATATTGTTCATGGAGCGCAATTTTAGCCAGGAAGCCTACTTTCCGTTGATTTAATATGCCAACAACGGTTTTTTATCGATGAATCCGCGGGAATCTTCTTTATAAGCCGCCTGCCCCCTAAAAAGGGGTAATAGGTTAAACCAAGCAATTGGCAGATGAAAAACACCCTTTTGTCCGGTGAAAGGGGTGGTATATCTATTTTATATTTATGCTAATATAACGGCGGATAATTTTGGCAGCTATAAAAATTATAAAATGCTAATGCGTTATTCAACAGGTTTTTGTTTGCTGATGTCCTTGACGTGGATGGCCTGCTCTAAAAGTAGTGACGATACTACGACGGTGGGGAACTGGGTTCATAAGGTAGATTATAAAGGTGCTGCCCGTAGTGAAGCAGTGAGCTTTACCATTGCAGATACTGCTTTTGTAGGTACAGGTTATGATGGAACCAACCGTCTGAAGGATTTTTACTCCTATGATGCAGAAAGAAATACCTGGACGCAGAGAGCTTCCTTACCGGATGCTGCCCCCGGCCGTAACAGCGCCGTAGCTTTTGCCGTAGGTGGTAAAGGTTATATGGGTACCGGTACAGATGGTGTGAACAAGTTCAACGACTTTTATGAATATGACCCGGCTTCCAACGCCTGGACTGCAAAAACACCTTTCCCCGGTACGCCCCGTTATGGCGCCGTAGGTTTTGCCGTTGCCGGCAATGGCTACATAGCCACCGGTTATGATGGTACCTGGTTAAATGATACTTACCAGTACAACCCGGGCAGCAACAGCTGGTCTTCCAAGTCTGATGTACCTAATTCTAAAAGACAGGATGCTTCTGCTTTCGTGATAGGTGATTCTGCCTATATAGTAGCTGGTACCTCTAACCTTACCACTATTAGTGAGCTGAGCCGCTACGATCCCAAAACCGATACCTGGATCCTGAAAAGAGCGGTTACCAACGTAAGCGACGACGATTATGATAATGACTATTCTTCCATAGCCGGCAGCAATTGCTCTGTTTTTGTAATGAACAGCAAAGCGTATCTGGCTACCGGTGCTAAACCCAGCATTTCTAATGTGGTTTGGGAATATGACCCGGTAACAGACTTGTGGGATCTGAAACAGCCTTTTGAAGGTACTGCCCGTACCGGCGCCGTAGGTTTTGCCATTAAGAACCGTGGTTTTGTAACCACCGGCTCCAGTGGCAGCGTGCAGCTGAGCGATACCTGGGAATTTAATCCCACACAGGATTTCAACAAAAATGACTAAAGGCAGGCAACATATCATCCTCCTTACAGGAGGGTGGCTGTTGCTGGTGATCATAGCATTTGGGTGCACCAGTCAGCCATCCACCAAGGAAACTACTAATACAACCGCAGTGCAGGACAGCATTGCGGTTGTACCTTTTGAGACCGGTGGTGGCTGGGGTTATTCTGTGAACATTGGCGCCCGCCCCTACATTTACCAGGATATTATACCAGCCCTGCCCGGCAGGAATGTGTTTAAGACTAAAGCCGATGCCCTGCGCGTAGGCAACCTGGTAGCCAAAAAAATACGCAGCAACCAGCTGCCTACTATCAGCAAAGAGGAGCTGGTGGAGATGGGGATTGTGATGTAATAGAGTGGTCCATAGTCGATGGTCCATGGCATACTATGATATTTAAAGTTAATTGAAAACCAATACTTTACGAAATAGGCAATAAATCATGGACAATCAACCATGGATTATTTTAACATATGCTTATAATTGGTTAACAAATTTTAACAGATGGTTAACCCGATAGTGATGTATGTTTATCCCGCTTTTCAGGCGGTGTATGATCAATTTTAAAAATATTTACAGGAACCGGCTCTTCATTATTGGATTGCACATTATTGCGTGGACCTGTTTCCTGTTACTTCCCTTTTTTATTTACCGCCTGCGGATCCTGCATCCCTGGTTCTTTACCCGGGAAATTATTGATAACCTGTTCCTCATAGGTGTATTTTACCTGAATATTTACGTACTCATACCGCGCTTTTTTACCCTTAAAAAAATTGTTTATTACTTTGGCTGCGTGCTGTTGGTATTGGTTTTCATTACGTTACAGCAGGCGGTGATGGATCATTACTTCATGCGCTACCTGGCCACCCATAAGGTGGACCTTAGCCTGCCGGGCGCCTCTATAGATAGCACCGGGAAAGTAACTTTAGTACCAGCTCGTGCGTTTATGCGTTATCGCGCTTTTGCAGCAGGGGAGAATGGGGTATATACCGCACCCCGGGCACGGTTTTTTGGTAACGGCCGGTATGTAACAGGATCGCGCCCGCCGGAATTTGTAAGGGATTCCGTAATGGCCCCGGGACCTAATGGCACCATGACCCTGATGCCCATAGGACCGCCCAGCTTCTGGCAGCACATGTTTTTCCCGGAAGTGCTGCGAAAGTCAGTGCTGGCGGCATTATTGATGCTGCTAATGAGTGGTTTTATCAAGATTGCGCAGGAATGGTTCAAGAGTGAGCAACAGCGGGAAGCCCTGAAGGTGGAGAAATTACATGCGGAATTAAAATTTTTAAAGTCGCAGATTAATCCTCACTTCCTTTTTAACTGTCTAAACACTATCTATTCGCTGGCGCATAAACATTCCGCACAAACGGAGAATGCTATCATCAAGCTGTCCACCATTATGCGGTATATGATCTATGAGTCCAATGAGGATATGGTGCAGCTGCAGCATGAGCTGCAGTATTTGCAGGATTACATTGACATACAGAAGCTGAGATTGCCCTCCGGTATACAGGTGGATTACCAGGAATGCGGATCGCCGGACGGGTTGTGGATAGAGCCCATGCTGCTGATACCTTTTGTGGAGAATGCTTTTAAACACGGGATCAGTTATACAGATCATTCTTTTATCAGTATTGTGGTTACGGTAGAGCAGCAGGTAGTGCGGATGCTGGTAAAGAACAGCTTATTCCCGCAACGGGTAGGGGAGCAGGGCGGCATTGGGCTGCAGAATGTATTAAAACGACTGGAATTGTTATATATCAACAAACACGAGGTAACCATTACGGAAACTGAGCACCAATTTATTGCTGATCTTAAAATAGTGTTGAAAAATGATTAAGTGTATTGCAGTGGACGATGAACCATTGGCACTGGAGATCATCACGGACTTTGCCCGAAAAGTTCCTTTTCTCTCACTTGTGCAAACTTTTGAAAATGCCGCTGAAGCCATGCGGTTCCTGCAGGATGAAAAAGTAGACCTGGTATTCCTGGATATTAAGATGCCGGACATTAATGGTATTCAATTCCTGAAATCTCTCAAACATCCGCCCCTGGTTATTTTTACAACGGCCTATGGTGAGTATGCGCTGGATGGTTTTGACCTGGATGTAGTGGATTACCTGCTGAAACCCATCCCGTTTGACCGTTTCCTGCGGGCCGCTACCAAAGCCCAGGAATACATGACGGTGAGCCAGCAAAAGAATGGCGACAACGGCCATGTAAATGATTACATTTTCATAAAAACGGAATACAAGATCATAAAGATCAACCTGGAAGATATTTTGTTCATTGAAGCTTTGAAAGATTATACGAAGATCTATACACCTTACCAGCCTGTGTTAACGCTGCGCAGCCTGAAATCTTTTGAGAGCCGCCTGCCGGCAGATAAATTTATACGCGTGCACCGCTCTTACCTGGTATCCCTTAATAAGATCAATTCTGTAGAAAAGAATACAGTAATGATCGCCAATCAATCCATCCCGATCAGTGATGGGTACAGGGAAAGGTTTTATGAGGTGATAACGAGGAACTCGTAATCACTTCACTTCATCTCCCTGATCCATGCCTTCACCAGCTCCACACCCTCTTTGTGCGTAAGCTTGCGGCTGAGCTCCGGCATCATAATACCGGGATCTGTGGATTCCATCCTGTAAACTAAAATGGATCTTTCCGGGTGGCCGGGTACAATATCAAATTGCAGATCAGCTGCACCACGGCCTGCTGCTACCGGTGTTTTGTTGATGCCTATTTTTACAGGATCCTGCTCGCTGACAGTCAGGAATAAGCCCGATGTTTTGGCCGGGCCTTCCGGTTTATGGCAATGGGCGCAGTTAATTTCCAGCCAGGTACGGGCGCGGGCCGCCAGGGTACCGCTTTTGGGATCATTCCATACCGGCACTCTGGGCGCCTTTCCAACATCATCCAATCCTTTTAAGATGCCCGCTTTTTGCCAGTGCTGCAGCTGGTTTTCCCGGCCGGTGGTATAGCTGAAATCGCCGTTCAGCTGCCGTGCAGTAGGGCCAATGGGTGTCATTACTTCATTGGTATTATGGCAGCCCTTGCACTGGTTCAGGTTAGGTACAATATATTCAAAGGAAACAGTATGCCCGTTGTGATCAATGAACTGCGTAGGTTTCCGGTCGCCGGCTACTTCCAGGAACGCATCGGTTTGCTCATCGTTCCAGATATATACCAGCCCTTTCCAGCCACTGGGTTCATGTTGCAGCAAACGTGTTTCCATCAGCCGCCGGCCCTTTTCCGGATGGCGGAAGTCTTTGGGATAATAAAAGGTTTTAATGATGGTAGCGCCAACAGGTAAGTGCATTACATCGGCGCTGTCATACAGGATCACACTGTCTTTGGGAAGCTGGATAAAACGCAGCTTCTCCGCATAGTCAGAGAATAGCGGTGTGTTTAACTGGTAAGGCATAATACCTGCTACCGGCACCTGGTCTGCTATATTACCACTGAAAAATCCGTAGGCAGATAATGTTTCCTTAGGCGCTTCCCGTTGTATGCCTGAGGCCAGCAGCGCTGCTAATAAACCCAATGTGAGGGTTATACCAATAACACGTTTCATCAATCTCCACTTTTAGCCGGTACCGTTATATTAGTGGTAACGGGGTTACTACAGTTATACTGTGCCGCATTGCGCGATACATTTTTGAAATTATTTCCTGCATCCAGGTTGGCAAAGCTGGCGTTCTTATTATCGCCAATACAAATGCGGTACCCCGGTTTATACTGGCCGCTGCTGTCTGTCCATTCTTTATTAAGGATGCCGTCATAAAAAATGTGCGGCACATTTTTCCCAAAACGCAGCTTGAACTTAAACATCAGGCCAATGCGTCCTTTACCCTGGAACTTCACGGGATCGCGTACATAATCATTATCATGAATGTACACGGTGGCCGGGTATGGATTGTACAATGAATCCTTGATGGGATTTTCCGTCATAAAGTAGCTGATAATAGCCGTGCCAGCGCTGTTGTTGTAATGGATCTTGTTATTATACAATTCCACGTGGCTGGTGGCGAGTATCATTACCCCGGTGCCTGCCGGCACTTTGGCCACCGTATTGCCTTTGGGTGCAAAGTTGGGAAAGTTGTTATGGTGAATGTTGTTGTTGTACACTTTTACATAACCGCCTTTTTTCTGCACCAGGTCCGGCAGGTCAAATACCAGGATGCCGCCGGTATTTTCAAGCGCTTCGTTCTGGTACACTTCTGCATGCAGGGAGTTTTCTATTTCTATACCGGCTACATTGTTCTTAGCTACGCAATTGCGCACTACAATGTCTTTGGATTGCCCTACGTACAAACCGGCGTCAGATGCGCCAATGGCTGTGCAGCTGTCTATCAGCACCTGCTGGCATTGCACCGGGTATAAGCCATATGAGCCGTTCTCCTTAGCAGGTGGGCCGGTCCATTCCACTTTCACCTGTTTAAAGGCAATATTGGTAACGTTCATGGTTTTAATACCATCGCCTTTGGTATTCTGTACAGTAAGATCGCGGATGGTAATGTCCTGCGCGTTGGATACCCGCAGGCCTTCTGCGCCTTCGCTTTGTCCTTTGAAGTTAAGGATGGTCTTATCCATACCGGCGCCTTTGATCAGGATGTTCTTTTTACCTTCCAGTGAAAGGGTGGAGGAGAGCTGAAAACTCCCTGCCGGCAGCTCAATTACGCTGCCGTCTTCGGCCATGATCAGCTGGCGTTGTAATTGTTTTTGTATGTCCTGCTGGGCATAAACGGGCTGATGGCAAATGGCCATCGCACCCAGGGTTAAAATGGGGATGATGCGCATAATACGTGGGTTTACAGGCTATCTAAATTTACGGAAAAAAAGGGTAGGAAACGGTTCGCGTGGAAATATCCTTTATATTGTACTAATTACTGATTGTCATTTGTTTACCCACCAAAACCAACCGAATACATATGACGCTTGTTACCTCCGTTGTTACGCAGCTGCATAAGCAGCACTATTTCCTTGACGAAGCAGGTGACCCCTGTTTTTATGGTAAAGGGAAAACAATTATTGTAGGGCAGCAGGGTGTTTCCCAGTACTACATTTTGGGAATGGTACAATTTGAAGGCGATCTGCAGCCTGTTCGCAATGAAGTAGTAAAACTACAGCAGGAGATCATTACCAATCCTTACTTTACCGGTATTGGCAGCATAGAAAAAAAGAAACAAAAGCAGGGGTTTTACTTTCATGCTACAGATGATATGCCGGAAGTGCGTAAGCTGTTCTTTGATTTTATTAAATCGCTGAACTGCTCTTTTGAGGCAGTGGTAGCTGCCAAAATTCCCAGCCTGTATGTGCATAAGCATAATGCAAACCAGAAGGAGTTTTATGCGGATCTGTTGTCGCATTTGCTGCATGAGAAGTTAACGATTGATAAACGGCTGGTGTTGAATATTGCAGAGCGGAATACCAGCACCCGGCAAGATAATCTTGAATTGGGCCTGCAGAAGGCCACTGCCAGGTTCACAAAGCAAAACCCCGATTCTGTGATCAATCCCAATGTAGTTTTTAATGTACAGAATCAATTAACAGAGCCGTTGTTAAACGTAGCAGACTATCTGTGCTGGAGCATTCAACGGGTATTTGAAAAAGGTGAAACGAGGTTTTATAATTATATGAAGGATAAGATTAAACTGGTTGTAGATATGTATGAAGATGAGGAGATAGAAGAAGGAGAGAATATGTATTACAGTAAAACCAGTGCTATAATTATCACAAATAAAAAAGGCCCATCAGCAACCTAAGCAGGGTACCCTGCCACGCTCAGAGAGCGACTTTCAATTGTAACAGACCGATACAAAGGTATATAATTATGGTAAATAAAAAAAATCCCGGCCGCCAGGCCGGGATTTTTGCATATATAAAGTTACTTATACCAGCTCTTTCAACTTATCTACCACCTGGTCTATCTCCTCTTTGGTATTGTCTTTAGAGAAGGAAAAACGTACACTGATCTGGTTCGGATTGCTGTTCAGCGCACGGATCACGTGGGAGCCTGCATCTGCACCGGATGTACAGGCACTGCCGCCGGAAGCGCAAATGCCGTTTATATCCAGGTTAAAGAGGATCATTTCGCTCTTTTCAGATTTAGGGAAAGATACGTTTAACACGGTGTACAGGCTACGCCCATGCAGGTCGCCATTAAAGCTTATGCCGGGTATGTGCTGCTGCAATTGTGCGGCCATGTACATACGCAGGTCATTAATGTACTTGCTATGCTCTTCATAATGGGTGGTGGCCAGCTCCAGGGCTTTGGCAAATCCAATAATGCCATACAGGTTCTCTGTACCGGCCCGCATATTACGTTCCTGCGCGCCGCCCTGTATAAAAGGCGTGATCTTTACATTCTCATTAATATACAGGATGCCTACCCCTTTTGGGCCGTGGAACTTGTGCCCGGCGCCATTAATGAAGTGTACCGGCGTATTGCGCAGGTCAAACGGGTAGTGGCCTACGGTTTGTACGGTATCAGAATGGAAAATGGCATCAAACTCCTGGCATAGCTTACCTACCGCGTGTATATCCAGCAGGTTACCAATTTCGTTGTTGGCATGCATCAGGGTAACCAGGCTTCTTTTGGAGGAGCCTGCCAGCAATGTGCGCAGGTGCTCCATGTCTATATGCCCGTTGGGCAGCACATTTACATAAGAGAGCGCAATATTTTGCCCGCTGTGCAGCTGTTCTACGCTGTGCAGGGTGGCATGATGCTCTATCTCAGAAGTAATAATGTGGCGGCAGCCCAGATCGCGGATGGCGGCATTAATAGCGGTATTGCTGCTTTCTGTGCCGCCGGAGGTAAAGAAGATCTCTCCCGGGTGCGCGTTCAGGATCTTTGCTACGGTTTTACGGGCATTTTCTATACCCAGCCGGGATTCCCGCCCGTAGGAGTAAATAGAGGAAGGATTGCCGAAATGATCCGTCATATACGGCAACATTGCATCCAGCACGGCCTTATCCAGCGGTGTGGTTGCTGCATTGTCAAAGTAAATTCTTTTCAAGGTGTGGATGGTGGTTTTTGATATAATAAAAATGGGCGCTCTGAAAGCGCCCACAAATGTCCGAAAAAATTTTATAAAACGGTCCGTAGCCTATTAATGCATAAACTCCTTAATATCCTGCATAATCCGGCGGGCAATATTATCAGCCGTGGTTTCAAACTGGCTTTCGGCATAAATGCGGATGATAGGTTCGGTATTGGAAGTGCGCAGGTGCACCCAGTCCTTTTCAAACTCTATCTTCAGGCCATCTTCTGTATTGGTAGGCTGGTTCTTGTACTTGCCCTGTATTTTTTCAAAGATGGTTTTTACGTTTACGCCTTTATCCAGCTCAATCTTATTCTTGGAAATAAAGTAATCAGGATAGCTGTTGCGCAGGTTCTTAATGTTCTTTTTGCTATGCGCCATATGGCTCAGGAACAGGCCTATGCCGATCAGTGCATCGCGGCCATAGTGCAGGTCCGGTACAATAATACCGCCATTGCCTTCGCCACCTATCACAGCATTTACTTCCTTCATTTTCTTTACTACATTCACCTCACCTACGGCAGAAGGGTAGTATTCCCCGCCATTCTTCAGCGTAATATCTTTTAATGCCTGGGTAGAGGAAAGGTTGGAAACGGTGTTCCCTTTTCTTTTACCCAGTATATAATCTGCTACTGCCACCAGGGTATATTCTTCGCCAAACATGCTGCCATCTTCACATACAAAGCAAAGGCGGTCTACATCCGGGTCTACGGCAATGCCCAGGTCTGCGTTGGAGCGGTTTACTTCATTTGAAAGCGCGGACAGGTTTTCGGGAAGCGGTTCCGGGTTGTGGCTGAAACGGCCGTTCACTTCACCAAAAAGCACTTCTACCTGGTTTACACCCAGTGCTTTCAGCAGGGCGGGTATAAATATGGCGCCGGTAGAGTTTACGGCATCTACCACTACTTTAAAATCACGTTCGCGGATGGCGGCTACATCCACCAGTGGATAGTTCACCACCAGGTCAATATGTTTTTGCAGGTAGCTGTCATCCTGGTGATAGGTACCCAGCTTGTTCACATCTGCAAAGGTGAAATCTTCCCGCTCAGCAATATCCAGCAGCGCATTACCATCTGCGCCGGAAATAAACTCACCGTCGCTGTTCAGCAGCTTCAGCGCGTTCCATTCCTTTGGATTATGGCTGGCAGTAATGATGATACCGCCGGCGGCCTTTTCCATCTTAACAGCAATTTCAACAGTAGGTGTAGTGGATAAACCAAGGTCTACCACATCCAGGCCCAAGCCGTTCAGGGTAGATACTACCAGGTTCTTTACCATTTCACCGGAGATACGGCCATCACGGCCAATCACTACTTTTTTGTTGTCAGGTTGCTGATTGCTTAGCCAGGTGCCGTATGCTGCGGTAAATTTTACTACATCCAGGGGAGAAAGTCCTTCGCCGGGGCGGCCGCCAATGGTGCCACGAATGCCGGATATCGATTTGATCAGTGCCACAAATTCAATTTTAAGGAAGGCAAAGATAAAAAAATCCACCAGCAAGAAAATTAATTTAGTTAGTAGTCCTTGCCCTATACACTTGGCATAAAGTATTTCGGCTGTAGCGCAACTTTTCGTGAACAACCGCTATACACTATGGACCATCGACAATGGATCAAATAAACTATATTTGCAGCTACGCTTTGAAAATTTTAATAATAAATAGACTTAATAATACATAAACGCTTACGTTTTACATGCAGTACTTTTGGAAGAATGTACCCCGGTATATTCGATATGTGCTTGTTCAAACACTCTGTCTTTTCATATTCACGGCCCTTTTTCGCCTGATATTTTACTGTTTCTTCTTTAAATCCTCCATCACAGATAGCGGTATTATTGCCAAAGCATGGTACCTGGGCCTGAAGTTTGACCTGCGCCTTACGCTCATCTTAATGATCCCGCTGGCATTACTGGCTGTTATTACCCGTAATAAGTTCTTTACTTCAGCTGCCGTACGGCGCGCGAATTTCGTGTACCTGTTCCTGGTGTACCTGGTATTAACGCTGTTGTATGTGCTGGACCTGGGCCACTATGCCTACCTGGGCCTGCGTTTGGATCCGTCCATCACCCGCTTTTTTGCTTCCGGTGAGCGGGCAGATAATGCCAGGATGGTTTGGCAAAGCTACCCGGTAGTACGCGGCCTCATTGGTATAACGTTGTTCCTGTTCCTGGTGAGCCGCCTGCTGGTATATACTTACCGCCGGTATGCCCGCCAGCAGGCGGTAGCCATCCGCAAAGGCCGTTATGCCGCCTGGATCAGCGCCCTGGTGCTGTTGTTTGCCGCCGGTATCTATGGCAACTTTGCCTATTTTCCCCTGCGCTGGAGCCAGGCCATGTTCACCCGCGACAATGGCATTACCAGCCTGGCCCTGAACCCGGTATTATACTTTGTATCCAACTTTACCGTAAAAGGCGATACCTACGATCTTCAAAAGACCCGTGAATATTACCCTTACATGGCCCAATACCTGCGGGTAGACAGCCTGGACGCGCAAAAGCTGAGCTATGTGCGCACAGTGCCCGGCGTTAACAAACCGCGGCCTAACATTGTGCTGGTAATGCTGGAATCCACCGGGGCAGCGGTTACCAGCATGTTCAACAATCCCATGCAGGCCACGCCCAACATGCAAAAGCTGGCAGACAGCGGCATCCTGTTCCGGAACTTTTATGTGCCGGCCATCAGCACTGCCAAAACCGTGTACGGCGTAACCACCGGCCTGCCGGATATTACCCGGGTTAAAACCGCCAGCCGCCACCCGCAGATGGTAGACCAGCGCATTATTATGGACCAGTTTGCAGGGTATGAAAAATATTACCTGCTGGGCGGCAATACCAACTGGGCCAACATACGCGCAGTGTTCAGCAATAATGTAGACGGTATCAAGATATACGAAGAGGGATACTTTAAAGCTGCCAAGGCCGATGTATGGGGCGTTTCCGACTATGACCTGATCACAGAAGCCAGCGCCATTTTTAAGGATGCGCACCAGCGTAAGCAGCCTTTTGTTGCTTTCCTGCAAACGGCAGATAACCATCCGCCTTACACCACCACCAAAGGCGCCGGTGACTTTAAAAAGGTAACGGAAAAGGATATTGATATGAACAAGTTTAAACAGGCCGGTTTCATATCTATTGATCAGTTTAATGCCTTACGCTACCTGGACTATAACCTGGGCCACCTGATACAGCTGGCCAAAGAAGGGGGCTACCTGGATAATACCATTTTTGTGTTCTTTGGCGATCATAACTGCACGCTCAATCCTTACCATTTTATGCCCTTCCCTGAGTATGAGCTGGGCAGCGGCGGGGAGCATGTACCCTGTATCATGTACGGGCCCGGCCACCTTACACCGCAGCAGAACACCCGCGCCGGCAGCTTGCTGGATGTGTACCCTACAGTGGCTAAGCTGGCAGGCATTCCGTTTAAGAACTATACGCTGGGCGTAGACCTGCTGGATACAACTTACAGCAGCCGTTACGCTTTTATTTCCTATATTAAGAACCTGCAGTTCTGCACCGCAGTCATAGGGGAGCAATACCTTTTTGAGGTGAACAACGGCACCGGTAAAACCGCGCTGTACGACCTGAAAGGGGACGCCCTGAAAGATGTGGAGGCACAGCATGCAGACACCGCCCGTGCGCTCAATAATTTAACGCACGGGTTTTATGAAAGCACCCGATATTTGATGTTTAATAATAAAAAATAGCAGTTGGCCTTAGCTCTTAGCCATAGCAACAGGCAATCGCTAAAAGCTAAGAGCCAACAGCTAATAGCTCAAAGATATGGAAGCAGCAAAGCAGTGGTTCAAAGATTGGTTTAACTCCCCCTACTATCACGTGTTGTACAGCAACCGGGATGAAAAGGAGGCCGCTATGTTCATTGATAAGCTGCTGGCCTACCTGCAGCCCCCGGCAAATGCGCTGATGCTGGATGTGGCCTGTGGCCGCGGGCGGCACGCCAAATACCTGGCAGATAAGGGCTTTACCGTTACGGGTATAGATCTTTCCATTGACAGTATTAATGCCGCCAAAAAGCTGGAAAACGATCATCTTAGCTTTTTTCAGCATGATATGCGCCTGCCTTTCCGCATTAACTATTTTGATGCGGTGTTCAATTTCTTTACCAGTTTCGGCTATTTTGATACGCAGCGGGATAATGACAATGCCCTGCGCACCTTCAAAAATGCGCTGAAACATGGCAGCCGCCTGGTGCTGGACTACCTCAACAGCCCTTATGTGGCAGCACACCTGGTACCCAGTGAGGTAAAAGAGCTGGAAGGGGTGGTATTTGACATTAAAAGGGTGCTCCATCATAACTGTTTTCTGAAGCAGATCAACATACTGGATAAGGAGAAAATGGTGCGCACCTCTTTTACGGAAAGCGTACATGCCTTTACCCGGGCTGATTTTGAGAAGATGTTTGCCAAACAGGGGCTGCGGATCATGGATGTTTTCGGCGATTATCATTTTAATGCGTACGATGAACAGCGTTCCCCAAGGATGATATTGATTGCGGAGAAGAGATAAACGAAGTTTTTATGCTAGAATGGTTGTTACGTCAGGATCTAAGATTATTTTTTCATATCAATAACCAATGGCAGCAGCCCTGGATGGATGCGGTAATGCCCTGGATACGGGAACCCTACCTTTGGGCGCCGTTATACCTGTTCTTAGGGTTGTTTGTGGCAATTAATTACGGATGGCGGGGTTTTTTCTGGATGGTGCTGTTCATTGTTTCCTTTGGGATCGCTGATCAGAGCAGCAGTTTCCTGAAAGATACCTTTAACCGGGTGCGGCCCTGCCGCGATCCGCTGCTGCAGCAGTTTGTACGTGTGCTGGTTAGCTACTGTCCCATGAGCGGCAGCTTTACCTCTAACCATGCCGCTAATCACTTTGCGCTGGGAACGTTTTGTTTCTTAACTTTAAAAACGGCTTTTAAACAGTATGCCTGGCTGTTCTACGTATGGGCATTTGCGATAGCTTATGCACAGGTATACGTAGGCGTGCACTACCCGCTGGATGTAGCAGGGGGGGCCGTGCTGGGCACTTTGATCGGATTATTGAGTGGCAGCTTTTTTCAACGCCGCATCAGACTGGAGGCAGAACTAACAACATGAATTGGAGCTATTTGATATTAATATTTGCAGCTACCATTGGCGGCGGGGTCATTCCCATAACCGTTAAACGGCTGCATCCCAACTTACCCATTTACCTGCTGGCTTTTACCGGCGCTTTCCTGTTCGGCATCACCATTATGCACCTGCTGCCGGAAGTGTACCAGGAGCTGGGACATGCCGCCGGGGTATATGTGCTGCTGGGTTTTTTTCTGCAGGTATTTCTGCAGCAGCTTTCCCACGGTATGGAGCACGGGCATACCCATTTGCCGCCGGCAGAAGGGCAGCATCACCATATTTCCATCACACCTTTACTGCTGGGTTTATCCATCCATGCTTTTATGGAAGGTATTCCGCTGGGGCTGCGGTTCCAGGATCAGTCGGCCCTGCCCTCCCTGGCGCTGGGCATTGCCGCGCATAAAGTGCCGGAAGCCCTGACCCTGATGACGGTTATGATGCACACACACCAGCCTAAGGGCCGTTTGTGGCGCATTCTGGTGCTGTTTTCCCTGGTAACCCCGCTGGCAGCCGTACTGGCCGGGCAGCTGGGCCTGCATTCTCAAATGGTGAATGCATCGCTGGTATATCTGACTGCGCTGGTCATTGGCGCATTTGTACATATATCCACCACTATTTTCTACGAAAGCGGTACCCGGCATCATGAATTAAGCAAACGAAAGATTCTTGCGTTTGCCACTGGTATTGTTTTGGCATTTCTTACCTTAATATTTGAATAATTTTTTATTTTTAGCCTTTATATCATGGAAGTCGTCATTATCCTCATCCTGATCTTACTTAATGGTCTGTTCTCAATGTCAGAGATCGCCCTGGTTTCTGCACGTAAAGTCCGGCTGGAACACCAGGCCGGTAAAGGCGATGAGCAGGCAAAGGCTGCCCTGAAACTGGCTAATAATCCGGATAAATTCCTCTCCACCGTACAAATAGGCATTACCCTTATCGGCATCTTAACCGGTATTTACTCCGGTGAAAAGCTGAAATCGGACCTGGTAGCGTTTGTTGGGCAAATGGACCTGCTGCGCCCCTATGCCAGCGGTATTGCCACCGGCATTATCGTAATAGTGATCACCTACTTTTCACTGGTGCTGGGTGAGCTGGTGCCCAAACGGCTGGGTATGGCCCGGCCGGAAGCTATTGCCAAAGCAGTAGCCAGGCCCATGAGCTGGGTATCCAAGATCACTTTTCCGTTCATTGCCCTGTTAACGGTATCCACCAACGTGATCGTAAAGATCTTTAAGCTCAAAGGCTCAGACCAGCACGTAACGGAAGAGGAAATTAAAGCCATTATCAATGAAGGCACCAACTCCGGCGCTATTGAAGAAACGGAGCAGGAGATCATTGAACGGGTATTTCACCTGGGCGACCGGAATATTACCTCCCTCATGACCCACCGTACGGATATCGTATGGCTGGATATTAATGAGCCGGCAGATGTTATTAAACGTAAGATCAATCACAGCCTGCACTCCGTATACCCCGTATGCGAAGGGCAGATAGACAGCATAAAAGGTATTATCTCTATTAAAGACCTGTATGCAGCCGCGTCCAGCAACAGCTACGAGCTGAAACCCATTATCCGTAAACCCCTGTTTGTTCCGGAAAATAACAGCGCCTACCAGGTGCTGGAAAAATTCAAGGAAACACAGATCCATGCGGCTTTCATAGTGGATGAATACGGTACTTTCCTGGGGATGATCACCCTGAACGATATCCTGGAAGCCATTGTAGGCGATATGCCGGAAACCGGGCAGCATGATGACTATGAAATGACCAAGCGGGATGATGGCTCTTACCTGATAGATGCCCAGATCCCCTTCTACGACTTTCTGAGCGAGTTTGATAAGGAGGACTGGATGGCAGAGTTTGAGCAGGAGTTTGATACCCTGGCAGGTTTTATACTGCATCACCTGGAACACATCCCCCAAACAGGTGAGAAATTTGACTGGAGAGGATTTACCTTTGAGATTGTGGATATGGATGTTCATCGTATAGACAAAGTATTGGTATATACGCCCGTACCAAGGGAAAAGGAGGAGGAGTAAGTTTTTAGTCCATGGGCCACAGTCCACGGTCCACGGCCTTTTACGGAGTTACATGTACAAATAAGGGAGCAGCTATGGAGCCTGACTATGGGCTACAGTCCACGGTTCACAGTCCACGGCCTTTTGCGTAATTACATGTATTATAAGGGTATGGCAAGGGGCCACGGACAATGGACCACGGACTTTTTTTAGGTTTTTTCCAGCTTTGTATTATTTTTGTGCGTTTTTACATATAATAAATAATTTAATTTAAAATAATGATCCCAGTAGGAAGTAAGGCGCTTTCCTTAGATGAAGTGTACCGGATTTTATTCGGGCAAGAAACATTGGAGCTGGAAGAAGCTGCTTTACAGCAGGTACAGGAAAACTTTTCGTTCCTGCAAAAATTCTCAGCCAAAAAGCTGATCTACGGTATTAACACGGGTTTTGGGCCTATGGCGCAATACCGCATACCGGAGGCAGATACCCTGCAGCTGCAGTATAACCTTATACGCAGCCATAGCTCCGGCGCCGGTAAGTGTATGCCCCCGCTGTTAACCAAAGGATTGATGATAGCGCGCCTGAGCAGCTTTATGCAGGCGCATTCCGGTGTACACCCGGATGTGGTGAAGTTATTAAGGGATCTGATCAATAAGAACGTATATCCGTGTGTGTTTGAGCATGGCGGGGTTGGCGCCAGCGGCGACCTGGTACAGCTGGCGCACCTGGCGCTGGTGCTGATAGGTGAAGGAGAGGTATGGTATGAAGATAAGATACAGCCAACGGCCGAAGTATTTGCCCGCCTGAGCTTACAGCCTATGAAAGTACACATCCGCGAAGGGCTGGCCGTTATTAACGGTACCTCTGCCATGACGGGTGTGGGCCTGGTAAACCTGATAGAAGCCAAGAAGCTGCTGGGCTGGAGCTGCATTCTCTCTGCCATGATCAATGAAATTGTGGAAGCGTTTGATGATCATTTGTCGTACGAGCTGAATGTGGTGAAAAAACATGAAGGCCAGAACCGGGTAGCCGCGGTAATGCGCGATGTGCTGAAGGATAGCAAAATGGTGCGCCACCGCCCGGATCATTTGTACAAAGAGCTGGAAGAAGAGATCTTTAAGGATAAGGTGCAGGAATACTACTCCCTGCGCTGCGTGCCCCAGATCCTGGGCCCGGTGTATGATACGCTGGTGCATGCGGAAAAAGTAGTGGTGCATGAGCTGAACTCCGTAAGTGATAACCCGGTAGTGGACCACCATCACCAGAATGTATTCCATGGCGGTAACTTCCACGGGGATTATATTTCCCTGGAAATGGATAAGCTGAAGATTGCCATCACCAAGCTGAGTATGTTATCTGAACGGCAGCTGAACTACCTGTTGAATGAAAAGCTGAACCACAAGTTCCCGCCTTTTATGAACCTGGGTAAGCTGGGCTTTAACTTTGGTATGCAGGGTGTACAGTTCACGGCTACCTCCACGGTGGCGGAGAACCAAACGCTTTCGTTCCCCATGTATGTGCACAGCATTCCCAATAATAATGATAACCAGGATATTGTGAGCATGGGCTGCAATGCCGCGCTGATGGCCAATAAGGTAATAGAAAACACGTTTGAGGTGCTGGCCATACAGGTTATGACCATGCTGCAGGCGGTTGATTACCTGAACTGCCAGGATAGATTGTCCTCCTTCTCCCAACGTATTTACCGGGAAGTAAGGGCTATTTTTCCTAAATTTATTGAGGACAGCCCCCGGTATAAAGATCTGCAAAAGATCAAGGAATACCTGGTGCAGCAGGTACCGGTAAGTGTGTAAATGTGCGGATGATTGGAAATGTGCTAATGTGCTGGTATTTGCCAAATGATGCACCACATTCGTAATTATTCATAATCATAATTATTTTCAATGGCATTCATGAATGCTTCGCATTTCGTAATTGAATAATTCGTAATTAACCATGAACTGTGCTTTAGTAACCGGCGGGTCAAGAGGAATAGGCAGGGCAATATGTATAAAGATGGCCGAACTGGGTTATCATGTGATCATTAATTTCAAAGGCAATACCGCAGCGGCACAGGAAACCCTGGATGCAGTGCGGGCTAAAGGCAGCGATGGTGAGCTGCTGCAGTTTGATGTAGGGAATGAGGAGGAGGTACAGGCCGCATTAGGTGCCTGGCTGGAAAACAATAAAGATAAACAGGTGCAGGTATTGGTGAACAATGCCGGCATCCGGGAAGATAACCTGCTGTTCTGGATGAACAGCACCCAATGGCACAATGTGCTGAACAGCAGCCTGAATGGGTTCTTTTATGTAACCAAGCAGGTGCTGAATAATATGTTGCTGAAGCGCTACGGGCGTATCATTAACATTGTTTCCCTGTCAGGCATTAAAGGGCTGCCGGGGCAAACCAATTACTCCGCTGCCAAAGCAGGCGTAATTGGCGCTACCAAGGCCCTGGCGCAGGAAGTGGCCAAACGGGGCGTAACGGTGAATGCCGTGGCGCCCGGCTTTATTAAAACAGACATGACAGCGGAGCTGAATGAAAAGGAGCTGGCTGCGCAAATACCCATGAACCGTTTTGGTACGGCAGAAGAGGTGGCGGATGCCGTGGGCTTCTTTGCCTCCAAAGCATCCGGGTATATTACCGGAGAGGTGCTGTCTATTAACGGAGGACTATATACATAAATAAGCCGTTAGCCATTGGCTGTTAGCTGTTAGCTAACGGCTAATAGCTAACAGCTAACAGCTATGATATGAACAGAGTAGTGATTACGGGCATGGGAATTTATTCCTGTATAGGGAAGGACCAGGCGGAAGTCCGGGACTCGCTGTATCAGGGTAAGTCAGGCATTGTTATGGACCCGGAAAGAAAAGCCTTTGGTTACCGTTCCGCACTAACCGGTGCTATTGAACGGCCCAATTTAAAAGGATTGCTGGACCGGCGTGCGCGACTTACGATGCCGGAGCAGGCCGAGTTTGCATATGTAAGCACCGTAGAGGCGTTAGCCCAGGCACGCATTGATCCCGATTATATAGAACGTACCGATATCGGACTACTGTTCGGCAACGACAGTACCGCCCGTGCCGTGATAGAAAGCATGGACGTGATCCGTGAGAAGAAAGATACCATGCTGGTAGGTTCCGGTTCTGTGTTCCAGACCATGAACTCTACCGTGAATATGAACCTGGCCACCATTTTCAAGCTGCGGGGCGTTAACTTCAGCGTAAGCGCGGCTTGCGCCAGCGGCTCACATGCCATTGGATTGGGTTATATGTTCATCAAGAACGGTATGCAGGATTGTGTGATCTGTGGTGGCGCACAGGAAGTAAATAAGTATGCCATGGGCAATTTTGACGGTATTGCCACCTTTTCCATGCGGGAAAATGAGCCGGAAAAAGCCTCCCGCCCCTTTGACCGGGACCGGGATGGGCTGGTACCCAGCGGCGGCGCAGCCACCGTTATACTGGAAAGCCTGGAATCTGCACAACGCAGGGGCGCCACTATCCTGGGCGAGGTGCTGGGATATGGTTTTTCCTCCAACGGGGCACATATCTCCAACCCAACAGTAGAAGGGCCTGTAAGATCGTTACAAATAGCTTTGAAAGATGCCGGCATGCAGCCCGGCGATATCCCGTACATCAACGCCCACGCCACTTCTACACCGGCAGGTGATGCCAGTGAGGCCAAAGCGCTGTACGAGGTGTTCGGATCATCCAATCCCTACATCAGCTCTACCAAGTCAATGACGGGGCATGAGTGCTGGATGGCAGGCGCCAGTGAGATTGTGTATTCCATGCTGATGATGCAGCACGGGTTCATAGCCCCTAATATTAATCTGGAAAACCCTGATGAGGATGCCGCCAGATTAAATATTGCGGATCGCACTATTAATAAAGATTTTAATATATTTTTGTCTAATTCCTTTGGTTTTGGGGGGACGAATTCCTCCCTCATCGTTCGGAAATGGGAGGGGAAATAGCTGTATTTCAATCGTTTGGTCCTAATTCGTGTAGCCCAGCAGTAGTATAACCCCGGCCCGGCGAACGGCCTTTGTGATAACTTATAATATATTATTAACTTTGAGTACAATTTACCATTGTAATTGGGTTTAGGAATAACCGTTCACACTTTTTATTTTTTAATCAACCTATACTGATAGAGTTACACTATTATGGACATTAAAGAGATCATACAAACCACAAATGCGTTCCTCATTGAGGAGTTTGAAGCGGACCCCGCGAAAATTGCGCCTGAAGCTAACCTCAAATCAACCCTGGAGCTGGACAGTCTGGACTACATAGACCTGGTTGTGGTAATTGAAAATAATTTCGGGTTTAAAGTGAATCCGGAAGATTTTCAGAGCATTGTTACCTTCCAGGATTTTTATGATTATGTAGCCCGTTGTTTAAAACAAAAAGAGCTGGTATAATGCCATCGTGGCAGGGGAAGTCTAAAGGCAATAAGCTAGGATACCGGATATTCATTGACATCTTGCGTTATGGGGGGATCTGGCCGGCTTATGCGCTCTTAAGGTGTGTGGCAGGATATTATTTTTTGTTTTCCCACAGTTCTTCAAGACCCATCTTCAGATATTTTCGTACCAGGATAGGTTATGGCTGGTGGCGTTCTTTGCGCAGTGTATACCGTAATTATTACGTGTTCGGGCAAACGCTGATAGATAAGGTGGTGGTAATGGCCGGCATCCCCAATAGATTTACATTCCAGTTTGACGGGGAGCACCATTTACGGCAGCTGATAGCAGCCGGGAAGGGTGGTATATTATTAAGCGCACACCTGGGCAACTGGGAAGTGGCCGGCCACCTGTTTAAACGGCTGGAAACCCGCATTAATATTGTGATGTTCGACGGGGAGCATGAGCGTATCAAACAATACCTTTCCTCGGTTACCGGTGAGCGGAATGTAAATGTTATTGTAATTAAGGATGATTTATCGCACATTTACGCTATTAATGATGCGTTGAGTAATAACGAGCTGGTGTGTATGCATGCAGACCGGTTCCTGGAAGGCAACAAAACGGAAACCGCATTGTTTTTAGGTAGTAATGCGCGGTTCCCGGCCGGGCCTTTTTTATTGGCGGCCACTTTCCGGGTACCGGTATCATTGGTATTTGCATTTAAGGAATCTGCTACCCACTATCACCTGTTTGCTACCCCGCCCCGGGAATACCATGGCCGCAGGAAACAGGGGGTGCAGGAAGCCGTACAGGATTTTGTTCATGTGATGGAAGAAAAGGTACGGCAGTATCCGGAGCAATGGTTTAACTATTACGATTTCTGGGAGTAACCATAACAATAACTACAAAGCTTGATGTTCATTCATTCAGATCATATTATACATTATATTCCACAACGGGCGCCCATTGTAATGATCAGTGGCATATTGGAAGCAGCAGGCCCCTATACCCGCAGCGGCCTGCATATAAGCGCGGATAATATTTTTGTACAGGATGGGGTGCTTACCCCGCCGGGGCTGATGGAAAATATAGCGCAAACGGCGGCGGCCAGTGCCGGTTACCAGGCCATGCAGGATAATGAGCCGGTGCCCATGGGTTATATTGGCGCCGTAAAAGATCTGGAAATATTTGAGCTGCCCCCGGCCGGCGCGTTTATAGAAACCACCACACAGGTAGGCCATGCTGTTTTTAACGCCACCATGGTTACCGGCAAAGTAACCTGGAACGGGAAGCTGATGGCCCAATGCGAAATGAAGATTTTCATAACCCCCTAAATACAGTAAAAGTTATGCACAAACACTTTTCCTTATTGTTGGCCGCCACGCTGTCCGTTGTAAGCTTACAGGCGCAAACCTTGAAAGATTTTTTCTCCTCCGGTGAGCCCCTGACCTACCTGGGTATTGACTTTACACAGGCCAGGGTGATCGGAGAACCGGTTACGGATGCCAATGACATGCGCGACCGTAATTTTCCCGCTATTAACGCAGTAGTGGTGAATGAGCCCAAGAAATATGATATTGCAGGCGCTTTCCACAAAACGGTAAACACAGACCTGGCCCTGGTGAACAAACACAACGAAACCACCAATACCGCCACCCTGAAGTCTGATAATGCTTCCGACTACAACCGCCTGAAACAGGAAGATGTAGAGAAGCTGGTAAAGGGCTACAACTTTAACGGTAAAAAAGGAGTGGGCCTGCTGTTTGTAATGGACGGTATGAGCAAGGCTGAAAAAGCGGCGAATGTATATGTAACGCTGGTAGATATGGGCACTAAAAAAGTGCTGCTGGCAGAAAAAATAGAAGGGAAGGCACAGGGTTTTGGGTTCCGTAACTACTGGGCCTATACCATACATAAGGTGCTGGAAGAGGTGGAGAAGCATAAGTATAAAGACTGGAAAGCAAAGAATTGATCCTGGATTAACGGCTCCGGTTTACAAACCGGGGCCGTTAACTGTAAAGCATAAAGCATGGAGTTAACAGAGCGGGCCAACATACTGGTAAAGTTTAATGAAGCAGATCCACTGGGTATTGTATGGCACGGGCATTATATACGGTATTTTGAAGATGGACGGGAAGCATTTGGCGAAAAATACGGTCTGCGCTACCTGGATATTTTTAATTACGGCTACACAGTGCCGGTAGTGAAGGTGGAATGCAATTATAAACGCTCGCTCCGTTATGGCGACCGGGTAATAGTGGAAGTGAATTATGTGGATACGCCTGCCGCTAAAATTAAATTTACGTACCGCCTGTACAACCCCGCTACCAGTGAGCTGGTAGCAGATGGGTCCTCTGTACAGGTTTTTTTGGATACGGCCACTTCCTCGCTGCAATTAACAATACCTCCGTTTTTTGAAGCGTGGAAGAAACAGTGTGGATTATTATGAGTAAGGTATATGTAATAGCAGATAATATTGTGGCGCCACTGGGCCGTACAGCAGCAGAGAATTTTGCTGCCGTATGCCAGGGCAAAAGCGGTATTCAGCTACAGCATAACCGCTTATTATCCCCCGCTGATTTTTATGCTGCAATCATGGCCCCCGGGCAGCTGGAAGCCTATAGTAACGGTAGTAACCTGGAAGGGTATACGAAGTTTGAGCAGCTGCTGATACTATCTGTTCAGGAAGCATTGGGGCAAACCAATTTAGATATTACTAACGGGCGTACCGCCTTCATTGTATCTACCACCAAAGGGAATATTGAGCTGCTGGAACAACAGCCTGCACAACCGCCTTTAGGGGAAATGGAATTGTTTGCTACGGCTAAAAAGGTAGCTGCATATTTCAATTTCACCGCAGCGCCGCTGGTAGTGAGCAATGCCTGCATATCCGGGCTGCTGGCTATTTTAACAGCCAAACGTTTAATAACAGCAGGTTTATATGATCATGCGGTGGTTACCGGCGCCGATGTGGTTACGCAATTTGTGCTGTCCGGTTTTCAATCATTCCAGGCAGTAAGTAATGAGCCCTGCCGCCCTTTTGATGCAGCGCGTAAAGGCGTTACGTTAGGGGAGGGGGCAGCCACCGTAATACTCACTAACCAGCCGTCGTTAGCGCCTGCAAATGCAGTGGTGGTCAATGCGGGCTCCGTGAGTAATGATGCCAACCATATTTCCGGCCCCTCACGTACCGGTGCGGAACTGGGAATGGCCATGCGCCATGCAATGTTAAACAGCGGGCTTACCCCGGCAGATATAGGATTTGTATCGGCCCACGGCACTGCTACGCTATATAATGATGAAATGGAGGCCAAAGCCTTACACCTGGCCGGTTTGCAGGACAGGCCGGTAAATAGCTTTAAAGGTTATTACGGGCATACGCTGGGCGCCGCCGGTTTAATAGAAGCCATTATAGGCATGCATGCATTGCAGCAGCAAACCGTTATACCTACCCTGGGTTTTGAGCAGCTGGGCGTAAGTTTGCCGGTGAATGTAAGCAGCACCTTAACCCGGCAGCCTATGCAGCATTACCTGAAAACAGTATCTGGTTTTGGAGGGTGTAATGCCGCAATGGTTTTTTCAAAGAAATAAAAGAACGATTAAAGATTTACATAAATCGTAAGTCCAGGATCTAAAATCGTAAATCATAATAATGGAATTTTTCACCAAAGAAACGAAAACAGCATTGCAGGCCAAAGAAGCCGCCCTGCAGCTTGCCTTTGCTCCTGTGGCTTTCCAGGCTTCCCGCGCCCTGCGGGATTTTGGCATCTTAAAGATGGTGAGCAAAAGCGGCACCAACGGATTAACCATTGAAGAGATCATGCAGGAAGTAAAGCTGTCGCGCTACGCCATCCGCGTATTGCTGGAAGCCGGCCTGGGCATGGAGCTGCTGATCGTTAACAACAAAAGATACTCCCTTACCAAAACAGGATATTTCATTGAGCATGATCAGCTCACCCGTATTAACATGGATTTTGTGCAGGACATCTGTTACAAAGGCATGTACCACCTGAAGGACAGCCTGGAAGAAGGCCGCCCCGCCGGGTTAAAGGAGCTGGGTCCCTGGGATACTATTTATCCCGGTTTGCCTTTGCTGCCGCCGGAAATAGGCAAAAGCTGGTTTGATTTTGATCACTATTACTCTGACCTTGCTTTTCCGCAGGCCCTTCCCATTGTGTTTAAAGATAAGCCCCGCAGGCTGCTGGACATTGGCGGCAATACCGGTAAATGGACGCTGGCCAGCACCGCTTACGATAAAGAAGTACAGGTAACCATGTTTGACCTGCCGGGTGAAATAGCCATTGCACAGCAAAGGGTGAAGGATGCCGGCGTGGCTGATCGTGTGTTTTTCCACGAAGCCAACATACTGGATGAAAGCCTGCCTTTTCCGCAGGGCTTTGACGTGATCTGGATGAGCCAGTTCCTGGACTGTTTTTCCGAACCGGAGATCGAATCTATTTTAAAACGCTGCCGGGAAGCGCTTACACCCAATGGCGCAATTTATATACTGGAACCATTCTGGAACCGGCAGGTATTTAAATCTGCAGCTTTCTGCTTACAGCAAACCTCCCTGTATTTTACCGCTATGGCCAATGGCAACAGCCAGATGTACCATACGGATGAATTTTTCCAGTGCATTCAAAACGCAGGCCTGCAGGTTGTAGATGAGAATAACCAGATGGGATTAAGCTATACCTTATTAAAATGTGTAAAAGCATAAGCCTTTAATTAACTCCTACCTATAAATTGTTACAGATGAAAACAGAGCAAGTAGATGTGTTGGTAATTGGCGCGGGGCCTGCAGGCACCGTGGCAGCATCTATTATTCACCAGGCGGGTTATAAGGTAAAGATCGTGGAGAAGCAAAAGTTTCCGCGGTTCGTGATCGGTGAAAGCCTGTTGCCCCGTAGTATGGAAGCCTTGCAGGAAGCCGGTTTCATTGATGCTATCAGCACAAAGGGCTTTCAGCAGAAATCCGGCGCCAAGTTCGTAAAAGGCGATGGCGTATGTGATTTTACTTTTAAAGAACAGTATACGCCGGGCTGGGACTGGACCTGGCAGGTAACCCGGGCCGATTTTGATAAAACACTGGCGGATACCTGTGAGAGCATGGGTATACCTGTAGCCTATGAAACTACGGTAACCGGTATACGTTTTAACGGGTCTGACAGTGTAACTACGGTAGAAGATACGCAGGGTAACCAGCAGGAGATACAGGCCCGCTTTATTGTAGATGGCAGTGGTTATGGCCGGGTAATACCCCGCCTTTTCAACCTGGAAAAAAATTCTGTGATGCAGCCGCGTAAAGCGCTGTTTGCACATACCAATGATATTCGCCGCTCCATGGCCGATGAGCCGAACCGTATTACCGCGGTGGTGCACAAGCCAGGCGTGTGGATCTGGATCATTCCCTTTTCCACCGGGGTTACCTCCCTGGGATTTGTGGGCGATCCGGAATTTTTTTCACAGTACCCCGGTACGCCAGAGCAGCAATACCGCGCTCTGCTGGAAGCAGAGCCCTATACCAGGGAGCGTTTCAGGGATGTGCCGCTGGTATTTGAGCCGCGGATCCTGGAATCCTGGTCGGCCACTACCGATAAGTTTTATGGGGATGGTTTTGTGCTTACAGGCAATGTAACAGAATTCCTGGACCCGATCTTTTCATCTGGCGTAACTTTGGCCTGCGTGTCCAGCCAAACGGCCTCCAAGCTGGTGATCCGTAAGCTGAAAGGAGAAGCGGTAGATTGGGAAGCTGAATACATGGCCCCCACTATGCAAGGTGTAAACACATTCCGCTCTTATGTAATGGCCTGGTATGAAGGTACGCTGGATACCATTTTCTTTAAAAAGAATCCTGACCCGCTGGTAAAACAGCAGATCTGTTCCGTGCTGGCAGGTTATGTATGGGATATGAGCAACCCTTTTGTGAGCAATCATGATACGGTGCTTAAACGCCTGGCCCGCACCATTGAAGTAATGGGCAAGCTGGATAAACTGAAAGATGAACATTGAGTAACGCTAACGCATATATTACAGCAAGCTGTGTGATCAGGGATCAGCAGGTGTTCAGCAACGGCAGCCTGCTGTGGCAGGATGCGCCGGGTGCGGAGCTTACTGATTTCCTGCGTAAGGGGTATGACCGTTTTTCCGGACAGTACCCTAAGTTCCATAAAATGGATGCGCTCAGCAAGCTGGGCTGGCTGGCTGCGGAAGTATTATTGCGCACTGCACCGGTAGAAGATCATTTACCTGAGCAGGTGGCTATTGTGCTTAGCAACCGCAGCGCCAGCCTGGATACAGATCTGCGTTACTACAATACGGTAAAGGATATTCCCAGCCCTGCGCTGTTTGTATATACCCTGGCTAATATTGTAATAGGGGAAATATGCATCCGCCATGGCTTTAAGGGAGAACATATTTTTTTTACTACCGGTGGTTTTGATGCGCGGCAGATAATGGCCTATGCGCAGATACTGCTGGATACCGGCGCTGCCACTGCCTGTCTTTGCGGCTGGGTAGAGGTGATGGAACAGCAGTACGAGGTGGTGTTGTACCTGGTAGAAAGGCAGCAGCGGGAAGAAAGTAAGTTGCTCACTGTAGAAGAAATGAAAAAGATCTACGATCTGAAATCGTAATCTAAAATCTAAAATTACTTGTGTTTTTTATATGGAAAAATTGATGGCGGATCTGAAAGCGCAGATCATTGAGCAGCTTAACCTGCAGGAAGTAAAACCAGAAGATATCGGGAACGATCAGCCTTTGTTTAAAGAAGGCCTGGGCCTGGATTCTATTGATGCGCTGGAGCTGATCGTATTGTTACAGCAGCACTATGGTATCCGCATTGCTAACCCGGAACAGGGTCCTGAAATATTCCAGTCTGTGCGCACCATGGCAACATACATTACTGCGCAGCAAAAACAGCCGGGATGAGTGAGCCGGTATGGATAGCCGGTGGCGGCGTTATTTGCGGTATAGGCGCTACCCTGCCCGCCTGCGTGGAGGCTTTCAGCCGCATGCAGCCAGGTATGGAGGAGGTGCAGTACCTGCATACCATCCATCGTGGCGTATTCCCGGTAGCCGAAGTAAAGGCTGATAATGCTACGCTGGCTGCGCAGGCAGGCATGCCTGCACACATCAGCAGAACAGCTCTGCTGAGCAAAATAGCTGCACAGGAGGCCTGGGACAGCACCGGCCTGGGCGATCTGTTACAATACCGTATAGGTTTTATATCCGCCAACACCGTTGGCGGCATGGATAAAACAGAAGATTTTTTTGCTGATTACCTGCAGCACCCGGACAAAGGGCGCCTGCAGCAGGTGCTGCATCATGAATGCGGCAGCGTTACAGAGCTGGTAGCAGATGCCATGGGCATCCGCCACCAGGTAGCAACCATCAGCACCGCCTGTTCATCCGGCGCCAATGCATTGATGTATGGCGCACGCCTTATCCGCAACAATATTGTAGATATTGTAATAGCCGGTGGCACGGATGCGCTTACACGTTTTACCCTGAATGGTTTTAACACCCTCATGATATTGGATCAGCAGCCCTGCCGGCCGTTCGATGATACCCGTACCGGCCTGAACCTGGGTGAGGGTGCGGGTTACGTGGTGCTGGTAAGTGATGTGATGCGTAAACGCCTGCCCAATGCACCCTGGTGCCGCTTAAGCGGTTATGCCAATACCAGCGATGCATATCACCAGACTGCTTCCTCGCCGGATGGTATTGGTAATTACCTGGCAATGAAAGGTGCGCTGGATATGAGCGGACTGCAGCCCAAGGATATTGCCTACATTAATCTGCATGGTACCGGTACGCAGAATAACGATTCTTCTGAAGGCAAAGCCATTGAACGTTTGTTTGCACCAGACTATCCGGCTGTTAGCTCTACCAAATCATTTACCGGGCATACGCTGGGGGCCAGCGGCGGCATAGAAGCTGTGTTTTCCGCACTGGCAGTGCAGCAGGGCATTATTTACCCGAATGCACGTTTTGCCACACCCATGAAGGAGTGGCCGGTAGCGCCGGCAACGGTTTTTTCCAGCGGTAATAAATTGTCGCATGTAATGTCTAATTCCTTTGGGTTTGCCGGTAACTGTTCCAGCCTGGTATTTTCAAAGGAATAACACAGTGAAGAAAGTATATCATGTGTGGGCTATTGCCGCCATGATTATTAATTCTTCATTCTTAATTATTAATTAGAAGCAAGCATGAATATTTACATCCAGGGTATGGGTTGTGTATCACCGCAGCAAACTGCGGCGGAAGGCCCGTTCCTGGCAGAGATCCGGGAATATGAAGGCAACCGCCTGAAAGTGCTGGACCCGGATTATAAACAGTGGATACCGGATGCAAACACTATGCGCCGTATGGGCCGCGTGGTTAAAATGGGAATAGGAGCGGCCAAATTAAGCTTGCAGCATGCAGGTATTGAAATGCCGGATGCTATTATTACCGGCACCGCTTATGGCTGCCTGGCTGATACCGGCGTTTTCCTGACCAGGATGATCCAGAGACAGGAGAGCGCATTATCGCCCACCCCATTCATACAATCCACCCACAATACCGTAAGCGGGCAAATAGCGCTGCTGCTGGGCTGCCACGCCTACAACAGCACTTTTGTACATAAAGGTTTTTCTTTTGAAAGTGCGCTGCTGGATAGCATTATGTTGCTGCGGGAAAAAACGGAACAGCAGATCTTAATAGGCGGGGTGGATGAGATCACGGATCACAGCCACACTATTTTATCCCGTTTCGGATTATACAAGCAGGAGCCGGTGCGTAATACCGCGCTGCTGCAAAGCACTACAAAAGGTACTATTGCCGGTGAAGGCGCTGCCTTTTTTGTACTGGGTACAACAAAAGGAGCGGTAAAATTAACCGGACTGGATACCTTGTATAAACCAGCCTCCCAACAGGAGGTAAGCAGCGCCATACAGGGCTTTTTAGCCACGCACCGGTTAAGTACAGCTGATATTGACCTGCTGATCACCGGCCGCAATGGGAATGCAGGAGAAGATGCCGCTTACACGCAGCTTACGCAAACCCTGTTCCCGCAAACGGCTGCTGCGGCGTTTAAACATTTATGCGGCGAGTATCCTACTGCCAGCGCATTTGCCATGTGGATGGGCGCACAGATCATACAACAGCAGCAAGCACCTGCTGGCATATTATATAGTGGTACAGCGCCGCAACAACTAAACAGGATCTTAATTTATAACCAGTACCAGGGCACTCATCATGCGCTGATATTGTTAGAAAAAGCATAAATAACTTGTTATACCGCATTACAAATATCATCACCTTTCTGTTGCTCGCAGGGCTTTTGTGCCTGCACAACCTGTGGCAGCCGGTAGCCTGGTGGGTTTTTGTAATGCTGTTATTCGTATATGTGTCACTGTTAGTATGGGGATCTATGGATGTAAGGGCTGGTTTTTACATGCCGGTTACCTGCCAGGTGCCTACACAGCAGAAGGTAGTGGCCTTAACTTTTGATGATGGCCCGCTGCCGCAGTTTACCCCGCAGGTGCTGGACATATTACAGGCGCATAAAGTACCGGCTGCTTTTTTTTGCATTGGTAAAAACATACCCGGTAATGAAGGCTTGCTGAAACGGGTGTACGAAGAAGGACACCTGGTAGGCAACCACAGCTACTCCCATCATTTCTGGTTCGACCTGTTCGGTGCGGGCCGTATGCTGGAAGAGCTGCAGCAAACAGATACAAATGTGCAGCAGGTAACCGGTCAGCGGCCGCTTTTTTTTCGTCCGCCGTACGGGGTTACCAATCCTAATCTGAGCAAAGCAGTCCGTAAAGGCGGTTACTTTGCATTAGGCTGGAACATCCGCTCTTTAGACACGGTGATAAAGGAAGAAGGGCCCTTGCTGGAACGTATTACCAGTAAATTGCAGCCCGGCAGCATTATTTTGCTGCATGACAGTGCTGCAGTAACAGTACAGGTATTACCGGCGCTGATCGCCTATTTGCACAGCAATGGGTATACTATAGAAAGGATTGATAAACTGTTAAATAAACCTGCTTATGCGTAGATGGATGTTATTGGTTTGTTGTATGAGCGTGCTACATATATATGCACAAACAGGCGGTTTTAAACCCGTAGCAGATGCGGCTGCCTTTAAACAGCAGTTTGCAAAGGCATCGCAAAACACGCAATCCATACAGGCCGATTTTGTGCAGGAGAAAAACCTGAGCATGCTGTCTGATAAGATTGTTTCCAAAGGAAAGTTCTGGTTCCGTAAAGAGAATAAGGTGCGTATGGAATACCAGCAGCCATCCTATTACCTGATGGTAATGAACGGTAAGGATATTTTTACCAAAGACGGTCAAAAGCAGAACAAGGTAAGCACCAAAGGGAATAAGCTGTTTGAGCAGATCAACCGCATTACGGTGGATTGTGTGCAGGGTAATGTGTTCAACAACCCGGACTTTACCACTAAAGTGCTGGAAAATGCGCAGTACTACCGGTTGGAGATGACACCGGTATCCAAAGCGCTGCAACAGTATTTCAAAACTATTGAGCTGCTGGTGGATAAAAAGGATTATTCTGTGTCGTCTATTGAAATGCAGGAAGCCGGCGGGGATAATACCATCATTAGCTTTTTGCATAAACAAATGAATGTAAATATCCCGGATGCAGTATTTACAGTTAAATAATGAAAGCAGCTCCGGGAGAAGGATCAGGGCTGTGAAAGGTTGGCCGGTTTTACGGCAGAAAGGCACGCTGAAAGAAGGGCTGTCTTTTAGCTGGAGTACAGGTTTTTTGCTGGTTTGCGTATTGTTATTCAGCTCCTGCACTTCCGTTTACCGCGGCCTGCAGCGCAGCAATGGTGATGTGAATTGCATACGGCAGTTTCAGCCGCAGTTCACCAATACGCTGTACAGCACACAGGTAGATGTGCTGAAGCATCACCTGAGCGGTTTGCTGTTCTTCAAAAAAATGCCGGATAGCAGCCTGCGTGTGGTGTTTGCCAATGAAATGGGATTTAAATTCTTTGACTTTGAGTTCACGAAAGACAGTGGTTTTGTAAAACATTACATGCTGCCGAAAATGGATAAAAAGGTGATCGTAAAAACCCTGCGGAACGATTTTGAATTAGTGCTGCTGCGGGCAGGTTTGGAAAAGGCCACGGTGCTGCAGGATAGCGGGTATCATTACATCGCTGTTCCAACCGCCAAAGGCAACAACTATTACATAACGGATACGGCCTGCACCCGGCTGGAGCGCATAGAAAAATCATCCAAACGGAAACCGGTGGTTAAAGTATGGATGCGGCATTATGAGCAGGGCGTACCGGATACTATTTTAATACAACACCAGAATTTTAAGTTCAATATTTCATTACAACGCGTACAAAAATAATGCTGGAAGGAAGTTTTTATAACATTGTACAATCGGAGCAAACAGCGTCGTCATTTATGGCTTTACTGGCGCTGAATGCCGCGCATCCTGTATTTGAAGGACACTTTCCCGGTCAGCCGGTAGTGCCGGGCGTGTGCATGATGCAAACCATCCAGGAGCTGCTGGAAAAGGGCCTGCAAAACAAAGTATTGCTGCAAAAGGCCACCAGCATGAAGTTCCTGGTGATGATTAACCCGGTAGTGCAACCACAGGTAACGGTTACCCTGCAATACACTTTGCAGGAAAATAATATCGTAAAAGTGAATGCTGTTATTAAAAGTGACAGCAGCATTTTTATGAAATTTCAGGGAACGTTTAGTCTAATTACGAATTGACAAGTATTGCACCTCATATCGCTGTCCTTATTCCCACCTACAATAACGCCTCCTCTCTGGGGCAGGTATTGAAGGATGTGTTATCCTATACACAACACGTAATTGTGGTGAATGATGGCAGTACAGATACTACTACTGAAATACTGGACCAGTTCCCCACTGTACAGCGTGTAGCGTATACGCGTAACCGTGGTAAAGGTATTGCCCTGCGCCGGGGATTTAAATATGCTCTGCAGCAGGGATATGAATATGTGATCACAATAGATGCGGACGGGCAGCACTTTGCCTCCGACCTGCAGGTGTTCCTGGATAAGCTGCAAACAGAAAAGAACGCTATACTCATTGGTGCACGTAACCTGCACCAGGAGAATATGCCCGGCAAAAACTCTTTTGCCAATAAATTTTCCAACTTCTGGTTTTACGTGGAAACAGGCATGAAGGCTGCAGATACCCAGTCCGGCTACCGCCTGTATCCTTTAAACTTAATATCGCCTATCCCGTTCTGGTGCACCCGTTATGAGTTTGAGGTAGAGGTGCTGGTACGTAGTGCATGGAGGGGTATTAAAATAGACTGGGTGCCGGTGCAGGTATATTATCCACCGGCAGAAGAGCGGGTATCACATTTCCGCCCCTTCCAGGATTTTTCCCGCATCAGCGTGTTAAACACGGTGCTGGTGCTCATTACTTTCCTGTACATTAAACCGCGCGACTTTATCCGCTTCCTGTTCAAAAAGGAAAGCTGGCGCTGGTTGTGGAAAGAGGTGTTGCTGAATCCCGGTGAATCAAACGGTAAAAAAGCATTGTCAATAGGGTTGGGCATCTTTATGGGTATTGTGCCCATTTGGGGTTTCCAGATGTTAGTTGCATTATTGCTGGCTACTCTTTTTAAGCTCAATAAAGCATTGGTGCTTATTGCGGCCAATATCAGCATACCGCCCCTGATACCGGTTATTGTGTTCCTGAGCCTGATGGTAGGCCGTATATGGATAGGGAACGATGCTACGTTCGTAATATTCAGTAAGCACCTGAGCCAGGAGGCAGTAAAGCAGAACATACTACAATATATATATGGCAGTGTAACGCTGGCCGTGGCAGCCGGGGTAACATTCGGGTTAGTAACCTATGTGTTGCTGGCTATATTCAGAAAGCAGAAACATGGGTAGCTTTTTTGTACATATCTATAATTTTTATGCAACCCGCAAAGTGTGGCTGTGGATCAGCGTGGTGGCCGCTTTTGCGCTCACCGGCTATTTTGCATCCCGCATTCAGCTGGAAGAGGATATTACAAAAATATTGCCCCAGGATAAAACGCTGAACAAGCTGCAGCAGGTATTTAATGATTCCCGGTTTGCAGATAAGCTGGTGGTAATGGTATCGCAGAAAGATACCGCAGCGGCTACGGAGCCGGATAGCCTTACAACATTTGCCGCTGATCTTGAAGTAGCCATAAAGGAAGATACTGTACTAAACCCATACGTTAAACAGGTACAGGCTAAGATAGAAGATACTGCCATACTGGGTTTGATGGCTACCATCCAGCAGCACCTGCCGGTGTTCCTGGATGAAAAAGATTACGGTACTATTGACTCGCTTATACAACCGGAACGGCTGCACCAAACACTGGAACATAATTACCAGACCTTAATATCACCTGCAGGATTAGTGCTGAAGAAAATGATCCAGGCCGATCCGGTGGGCATGTCATGGCAGGGAGTTAAAAAACTGCAGCAGCTGCAAATAGATGATCAGTATGAGCTGTATGATGGGTTTATTGTAACAAGAGATCACCGGCACCTGCTGCTGTTCCTTACGCCCGCTTACCCGCCCAGCGCTACTGGTAAAAATGCCGTGTTCTTAAAATTATTGCAGGCTAAGCTGGCTGAAATGCAGCCAGCGCACGCTTTTACAGCAGCCTCTTATTTTGGCGCCACCGCTGTATCAGAAGGCAACGCCCACCAGCTGCGCATGGATACCATGCTTACACAAGGCATTGGCGTGGTGCTGCTCATAGTGCTTATTGCCTTATTCTTCCGGAAAAAAAGAGCGCCGGTATTAGTGATGCTGCCCGTAGTTTTTGGCGCATTGTTCTCACTAGCCTGTATTTACCTGATCAAAGGAAAGTTATCTGTTATAGCGCTGGGCGCAGGCGCCGTGGTATTGGGTATTGCAGTGAACTACTCGCTGCACGTATTTAACCATTACCGCCACCTGGTCAATATCCGTGAAACTATCCGCGACCTGGCTACACCCATGACCATTGGCAGCTTTACCACCATTGGCGGGTTCCTGTGTTTGCAGTTTGTTGAATCACCTATGTTAAAGGATGTAGGTTTGTTTGCAGCATTGAGCTTAGTAGGTGCGGCTTTGTTCTCCCTGATCTTTTTACCACACTGGATCTTAATCAAACAGCCGGTTGCGGCGCAATCACATACCTGGTTGGATAAGCTGGCCGCCTACCGCCCGGAAAAAAATAAATACCTGGTGTTCGGCATTCTGCTGCTCACTGTTATCTTCTGCTTCACAGCCGGCAAAGTAGGTTTTGAAAGTGATATGATGCGCATGAACTTCATGACGCCGGAGCTGAAAGCCGCTGAAACAAAGCTGAACAGCCTGAGCGCGTATGCCGCACAATCTGTATACGTGGTAACAGAAGGACGTACGCTGGAAGAAGCCCTGCAGGCCAATGAGCGTATGCTGCCGGTGGTGCAGCAGCTGCAGCAGCAGGGCATTGTGAAAAGGTATGCCGGTGTAGGCAGCTTATTGTTATCGCAACAGGAACAGCAGGCGCGTTTACAACGCTGGCAGTTATACTGGACTCCGCAGAAAAAACAACAGCTGATCACTTACCTGCAGCAGCAGGGGCCTGCAGTAGGTTTTAAAGCCACTGCTTTTGACCCCTTTGCACAATGGCTGCAGCAGGACTTTACGGCCATGACAACCGCAGACCAGGAAGCGCTGCGCAACAGCTCCCTGGGTGATTATATTACAGTAAAGCCGGACCGTGTATCGCTGGTTACCCTGCTCAAAGTGAACCTGGGTCAAAAGCAGGCCGTGTATAAAGCATTAGCCGCACAGCAAAATACTACGGTGCTGGATAAGCAATATGCCGCCAACCGCCTGGTAGAGGTGATCCGCAATGAGTTTAACAGCATTGCCTGGATGACCTCCCTGCTGGTATTTTTTGCCCTGCTCATCTCTTATGGCCGTATAGAGCTGGCGCTCATCACCTTTATTCCCATGCTCATCAGCTGGATCTGGATACTGGGTATTATGGGCATGTTTGGCATCCGTTTCAATATTGTGAACATTATTCTCAGCACCTTTATTTTTGGTTTGGGGGATGATTACAGCATCTTTACCATGGACGGCTTGTTACAGCAATACCGTACCGGTAAGGAGCAGCTCTCCTCTTTCCGTTCTTCCATCTTTTTATCTGCCATTACCACCATCTTAGGGCTGGGGGTGCTGATCTTTGCAAAACATCCATCCCTGCGTTCCATTGCATTGATCTCTATGATCGGTATTGGCTGCGTGGTGCTGATATCGCAGGTAATGATACCGCTGCTGTTCAACTGGCTTATTGCCAAGCGCACCCGCCGTGGGTGGGCGCCGTGGACCCTGAGCGGCTGGTGCATTTCTGTATTTGCATTCACCTATTTTACGCTGGGCAGCTTGTTGCTAACCACTGTAGGTTATATCCTGATCCGCCTGAACCCTTTTAACAAGCAAAAGGGTAAGTACCTGTATCATGTATTCCTGTCATGGTTTACCTGGTCGCAGCTGCACATTATGGGCAACGTAAAAAAACGCGTTATCAATCCCCTGAATGAGCAGCTGGAAAAGCCGGCCGTTATTATCAGCAATCACCAGTCGTTCCTGGATATATTAATTTCTATTGCGTTGAATCCCAAGGTGATCCTGCTTACCAATGAATGGGTATGGCGCTCACCGGTATTTGGCGCAGTAGTGCGGCTGGCAGAATATTATCCTGTGGCAGAAGGTGCGGAAGCCAGTGTAGACAGGCTGCGCGGGTTGGTAGAACAAGGGTATTCCATTGTTGTGTACCCGGAAGGCACCCGCTCACCTGACCCGGTGATCAGGCGTCTTCATAAAGGCGCATTTTATTTGGCAGAACAATTGGGACTGGATGTATTGCCTGTGCTGATACACGGTACCGCCTATACGATGAGTAAGAGCGATTTCCTGTTAAAGAACGGGGTGCTTACAGCGCAGTACCTGCCCCGTATTACACAGGAGGATAAGAGCTGGGGCGAAGGTTATGCCGCACGCACCAAAAGCATTAGCCGCTACTTTAAGCAGCAGTATGAAGCGCTACGAAGCAGTGTGGAAACGCCTGCCTATTTCCGTGAGCAGCTTATTTACAGCTATATTTATAAAGGCCCGGTGCTGGAATGGTACATGCGTATTAAAACCCGCATGGAAAATAACTATACCCTGTTTCACAGCCTGGTGCCGGAAAAGGGCCGTATACTGGATATTGGCTGTGGATACGGGTTTATGAGCTATATGCTGCACTTCCTGTCTGCAGAGCGCACTGTTACCGGCGTGGATTATGATGAGGATAAGATAACCACCGCTAACCACTGCTACCTGAAAAATGATAAGGTGAATTTTGAATGTGCAGATGTGGTGAGCTATACTTTTGGGCAGCATGATGCCTTTATCATTAGTGATGTATTGCATTACCTGCAGCCACAGGAGCAGGAGCAGCTGCTGCACCGCTGCTTACAGCAGCTGGCGCCCGGTGGGGTGATCATTGTGCGGGACGGCGATGCGGATATGAGCAAAAGGCATGAGGGTACCCGCCTTACAGAATTTTTTAGTACGCGTTTGTTGGGATTTAATAAAACAAAACAGCAGCTGTCCTTTTTTTCCGGACAGCATTTGAAACAATTGATAGAGAAAATGGGAGCCAGTTTGGAGCAGATAGACAATACAAAGTACACGTCAAATGTGATTTTTGTTATTAAGCAGAAAGCTTAAAGCAAAAAGCAAAAAGCTCAATGCAGCATTTAGCATTCAGCATCCTTAGACTATGAGTTATGATGTAGCCATAATCGGTAGCGGCCTGGGAGGCCTGGTTTGCGGCGCTTTATTAAGCCGCAACGGGTATCGCGTAGCCGTATTTGAAAAGAATAAACAAATAGGCGGTTGCCTGCAAACCTATGTTCGTAATAAGGTGATCTTTGATTCCGGTGTGCATTATATTGGCGCTTTGGGAGAAGGGCGTAACCTGGAAAAGATCTTCCGCTACCTGGGCATTATGGATAAGCTGAAGCTGCAACGCCTGGATATGGATGGCTTTGACCGTATTGCTTTTAATGGCGACCCTACCGAGTACCGTATAGCCCAGGGGTATGATAATTTTATAGCGCAGCTGTTAAAGGAGTTTCCCGGCGAAAGAAAGGCGTTACAGGATTACTGCCATGCTATGCAGGATGTATGCCGCCGTTTTCCCCTGTACAACCTGCGCACTGGCAGCTTTGCCGAAAAGCAGGAGGTAATGAATATTGATTGCAGCACTTTTTTGAAACAGCTAACCAGTAATGAACGCCTGCAGAATGTGCTGGCTGGCAATAATATGTTATACGCCGGTGTGCGCGATAAAACGCCTTTTTACGTACACGCGCTGGTAGTGAACAGCTATATTGAAGATTCCTGGAAATGTGTGGATGGCGGCTCCCAGATAGGTAAGTGGCTGGCCCGGGCTATCCTGGAAAATGGCGGAAAAATTTACCGGGATACTATGGTGCAGCAGATCGTAGGGGAGGGGAACAAGGTAGATCATATTACACTGGTGAACGGGCAGCAGGTAAAAGCCAATTATTTCATCTCCAACCTGCATCCTTCGCAAACCATGGCTATGACGGAAAGCGACCTGATACGGGGCGCATACCGTGCCCGTATCAATACCCTGGAAAATGCCATTGCACCTTTTGTGCTGAACATTGTGCTAAAGCCTAACACATTTCCCTACCTGAATTATAATTACTACTATCATCAGACAGATGATGCCTGGGAAGGCATTGATTATACAGCAGATACCTGGCCGCTTACCTATAGCCTGTTTGCGGCCGCCAGCTCCCGTCACATGCCTTATACAGACAGCCTTTCCATATTAACGTATATGCGTTATGATGAGGTGGCGCGCTGGCAGCATACTTTTAATACAACCTCGCAGGAACAGCACCGGGGCGATGATTATGAAACATTTAAACGGGAAAAGTCGGAGCGGCTGCTGGATGTGGTAGAGCAGAAATTCCCCGGGCTGCGCAACAGCATTGCTACCTGTTATGCAGCTACGCCATTATCGTTCCGGGACTACCTGGGCACAGCGGATGGCAGCCTGTACGGGGTGCAGAAAGATTATAAAGATGCGTTAAAAACCATGATCACACAGCGTACCAAGCTAACCAATTTGTATCTTACCGGCCAGAATTTAAACCTGCATGGGATCCTGGGGGTTACTATCAGTGCCGTAATGACCTGCGGAGAGATCCTGGGGCTGGATTGGCTGCTGGAACAGATCAACAAAAATGATCCATCATATATACCATAACTAATGAAAAAGAGAAGCGGTTGGAGAAAACTGGGACGGATATTATTGTACATAACAGGGGCCTTCCTGTTACTTATACTTATTCTGGTGATCTATGTGGTAAGCGTATCACATATTGACCCGCCGCAAATAGCGGATAAGAGCGCATTACAGCTGCAACGCAAACAAATTGATACCTCCTGTTACACCATTGGCAATAACTGGTTCCGCAAAAGCAACAGCGGTTTGTACGAAATGTATATTGAGGGCAAACCCTTTGAGCGAGGTGTTATCTACGGCAAATTATCGGCAGAATTAGTGAAAAGGCAGGAGGATAATTTCGTGGACCAGATCAAGAAAATGATTCCCTCCCAATCTTACCTGCATTTCCTGAAATACTTTGTGGGCTGGTTTAACCGCAACCTGGCAAAGAATATTGCAGAAGAAAACAAGGAAGAGATCTACGGCATTTCTTTTTCCGCATCTGATAAGTATGATTTCATTGGCAGCAACTATGAGCGTATCCTGAACTACCATGCTGCGCATGATATTGGGCATGCCCTGCAGAACATGATGCTGGTAGGCTGTACCTCTTTTGCCACCTGGGATGGCCGCTCTGCCGACAGTAGCCTGATCATAGGCCGCAACTTTGATTTTTTTGTAGGCGATAAATTTGCAGAAGATAAAATAGTGGCCTTTTACCATCCGGATAAAGGTTTTCCCTTTATGATCGTAACCTGGGGCGGCTTTACCGGCGCGGCTTCCGGCATGAATGCACAGGGGTTAACCGTAACTATTAATGCAGATAAAAGCGAAATCCCTACCGGCTCCGCCACCCCTGTATCGCTGGTAGCAAGAGAGATATTACAATATGCCAGCAACATACAGGAAGCATGGGCCATTGCAAAACGGCATAAAATGTTTGTATCGGAATCTTTCCTGATAGGGTCTGCAGCCGATGACCGCGCTGCCATCATCGAAAAAACACCGGATGGCATGGACATGTATGACCCGCATAGCAACTTTATTACCTGCACTAACCACTTCCAGGGCGATACCATGCGCAAGCTGACCTCTAACGTGCAGTGGATGAAAGAAAGCGCCAGCGAATACCGGTATGAGCGTTTATCAGAGCTGCTGCAGGAGAGCGGGCCTAATACCGTACAGAAAACCGTGAACATTCTGCGCGACCGTAACGGCCTGCATAATCAGAACATAGGCATGGGCAATGAAAAAGCAGTGAACCAGCTGATAGCTCACCATGCCATTGTATTTGAACCGCAAAAACGGCTGGTATGGGTATCCACAGCACCCTGGCAGTTGGGTAAGTTTGTAGCATATGACCTGAACAAGATCTTTGGTATGCATGGGTTACAGGCTAATCATGAAGTGTATGACAGTGCGTTAACCATTCCTGCCGATCCTTTCCTGCAAACCAGGGATTACCAGAATTTTCTTACTTTCCGTCACCTGAAGTCGGAGATCATGGATGGTAAGGAAGTGAATTTGCAGCAGCTGGTAGCCTCCAACCCGGAGTTTTATCATACCTACGTGCTGGCGGGCGATTATGCATTCAAACGCAAACAATACGCTGCAGCCAAACAATATTACCAGACAGCCTTAACAAAAGTGATCGCCACCAAAGGAGAGGAAATGCATATACGGAAACAGCTGGAAAAATGTGAGCATCCATGATCTATGGCATTGGTACAGATATCGTTGAAGTAGATCGTATAGCGGCTAAAATAGCCAAGGGAAAGGGTTTCCTGGACCTGGTATTTACGCCGCATGAAATAGCCTATTGTGAGCAGCAGGCCGGTTCAGCTGCGGCTGAAAGTTATGCCGCCCGTTTTGCCGCCAAGGAAGCATTCCTCAAAGCCATGGGCACTGGCTGGGGCCATGGGGCCATCAATTTTAACCAGATAGAAGTGCGGAATACGGTATTGGGCAAACCGGAATTGTTCCTGTTAGGGGAGGCAGCAGCCCATTACGCGCAATTAAATATTCAAAAGATCCACCTGTCGCTGTCGCATATTAAAACTGCCGCAGTGGCCATGGTTATTATAGAAGTATAGTTATGTACATACCAGACATAGAATTGCAATCCACTGCTGCCATCCGGCAGTTCCAGGAAAAAGAGGTGCTGCACCTGATCGGTTACCTGCGGCAGTTCTCGCCCTTTTATAAGGAATGGTTTGCAACGCATGGCATTACATCCGCTACTGTAAATAGTCTTAGCGATCTCGCCAAAATACCGCCGGTAACCAAAGAGGAGCTGCAGCAGCGCAACTGGGACTTTTTATGTGTGGACCGTAACAAGATCGCTGAGTACACTACTACTTCCGGCACCCTGGGTAAACCGGTGATCATTCCGCTTACTGCTAATGATCTGAACCGCTTAAGCTATAACGAATACATTTCCTTTTGCTGCGCCGATGGTGCAGACGATGATATTTACCAGCTCATGCTCACGCTGGACCGGCAGTTTATGGCCGGTATGGCTTATTACACGGGCATCCGCAAGCTGGGCGCCGGTGTGCTGCGCGTAGGGCCGGGCGTACCTTCCCTGCAATGGGAAAATATACAACGTATACAGCCCACTACCATTGTGGCAGTACCTTCGTTCATTTTAAAGCTCATCGCTTTTGCCAAAGAGCATAACATTGATATCAATGCATCTTCTGTAAAAAAAGCAGTGTGTATAGGCGAGAACATCCGCCAGGTGGACTTTTCCCTGAATGTGCTGGGCAAAAAAATCACTGAGCAGTGGAACATTCAGCTGTATTCCACCTATGCCTCTACAGAAATGCAAACTGCTTTCACGGAGTGTAAAGCCGGACTGGGCGGGCATCACCACCCCGAGCTGTTGTATGTAGAGCTGCTGGATGATGAGAACCAACCCGTAGGCCCCGGCGCAGAAGGCGAAGTAACCATTACCACCTTAGGCGTGGAAGGCATGCCCCTGCTGCGTTACAAAACCGGCGACATTTGCCGTTATGAAACCTCGCGCTGCAGCTGCGGACGCAATACCATCCGCCTTTCCCCGGTAATTGGCCGTAAAAAGCAAATGATCAAATACAAGGGCACCACTTTATACCCGCCCGCTTTATTTGACCTGCTGAATGAAATGGAAGAAGTAAAAGAGTTTGTAGTAGAAGTATTTTCCAATGAAATTGGTACAGATGAGATCCTGCTGCACCTGTGGCCGGTTTCAGAGTCTGAAGATACAGACCGTAAGATCCGCTCTTACCTGCAGGCAAAGCTGCGCGTAATACCGCAGGTGCGGTATATTTCCCAGGCAGAGATCATGAAAATGCAGTTCCCGGAAGGCATGCGCAAGCCTATGAAGTTTGTGGATAACAGGCAGGGTTAAAACACAAAATCCGCTACCCGTTCCGGGTTATCCAGCTTGGTGCTCTTCCGCACATCTTTCACCACCACATGCATCATATTGATCTGCTCCGGATGCTGCGCATAAAGAATATCATTGATGATGTGTACCTTTTTTACGCCCGCTACGCCCTTTACTTCTAAAAAACACCAGGCGGCATCTTCCTCTATCTGGTAGCCTAAATAGTGCAGCGCCAGCGGTTTACCATCAATTGTAATCCGTAAATGTTTGCCCAGGTAATCAGCTATCAGGCCATCTACAGCCTTCCGGTCGGCCGGGTGCAGAATATCTACCGGGGTTTTATATTCTGTTTTCAGGGTACGTTCCAGGTCATCATAAAAAATGCGGCTGCTTACCTGCAGCTCCTGCTGGGCGGCATTATGTCTTATTTCCGTCACGCTCACATAAAAAGGGTGCAGCAGCATAGCCCATGCACCAACCAACCATTTACATAATATTAAGCCCACTTGACTAAAAAATTTTAATTTTAAACGGAGAGTTTATATAATTACCAAAATTAGACAAAATATAGGCAATGAGTGAATTCGGCTTGTATTTCCAGTTAGGGTGGCAGCATATAGTAGCGTGGGACGGGGTTGATCATATTTTGTTTATAACTGCATTGTGCGCAGTATACCTGCTGAAGGACTGGAGAAAGGTGCTGATACTGGTGACCGCATTTACCATCGGGCACTCCATCACCCTGGCGTTGAGCGTGCTGGATATAATGCATATATCCACGCCCCTGATCGAGTTCCTTATACCGGTAACGATCTTCATTACCGCTTTATTCAACATCATCCGCCCACCGGCAGAAGAGCAGCAGCAGGCCATACAGCTCAACTACCTGTTTGCATTGTTTTTCGGGCTTATACACGGCATGGGTTTTTCCAACCGCCTGAAAAGCCTGCTGGGCACGGGAGAGAATGTAGTAATACCCTTACTGGGATTTAATGTAGGACTGGAATTCGGGCAAATACTGATTGTAATATGCGTACTGCTGCTGGCAGGGATCATTGTAAACATAACAGGGGTAAAACGCAGGGACTGGATCATGTTCCTTTCTTCTGCTATCTTTGGAGTTGCTTTTGTAATGGCAATTGAACGTTTTAAAGCATTATTTACATAGCAAAGGAAGCAAGCACCTGCACCATGGACTTTAAAATCAAAATCTAAACCGCTAATGTTACCCGGCTAAAAGCCAGGTTCACCGGCCATTAATATACGAGCATGCGGAACATACCGCGCAAAAATGAAATATTACGGATGAAAATGAAATACTTATGGCTGTCACTCTTATGTTGCAGCAGCGCTTATCCTTTGATGGCGCAGGATGCTAATCCTAATGGATCTAACCACGGCACCCGCTTTGAGCAGCTGGGCACTATGATCCAGGACCCTAATATGTACCGTTCTGCCTCCGGCGTACCCGGTCCTAAATACTGGCAGCAGCGCGCGGACTACGACATTTCCGCCACCCTGGATGATGCTGCACAAAAGCTCACCGGTGCAGAAACCATCACCTATTACAATAACTCTCCCGACCCGCTCACCTACCTGTGGTTGCAGCTGGATGAGAATGAGCATAATGCCAAAAGCGATAACCAGCATTTTGACGGCAGCCATATGTCTGATAAAATGTCTATGCGCGATGTAAATGGCTTACTGGGAACTACCAAGGACCTGGGCGTAAAGATCGTGAAGCTTACGGATGCCGGCGGCAATGCCCTGCATTATACGGTTAACCAGACCATGATGCGGATAGACCTGCCTAAAACCCTGATGCCGGGTGAGCAGGTAAAGCTGAAAATTGACTGGTGGTACAACATCTCCGACCGTATGACAGAAGGCGGCCGCGGTGGTTATGAATATTTTAAAGAAGATGGGAATTACCTGTACACCATGTCGCAGTGGTATCCCCGTATGGCTGTGTACTCCGACTTCCAGGGCTGGCAGAACAAACAGTTCACCGGCCGTGGCGAGTTTGCCCTTACCTTCGGCAACTTTCATGTAAAGATGACCGTACCTGCGGATCATGTGGTAGGCGCTACCGGTGAATGCCAGAACTATAAGGAAATGCTGAGCGGCGCACAATTTCAGCGCTGGCAGCAGGCACAAAGCGCTAAAGAGCCGCTGGAAGTAGTAACGCTGGATGAAGCTAAGAAAGGCCTGCAAAGCAAAGCTACCGCTACTAAAACCTGGGTGTACGAAGCGCAGAATGTACGCGACTTTGCCTGGGTTAGCTCCCGCCGTTTGGTGTGGGATGCCATGGCTACCAATATAGAGGGCAAAAAGGTAATGGCCATGTCTTATTATGGTCCGGAAGCCTATCCTTTATACCGCCGTTATTCCACTAAAGTAGTGGCCCATACATTAAAAAGCTACTCCGCACATACCATCCCTTATCCTTACCCCGTGGCTATTTCCGTGGAAGCGGCAAACGGTATGGAATATCCCATGATCTGTTTTAACTACGGCCGTGCGGAAAAAGATGGCACCTATTCAGAAGCTACCAAGAATGGTATGATAGGCGTGATCACGCATGAGGTAGGGCACAACTTCTTCCCCATGATCGTGAACTCTGATGAGCGCCAGTGGACCTGGATGGATGAAGGCCTGAACACTTTTTGCCAGTTCATGGCAGAACAGGAATGGGATAACAACTTCCCTTCCGGCCGTGGTCCTGCACACAAGATCGTGGACTATATGAAAATGCCGAAAGACAAGCTGGAGCCTATTATGACCAACTCTGAAAATATTGTGCAGTTTGGTCCTAATGCTTATGCCAAACCGGCTACAGCCCTGAATATTTTGCGGGAAACCGTTATGGGCCGTGAGCTGTTTGACTTTGCTTTCCGTGAATATGCACGCCGCTGGGCATTTAAACATCCTACCCCGGCTGATCTTTTCCGCACCATGGAAGATGCCAGCGCAGTAGACCTGGACTGGTTCTGGAGAGGATGGTTCTTTGGCATTGAACCCGTTGATGTAGCTATTGACAGCGTTAAATGGTACCGCCTCAATACACAGGACCCTGCGGCTGTAAGCAGCGATGATAAAGCCGCTTATGACCTGAAGGCAGATCATATTGCCCGCACCCGTAACCGTGCAGAAGGCGTGAAGTTTGCCGTGGAGCAGGATACCAGCCTGCAGGATTTTTACAGCAAGTGGGACCGTTTTGCAGTAACTGATAATGATAAAGCCAAATACAGCCAGTTCGTAAGCAGCTTAACACCTGAAGAAAAACGTTTGTACGACAGCAAAAAGAATTTCTACGAAGTATCCTTCTCTAACGTAGGCGGCCTGGTATCGCCCCTGATCATTGAATGGACCTTTGCAGATGGCACCAAGGAAACAGACCGTATCTCCGCCTATATCTGGCGTAAGGATGAATACCATGTAACCAAGGTATTTGCAAAAGATAAAGAGGTAGTAGCCATTAAGCTGGACCCACAGCGGGAAACAGCGGATATTGACGAAACCAATAACAACTGGCCGCGTGTAGCGCTGCCCTCCAAATTTGAGCTGTTCCGCCAGCAGGAACGTCCCAGAGGCTCCACTGCGGGGCCTAACCCCATGCAGCAATCCAGGGGCGGACAATAAGAATGTAGAATGTAAAATTTTAAATCATAAATGTAAAAGTAAAATGCTGCGAACGTAGGCCTGCCCAGTTTCGCAGCATTTTACTTTTACATGATCTCGTTCATAAAGTCTTTTCAACGGTCTCTATGAACCTCCTTCGTCAGTTTGAAATTTTACATTTATGATTTTACATTCCTTCCGGGATGGCTTGTTTGTTAGGGGCAAAATGGTTCACATTAAATTATGAAAAACGGATGAAGCAAATTTTCCAATGCTGGGCAGGCCTGTTACTGTTAGCCGGCAGCGCACAAGCCGCTAAGGTAGATACGTTAAACATTATGAGCCCAACCATGCACAAAAGCTACAAATGCGTGGTAATAAGACCAGAGGCTTATGATAAAAAGAAGACGGAGCGTTTCCCGGTCGTATACCTGCTGCATGGTTACGGCGGTAATTACGCTAACTGGGTAACAAAAGCACCGGCAATACAACAGCTGGCAGATGTTTATGAGATGATGGTGGTATGCCCGGATGGCAATACCGGCAGCTGGTACCTGGACAGCCCTATGGATAGCAGCTGGAAGTTTGAAACCTATGTGGGTACAGAAATACCAGCTTACATTGACAGCCATTACCGTACACTGGCTGATAGAGATCACCGCGCCATAACCGGCCTAAGCATGGGCGGGCACGGAGGTTTGTACCTGGGCATTCGTCACCAGCAAACCTTTGGCGCAGCAGGCAGTATGAGCGGGGGAGTGGATATACGGCCCTTTCCCCAAAAATGGGACCTGGCAAAACGCTTAGGCACACGGGATGAGCACCTGGATAACTGGAATAACTATACGGTCATTAATCAAACAACCCGTTTAAAGGATAGTGCGCTGGCACTTATTATTGATTGCGGGGTAAAGGACTTTTTTATTAACGTGAACCGTAACCTGCATCAGCAGCTGTTGCAGCAGGGTATTACGCATGATTATATTGAGCGGCCCGGGCAGCATAACTGGGATTACTGGTCTAATTCAGTAGTGTATCAATTATTATTCTTTCACCGGTTCTTCACCAAAGATGTAAAATGAAAAGTCCCGCCATTGTGCGGGACTTTTTTTTGTAACTGCTTTTGTAGCGATCTATGATTGATGGATAAATGGTTCAAAGATTTTTAGAAAATGCCGCCGGTGGGAACACCAGCGGCTTTTTTCAAACGTGTGAAATGTAGATAGAGAGTAAAAGATCTTATAGCTTATCCCACCACAGTCTTGTGCCACCGTTATCAGGCCCGCCCAACAGCTGTATAGCTTTCTGTACTTCTGCCTGGTTGGCCACATATTCCGCTTGTGGGAAGTTGATACGTCTTATCTGTATAGTGGTGCTGATAGTATTGTTGCTCAGGTTATTCACTACCGGGAACAGTTTAGGATAACCGGTGCGGCGGAACTCAGACCATGCTTCCTGCCCTTCAGGGAATACAGCTATCCATTTCTGGGTAATGATGCGTTCCAGCTTGGTATCAAAAGTGGCGCCATCGTCCCACTTAATAGTAATGGCAGAAGGAGAAGGAGCGTTATTGGCCGCATTCTTCGGATCCACATAAGCAGCAGGTTTGCTGACAGCATCATTCATATACTCGCTGGCCTGGTCTGCTACGCCCCATTGTGAAAGGGAAGTAGTGATACCTCTTTCATACAGCTCCTGTGCCGTACCGCCGGGATTAGCCCAGCTGCGCAGCGCAGCTTCTGCCCGCAGGAAGTATACTTCCGCAGAGGTCATTAACTGTAAAGGTGAGTTATCCTTGAGGCTTTTTGTTTCCTTATAAGCCAGGGTGGAAAAACCGCTGTAACCTGGTTTGGCAGTAATGCTGCCGCCTATACGGATGCCTTTGTACTGGCCGGGATAATCAGATGCCGGATCAAAATATTTGCCGATACGCGGATCATGAAAACCACCCAGGTAAGATTCCATAGAAGCGTTCATGCTAATATCGCTCCAGCCATCTTTATTGGTGATGGTATATAAAGGATGGCGTATGCCAAAACCACTCACCATTACATTATCGTTATTGGTTTCCATCAGCCCGCCGTTATCAGCCAGCGCTTTCTCACCCTGTGCTTTAGCAGTAGTGGGATCAGCTTTCACAATACGCAGCGCAAGGCGCAGGCGCAGTGAGTTGGCAAATTTTATCCATTGCTTGTAATCTCCACCATAGACCATATCAAACTTTGCAAACGGGGTAGCGCCTGGTTTGCTGGCTATGTAAGCTTTCAGATTAGTTACAGCAGTATCCAGCTCCAGGAAAAAACGTTTGTAAATACTTTCCTGGCTATCGTAGGCAGAGGTGGTGCCACCCTGGCCATACTGGCTGTAGGGGATAGGCCCGTAAATATCAGTAACACGGTGCATAGCCTCTACTTTCAGGATCAGCGCTACACCCCAGAAATCCGGCGCTACAGATTGCGCACCCCTTCTCTTTACCTCTAAAATAGGCGCCATTACACGGTTGTAAGCCAGGCTGAAAGGTGTACCGTTCCAGTCATTTACCAGCGCATAGGTAAGGTTGCTGATGTTGCCGCGGAATGGGTTGGCAGACATCATGTAACCGGAGTACACATCTGCTATCAGGTTTTGCTGCAGCTGGTATTCCCAGGTGGTATTGTTATAGTTATAGTAAATGGATGATTGTATCTGGGGATAAAAACCGCCAATGAAGTTGAAGTCCGGCTTCAGCTGGTCTTCGGTAAGCCCCGTTGGATCTGTGTTGTAGTCCTCAAAATTCTTGGTACAAGCCCCGGCGCCCAGCAATGCCGTTAATGCAACAAGGGCCAGTGCTCTATATTTATTGCTGATCTTTTTCATCTTCCTTGATTTTTTGGTGAGTTACTTAAAAGGTCACATTCAGGTTCAAACCAAAGCTGCGTACAGCCGGTAAGCTAAACACATCCACACCAGAGAGGCCGTTACCGGTTGACATAGTAACTTCCGGATCATAAGGCGCTTTCTTGTGGAAATAAGCCAGGTTGCGGCCTATCAGCGATAGCTTCAGGTTCTTAACAAAGCTGCTCTTCAGCACAGATGCGGGTAAGGAATAACCGATAGACGCTTCGCGCAGTCTTACCACAGTAGCGCTGTACACATATTGCTCACTTACGCCTGCACGGCCGCCAACAGTGGTATACCAGGTTTTAGCATCTATGGTGCTTACCGGTTTTTTATCAGCATCCACACCGTTAATAATTACACCACCGGCATCACGGGCATCGCCGCTTGCTTTGGATACGCCGTATTGATCCAGCATGGCCTGTGTCATAGACAATACCTGGCCGCCAAATTTGCCATCCACCAAAAAGCTTACGCTAAAGTCTTTAATGTTAAAGCTGTTGTTCCAGCCGGCCTGCCATTTAGGATTGGGGTTGCCAATGAACTTTTGGTCTGCAGCTACCATGGGCAAACCATCAGCGCCTATCATAATGCGGCCCTGCTCATCGCGTTGTAATACGCGGCCGTAAATATCACCATAAGAACCGCCTACTTTGATCAGGGAAGTGTAAGCATTGGATCCCGGATCTGTTAAAATAAACTGATCAATACTGGGCGCCAGCTCTTTCACTGTATTCTTGTTCTTGGAGTAGTTGATGGTAGTGTTCCATTTAAAGAACTTGCTGTTCACCAGGTTGTACCCTAACAATACTTCCACACCTGTGTTCTGAACATTACCGGCATTCACATAGCGGAAGCTGTAACCGGTGCCCGGTGGTACGGCTATCTGGAAGTACTGGTTAGTGGTATTGGTTTTATAATAAGTGAAATCAAAGCTGAGTGCATCTTTCAGGAAACGCCATTCAGTACCTACTTCCAGTGATTTTGTTTTTTCAGGTTTCAGATCTGTAAAAGGCTGAATAGTGTTGAAGTCAAATGTACCGCCTGAAACGCCCAGCTTATTTACCGGGTGTGTTACGTAAATAGGTACGGAGTTACCTACTACAGAATAAGAACCTCTCAGCTTGGCATAAGTAACTGCCTGCGGCATAGGTATCATATCATGCAATATGAAAGATAAACCTGCGGAAGGATAGAAGTAAGAGCCATTGGGTGTAAAGCTCAGGTTAGAAGACCAGTCGTTACGGCCGGTAAGGTCCAGGAATACCAGGTCTTTAAAGGAGATGCTGGCATTACCAAAAACTGCCTGCAGCTGCTGATGGCGGCTGGGCTCTGTGCTGATCTGGCTACCGGGCGTCATGTTCTGCAGCGTAAAGAAATTAGCTACATACAGGCTGCCGTTATAGGAATCGGCCCTTAAACCTTTTGTTTTGGTATCTGTAATGCTGGAACCTAACAATGCATTCAGCTTAATATCGCCGAAGGATCTGTTCAGGTTCAGGATCACATCGCCATAGAACTGGGTGGTGGTAAGGTTGCTGGTAATGTAACGGCCATTGGGACCGGAAAGTACGCCATTGGTACCTGCATAAATGCTGGCATCATAGGTATCATTGGTACGGTCCATATTACCGCGTGCCTGCAGGCTTAACCAATCTGTAAAATCATATTTGGCAGATGCGCTGAACAGGGTGCGGTTACGTTCTGTAACACTGCCGTTCCTATTTGTGATCCAGTAAGGGTTCTGCTGCACGTCTTCGTTAAAGGGCCAGTTCTGTAAGTAGATCTGTCTTACATCATCCAGCTTTGTATAATTATCCTTGTAAGGCTGCATGTTTAAACCGCGGGGAAACAGGTACAGGCCTGTGAGCGGGTTAAAGTATAAACCTGTTACAGGGGCATTGTTTATTTTTTGAATGATCACATTAGCGCTTCCGTCCAGGGTTAGCTTGTTATCCAGGAACTTGCCGGTTTCGCGGAAAGTGATGTTGTGCCTGGAAAGATCATTTTCCGGTATCACACCATTCGCACGGGTATTGGCATACGAAAAATAGGTCTGCATTTTTTCATTACCGCCGGAAAGGCCTACAGAATTGATCCAGGTATAACCGGTGCGGTAAAAGTCTTTTACATTATCCTGTGCACCATTAATGGCAGGGCCCCAGCTTTGTGTAGCTGCATTGGGATCCTGGCCATACTTGTTCTGGAACTCAGGTTTGATAGCTACGCGGTCCAGCTGAAAACCACTGGAGAGGTCCACTTTTGTAGCGCCGTTCTTTCCTTTTTTAGTGGTGATCAGGATTACGCCGTTAGCGGCCTGGCTGCCATATAATGCAGATGCTGATGCGCCTTTCAGTACAGAAATGCTTTCAATATCATCGGGGTTCAGGTTAGAGATACCATCACCGCCATCACGGCCGGGCGCGTAGCTGATAGTACCATCGCCACCCCAGGTGCTGTTAGGCTGCTGTACAGTATAGTTGGTCATGGGTATACCATCAATTACATACAACGGCTGGTTGCTGCCCTGCGCTGATTTGTTACCACGCAGTACTACTTTAACAGAGCCGCCTGCGCCGGAGCTGCTGCGGTTAATGTTTACGCCGGCCACCTTACCGTTCAAAGAGTTCATCAGGTTGGGATCTTTTGCAGTGGTGAGCTCTTCACTGCCGATGCGTTGTGTGGAATACGTAAGTGATTTGGGCGTTTTCTTTACACCCAGCGCAGTTACTACTAATTCATTTAAACCTTTTACATTGCCTTGCAGGGTAATGTTTACCGTGGTGCTGCTGCCCACAGGTACTTCAGTGCCAACAAAACCAATGGAGCTAAATACCAGCACATCACCGGGGTTGGCGGTGAGCTTAAATACGCCGTTAGCGTCTGTTTGTGTACCCTTGTTACTTCCTTTTACCTGTACGGTTACACCGGGTAACGGTGTGCCCTGGGCATCGCGTACGGTGCCTGTTACGTCTTGCTCAACCGGAGTATGAGCAAATGTGGGAGTAGCTGCAATGGCCTGCATGCGCGCATCTCCGGCCAGTACCAGGCAAAGTATCACGCTTGCCGGTCTGCATGTCCATGAAAGACGGAATTTTCTGTTCATATGCTAGTTTGGTTGAAATGTCATGGTTTACGTTAGGCAATAGAATCCCCCTCAGCTATAGCGCTGTAGTTTTTTCATAATCATAAATGCTGTTTACACGTTAAATTTTACACGTTAAAGTTGGTGCACGATTTTGTTGACCTTTAAAGGATGCAGATAAGAGGTCGTGCGAAAAGTACCGAAGTACCATCGCGCTTGATAAATTTTTAAAATAAAATTAACGTGGCTGTTTAAGGGCTTTGGAGTACGCATCCAGGCAGCGTTTGCGGGCGGCTTCATGCGCTATAATAGGAGTGGGGTAATCTAATGTGTCCAGCTCAGGCACCCATTTTTTTATGTAGTGCAGCTGCGGATCAAATCTTTTTGTTTGCAGGGCAGGATTAAAGATCCTGAAGTAAGGGGCGGCATCACACCCGCAGCCAGCGGCCCATTGCCAGTTGCCATTGTTGGCTGCCAGGTCAAAGTCCAGCAGCTTTTCCGCAAAGTAAGCCTCGCCCCAGCGCCAGTCTATTAATAAGTGTTTGGATAAAAAAGAAGCGGTAACCATTCTTACACGGTTATGCATAAAACCGGTTTCATTCAGCTGCCGCATACCGGCGTCTACCAGCGGGTAACCAGTAGTGCCCTTACACCAGCGTTCAAATTCCTGTTCAGGATACCGCCACTTGATAAAATCATAGTCGGCTTTAAATGCCTTGCCTTCGCCTACTTTAGGGAAATGCCAGAGAATGCTTTGAAAAAAATCGCGCCATATCAATTCCGACATAAACACTGCATTCAGCTCCTGCGCGGTTTGCAGCAGCTGGCGGATGCTGACGGTACCAAAGCGCAGGTGTATGCCCATGTGTGTGGTACCGTTTATGGCGGGTATATCCCGCTGTTTATCATACTTACGTACAATATCCTCATCCAGTGTGGCGGAGGGGAATGGGAGGCCAGCTTCCTTAAATCCCATAGACTTTAAAGAGGGGATACGGTGCGCCGATTGTTTGTGAAAATTGTGGAAGTATTTTTCAGTGGAATAACTTTTTGCATAAAAATCATTCAGTGTGGCTTTCCATCTTTTGCTGTACGGGGTATATACCGTATATGGGTCACCGTTATCTTTTATTACCTCGTCCTTTTCAAAGATCACCTGGTCTTTATAGGTGTGTAAGCTTATGCCATGCTCTTTCAGCAAATGCTGGATCTCCTTATCTCTTTTAATGGCATAGGGCTCATAGTCATGATTGGTAAAAACCTTTTCGATGTTATATTTGGTGAGCAGCTTTTTAAACACTTCTGTTGGCGCGCCATAATATACTTCCAGGGAAGCGCCTTTTTGTACCAATGCTTCCTGCATATCTTCCAGCGCCAAACGGATAAATTCTACCCGGCGGTCTGTTTTTTCTTCCAGGTCGTCCAGTATAAGCTTATCAAAAATGAAAACGGGTATTAGGGGTTTGTCCTGTTTTAAAGCATGGTATAATCCTGCGTTGTCATCCAGACGAAGGTCACGCCGGAACCAAAAGATGTTAACCTTCATAATATCAATATATGATGATGCTTAAAGGTCGTATTTATTCTTTACTTATGGTTTGTCCCACCATAACCTTGTACCTCCATTGTCCGGCCCGCCCAGCGCCTGTAAAGCCCTGGCCACGCCTTGTGGATTGGTGGCATATTCTAACTGCGGGAATGCAATGCGGCGTATAAACGTTTCAGTAGGTATTTTGCCGTTACTGTAATTCAATACTACGGGGAACAGTTTGGGGTAACCGGTACGGCGGAACTCGGCCCAGGCTTCTTCACCTTCGGGAAACATAGCAATCCATTTCTGGGTAATAATGCGTTCCAGCTTTTGGGCGGTAGTAGCGTTATTATCCCACTGAATGGTAATGTTGCTCAGGCAGGGGCTGCCGGCCGGCACATTATTAACAGCGTTTTTGGGATCTGTATAGGGCTTGGCCGTATAGGTATGATTGGTGATGTATTCCGGAAATTCGCTGTCCAGCTGGTATTGTGCAAACGAGGTATGAATACCCTGTTCATAATTACTGCCGGCATTACCCGCGCCTTTCCAGCCATAGAGGGCTGCCTCTGCTTTCAGGAACCAGGCTTCTGCTGCGGTCATCAGCTGTATGCGGGAGGGCAGGGGCGCCAGTTTGGAAAAACCGTTGTAAGTATCCCGGCTGTTGATGTTAATACCATTACGGATACCATTATACGAAGAATCGCGCGCATCGGAATACACGAAGTAAGCCGGTAGGCGGGGATCATGGTAGCCGGTCATAATGGATTCCATGGGCGCGCCCATGCGGATGTCGTTCCACTTATAACAAATCACGTACAGCGGGTGTGTAACCGGGCTGATGTTGATGCTGAAATTATCTGCTGGGGTGGTTAGCAGCCCCAGGGGATGCTGCAGCGCTGCTTCTCCTTCCTGGCGTGCTTTATCCGGGTCAGCTTTGGAAATGCGTATGGCCAGCCGCAGGCGCAGGCTGTTGGCAAATTTTACCCATTTAGTATAGTCGCCACCGTAAGCCAGGTCAAAAGGCCTGAAGTTCTTTTGGCTGCGGGTGGTATATAACGTTAGCGTATCAATGGCGGCTGAAAGGTCCTGGAAAAAGGCGTTGTAAGCATCCTGCTGCGTATCATAATCCACACTGCGGTCCGTATTAATAATACCATACCGGGTATAGATAATGGGCCCGTATACATCGCTTACCCGGTGCATGGCGGCTACCCGCAGCAGCTGCGCCCAGGCATAAAAATCGGAGTACCGGCCTTTGGATTTTTCCTGTACAAACTTGCAGTTAGGCATTACGTTGCCATAGGCAATGGTCCATACATGGTTGTTCCAGTTATCTAAAAGATCGTAGGTGGTGTTGTTGCGGTTGGATTCAAAAGGAGTGGGCGTCATCATGTAACCGGAGTACACATCGCCTATGAGGTTTTGCTGTACCTGCGCCGTGGCTGGGTCATTGCTTACCACAATATTCAGCATGGTCTGGATCAGCGGCTCGCCCAGCAGCTTCAGGTCTGGCGTTAGCTCATCCTCATTAAAATCGTAGGGGTTTTCGTTGATGCTTTCAAAATTCTTGGTGCATGCGCTTAGCAACAACCCGCCCAGGCAGGAAGCAGCTATCACACGTTTTATCTTATTGTAAACACACCCCATTTCTATGTGAAATTACGCAGGTTTGATCTGCCGCTTTTTACATCAGATCACCTGTTTCCAGTTTTTCAGTTCCTCAGAATCCTACTCTCAAATTCAGGCCCATGCTGCGTACAGCCGGCTGCCCGTATACATCTATGCCTTGTAAGCCATTACCGGAGCTCATAGATACTTCCGGATCAAAGGGCGCATCCAGCTTAAAAAAACAAAGGTTCCTGCCTACCAGCCCCGCCTGCAGCTGCCGGATCCATTTGGAGCGGATGGGCAGCTGCCAGGTAAGCGATACCTCGCGCAGGCGTACGTTGGTGGCGCTATACATATACAGATCGCCAATGCCGGCACGCCCGCCAATAGTGGTATAATATTTCTGCGCATCGTACTTACCGGAAAAGGGTGTACCATCTTCATTCACGGCATTTAACACTACTCCGCCATTATCCCGGGCCTTTGCGCTGGCTTCACTTACGCCATATTCATCCTGTATGGCCTGGGTAATGCTCATCACTTTGCCGCCAAATTTACCATCTACCAGGAAGCTAAAGGTAAGCCCTTTATAATCCAGGGTATTGTTCCAGCCCAGCGTAAAACGCGGGTTGGGATTGCCAATGTTCTTCAGCACATCCTTATTGGTTTTCAGGTGCCCGTCGCCATCAATTACATACTGGCCTTTTTCATTTTTATACAATTCTTTATTGCTGTAAATATCGCCCCAGGCGCCGCCTTCCTTAATAAAAGAGCCATACATGTTGGTAAGGAAGTCCGTTAATATAAAGTAGTTGTCAGGCCCGGCGCCCGGTATGCTGTTGTTGCTTAGCTTTATTACACGGTTCCTGTTAAAGCTGTAATTTAAGCCGGACTGCCAGCGGAATTCTTTACTGCGTACAGGCACCAGCGTTAGGGTAGCTTCCAGCCCGGTGTTCTGAATATTGCCCAGGTTAAGGTAATAGAACAGGTAACCGCTGCCACTGGGGGCGGGCACTTCCATGTATTGCTGGTAGTTATTGTTCTTGTACCAGGTTACATCCAGGTTTACGCGGTTATCCAGCAGGCGTACTTCTGCACCGGTTTCCAGGGAACGGTTGTCCTCCGGTTTCAGGTACACGCCAGGGTAGGGGGAGCGGGTATTGAATGCAATGCGCGTAACACCGGCCACTGTTTGTAAGGTAAACCGCGCCGGGCGCGATACATAAGGAGCAATATCATTACCCACCTTTGCATAGGAGATACGCAGTTTTGCAAAGCTGATAGCAGCGGGCAGCTTTACCATATCGCTTAGCAGCGCGGTAATGCCGCTGGAATAATAGAAATATCCTTTACTGCTAATGGGCGTGTAGGCAAAGGTGCTGGACCAGTCATTACGCCCTGTAAGGTCCAGGAACAAATAATCCTTAAAACCTAACTGCGCGCTGGCAAACACGGCCTGCAGCTGCCGCTTTTCTATGTATTGCTGTGCATCCAGCGCATTGCTGGAAATATCTGCTACGGAAAAATGATTGGCTACGCTTAAGCCCGGGTTGGCATTGGGGTTGGTGCTGATGAGCGTACGGTCATGCGCGCGCACATCCATAATGCTGGAACCCATAGTGGCTGCAAGCTGCAGCCGGTTGTTCCACTTTTTTACAGCGCTTACTAAAAGATCGCCATACAGCTGGGTATTGTTCTCTTTTTCCAGCGTGTAACGCCCGTTGGGTGGCGAAAGCACGGTTTGCGTGCCGGCATAGGCTTTCAGCTCGTACTGGTCTGAAGAGCGGTCAAAGCTGCCCCGGGCCTGTATAGAAAGCCAGCTGTTCACCAGGTACTTCATAGATAAAAAGCCCAGGCTGCGCATGCGGTTTTCTTCCCGCAAGCTCCTGTACAGCAGCCAGTAAGGGTTCTGCTGATCATCCTGGCCGGTCCAGTCCTTATCATTACGGATATTCCACCAGTTCTGTAAGGGCAGGCTGCGGGCTGCATCAAAATACTCGTAATTTTTATAGGAGCTGAAATCAAGCCCGCGTGGAAAGTTGTATAAACCTGTGAGGGGATTAAAGTATAACCCGCTGGCAGCGCGGTTCAGCGCTTTTTGCAGCATAAAGGTTACGTTACCGTCTATCAGCAGCTTATTATCCAGCAGGCGCACGGAGCCGCGGTAGTTAAAGGTATGCCGGTCCAGCTTGGAGTTGGGCAGTATGCCTTTGTTATTGGTGTTGGAATAAGAAAAATACGAAGGCGCTTTATCCAGGCCGCCGCTGAAAGAAACGGAGTTGGTAAAAGTTACACCGGTATTAAAGAATGGTTTAACAGGGTCAGGTGCTGTAACCGGCGCGCCCCAGCTATCTGCAGATCCGGGCTGCGGCTGGCCTTTATCATCAATATAAGGCGGTGTAGTTTGCCCGTAGCGGTATTGCAGCTTAGGCAGCAGCATAGGTGTTTCAATGGTAAGGTCAGAGGATACATTGATATGCCCTTTACCTGGCCGGCCTTTTTTAGTGGTGATCACAATTACGCCATTGGCTGCCTGGCTGCCATACAAAGCAGCTGCAGAAGGGCCTTTGAGTATGCTGATGCTTTCAATATCATCCGGGTTCAGGTTAGAGATACCGTCACCGCCATCACGGCCGGTATTGCCTACAATACTGCTGGATTCTCCCCAGATGTTGGCGGGCTGCGAAGGCGTGTAGTTGGCCATGGGTACGCCGTCAATAATATACAGGGGCTGGTTTTCCCGGGTAGATTTATTTCCTCTTAAGATCACTCTTGCAGAGCCGCCAATGCCGGAGGCGCTGCGGAAAATATTTACCCCGGCTATTTTGCCGGACAGGCTGTTGATCACATTTGCATCTTTTACCCGGGTAAGATCTTCATTACTGAGCTGCTGCGTGGCATAGGTAAGCTCTTTGGTTCTTTTGGGAATGCCCAGAGCCGCTACTACAAACTCATTCAGCCCTTTAATGGATTCCTGCAGGGTTACATTCACCTCATCGCTGTTATCCAGGATCACTTCTTTTTGTAAATGGCCAATGGAGCGGAATACCAGCACTTCTGAGGGAGCGGCGCTGAGCGTAAAGGTGCCATCGGCCCCGGCCTGTGTGCCTTTGGTACTGTTCTTTACCAGGATGGTAGCGCCGGAAAGGGGCGCACCGTGTGCATCGTATACCCGTCCGCGTATTTCCTTTTCCGGCAGCCGGCCGTTCACCAAGGTTACGCTGTTCAGGGGCTCCGGTCCAGGGTCCGGGCCTACGATGATCTTATCTTCTTTCAGTACGAATTTTAACCCGGTTTGGCTGGCCAGTATCTGCAGCACTTCCTCCACCGGCATTTTATTACAGCGCAGGGTGATCTTTTTTTTGAGGCTTTGGCTCAGGTCTGTTTTATCGTAATGGAAATTAAGCCCGGTTTGTGCGGAGATCTCTGCCATCACGGCTTCCAGCGGTTTATTACGGGCCTGAATGCTGACTAATATAGGTATATCCATGCACGCTGCCGGCAACCATGTTAACAACAGGCCGGCAGTCATACTTACCATATAGCAGTATGATCTAAACGTTGTCATGGGATAAAAGCAAATGGTTAATGGAGGGCCTTAGTTCTTCAGTACTATCGTATCATTGCTGATCGTATAGGAAAGGGACTTGGCCAGGCATATGGTCTCTACTACATCCTGCAGGCTTTCTTCCTTAAAGAAGCCGGTATACTTCCACTCTTTCTTATTGCTTTGATTGATGACGGTAACTCCATAACGGTTCTCTATCTCTGTAATTACTTCGGTATATGAGGCGTCTTTAAACACCAGGTAGCCCTGTTTCCAGCCGGTGATCTCTTCCTGTTTTTCAAAGGACGATTTTACCAGTTGCAGGGATTGCACATTGTAATGCACCTGCTCATTGGGCAACAATATTACGCTATTTCCCTCTTTATTGTTATCAAGTACACGATCTATTTTTACTTTGCCTGTGAGCAGCGCCACGGTGATCCTGTTCTCATGTGCATAGTCGCGGATGTTGAAAGAGGTGCCCAGCGCAGTGGTTTGCAGGTTGCCGGTATGTACGGTAAAAGCGCTTTTTTCATTGGATGCTACGGTAAAAAAGGCTTCTCCTTCTTCCAGGTACACATCGCGGCGGGTGCCGGTGAACTGTAATGGATAGCGGAGATAGCTGGATGCATTTACCACGATGGTGCTGCCATCTGCCAGCACTACACGTTCTGTAGCGCCTTTGGCGGTGCGCAGCTCCATAAACCCGTCTTTTTCCGTACGGCTGCTTTTGGGAGGTGTTGTTTGTGCTATGGAAGACCCGGCCGGTATAGCGGTGCGGGATTGTTTCAGGTAGGTGAACAGCCAGGCGCCGGCCAGCAGCAATACGCTGGCGGCGGCAGCCACATAATACATCGGACGCAGTTGCCGGCGGGGCACCTGGATCCTTTCCCGGATGCTTTGCTTCACGGCCTCCAGCTGCAGGGGCAGGTCATCATCAGCCACGGGGGGAGTATGATGCCGGTTTACGCCCTCAAACCATTTTTCAATGATCGCTGATTCTTCTGCCGTGCATTGTCCCTGCGTATAGCGCTCCAGTATCTGTTTTATGTGTTCTGTATCCACCGTTTCGGATTTATGATTTACCAGTAGTCGTATAAGTGAGACTTAGGTACTACTATTTTAGATTTACGATTGCAGATTTTAGATTTAGCTAAAATTAATGGCTTCCGTATTTACAATCGTTAGTTTTGTTCCTGTTTTGTTTGATATCATGGCTGCTCTGTCCCTCACGATCGCAGATCCTGGTGTGAGCGCAGGATCTTCAACGCTTTAGTGATCTGGTTCTTCACAGTTTGTTGTGATAGTCCCAGCCGCTGCGCAATTTGTTCTATGGATTGATGTTCCAGCCTGCTGAGCATGAATATTTCCTTCATACGGCCGGGCAGGTGGTTGATGGCTTCCAGTATTTCCTGGTTTTTGGCTTTATAGTCAACGGCCTCCGTAATATTTTCCGGCTGCGCATCAAAATGTTCTATAAGCTGCTGCAGGTATTTCCGGTAAGAGGTGTTCTTGCGGTAAATGTCAATTACTTTATGCCGGGCGCTCTGGTAGAGGTAAGATTTCAGCGATTCGCTGATATGCAGCTGTTTACGTTTTTCCCACAGGGATACAAAAAGGTCCTGCAGCACATCCTTGCTGATCTCCCCGGTTTCCAGCTTGCTCAGGATATACAGGTACAATGGCTTACTGTAACGCTCGTAGATGGCGTTAAAGGCCGCGACGTTATCGGCCCGGAGCAAGTTAAGTAGCTGTTGATCTGAATAGTTGCTGTACATCAGGATTACAGGTACAAAGATATTTGGTTGAAAAAAAGAACAGCGTGTCTTCTACCTACCGTTGGGCTTGAAAATAGAACAATGTTTTGAATTGTAGAAATAAATATGCCATGGGGGGAAAGCGCAAAGCATTCAGCATAAAGCTAAGAGCTTAATGCTGAATGAGTAACAATTAATGTACGGCATTTAAGGTATTGCAATGCTTTATTAGTCTGTTTTAGCTTTATGCCTCCTTCAGCCTCAGCTCATGCTTATACTCCTTCGGCGTTTTCCCAACGATCTCCTTAAAAAAGCGGTTGAAGTTAGAGAGGTTCTTAAATCCGCAGGAGTACGCAATTTCTGCAATAGACCAGTCTTCCTCTGTTAGCCGCTTGCAGGCATGGCCAATACGCACCTCGTTCAGGAACTGTACAAATGACTTTTTGGTACGGTTCTTAAAAAAGCGGCAGAATGACTGCGGGGAAAGGTTGGTGATGCCCGCCACATCCTGCAGGGATATTTCCTTGGAGAAATTGTTCATCACGTACTTGAACACTTCGTCGATCTTGTGGTTATCCTTTACATTAAAGGCATGGGAGTAGCCGGTGCTGGCCAGGAAGTAATAGTCCCGTGTTTCAGACAGCGTTTTCAGGATGTGCAGCAGGGAAATAATACGGTCCAGCCCTTCTTTTTTGGGCAGGGCCAGTATTTCCTCTTTCAGCGCCTCCTGGGTATTGCCAATGATCTTCATGCCGCGTTGCGCGCGGTGGAACAGTTCTGAAAGCGCTTTGGTTTCCGGCAGGCCATAGAACTTATCGCCAAAAATATCTTTTGGAAAATAGATCACTACAGAGCGGGCTCTGAGCGATTCAAGGCCCTGGTAATAATCCTCCTCGTTATACCATACATGCGGAATGTTAGGCCCCAGGAAAACCATGTCGCCTACATCAAAGCTTTCAATACTGTCGCCAACAATTCTTTTTCCATGGCTCTCCGTCACATATACCAGCTCGCACTCCGGGTGGAAATGGAAAGGTGTGTTAAAATGCGGATCACTACGCTCTATAATGGTGATCTGGTTGTCTGCAAAAGCCCCAACTTTAATAAGGATGGGTTTCATCCGGTTCTGTGTTTAAATGTGTTTGGTCGTAGTGTGTTGTCTTTTTAATGGCAATGGTCAGCGTTGCCCGCCCCCCGCGGGCGTTTTTCCTGTGAATGATGCCAATTTATTAATTTTTGGTTAAAAAACTATCATTTCCCGTAAATTAGCTGTTGGAGAGAGTATTGTTTTTTTGACAAGTATTTTTGTATTTTACACAGGGCTAAATCGATTGAGCGTTTTATACCTGCGCTCAATAGGAAGTTCCAGCACACCTGAATTACAAGCATAAGCACAAACTATTATCGCGAATGAAAGGAATTTCTATAAAGGACATCGCCAAACAGGCGGGGGTGTCTCCTACCACAGTTTCTTTTGTACTGAACGGAAAAGCCAAGGAAAAACGGATCAGCGACCAGGTTAGCAAGAAAATCCTGAAGATTGCCAATAAGCTCAAATACAAGCCGAATCAGCTGGCCCGCGGTTTACGCACGGGTAAGACCAAAACCCTGGGGCTGATCGTGGAAGACATTGCCAACAACTTCTTTGCCAACGTGGCCAAAGTAGTGGAGGACGAGGCAGACAAGCATGGCTATAAGGTATTATTTGGCAGTACGGAAGATAACACTGAAAAGGCCCACGGTCTGCTGGAGGTATTAAAATACCGCCAGGTGGATGGTTACATTATTACGCCCACCAAGAACATGGAAAAGGAGATAGAGCTGTTGAAAATGGTGCGCAAGCCCGTAGTGCTGATGGACCGTTACTTACCGAATGTAGACTCTCATTACGTGGTAGTTGATAACTACCAGGGCGCGTATGCCGCTACTACCCACCTCATAGAGCAGGGGTACCAGAAAATAGCCATTATCACCACCACCTCTGACCAGGTGCAGATGAAACAGCGTATGGATGGTTTTATGGCAGCCTTCAAAAAGCACGGGTTGCCCTATAACAAGAACGTAGTAAAACGCCTGCCTTTTGAAATGGACCGGGTAGGGCATACCCAGGAAATTACCAAGTACCTGAAAGCTAGCAAGGTAGATGCAGTATTTTTTGCCACCAACTACCTGGGCATTTATGGTATAGAAAGCATTCGCTCATTAGGGCTTCGTATAGGCGCAGACGTAGGCATGGTATGTTTTGATGATCATGATCTTTTCCGCCTGCACAGCCCATCTATAACCTGTGTATCACAACCCATAGAAGAAATAGGGAGGCAGATAGTGAATGTATTGATGAAGGAGCTAAATCATGCCTCCAGCACATCTCAGCAGCTGGTATTACAACCTACGCTGGAAGTAAGACAATCTACCATGAAAGAAGTGGAGCCGGTTGCATAAAAAGCGTACATGCATGTGAGTTATTCTACCCGTAAACCATAATTTTTGTTAAAGAAAGCTTAAAGGCAGGATTGTAATGATCCTGCCTTTTTTTGCTAAACCCCTGATTTTATTTTAGCAGAAACTGCGGTTGTTTTAACTATTTTATTGAAAATGATCAGATAAGCTTGCAGATTATAAAAAAATTATCTATGTTTGATGTTGATAAGTGATTGGAACATAACCAGTGATTAATGATTAAAATTTTTATGTTATAAGTATAAACCAATATATTTATGACATATCAGGTGTTTTCATTTTTTAAGAGAGTAATACAAACTTTTTCATAACAAATAACGTATTTATGCTTTGGGTGGGACAAAACAAAAAGGCCCGAAGTGTACCGCGTGAAAAATATTATAATAATTTTTACTGTTTTGAAATAAATATCTATATTACATTATATTACAATAGATTTTACTAGAACAACTATACCAACAAATTGCCGCTTCGGGTTGTAAAAACAGCATAACAGCGGAGTTACTATTTGAAACCTAATGAAAATCTTATTGAACCTATGAAACAATTCGACACAACACCATGAAAACCAGCACTGTAATAATGGTGCGCAATACTTATTCCTTATACCTAAACTACAGATTGTAAATAGCAGGCCACTCTGCAAATGAAACAATAATGAATAACTATTGCCAATCTCGTTATCCCCTGCGGTGGGATGGTTATAACTATGCCAATTCACACATTAACGCTTTAACACTATAGTAATTAATCTAAAAAAGAGTAAAATGAAAAGATCGCTCCTCGTATGCGCGGTACTTTTCCTGCTATGTGCCAACTTTGTTTATGCACAGGAAAAGAAAACTGTAGCCGGTATCGTGCAGGATGAAAAAGGTGGCCCGCTCGTGGGTGTGAGTGTACAGGAAAAAGCCGGTTCGGCTGGTACGCTTACGGACGCTAACGGTGCCTTTAAATTGAGCATTAGCACAGAAGCTACGCTCGTTTTTACGTACATCGGTTACGTAAAACAGGAAATACCTTTAAATGGCCGTGTTTCCTTAGCCATTAGACTGGCGCCGGATAGCAAGGGTCTGAATGAGGTGGTTGTAACAGCTATGGGTATCAAAAAAGAACGCCGTAAGCTGGGTTATGCCGTTTCTAACATCTCCGGCGAAGATCTGGTAAAATCCTCCCCCACCAACTTTGCATCCGCAATGTATGGTAAGGCCGCCGGCGTAAGCATTCAAACCGCCCCCGGTGGTAGCACCAGTGCTGCTATCATCAAGATCCGCGGTGTAAACTCTATTAATGGCGACGGTCAGCCGCTGATTGTTGTGGATGGTGTACCTATCCGTAACGACATCATAAATACCGGCGACGCTAATAAATATTATGTGGATACCCGTATCCGTGGTAACAGCTTGCTGGACATTAACCCGGAAAACATTAAGGAAGTGAACATTCTGAAAGGCTCTGCCGCCACCGCGCTGTATGGTTCCAGTGGTAGTAATGGTGTGGTAATGATCACTACCAAGCAGGGTAACAGACGTGCCGGCCTGGGTGTTGATTTCAACTACTCTTATGGTATAGAGCAGGCTGCTGTGCTGCCGGATATACAATCTGAATATGGTCCGGGTTACGACAGAAAAAACATGGTGGGTTCCGGTTACCCGGCTGATGGCTGGATTCCCCTGGGCGATATAAATGGCGATGGTAAGGAAGATGTAAGAGTACCCTATGATGTGGATGGTCAGTTCGGACCCAAGTTCGACGGCAGGGATGTGGTATATGTGGATGGTAGTACCCGTAAATATGTTGGTACCAGCGATAACTGGAAAAAGCTGTTCAAAAATGGTTACAGCTCCCAGGCTAACATAGCATTATCCAATGCAAATGACAGGGGCAGCTACCGCTTTTCTTTTAACCGTATTGATTATAAAGGCATACAAATTGGCGGTAAACAGCAAAAGAACAACTTTAACCTGAATACCTCTTATAAAATAACTCCCCGGTTAAGCACCGACGTTACCATAACTTATGTGAATGAATATGTGCATAACCGTCCGGAGCAGATGAACCGCGTATTAGCAAGTTATGCAGGTTTCTTCAGCGCCTTTGATGATATGGATTTCTTCCTGAAGAAATATCAGACCACTAAAGGTTATAAATATGTAACGCTGGACAACTCCAGCCGTGACCCTGAGGAAGCATTCAAATATCCTTTCTATGCTACTGACTTCCTGGATTTCCTGTGGAAGCAGAAACGGAATAGCTATGACGAAAAGTCTAACCGTTTCATTTCCAGCTTTACACTGAACTATGACATCGCCACCGGGCTGAAATTCCGTGGCCGTATGGGTACAGACTTTACCGGTTATACTTCAGAAACTAAAAACTATGCAGAATATCCGCTGTATATTTCTGAATCCGGTGCATATTCCGTTGCCAATAACCAGTACAATATTGCTTATGGCGACTTATTGCTGACCTATAACAAAGACTTCTCCCCGAAATTCGGTTTAAATGCCAGCTTAGGTTACCAGGCCCGCCGTGAAGAACGCCGTTATAGCGCAATGAATACAGCTGGTGGTCTGCTGCAGGAGAACTGGTTCACTATCCAGGCTTCTAAAAACCCTGTAACCGGACAGAATGATACCAAAAGGTCTGATTACATGCAGGATGGTATCTTCGGTATTCTTGGCTTAAGCTACCGCAACTTCCTGTTCCTGGAAGGTACCGGCCGTTATGAGAGAGTATCTGTGCTTGCACCTGGTAATAACTCTTACTTCTATCCCAGCGTAAGCCTTTCCTTTGAAATGTCTAAGGCATTGCATATGCCTAACTTTGTGGATTACAGCAAGCTGCGTCTGTCTTACGGTGTGGCTGCCAACCCTCCGGGCATTTACCAGGCAAATATCGTTTATACCGGAAGCTCAGTTAACGGAGCTGCAACATTGTACCCCGGTAGCAACTATGGTAACAACGGGCTGAAACCGGAGTTCAAACATGAATATGAAATAGGATGGGAAAGCAAAATGTTTGAAAACCGCTTAGGCTTTGACATCTCTTATTATAATAACATTGTTAAAGGCCAGATCGTTAATCTGGACGTGGCTTCTTCAACCGGTGCAAAAAAAATCTGGCAGAACGTAGGTGACCTGAACAACTACGGTCTGGAAGCAGCAATATATGGTACGCCCATATCCAGCAAGAACATAACATGGGATGTACGCGCTAACCTGGGCTTTAACAGGAACAAGCTGAAAAGTTTACAGCCCGGCCTTAGCCAGCTGCAGTTAATGAACGTGGATAACGGTTCTGCATACATCGTTGCAAAAGTAGGCGAAGCTGCAGGTGATATCATGGTGAACATGAACAAGAAAAGTGCAGATGGACAGAACATCATAGATGCAAACGGTTATTATGTAACAGATAACTCCACCCCTAAGAAAGCCGGTAACATACAGGCTAAGCTGAATGGTGGTATTGGTAACACCATCCGTTACAAGAACTGGACCCTGGACTTCCTGGTGGATTCCCGCTGGGGTGGACAGATCCTTTCTGTGACCAATTATTATGCTACAGGCGATGGATTGTATAAAAGCACCTTAAAGTATCGTGATGAAGCCAGTGGCGGCTTAACTTACTATGAAGATGCTGCCGGTAACAGAACACTGCTGAACGGCGGTACTGCTCCTGCAGGTACTACAGTATATCATGATGGTGTGGTATTAGATGGTGTGGATGAAACCGGAAAGAAAAATGACAAGATCCTGCAGGCATCACAGTACTATGAGTACACTTATGGCTGGGGTAACTATGGCGCCAGAACCAAAAACTCTTACCAGGGTGCTGTGTTCAATAACAACTTTGTTAAGCTGCGTGAAGCCTCTCTGAACTATTCATTCCCGGTAGCACTGGCTAACAAAGCAAAAATGCAGACGTTAACCGTAGGGCTGTTTGGCCGCAACCTGTTCTACTTCTACAAAACACTGCCTAACGTGGATCCTGAAGTAGGTATTGGTAGCAACTTTATCAGCCAGGGTCTGGACGCCGGCTCTTCAGTAGCTTCCCGCACAATTGGTGGAACCGTGAGACTGAGCTTTTAATTGATCTAAGCAAAACATTAAAAACATGAAGAAGAATATTCTTGGAATAATAATGCTGGCGCCAGTGCTGGGTTTCATCGGGGCATGTAAAAAGTCTACGATAGACAGCAAATACCTGGACCCTGAGAAAACCACCAACGGCAGCATCGATGCCTTTTACACAGGCATGTTCAAAAACCGCAGGGTTATACCGGATTACTGGGGCCTGTGGACATTTAACGGCGTTCAGATGGGCGTATATACCCAAACCCTGGGTGTGGTAACTGCCAATAAAATGTATGAGCAGCCGGAATCCTATGCACAGGACCGCTGGGACGATTTTTATAGCGCACCGGGTAGTGATAATAACTGGACGGCTCCCATCTCCAGCTACCGCGAAATAGAAAAAGCCTATGACGCGCTTTCTACAGATGCAGATAAGTCAGGTTATTTACTGTTCACTAAAACAGCCCAGATCTTCCTGTATGACCAGGCCTGCCAGCAGGTAGACCTTTGGGGAGATGTTCCGTTCACTGAAGCAGGTGGTCTGAATGCAACCGGTACTTTAAAGCTGGGTGCGTTCGATGATGGCAGAGCGGTATATGACAGCGCGATCACTAATTTAAAGATCATCAGCAACTGGTTGGCAAACGCCCAGCCGGAGCAGTTCTACCTGAACAAGCTGGCCAAACAGGACATCCTGTTTAAAGGCGATCTGCTGAAATGGCGCCGTTACTGTAATTCCCTTTTACTGCGCCTGGCTATGCGTAAATCTGCTGTAGATGAAGCCAATTCCAAAGCGCTGGTACAGGAAATTATGGGTAACCCCACGCTGTATCCTATGATCGATGCTTATACAGATAATGCGGAGATCGTAACCAGCGGTACTAATCTTACAATAGACCTGACCAATTCCTTTAACGATGGCCATCAATACGCTCCCGGTTATATGGTGGATTCCCTGCTGAAGCCTACCGGCGACCCACGTTTACGTGTATTGTACACTAAAAATACGGCTGGTCAGTATCATGGCATGATCCCTACAATGACTGCTGCGCAGCAGCAGGCTGAGATCGGCAGTAGACTGATCTCCCTGATAGATAGTACAACCTTTGTGAAAAATACCAAGTTCCCCGGCATCATCTTTACTTCTGCTGAAACCTGGTTGCTGAAAGCTGAAGCCTATGAAAGATGGGGTAGCGGCGTGGGAGGCGGAAGCGCAAAATCTGCCTACGAGCAAGGTATTATGCAGTCTATTGCAAACTATTACAAGATCCATAACCTGAGCGACTACGGCACCAAACAAACCGCAGCTACACCAGCTGAGATCACGCTGCTGCTGGCTAATCCTAAAGTAGCTTATGGCTCTGTACAGGAAGATAACCTGAACAAGATCGGCCTGCAGAAATGGGTGAACTTCGGTATCATGCAGAATGCACAAGCCTGGGCTGAAATGAGAAGAAGCGGTTATCCCAAGATCACCTTCCCTACAGATCCGGGTGTTTCTACTGTGCCTACGCCTGCTTACAGGTTAACATATCCTGGCAGCGAGCGTTCACTGAACGGTGAGAACTACGCTAAAGTAGCAGATAAGGATCTTCCCTATGCCAAGATCTTCTGGATGAAATAGGCTTACTACTTACTAATCCTATACCTACATTAGAAACAGAGATGTTGCGTCCCGGGCTTAAAACCCCGGGACGCTTTTTTTTACCTGCCTGATTATGTATTTTGTGTTTTTGCCCATAACATAATATTCCACTATGCAGAAACTCATCATCTCTTTTTTCCTCCTGCTTTCTTTAGGCGCATCCGCCACCGTTAAGTTACCCGCTGTTATTGCCAGCAATATGGTGCTGCAGCAACGGTCACAGGCTGCCTTATGGGGTACTGCCGCCGCCAATGCCAGGGTTACCGTTACCACCTCCTGGAACAAAAAATTGTATACGGTTAAGGCGGGCGCAGATGGCGCCTGGAAGATAAAAGTACAAACACCGGCTGCCGGAGGGCCTTATGACATTACTATTTCAGACGGTAAGCCGCTTACCCTGCACAATATTCTTATTGGCGAAGTGTGGTTCTGCTCCGGCCAGTCCAATATGGAAATGCCTGTAAAAGGGTTTAAGAACCAGGCTGTTTTACATGCTGCCGACATATTGATGGAGGCGGATAATTCCCAGATACGCCTGTTCAATGTACCTAAAAAAATATCACGGGTACCGCTGTCAGATTGTAATACCACCTGGCAGGTATCAGATGCGGCCAGCGCCGCTGATTTCAGCGCAGTGGGGTACCAGTTTGCCCAAATGCTGCAGCAAAAGCTGAAAGTGCCCGTAGGTATTATTGAAGCCACCTGGGGCGGCACTGTGATAGAAGCCTGGATGCACGCCCAGGCCCTGCAACCCTTTACCAATGAAATTAAAATTCCTGCGGTAACGGATACACTGAATTTAAAGCCGAATGATCCTACCAATTTATACAATGGTATGGTATCGCCCATAATGGGGTATACTATTAACGGGGCTTTGTGGTACCAGGGAGAAAGTAACCGCGGCCGCGCGGCCCAGTACCGGCAGCTGATGGGTGCCATGGTAAAATCCTGGAGAGCGGCCTGGGATTGCGGGGAATGGGGCTTTTATTATGTGCAGATAGCGCCTTTTGTATATAAAGGCGATAAAGGAGAAACCTTCCTGCTCCGCGAAGCACAGTTAAAAGCGCTGGATGATATCCCCAACTCCGGTATGGCTGTGAGTATGGATGTAGGAGATCAAACCAACATACACCCTACAGATAAGACCATTATTGCCAAACGCCTGTTATATAACGCACTGGCCAAAACCTACGGGTATAAGAACATTCCTTATGCCACACCGGTGTATAAGAACATGAAGGTAGCTACAGATACCGTGCAGCTGTTCTTTAACAATGCGCCAAATGGTTTAACCACTTTCTCTTTTAATAAACCCCTGTCTGATTTTGAAATAGCCGGCGCCGATAAGGTATTTCACCCGGCCACTGCCTGGATAACCGGTTATGGCATTGCCGTAAAAAGTGAAGAGGTAAAGACACCGGTAGCTGTACGTTACGCGTATAAGGACTGGCTGGTGGGCACCCTGTTCAGCAATGAAGGGCTGCCTGTGTCATCGTTCAGGACAGATGAATGGTAAAAGAGCTGTAATTTGTAATTCGTAATTGATAATCCGTAATTCTAAAAAGGGAGCCTTAAAGGCTCCTTTTTTATGGAATAAATTATTTTTTTTTGCCTGTAAGGGTAAATACAGGCACAGTTGTCTAACCAATAAAATCTGAATAAAGCATACTTGCAGACGAGCCAGGGAAATAACGGATTGATTAAAGACCATGATCTTGACAGGGTATATCTTGAGCATTATGATGCGTTATACCGGTATGCCTATACTATGCTGAATGATGACATGCTTGCAGAGGAAATGGTGCACCAGGTATTCTTAAAGATCCTGGAAAAGGGCGGGCTGCTTGCCATTCATACCTCTTTAAAAGCCTACCTCTACCGGTCGGTGAACAATGAGTGTCTGAACTATCTTAAACACCAGAAAGTAAAAAATGCTTTTACCCTGTTTAACGCAGGAACAACAGGCCGGCAAACGGAAACACCCGCTGCTACGCTGCAGCTGCGGGAGCTGGAACAACAGTTAAGAAAAGCTATTAACGGATTGCCGGAACAATGCCGCACCATATTCCAGCTAAGCCGTTTTGAGGAGCTGAAGTATGCAGAAATTGCCACGCAGTTAAACCTGTCGGTAAAAACAGTGGAAACGCAAATGAGCAGAGCGCTTAAAAAGCTGCGTACACAGCTGGCAGATTACCTGCCCTTAATACTTTGGCTGTTAATGAATGTAAACATACGATTATGACTGATGATCTGCTGATAAGCCACCTGTTGGGGGAAACTACTCCCGTACAGGCGCAAAATGTGGAAGCGTGGAGGATGCAGGATGCCGCCAATGAAGCCCGGTTTAAACAGCTGCAGCTGGTATGGGAAACCAGCCTGCGCCTGCAATATACAGGCACTGTAAATGCACAGGCATCATTACAAAGATTAAAGCAAAAAGCGGCGGAACAGGCTCCGGTAGCCGTATTGCAGCCGTGGAGGCCCTGGCTGAAAATTGCAGCAGCAATACTGGTAATAATAACAGGAACCTTGTTTTATTTAACCCATCGTAATACACCCGCTATTCAAATTACCACTAAGCTGGCAGTTAAAACAGATACCTTACCCGATGGCTCTGTACTAACACTTAATAAAGGCACACAGGTAGAGCTGCCTGCAGCATTTGCCGGTAAGGAGCGCCAGCTGGTGCTAACTAAAGGAGAAGCTTTTTTTGATGTAGCACAGGACCAGTCAAAGCCATTTATTATCCGTACCGGCGATCTGAGTGTGAAGGTATTAGGCACCTCGTTTAATATGAAAAATAAGAACGGGAATATAGAAGTGATCGTAGAAACAGGAAGGGTGCAGGTAAGCAGGCAGGGACATACCATTGTATTAAACCGCGGGGAAAGGGTAGTGGTACAGCAACAAGCTGCTGCGCTTACCAAAGCCGTTAACCCCGATCAGCTGTACACCTACTATCGCAGCAAAGAATTTGTAGCAGATAATACACCCTTATGGAGAATGGTAGAAGTGCTGAATGAAGCTTATGACAGCCACATTATAATTGCCCGGAAAGAGCTGCGCGATCTGCGATTGAATACCACTTTTAAGAACGAATCGCTGGATAATATCCTGCAGGTAATTAGCCGCACCTTTAACATTACACTGGAAAAAAAGAACGATCAGCTTATTCTGAAATGACCCGGTTTTACAGGATTATAACACTGTTGATGATAGGCTTTCTATACGTGTTGCCAAAACAAGGCAATGCACAGGGGTTGCTGGATAAGGTTATATCATTAAATGCAAACAGCAGGCGGGTGGCGGATGTGCTGAATGAGATCAGCAGCAAAGCCGGTTTTTACTTCTCCTACAACAGCAGGCTCATACCGCAGGATAGCCTGGTAACCCTTACTGCAAGCAACCAGCAGGTATCCCGTATTTTACATCGGCTGTTCAAAGAACGTTATGAATATGGTGAGCAGAATAACTATGTTATTATAATACCTGCACTGCCCCGCCTCATGTTGATCAACACGGACCTTACCAATGATAATAATACCTTTTCTGTAAGTGGTATGGTGGTGGATGAGCGTAGCGGGGAGCGCCTCATGAATGCCAGCGTGTATGAAAAAACGCACCTGGTGGCCACTTTAACAGACGAACATGGTTATTTTAAACTAAAGTTCCGCACCAGCAACCCCGGAAGCATAACGGTTACAGCCAGTAAAAGATTGTACCGGGATACTACCATTCATTTTTTGCAAACCGTGCTGGTAAGCTCAAGAGCTAACAATGCTGTGTATAATAATATAGATGAAGAAAGTAACCGCATTGAAAGAACCGCGCTGGGAAGCTTATTCATCTCCGCAAGGCAAAAGATCCAGAGTTTGAACATTACTGGTTTCTTTGCTAAAAGGCCTTTCCAGGTGTCTTTAACCCCCGGGCTTAGCACGCATGGGATGTTTAGCCCCCAGGTGGTAAATAAGTTTTCACTGAACCTGGCAGGCGGTTACACGGCTGGTGTAAACGGGCTGGAGGTGGCCGGTTTATTTAACATCAACAAGAAAAGTGCAAAATACCTTCAGCTGGCCGGTGTGTTTAATTTAGTAGGTGGTAATGCCACCGGACTGCAATTGGCCGGCGCGCATAACCGGGCCCTGGATACGGTAAGAGGTGTGCAGATCTCTTTATTCACCAATAAAGCACAGGCGCAGTTATCCGGGGTGCAGATCAGTGCATTGCATAATGAAACGCGCCGGTTAAAAGGAGTACAAATGGGAATGGTGAATGTGGCGGATACCTCGCAGGGCATAAGCATTGGGCTGATCAATATTATCTATAATGGTTTTTACAGGCTTAGCTATACCGCTAATAACCTGGCCAATACTAACCTGGCTTTAAAAACAGGCACGCATAACTTTTACAGCACGGTGTTGCTGGGTATGAACGTATCCGCTGATAATAGATTTTATGCTTTTGGCTTTGGCATCGGGCATGACTTTATGTTCAGTAATAACGTTTACCTGTCAGCCGAAGCAGCTTACCAGTTTTCTGATGCAGGCACCTGGGATGATGGCTGGTGGCAGGGAAAGCTGTTGCTGAATGTACAGGTGAACAAGCATATCAGCCTGCTGGCAGGGCCTGCGTTTAACCGTTATAAACATGCCGGTTTATGGCGCAGCCCCGGCTATAAGAATGTTACTGATATACCGGAATACCCGGAAACTTCCACCTCCTTTTATCAAACTAAGAAATGGATAGGCTGGGAAGCTGGTATTGCTTTTAACTCCGTATTTAAACCTGTTAAAAGGGCAATAGATAATTCACAGGCCTGGTACCTGGGTGTTGCTGCTACAGGCGGCGTTGCATGGGATGCGCCTTTTGGCTTTGTGTCCGGCGGGGAGCTGTTTGTACACCGCGACCTGGGCGAGTATTTAACCGGTACATTATCCACCGGGTACACCTATTTTTCAGCAGACAGGAACTGGTTAATATTCGGCAACGGCCAGCATAACGTATATGCGCAACCGGTAAAAATTATACCGGTAAAAGCAGGTATAAGGCTAAGGACCGGTAAGCGCTTTTTTATGGCCGGGGAAATAGGAGAGGCCTTTGGGAACACGCTGCCTCATTTTGTTCACAATTCTAATCCCTATACATATACACCGGTGTATGAACACTACCGTTCATTAATGTACACTGCATCTGCAGGTTTTAGTTTTACCAGCGGATTGGAAGCAGGTATTAAGTTTGAAGACTATGGCCTGCAAATGCCCTACAAGCAGTTTGCCCTGCGCCTGGGCTACCGTTTTAAGTTAAGTAAATAAATAAGGATTGTTTGTCGGGGTACAGTACGGGTTCATTGTCTTAGTACCAAATTAAGATAATGACCCAAGCCAGAAAGCGCACCTTGTTCTATTTAGTAGATGGTGCGCATAGCGAGGTATTGCCCGAGCTCATAGCACAAGGCCGGTTGCCTAATATTAAACGCATTATTGATGAAGGCACCTACCGCAAAGCAACCACCTGTTTCCCATCCACCACAGGCCCTGCTTACCTGCCTTTTTTAACCGGCCACTTTCCGGGCACCATGGGCATTACAGGCATACGCTGGTTTGATAAAAAAGAGTTTAAGCGCACCCGTTGGAATAAGAACGCTATGCGTTCCTATTGCGGCCTGGAAGCAGCCTGGTTTAATACAGACATGCCGGCCAATAAACCTACACTGTTTGATCTGTTGGGAGAATCATATAACCTGTATAATATGATCACCCGTAATATACCTCCTGAATATGACCTGGGTAAAAAAGGCAAGGGCCTGTTATACACGCGTGCCCATTTCTGGAAACGGCATCACCCTGTTGATGAGCAGGGCCACCGGCGTATTATGGACATGTTACAGGCAGGTAAAGATTTTGATTTTTTGTTTGCAGTGTTTCCCAGTGTTGACTGGGATTCGCATTACCACCACATCCGCGACCCGCGCACCATTGAGGCTTACCAGATAGCAGATAACAGCCTGGGCGAAGTAAGGGCCCTGCTGGAGAAAAAAGGCTGGTGGCAGGATACACTGTTTATCCTCACCTCTGACCATGGGCTAACACCAACGGATACACATCTTGACCTGGGCGAATGGATGACGCAGCATGATCTGAAATCAGTGTACTATCCCACCATCTGGAAAAGCAATCCCAAATCGGCTGTTATGGTATCGGGCAATTCTTTTGGCAGCATTCACCTGCTGAACCATACCGGCGACCATGTGCTGCGCGAAAGGGAGATCCTGGGCATTATGGGCAGCGCACGGCTAAACGGATTGCTTGCAGAAAAAGCGGTGGACCTTGTTATTTACCGCGGTAATACTTCCCAAAGTTTTGTAGTGCGCAATGCTGAAGGTAAAGCTACCCTTGAAGTAAGCGGCCAAACTTTTGCTTACCATCCGGAAAGCGCAGACCCGCTCAAATTAGGCAGGGAGCTTTGTGTGAATGGTCACCGGGCTGCCCTGGAAGCCACATTTGATAGTGAGTATCCCGATTCACTTTACCAGGTACACCAGCTGTTCCAAAGCCGCAGGGCAGGGGATCTTGTAGTGAGCGCCCGCACCGGCTACGACCTGCGCGATTTCTGGGAATATCCTGAGCACCTGGGTTCGCACGGTTCATTGCACCGTTCACATATGCATGTGCCGCTCATCTACAATCAAAAGAACTGGCATACACATCCTGCCCGCACAGCCGACCTGTTTAACAGCATCTTAAAATGGAAAGGGATCAGCACCGCTGTTTCGGAAGGAGAGGCCCTGAACTAAATAAAATTAATCTTATGATGTCAGAAGTAAATTATAAACAACCCGGCATAACATCCGTTTTTAATAAAAAGCTTATTATAAAAGGCAGCCTCTGGCTGGCATTGATCACGATACTAACTATAGCGGGTATATTTTTTTATAACAATACCGGTCAAACCATCCGGGCATTGTCGCATATCTCTTACCGGTACATTGTTATTTGCCTGCTGATGCTTTTTATAGACCTGATGCTGGGCAGCTGGCGTAATCATATTTACATCCGTAAGCTTAACCCTGCAGTATCACAATGGGTAAGCTTTAAAGCCAATGCAGCCAACATGTTTATGGGTGCTGTAACACCGGCGCATGGAGGTGCAGGGCCGGCACAGATCTTTGTATATACCAGCAAGGGGGTTTCTTTTGTAAATGCATTTGCGGTGAGTTTGATCAACATGGGGGCCACCCTTATTTTTATGCCTTTGGCCGGCTTTATAGCTATTATGCTCATGGATACAAGTATGGTGAGCGGTATGGTACCTGCCATGTTAAAATATGGCTTCAGCTTTTTCCTGTTATTTTTATCCGCCTTTTTGCTGGCCTTCTGGAAACCTGTTTGGGTGGGCAGCATCATTAAAAGAATAGCAGGCATTTTATCTGTGCTGCTGCCTGCACGTAAAGATAAGCTGGTTGCCTGGGCGCAACGCGCCTATGAGAACATTGCAAAGTACCAGCAAGCCTGTAGTATTATTGTTAAACAGCATCCTTTTCTTTTTCCGCTGAGCTTAATCATTACAACCCTGCTGTACCTGAATAAGTATTGCATGCAATATGTTATACTGTTGGGCTTAGGGGTACATGCCAGTTTAATACAGGTGATCTCCATCCAGGTACTTATACAGTTCATGATCTATTTTGCACCCAGCCCCGGTGGCAGCGGTTTTGCGGAGCTAAGTATTTCTGTGTTGTTTGGAAAGATCGTACCGGCAGGTTTGCCGGTGTTTACCTTATTACAGCGTTCATTCCTGTTATTTTTCCCGGCGTTGATAGGGGCGGTAGTGGTGATTGACCTGTTGAGGAAGCAGACGGTGAGCGGTAAAGGGTAGGGGAGCAGTCATCGATGATGAGCACATCACCTGCCTGTAACTGCATCATTTATTCCATGCGACGATAAGCCTTCGTGGTAGTACCGTGGTTAGCCTTTAAGCAAGGCTTCGTATTGCATCAATAAAAAAATCCGCCCCGGAGGGCGGACTTTTGGAGAGCGGCGCAAGCCGCTCTCCTCATCTCTCAAAGTGAAACAAAAATAAGGCGCTAAATATAAATAAAGCGCTAATCATATGTTAATGAGAATCAATTTAATTATTACATTATCAATGGTTTCTCTTTTGATTTAAGAATTAATTTATAAGTAAATAAAACGTATAAGTATTACTCTTCTGCTATGCGTCAAGCCTGAATTACTTACCTCATATATCCGAGATCTCTTGACGGTTGATTTAACAGCGTGCGAAAAAATGACGGTATCAAGTAGCAGGGGGCGGCCGTAAGAATACAGGCTTCAAAAGCGATAGAGGAAATGCTGCAGCTATAATAATCAGCTGAACAGCTCATTACCTGGGTTACACTATGCATAAAAAGATCCGTCCCCAGTCCAGGACAGTTATATATCATTTTCATTTAAGCTTACACTATACATAAAAAAAATCCGCCCCGAAGGGCGGACTTTGGAGAGCGGCCTGTGACCGCTCTCCTCTCTCTTTCGTGAAACAAAAGTAAGACAGTAAATGTAAATAAACCGCTAATCAGATGTTAACGAAAATCAATTTAATTATTACATTATCAATTAATTTCAATTAAAATTAATAACTAATTTGTATATAAATGGTATATATAAATCGATTCGTTTATATTTACAGAGAATAAGCATACAGTAGTTATCCTTACTACCACAATACCGGAACAGGTGTGCCGCAGTACTCAATAACCTGAGAACATTGGCCCACACAAGGTTGCAGTCCTGTTCCAGCTGCAGGAAATGCGGGACAAGACTTTTAATAATGTTGAAACTGATCGTATTGTAAAACGAACGATCTTTGCCAGAGAAGTGATCCTGTTTATAATATAATCCTGTGATACTTGTCCTGTGAGAAATACTGTATGGGTTTTCAATAAAATCTTTCTTCCATCGTTTTTAACATAGTACTGAGTTCGCTTAAAACATACCGACACCTGGCTGAGAACAAGGGAGACGGCTGGTTTCATATACCTGTCCGGTGTTATCCTAAAAAAGAAGGTAGCCACTTAGGACTACCCTGATGCATACATGATGCAATGTTCCCTCATGAACAAAGTTAAGGTTCCGAATATGTTTTTTTGCTAATCTGATGTTAATGATAATGAATAAGTTACTACATTATCACCTCTTTTTCTATGAAAAAAAAGTATTATATATTTATATTTCTATTAACTTAGTGCCAATACCCATGTCCTATACATGAGAAGCCTCATTCACTGCCGTATCCTATGCCTGCTGATACTCCTGGTAGCCGTTTGTATCAGTTTGGCCACGCCACAATATTCGTATGCCGCCCCCGCCAGGAGCGCATGGCTAACGCCTTTTACCTACTCTAGTACCTGTGTGAACACAGATATCAAGTTCGCCATTACTACTGAGGACGAGACCATTGATTCCGTATTGTGGGACTTTGGCGATCCGCCCTCCGGTGTACAGAACACTTCCGATAAAATGATCGGCAGCCACCAGTACGCCACTATTGGTACCTATACCGTTACGCTCATTGCTTACCGGGCTGGCGTAGCAGATACCACTACACTTTCTATTACTGTAGTACAGCCGGTACCCTACAATTTTCCTGAACCGGTTGATACCACGCTTTGCGAAGGACAAACCATTGTTCTCAGCGCACCTGTGGTAGCCGGAGCCACCTACGAGTGGACGCGGAAAGATTCCGTAGGCAACACCATTGTAGCAGATACTACCGGCACCTATAGGGTAAAGATCAATGGATGCGAGGTACCGGATTCCGTGAACGTGTTCTTTACGCCTATCCCGGAAATTGAGCTGGGTGATGACCACCTGCTGTGCATTAACGAGGCTATTCGCCTGGATGCTACCTCGCAGGATGGTAACTACCAGTGGTACAGGGATTTTACACCTATAGCAGGAGAAAGCGCCTCCACTTATGTTGTAACTACCAGCGGCACCTACATGGTGCAGGTAAATGCAGGTGGCTGCGGCATTTTCCGCGATACGGTGACCATCAACTTTGGCGGGCATGAACATCCCTTTACCATGGGCCCTGATACCTTATTATGCCCCGGCGAAACTATTGTGCTGGCGCCCCAGGTAGCCGGCGCCTCCGGCTACAGCTGGTTTAACGGTTCAATGAATCCTACGGTACGGGTAAGCAGCCCGGTAGATGCCTGGGTGTTTATAGAAGTAGATAATGAATGTGAAGTGCTTGATACGGTGCGGGTAGACTATAACCGCCTGCGCGGCGTGAACCTTGGAGGGGATACTACCATTTGTAAAGGTGAGTTCCTGGTGCTTACCGCCGATTTCGGGCAGGGCCAGTACCTGTGGCAGGACGGCTCTGACCAGGCCACCTATTATGTACGCGAACCCGGCTACTTTTATGTACGGGCGCAAATAGGCCGCTGTATTTCTTCTGACACCATCCACGTAACTTATGATGATACTTTGCACATCAACCTGGGACCTGATAGTACCATATGTAAGGGAGAGCAGATACGGCTTTACCCCAACGGCGCAGGCACTAATTATAAATGGCAGGATAGTACCAACATTCCTGTTTTTATGGTAACCGAACCTGGTTACTACGCTGTAGTGGCTAACAACACCTGCGGCCGTGCTACCGATTCTGTGCTGGTGCTGGCAAAGGATTGCGAGTGCCAGGTATGGCTGCCGAATGCGTTTACCCCTAACGGTGATGGGAAGAATGATTATTTCCGGCCCATTTACCGATGCTTGTTATCGGACTTTAAGCTCAGCGTGTACGACCGCTGGGGACAGCGGATCTTTTTCAGTACGGATCCGCAGGTTAGCTGGACCGGGCGGCAGAACGGGGTGCAAATGAATGTAGGCACCTATGTGTGGGTAATGGAATATACAAGCGCCAGCACACTGCAATCGTTCAGGAAAACGGGCGCCGTTACGATCGTGTATTAACGTATTAAGATCTAAAATAATAAGGTGCAAATGAACCGTTTCATTTGCACCTTTTTCTATTTAAAGCATATAATCAGTTTACGTAAAACTTTGCCACAAACGCAGCCGTCTCGCGCTTTTTGAAAGGTACATCCCAGGTACCATCATACGTAACCAAAGCCGGTATTAAAAGATCATTTTTCTTAGTCATCTCCACATTCATACGCACGTTAAAATCAAATAACAACGTTTTATAAGAAAGCGAATATTTACGGCCTACGATCTCAAAGTTCTCCTTATTAAAATAAGTCACCAGCTCATTGATCACCACATCACCCCGGTCTATGCGGCCCAGGTCTTTTTTAACGCGGGCGGCAAATACATAACAGGATACGCCCAGGTAATTTTCCGCGGTAATGAAAAAATCATAAAAGCGCATTACTTCCGGGTTAAAGATGGCTACTTTAGGACCCACAATAGGTACGCCGCGTACGGGTTTGCCGGGATTAAAGATCAGCTGTTTTAACTGGGCCTTATGCCGTTGCATACTGCCGCCGCCCTGCTCCGTACCATTGCCATTTGCATCTACACAGGCAGTACCTTTTGTGAAGAACAGGCCGGCATACAACTCTGCGGTGTAGTAATTATAATCGCCTTTGGAGGTGTAAAAATCGCCGGTAACCTTTTCATTCATTACCTGCATGGTGCGGCAAAGGCCATTCATGGTCTGGTGCGTTTCGCTTTTCAGGGAAGCTTTCACCTGTTTATCCTTATCGTATATACGAATATCGTTATCGGCGGTAAAGCCCAGCAGGCGCAGGTTCTTAAAGGCCCGGTAAAAAGTGGTATCTTCTTCCACCCGTTTAATAAAGCTATTAACGTCAAAGCCTATACGTTTGGCATTCACGACCACTTCATCCAGGTTCACAGTCATTCCTTTATAACGGGCAGTATCCTGGGCATAGGTATTATGAAAGTGTAACAGCCCGGTTATCAGAAAACCGGTAACAACCACGAAAAACTTCTGCATTCCTGCAAAATAGGAAAAATGTAATTAATGGCGGAATGCGGGTATCTGCACTAACTAATATATTGATATGATGGTGTGTGGGAAGAGTTTTGTTAATAAAGGGTTAAGCAAATTTAGAGATTGGAACTACTATGGCCGCATGTGTATGCGGGCGCATGCACATGAAATTATTTTGTTAATGAAGAGTTAAAGATCTACCGCTTCTCGCATTTGGCCGTTTCATCTGCTACCATACGCAGCAAATGATCCTTAATTGCAGGTGGTGGTGTAATGGCCTGCAGGCTTACATACTGCTCCAGGTCCCGGCGGCAGGATTCTATCTCCTTTTCCAGCTCAGGATACGCTACCATAGCGGCTTCTAACTCTTTAGCTTCGGCTTCCGAGGCCATACCGGTTACATACAATTCAATGATGCCGGAGGATATAAAACGCTCTAAGCTCACTGTTTTATAAAGTTTTTAAAAGATTCCTTAATTTGATCATCGCCAGGCGTGTTCTGGTCTTAACCGTACCCAAAGGTATGTTCAATATGGTAGATATTTCTTCTTGTGTACAACCTTTATAATACGACAGGTCAATGATAATACGCTGTTCTTTATTCAGTTTTTCCAAAACTTTTGAAAGTCCCAGATGATCAGTAGATTGGTAAACGGCTAGGTGACCTGTATATAAATGTACGTCGTCCCCGACATCTTGGATTTTTTGCTCAAACCGGTGGGCTTTAGACCGGAGCATATCAATGGCTGTATTGCGCGTAATATTCAGCATCCAGGTGAACAACCTGCCTTTTTCCTCGTTATAGCGGTCAATATTGCGCCATATTTTCAGGAACACTTCCTGCAGCGTATCGCCGGCTGCATTTTCATCATTCAGTATTTTCAATGCAACCCCGTACAGGGCAGGCGAATAATGATCATATAAATAGCCGAATACGCGCTGGTTCCTGGCTTTCAGTCCCTGAATTAATTCTGCTTCCGTATATGTATAATCGGATTCCACTAGTCTCCTGGTTATTTAAAAGGTTTCCTAAGGCAACAGTACCTGCTAAGCAATCGCTTTCAGAATGGGCTGGTCTGTTATAAAATTCACTGATTCTAAAGGAGGCAAGATTATGAATGGGGTAAAATGAGATTGAAAGATAAGGAATTAATTAATAATTAAAAGTGAATACGGGATAATTAACAAGTGAGTATACAGGCAAAATTTTAATATAATAAAATCAGTTAATTATTAGTGGCTCATTATTAATAAAGCACCGCTCAACCATTTACTTTACCGCTTACAAACAGCTGGTCAGGGGTAGGGGAGGCATTCCCCCCTTTTTTTTCCAGGGTAATGAAGAATACTTGGGCGGCAGCCAGGTCCTTCATTTTTTGCAGGGTGGTATGCTGTGGTCCCATTTCAAACACACCGGCATCCACCGGTTTACCATTCACCATGGCCCACAGCTGGTATTGCTGATCTGCAGCAGGTTCCGGCAGGGACTGCGCCAGCAGGTACACTTCTTTGGATTGCGGGTTCCAGCCTATACTGGCAAACTGGCCGGCATGCTTACTGTTGCCGGAAAGCCGGGTCCATTTAAAGGCCGGATCTTTCAGCAACAATAACTCCCGCTCCGTATGCTGCAGTTTTGATTGTAAGGATTGATGATCAGTAATAGCTTGATTGTGAGTGGAGATCAGCTCTTCGTGTTGCTGTTTTAATGTTTTATGGCGATCGGCATACCGGACATTCATGACCAAACTGATGATCAGCAGCACAACTGCCAGTACCAGCGCATATTGCCAGATACGCACCTGCGGAATGGATAGTTTGAAACCTGCCGGTGGCGCCTCTTCTTCCATCACCGGCTCCCGCAGCTCTTCCGGCAGCAGGGTTTCCCCTTCCTCAGAGTCTTCGTTCTCTATTACTTCCATCAGGCGTTTGCGGATGCCTTTTGGCGGCGTAATAGCATGCAGCTGCACATATCTTTCCATATCCTGGCGGCAGGCATCTACCGCTGCCTTTACTTCCGGGTACAGGCTTATAGCCTGCTCCACTTCCCGGGCTTCCTGCGCGGGCAGCAGGCCTACCACATAACTTTCAATGATACCGGACGATATGTAGCGTTGTACATCCACCTTGATTACACCTGTTTTAAGAGATTCCTTAATTGAATAATGGCATTGCGCATTCTTGTCTTAACAGTGCCCAGCGGTATGTCCAGTAGTTTGGCAATTTCATCTTGTGTACAGCCCCGGTAATAGGCCAGGTCAATGATCACCCGCTGCTCTTTGTTCAGCTGGTCCAGCACTTTGGACAAGCCCAGGTGGTCTACGGACTGCTGCACGCTCAGTTTTTCCCATTGCAAAGTACCATTGCTTAGCTCCTGCATTTTCTGATCCAGCTTATGCGCACGTGAGCGCAGCGTATCAATAGCCGTGTTGCGGGCAATGTTCAGCATCCAGGTGAACAGGCGTCCCTTGTCCGGATCGTAACGCTCTGCGCTACGCCAGATCTTGAGGAAGATCTCCTGTAATGCATCTACCGCGATATTCTCATCGTTCACCACTTTAAGGGCCACACCGTACAAAGCCGGAGAGTAATGGTCATATAAGTAACTGAATACCTTCTCGTCCCGGGCTTTTAGTCCCTGAACAAGTTCAGCTTCTGTATATGTAAGAGAGGGTCTCAAGTTGGACACAGGGATAGTTAAGTAAAAGCAGTGTCCAAAGTAAAAGGATTATTTTACATTACAAAATTTTTATCTATTTTATTTATGGAAAATCATTTTGTAATCGGTACTTATTTTTCCTTTGGAAATATCTTCCAGTTTCCCTTTTAGCATTCTGCGCTTCAGGGGCTTCAGGTAGTCGATGAACAGTTTACCATCAAGATGGTCATATTCATGGAAGATCACGCGTGCAGTAATGCCGTGAAAGGTTTGTTCGTGCGGTTGAAAATTTTCATCTACATAACGCAGGCGGATGGTTTCGGGGCGGTACACATCCTCCCGGATCTTGGGTATGCTCAGGCAGCCTTCATTATAGGGCCATTCCTTGCCTTCAGCATCTACTATATGGGCGTTGATAAATACCTGTTTAACGCCCTGGTCGCCGGGATACTCAGCTTTTTCGTCTTCTTCCAGGTTATTGATGATCTGCTCACTATCTACCACAAATAAGCGGATAGCTTTATTTACCTGTGGTGCGGCCAGTCCTACCCCGCTGGAACCATACATGGTTTCCCACATATTGGCAATAAACTGTTGCAAATGCGGATAGTCAGGGGTAATATCTTCACTAACTTTTCTTAGCACCGGGTGGCCGAACGCTACAATGGGTAATATCATTGCTAATTAATATTTTTTAAAGAGGGCAAAGGTAATAAATAGTTGGGAGTTAGCTATTAGCTGTTAGCAGTTAGAGGGCGTAGAACGCAGGGGAGTAGTGTAGCGGTTAGGAACATACACCTAATGGGCGATTGTTAGGCATATATATTATAGAACAGCAGGAAAAGCATATAGCATAACCTAGGAGAAGCGGCCATCAACTGCTAACAGCTAAAAGCCAACAGCTAATTGCTAACTACTTGTACTGCAAGTACTCCTGAAGTAAAACAGTGGCGCTGATCTCATCCACCAGGGCCTTGTTCTGCCGGTCTTTCTTTTTAAGGCCGCTATCTATCATGGAACGGAAGGCTATTTTGGATGTAAAACGCTCGTCTATTTTTTTCACCGGCATATCCGGGAAATTTTTGTGCAGGATGCGGATACATTCAGTGACCAGGGCAGTAGCATCTGTAGCATTACCATCCAGGCCCTTGGGCTCGCCAATAATAATTTCAGACACCGTTTCCTGCGCAAAGTATTTTTTCAGGTAAGGGATCAGGTCGTGCGTAAGCACCGTCGTTAACCCGCTGGCAATCAGCTGCAGCGGATCTGTAACGGCCAGGCCGGTCCTTTTTTTTCCGTAATCAATGGCCAGAATGCGCCCCATAATTGTTTGTAAGATGCGTTAAAAATTTACCCGATGATCAGCATATCGCTGATCACAAATACGGCATATACCACGCTGGCAATACCATTGGTGGTCATAAAGGCCAGGTTTACCCGGCTCAGATCATGCGGTTTTACCAGCAAATGCTGGGATATTAGCATAATAATGAACACGCCGGCGCCTATCCAGTACAGCCAGTGAAAATGCCCTATTACACCAATGCCCAGCACAATAATGCCGGCTATGATGTGCAGCACTTCGGAAAAGCGCAGCGCGCCTGGTTTGCCCAGCCAGGCTGGTATGGAGTTAAGGGATTGGGAACGGTCAAATTCCTCATCCTGCAGGGCATAAATAATATCAAAGCCCGATACCCAGCAAAGCACCAGCACCGATACCAGTACCGGCAGCAGGTCAAAATAACCGGTTACGGACAGGAAAGCCCCAATGGGCGCCAGGGACAGGCCCAGGCCCAGCACAAGATGGCAGAGCGCCGTAAAACGTTTGGTATAACTATACCCCAGCACCACCAGCAGCGCTACAGGCGACAGGAAAAAGCAAAGACGGTTAATGAACCAGCTGCACAGCATGAACAGCGCGGCATTGGCGATTACAAAGAACAGGGCATTACCCGGCGCTATGATACCGGCAGGAATTTCCCTTTTCGCAGTACGCGGGTTCCGTTTGTCAATATCCGCATCCAGCCAGCGGTTAAAGGCCATGGCAGCGCTGCGGGCAAATACCATGCACAGCACAACCAGCACAAACTGCTGCCAGTGAAAAGGTTGCTGCGCCTTTATAGTAGCCATAAAAAAACCGGTCATGGCAAAAGGCATGGCAAAAATGGTGTGACTGAACTTTACCAGCGAAAGGTATTTATTAACGGTGCTGATCATGTTTTTTGAGCTTTTGGCTTTTAGCTATTAGCTGCTAAAAGCTAATGGCTAATAGCTATTTTTTCAACTTTGCAAAGATATCCCAAACCACAATACCGGCGCTCACGGAAATGTTGAGGGAGTGTTTCATACCGCTCTGCGGTATCTCAATACAACCATTCACCAGCTGCATCACCGCAGCATCCACACCCGACACCTCATTGCCGAAAACAAGCGCCAGCGGCTGGTTGGCAGGTGGTGTAAATGCATCCAGCATTATGCTTTGTGCAGCCTGCTCTACAGCCATTACGGCATAACCGGCAGCCTGTAATTGCTGTACGGCATCCAGCGTGGTGGGTAGGTATTGCCAATCCACTGTTTCAGTAGCGCCCAGGGCGGTTTTGTGAATATCCCGGTGTGGCGGGGTAGGCGTGTAGCCGCAAAGCACCATGCCCTGTAAAAGAAAAGCATCGGCGGTACGGAAAACCGATCCTACGTTATGCATGCTCCGCACATTATCCAGCACCAGCACCAGCGGCGTTTTATCCGCTGCTTTGAACTGGTGGATGGTTTTACGCCCCAACTCATCCATGGTTAATTTACGCATAGAGCGCAAAGATAGGAGAATAAGTTAGCAGTTGGCTGTTAGCTGTTAGCCGTTAGTGGCTGATGGCCGCTACTCTAGGGTTATGCTATTACTGCACGCTATTGCTTATGCCAATTGCCCATTAGGTGTATCTTCCTGGCATATACCATCCGCTGCTACTTCCCTATACTTCACTACTTCCCTACGTACTACTCCCCAACAGCTAACAGCTAATAGCTAACAGCCAGCTGCCCGCTGCCAACTATGGACTGCATTTAATATATTTGCCCCCTATGGCTAAAAGCAAATCAGAAGAAACCCCATTGATGCAGCAGCACAATGCCATTAAGGCAAAATATCCGGATGCCGTGCTGCTTTTCCGGGTGGGCGATTTTTATGAAACGTTTAACGAGGATGCCGTGATCGCTGCACGGGTACTGGGCATTGTATTAACAAAAAGAGCCAACGGCGCCGCTTCTTATGTGGACCTGGCGGGCTTTCCACACCATGCGCTGGATACTTACCTGCATAAGCTGGTAAAGGCTGGCTACCGGGTAGCGGTATGCGATCAGCTGGAAGATCCCAAGTCTGTAAAAGGTATTGTAAAACGGGGCGTTACGGAAATGGTAACACCCGGTGTGGCCGTAAATGATAAGCTGCTGGAAAATGCCAGCAACAACTTTCTTGCCGCCGTGCACTTTGGCAATAATAATACGGGTGTAGCTTTCCTGGATATCTCTACCGGCGAGTTCTTTATAGCACAGGGCAACCTGGAATATATTGACAAGCTGCTGCAAAGTTTTAAACCCGCAGAGGTAGTGTTTGCCAAACCCCAGCAAAAACATTTCCGCCAGCATTTTGGCAGCCGCTTTTATACCTACACGCTGGATGAGTGGATCTTTACCACGCAATACAGCCAGGAAATATTACTTAAACATTTTGGTACGCACTCCCTGAAAGGTTTTGGTGTAGCCGACCTGGAAGAGGCGCATATTGCTGCAGGCGCTACCCTGCATTACCTGCGCGATACAGAGCACCCGCATCTGCAGCATATTACCGGCATACAGCGTATAGACCAGGATGATTTTTTGTGGATGGACCGCTTTACCGTGCGTAACCTGGAGCTCATGAACAGCAGCGTGGAAAACGGGCATACGCTGCTGAATGTGCTGGATAATACAGTATGCCCCATGGGCGCCCGCCTGCTGAAACGCTGGCTGGTATTTCCGCTCCGCGATCCGCAACAGATCAACGAACGGCTGGATGTGGTAGAGTACTTTATTAAAGAAACCGACCTGGCCAAAAACCTGCAGCAACACCTGAAACAAGCCGGCGACCTGGAAAGGCTGGTATCTAAGATACCGCTGAAAAAGATCAATCCACGGGAGGTAATGCAGCTGGCCAGATCCCTGCAGCAGGTGCATGCCATACAGGAGCTGTTAGTTACTACCAGCAATACCTACCTGCAACGCCTGCACGCACAAATGGATCCCTGCCCGGCCATACTGGACCGTATCTTACAACAGGTAACAGATACGCCGCCGGTACTGGTAAATAAAGGCGGCACCATCCGGGAAGGGGTGCATACAGAGCTGGACAAGCTCCGGATGATAGCCAGCTCCGGCAAGGAATACCTGCTGCAGATCCAGCAAAAAGAATCAGAAGCTACCGGCATTCCCTCCCTGAAAGTGGCCTTCAACAATGTGTTTGGCTATTACCTGGAAGTAACCAATGCCCATAAGAATAAAGTACCTAACAGCTGGATCCGGAAACAAACCCTGGCCAATGCAGAGCGGTACATTACACCGGAGCTGAAGGAATATGAAGAGCAGATCACCGGAGCAGAAGAAAAAATACTGGCCCTGGAAATACAGCTGTTTGATGACCTGCTGCTGGCTTTACAGGAATACATAGTGCCCATGCAGCAAAATGCACAAGCCATGGCGCGCATAGATTGCCTGTTATGTTTTGCTGGCAACGCGCTGCAATACAAATACCGGCGCCCGGTGCTTACAGATAGCTTTGAGCTGGATATTAAAGAAGGCCGCCACCCGGTAATTGAACGCGGCCTTCCGGCCGGTGAGAGTTATGTGGCCAACGATATTTTACTGGACCAGGAGCAACAGCAGATCATTATCCTTACTGGTCCTAACATGAGCGGTAAATCGGCCCTGCTGCGGCAAACAGCGCTTATTACGCTGATGGCGCATATGGGTAGTTTTGTACCTGCCAGCAGCGCTACCATTGGTTTAACGGATAAGATCTTTACACGTGTAGGCGCTTCCGATAACCTGAGCGGCGGAGAATCAACCTTTATGGTGGAGATGAACGAAACCGCCAGCATCATCAACAACATTACACCCCGCAGCCTGGTGATCCTGGATGAAATAGGCCGCGGCACCAGCACCTACGATGGTATTTCCATTGCCTGGAGCATTGTGGAATACCTACATGATATGACGCCGCATAAACCCAAAACATTATTTGCTACGCACTATCATGAGCTGAATGAGCTGGAAAATAAACATAGCCGGGTAAAGAACTACCATATCACCAATATGGAATCCGGCAATAAAGTGATCTTCCTCCGTAAGCTGGCGCCGGGCGGCAGCCGGCATAGCTTTGGTATTCATGTAGCCCGTATGGCAGGTATGCCGCCTGCTTTAGTGAACCGTGCCAATGAAGTGCTGGCGCAGCTGGAAGAAAAACATATTGAAGCGCCGCTGCAGCATAACATTAAACAAATAGCCAACTCCACCAAAGTGCAGCTTAGCATTTTTGATGCGCATAGCGATACCTTTAAACAGATCCGGGATATGCTGGAGCATGTGGACATTAACCGCTTAACACCGGTAGAAGCGCTGCTGAAGTTGAGCGAGATCAAGGGGCTACTATAATTAATAAGGGTATTTGCGCAAGATCTCATGCTTAAGGGGTATTACAGCATCCATTCATCATACTTAAATTACTGTTTTATGTAAAATGAACTTAATTGATAATGTAATAATTAAATTCATTTTCATTAACATCTGATTAGCGCTATAATTATATCAGCTGCCTTATTTTTGTTACAGAGAGATGCAATGGTATGTGTTACATACCAATAAACAGCCCGAAAGGGCTGTTTATTATCAACATTCTGCAGACCTATAAGGATGAGAGAGTAATAGCGTGCCTGCACGCAAAACGGCAGCCCATCAGGGCTGCCGTTTTTTATTAAAATTATTTGCAGAAAGCTTTGTTTTATAGGGTTACTACTATTCCTCCAGTGGCCGTGCAGCTACATACCGCCGCCATTTTTCCAGCACATTTTTAAAATCATCCGGTAACGGGCTTTCAAATTGTATAGGTTGCCGGGTGCGGGGATGAATAAAACCCAGGGTCTGCGCATGCAGCGCATGGCGGGGAATAACCTCAAAACAGTTTTCTATGAACTGTTTGTATTTGGCAAAAATGGTTCCTTTTACAATGCGGTTCCCCCCGTAGGTATCATCATTGAACAAAGGGTGCCCAATGTGCTGCATGTGTACCCGTATCTGGTGCGTACCGCCGGTTTCCAGCCGGCAGGCAATAAGGGTTACGTAATTAAACCGTTCCAGCACTTTATAATGGGTAATAGCTTCTTTGCCATACTCGCCATCCGGGTAGGCGTCCATGATCTTGCGGAATCGCTGGTGCCGGCCCACATGGGCTACTATGGTACCTTCGTCCTCCTCAAAATCGCCCCACACCAGGGCCAGGTAACGGCGCTGTACGGTATGGTCAAAGAACTGTTTGGCCAGGTCGGTCATAGCCTTATCTGATTTGGCTATCACCAGCAGGCCGCTGGTATTTTTATCAATGCGGTGTACCAGGCCAAAGCGCGGTATCTCCGGTATTACGGCTGTGCGGGAATTTTCATCGCCCAGGTACCAGGCCAGCCCGTTCACCAGGGTGCCGGTATAGTTGCCGCAGCCGGGATGCACCACCAGGCCTGCGTGTTTGTTGATGATCATGAGGTCATCATCCTCGTAAACAATATCCAGCGGCATATCTTCCGGCAATACTTCCAGGCTTTCCGGGTTTTTGCTGGAATAAACGATAATGCGGTCGCCGGGTTTTACCTTATAGTTGGATTTTACAGGTTTTTCATTCACCAGCACCATGCTGTTTTCACAAGCTTGTTGGATCTTATTACGCGTAGCGCCTTCCACCCGGTTCATCAGGAATTTATCAATGCGCAGGGGCTCCTGGCCTTTATCAACCTGTATATTTACCCGTTCGTACAGTTCCTCACTGCCTTCCCCGTTGTCCAGCTCATCTTCCAGTTCCGGTAATACTTCCGCCATGTGTGCTTTAAAATTTTTGCAAAAGTACGGCTATTTTCGCGCACCCTGGCAGTGTTGAACGCTTATCTGCCATATCAGCACGTTTTCTCCATACAACCACTTCCCCTCATTCTGCTGCAGGATGTTATCTTCCTGATCCGCCGTCTTGCCCCTTTCTCCGGATCCCGTAGATCCAGCCTACTCCATACAGCCACTACCCGCCATCCTGCTGCTACTTTGTTATCCTTCCCGGTCCGCCGTCTTGCCTCCCCTTCTCCAAATCCGGTAAATCCAGCGTAAATTTGCAGCATGAAACAACAGATCAATGTAGATGATTTAGGCCTGATCGATTACCAGCAAGCCTGGGACTACCAGGAGAACCTGTTACAACAGAATGTGCGTATTAAACTGGATGCCAGCCGCGCTGCGGTTGCCACTCCGCCCGCTACTATACATCACCTGCTTTTTTGCGAACACCCGCCTGTATATACCCTGGGTAAAAGCGGCCATATGGAAAACCTGCTCATTAACGAGCAGCAGATGAAGGAGAAGGCTATCAGCTTTGTACCCACCAACCGGGGCGGGGATATTACCTTTCATGGCCCGGGCCAGGTAGTAGGTTACCCCATCCTGGACCTGGAATACTTTTTTACAGACCTGGGCCGCTACCTGCGCTCCCTGGAAGAAGTGATCATTTTAACCCTGGCTGATTATGGGATCGCTGCCGGCCGTTCCAAAGGCGAGACCGGCGTATGGCTATCGCCGGAAGACCCGGCCACTGCCCGTAAGATATGCGCTATGGGAGTACGCTGCAGCCGCTGGGTAACTATGCACGGTTTTGCGCTGAATGTAAATACTGACCTTAGTTATTTTAACCATATTATACCCTGTGGCATTACCGATAAAAAGGTAGCCTCCATGCACGAGGAGCTGGGCGGCCCGGTACCGGTAGAGGAGGTAAAAGTCAGGCTGCAAAAGCACTTTGGAGAAGTATTTGGTGCTGAGCTGATGGTTAAAGTGTAATGCCCCGTGGTCTAACTTATTGTATAATAGCCCGGTGTCCCAATTCCGATGGTCCAGAAGTTCCTGGCTTTTTCAAGGTCTTCATCAAGTAATTCCCGGTTGTCTTCATATTCACCGCTCTCTTTCATTTCAGCGATGCTTTCCTGCACTTCTTTTTCCGTGAACTCCCGCCAAACACCAACTGAGATATTCACAAAGCCGTAGCAGTACTCCGCTTCAGAGTCATCTACCGGACCCTGATTTTTTTCTGAAAGCAGGGCCAGAAGATTGTCTGCGCCAACCCGGAAAGGATCGATCCCATAGAGCGATAACTGTGTTTTTTCGGGAACAGGGCCGTAAATAAACTCTATAAATTCAACCATACCAGACTTATCAAAATCAATCCGGCACTCATAGTCATCATAAAACGACCGGCTGTCGTCCGAATGATTGCCAGGTTTTCCCAGTATTTTTTCAATAGCAGATCTGGACTGGCCTAAATTGATGGCGCCAACACCTGGAATGTCAATCCCTTGTAAGGGGAGGATAGTAATAGTTGTCATAGTATATTGTTTCCCTACTAGATCCCATGTTTTTCCCTAGTACATCCCTAGTGAAGTTCATGTCAGGCCTCTTATTTCACTCCTACGATCTGTAATTCAACGGTATAAAAAAGCTCCATTTCTCTTTCAGCTTGCCATCCTCATACAGCTCAAAGTTAAACCAGCCGGAGTGCAGGAATATGGCCTTTTCCAATATCAGGAAAGGTTCTTTTACCTGATCTATCTGGAACAGGAAGCCGCCATCCGTTTCAAAGAATTTAACAGAATATTTCTTTTTCTCCGCATCCGGCAGGTTAATGTTCACATTGCCGTCTACGGTGGTATATACCGTATTGGAGGGATGCCATGCTACTTTTTCGGGTGTCTTTTCTCCGTTGGCAGCATTTTTCTGTAATTCCTTTACATCTTCCATATCCAGCTTCTGGGTGGCTTTGATGGTGCTGTCCGGCACAGCCAGTACAGTATTGCTGTACATGTACCGCCCGGTGTTCAGCAGTATGAACAGGCGGTAATAGTTGCTGCCGGGTAAAGGTTTGGTATCCAGGTACACATTCCGGGTTTGGGCCGGGTAAGATGCATATGCAATAGTGTTGAAGTTCAGCACACTATCCAGCGAACGCTGTATACCGATCTGTTTTACATTGGTAAAACCAGACAGCCATTCCAGCTGTATCTTACCGGTTTTGATCAGGGCCATAAAATCCGGCAGCACCGGCGGAGTGTACTGCTGGGAAGGCTCCTGCTGGGCATAAGCACACAGCGTAAATATGTTGAGTAATAATGCTATAAATGATAAACGCGCGATCTGCTTCATACAACAAAAAACAAGTTCAGTTCCACTTTACTATTGCTAATGCTTTTACAGGCGCCGGGCATAGCCAATTCCGGATGGGTAGGTAACTCACCGGGCATATGCTAAGACCTGTAAAAGGGATTGGCTGTTAAGTTGGCAAAAATACAATTAGCTCCAAATATAGCGAAGCGCTTTTTATTAAAAGCATAGAACGCCGGGAGCCAGGGAAAGATTGCCCTGTAAACCACCGGTATGGATCAGCAGCAGGCGGCTGCCCGGGGGAAAATAGCCCTGCTGTACCAGCTGCTGCAGGCCCCACGCCATTTTGCCGGTATAGATCATATCCAGCGGTACCCCGGTTTGTGTATAAAAGTCATTTATAAAGTCTATCAGTTCCGGGCTTACTTTAGCATACCCGCCCCCATGAAATCCTTGTAATAGCTCCCAGTTAGCAGTGGCAGGGCCTTCCAGCAGGTTCTCCACTTCCTGCTGCAAATAGGTGCCGCCTTTTAATACGGCAATGCCCAATACCTGTTGCTGTGGTTGTGCGCTGTTAATTAATCCCGCCAGCGTAGTGCCTGTGCCTGCCGGGCATAGGATATGCGTAAAATGTTGAGTGGGCGCCAAGGATAATATTTCCTTACACCCCGCCGCACCAGCTGCATTATGGCCGCCTTCCGGGATTATAAATCCATCGGGGTATTGTGCCTCCCAATCCGTATTACCTTTTTGTTTATAAGCCTCCCGGCTTATGAAGTGCAGCTGCATGCCATAACGTTGCGCCTGTTGTAAGGTAAGGCTCAGCGCAGGCGCTGCTTCCCCGCGTATAATACCTGTGCTTTGCAGGCCCGCTAACCGGCAGGCCGCCGCTGTAGCAGCTATATGGTTAGACCATGCCCCGCCAAACGTTACAATGCGCGTTTTACCGGCCGCTTTTGCCTGTGCCAGGTTCTGTTTCAGCTTAAACCATTTGTTGCCGGATATCTCCGGGTGCAGCAGGTCTAAACGCAACATGGCTGCCTCCAGTTGCGGAGGCAGCCATGCTGGTTGTATGGGCTGAAGAATAATATTTGAATAGTTAGGTTGGTCCATGGTCTACTCTACAAACAACGCATTCCTCAAATTCATATTCCCTGTTTTGGTACGCACGGTTACGCCCAGTTCAGCGCCGCCGCCTGCGTTAAAGTACAATACCTTTATTTTGTGGAAACCGGCCTTCAAAGGCACAATACCGGTTTTATCCAGTGGTGCATGTTCGCCGTCATTATCTACGGTCAGGTCATCATCTATGTAAAGTACACCGCCATCATCGCATTTCAGGTTAAACTCATACACACCATCCGCATCCACTTTTATGTAACCTTCATAGGCTAAGCTGAAAGCATCCTTTTTCAGGAAAGGGCGCAGGTCAAACGATGGCTGCACACCGCTGCTGTCGGCCTGTCCGCTTACCTGCCTGGCATTTTTAAAAGCACGGTTGTAGGCATTAAAGCGAATGCCTTTGCTGGCAGGGTTCACATTAGCTGCTGCTACATAATCTTTACGCAGGTAAGTAGCGCTGTATACGCTGCTCTTACGGCCGGAAGGCGTTACCACAATGCATTTCAGCACAGTAGGCGTTTTGTGCACAGGCAGGCTGATGGTTTCTTTATAAAGCGTGCTGCTTTCTGTAGGCTCGCTGCCATCAGTAGTATAATAGATCTTAGCGCCTGCTACTAAAGGCCGCAGGGTAATACTGGTTTTGGAAGATGCTGTTACGTTATTTTCCAAACCTGCAGGTTCCGGTATGCGGAAGGACACGCCGGTTTTGTCCATATGGGCCAGCTGTGCGGGCAGGCGTTCTAAGAAATTATCATAGTTCTTTTCAGCTGCCGGCGACCAGGTGATCTCTGCAACTGCCAGGGCGCGGGGCCATAACATATAATCCACCAATTGTCCGGTAGGCAGGTACTCTGTCCATAAGTTGGCCTGCACGCCTTTAATATATCCCTGCTCGTTATCCGTAAGGGTAGGGGGCAGGGGCTCATAGTTATATACGGTTTGCAGGGGCAAAAAGCCGCCAATGTTCAGCGGTTCAGTAGCCGGGTTACCCTGGTAATAATCCAGGTACAGGTAAGTATTGGGCGTCATGATCACATCATGTTTTTCTTTGGCCGCAGCAATACCGCCTGCCTCGCCCCGCCAGCTCATTACAGTGGCATTGGGTGCCAGGCCGCCTTCCAGGATCTCGTCCCAGCCAATAATACGGCGTCCTTTGCTGTTAATGAACTTTTCCATGCGCTGTATAAAATAGCTTTGCAGGGCGTGTTCGTCCTTTAAGCCTAGTTCTTTCATGCGTTTCTGGCACTTGGGGCATTCCTTCCAGCGGTCCTTGGGGCATTCATCGCCGCCAATATGAATGTACTGGCCGGGAAACAGGTCCATTACCTCTGTTAATACATTTTCCAGGAACGTATATACGGAGTCGTTACCCGCGCAATACACCTCTTTATTCACACCCCATTTGCCGGATACTTTATACGGCCCGCCAGTGCAGCCCAGGTTAGGATAGGCTGCCAGCGCAGCTTCCGAATGGCCGGGCATTTCTATTTCAGGGATGATGGTAATATGCCGCTCTGCCGCATATTTTACAATATCCCTTACTTCATCCTGTGTGTAATAACCGCCATGGGGCTTACCATCATAGGTATTGCTGCGGGCAGCATGGCCTACAATGGTTTCTGCACGTTTAGAGGATATTTCCTGCAGGCGCGGGTAGCGTTTTATTTCTATATGCCAGCCCTGGTCTTCCGTGAGGTGCCAGTGAAAGCGGTTAAACTTGTACTGCGCCATTACATCAATAAAGTGTTTTACATAGTCTGGGGGAAAAAACCAGCGGCCTGCATCCAGCATCAGCCCGCGATAGGCAAAACGTGGTGCATCTGTGATCTTTACGTTCGGTATGGTCACTGCATCGCCCTCAACCTGCATCAGCTGCTGTAAGGTTTGCAGGCCATAGAACAGGCCGGCGCCATTGCCGCGCAGCTGCACCATTTTACTGGTTACCCACAGTACATAACCTTCTTCCGGCAGGGTATTATCCGGCACAATAGAGATCATGCCGGTAGCCGTTTTGGCCATGGCCTTATTCATGGGCAGGGTAATGCCGTTGTTGGCCTTTAAAAAAACGTTCAGCAGGTCGGCCACTTTTTTAGCCTCATCATCCCCGTAAAGGATGCGGGTTACTTTGGAAAAGCTAAAAGTACCCGCTGTAGTTTGAACGGATTTAGGCTGCGGCACCAGGTGCACGGCCGGCGTTTGCTGTGCGCTGGTTATTACGCACCACAGCAAAGCCCAGGAAAACACTAAAAGTTTCTTCATATTTGTTTGTTTATAAAAGCATAAAGCAGAAAGGATAAAGCATAAAGCTTTGTCCTGCGCTTCCGTTAAAATTTACTATTTGAAGCATAAAGCATAAAGCATAAAGCATAAAGCTCCAAACTTCCAGGCAGTAAGCTTTCCGCTAAAAATTTACTATCATACCTCCAGGCCCCAGCCCAACGCAGTCAGCTTTCTGCTTTCCGCTTTTAGCTTTCTGCTAGAATTCACTATTTATTCATATAAGCATAAAGTATAAAGCCCAATCCCCAAAGCAGGAAGCTTTCCGCTTTATGCTTTCAGCTATCCGCCTTACGCTTTGTGCTTTCTGCTTTCCCCTTTCTGCTAAAAAAGAACGCGTAAAATACTTTTAATGACTAAATTTAACGCTGATATTTATGGTTCAAGATTTGAAAATTAAAAACTAATCAGTAGAAAATGAAACCTACTTTATTGATCCTGGCAGCAGGCATGGCAAGCCGGTACGGTAGCTTAAAACAGATCCAGCAGTTTGGTCCCAGCGGTGAAACCATCGTGGACTATTCTATTTTTGACGCCATCCGTGCTGGTTTTGGTAAGATCGTATTTATCATTCGTAAAGACTTTGAAAAAGATTTCAAAGACATTTTTGAGCCCAAGCTGAAAGGCAAGGTAGCTACTGATTACGTATTCCAGGAAATGAATGCCTTTACACAAGGCCATGAAGTACCGGCAGACCGTGCTAAACCCTGGGGTACCGCACATGCCGTATTATGCGCTAAGAACGCCATTAACGAGCCTTTTGCCGTAATTAATGCAGATGACTTCTACGGCCGCGATGCTTTTCAGAAAGCAGCCGACTTCTTAAATAACAAATGCGCAGCAGATACCTATGCAGTAGTAGGGTATGAGCTGGGTAAAACCGTGAGTGAGCATGGATCCGTATCCCGCGGCGTATGCGCTGCAGATGCTAATGGCAACCTGTCTGCCATCAACGAACGCACCAAGATCTATCCTGAAGGCGGCCAGATCGTGTATGAAGAAGCAGATGGTTCCAAACACCCGCTGTCTCCTGATACCCCGGTATCTATGAACTTCTGGGGTTTCCATCCCTCCGTATTTGACCTGAGTGAAAAACAGTTCAAAGCCTTCCTGGATAAGAACATCAGCAACCCTAAGTCAGAGTTCTTCATTCCCATTGTAGTGGATCACTTTATACAGAACAAGCTGGGTGTGGTGAACGTTATTCCTACCAGCTCTAAATGGTTTGGTGTAACCTATAAAGAAGATGCTCCCGGCGTACAGGAAAGCCTGAATGCACTGGTAGCTCAAGGAGAATATCCCAACAACTTATGGAAATAAGACCGCATGACAGTATCCTGCAAGCTTTCAATATAGATGGCGCCGGAACAGAGATCAAAAAATTCGGCAGCGGTCATATTAACAATACCTTCCTGGTAGAAACCCGGAACGAGAGCCAGCTGATACTGCAACGTATTAATACAGCCGTATTTAAGGAACCGGCGGCCATAGCGCTTAACCAGCGCATGGCCGCCAATTACCTGTCCCTGCACCACCCGGAGTACCTGTTTATAACGCCGGTGCCCACGGTAGACGGGCAGGACCTGTTTGTGTTCAATGACGAATACTGGCGTGTAATACCCTTTATTGCCGGCTCCCTGACAGTAGACCAGGCCGATGATCCGGCCCAGGCCTTCCAGGCAGCACAGCAGTTTGGCCGCCTGGCCCGTTACCTGGATGGTATTGATATGCAGGATTTTAAGGCTACCATCCCCAACTTCCATAACTTAACCTTACGCTACAACGCTTTTGAAGAAGCCGTGCAAAATGCAGGTGCAGAGCGTAAAACAACAGCAGAGGACCTTATAAAGGCCTTTCTGCAGCATAAAGATATTGCCGCTACCTATGAGCGTTTAACCGGTAACCCGCAGTTCCCGGACCGCCTCATGCACCACGATACCAAGATCAATAATGTATTGCTGCAAAAGGGCACCTACAAAGGACTGTGTGTGTGCGACCTGGATACCCTGATGCCCGGTAAGATCATTTCTGACCTGGGCGATATGGTGCGCACCTATGTATGCCCTGTATCTGAAGAGGAGCCGGATATTAGCCGCATCCGCATCCGCCAGGAGTATTATCATGCCTTAATGGATGGTTATTTATCAGAAATAGGTGATGTGCTCACAGAAGTAGAGAAGGAACACCTGTTCTATGCAGGCCCCTTTATGATCTATATGCAGGGCCTCCGCTTTTTAACGGATTATCTGAACGGGGATGTGTATTACCCCATCAAATACCCGCAGCATAACTATAACCGGGCCATCAACCAGCTTACCTTACTGGAACGGTTACTGGAAAAAGAGGGCGTTTTACAGGAAATTATCAGCACCTGCCTTGGAAAAGCAAGAAAGGATATATAATATTCTTACTATTTTGATAGAAATCATCTAAAGAACGAAGTAAAAATTTCAATATCTTCAAAAACAGGCTCCTTAGTTGCGAAACATCAAAATTTTTAATTGATATTGTTTTTTCGTGCGTACTCTAATACATTTGTAGTCACAGTAAAATAAATATGTCCCTCCATGTGGGTAAATAAAGACAATAATAAACTCAATCACATAGTACCGCAGCTCAACTGGGCTATTACGCTGGTCGTGATTGTCGTTGTCATTATAAGCCACCAGTATGGAGGATAGGTTGACGTGTATAATCACTGCTAAGATATAGATCGCCTTCCTCCGCAAAGAGGAAGGCTTTTTTTTTGCCTAAAACAAACAGAACAGTCAAACAAATCAATTAGGAAGTATAATTCAAAATCATATGTACAGCTACTACAACGAGAACACCATTCTTTACTTTGACGGTGAGTACGCAAAAGCCGCTGAGGCTAAAATAGACCTGTATGGTCAGTCCCTGCACTACGGTTATGCAGTTTTTGAAGGCATCCGCGCCTACAAAACAGAAAAGGGGGAAGTGAAAATATTCAAAGCCGAAGAACACTTTGACCGGTTCAAGCGTTCCTGTGAGCTGATACACATTCCTTACAAGTACAATAACGAAGAGCTGATCAAGGCCTGTTACAAAGTGCTGGAATTAAACAACATGGAGGAAGCTTACATCCGCCCGCTGGTTTTCTGTCCGCCGAACATGACCCTGAAAGCTGCCAGCGAATCACATATTCTCATATGTGCGTGGGAGTGGGGAGCGTACCTGGGCGAAAAGCTGCTGCGCGTAATGACCTCCACTTACCAACGTCCCAACCCCAAAGCATTCCAGATCGAATCCAAATCAGCCGGTTTATATATCAACTCCATCCTGGCCTCCCAGGAAGCCAAGGAAAAAGGCTATGACGAAGCATTACTGCTGGATATGAACGGTAATGTAGCAGAAGGCCCCGGCGCTAACATATTCTTTGAAAAGAACGGAAAGCTCTATACGCCTCCCAAAGGCCACATTCTGCCAGGTATTACCCGCGCCACAGTAATTGAGCTGTGCCATGAGCTGGGCATTCCCCTGGAAGAAAAATTATTCACCCTGGAAGAGCTGAAACAGGCAGAAAGCGTGTTCTATTGCGGTACCGCAGCAGAAGTTATCGGCTGGGATTCCCTGGACGGACAAACCTTCTCCAAACCCTTCTCCGAATCACTGGGTAAAGTGTTACAGCAGGCCTACAAAGCCCGGGTGCTGGAAAAAGAGTTCAAACGCGAAGCTAAAGTAGCGTAATATATACCGGATCCGGGATGTGGATTCCCGTAATCCACATCCCGGTATTTCTTTGGAATCCGGAATTTCGCCTATACGATTTTCACTACAGTAAAGGGTTTGAGCCATAAAACCACAGATTTGAAGACCGGCTAACCTGTAATTGTTGGTTTGGCGCCTCCCACGAATACTAACTATTTTGTAGCCTCTTAAGTTCCGCTCTGGAGCGGGATACGGGCTTATTTTTTCTTGTAAAACTGGAAACTTGGTAATTCAACGGCAATGGAACTGAATAAATATAGTAAAACGATCACGCAAGACCCTACGCAACCGGCTGCACAAGCCATGCTGTACGGGATAGGCTTAACAGAAGAAGATCTGAAAAAAGCGCAGGTAGGTGTGGTAAGCATGGGATATGATGGGAATACCTGTAACATGCACCTGAACGACCTTGCAAAGGAAGTAAAACAGGGCGTATGGGCGCAGAACCTGGTAGGCCTTACTTTTCATACTATAGGCGTAAGCGATGGTATCAGCAATGGTACGGAAGGTATGCGCTACTCGCTGGTAAGCCGCGATCTGATAGCAGATTCCATTGAAACCGTTTGCGGCGCACAGTATTATGATGCGCTGATCACTGTACCCGGTTGTGATAAGAACATGCCCGGCTCACTGATGGCCATGGGCCGTTTGAACCGCCCGGCTATTATGGTGTACGGCGGCACTATTGCCCCCGGTAAATACAAAGGCCAGGACCTGAACATTATTTCAGCTTTTGAAGCCCTGGGTCAGAAAATGGCCGGCCAGCTGGAAGAAGCTGACTTTAAGGGCATTGTAAAAAACTCCTGCCCGGGCGCCGGCGCCTGTGGTGGTATGTACACTGCTAACACAATGTCCAGCGCAGCAGAAGCGCTGGGTATGAGCCTGCCCTACAGCTCCTCCAACCCTGCGCTTAGCAAGGAAAAACATGAGGAATGTTTAGCAGCAGGCAAGTATATACGTTTATTACTGGAACAGGATATTAAACCCCGCGATATTATGACGCGTGAAGCATTTGAAAATGCTATCACAGTTATTATAGCGCTGGGCGGCAGCACCAACGCAGTGCTGCACCTGATAGCCATTGCCCGCTCCGTAGGCCTTATTATTACCCTGCAGGATTTCCAGGCCATCAGCGATAGAACGCCGCTGATAGCCGATCTGAAACCCAGTGGTAAATACATGATGGAAGACCAGCACAACATTGGCGGGGTACCATTGGTAATGAAATACCTGTTAAAACAGGGACGCCTGCACGGACATTGCCTCACCGTAACCGGTAAAACAATAGCAGAGAACCTGGAAAGTGTACCGGATATTGACTTTGAAAAACAGCACATTATTTTCCCGCTGGATAAACCGCTGAAAGCCACAGGCCACATACAGATGTTGTATGGCAACCTGGCGGAGCAAGGCTCTGTAGCCAAGATCACCGGTAAGGAAGGCGAACGTTTCCGCGGTCCGGCCCGAGTATTTGATGGGGAGTTTGAGCTGATAGCCGGTATCCAGAGCGGACGTGTAAAATCTGGTGATGTGGTCGTGATACGCCAGGTAGGCCCCAAAGGCGCACCCGGTATGCCGGAAATGCTGAAACCCACCTCCGCCATTATGGGCACTGGTTTGGGTAAAAGCGTGGCGCTGATCACCGATGGCCGCTTCTCCGGCGGCACCCATGGCTTTGTGGTAGGGCACATTACGCCCGAAGCCTTTGAAGGCGGCACCATAGCCCTGGTAAAAGACGATGATATAATAGAAATAGACGCCGTTAGCAACAAGATACATGTTGAGGTAAGCGATGAAGAGCTGGCAGCCCGCAGGGCCCAGTGGAAACAACCCGCTTTAAAAGCCACTAACGGGATATTATTTAAATACGCAAAACTTGTAAAAAATGCAACAGAAGGATGTGTTACCGATGAAGACTGAACCGTCTGATAAACGGGTTACAGCCTCACCAGCGCCTGCACTGAACATTACCGGTGCAGAAGCGGTGATCCGCTCCCTTATTGCAGAAGGAGTGGAAACCATTTTCGGTTATCCTGGAGGTGCTATCATGCCTATCTATGATGCGCTGTACGATTTCCAGGACCAGGTACATCATATACTGGTCCGGCACGAACAGGGCGCTACCCATGCTGCGCAGGGGTTTGCGCGTACATCAGGTAAAGTAGGTGTGGTGTTTGCCACTTCAGGACCAGGCGCAACCAATCTGGTCACCGGCCTTGCAGATGCACATATGGATTCTACCCCAATGGTATGTATTACCGGGCAGGTAGGAGCCGCCTTACTGGGTACAGATGCTTTCCAGGAAACTGATGTAATAGGTATTACCATGCCTATCACAAAATGGAATATCCAGGTAACACGCGCGGAAGATATTCCCGGCGCCATTGCAAAAGCATTTTATATAGCCGCTAACGGCCGCCCCGGCCCGGTGCTGGTAGATATTACCAAGAATGCACAATTTGCCAAGTTCGATTTCCAGTATAAAAAATGCGATTACATCCGCAGCTACCGCCCCGTGCCTGAATTGCAGAACGAGCAGGTAGAGGAAGCCGCCGCACTTATTAACAGCGCTAAACGTCCTTACATCCTGTGCGGGCATGGCGTGTTAATTGCCAATGCGGAAAAAGAGCTGATAGCCCTGGCAGAAAAAGCGCAGATCCCTATTGCATCTACTTTACTGGGCCTCTCTGCCGTACCGGTAGATCATCCCCTGTATGTAGGTTACCTGGGTATGCACGGTAACTACGGGCCTAACATTAACACCAATGAGTGTGATGTATTGATAGCCGTAGGTATGCGCTTTGATGACCGTATAACCGGCGACGTTAATAGTTATGCCACACAGGCCAAAGTGCTGCATATAGAAATTGATGCCGCAGAGATCAACAAGATCATTAAAGCAGATGTAGCTGTGCATGCCGATGCAAAGGCCGCATTAACCGCCCTGCTGCCGAAAGTAAAAGCACAAAAGCACGATGAGTGGCTGCAAAGCTTCCGTGAGGCAGATAAAAAGGAAGAAGAAAAAGTAACCAGGAAAGAATTATATCCCACAGAAGGGCAGCTGAAAATGGCGGAAGTAATTCGCCACATCTCTGAAAAAACCGGCGGCCATGCCGTACTGGTAACAGATGTAGGCCAGCACCAGATGGTGGCTTCCCGTTACTACGGCTTTAAAGATCCTAATACCAACATCACCTCCGGTGGTATGGGTACTATGGGTTTTGCCCTGCCGGCCTCTATGGGCGCCAAAATGGGCGCACCGGAAAAAGAGGTGGTAGCTATTATTGGCGATGGTTGTTTCCAGATGACCTTACAGGAGCTGGGCACCATTTACCAGTCAGAAATAGGGGTGAAGATCGTGATCCTGAACAACAACTTCCTGGGCATGGTACGCCAGTGGCAGCAGCTGTTCTTTGATAAGCGTTATTCTTCCACGGAAATGATCAACCCTGATTTTGTGCAGATAGCCAAAGGGTTTTACATTCCCGGCAGAAAGGTAACAGACCGTGCTGATATTAGTGCTGCGGTAGATGAAATGCTGAACCATAAAGGCGCTTACCTGCTGGAAGTAGTGGTGGAACAGGAAGACAACGTATTCCCGATGGTACCTTCCGGCGCATCTATTGCAGATATCCGCCTGGAGTAGTACCGGTTCATCCATCACTTTTTCACCAACACATTAAGACCATCATGCAAAAAGAATATACAGTAACGGTATATACGGAGGATCGTATCGGTATCACTAACCGTATCACCGTTATCTTCACCCGCCGCGGCATCAACATCACCAGCCTTACCACGGCTGAAACGGAAATACCCGGTGTATATAAGTTCATCATCACCGTACTGTCTGAACGCGAAAAGCTGGACAAGGTAGTGGGACAGATAGAAAAGCTCATAGAGATACACCGTGCCTTTGTACATGAAGAGGATGAGGTGGTATACCAGGAGCTGGCCTTGTATAAAATATCTACCAAATCACTGCAAAATGGTAATATTGAGCAGCTGATCCGCGATAACCACGCCCGTATCCTCACTATCACTGCCGATTATTTTGTGATAGAAAAAACAGGGCATCAGCAGGAGCTGATAGATATGCTTAAGAAGCTGGAACCTTATGGGCTGATCGAGTATTCCAAAAGCGGCCGGGTAGCCATTGTAAAATGGAGCCGCCGTTTCCACGATCACCTGAAAGAGCTGGCTGGTAAGGACGCAGATAACTTTAAAACCACAAACAGCTAAGCTGTTCACAACGCATCGTTAATAAATCTAAAATCTAAAATCGGAAATAACAATGGCAACCATCAATTTTGGCGGGGTACTGGAAGACGTAGTAACCAGAGAAGAATTCCCCATGGAAAAAGCGAGAGAAGTTCTGAAAAATGAAACGATCGCTATTATCGGTTACGGCGTGCAGGGCCCCGGCCAGGCATTGAACCTTAAAGACAATGGTTTTAATGTGATCATTGGTCAGCGTAAAGATTCTAAAACCTGGGATAAAGCCGTTGCTGATGGCTGGGTACCCGGTAAAACGCTGTTTGAGATCGAAGAAGCTGCACAGAAGGGCACCATCATCCAGTTCCTGCTGTCTGATGCCGGCCAGATCACCCTGTGGCCTACATTAAAGCAATACCTCACCCCCGGTAAGGCATTGTATTTTTCCCATGGTTTTGGCATCACCTACAAAGAGCAAACAAACATCATTCCCCCTGCAGATGTGGATGTAATACTGGTAGCGCCTAAAGGTTCCGGTACCTCCCTGCGCAGGTTATTCCTGGCAGGCCAGGGGCTGAACTCCAGCTTCGCTATTTTCCAGGATGCCACCGGCAAAGCCCGCGATCGCGTGATTGCACTGGGTATTGGCGTAGGCTCCGGTTACCTGTTCCAGACAGATTTTAAGAAAGAAGTATTCAGCGATCTTACCGGCGAACGTGGTACGCTGATGGGTTGCATCCAGGGTATTTTTGCCGCCCAGTACGAAGTGCTGCGCAAAAACGGCCACTCTCCTTCAGAAGCTTTCAACGAAACCGTAGAAGAGCTGACCCAATCCCTGATGCCGCTGGTAGCAGAGAATGGTATGGACTGGATGTATGCTAACTGTTCTACTACTGCCCAACGCGGTGCGCTGGATTGGTGGAAGAAGTTTAAAGCAGCTACCCAGCCGGTGTTTGAAGAGCTGTATGCCAGCGTAGCAGCCGGTAAAGAAGCCGCCCGTTCTATTGCCTCCAACAGCACTCCGGACTACCGCGAAAAGCTGAACGAAGAGCTGAAAGAACTGCGTGAAAGTGAAATGTGGCAGGCCGGTGCAGCCGTACGTAAGCTGCGTCCGAACAACGCCTAGTAATAATATTTACGATTTTAGATCTACGGTTTCGGATCTGCCTTGTGTGGATCCGGGATCGTAGATCTAAGATCGTAGATCTGAAATTGTAATTGAGATGTCTGAAGTATCGGCCCCTGTCCAACCATTAAATATTCTGAGTGCTTCGGAAAGATTGGCGTCCGTAGTGAACCGCACGCCGCTTACCTATAGCGCCACTTTATCCCGGCGTTATGGCTGTGAAGTATACCTGAAGCGGGAGGACATGCAGATCGTGCGCTCCTATAAGCTGCGGGGCGCTTATAACCTCATCAGCAGTTTAAAACCTGAGCAGCTGGCTAATGGCGTAACCTGCGCCAGTGCCGGTAACCACGCGCAGGGTTTTGCTTACTCCTGTAAATTATTAGGTATCCGGGGCGTAGTGTTTATGCCCATCATCACACCCAAACAAAAGGTGAACCAGGTGAAAATGTTTGGCGGTGATCACATCCGCATTCAGCTGGTAGGCGATACGTTTGATGATTGTGCATTTGAAGCGCAGGCCTTTACCAAACTACATGGCATGACGTTCATACCTCCTTTTGATGATCCCCTGATCATTGAAGGGCAGGGCACCGTAGCAGTAGAGATCCTGGAAGATCAGCCGCAGGTGGATTACCTGTTTATACCCATTGGCGGCGGCGGACTGGCAGCCGGGGTAGGCACTTATTTTAAAACATACAGTCCCGGAACAACCATTGTAGGGGTAGAGCCCAAAGGCGCGCCATCAATGTTACGCGCGCTGGAAAACGGCGCCCCTGTTACCCTCACCGAAATTGACCGCTTTGTAGACGGCGCTGCCGTAAAAAGGGTAGGCAACCTGCCTTTTGAGATCTGCAAAGAGGTGTTGGACAAAATGCACCTGGTAGCAGAAGGTAAAGTATGCTCCACCATCCTGCAGCTGTATAATGAGGACGCTATTGTGGTAGAACCAGCCGGTGCCTTATCCATGGCCGTGCTGGATGATTTTGCCGCTGAAATAAAAGGCAAACGCGTAGTATGTATTGTAAGCGGCAGCAATAATGATATAGACCGCATGCAGGAAATAAAAGAACGTTCCCTCCTGTATGAAGGGCTTAAACACTACTTTATTGTACGTTTTGCCCAAAGGCCCGGAGCGCTCAGGGATTTCCTGAACAACATACTGGGCCCTAACGACGATATTACCCGCTTTGAATTTATACAGAAACATAATAAGGAAACCGGTCCCGCGCTGGTAGGCATAGAGCTGAAGAACCGTGAGGATTATGATACGCTGATAGCCAACTTCCGCAAGTATAACCTGCATTATACCGCACTGAACGAAGACGATAACCTGTTCGGGTACCTGGTGTAAGAAGCTGAAAGCATAAAGCAGAAAGCACAAAGCAGTGGATAATCCCAGCGCTTTGTGCTTTCTGCTTTTAGCTTTATGCTCAACGGTATACGTAACCAGCGCTAATGTGCGTTATTAGCAAAATGGCAGAATAATTGAGCGATAATTAAAGCACACGCTTAACATAGAACGCAGGCAGCGTTCTGCATTAAGTGTTCCGCATTCAGCATAAAAAAAACGGAATCATGCAAGCAGCTACATTACCACAGTTTGGCGACGCCAACACTTTTGAGATAACAGAGATCCCCATACCACGGCCGGCTGCAGGCCAGCTGCTGGTAAAAGTAAAAGCCGCCGGTATTAACCCTGTAGATTATAAAACACGCGCCGGCAAAGGACAGGCACAATACTTTACACTACCCGCCATACTGGGCTGGGACATTGCCGGCCAGATCGTAGATACCGGTCAGGGTGCCCACAAGTTCAGCCCCGGCGACCGGGTATTTGGCCTCAGCCACTTCCCCAATCCTGCAAATGCCTATGCACAATTTGCCATAGTAGAGGAGCAGGAGTTTGCCCGCGTGCCTGATAATATTACAGATGATATAGCCGGTGCTGCACCCCTGGCAACCCTCACTGCCTGGGAAGCCCTGTATGATCATGCACAGCTGCAACCCGGCCAGCGCATTCTTATACATGCTGCAGCAGGCGGGGTAGGGCATATCGCCGTGCAGCTGGCGCGTAATACGGAAACATATGTCATTGGCACTGCCTCCGTACAAAATCATGCTTACCTGAAAGAGCTGGGCGTAAATGAAAGCATTGATTACCACGACCAGCACTTTGAAAAGAACATAACACCCGTAGATGTGGTGCTGGATGCAATGGGCGGGGAAACCGCCCTGCGCTCCCTGGAGGTGCTTAAACCCGGCGGCATAATGGTGTCATTACCCTCTATGTTTAAAAATGATCCGGCAGTGCTGGCCAAAGCCAAAGAAAAAGGCGTGCGGGTAGTGTGGATGAGTGTACGGCCCAGCGGACAGCGTATGGAGCAGGTAGCAGCCCTCATGGCCAGCGGTAAGCTGCAGATAAAGGTGGATGCCAGTTTTCCCCTGCGCGAAGTAGCCAAAGCCCACCAGGCACTGGAAACCCACCATATTAATGGTAAGGTGGTGTTGATACCTTAAATTTGGACCATCGACTTTTTTATGTTAAGCTACTGGGAAAAACAAAGCCTTCTCCACTATCACTACATTGTATTAGGCAGCGGTATAGTGGGCCTGTCTGCTGCTATCAGCATTAAGGAGCAGCAGCCGCAGGCCAGTGTGCTGGTGCTGGAACGGGCATTGCTGCCAACCGGCGCCAGTACTAAAAATGCCGGTTTTGCATGCATTGGCAGCCTCACGGAAATATTAGCCGATCTGCAAACCCTTTCCCCTGCGGAGGTTACTGCTTTGGTAGCCATGCGCCGCAAAGGCCTGCACATGCTGCGCCAGCGCCTGGGCGATGAGCATATTCATTACCGGGAACAGGGCAGCTACGAATTGATCAGCACCCGGGAATTACCGGCGCTGGAACAACTGGATGCGGTAAATGACCTGCTGCAGCCCGTATTAGGCGGTAATGCTTTTACCCTGGTGAATGAAAAGATGGCTTCTTTTGGATTTGATAGCAGCTTTACACAAGCATTGGTACAAAACAATTATGAAGGGGAGCTGCATACCGGCCATATGATGCGCACCCTTATAGACCTGGCTATTGCCAAAGGGGTGGAGATAAAAACCGGCTGCACCGCAGTGCGTATGGAAGAAACACCCACAGGCGTTCACGTTATAACGCAGCAGACCAACCCACAGGAAGAAATTGTGTTCCATACCGGCAAGCTCGCCATTTGCACCAATGCCTTTACCCAGGCCCTGCTGCCCCAGTTGGACCTGCAGCCCGGCCGTGGGCAGGTGCTTATTACAGACCCGGTTCCCGGCCTGCCCTTTAAAGGTATTTTTCATATGGATGAGGGATATTTTTATTTCCGCGAGCTGGAAGGCCGGGTATTATTTGGCGGCGGCCGCAACCTGGACCTTACCGGGGAAACTACCACGGCCTTTGAGCTGAATGATCATATACAACAGGTGCTGGAAGAAAAGCTGCGCACCATTATCCTCCCGGGCCGCTCCTTTACTATTGCCGGCCGCTGGACCGGTATCATGGCCTTTGGCGCCAGCAAGCAACCCCTGCTTAAACCCTTTAGCAGCCGCGTTTTCCTGGGCGTACGCATGGGCGGTATGGGAGTAGCTATTGGCAGCGAGGTAGCACAGCAGCTGGCGCAAATGATGATAGAGGGAGCAGAAAGCTGAAAGCAGAAAGCGCAAAGCAAAGGGGTACTCAAATCATCTCAGCATTCAGGCAATACGTATCAATTTCCAAGCTTTCAGCTTTATGCTTTGCGCTTTCAGCTTTCTTTCCTATATTCATCCGCTTTTTTATCGATCACCAACCCGGTATATGGATAAGAATTATTCAATTACCACGTTAAACCATTTATGCAAAAGAGTTTACAGTTCCTCGATTACGCCGTGTTCCTGGTGTACTTTTTTATCGTAGCCGGTTATGGATTTTATATCTATAGAAAGAAAAAGAAGAGCACCGCTGATACAAAAGATTTCTTCCTGGCAGAGGGATCACTGACCTGGTGGGCCATTGGTGCATCATTGATCGCGTCTAATATTTCCGCAGAACAATTTATTGGTATGTCCGGCTCCGGTTTTGCCATGGGCCTCGCAATATCTACCTATGAATGGATGGCCGCCGCCACACTGGTGATCGTTGCCATCTTTTTTATACCGGTGTATCTTAAAAATAAGATCTACACCATGCCGCAATTCCTTTCCCAGCGGTATGATAACCGGGTGGCTACCGTAATGGCGGTGTTCTGGCTCTTGCTGTACATCTTCGTGAACCTTACATCCATCCTGTACCTGGGCGCGCTGGCAGTGCAAACCATTTCCGGTTTCAGCTTCACCACCTGCGTTTGGGGCCTCGCCATTTTTGCCGTGTTCATTACACTGGGCGGTATGAAGGTGATCGGGGATACGGATGTGATCCAGGTATTTTTCCTGATCCTGGGAGGCCTGGCCACTACTTACCTGGCGCTGAACCTGGTAGCTGACCATTTTGGCGGCAGTGGGGTGATGGCTGGTGTAGGCATGCTGCGTAAGCTGGCGCCCGAACATTTTCACATGATCTTCGACAAATCTAACCCGCACTATAATGAATTGCCCGGTATTGCCGTATTGATCGGTGGTATGTGGATCGTGAACCTGAACTACTGGGGCTGTAACCAATACATTACACAGCGCGCATTGGGTGCGGATCTGAAAACCGCCCGCGGAGGCATCCTGTTTGCCGCTTTCCTGAAATTATTAATGCCCGTGATCGTAGTGCTGCCCGGTATTGCAGCTTACGTGTTATATAAGAACGGTGTGTTCCAGTCAGAAATGACAGATGCAACCGGCGTTATTAAACCGGACCATGCCTATCCCGTATTATTGAATTTGCTGCCCGTAGGTTTGAAAGGTTTATCATTTGCCGCCTTAACTGCTGCTATTGTGGCTTCCCTGGCTGGTAAGGCCAATAGTATCAGCACCATTTTTACGCTGGATATTTATCGTCATTATTTCAAAAAAGATGCAACGGAGCAGCAGCTGGTGAATGTAGGGCGTATAGCCATCATCGTAGCCTGCATTATTGGCGTGGTGGTAGCGCCGCAGCTCAGCAACCTGGATCAGGGCTTCCAGTATATCCAGGAGTATACCGGATTCATTTCACCAGGTGTATTTGCCATCTTCATACTGGGCTTCTTCTGGAAGCGGACTACTTCAGCCGCGGCATTAACCGGTGCGTTGTTGTCCATTCCCTTATCTATCGTTATTAAATTCACCATGCCGGCAATGCCTTTCCTGGATCGTATGGGCTGGATCTTTGTAGTGATCGTGGCCATTATGGTGGTAATGACCTTACTGGATCCTAAGAGCAAGAACAATCCGAAAGGGTTGGAAGTAGATGGTTCCATGTTCAAAACATCCGGTACATTTGCTGTAGGCGCTATCCTGGTATGTGGTATCCTGGCCGCCTTATACACCGTATTCTGGTAATAGTTATTATAAACTGATATTAGCAAGTAGGATGTAAGATCTGGCCGCCGCGCTGTTTCATACATCCTACTTCTTTCTTCATACTTCTTAATTCTCACGCATGTATTTACTTGGTTACGATATAGGTTCCTCTTCTGTAAAAGCCGCTTTGCTGGATGCTGACAGCGGTGTTTGTGTAGCTACCGCCACCAGCCCGGCGCAGGAAATGCCTATGCAGGCGCCACAGGCCGGTTGGGCCGAGCAGGACCCCGAACGCTGGTGGCAGGAGGTGCAGCATGCTACCCATTTGCTGCAAAAGCAGCAGCCGTTTGATGGCCATACCGTAGCCGGTATTGGTATTGCTTACCAGATGCATGGTTTGGTATGTGTGGATAAAGAACAGCAGGTACTGCGCCCTTCCATTATCTGGTGCGACAGCCGTGCTGTGAATATTGGTAACAAAGCATTTGCACAGCTGGGGCAGGAGTATTGCCTGGAACATCTGCTGAACTCACCCGGTAACTTCACGGCCTCCAAGCTGCACTGGGTGCAGGAAAACGAGCCTGAGCTGTATGAGCGTATTCACAAGATCATGCTGCCCGGTGATTTCATAGCTATGCGCCTCACCGGTGAAGCCTGTACCACCGTATCCGGACTTTCAGAAGGTATTTTCTGGGATTTTGCCGGGAATGGTATAGCACAGTCACTGCTGGACTATTATAAAATAGACCGCTCCCTGTTGTCCAAAATTGTACCCACGTTTGGTTTGCAGGGCAAGCTTACGGAAGCAGCAGCCAGATTACTGGGTCTGGCGCCCGGCATACCCGTTACTTACCGCGCCGGAGATCAGCCCAACAATGCATTTTCCCTGAATGTGTTACAACCCGGGGAAGCCGCTACCACGGCCGGTACATCCGGTGTAGTGTACGCGGTGCATGACCAGATCGCGTATGATGAGCAAAGCCGTGTGAATACTTTTGTGCATGTGAATAATACGGAAACGGATATACGTAATGGCGTGCTCATGTGCCTGAACGGTACCGGCATTTTAAACAGCTGGCTCAGAAGCATGACCGGCAACCTGCCGTATAACGAGATGAATATCCTGGCCGGCAAAGCCCCTGTAGGTGCAGACGGCTTGCGTATCTATCCTTTTGGTAATGGTGCAGAACGTATCCTGGCCAATGCTGATAGCGGTGCGTCTGTTAAGAACCTGCAGTTTAATATTCACCATAAAGAGCACCTGCTGCGTGCCGCACAGGAAGGTATTGTGTTTGCGCTGCGTTATGGAGTTGATATTATGACGCAGATGCAAATGAACATTCAGCGGGTAAGGGCCGGCCATGCCAATATGTTCCTGAGCCCTTTGTTCCGCCAGGTATTTGCCAACACATTAAACGTAGTAATAGAGCTGTATAATACAGATGGCGCGCAGGGTGCTGCCCGTGCAGCCGGTGTAGGCGCAGGTTGTTATTCCCTGAAAGATGCGTTTAAAGGAATGGAATGTATTGCAACCGTAGAGCCGGATGCAGGCCAGGCACAGTACCAGGAAATTTATGCGGAATGGCTGCAGGGAATGCAGTAATTTTAGTAACATGCCTTACCTGAGCAACCCGCTTTTAAATACAATACCGCCCTCGCCAGACTGGCAGGGCACGCCGGTAGATGATCGCGGCAGGTTCCGTAACATAGAGCACCCCTACATAACAACGCTGTGGGAAGTGCTTAAATGGCAGCTGCAAAAAAATCCTTTTAAGCAGGAGAAACGTACCCGCTACCAACCCAATATCAGCACGGATCTTTCCTGGCTCAATAATGAGCAGGATTGCATAGTATGGCTAGGGCATTGCACGTTCTACATCCGTTTACATAAAACTGTTTTTCTTACAGATCCGGTTTTTGGCAACATTCTGTTCAACAAACGGGTGTCTCTCTTCCCGCTTGATCCGCAGCTGTTAAAAGGTATTCATTACCTGCTTTTGTCCCATGACCACAGGGACCATTGTGATAAACAAAGTTTGGGAACAGTATTCGCCAATAACCCGCAAATACAGGTGCTTACCGGTTTACATATGGATACCTTGCTAAAAGCATGGGGGCAAAATGTACGTATGCAAACCGCCGGCTGGTACCAGCAATACCAGACCAATGAAAGCTGCCCGGCTGTATATTTTGTACCTACCCGGCACTGGGCTAAGCGGGGCGCATTTGATACCAACAAACGTTTATGGGGTGGCTTTGTGATCAGGAGTGGGCAAGCCAGTATTTACTTTGGCGGGGATAGTGGTTATAACGGGCATTACAAGCTGGCTTCGCAAACCTTTGGCCCATTCAGTTATGCGTTATTAGGCATTGGCGCTTATGAGCCGGAATGGTTCATGCATGTAAATCATCAATCCCCAACAGATGCCTTACAGGCTTTTAAAGACCTGCAGGCTGCACGGCTTATTCCCATGCACTATGGCACCTTTGACCTGTCTGATGAACCCTTGTATTACCCGGTGCAGCACCTGCAGCAGGCGGCTCAGGTCAACGGGCTTGCAGCAGCCATGTTAATACCCGCGCTGGGCGAACCTGTTTATTTATGATAGTATAACCCTTACCGTTACCAGCAGCTGACCGGTATGCCGCATAGTATGCTCTGCCGCATGGAACATTAAGCCCAGCAGGGTAGAGGGCAGCTGGCTGCGCCCAACCGTTCTTGCTTCCGTTAAAGTTTTTTCATCTGTATTTTTTAAGATGCTGAGCACATGGGTTACCTGCATATCAAATGCATGCAGTAAATGTGCGGCTGTTATATTTTCATTGGCAGCGCCTTCTACTATTAAGTATTGCAGCTGTTGTTTGGAAAGCGTTTGCCCGTTGGCGTAGGTAAACAGGCGGTCCAGCACGCCGGTAAGGTGCTGCAGGTGAAAACCTGCAGATGCCACACCCGCAGGCCGCTCCCACAGCTTATCAGCAGGGAAATCCTGTAATAACACATGTATCTCTTCCTGCGCCTGTAACAAAGCATGCGCTACCGGTTGTAATAACGCCGGTACCCCTTCTACCGGGCCGCGTAACCAAACTTCAGGTTTTGTTTCGGACATAGACTCAGCAAATTTTTAACAATATATAAAGATATGTACCAGTTTGGGTAAATTCGGCTACATTTTGAATTACATGGCATTTCATATTCACACTTTTCAGCAAAATGGTTTTGACATTTTTGCCCTGCAGGATACCGGGAATAATACACAGGTAGAAATAATACCTTCCCTGGGCGCCGCCCTGCATGCCTTTACCATTCCGCATAACGGGCAGCCCCTGAACATAATAGATAATTATAAAAACCTGGAAGAGCAGCAGCAACAGCTTACCAAAAGTTTCAAAGGCGTAAAGCTCAGCCCTTATGCCTGCCGCATTCCATACGGGCAATACAAATGGCAGGATCAGGCTTACCAGCTCAGCCGCTTAGCGCCTTCCGGCCACGCCATTCATGGTTTGTTATATGATGCGGCGTTTACCGTATTGGAAACTATTACCAATGAGCGGGAAGCCGCGCTGGTACTGCAGTATAGCTATAAAGGCACGGATACCGGTTATCCCTTTGCATATGACTGCCGGGTGCGGTACAGCCTGCAGCCTAACTACACTTTATCCATTGGCACTACACTCATTAATCATGCAGGCACGGCCATACCTGTTATGGACGGCTGGCATCCTTATTTTACTACAGGCACCCCGGTAGATGCATTGGAGCTACAGTTTGCATCGCAACAAATAGTGGAATTTAATGAGCAGCTGGTGCCCACCGGTCAATTATTGCCCTGTAAAGATTATTTGCAGCCTCAACTGCTGAAAGATGTGCAGCTGGATAATTCCTTTCTGCTGCATTTCACACAACCCGGCCCGTTATGTACCTTATTTGATCCGCAGCGGCGCATAGCCATTGACTTTTACCCGGATCCTAATTACCCTGTTCTGCAGGTATACATACCGCCGCACCGCCGCAGTATTGCCATAGAAAATCTCAGTGCTCCACCCAATACCTTTAATAATGGCATGCATTTGCAGCAGCTGCCGCCGGGCGGGGAGCAAACCTTTACTACCCGCATCCAGGTACGGCTGGCATAGTCTTTGGATTTTCATTCCCTGTATAACCTAATTGTTCACATAAATCAGAATGTTATGGATACGTTACAGATCAAAGGAACATGGAATGATATTAAAGGCCGTTTAAAACAGCAATATGCAGATCTTACAGACGATGACCTGTTATATGAAGAAGGCCAGGAAGACCGCTTAATAGGCAACCTGCAGAAGAAGCTGGGTAAAACCCGTGAAGAAGTGATAGACCTGTTACGCTAGTACCGGCCTTATTTAAGGGATTTATTCTCCCGGTCAATAAAAAATCCTCCTGTACCCGGGAGGATTTTTTATTTTTTTTAACAACTTGTTACTTACTTTGTTTAGCATATACTTGCCTCTTAATATGACCTTTCTGAAACCAATAAATTATGTATACAACCAAATACCTCAGCGCATTATTACTTTGTAGTGTTATGCTGCTGGCGGTGCAGCAGGTACAGGCCCAGTCCCAGATCACCCTTACCGGTCAGTTAACGGATAAGGATAACAACCTGGTATTACCTTATGCCTCCATTATCAACAAAACCACGGGCAAAAGAGCTACTACAGACCAGGGCGGCTTTTACCGCATAAACGTTAAACCCCATGACCTGATCCTTTTTACTTTTATTGGTTACAGAACAGATAGTTTGGTGGTAGAAGCATCTACTAACGCTACGGTTACCCAGAATATACAGCTGGAGGTAGAGAACAAGATGTTGCGCAGCGTAGAAGTAACCGCCAAATACACACCTTACCAGGCGGATTCCATAGCCCGCCGCGAGCAATACGGGTTTATACTGGATAAAGCAAATAAACCCCTGGCTGGCGGTAATACCCCGCAAGGTTTTGGGCTTACCTTTAGTCCCTTTACCCGTTATTCCCGTAAGGAAAAACAAAAAAGAAAGTTCAAGGAAATATATGCAAAAGCAGAGGAAGAAAAGTATATAGATTCCCGTTATACACCGCTGCTGGTTAGCCAGGTCACCGGCCTTAAAGGCGATTCCCTGCAACATTTCATGCACGATAATTACCCCGGTTATGATGCCATGCGTATGATGCGCCAGGAAGACCTGATCTACTGGATCACGGATAAGTATAGGGGATGGAAGAAATGATGTGCAGATGTGCAAATATGCAGATGTGCAGATAATGGAAGAAATATTTTAATAGAAAAAGGCTACACTGTTTTATGAGTGTAGCCTTTGTATTTAAATCTAAGGCCAATTATTAATTTGATCACTTATTTAACTCATCTGCACATCTGCACATCTGCATTTTTGCACATCTGCACATCAATTATACACCTTCACCATATACACAAAATCTTCCAGCTTCTTGATCTGGTCTATACGGCTCATGCTTTCCAGGTGAGCGCTTTTGCGGGTCCATTCCCGGCGGGGCAGCTTTTCCTTTGGCATTTCATCCAGCAGGCGTTTCAGGTGGGCTGATTTCACTGCAAAGGCAATTCCGTCTGAGGTAGTTTGTTTGCCGGTAATAATACCTACTATATTGCCTTCGCTATCCATCAGCGGGGCGCCGCTGTTACCGGGATTCACCGGGATGGATACCTGGTAGGCTACCGTATCCCCGTTAAAACCTGTTTGTGCGCTGATGTAACCTTTACCATATACAATTTCATCCCGTGGGTAGCCCATGGTAAATACTTCTTCACCCAGGTTCACCGGCTGCGGTTTCAGCTGGTAGGGCAGGGGCTGGCTCTTAAAAGTGCTGTCGGCTATTTTAAGAATGGCCAGGTCGCTGGATATATCTTCAAAAATGCTGGTGGCTTTATAAGCCTCGCCTTTGTTGTTCTGTACATATAATGAATCGGCGCCCTGTACTACGTGGTAGTTGGTAATAATATAACCGTTGGTAGAGATGGCAAAACCGGTACCGCCGTAAGTGCCCGGGTTAGCCGGTGCCTTTTTGCTGGTGCTGTTCATATTATTGATCAGCGCATTCTGGGAGCGTTGAATATTATTCAGCACCCTTCTTACATCCTCATACTGGGCGGTAGTTTTTTGTTTGGCGGCTCTTTGCATAATGGCAATGGTGCTCAGGGAGGTTACCAGCGCTATACAGGCTGCTGCGGCCAGGTTGGTGATCATACGCCTGCGCGGGTATGAGGTGCTTTTACGTATAGGCACTACGTTAGCAGGCTGTGGGGTGGCTATATGTTTGTGGATACGGTCCATTTGCTGCTGCAGCTCTGTGCGGCGGCCGTATTGTTGTAAAGTTTGCAGGAATAGCTGCTGTTCCTCTACCTGTGCGTTCAGCACAGGATCGGCCTGGCGGCGTGCCTCAAAAGATGCCCTTTCGGCATCGCTGAGCTGTCCTTCCAGGTAGCTTTCTATTTCCTGTAATAATTGTATCTGATCTTTCATCACCGCTCCTTTATAATTTTAGAGGTAGTATTAATTGGTTACTTGGTATCGTTATATTGATCAAAGAACAGCTTTTTAAGCCGCATGAGGCATTTATACTTCTGGTTCTTGGCGTTTTCCGCGTTGGTATAGCCAAATTTTTCTGCAATGTCCTGCATGGATCGTTTATGCAGGTAGTAATCAGCTAACAAGGTTTTGCAGGGCTCTCCCAGGTTACCCATGGATCTTTGCATGATGCGGAACTGCTCGTCCCTTTTTTCATGTTCCTCCATGGTCTCTTCCAGCGGCAGGGTTTCCTCCAGGTTGTCGGAAAGCCCGACCCAGGTATTACCCTGTAATTTTTTCAGCCACAGGCGCCGGCATACGGCATATAAAAAGGTTTTTAGTTTGCTGTACAGGTCAAAATCGCCCTGCTGCACCTTTTCATATAATATGATCATTGCCTCCTGGAAAAGATCTTTGGCGTCATCGTCCGACCCGTTATTCTGCTGCACCATTCTCAGGATCACCGGAAAATTCTCCAAATAAATGATTTCCAGCGATTTATCGTCACTACGGGCCAATCCTTGCAGTAATTCTCTGTCCCTTGTTATGTTTAGATGGTCACTCACTTATTTAATACTATTATGTGCTTTTGGTAACCCAAAGTAGCAAAAAAAATTTTTCTTAAAAGATGGGTTACCTTTTTCCAAACCGGGTATAAAGAAGAAATATTTCCAAAACCTTAAAATCATTGTACGATGAAAAACATTCTGAAAATTAGCTTCTTAGCACTGGCTTTCGGTTTATTTGTAACAGCTTGCGGTTCCGGTACTGGTTCTGAAACTGCTGATTCTACTGCAAACGCTGCAACTGAATCTATCGATTCTACTGCTGCTTCTGCTGATTCTGCTGTTAACGCTGTTGCTGACTCAGCTAAACAAGCTGTTGATTCAGTTGCTGCTGACACTAGCAAAATGAAATAATTAAGTAAGCAAAAAAGGTTTCTATAAAAAAGCCGTTCCGCTAATCGCGGGACGGTTTTTTTTTGTAGACCATTGGTCTACAGTCCATGGTCGATGGTCCATAGTCCATGGACTGTAGCGCATTTATAGGTTATACCGGATATGGCAGGCGGATGGAGGCCTGCTTTTTTATTTGGTACGGCGCCCTGGTCCGGGTCGATAGCATTGGCGCATTGTAACTACTACGTAATAGGGCCGGCAGCTGGAAAGCATGCCTTCCCATTTACTAACAGCCTCCATGTAGTAGGCAATGGTCGATGGCTCATAGTCCATAGCCGTAGCACAATTTAATTTAAGTATTACAGAATAAGGCAGCTGGAAACCTGCCTTTCCATTTACGACCTACCTACTTGCAGTAGGCAATGGACTATGGACCATCGACTATGGACTATTCAAAAATAATTGCTAATACAACTATCTGTTTTCTACGCACTTATAAAAGCTATTTCCTCCTAAACCATGACCTTTTCTGCTTGTTTTTTTGAATGAAAACTGCCTTTTGCTCTCTTTTATTGAATAAAATGTAATTTTTAGTACCGGTGCTTGGATAATAAAAAGCACGGTGTATTTTTGTCGGGCAAACAATCATACAATATGATACGCACTGCGACCTTTGGATACTTTTATGGTTTTTATTATTTCTGGTTCCGGAAATAGGAGGTCGTTTGTAAGTATCAAAATATAAAAGAAACTAGCAAAAGGGCCTCCTGAAAATGGAGGCCTTTCTTATTTAAAATAATAGCAATGTTACAGCGTCGTTCCGGTTTTTACTTTTACTACTTTTTCTTTTTCTTCTTTTACGTGGAGAAGGCCGGGACTCTTTTGTAATAACTAAAAAAATATAAACCAGTTACAAAAAAAGGGTCCCGGCTCCTCCGGGGCCCTTTTTTATGGCCATATATAAAACAACATAACAACAGCAATTATACAGCGATGAATATAGCAATACAGGGTTTTGAAGGATCTTTTCACCAGATAGCGGCACAGAGTTATTACGGTAAACAAACAACGGTGGAGTGCTGCGCTTCCTTTGCGGAGCTGGTAAGAAAAGTAAAACAACAACCCGGGGTTGATGCCGGTGTAATGGCCATTGAGAACTCTATTGCAGGCAGTATTTTACCCAATTACAGCCTGCTGAAGAACTCCGGCCTGCACATTAACGGTGAAGTATACCTGCAGATCAAACAACAGCTGATGGTATTGCCTGGCCAAACGCTGGAGGATATACGCGAAGTACATTCCCACCCTATGGCATTGCTGCAATGCATGGATTTCCTGGAAAAGTACCCGCACATTAAGCTGGTAGAAACAGAAGATACAGCCCTCAGCGCCAAACATGTAGCACAGAAAAAGCTGAAAAGCACCGCTGCCATTGCAGGTAAGCTGGCTGCCGACCTGTTTGGGCTGGACATTATTGCTCCCAACATTCATACTGCTAAAAATAACTATACCCGTTTCCTGGCTATTTCCCGCAATGGCACCGCGCCGGCGCCGGATGCCAATAAAGCATCGGTATACTTCCAAACCTCCCATGACAGGGGAAGCCTGGCCAGGGTGCTTACTAAAATTGCAGATGCCGGCATTAACCTGTCCAAGTTGCAGTCTTTTCCTATACCGGCCAAAGAGTGGACCTACTACTTTCACGCGGATATGGAATTTGAAAGCCTGGAGCTCTTTAACGAAGGCCTGGAACACATTACGCCATTAACCGAACACCTGAAGGTATTAGGTGTTTATAAAAAAGGAATAACGCATTAATTTATGAACATACAGGTAGCCAAAAGATTACAGCATACAGAAGAGTATTACTTTTCAAAAAAGCTGCGCGAAATAGACGAGATGAACAAGGCCGGCGCCAGCGTTATTAACCTGGGCATTGGCAGCCCGGATCTGCCGCCGCATGCTTCTGTAATTGCTGCGCTGAATGAGTATGCGCAAAAGCCCAATACCCATGCTTACCAGGGTTACAAAGGCATACCTGCCCTGCGCGCAGCTATGGCTGACTGGTATAACCGGTTTTACGGCGTAAGCCTGGATGCAGATACCGAGGTGCTGCCGCTGATAGGTTCCAAAGAAGGTATCATGCACATTTGCATGACCTACCTGCAGGAAGGGGACGAAGCCCTGGTGCCTAACCCCGGCTACCCCACCTACCGTTCTGCTGTGCAGCTGAGTGGCGCTACCGTGGTGGATTATGACCTTGAAGAAAAAAATAACTGGCTGCCTGACCTGGATGCCTTATCCAAAAAAGACCTGAGCAAGGTAAAGCTGATGTGGGTGAACTACCCGCATATGCCTACCGGCGCAGTTACTAATACGAACTTTGCAAAAGCATTAATAGCGTTTGCGAAAAAGCATAACATCCTCATTTGCCATGATAACCCGTACAGCTTTATCCTGAACGATAAACCGGAAAGCCTGCTGCAGGTAGAAGGTGCCAGGGATGTGGTGCTGGAGCTGAACTCACTCAGCAAATCATCCAACATGGCCGGCTGGCGTGTAGGCATGCTGGTAGGTAAAGCCGCCTGGATCAATGAAGTGCTGCGTTTTAAAAGTAATATGGATTCCGGTATGTTCCAGCCCGTGCAAATGGCTGCTGTGAAGGCGCTGGAGCTGGGGCAGGACTGGTATAATGAGCTGAACACTATTTACCGGGGCCGCCGCAAAAAAGTATTTGAGCTGCTGGAGCTGCTGGGCTGCACTTTTGATACCAAACAGGTAGGCCTGTTTGTATGGGCTAAGATACCGGCTGGTGTAAAAGACGGTTATACCATTACAGATGAAATACTGCAAAAGGCACACGTATTCATCACTCCCGGCGGCATCTTTGGCAGTAACGGCAACAATTACATCCGCGTAAGCCTTTGCAAAGACGAAGCCGTGTTCCAGGAAGCCATTGACCGGATCAAAGAAAAAGTAAAAAAGTAAAACATGGTCGTAGCTATAATAGGTGTAGGATTAATCGGAGGGTCACTGGCAATTAGCCTGAAGGAGAAAGGTATGGCCAGCCGGGTAATTGGCGTGGACCAGCAGGAGCAGAACATAAAAAAAGCGCTGGACTTAAAGCTTATTGATGCAGCGGCCACCCTGGAAGAAGCTATGGAGCAGGCGCAGTTAATTATACTGGCCATACCGGTAGATGCATTAATGCAGCTGCTGCCCGCCATGCTGGATAAAGTAAAGCCACAACATGTGATCATGGATGTGGGATCTACCAAGAAAAAAATCTTAGAGCTCGTTGCCGGTCATCCCAACAGAGGTCGTTTTGTAGCGGCCCATCCCATGGCCGGCACGGAGTATTCAGGGCCGGAAGCAGCTATACCTAATTTGTTCACTAACCGCACTATGGTGTTATGTGATGTAAAGAACAGCGATGAAGATGCGCTGGAAATAATAGAAGCGCTGGTAGATGCTTTACAAATGCGCCTGGTGTATATGAATGCTGAGGAGCATGACCTGCATACGGCCTATGTATCCCATATCTCTCACATCACATCCTTTGCTTTGGCGCTTACGGTGTTAAAGAAGGAAAAAGAGCAGGGGCGCATATTTGAGCTGGCCAGCGGTGGTTTTGAATCAACCGTACGTTTGGCAAAAAGCTCACCGGATATGTGGGTGCCCATCTTCAAACATAACCGTAATAATGTGCTGGATGTGCTGGATGAACATATTCACCAGCTGCAGCAAATGAAACAGCTGCTGGAAGAAGAAGATTACGATGCCTTTTATAAGCTGATCCAGAAATCAAATAAGATCAGGAAGATTTTAAAATAAGCAAAACGCTGCATGCTGAACGCTTCACGCAAAAGCAAGTGGCACTAACATAAACAAAAATTAAAAAATCCGTAAGCGCAAAGGCTTGGCAAATAACACAAACAGCGTTCAGCATTAAGCCTTCAGCGTTTAGCCAAAAACACACACATGGAACAGATCTTAGCAAAAACGAAATTCGCTGACCCGTCATCTGACAAAAAGCCGTTGATCATTTCAGGGCCCTGCAGCGCAGAAACAGAAGAACAAACGCTGGCCACTGCGTTGGCGCTGGCTAAAACCGGTAAAGTAGATGTATTACGCGCCGGTATCTGGAAACCGCGTACCCGTCCCGGTTCTTTTGAAGGTATTGGCACCAAGGGTTTGCCCTGGTTACAAAAAGCCAAGGAACTAACCGGCATGCCGGTTGCTATAGAAGTAGCTACCGGTAAACAGGTGGAAGATGCGCTGCATTTCGGGGTAGACATTCTGTGGGTAGGCGCCCGTACTACTGTAAATCCTTTCTCTGTGCAGGAAGTAGCGGATGCCCTGAAAGGCGTGGATACTACAGTGTTGATCAAAAATCCCATTAACCCTGACCTGGAGCTGTGGATTGGTGCAGTAGAACGTATCCAGAAAGCAGGTATTACCAAAGTGGGTTTAATACACCGTGGATTCTCCAGCTATGGCAATACTGAATACCGTAATGCACCCATGTGGCACCTGCCTATTGAGCTGAAACGCCGTATGCCCGGTTTGCCCATGATCTGTGATCCCAGCCACATTGGCGGCCGCCGCGATATTCTGCAGGAAATTGCGCAGGAAGCAGTGGACCTGGATTACGATGGCCTGATGCTGGAAACACACGTGGATCCTGATAATGCATGGAGCGATGCCAAACAGCAGGTAACACCGGAAAGACTGGCTGAAATACTGGATGGTATTGTATGGCGTCATGAGCGTACTGACCAGAAGGATTTCAATACCGCCCTGGAAAAACTGCGTGCGCAGATCAACCAGATAGATGATGAGATCATGCTGCTGTTAGGCAACCGTATGAAGGTAGCAGAGAAAATAGGGATGTACAAGAAAGAGAACAACATCACCATCCTGCAAACCAACCGCTGGAATGAGATCCTGGACCGCAGCATCAAAAAGGGAGATAAGCTGGGCCTTACCAAAGATTTCATCCTGAAATACTTTGATGCCGTGCACCTGGAATCCATTAACCGTCAGAACCGTGTAATGAATGACGATCACAAGGCGTAAAGCGCAAAGCTTAAAGCATAAAGCTTAAAGCATAATGCGATCAGCTTTCTGCTTTTGGCTTTCTGCTTTCCACTCAACCAAACATATGAAAACACTCAAATACCAATTCCAGCAAAGCACTACCACCTATTACCTGGGTGAGCAACTTACACAACTGGGTAATTATGTGGATATGTCCAGGACCATTTTGGTGATGGACGAAAACGTAGATCAATTTCATGGACAACGGTTACCCGGCTGGAAAAAGCTGGTGATACCCGATGGGGAAGAGAACAAAAGCATGGAGGTAGTGCAGCAGATCGTGAACGGGCTTATAGAGCTGGAAGCCGATCGCAAAACTATGCTGGTAGGTATTGGCGGGGGAATGCTCACTGACCTTACCGGTTTTGCCGCCAGCATTTACATGCGGGGTATTCCGTTTGGTTTTGTGCCCTCTACGCTGTTAGCGCAGGTAGATGCTTCTTTGGGTGGTAAGAATGGCATTAGCCATGGCCATCACAAGAACCTGCTGGGCACTATTAACCAGCCGCAATTCATTTTGTTTGATTACACTTTGCCGGCCACCATGCCGGATGAGGAGTGGCATAACGGTTTTGCAGAGATCATTAAGTATGCCTGCATACTGGATGCAGACCTGTTCAACTTCCTGGAAGAGAACCGTGATAAAGCCTTAGAGCGTAATGTGGATATTCTTGAACACCTGGTAGAACGTTCTGTGGAGCTGAAAACCAAAGTGGTGCAGGAAGATGAGTTTGAAACAGGGATACGCCGCTTCCTTAACTTCGGCCATACGCTGGGGCATGCCGTGGAAAAGATTGAGAACATAGCTCATGGAAAAGCAGTAGCTATTGGAATGATAGCTGCTGCCAAAATATCGGAAAAGCTGAGCGGCCTGCCGGCAGAGGAAACCAACCGCCTGATGCGCTTAGTGAACGACTACCAGCTGCCGGTAACGCTTACCTCCGACAAGGATAAAGTATTTGACATTTTTAAGCTGGATAAAAAACGCGAGAAAGATGTGATCCACTTTGTGCTGCTGGAATCCCTTGGCAAAGCCGTAACAAAACCGGTACCTATTGAGCAGCTGAAACAATTGTTGCAAGAACTGTAAACAGGAAGCAGCCGCTGTTGCTTCCGCCATCAAAAAGGAAAAATATGCAAGTCATCGTATCACCAGGTGAAATAAAAGGCACCGTTACTGCCAACCCGTCAAAAAGCGCTATGCAGCGCGCTGTGGCAGCGGCTTTGCTAAGCAAGGGGAAAACGGTTATCCATAACCCCGGCTTAAGCAATGATTGCCTGGCAGCACTGGAAGTAGCCGAAAACCTGGGCGCCAAAATAAAGCGCGAAGCAGAAGATATAGAGATCACCAGCAATGGCGTAAAACCTTTTTATGATAGCATTAACTGCGGGGAATCCGGTTTAGGCATCCGCATGTTCACACCCATTGCAGCGCTGGCAGATATTGCCATTACCATTGAAGGGCATGGCAGCCTCACCACGCGGCCTATGGACTTCTTTGAAGCCGTGCTGCCACAGCTGGGCGTGGAATGCAGCACCCGCCAGGGTAAGCTGCCTTTACACATCAAAGGCCCCTTACAGCCCAAGGATATTACGATCGATGGCTCACTCAGCTCACAGTTCCTCACCGGCCTGTTAATGGCCTTTGGCGCAGTAGCAGAAGATGCCACCATTACTGTAACAGACCTGAAAAGCAAACCTTACATTGCACTTACGCTGCAGCTGATGGAGCAGTTTGGTGTAAAGGTGGAGCAGCACAACTTTGAAACTTTTCATTTTGGAAAGAAACAAGCTTACCGCGCCGGTGAATATACCGTAGAGGGGGATTGGAGCGGCGCCGCCTTTTTGCTGGTAGCCGCAGCAGTAGCCGGTAAGGCAGAAGTACACCACCTGAACACACAGTCTGCACAATCAGATAAAGCCATCCTGGAAGCGCTGGAAAAAGCAGGCGCACACATGCTGCCAGGTGTTTTTACCATCATAGTAGAAAAAGGTAAGCTGGAAGCATTTGAATTTGATGCCACAGATTGCCCGGACCTGTTTCCGCCGCTGGTAGCTTTGGCTGCTAACTGTAAGGGCACTACGAAAATAAAAGGCGTAAGCCGTTTAGCGCATAAAGAAAGCGACCGTGGTATAACCCTGCAGCAGGAGTTTGGCAAAATGGGCATCCGTATTGACCTGCAGGGCGATGATATGCTGGTGTATGGCGGTACCGGTATTAAAGGTGCGCACGTACATTCCCATAACGATCACCGTATTGCTATGGCCTGTGCGGTAGCTGCTTTAACAGCCGATAAACCGGTAAGCATTGAAAATGCAGAAGCGATTAACAAATCCTATCCTGAATTTTTTGAACATTTGCAGAAGATCGGCGCCTCTGTGAGGAATGAAGAATTAAAAATTAAAAATTAATAATTAAGGGGCGTTGACTGGGGCATATAGCTGGTGAATTGGATTGTCTTTATTTTCTACGCTTATAAATCAGATTGTAATGAATGGTTTTGGACGAATATTCCGGGTAAATGTTTTTGGCGAATCACATGGCGCCAGTGTGGGCGTAAATATTGATGGAGTACCGGCAGGTATTCCCTTACAACAGGAAGATTTTTTGCCGGACCTGGAGCGGCGCAAAGGCGGCGCCCGGGGCACTACACCACGGAAAGAGGAAGACCTGCCATTCATTAAATCCGGTGTGTTCAATGACCGCACTACCGGCGCACCCATTACCATTTTATTTGAGAACAATAATACCCGCAGCGCAGATTATGAAAAGCTGCGCGAGTTTCCCCGCCCGGGCCATGCCGATTTTGTAGCTACGCAGAAATTCGGTGGTTTTGAAGATTACCGCGGTGGCGGGCATTTCAGTGGCCGTTTAACCCTGAACCTGGTAGCGGCCGGTGTTATTGCTAAAAAGATCTTAGGCAGCAACATTACGGTAACAGCTGCTTTAAAAGAAGTAGGCGGGTATGCTGATCCGGAAGAAGGTCTGGAAGCTGCCATTGCCGCCAAAGATTCAGTGGGCGGTATTGTGGAGTGTGTGGTGGATGGCCTGCCTATTGGCCTGGGTGAGCCCTTTTTTGACTCTGTAGAATCCTGCATTGCACATGCAGCTTTTTCTATACCGGCTATTAAAGGTATTGAGTTTGGCGCCGGCTTTGCCGCTGCCCGCATGAAAGGCCTGGAACATAATGATCCCATTTTAGATGCTACCGGCAAAACGGCCACCAATCATGCCGGGGGCATAGTAGGCGGTATTACCAATGGTAATCCCCTGGTATTCCGCGTAGCGGTAAAACCTACCAGCAGCACACCTAAAGAGCAGCATACCTTAAATATTAAAAGCGGGGAAGTAGAAACCTTTAGCGTAAAAGGCCGTCATGACCTGTGTATTGCCTTGCGCGTACCCGTAGTGCTGGAATCCGTAACCGCTATGGTACTGGCAGATCTGATGCTGCTGGAACAGCGGGTGAAGCGGATCTTTTAATATGCAATGCATTACCCTTAAATAAAATGTGCAGATAAGTTATTCAACTCATCTGCACATTTGCATTTAGCATATCTGCACATTAATTCTGTTCTATCTCCAGCAGCTCTACATCAAATATCAACGTGCTGCCGGGGCCAATTTTAGGGCCTGCCTGGCGGTCGCCATAGGCCAGATCGGCGGGAATGAATAAGCGCCATTTAGAGCCTACGGGCATCAGCTGGAGGGCTTCTGTCCAGCCTTTAATTACACCGCCTACGGGGAAGCTCACCGGCTGTCCTCTTTCCACAGAGCTGTCAAATACAGTACCGTCTATCAGGGTGCCGTGGTAATGTGTTTTTACCTTATCAGCAGCCGTAGGCTTAGGGCCGGTACCTTCTTTTAAGATCTGGTATTGCAAACCATCGGGCAGGGTTACTACGCCGGGTTTGGTTTTATTAGCAGCCAGGAATTGCTCGCCGGCTTCTTTATTCTTGGCTGATTTCTCGCCTTTCAGTTTCTGTAAATAATCACTGATACTCATATCACATTGTTCTTTTGTTAATAATGGCTTTTGATTCCTGGTGGCATCCTGTATAGCCTTTATCAGCATAGCCGTATTCAGGTTATCCAGGCCCTGTGCTTTCAGGCTGTTGCCAATATCCTGTCCAATAGCATAACTCACAGAATCCAGTTTGGTTTTTAAGGCAGCAGGTGCGGCTGTTGCCATTTTAGGTTTGGGTTTTGCCTTTGCGGTTGTTTGCGCAAAGCCCTGGAAGCTTACCAGGCCCAGCGCCCCCAGGAATAGGAATTTTCTGATCATAATTTTAAAATATAGGCAGTAAGATAATGAATAATGCATAATTAATAATGAATAAGCCTGCGGTAGTGGCCGTATAGCTACATGCGGTACCGCTTCCGTACCTATAACGTGCGGCGGTAAAAAAAAGTGCAGGTATTCCTTTTTTTGTAAATTGCGGGTCTCGAAATAGCCAAATTGATCATTAATTATTTTATCCCTCTTAATCTAACCATCGTATGCAATTGTCCTATACCCTGCTAAGCGTTCCACCGCTTTTATTGCTGGTACTCATGATCGTTTTCTTTGCTGTTACCGGCGGCGGCAGCACTTATCTTTTCCGCAAATATGTACGTATGCGCATATTGCAATCGCACAATGAAGTTACCGGCAATATATTTTCCTGTGCCGGCGGTTTATACAGCCTTTTACTGGCCTTTGTGGTCTTTTTGGTGTGGGATGGCTTTAATGATGCCGCCCAGCATGCCAACATGGAGTTCAGCGTAGCTAAAGGCCTGTACCGCGATATTGAATATTACCCGGATACGCTGGAATCCAGCCAGGTAAAACAGGTGTACCTGCAATTTATGGAAGCTGTAGTACAGGATGAATATCCTGCCATGGCCCGCCTGGAGCCGCCGCCGGCCAGCAGTAAAAAAGCCTTTGATGAACTGTTCCGGGTTGTTGAGCAAATGAACCCGCAAACACCGGCATTAACCACCCGTTCTGCAGAGATCTTCCGTCACTTAAATGAGCTGGCTACCCACCGCAGCTTACGCCAGCTGGATGCAGGTACCGGCATACCGCTGGAAATGTGGATCCCGTTACTGATCGGCGGTTTTATTGTAATGGTGTTTGCTATGATGCTGAACATAGAGAACCTCAGGCTGCATATTTTTATGAGTGCCCTGCTGGGGGCTTTTATTGGCATTGTGATATACCTGATCATTATCCTGGATTATCCTTTTTCCGGCTACCTGAATGTGCAGCCTACCGGGTATATGGAAATACTTAATTGGGCAAAACACGGCTTGTGATCATAACATGAAAAAAGCGCTGGTGTTATTGGCTACACCAGCGCTTTTCTATTAATTATTCATTCTTAATTATTCATTTCACCACCGGCAGCTGCACGCTGGAGGCATGTTCCGCATCATGGTAAATACGGATGGTAGCCTTCTGAAAATCTTTATCATCACAGGTGTAAATGTTTGTAAACTTTTGCGGGTTACGGTCTACCAGCGGGAACCAGCTGCTTTGCACCTGCACCATGATCTTATGTCCTTTCTTAAAAGTATGCGCTACATCCGGCATGCTGAATTTTACCGGAGTAGGTTTACCCGGTTCAAAAGGTTCCGGTTTTTCAAAGCTGTTGCGGAACTTGCCCCGCATAACTTCTCCACGTACCAGCATCTGGTAACCGCCCATGGGATAGGTGGAAGAGGGCACCCGGCGATGTTCGCTTGCTGCTGATTCTTCGTATTTAAAATCATCCGGAAATACATCGATCAGCTTTACTACAAGGTCCGCATCTGTACCAGTGGTGCTTATTACCAGGTCTGCCAGCAGCGGGCCGGCCAGGGTTACATCTGCTGTTAAAGGATCTGTTTTAAATACCAGCACATCCGGGCGGCGTGCGGCAAAACGCTGATCGTCCGTCATGTAATTAATGGTGCGGGAAAAATGTACATCCGCTGTATAAGGCACTGGTTTAGCAGGATCGCTTACGTATTCACTAAAACTATTGGCGCCGGCGGGTTTGGTGAAAGCCAGCTTCCCATTGGCCTGCAGGAAAATGGGTTGGGCCTGCATACCGGCCGGCGGCCATTGCGGTAATTGCTTCCATTGATTTTCACCGGTGAAAAAAATGGTGGCTTCTGCAATCTTTGGCTCAGCGCCTTTGTCTTTCAGGTAATAATCAAAGAAGGGGATCTCCACGTGCTGCTGGTACCATTCGGCGGTATTGCTGTCAAACCGCACATTACCTAAATGCGTGCCGTCTTTAGATGCCCATTGCCCGTGGTACCAGGGCCCCATTACAATACGGTTGTTAGTGCCGGCGCTTTGTTTTTCAATGGTTTTATAAGTGTTCCAGGCGCCAAAACAATCTTCTGCATCAAATACACCACCTACTTCTAACATGGCCGGCTGTACGTTTTTGAGATGGGTGCGTATATTACGGGCTTTCCACCATTCATCCAGGTTAGGATGTGTGTACAGGTCTTTCCAGAAAGCAATGCTATCGCCCATCAGGCGGGCCAGGTTCTTAAGGGAGCCGCTCTCTAAATAGAATTTATAGTTGTCATGCGTGTAATAATCAAAATCGGTGGGCCCTACGGTAGTGGGCTGGGGGCGCGGTTTACCAAAGGAAGTGTAAAAAGAGAACCCGTCCATTACAAAAAAGGCGCCGTTATGATGAAAGTCATCGCCCTGGAACCAGTCGGTTACCGGCGCCTGCGGGCTCACCGCCTTTAAGGCGGGGTGGCCGCTCAAAGCTGCCATGGTACTATAAAAGCCGGGGTAAGAGATGCCGAACACACCTACCTTACCGTTATTATTTGCAAGGTTCTTTACCAGCCAGTCTATGGTGTCATAGGTATCGCTGGCTTCATCAATATCATTTTTACCTTTTTTGTTGGGATTAAAAGGGCGTACATCCATAAACGTGCCTTCACTCATCCAGCGGCCTCTTACATCTTCTATTACGAAAATATAACCCTCTTTCATATACTGCAGCACATAACTGCGCCAAAAGGGCTTGAACTTATCCTCTCCATAAGGAGCGCAGCTGTAAGGCGTGCGGGTCATAAGCACCGGGTGTTTTTCACTGTTATCTTTCGGAAGATAAACGGAAGCGAACAGGCGTTTACCGTCCCGCATGGGGATGTACACTTCTTTCTTGGTATAATGTTCATACACCCACAGGGAGTCTTCATTGATAGCTTTTGCAAAAGCCGGAAATAAAAGGAGGATGGCAAAGGCCAGCCACAACTGTCTGCTCATAAGTGTAATAGGTTTAGATTTTGATCGAAGCGCTGAATTTACAATTTTTGACCTTTGGTTTTCCTATTAATTGATGGGTGGATATATTTTTCCATCAGCTCTAAAATCGTAAATTAGTAGCATGCATATTGAACAGTTCCGCGAATATTGTCTTAGCCTGAAAGGTGTAACAGAAGAATTTCCGTTTGGCCCGGATACCCTGGTGTATAAGGTAATGGGAAAGCTGTTTGCTTTAACGGATATTAATGCATTTGAAAGTGTGAACCTGAAGTGCGATCCTGAAAATGCCGTAGAGCTGCGGGAGCGTTATGATGGCGTAACACCTGGCTACCATATGAACAAAAAACACTGGAATACCGTAGTTACCCATGGCGCGGGTATTTCAGACAAGCTGCTGTATGAGTGGATCAGGGATTCTTATAACCTGGTAGTGGCCAGCCTGCCTAAGAAGGTAAGAGAAAACTTGTCGAGCCCTGCAAATTGATAACCCAGGGCTTTGAGCTGAGGGACCAGGATCTTTATGGTTTCTAATGTGTGGTTATTTTCTCTTATGTGGTCTATATCTGCAGTAGAGTCATGCATTAACAGGATACCTCCCTTTAGTTCCTCGATCTTATCCAGGCATTCCTGCGCACAATCCTCCGCACTTCCGCCATCTCTCCAGTAGGCCCAGTCATTGCTGTCAATATCCCAGTTAACCGGGCCTATATGCAATAAGCCGTTGTTTATTTTTTCATTCAGATGGGCTGCAACTGCTGCTGACCATATTCCCCAGGGTGCCCTGAAATAGATGGTATTATCCGTGCAGTATTGTTTTATTAATTGGTCTGTAGTCTCTATTTCTGAGATAATATCTTCACCTTTTGTGAGCTGATCCGGTAAAGGCTGCTGATGGCTGTAGGTGTGGTTTCCGATAATATGCCCCAAGCGGGATACTTCCTGCGGAATGGAAGGGTATTTATCTATAAACTTCCCAACCATGAAAAAAGTAGCGCAAATGCCCTGTTCCCATAGGTATTGGGCCAGCTGAACCGTTTTAGGCCCGGGACCGTTATCCTTACTTTCACCGGGTCCGTCATCAAATGTGAGGCATATTGTTTTATCTGGCAGGGCCTGCCCTGTGAACTGCTGATCGGAAAACATACTTTTTAGTTTATGATGTACAACACCAGGTACTTTCTGTACGGTAGCTTACCGGAATTTAAAATTGTGAACGGAATCTTTGAGCGTAAATTTCATGATAGGATGGGTGTTCATTAACGCGTCTGTTTGAATGCTTAGCAGCTTATTATCCTGCCCTGCTTCTTTAACGGTAAAAGGAAGTTCGGAAAAAACTTTGCACAAAGGGCCGTTTTTAGCAGTGAGGGTTAGTTTAACACAAAGCTCTTTATATCCATTATTATGAAGAAGCGCTGTAATAGATTTCATATAAGTATGCTCAACCCTTTTTTGTGCTATTCTGCAGGACAGCACAAGATTTTCCATTACAGGAATGTTATTGGAAATATTGATGCTGGAAAACCCTATTAACCCATAATCGCCAAATTTATCCTCACAACGGATGCCAATTGGAAGCACCTGTTTATCTGCAAGCAATGAGCTAAACTGGGGCCTGGAATACCGGATCGTGGACAGGTTTAACTGGTTACTGCGTTGGATCAGCTCAAAACATCTTTCAATTTCCTGTTCTGTATCAGGCACAAAAGCTTCTACCACCATATTGCAGCTAATGAGAAAGTCTTCATAGGAACCGGCAAATTTTTCCCTGGTTTCAATGCGCTGAGCCTCTTTCTGGTATTTATTCCTTCTGTCTTTACTCTCTTCACTTATCAAAACATTAAATTCTTCGTAGCTGAGAATATTGCCGATCTCTTTTTCAGAATAAACCCTTACCTGGGGTAAAGCATTCACTATTTCTGATCTTTCAAATGGGGAGTCATCTATAACGGCAATGGTATCGAGCCCAATATTCAGCTTTTCAACAATTTTGCTAAGGTTCTTGCTTTTCTGGTCCCAGTTTATGGCAGGTACCAAAAAGTATTTGTCCATCTCCAGGTTTTTGAGCTTTTCCCAGCAGGGTTCAAAATCGTTCTTGCTTAGGATCGTCTGTACTATTCCTCTTTCATCCAGCTTTTTTACCAGGTTAATTGCTTCCTCCTTTACTGCTACTGTTTCCTGCTCTATAAAAGTTCCGTTCCAGAATGTATTATCCAGGTCCCATGCAACACATTTTACTTTTGTGGTATTTACTTTTGGAGCTGTTTCTTTTACCGGTACATACGGCTGCCTGTATTTCACAAGATCAAGCCATGTAAAGATCAGGCGTTTTTCTATATCGCTGTTTTCAGGATACAAATAAATGTACCCTTCCATAGCGGTTACATTTAAAAGGTGGAATGGAATGTTAAAGTGATTAAACCCTTTATGTATATTAAGAACGTTCCTGTATTTGGTATTCCTTACCCGGTTGTTTTCTGTAAAATACTCACAAATTAATTTATAAGGTTCTTCATTAACGGAGTAACATTCTATTACAAATTCATCAAAAAGGCCGGCTACATCCGTATGAACGGTCTTCTCTTTTCTTCCTAACCATTTCCTGATCTTTCCTGACAGGCTGTAATTGATCATTGTATTAAAAAGGGAGATGGTTCTTACAGGATAGGCATCCTGTAAACAGGCTTCTATCTTACCCCATCTTCTGAAAGTAACATCGGCTCCAAAATTATAATGCCCGCTGAATTTCCTGTTGGGTATTATACCATATACAAACCTGGCACAGGCTCCGTCCTTGCGCTGTTCATAAAGCGGGCAATTTTGATAACATTCAGGAATTGCACATTCCACACAATGTTCTTCCCAATCCATTTTCAGCACCCGGGTAATATTTCTTTTATCAATCCTGGATGGCTCAATTGCTGAAATACTGTCGGAGGACCATAAGTCTTTATTGGCCCATTTTAGCTGGAACATAGCTTTTGTTTTAGAATAGTATGTGCCTGTGTGGTTAACGCAGGCAATATGGGATATTGCCAGTAACAAGTTAATTTCTAAAAAGTGGGAAAAGAATCGTAGTTGTACTAATCTTGTTGCGGTTTTTACTAAAGCGGTTGCAAAATCTTTATATACCGGCTGTGTTATACCGTCAAATTTGCAGATTCTATTATTCTGTTCGTAATTCCATATTTTAATAGCCCTACCGTAGATTTAAGGCCCAGCTTGTCTTTCATGTCCTGCCGGATCTTTTCAATGGACCGGACACTTAGAAAGAGCTGGTCAGCTATTTCCTTATTGCTTTTTTCTTCCCACAATAACTGCAGTATCTTTTTTTCCCGTTCATTCAGGGAAGCAGGGAAGCCATTTATGCCAAGCTTTATACTATACTGCTTATTATAGTATAATGCTTCTGTAAACAGCTTATTGCGGTAGATCCTGTTGCCGGCCACTGTCATGATGGCCTGATGCAGCTCTTCCGGTTCATCTGATTTAGAGATATAACCATGAATGCCAAGATCCAAAAGGTTGCTGATCACCTTGGGGTCAGTGCAGGTGGATAATATTATGATCCTGATCTCCGGATACCGGGTCTGTATTGTTTTTAATACATCAATGATGTTAACATTGGCAATGAGAATGTCGGATAACAGGATGTCGGTCGGAAAGTGTTTGAGTCTGTTTAATAGTTCAAAAGGGTCGGAGGTATGCGTAGTGATACTAATGTTCTCTTGTTCTGAAAGGTAGCCTTTTAATAATTTTCTATATAAGGTGAATTCATCAATGATAGCTAATTTGATTGCTTCTTCTATCATAAAATAAATATTGAATGGGTTTTCACACGTTGGAAAAGGTGGAGTGACAAATTTGAAGGGCTAATGGGTCTAACACCGTAAGTCAATGCATTATTTTGAGGTGGTATTTTTTCTAAATGTAAATTGGGTGAATGAATAGTTGTGTCCAGGGTGGTGCCAAAATGATCTTAGATTTCATGTGAGTAAGCATAAGTTTTATATCAGTTTTCATCCAATACAGAAAGAACATGTTAACCAAAAAGCTTTTTAAACATACAAAATATTTCTCTAATAAAAAAGAGCAAATACACGCGGAATGGAAGGTTGGTATTTTGATATTTTATAATGTTACTGGGCCGCGCAACCGTTTGTGACCAGCTCTTCCGAAAAAGCGGCAGGCGGATGATTAGCTAATTCTGAATACTTTTAGTAAAACCCGAAGTAAAATTTCGAAAGACTGCTATATCCAGTTTCTGTTTTTTTAAATTATTTTGTTTGTGTGATCCTTGATCAGAACGAAAATGATTTACCGCAATTTATAGTGTGATGATAGCAGCCCTGTTACTCACATAAGCGCAAGCTTTGTCCGGGCTTCTTAGTAGGCGGTCCTTATTCCTGGAAACAGATCCCCTTTAAGTACTGTTTGTAAATGCTGTTTTGTCTTCTCTGATATCTTTCCCTTAGAAAATAATAAGATAAACGACTTCATCACCGGGTATCCGGCAATAGGCATACGTTGCTGAAAAATGGCAGCGGCTCACAAGATCTCCTCCAAATGATAGACAATTTAAAACCTAATCCTACACATATGACATTATCATTACTGGTAGCTTACCGCAACCGCCCTTTGCATTTAAAATGCCTGCTGGAGTGGTTCACAAAAACTGTTCATATAAACCCTGGTATTGAACTGGTACTGATTGAATCCAGTCCCAGACCTTCAATAGTAAAGGATCCTGGAAAAAATATAAAATATGTTCATGTACAGGAGGATGGAATTTTTAACAAAGCAAGGCTATTAAATATTGGCCTGGGTTATAGTGTTGGAAAACTGGTAAGTTCATATGATGTTGACCTGATACCTATTGATCTCTCATTTAAAAAACATTTGCTGCTGGCTGAAGAATCTGATGTACTACTGGTATCGGGGTACCGGTTGAACTGTGAGAAGGAATATATAAACGTAGAGGAAATTGAAGAGGAGAGACTGCAGGCGGCTATTTGTGTAAAGGAAGAATGTTGTGAAAGTTTTTTACGGGAGCAGCTGGTAGAAGGGCACCGGTATGGGGTTATTCCGCTTTTTAACAGGGAGCGGCTGATAAAAGCAGGCGCCTGGGATGAAAGGTTTGAAGGCTGGGGGGCAGAGGATAAAGACCTTATTGAAAGATACCTGGGAGGGACCAGGTATCTCGTCAGATGCCCGGACCTTATCTATCTTCATTTGAATCATGAAGAGACAGCAGGATGGAATGATCTGGCGCTCACCAGGAAAAATGATTCCCTGTATTATGAAAAAAGAGCACAGCGCAAAATGATGAAAGAAAGCAAATAATAATCATCAGCAATTAACACATGAACGTTATGGATAAATACCCCATTTCTGTTATCGTACCCACGTATAACCGCAGCCAGTTATTAACCTATACGCTTGATTCTCTCCTGATCCAAAATACGCACAAAAATATTTTTGAAGTGATCGTTGCTGACGATGGATCGTCTGATAATACTAAAGAAGTAGTGGAAAGATATAAGGAACAACTGAACATAAAATATGTGTACCAGGAAGATAAAGGCTACCGGCCGGCTTCAGCCAGGAACCTGGGAATAATTAATGCAGAAGGAGCTATCTGCCTTTTTGTGGACGCAGGCGTAATTCTCAGTGAAGATTGTGTAAATGCGCATATAGCTATCCATAGTGAGCTGGGATCGCAGGTGGCAGCCATTGGTTATGTATATGGGTTCGATCAATCCGGCGATACCTCCGTACAGGATACAATAAACCCGGCAAATCCTGCGCAAACAATTGAGCGGTTAAGATCAGCCGGGATTGGACTTGATATCAGGGAACGGCATTACAAGCGCTATAACGACAGGATAGAAACACTCCCGGCCCCCTGGATCTTATTCTGGACCTGTAACGTATCAGTAAGCCGGAGAAACCTGGTTAGTATAGGCTGCTTTGATGAGCAATATGACGGAAGATGGGGATGTGAGGATAATGATGTAGCCATACGACTTTGGCAAAGAGGGGTGAACATACATCTTTGCCGGAAAGCAGCATCTATTCATTTCCCGCATGAAAAGAATATGGAACAGAAAATAGAACAGGGATATATGAACTGTACCTATTTCCATCAGAAATTTCAGACTGCTGAAACAAAGCTCTTCCTGGAAAATTTTAAGCAGTTCATAACTGATGAATCAGTAGATATTAATGCACTCATCTTACAATCACAGGCAATTTATTAACCTGTTTTACCAAATGCCATGAAGAAAATACTCTTTTTATTTGGAACCCGGCCCGAAGCAATTAAAATGATCCCATTGATAAAAGAATGCGAAAAGCATCCACATTTATGGGAGCTAAGGGTATGCGTTACCGGGCAGCATAAAGAAATGTTGGACCAGGTACTTACTTTCTTTGAAGTAAAGCCACATGAAAATCTGGCTTTAATGAAACCCAATCAAACATTATTTGACATAACTGCCGATGGGCTTATAAAAATGGCAGCCCTGCTTGAAAAGGAGCAGCCAGACTTGGTGATGATACATGGGGATACTACCTCTGCTTTCACGGGCGCATTAGCTGCATTTTACAAAAAGATCAAGATAGCGCATATAGAGGCCGGATTGCGGAGTGGCAATAAGTATTCTACTTTCCCGGAAGAAGTGAACCGTAAAATGGCCGGTATTATAGCAGATTTTCATTTTGCGCCTACGTCCAACGCCCGCAATAATCTGCTGAAAGAGCATATCACGGAGCATGTTTATGTAACCGGCAATACGGTAATAGATGCTGTTTTTCTGACACTGGAACAAATGAAAGGTAAAGATCAGTATGCCGAATATTTTAATTTCCTGGACCTGCGCAAAAAGATCATTCTTATTACCGGCCACCGGCGCGAAAGTTTTGGAAAACCTCTGGAGGAGATGTGTATGGCGGTTAAAGCAGTGGCGGAAAAATATGCATCCTGTGTTGAAATTGTTTACCCCGTACATTTAAATCCCCAGGTGCAGGAGCCGGTAAGGCGCATACTGGAAAACCATGAAAATATTCACCTGATCGCACCGCTGGAGTATCCGTACCTGTTATGGCTCATGCAACATTGCTACCTGGTGCTTACTGATTCCGGCGGCTTGCAGGAAGAGGGGCCTGCCTTAAAAAAACCGGTGCTGGTAATGCGGGACGTAACAGAAAGAACAGAAGGCATTGCGGCTGGTACAGCCACCTTAGTAGGTACAAGCCGTGAGAAAATAGAGCGGGCAGTAAGCACCCTGCTGGAAGATGATATTATATATCAGCAAATGGTAAACGCAATAAATCCTTATGGAAATGGAACCAGCGCCCGGCAGATCATGGAAATATTATCGGGAATAGTATAAGGTCTTTAATACACTGATAAAGGGTGAAAAGAGAAGCACAGTTATGCTTCTTTTCTCACCCTTTTATTTTTTCTAAACTTTATTGATGGCCAGTATTACCCTTGAATACCGGGCATAGCTGATCTCCACCTCATTGCCTGCGCGGTAATCGCTCAAAGCGCCGCGGGTCCAGTAGAACAGCCTTTTTCTTTTTGAATTGGGCAGCATTACCATGAAGTTGGTTTGTGTGTCGTCGTTCTCATGGTACACGGCTTCCAGCGGCGCCTGCATGGTACCTTTCTGTAAAGCCATCAGATCGCGTTTAATAGTGAAATAACGCACCTCTGTTACCTTGATCAGTGCAAATACTAATACTACAATAAAAGATAACATCCAAAGCCAGAACCAGCCATTGGTATAGGAAAACAGTGATTGATCCGCCTCGTCTGCTGTGCTGTGCGTGTAAAGATAAACTTGCGGTACTACAGCGGCTACAATCATTAATCCAAGGCCAATCAGTACGAACTTAGTTACCTGTTTTTTGTTCTTTTTGAGGGCATCCTGTAGTAGAAAATGCTCTTCTGTGGTCATAAAAGAGAAATCCTGCATAGATAAAATAAGGTTTTTCTGTTACTAATATAATCAATAACGATTAATTGTTAGAATTTAATATATATAATCTATAACTACCGGATATTGATCCGGTGGGGATTAGGGCTAATTGTGTCTCTTTTGATTAGTTATGAGGTACTTGTATGCTAAAAAAAAGATTGCCGCGATCCAGGGACCGCGGCAATCTTTCGTAATTCCGTAATTGAGCTAGGCTTCTGCTTCTGCGTAAGCGCTTACCGGCTCGCAGGTGCAAATGAGGTTACGGTCGCCATAGGTGTTATTTACCCGGCTAATGGAAGGCCAGAATTTATTGGCCTTCACATATTCCAGCGGATAAGCGGCCTGCTGGCGGCTATATGCAAATGTCCATTCATCAGCAGTAATCACAAACTGCGTATGCGGTGCATTTTTAAGTATGTTATGCTGTTTGTCGGCCTTGCCTTCTTCTACTGCACGGATCTCTTCCCGGATGGCCAGCATGGCATCGCAGAAGCGGTCCAGCTCAGCTTTATCTTCACTTTCCGTAGGCTCTATCATGATTGTACCGGCTACAGGGAAGCTGAGGGTAGGGGCGTGGAAACCATAGTCCATAAGGCGTTTGGCCACATCTTCCGCTTCAATACCGGCGCTGGTTTTAAAGGGACGCAGGTCCACAATAAACTCGTGCGCGCAGGTGCCATTCTTACCGTTATACAGGATGTCATATGCTTTTTCCAGCCTTGCCTTCATGTAGTTGGCATTAAGGATGGCGTATTCAGATGCCTGTTTTACGCCTGCTGTGCCCAGCAAACGGATGTAGGCATAAGAGATAAGCAAAATACTTGCAGAGCCATAAGGGGCTGCAGATACTGCCTGTGCGGTGCCTTTATTCAGCGATACGTGGCCGGGCAGGAAAGCTGCCAGGTGCTCGCCTACGCAAATGGGGCCCATGCCGGGACCACCACCGCCATGCGGACTGGCGAAGGTTTTGTG
>NZ_JAGXJN010000130.1 GCF_019091455.1 Chitinophaga sp. GbtcB8
CAGCGCAGCGCGTGCATCCTCCCTCGTTTCAGCAACAGGTTTTTCGCAGTACTCATCCATTTTATGGCCTACTGCCTCAACGGTATGGTAAGCATGCTGGAAGTCAGCCGTGGCAATGATCACTGCATCCAGGTCTTTATTCTTGTACAGTTCAACATTATTCACATAGGTCTGTATGCTATGGCCTGTTTTATTTTTCAGGAAAGCTTTGCCTTCATCGCGGCGGCGGTTCCAGATATCAGATACGCCGAACAGGACAAAGTTCAGCTCCTTGTTGTTGGCAAAA
>NZ_JAGXJN010000131.1 GCF_019091455.1 Chitinophaga sp. GbtcB8
TCCAGCTCATTATATTTAAATGCACGCCGGGAAATCCTGCCTTTTTTGTTTTTTCGACCAGCATTTCAATGGCCCTTTGTGTTTCCTGAATGCTTCCAAATCCATTGATAAAAGTGATGATCACATAAATGGAAAAATAAGGCTTACCATCAATCAGCCAGTAATTGGGTTGTTTGAAATACTTGACAACGATATAGCTGGATATGGTATCCCATAACGGCATAGACACCTCGCCCTGTGTTAATGCGGCCCGGTTATTATCGAAAGTAGCCGGCTGTATATTGA
>NZ_JAGXJN010000132.1 GCF_019091455.1 Chitinophaga sp. GbtcB8
ATCTCTGCCGGAGAAAGTTGTGATCAGCGGCTGGCAGATAGCTGGGCAGCGTATCATGATTTCTATAATAAATATGGCCCCACTGAAGCTACCATCAGTGCAACGATATACCATTATAAAAAGGATAATACAGGACCGGTATTACCGATCGGGAAACCGGTGGCCAATACGCGTTTATACGTATTGGACGAGCGCCAGCAGTTACTGCCAATAGGCATAAGCGGAGAGCTGTACATAGGCGGTGTGGGCGTTAGCCGCGGTTACCTTGGTAAGGACGCGCTGAC
>NZ_JAGXJN010000133.1 GCF_019091455.1 Chitinophaga sp. GbtcB8
TACTAATACGGGAGGGGCAGTGCAGTCCGTGGTACACGGAAAAACCGGATACCTTATCAACGCGGATGTCATACCGGATTTTGTTAAATATTTGACGTTACTTATTGAAGATAGGGATTTGAGAAGTGCATTAGGAACGGAAGCCCGGCATCAATATCTGGCTAGATTCACGATGGATGTGTTTAAAGAAACCTTTTTAGGTACATTTAATTCATTGGTGTTATGAAAGTTCAAGGTCTGATATTAAGCGCAGTTGTACTCATTTCAAGCTGCTGTAAAGCCC
>NZ_JAGXJN010000134.1 GCF_019091455.1 Chitinophaga sp. GbtcB8
AAGCGTATAGCCCAAACAGAAATATCGCTTTCAAAAAAGAAAAGTTACCCGGAATTGCTCCGGGCGCAGCAGGGGGATAATTTGTTATAGTGTGGGGGGGCCGGGGGCGGGCTTTATCGAACATACGTTGCCGTAGATATGTATATGGTGTGCAACACATTTGCTAAATTTTCTTCCCCGGAGCGCTTCTTGCCAGGAAAAGCCCAAACCCTTTACCAGCAATTATTCCAGGCCTGCCAAACTCTTTCCATAACTAAAAATGGAAAATGGAAAGTGGGAT
>NZ_JAGXJN010000135.1 GCF_019091455.1 Chitinophaga sp. GbtcB8
CGATAGTGCTAATTTTAATGATGCCATTGAGTATCATAAAGTTATTGGTAGTCTATAATATTTGGCATTTACTCATCCGACATATAGTAAATAAATTATCTTAATTTATACATAGGTTTACTTTCAACCATTAGACAATCGTTAAGCACCTACTATGATACTTAAAGGGCACAATAGATCATGGCTTATTTCTTTGAAAGGACTATCATCTATTTCTTTATATATTTTTGGATATCAATTGGGTAAATAATAAGAATGACAAGACATCTACTAATGCTT
>NZ_JAGXJN010000136.1 GCF_019091455.1 Chitinophaga sp. GbtcB8
GGTCTCCTATGTCGCTAGATAAACCCATGATAGCTCTCCTAGACTCCTACATCATCGTCCTCCTCCTGCGGCAAGGTGCGTCTGTCATGGGTTAATGTGAACGGAAAAGAGAAAGAGACGCAGGTGGGGATGGATGGGCTTAAAGATAAAGGCTGGGTGGGGTGGTGGGGGGACCTTCCTCCTATCTAGCTTACTCATTCCTCCACCCCCCCTCTGTTGTTATTTATTCAGATGACCCCTTCTTGCCTCGTGTATTCGTAGCAGCATTCGCCTCTGGAT
>NZ_JAGXJN010000137.1 GCF_019091455.1 Chitinophaga sp. GbtcB8
TGTCCATCCTGCTGCAGATGATGCGCACGTCCCTGACGAACGGCAAAAAGGCCGTTTTCGCAACGGCCGGTCTGATGCAAAACCAAGCGAACTTGGCTTTTCTCATGGAGCTCGCGAAGCACGGAACGCTGAAGGCCGTGATCGATCGCCGCTACCCGCTGGAGCTCCTGCCGGAAGCGCACAGGTACGTGGAAACCGAGCGCAAGAAGGGGAACGTGATTATTACGGTCCGCCATTAGCCGCGCCTGTTCGCGCAAGCGTCGGCCGTTACTCGCCCC
>NZ_JAGXJN010000138.1 GCF_019091455.1 Chitinophaga sp. GbtcB8
TTTGCATTAAAATTATCCTGATTAGTAAGACAATATAAAATGGTTTGTCATTTAGTGGCAGTACTCATATCAGGAACAGCAATCTGAAGACTATTATGCCCATAGCCCTGTAACCAGAGATAAGAACCTTCCCTTCTGAACTATCCATTTCACTGTTTCGGTGCATTTGTGGATTGTTTTTTCAACGTGTCCTAATCACCATATATGCACCTTTCTCATTGTGCTCTATCCGTTGAGTTTCTAGTTGCTTATGGATATGATCATTTTCCCTTCTGAGT
>NZ_JAGXJN010000139.1 GCF_019091455.1 Chitinophaga sp. GbtcB8
GGTCAGTCATAGCGATCACCTCACGAGCTCAGTATACCCCGGCAGGTCTTGCGATGTAAGGGGGGACGAGTGAGAGCGCAAGATTTCAAAAGCGGAGAAGACCGGAGTATGGTAAAAAGGTATCATGAAGAAAAATAGCGGACGTTGCTTGGACAAAGGAGAGAATGGATGATGAACGAAGCACAGCTTGCGGCAGAGCTTGCATTTCAAGAAGGATGGAAGGACGGCGGACACGAAGGGGAGCTTGTTCCGCGGGGACCTTTCCGGTTTTCCGCGG
>NZ_JAGXJN010000014.1:0-88230 GCF_019091455.1 Chitinophaga sp. GbtcB8
AAGATAAATTCCCTGTCCCGCGATTCTATATTGGCAGCACCCATCGTACTGGACCTGGCTTTATTCATTGATCTGGCTAAAAGAGCCGGTATGGAAGGGATTCAGGAATGGCTGTCATTCTACTTCAAATCACCGCAAACAGCGCCTGGTTTGAGGCCGGAGCATGATATTTTCAAACAATTAATAAAACTCGAAAATACCTTACGTTATATGATGGGCGAGGACCTGATTACACACCTTGGCCTGGATTATTACGAGGAGGGTGAAGCTTAAAAATGAACAGGTTCCATCAATTGATCTCCACCAGCCTGGGAATAGGTTATGTTGGCAAAGGAGCGGGTACGCTGGCAGCAGTAGTAACCGCCATTTGCTGGTATACGCTTCAGGTTGGGGAGATCCCCAATATTACAATGCAATGGGCGGTAACCGCTTTCATTACGGTATTGGGGGTATGGAGTGGTAATAAGGTGGAAGCCTTTTGGGGTAAGGACAATCAAAAAGTAGTAATAGATGAAGTAGCAGGTATGTGCATCAGCTTACTGATGGTGCCTTTAAGCATACCATATGTGGTAGCAGGATTGATCCTGTTCCGCATTTTTGATATTACCAAACCATTGTATATCAGGCGGGCAGAACGCCTGCCGGGTGGTTGGGGGGTAATGCTGGATGATGTGCTGGCCGGTATTTGTGCAAATGTGCTGTTACAAGTGGCGTATAGGGGGGCCAGGTTATTCTGATGAGAATGGCAACCTTTCTGAAAGCACAGGCATCATCTTTGGCAGCCACCGCTTTCGACTATTTGACCACAATCGTTTTGGTGGATTTTTTTGGCTGGTGGTACCTGGCAGGTAGTATTACAGGTACCATAGCCGGAGGTGTACTTAATTTTATGTTAGGCCGGCTTTGGGCGTTTAACGCTGCCGATGGGAAAGTAGAATGGCAATTTATTAAATACGCGCTGGTTTGGTCCGGCAACCTCCTGTTAAATGCAGCAGGAGTTTTCATGTTCACGCATTACATGGGTTTGGACTACCGGGTATCTAAAGTTATAACCGGTTTAATAGTTGGCATTGGATATAACTATGTATTGCAAAAGAAATTTGTTTTCAGATGAATAAGCTTATGAAGTATAGCTTGGAAAAATTTGGCCTTGCGCTGTTATTGTTGTTAACCATTTGTTCGGTGCGCTTATCCGCACAAAACACCACCATTAAAGGAACTATTACAGACGCAAAGCAAAAGGCCCCCATGCCTTTTGTAAACGTATTTATTCCCGGTACCGCCATTGGAACATCTACAGACATTAATGGTAAGTTCACCCTGCAGTTCACCGGCCGGTATGACAGTATACATGTTGCCAGCCTGGGCTACAAAACCTTTAGGGTAAAGATCAACACCGGTACAGAGCAAACCGTGAACGTACGGCTGGAAAGTACTTCCCGCATGCTGGGAGAGGTGATTGTTAAAGGTGCAAAAACAGCCCGTTACCGCAATAAGGATAACCCGGCAGTAGATCTCATCCGCCTGGTACTGGACCACCGCGACAGCAACCGTATTGAAGGCCTTGATTATGCGCAGTATAACCAGTACGAAAAGCTACAGTTTGCGCTCAGCAGCGCATCTGATAAGGAAAGGCCTAACCGGCTGCTGCGTAAATACAAGTTCATAATGGATAACCGGGACACCACAAAAGTGGAAGGTAAATCCCTGTTGCCCATTTACCTGGAAGAAAATATTGCCGACGTATATTACCGCCGTAACCCTGAGAAAAAGAAAACATTTGTACGTGGCGATAAGAAGGTAAGTTTTGACGAAAGTTATATTGATAACGCAGGTATGAGCCAGTACCTGAACCATATTTACCAGGACTTTGATATTTATGACAACAACCTGATGCTGTTCACCAACCAGTTCCTGAGTCCTATTTCCAACGCCGGCCCTACTTTTTATAAATACTTTATTACCGATACCCTTTATACAGAAGACAGTACCAAGCTCATTGAGCTGTCATTTGTGCCCCGTAACCAGACCGATCTGCTGCTGCAAGGCAAATTATTCATTACGGCCGACGGGCATTATGCTGTACAGCGCGCCGATATGACGGGGAATAAGCATACCAACCTTAACTGGATCCGCAGTTTCCGTATTATGCAGGAGTTTGAGAAAATGCCCAATGGCCGCTACCGTACCAGCAAGCGTACGCTGATGGCGGATATGGGCATGTTTACCAGTGGCAAGGGCGGTATTTATGGCGAACGAACGGTATCGCTCCGGAATTTTGTGGCTAATAAGCCCATGCCGGATGATTTTTATAAGGGCAACCCCATTGTAAAAGCAGATAGTGCGGATAAAACAACGGACAGCTTTTGGGTGCATTACCGGCACGATACCCTTACCACTGCAGAATCAAAGGTTTATGAAAATATCGATAGCCTGCAGCACACCCGGTCTTTCCGCCGCACCATGGATATAGCTACCCTGCTGCTGGCCGGTTATAAGGGCTTTGGACCCATAGAAGTAGGCCCGGTAAACACTTTTTACAGCTTTAACCCGGTAGAAGGGTTCCGTCTGCGTTTGGGCGGCCGTACCACCCCTAAGTTCAATAAGAGCATTTACCTGGAATCGTATGGTGCTTATGGTTTTAAGGATAAAAAGTGGAAGTATTACTTTGGCGGCACTTACTCCTTTACCCACCGTTCCATCTGGGAATTCCCGGTACGCTCGCTTTCTGCCAACTACCAGCGGGATATGCAAATTCCCGGTCAGGCGCTGCAGTTCATCCAGGAAGATAACTTCCTGCTGTCGTTTAAACGCGGTAACAATGATAAATGGCTGTACAACGATATTTACAATGTTAACTACCTGCATGAGCTGGTGAACCATACGTCTTTTAAATTCGGGTTCAAGTACTGGGCGCAGTCACCGGCCGGTAGTCTTGCCTACATAAAAGGGCAGCCGGTAGGCGGTTTTCCTGACAGTGTGCAAAGGGTAAAAACCTCCGAGTTTTCACTGGAGTTCCGTTGGGCGCCGCATGAGCAGTTTTATCAGGGCAAACAGTTCCGGGTACCCATCCCGAACAAATATCCGATCTTTTTGCTGCGTGGTACTGCAGGGGTAAAGGGTCTTTTTGGTAGCCAGTATAACTACCAGAGCGTTACATTGAACATTTACAAATTGTTCTACATGTCGCCCATAGGTTATAGTGAGGTGGTATTTGAGGGCGGTTACACCTTTGGAAAGGTGCCCTTTCCGTTACTTAGTATTCACCACGCCAACCAAACCTACGCTTACCAGCTGGAATCCTATAACTTAATGAACTTCCTGGAGTTTGTGAGCGACCATTATGTTAGCTTAAACATTGACCATCACTTTAACGGATTTATTTTCAATAAAATACCTTTGCTGAAAAAGCTGAAATGGCGTGAGGTGGCAGCCGGTAAAATACTATATGGCGGCCTGCGGGATGAGAACCGTCCGGAGAACGACCCCTCGCTGTTCAAATTCCCAGTGGATAAGAATGGCGTACTTTCTACCTACACCCTGGGTAAAAAGCCTTATATAGAGGGGAGTGTGGGTATTGCCAACATATTCAGGCTGATCCGGGTAGACCTGGTTAAACGGTTTACCTACCTGGACCATCCGGATATTTCTTCCTGGGGGATAAGAACCCGGGTAAGATTGGATTTTTAAGCAGACATTTGCATAATTAAAATTAGATCAACTATATGCGATGTAGGGTGATCCGGCCTGAAAAAATTAAAATATTAACGGATGAAAAAGAGCACATTCAGAGATAAGTTGCAGCAGGGCATTTATGTGGTCATTAATCCCGTGGTAAAGGGTTTAATAAAAATAGGCCTTACGCCCAATGCGGTCACTACCATAGGTTTGATATTGAATATTGGCGTAGCCATTATATTTATAGTTGGGGCGGAAAAAAGTAACCGTGGCGACCTGTCCTACGTGGGCTGGGCCGGCGCGTTGATCCTTTTTGCTGGGTTGTTTGATATGCTGGACGGGCAGGTGGCCCGCTTGGGTAAAATGAGCTCCAAATTCGGCGCCCTGTACGATTCCGTGCTGGACCGTTACAGTGAGCTGGTGCTGTTCCTGGGTATTTGTTATTACCTGGTGGCGCACCATTACTTCCTCAGCTCCCTGTTTGCCTTTATTGCCCTCATCGGGTCTATGATGGTAAGCTACACCCGCGCGCGGGCAGAAGGGCTGGGTATTGAATGTAAAGGCGGTCTTATGCAGCGGCCGGAGCGGGTGGTGCTTATTGCCCTGTCGGCCCTGGGTTGTGGTATTGCCAGCCATTACATTGGCGGCGGGTATAAATTATTTATACCGGGCATACCATTTCATGTATTTGAAACCATGTCTATCTTTACAGTTCCGATCACCGTTTTGGCTATCATGAGCAATATTACTGCCATTAACCGCCTGCGGGAAGCCAAACGGTCGCTGGAAAAAGAACAGACAATGGAAGAACATAAAAGCAAAACGCCTGGTAAACAACTGATTGCGGTGATCGGTATTTTTATAATACTGCTTACCGGCATTGGCGCCAGGGCTGGCGGTCCGGAACGGCCTAAGTTCCCGGTACCTACCGGCATTCCGCACATGTTATATTACCTGCAGCGTACGCCCAATTCCAATACCATCGTGTACGACCTGAACCTGAAAGCGGATGGTACCCTGGATGAGGACGACCCGGTAAATGTTTACTGGCTGCGGTACACAGAAGGAGGAACAAAAAAGGGATTAAATTTTATTCAGCGTAAATTTGCATACGGTATTAAGGTAAAACGCCTGTCATCAGAAAAGTACGAGGTTAAATCCGTTGCCTATGATGGCCGTCCTATGTACCTGATGAAGTCTGACAAAGGCCAGTACCAGATGTACATGAAGATCAGTAATACCATGGCTTTGTTAAACAACATCTGGATCCAGATAGAAGGTGGTACCTTTTGGGTACCTAATGTTATATATGTGGAGCTGAATGGTACAGATCCTGTTACCGGCGCAGTAAAAACAGAACGTTTTAAACCATAGAAAAGACTGGTGCCCGCTCACCACACGGGTAACATAAAATATATTAACGGGATGAAAAAGAATTATGTATCCAATTCCGAGGAATCTGTCCGCATGTTTAAGCAGGGATGGATGGAAGCCTTATCAAAAGTACATTTTACGGTACCGCTGATCCTGTATGTGCCGGTGATCCTGTATTGTACCTGGCGGGCCTTTGCCATGGTAGGTATGGGCATACTGCCTTTCATTGGCTGTTTTGCTGCCGGCTTATTTTTATGGTCCATTACGGAATACATTATGCACCGCTGGGTGTTTCACTTCATACCTAAATCCAGGTGGGGGCTGCGCCTTCATTTCATTTTTCATGGGGTGCATCATGACTATCCTAATGACAGGTTAAGGCTGGTGCTGCCGCCTTCCGTTAGCATTCCGCTGGCCATTGGTTTTTATTTCCTGTTTAGGGCGCTCGTAGGCGAAGCATACCTGTATGCGTTTTACCCGGGTTTTGTGTTAGGGTATCTTTGCTATGATATATCGCATTATGCTTTTCACCACCTGAATTTTAAGAATAAGCTCTGGATGAAGCTGAAAAAGCATCATATGCTGCACCACTATTCAGATCCAACCAAGGGATACGGCGTAAGTTCGGCGCTGTGGGATAAGGTCCTTGGGTCGGATTTTATAAAGAAGTAAAATGGATTCATTTTCAACTGTCACACCTATTCCATTCTTTGATCGCAAAACAGTACTTATTACTACGCTGCTCAGCGTAGCATACCTGCTGCTGTCAACCTTACTGGTGGGCTTTAAGAGTGATCAGCTGGTGCTGGTAGGTTTGTTTAACGGGGCATTCTATCTCTCGCGTCCTACGCGTAAGTTTATCATAGGCTTTTCCATCTTTATTGTTTACTGGATCGTGTTTGACTATATGAAGGCTTTTCCCAACTACCAGTTTGGAACAGTGCATATAGAAAGCATTTACAATGCGGAGAAAAGTGTTTTTGGCATTCATTCCGGTAGTACGGTGCTTACCCCAAATGAATACTGGCTGGCGCATTCCCATACTTTCCTGGATGTGCTGTGCGGTTTGTTTTACCTGTGCTGGATCCCTCTGCCACTGGCTTTTGCGGTATATTTATTTTATACCAACCGCATGCAGTTTTTTCATTTTGCGCTGATCTTTTTCCTTACTAACCTGCTGGGCTTTGTAGTATATTATACTTACCCTGCTGCCGCGCCCTGGTATGTGCAGCAGTATGGATATACCCTGCATGTGCATACCCCCGGTAATACTGCCGGACTGGCCCGGTTTGATACTTTTTTCCAGGTGAATATTTTTCACGGCATTTACGCCAAAAGCTCCAATGTATTTGCGGCTATGCCTTCTTTACACTCTGCCTATCCGCTGATCGTATGGGTATTTTCCTGGAAAAGTAAAAGTATTTTCTTTCGCGTGCTGTCAACCATTGTAACACTGGGTATCTGGTTTGCCGCAGTGTACACCAGCCACCATTATGTGCTGGATGTACTGGCCGGTATTATATGCGCCGTACTGGGCATTCTGTTATATCAGAAGGTATTATGCCGGCGCTATTTCTTCATTAGCTTCTTACAGTATTTGTACCGCCATACCTGATGGGCAGGTATCTCCACATTATTATAGAAAATGCAACACTGCTAATAGCGTTAAACATTGGCTGTAGCAGCCTGTTACTCCTTATGGATTGATATTGCTATAGTTACCGGCTATATGAAATAATACGGCAGTCCGGCATATCATTTGAATAATAGTTAACAAGACAGAACGCTACATCAGTGCAATTAGTGTTGAGGATGTTGAATTATGCAGCGGTTTGATCCCCTTCCATGCCGCATCCATTTGTGAATATACAGGAAGAGAAGGAACCCAAAACGGTATGCCAGGGATGTGCTGAGGTAGTAATGCAGAGATGCTGAACGCTTAACGGTAAAACTGTTAAGCGTTCAGTTTTTTTATGACCTACCGTGACAGTATAGGATACCCCTGTATGGGTATTTGGGTATATTTAAATACTTAGATACGTCCATGTTATGAAAGCTGCAAAACTTATTTCCCTGGTTTTTTTATTATTTGTTTCATCTGTTGTATATCCCCAGTCCGGCGGGAATGATGTAACCACGCCTTTACATGCCCTGCAACCTGATTACGTAGTTCCTTATGGCGCTCCCACAGCAGATCAGGTAAAGCAGGTGCTGTACCGCATTTATCATTATTTAGATACAGTTACACCGGTGCAGCTGGTAGATAAGGTTTCCGGGCAGCTGGTAAAAGACTTTGCTGCGGTGAATGAAAATACCACCTGGCAGCAGGGGGCTTTCCGCCTTACCAGCTATGAATGGGGCGTTACCTACTGCGGTATGTTACTGGCCGGGGAAGCCACCGGCGATACTACCTTTACCGCCTACACGAAAAAACGCCTGCACTTTATTGCAGATGCACAACCGGCCTTCAGCAAATTATACCAGCAGCCCGGTAACAATGCCAATCCACTGCGGGCCGTGCTTTTCCCCCATGCCCTGGACGATGCCGGCGCTATGTGCGCCGCAGTGGTTAAAACGCTGCGAGCTGGCGGCCAGCCCAATTTGCGGCCCCTGGCAGATCATTATATTGATTACATATCTCATAAAGAATTTCGCCTGCCGGATGGTACCCTGGCCCGCAACCGCCCCCAGAAAAATACACTCTGGCTGGATGACCTGTATATGAGCGTACCGGCCCTGGCGCAAATGGGCAAGCTTACCGGCCAGCGCGCTTATTTTGATGATGCGGTGAAACAGGTGCTGCAATTTTCCCAACGCATGTTCAATAAAGAAAAAGGATTGTATATGCATGGCTGGGTGCAGGGCATGGATGTGCATCCTCAATTTCACTGGGGCCGCGCCAATGGCTGGGCCTTCCTGGCTATGACAGAGCTGCTGGAAGTGCTGCCGGATACCCATCCCGGCAAACCTGCTGTGCTGGCGCAGTTCCGCGCACTGGCAAAAGGGCTGGCCAGCTACCAAACCGGTCAGGGTTTCTGGCATCAGCTGCTGGACCGTAATGATTCTTACCTGGAAACCTCTGCCACGGCTATTTATGCATACTGTTATGCACACGGTATTAATAAAGGCTGGCTGAATGCCATGTCCTATGGACCAGCAGCATTACTGGCCTGGAATGCGGTTGCTACCAAAGTAAATGATAAGGGGCAGGTGGAAGGTACCTGTGTGGGCACCGGTATGGCTTTTGACCCGGCATTTTATTATTACCGCCCGGTAAATGTGTATGCCGCTCATGGCTACGGACCGGTATTGCTGGCAGGTGCTGAAGTATTGAACCTGTTAAAACATTTCCCGTTTGTGATCAACGATAGTTCCCTGCAAATAGATCAAAAATAAATTACCCTATTGCCAGTAATACAATGCCTGCCAGTATCACTACGGCAGCCACTATGCGTTTTTTTGCATCTGCTTCTTTCAGCAGGTTGGTACCAAAAAACACGCCTACTACAATGCTTAATTCACGCGCCGGGGCCACATACGTAATGGGCGTGGTTTTTAGCGCTATCAGCACCAGCAGGTAGGAGAGGGGTTGAAAAACGGCCACCATTATTACCTGCTTCCAATGCAGGCGGGCTTCTTCCACCACCTCCTGCCGCCGTTTAAGCATTACCGGTATTAATAATAGCAGTGGCAGCAGCATGGAGGCAAAGGTGATGAACAGGGCAGATACATGATAATCCACCACGGCTGCTTTATCCCATAACGTGTACATGGCAATGAATAAGCCCGTGAGCAAACCATATTGTAAACCAGTAGCCACCCGCGTATTCTTTGTTACTTTAAAACCTGTCATTACAATTACACCTGCAATGATCAGGCAAATGCCGGTAATGGCCAGCAGGCTTGGTTTTTCATGGAACAGCAGCACCGCGCCTGTTACGGAAAATAGTGGCCCGGCGCCCCGCGCTACCGGGTACACTACAGACAGGTCAGCCTTGCGGTAACCGGTTTGCAGCAGCACAAAATATAACAGGTGCAGGATAGCGCTTACCAGGGCAAAGATCAATACGGTCTGCGTCCAGGTAAACCGCACAGGCGAAGATTGTAACAAAAGAAAGGGTACACATAGGATACTGGCTACCAGCGATACCAGCCAGAAAAAGGGCAGCTTACCGTTCACCTGTTTGGTGATGAGGTTCCAGGCAGCATGTAATACCGCTGCAATAATAACCAGTAATAATGCCTGAATGCTCATAGGTATAAACTGCTTTTACCAGGAAAGCTGGAATAACGATACGGCCTGCCACGGTAGCTGCAGGCGCACTACAGCTGCGCCGTTATTTACAGGTAGTGTTTCCGGACCGCCTGTAACCTGCAGCTGTCCTGTTTTTTCCAAGGTTGTTATTTGTTCAGGTGTAGGCTGCCGGGGTGATCCCATTTGTTTCCAGGCTTCATAGGCATTGCTGTGGCTGGCATCAATCCGGTATTGCTGCAGCCGTACTTTACTGGCCGTTATGCCCTGAATAGTAATGCTAACAGGGGTAGCCGGCGCAGGGCTGTTATTGTCATGGTAGTTCCAGACCATTATGGCAGCCGTGCGGGCATCTTTTGTGGCCAGGGCGTTAATATCCGGTTGTGGGCCACGCACGCTGGAATCTTTTATTTTAATAAAGTCATATGCCAATGCCCCGCTAACGGCTACACGATTGCCCTGCATTTTGCCAAACATACGGAACACGTTCAGCACCGGTTTATCTACGCCATTGGTGGCCAGGTCGCGGAAACCGGCAAACCAGGGCTGGTCCTCAAACTCAAAAGCCCAGGTAACGGCGCCGGCCAGGTTTACGCCGCGGGCCGCTGCCAGCTCATATTTGCGGGCAAAGGAGGCTGCCGTATAGCTGCTATACATGGTACCATTGCGGTAGGCATTTTCCGGATGATATTTTTCAGAACAGGCAGCACAGCCTTCCGGGTCTGATTCGCCAATGATAATGGGCAAATGTTTCAACGTGGGGTAGGAAGCTACTATTTCAAAGCCTTTATCAATATCGCGCAGCTGTGTGCCCATGTTCATTTGCACTACGCCATTTACCAGGGTGGGCGCGCCTTTGGCATGAAAGGAGATCAGATCCAGCGGGGAGCCGGTTTTACCGGTTACATAGTTGGTGCCGTTCACCACATGGTCCAGGAAAGCTTTCAGGAAGTCGGCTGCATCTTTCCAGTTAGGGCCGGTTACTTCAGGGCCGCCTATACGTGCAGTGGGCAAGGCGCGTTTTACTGCGTCGGCCGTGTAATCATATAGTTTAATGTATTCTTCTGTAGTGCCTTTCCAGTAACCGATATTAGGTTCATTCCATAATTCCCAGTACCAGCTTTCCACTTCTTTTTTACCATAACGTGCCACGCAATGCTGCACCCAGGCATATACCAGCGCCGCAAATTTTTTATAGTCTTTAGGCGGGTAGGCCCAGCCGGTAAAAATTTCGTCATACGGATGGTCTGGCTGCCAGTGGTGCCGGTAAGGCTCCGGCTTTACAGACAAGGCCTGCGGCATAAACCCGATCTGTGCCAGTGGTTTCATGCCACGTTTTATATAGGTATCAAATATGCGGTCAGTAATGGTCCAGTCATATACTGGATTACCATTTTTATCTTCCGTATAGGCGTTGGTAGATCCCCATTTTAAAGCAGCCTCGCCATCGCCGGTCACTAAAAGGCTGTGTGTTCTTACATACACCGGTACTTTGCTTAGCTGCGAAATTTCAGTAAGCAGCTTTTGCCCGTCTTTCATGTAAGTGTAGTTGGGCTCATCATAGCCAAACCAGGCCCAAATGGGTGTCATAGGGCCTTTGGGCTGGTCCAGGTGCACCTGTATGGCTACGGTATCCTGCGCCAGGCAGCGAAAGCCAATGCCGGTAAGCACAAGCAATAATAGTATAGAACGAACGGAAGTTGATTGGGTCATACGCACAATTTTATGTGGAACTATTAAAGATACGGTTTGAAGAAAATAAAATGGAATGTATTATTTTTATCTACTAAATAAGTATAATGCTACCGTAAGTGCAGCGCTGCTGGCCATTGGCCGCGCGTTCCATCAAAGCCGGGCAAGCGTTCCGCCTTGTTTGTATGGCATGGGGCAGAGGAGCGGGGATTATTTTGCGGTAGCCAATGCAGCGCAGCGTCCGCGGCTGGAACCTGGCTTTCAGCTGGAACGGTAAGTTATCCTTTACCGGTTATTTTCTTTTTGTGCTTTTTGCCCCAGTCTATCATAGCTAATATGATAGGGCCAAAGGTTTTGCAGTAATCCGTGCTTTCATATTCCACACTCACAGGTATATCTGCATATACGGTGCGGGTAATGAGCTTATTCAGCTCCATTTCCTTTAGCTCCCTGGATAACATGCGGGTGGTAATGCCCGGAATGCTGCGCTGTATATCGCGGAAGCGCTTGTTGCCATTACAAATGGAGTTAATAATAGGCAGCCTCCATTTACCACCTATTACATAAATGGTATCCTGCAATGCCTGCACTTCCTCTGGCTGGCTACGGGGGAAGGATAATATCTTTTTTGCCTGTTTTTCTAAATGCATACCAGGTATACTCTGTTATACTGGTTACAAAGTTATACCAATTGCGCCGGATATTTGCACTGGATTTAAACAAACAGAAAATGAGCAAAACAATTTTTATTACCGGCACCAGTACCGGTTTGGGTAAGTTAACGGCCATTCATTTTGCCAAACAGGGCTGGCAGGTAGCAGCTACCATGCGGAGCCCGGAAAAGGAAACAACATTAACCGCCTACCCCAATATCAGGATCTTTAAGCTGGATGTTACAGATGTAACGCAGGTACAGCAGGCTACTGAAGCGGCTATTGCTGCATTCGGGAAAATTGATGTGGTGGTGAATAATGCAGGCATAGGCATTTACGGCCCGCTGGAATTTGCAGCGGATTCCGTTATTGACCAGCAGTTTGCCGTAAATGTACATGGCCCTATTAACGTGATCCGCGCTTTCCTGCCGCATTTCAGGGCCAATAAAGGTGGCATGTTCATTAACATCAGCTCTTTTATGGGTGTAACTACTGCGGTGCCAGCCGGCTCTTTATACAATATGTCCAAGTTTGCGCTGGAAGGTTTAACGGAAGGTTTGTACTATGAGTTAAAACCCTTCAACATTCAGCTGCGGCTCATAGAACAGGGCGGCTCTAACGGTAACAATTTCAAGGAAAATATAGTCTGGACCACCCATCCCACTATTACGGATTATGATCCTATGGTTAACCGGGTAAAAGCCCTGATGGATAATGCAGACCCTTCCCTGCGCGACGATCCGCAAGTGATCGTAGATGAGATCAATGCCCTGGCCACCGGTAAGAACCAACAGTTCAGGACATTGATCGGTAACATGGGTAAGAACCTGATGGATATGCGCAACAGCTTACCCATTGAGGAATACCTGGAAAAGATAGCCGCTAATTTTAATTAGGCTAGGGTTTGTGGAACCGTACCCAATAAATGTGGCAGTCCTTTTCGCTGGTGCCTTGTGTATAGAAAAGGTATTTGTTATCCGGTGTAACATATTGTCCCCAGCGGTGTGCGGTGCCATTGTTAATGAGTGGTCCCATGCTTTCCGGCGTGGTCCAGGTGCCGTCATTTTTCCGGTGGCTGATATAGAGCTCGCATTCAAAGTCCTTCGTTTCTTTGGCGCTGATAATGATGAAGGATTCATCTCTTGCAATGAAAAAATCCCCGTCAAAGCCGGGTGTGTTTAACGGCGCGCCCAGGCTTTGAATGGTGGTATCTTTGGCCGACATGGTGAATTTGCAGAAATCATAGGTGCTCCAATCCTGCATGCTTCCCTGCTTCCCGTTACTGCCCACGTAAAAAGCACCGCTTTGCACCGGCATAAAATCATAGAGGCCGTAATTTTTTTTCAGGTAAAGTTCCGGTTTGGTCCAGTCATGGCCCTTGCGCCGCGATTGCCATACCTCTCCTTGATTTAACTGTAAGTATAAAGTGTTGTCATCTAATGAAAAGGTGGGTGCATAAAACTGGTCTATTAAAATAAACGGACCTTTCCACTGATGATCTGTATACCTGAAGTATTTGATCTTGTTGGTGCCGGTGCTGAACCATTTCAGCGCATTACAATAATAAAACTCCTTGCCGTCTGCTGACCAGGCTACCCGGTCCATTGCAATGCCGGTATCGGGCAGCAGGGTAGGTGCAAAGATCTTAGGCGTATCACCCGGTGGTGTTTGTCCCAGGTAGGCATGGGCGCTGTTCCAGAAATCAGTTTGCGCCCGGCATACCAGGTTGGTGGTCAGTACCAGTAACAAGGCAATCATAAAGTGTTTGTACATAGTTAAACAGGTTGAGGGTGAATGATAAACCAAAAAAAGATTGTAACTTTTTGCGGAAGGAGCTGTATTGTTGTTCAAAGCTATCACAGGTGTAACACAGGTACAATTCACGGATGGTACAAGTTTTTTCAAGTTTTATCACACTGATTTCCAATGCCTGCAGATATAGATAAATTGTTGCGTATAATTGAGCAGAAGCTCGATTGGGGTGATAGTACGGCCTGGCAAAGCAGGGATTTTGAAAATCTGCAGCAGCTGATCCTGGACGAAACAGGTGTATCCCTTAGCGCCAGCACTTTAAGAAGGGTGTGGGGCCGCGTTACGTATAACAGCCTGCCTAGCATCACTACGCTGGATACGCTGGCCCGCTTTGCGGGTACAGCTAACTGGCGGCAGTTTGTAAAGGAACATACGGATCATGATAATGCTGCTGCACCGGCAGTCCCCTTACCTGTATCCAAACCAGCTAAGCGGCAACCGGGCAGGCTGGTATGGATGTTAGCCGGAAGCGTGATGATCTCCCTTACGCTGCTGGGTATTTTTGCTTTAAAGAAAACCCCGCCGCCGGTTAAAAAAAGTGATTATCAATTTGCGGTAAAGCCGGTTACCCGCACCATTCCCAACTCGGTTATTTTTACTTACGATGCGGTTGCTGCACCTACAGATTCCGTTTACATCCAGCAATCCTGGGATAAACGCAGAAGAACCCTGGTAAGTAAGAACCAGCATACCCATACCTCCGTTTATTATGAACCGGGATTTTACGTGGCCAAGCTGGTGGCCGATAACCAGGTGGTAAAAGAAATACCCTTACTCATACCTACTGATGGGTGGCTGGCCGCTATAAGCAAAATGCCTGTACCTGTTTATTTGCCGGCAGCCGCTTTCATGAATAAAACCATGTTAAACTTACCGGCAGAAGCTGTTACGGCACATAATATACCGCTGCAGCCGGATGCACCGGATGTATATTTTTATAATGTAGGCAATTTTAACCCGGTTCCCTTGTCGGATTTTGCTTTTAGCGTTCGTATAAAAAATGAGTACGGGGAAGGGGCGGCTGCCTGTCGGTTAACAACCATTATGCTGGTTACGGATGATTCGCCGATTGTTATTCCCCTCTCTGCCAAAGGTTGCGTGTCTGAAATAGGTTTGTTAAGTGTAGACCAGATGGTTTCCGGCAAACAGGCCGACCTGTCTGGTTTTGGGGTAGATTTTTCAGACTGGGTACAGGTGGGCTGCAAAAGTGTTGGTAAAACTATTGAATATAACGTGAACGGGAAAACGGCATATACCTGCGCGCTACCTGAAAGACCAGTGCATATTGTAGGCATGATCTACCGTTTCAGGGGCGCCGGCGCAGTAAAGGACATCAATCTCTATCAACAGGATAAACCTGTGTTCCGCGCATTTTTTTAGTAAGGTCCACCACCCCTATTCAGGATACAGCAAATATTTTTTTCGCATGGTTTTATATGCTGATAGCTGCGGCTCCCAGCTTTTACGCATCTCTGCTTCTGATTTACCGGCTATGATCTGTTGTTTAAAAAGAGTAGTACCGGCCAGCTTATCTATATTGCCCATTTGTTTGCTTTGGCTCATATCAAAGAATTTTTCTTTAAAGGGATAAGCTTTGTACATTTCTATCATCCACTGAATATTCACTTTGCCGCTGCTGCGGAGCGCTGTCATATCATACTGCCGCAGGTCCAGGCCATAACAAACCTTATCCTGGTGTAAAGGTGTTTCAGACATGCCGGGTATGCTTACCGGCGTAAAGGAAAAAGTATATTTCCCTTTCAGGTCAGGGTTACCCAGCACTGTAAAAGGCATATGAGTACCGCGACCCTGGCTGATGATGGTACCTTCAAACAAACACAGCGACGGATAGAGCAGTATGGATTGCTGTGTGTTTAAATTAGGCGATGGCGCCACCGGTAAAGTATAGTCCATGTGATGCGCGTAGTGTTTTACGGTGATCACTTTTATTTTACATTTTTGTTTACCGGGCAGCCATCCTTCGCCGTTTATCATCTGCGCAAATTCACCAATAGTCATACCGTGCGTAATGGGAATAGGGAATTTACCAATACCGGAGCTAAGCTTCATATCCAGTACAGGCCCGTCTACATAACCGTTGGGATTGGGCCGGTCCAGGATCAGCAATTCTTTATTATTTTCAGCGCAGGCTTCCATAATATCCGCCAGCTTGTTGATATAGGTATAAAAACGGCAGCCCACATCCTGTATATCAAAGATCATGATATCTATACCAGCCATATCTTTTGCCGAAGGTTTTCTTTTCTGACCATATAAAGAAATTACCGGGATACCCGTAGCCGGGTCAATTTCATCGCCCACCTTGGCGCCATTGCTGGCATTGCCACGAAAGCCGTGCTCAGGGCCAAAGATCACTTTAATATTTACGCCCAAGGCATGTAAGCTATCTGCAATAGACCGGGTACCAATGATAGAGGTGGTATTGGCCAGCATGCCTACCCGTTTGCCTTTCAGGTAAGGCAGGTAAGCCGCGGTTTGGTCTGCGCCGGTGATGATGGCGGGGGGAGCACCGGTTTTTCCCGGTTCACTGGCCGGCAAAAAGGAAAAGCAAAATGGCAAAAAGATCAGCGTAATAAACTTCCACATGGTTATGTTGCATCTGTTGTTATTACAAGGTAATTATTTTACCGGCTATATTTAAGGGGGCTGCTAATCTTTTAGGTAGTAATAGACATTGCGGGATTATTGTTTTATTTTAAGGTACTCATTAGATCTACTATGCAGAAAATAATTCCACTCATGGTTACCGCTTTCCTGCTGCTGGCCGTCCTCACCATTTGCAAGGGACAGCAATCGCCTAAAGCGGTCACTTTCAAAAAACATGTTATTAACCCGGTGTTTGTATCAGAAGGCGCTGCTACCGGAGATGTGAATAATGATGGCCGTACCGATATACTGGCCGGTAATTACTGGTATGAGGCGCCCGGCTGGCAACGCCACCTGCTGCATGCAGATACTTTGCACGCGGTACCGGGCTACAGCACCACCTTTCTGAATTTTTGCATGGATGTGAATAATGATGGCTGGGCAGACCTGATCCGGTTTGACCAGCCTGGCGGTGTATGTGTGTGGTATGAAAACCCGAAGACCAACGATAAGCTTTGGCCTTCGCACATGATCCTGCCATCCGCCGGCATTGAAACACCGCTTTTTGCAGATGTAGATAAGGATGGCAGAAATGACCTGATCTGCAATGATACGTTGGCCAAACAGGTCATCTGGTTGAAACCGCCGGTGGGCAAGGGAGATACACTCTGGCAGCGCTATATCATCAGCAGCGATCCCGCAAGAGGTACGCACCGCTACACACACGGGCTGGGTTGGGGAGATATGAATAAAGACGGCCGCAATGATGTGATCATTAAAAGCGGCTGGTGGGAATCACCTGCAGATGTAAAACAGGCTAACTGGATCTTCCATCCTGCTGATCTTGGAAAAGACTGCGCCAATATGTTTGTACTGGATGCAGACGGTGATGGCGATATGGATGTGATCAGCTCTTCCGCGCATAATTACGGTATCTGGTGGCATGAGCAGCAGGCGGCCGGTAAATGGATCACCCATGATATCGATACATCATTTTCTCAATCACATGCCATGGCCATGGCAGATATTAACCGTGATGGCCATCCCGACCTGATCACCGGCAAACGTTATTTTGCGCATAACGGCCATGATCCCGGTGCGTATGAGCCGGCAGTATTGTATTGGTTTGAGTACATTCCCGGTAAAACCCCGCGCTGGATCCCGCATGAGATCGATAACAATTCAGGGATCGGCAATAGCTTTGTAGTAACAGATATGAATAAGGATGGGTTATTGGATATTGTGGTGAGCAATAAGAAAGGCGTATACTTTTTTGAGCAGGAGAAGAGGTAGGGCAGATAGTATATGCGTTACGGTGGGTAAAAAATAATTTGTAGCTTGCTGCGCAGATCAAACCATTTTCACAAGATGAATACCCCCGAAGTATTATTAGAACAGCCTAATAACCGCGGTATTTTGCATGCTGTAGTAGAGCAGGACGATCGTACCGCCTATTTTTATATTTACCCCGCAGAGCAATTTTCCGAGCGTTATAATATAAGAGCCTGTTGGCTGCGCAACCTGCAGGCTGCTCCTGAAGAGCGGGATAACGCAGCCATGGAAGAGGGCAGGGCGCCGCTGCTGGAAGCACAGTATTGTAAACACCCGCAAGGCGCGGAGCCTTTGCAGGCAGAATATGTAAACATCATGTGGAATGAGGAAGATGATGGAGCTACCGTGTTTTACCAGGATGAGCCTATGGCCATTATTCCCGGATGGAGCCTTTATTCCGATCAACGTGCCTGTTATACATTGGACTGTAACGCTATAGTTGAGGACAGGGGCATTTTCCCACTAACAGCGCCTGCGTTATATGAAAGGCTGCAAAAAACATCCGCTTTCTGGGATCAGTGGGGAGATGAGGATAGCAATCCATGGCCGCCCATTCAGCAACAGTTCCTGGACGTGTACGAAGCGCAGCTCGGCAGCTCACTGCAATATTATGCTATAGATCAGCAGCAGTGGCCGCCCATGGCATTAGCCAGATTTGAGAAAGATGATGTTGTATATTTCATGAGCCTGGGCGTAAGTATCCGCCCTATGCCCTGGGTAGAGCTGTTGTATAATGACCAGGCAGCAGGTTTCAGAAGAATGGAGCTGGGCCTTGCCGTGAGTAAAAAAGATTATACAGAAGAGGAGATCATGAACATGGCGCAGGCTGTATCCGGTATGGCAGACAGTCCCTGGCGTAACCTCACCTGGCTGGGAGAGGGGCATACCATTAGCTCATCCGGCTTGCCGGCAGGGTTTGATAGTTTTATTCTTTCATCCGCGCTGTATAAAGGCCCGGCCATAGACCTGCCATCTATAGAGGGCGACCGTGTAAATCTTTATTGGGCCTGCCCCATAACGCTGGCGGAAAGAGAAAGCGCGCACAGCAAAGCTAATGGTGGTTATGAGCTGCTGGAAAAAATGATCGGCGCAGGGATCACGCATGTTGTTGCAAAAAGAAAAGGTTTATAGAATATTTCATAATTATGAAGCCGTAAACACTGAATAAGTGTTTGCGGCTTTTGTATTTGTTGATGCAAATTTAACATGGCCGGCGTTTTGGGTCTTATAACTTTGCGGCGCACTCAATAATAATTTTGATATGATGTTCAGGAATAACAGCATGCTTGCAGGTATGGTCTATACCGGGCTGCTGATGGGATGTATCAGCAGTGCTGCATTGGCACAGTCAGGCCACAGTAATCCATGGGCACCTACGGTCATTAATACGCTGCCGCCGGTAGCCAGCCTCACTAATGGGGTGTGGTTAAAGGGAGATCTTCACTTACACTCCCGGCATAGTAAGGAATCATCGAATAACCCTGTTGCAAAGATCATCGCATTTTCTAAGTCCGTTGGTATAGATTATCTCTGCATCACGGATCACGATAACCATGTTGATGGTGATGTTGCGAATAACACCTGGGCCGATCCTGAGTTCAAATCAGACTCCGTGCTGCTGTTGTACGGTGCAGAATGGACAACCACCCGCGGCCACGGCAATGCATTTTCTGCCAAACCGTACGATCATCAACGGTTATACGACGTTCGTGATCAGCGCGATGTGGTCATAGGCGCTGTAAAGAAACAGCTTGGGATCCATTTGTCTGCCAACCATCCCAGCGGGAAAGATCATTTTGGATATTCCTATGATATCATTGAATCTATTGAGGTCTGGAATTCCGCGATCTGGTCAAAGAATGAAAATGCGATCATGATCTGGGACGACATGCTGTCATCAGGCCGCAAGTTAACCGGCAGGGGAGGGAGCGATGCGCACCATGGTACGCCGGATACACCCGACAAAGCAACAAAGAACAGTGTGCAGGCGAAGGCTAACTATGTTGGCACTCCAACAACCTGGGTGTTTGCCACAGCACGTACTCCGCAGGCAGTTGTAGATGCCCTCACAAATGGCAGGGTTGCTGTTAGCGCAAATCCATACGCACCCCGCATTGAATTTTATGCAGACCTGGATCAGGATGGTAAGATGGATATGATGATGGGTGATAACGTTAAGGCTACGGGCAAGGCTGTGAGGTTCCGTGTTCAGCTAACAGGAAATACTGTTCCGGATGCATCGTATACTATTAGCATTGTAAAGAACGGTAACAAGTTCGACTCGTTATACGTGACCGGTCAAACGCCCACTGCCGAGTTTACGGACACACCAGCAGCACTGGGCCGCACTTATTACCGCGTTACGGTAGGGGGGCCGGCAACACCCTATCCGCAAGTGCCGGGATCAATGGCATTGAGCGGCAATATGGTAGGGCTGTCTAACCCGATCTATTTTAATTTTGATCCGAATTTTTGAGGATGAAGTGAGCTTAAATGTGATACACAAAGAAAAAGCTTTGAGCATTTTATGCCCGAAGCTTTTTCTTTTTTATAGCACGAAAGAGTGAATACGGGTGCCGTTTTTATACGTTATATTTAATATGACATTCCCATACGTTGTTAACATTAAACCCATACAACATGCAAGATCCAATGATCACCCCTGTTGCACCTATGCCCGCAACCGAACCTACCCAGCACAGTATTTACGAGATCTCCCGGGAAACCGCCGTAAAATGGCGCCGTAACTGGGAAGCCGACCTGGCAGCTGCCAACACTCCTAATTACGTTCGTTCTTACCGGATTGATGCAGCAGAGCTGGAAGAGATATTACGTATCCCCGGAATGAAGTATGTGCGTGTTTACTTTGGCCGTGCAGAACGGGGGCATCATGACAGGATGATACTTGTTGCTGCAGATGTGAATGGAAAAGATATGGTGCAGGGCGAGAGCGCTAAATTCTTTGATTTTACAACACCAAGGCCTCCCTTTGATGAAGGAGAAACAACGGTTTGGTGGTAAGAGAAGATTAAGAAGGAGGGTGTTAGCCTTCCTTTTTCAGTTATACAAGAAGCAGAATTTACAATTTGAAATTGAAAATAACGGAAACACAGAATTGTATGAAGATTTACCTGCGCTTAACGATTTATCCATTGCGGATGTGTTAATTTCATGATTAATACAAAGACAGGTAAAATGGAAAATAATCAAATTATCATTTACCAGACACCGGATGGCGAAACATCTATAGATGTTATCCTTGATCAGGATACAATTTGGTTAACGCAATCACAAATTGTAGACCTTTTTCAATCCAGTAAGGCAAACATTAGCGAGCATATAAAACACATATTTAATTCAGAGGAATTGAATCAGGAAGCAACTGTTCGGAAAATCCGAACAGTTCGAAAGGAAGGTAAAAGGGACATTTCCAGGGAGTTAGAGCACTATAACCTGGACATGATCATTTCCATTGGCTATCGTGTCAACTCAATCCGTGGTACCCAATTCCGCATTTGGGCAAACAAAATTCTAAAAGAATACCTGGTTAAAGGATATTCCTTAAACGAAAAACGCCTACACGAACAAAGCCAGCAGTTTGAGGCGCTTAAACAAACTGTGAAATTGATGGGCAATGTATTGGGGGCGCAGGAATTATCTTCTGACGAAGCCGGCGGCCTGTTAAAAGTAATTACCGATTATACCTATGCGCTGGACGTTTTAGATAAATATGATCATCGTAAGCTTACCATAGAGGCCACGCATACGCAGCAGGGTTTTATTGCCAATTATGGGGAAGCAATGAAAGCTATCCGGAGCTTAAGAGATAAATTCGGCGGCAGCCGCTTATTCGGTAATGAAAAAGATGAATCTTTCCAAAGCTCTATTGCAACCATCTATCAGTCTTTTGGTGGACGGGATCTCTATCCGAGCATTGAAGAAAAAGCCGCCCACCTGTTATACTTTGTAGTTAAGAACCATTCATTTTCAGATGGCAATAAACGGATCGCAGCTTTCTTGTTTGTATGGTTCCTTGAAAAGAACAGTATCCTTTACCGGGAAGATGGTACAAAACGCATTGCTGATAATGCGCTTGTTGCACTAACGTTAATGATTGCAGAAAGTAAACCGGATGAAAAGGATATTATTGCGCAGGTGGTTGTTAATCTTATCAACGGTTATAACTAAAGCAGCATTTTTACTCCTTTAATTCCACTACGGTTCCATCATGGCCCTGTAGCTCCAGCGTATATTTATCTGAAAATTTGCCCAGGCTTTTACCAGTCCAGTGGTCCACTACTTCACAGGGCTTATCCAACTTAGCCGTAATGGTTCTGGCGGTACTATCCCAGTTCAGCAGCACTACGTATTTACCTTTGGGAGTAGATAACCTGCCTATCTCAAATTTCCCATCTTCAAAAGCAGCTGCCTTCGCGGTAGGTGGTACTGTTTTCCGCAATACGTTTAACCGTTCGGGTGAGATGGTGGTCAGGTCGTCCCCGCTTAGCAGCATACCGCCCGTGCTATAGATGAGCGCTGCATGAAAACGGAATTCATTATCCGGCATCTTACCGGTAAGCAGCAGGCAATCAGGATCATTCCACCACAGGCGGCCGTTCCGCCAGGCGCGGTACAGGTTTTCCCTGCCTGAACGTTCAAAAACAGACCACTGACGTTTAATATCCATAGAGCTGCGGGAGCCGTGTATAAGGCCCAGCGATGGCCATAGCGGATGATTACAGCCCAGTATAAAAGCATCGCCGGTGCCTTTAAGTATAGCTTCCATACCGCGGCGGTATGCATCTACACGGGTGGCCTGTTTATCATAGAAATAACCACCGTGTATTGCGCCCCAGAAATTTGCGTCCAGCTTAAAGTAGGTACATCCCCACTGGTTACGCATAATGCGGAACATTTGTTCCAGGTGTTTTTGCACGGCAGGATTGGTGCCATCCAATACGTACCAGGGTTTAAGCCGCCAGCCGCCGAAGGTAACAAGATCGCTGCGCAGGGGTTTACCGCTCGCGTCTTTTACCAGCCAGTCAGGATGCTCTTTATATACCGTTGAATTACTATCGCAAATAAAGGGAGCAACCCATATGGCCGGCTCAAAGCCCTTGCTGCGTATGGTTTTCAATACCGGCTGTATGTTACCGCCAAATGATTTGCCGGTTGATAACCAGTCGCCCATATGCGGCTGGTAGCCGTCATCTATCTGTATGTATCGCAGGGCAGGCAGGTTGGCCTTGATATAATCCAGGTTATCATAAATATTCTGCGCCGTTACCTGCGGCCCAAAGCAATACCAGCTGCACCAGCCGGTAGGCGGTTGCTTAAAGGCCAGGTGGGGATGATAATGATTTATACGGTTGGCAAACTTCTCCAGCAGGGCATTACCCTCGCCGCCATTCATCAGCGCCCATTCCTCCAGCTGAAAAGCCGCTCCGGGGGCCAGGGAAAGGTTCTCAAGGTCCATTACTACTTTAATGGTGTCTGCATTCAGGTAAAACTTACCTGCAAAGTGTTTGCAGCTGGTAAACCCCAGCAGCAGCTGCGGTTCGCCGGCAGGGTACAGGCGTAACAGGTTGTACACGGCCAGGTAGCCGGCCGGTTGTGGTATCCGGTAATGCCCGTCATCCGTATAATTACCTAATACCTGGGGCTTTTCCAGCGTGCCGCTGGTCTGCGTCAGCATCTGGAATCCTTCGCCATAAAAAGGCGTATTAGATGGTAATGCTTTACCCGCCTGCGCCAGCAGCACTTCTTTGATACGTACCGGCGTACTACCGGTGTTGACTACACGTGAGGTGCAAAAATCCCCGTTCCATGTGCGGGTGATCTGTACCGTAGCAGGTGCAGCTTGCCCGTTGTCCGTTACAATGGTGGCTTTGCTGCTCTTTAGTGCCTGCAGGAATTGATCTGCCGGGCCGGCATGCAAAGCTGTTCCTGCCAGCAGGCCTGCTAATAAGCAGGCATAACCCTGTTTCTTTAATATCATTCGTATGAAATTTTTACCTGGTTGGTTTTAAAGTGATCTCAAATAACATCAGCTCCGGCAGCTTTTATCAGCCGCACCCAGGCCTCTGCATTGAACTGTTCAGGGTTAAATGTTTTCGGCAATTTTTCCCGGTAAACATCCCTGGGTATTGTTTCCTTGCGCATGAGGTGCTCCGCATAACCATCTACTTTTTTGCCAATCCATTCCCCACCGGCGGCAGAATACACGCCCCAGTGTATAAAGCAGCCAAACTTATCCTCCCGCCACCAGGCTATGCGGGCATCATGGTTTTTCATACTGCGTTTCCACCAGCCGTTCACTGCATCATCAATAGCTGCCTGATCCCGTTCAGCGCCCTTTTGCATCAAAAGGGCCTGCTCATCTTCCTTATCGCCTGCAGGAGTTTGCGCCTGCAGGCCTATGGATATAACGGTAATGATTGCACTTAAAAATATGCGCTTCATAGTATGGTATTAGTTGTGCTACGTTAATAGGTATTCATGTTATAGTCTTTCCCGGCTGTTGTCATCAGGTCATACTCATAGATCTTTTTCAGGGGCAGCTCCGGCAGCCTGGTTTTGTCTTTCACTTCCGTTTTTACCGGCAATGGAATAAAGTAACAGGGGTTTGGATTATTTCCGCTGGCGGGTTTTAATGCAGTACCTGCTGCATTTACGGGTACCTGTATACGAATACGGCAGTTGCCGCCCAGCTTACTGTGAAGCACTGCTTTGGTAAGCTTTCCCTGTTCCCACTCCATATCTATTTCAAAACCACCACGGGCCTTCAGCCCCTTTACATGGCCGTTTGGCCAGGCTGCCGGCAATGCAGGCAATAAATAAACAGCGCCATCATGGCTTTGCAGCAGCATTTCCGTAATACCGGAGGTTACGCCAAAGTTGCCATCTATCTGGAAAGGCGGATGCGCATCAAATAAGTTGGGGTAAGAGCCACCCGATCCATCTGCTACACTTACACTATCTACAGTGGTCAGGAACAGCTGTTTGTTCAGCATCATATAGGCATGATCGCCATCTTCCAGCCTTGCCCACCAGTTCACCTTCCAGGCTTTGGACCAGCCGGTGCCCCCATCGCCACGCAGCAGTAAGCTGCGTTTGGCTGCTGCTGCCAGCACCGGGTTATGACGCGGCGTAATGAAATAACCGGGGAATAGTCCGTATAAATGGGAGAGGTGCCGGTGATGATCTTCCGGATCATCCAGGTCCTTATACCACTCCTGCAATTGCCCGTACTGCCCTGTGTGAAAGGGATACAGCCCCTGCAGCCTAGCTTTTAACTGGGTTGCAAATGCAGCATCTTTATTTAATAGCTGCGCTGCCTGCACCGTATTATTGAACAGGTCACGTATAATGGAAAGGTCCATGGTAGTGGCTATGCTCACAGAGCCTTCCCTTTTACCATTTACCAGGAAATTATTTTCCGGAGAGGTGGCCGGGCTGGTTACCCATTGGCCTTTATCGTTCTTTATCAGCCAGTCCAGCATAAATTCTACTGCAGACTTCATAACCGGGTAGGCTGTATCCGCAAGGAAGGAACGGTTGCCGGTGAACAGGTAATGCTCCCACAGGTGCCGGGTAAGCCAGGCCCCTCCCATAGGCCAAATGGCCCATCTTGGGTTACCCCGTGGATCATTAAAATCAATACCGCCTGCAGGATTGGTCATGGCCCATATGTCTGCATTATGATGTGCGGTCCAGCCCCTGGCGCCATAATTAACGGCAGCGGTTACACGCCCTTTTTGGGCCAGCTGCATAATGAAGTTGAACAATGGGATACCGCATTCACTAAGGTTGGCTGTTTCAGATGGCCAATAGTTCATTTCGGTATTGATGTTAATAGTATAATTGGAGCCCCAGGGTGGCTGCATTTCATGGTTCCATAAACCCTGCAGGGTCATGGCTGGCCCGCCTTTACGGGAGCCTGCTATCATCAGGTAACGTCCATATTGATACAGCAGTGTGGTCAGCTGCGGATCGCGGTGGCCACCACTGGCTGTGTATGCTTTTAGCCGCACATCAGTAGCCTGCGTTGCAGAGCTGTCTTTACCAAGGTCCAGCTGTACTTTACTGAAAAGGGCCTGGTAATCTTTTTCATGCTCCTGCAGCAGCTGTGCATAATCTTTTTGCCTGGCAGCATCCAGGTAACGTAAGGCTTCAGCAGCAGGATCTTTACCTTCCCTGCCCGGAGACTTATCCGGTCCGTTATAGCTGGTGCCTATGGATAATAACAATACTACCTCTGAAGCGCCCTGTACTTTTAATCCGCTGGTATCAGCATGCACGGCGCCATCTTTTACCCTTGCCTGCAAATGCACTTCGTAATTCATTCCTTCACCATTCCCACCAGGAGCATACACAATTTGCCGGGCTTCTGCCGGACGGTTAGCCACATATTCCGGGCATTTACCTTTCATGACCACATAACGGTCGTTCACCGCCTGTGTGTGATGCGGCATGGGGTTTTGAAAACGGGTATTAAAGGTAATAGCGCCGGAGCGGCTGCCCCTGAAACGAACTACCAGCAATTGCGCCGGGTAGCTGATAAATACTTCCCGTGTATAGGTAACTCCACCTGCGGTAAATGTTACGGTGGATAAGGCATTGTTCAGGTCCAGCTGCCGCCGGTATTGTTCCGGTGAGCCATTAATGGTGTTATCAAAAAACAGGCTGCCCAGGGTCAGGTAACGGGCACTGTACAGGCCCATCATTTTACGTGCAGCCTGGTCAGCCTCTATGTATTTTTCTTCAAACAGCAGCTGGCGTATAAACGGTAACGTTTGTTTGGCTTGCGGATTATTACCATCACGCGGCCCGCCTGACCACAGATAACCTTCATTCAATTGCAGCTGTTCCTGCTGCACGCCACCAAATACCATAGCACCTATACGCCCATTGCCTACCGGCAGGGCGGCTACCCATTGCGTGGCCGGCTGCCGGTACCATAGCCGTAGCAGCGAATCTTGCGGCGGCGCTGCGGATAAAGCCTGTACGGCTAATAATAAAAGAAAGGTAATGGTGTAACGTTTCATACTGGAATTCAGATTTTTTGTGGAACAGCGGATTACCGGTAGCATTTTATCTTTATAGATCAGGCCTCCAGGCTTTACGGAAATTGCTGAAGAATATCTGGTGCAACAGGGTGGCTTATAGTAGCTCACTAGACCTGGCGCTCATTACCAAATGATAACAATACAGTTACTAACAGCATTTTTGCAATAGAGAAAAAGAGGGATGGACTTAATAGTATTTATGTCCTTCTTTTTCATAAACCTGGAATCTTGATTTAAATTAAGCAATCGATTGCATAAAATAAAATTCTGGTGAAGATTGCATCAGGAAGAGAGGAAATCACATTAATACCACTGGAAAAACCTTCGTTCAAAAATTTAAGGGAAGGGAGCGATGTGCCGGACAAAATGTTCAGGGATTATCTGATCCTACTGCTGGCAAAAGCTGGCAGGCCATCTGGTTGTATAGAACAAAGAAACAAACAATGAAAATGCTTTTCATAGTATCAGCATATGAACAAAATGGAACCAGGCTCCCAAAGCATCTGCCTGAAAGCTTTACTACAAGCGTGACCGGGAATATTGCCCTTTGATAATTTACCGGTGCTGTTTAAGCAATGATGTATTGAATTTTTGAGGTTAAAAGAAAATAGTGCTTACTGTAAAGATCATAAAACAAAAAACGCCCCGTAATTGCGGGGCGTTTTTTGTTTCGTCATGGATGCTGATAAAGATGGTAAACAAGGGTTCCTGATGGCGGCAGGCCCGGCCCGCCATTGGTATATCCCAGCGCTACCAAAGTTCGGTTAACTGGATTGGTGTCGGCATCGCTGACAATTTCTGCATTTGCCAACGTGCTCCAGGCAACAAACTGGCCGGAGGGGGTGTACCAGGCGTAGTTAATGATGGCAGGTCTTGCTGTTTGAGTTTGGGTCTGTTTTGTGGAAAATGAGCTTAACAGAAAGATCCCGGCGAATAGTGGGAAAAAGAGAAGGGCTTTCACGTTTTTCATGTGAAAATGTTTAATGGTTAAGAGGAGTATATCATTTAAATCTACAAAACAGATTTGAACAATCAAAGAACATTTCAGAACATGTTTGTATGAATTGTGTAACAGCCGGATTATATGGGCAAACGGTATTTACAGGTTTCCCGATTTAAGTTATTTACATACATTAGCGGCGTAAAAATGTTAATCATGGAATATGTAAAAGAATATGTTGTTAATCCTGATCATATAGACGTTCAGGGAATAATGGATGGTCTGTTTTACCCGTTTTACATGGAATATTGCAGGCATGAGTTTATAAAAGATGTTCTTGGATTTGGCCTCGAAGAAGAAGCAAAAAAAGGAATAAATATGGTTTTGTCTCAGTATACCATCAATTTCCTTCGTTCCCTCAAGAAGGATGATAGATTTACAGTAACCTGTGAATTGTTTGCGGATAAAAGTGGCAAACCTCAAATACATTTTGAACAAAAAATAATTCTAAACGGAAAGATCGTTACCAAAGCGGTTTTCACGGGAACCTGTGTACCTGCTACCGGTGGACGGCCATTCCTCCCGGATTCAATCAAAGAAAAACTGATCACAGCACCTGTATTGGAATCTTAATAAAGTACAATCCGGCAAATACAGGGATAAATTAAACCCAAAATGAAATTTACAAAACTGGTCCCCAATATATTTTATACAGACATTAAAGTAGGCCTCCGGCTTTTTGTTGAATGCCTGGAGTTTAGTATTGGGCACGATGAATTGAGCTCTGAAGATCCTTTTTGTGTGATTGAAAAAGATGAATTGCGTATCAACCTTTTTCAAAATAAGGAGTATGCAGAAAAAGACCGGCCTGAATTCAGGCTGGTAACAACTAATATTGATGAGGTGTATAAAAAGGTAGCATCAACGCATCCGGAATTACTGCATCCCAATCTCAACAAAATTACACTCCGGCCATGGGGCGCCAGGGAATTTGCATTGAAGGATGAATCCGATGTTTGTATGATCATTCAGCAATGGTAATTGCGGGTAGTGTTTATTCGCCATCGGGATCCACCACATCTGTTTGGGCTACACGCCCAACCTGTCCATCCTCCAGCCGTACCTTTATCCCTCTTGAATGATAGGCTGCTGATGTAAGCAGATCTTTAACAATGCCGTATGTTAACTTACCATTTCGCTGATCTTTTTTAAGGATAATGGCTACTTCCAGTCCGGGATAAATGTCTTTTCTATATTGGCCATCCATATGTTTTCTGTTTATCAGTTGTAAAATTATTGAAGGAAAACATCATTATGAAAACTTATGTATGATCTTTATCCAGGTGGAGAAGCCTTTACATCAAATTTTCGGTGCTTCTGGCCTTAGATATAGTAAGAAACAACCACAGATGATGGAAAATCCAAGGCCAGGATGCCAGAAAGCCAGGCCGGATGCTGACAACGCCAAAAGCAGGGTACCAATGGAACGCAGGCGGAATAAGCGGCGGGCTCTTTCATTATCATGGCGAAAATGGGGGATAGTTTGATAGATGAGGCCGAGATAGGTAAGGTTTACCAGGAAAAAGATAAAAGCATACATGGCAACCGGCACTGCTTCCAAACGGGTATCGGCCATCCAGGAGGTGAGAAAAGGGATCAGGGAAACAACAAACATGTGGCCGAAATTTGACCATATCAATCTCGATGTTGCATGCTTTGCATTTTTCAGCAGATAGTGGTGATTTACCCAGACGATAGCAATAAACAAATAGCTGGCAGCATAGCTGACCCATGTTGGCCACAGATGGCTCAATGCCTTAAATGTTGCCGGTTCCGGCTTTTTTAGGTCGAGCACCATAATGGTGATGATTATGGCGAAAATGCCATCAGAAAAAGCATTGATCCGTTCAAGGCTTTGTTCCCTGGATCGGTTCATTTCAGTTATGACGTTTCCCATAGCTGTTGCATTTTATGTGTTTAGGAATACCTGGATGTTTTCTCTGCCTTGCTGAGACAATTTCCGCTTCCGGGCGTTCCTGTCAGAAATCGCCCATTTGCCGAAAAAACTAGCCAGCCGAAAGACCCTAATTACTGCACTCACAGTAAGAGCGTAGCACGATAATCAACTAAGACACAAAATTAACAGCTATTTGGTTAAACAATTCTCCCGTTCTGTATCGGGAACGGGAGATGTTTAACCAGCTTGCAGACTAACAAATTGTAGCTTGAATAGTGTATATACCAGGATCTAAGTAGTGGCAACCAGTATTGGTTCGGCATTCGATAAGGAAAGTCCATCCTCCCTGCCGGCAAAATACTTACCTGAGAGGTCACTCCCTGATACAATTTCTGCATTCCGCAAACCCGCTTTAGCAGAAAGCTCCAGCATCTGCTCAGGTGTAAAAAAGCTGAGAAATGGCGTCCCTGCCGCCGCAGCTCCTTTCATGGCCATCTCAAGCAAACGTTGTTCGTCTGGATGCAGCAGGTCTTTCGGTAACAAGAACGACATGGCTAATGTAGAATGCGGGGCCAGGGATGCAACCTGCTGAAGCATACCCAGTACCGCCTCCTGTGTAAGGTACATGCTGACGCCGGTACAGGCAATGATTGCCGGGCTGTTGGTATCAAAACCGGCATTTTCCAGTGACAAAAGCCAGTTGGTATTTTTTTCAAAATCAACCGGAACGAACCGCAATCCATCTGGTATACCTAAGCCGAGTGCAACCAGGCGCTGCTCTTTCCATGCCTGTGTGCCGGGTTGGTCAATTTCGTAAACTGTTATTTTTGAGCCAAGCTCCTTTCGCCGTAAGGCAAAGGTGTCAAGGCCGGCGCCCAATATAACATACTGATGTATTCCACGATTAACGGCCGCTGCAACCAGATCTTCTACAAACCGCGCCCGCGTAACTATTGACAGGCGTGCCTGCCGGGTGCCTTCAGGATGCATGTCCGGCCGCTGTTGCCAGTTTGCTTCCGGGCCTGCCAGCTGCAGGCCGAGTTCATCTTCCAATATGTGTGGCGGTGCATCTACCTGCAGATGTAATGCTCTCCATAAAGCCACGCGCACGGCGGTATTATCCGGAATTGTTTTTTGCATAGACTAATTGTTTACATCATGAATGAGAACATTGACTCAGAAAAGGATTAACTGCCAGGAAAAATTGTATTTGTCTGAAAAGAAAGCAAACTTACGGCTGAAGCCATAACTATCCAGCGGCATCATCATGTGGCCTCCTTTTGAGAGTGACTGATAAAGCGTTTCAATTTCTATATCAGTTTCACAGTTTACGGCTATGGATACAGAAGAATTAAAGGAATAGCTGCCCTGTGGATCATCTGCTGCCATATATTCTCTACCTCCCAGTGAAAAAAGCACATGTTTGATCAAACCTTTTTCGGCGCCCGGCTCGCCCGGTTCAAATGCTTTTATCTCCTTTATTTCTGAATTGGGAAGGAGCGATGTATAAAATGTAACGGCCTCTTTCGTCTTCCCGCAATTATCGCCGGTAAACATCAGGAATGGTATCGTCTTTTGCATAAGTGTTCATTTAACTTAGGGCAAAGGTACCGGCTGCAATTAGTTTGAAATTGTACAAAAGCGACAGGCATTTTCTATGATTGCCATTCCGGAAAACCAGGCATCCGTTCAATGGTTTTACGCAGGTAAATGCGGGGGCTTGCTCCTGAGAACAGTTTAAAGTCGCGGATAAAATGAGACTGGTCATAGTAACCGATCGAATGCGCAAGATCTGTGAGGGAATGAAACCTGCCCTGCCGCAAAAATGCCAATGAGGTTTGGAACCGGCAGATACGTGTAAACAGGCTGGGGGCAATACCTATATGTGAGTGAAAGAGCCGTTCAAGCGAACGTCCCGATAAGTTGAGATCATGCAGTACACGGGATAAATTTGTGCCCTGTTGCAGCGCGTCAACAGCATATTCCACTTTTTTATTTCCACCTTCGTGACGGCGCACCTGTGCAAGCAGAAATGTAGACAAGCAATCAACCTGTTGTTGTAACGAGCTGCAATTGAGCAGCTGTTCTGTTAGAGATGTCTTGGTAAGCTGAGAGATACATGTATTTTGATGGGTCAGCTCATTTGCATTTAAGCCAAAGACTGATTTAAGCGCTGTTGGCTGAAAGCTTACGCCAATAGTGCGAAAACTGCCATAGCAATGTAATTGCCCATACTGTTTCGCCTGACCGAAAACAAATAACTGCGGCAACCGTTCTCCTTCAAAACCGGCGAATGCTTCCGGTTTCTCCTGAAAAATAAGTCCGGGTATACCATTACACATCGCAGTGAAGGTCTTTGGCGATACATCATCCGTTTGATCCTCCAGCATCCAGAAATGGCGGACATAATTTTTGAGGGATGCGGGAGGAGGAATTATCTGGAAGTTCATGCGATGATTTTTCAGGTGTAAAGATACGACGTAACCAGAGTATAGGTAATTGCATTAAAAAAGCCATTATGGTTGTATATATTTGATAGCGATGAGGCTATTAACAGAAAATGAATTAATCTGGTCTTCCATAGTTGCTAACAACCGCATGAATCGCAAGCGAAATGCCAGCGGGATAAACAGCTATGAAAGAGAGCTGAAATTTAAACCGGAAGTATATTTGAACACCTGTCTGAAGCAGCAGGGGCATGTAAAATGGCTGGACTTATGCTGTGGAGAAGGTAATGCATTAATTCAATATGCCAGGGAGTTAGCAGACAAGGGGTCTCAGCATCGGGGCACACTGCTGGGAATTGATCTTATAGACCAGTTTCAGCCAATCCCATCATTTGTCAGCTGCCTGCGATTTCAAATAAGTTCCCTGGTTAACTGGGAAAATGAAGATCAGTACGATCTGATCACCTGTGTTCACGGACTTCATTACGTTGGGGACAAGCTTAAGGTATTATCGCAGGGATTAAGATCTGTTAGTGATCAAGGATTAATTATGGCTAATTTGGATCTCAATAATGTTAAGATTGAGGGAGATTCGAAGGGGCAATATTTAAAAAAGTTGTTTATCGAGAATGAGATTGAATATAATGTCCGGAGAAAGCTAATTATTTGTAAGGGGTCAAGAAATATTAATTTCAACCTAACTTATAAAGGTGCAGATGACAAGACCGGACCTAATTATACAGGACAAGATGCGGTGGATTCTTATTATTCTTAACAGGTTAGGGGAGAATAATAAAAACAAAATGGCTTCCAGGCAACCGCCTGAAAGTCTTTTTTCTTGTACGCAACGATAGGCTCTGACAGGAAAGAATAGCCTAATGATAGGAAAAGCTACATAAAAATATGGGCAAGGATGCTGATACCTTTCTTCTTTTTCATAGCGATTATCTGTGCTTGAGTTAGACCTGGCATTACTCCCACCTATTCAGGTGCCGGTAGTAATGTAATATTTATAAAGTCACAAATTGGGTGAAACTTCATCCCCGGGTTATTCCTGTTCATTTGATTTGAGAAGGAGCGATGGTTTGAACACCTCATAGAATTGGCAGAGGGATCGAATGCAATCAGTTTATTGATGGAAAGAATACAAAAGGATTATATAAATTACTTTTCAATTTAGATTCAATGAAGGAACAAGAAATGAACTTAAATATCAGATATGATGCCCCTGATGAAGTTTGGGATAAAGTCCCTGTAATTTATGCACAACTTAACGGTTGGCTGGGATATGGCACTGGTGGTGATCATGGTGAAAGAGGAGTGCCATACTGGTTTAGTTTCAACGAGAATGAAAAACATATTTGCGCATCAGTGGAACCTGGCGGACTTCAATTTGCCGGGCTAATGGATACCGAAGAATGGGACATATGGGTTAAAGCCATTAAGGAAATTGCAACAAAAGAACTAGGCTATAAAGTTGGAGAAATCGAACAGGGAGAGGTGGATTTCTGACATTGGGCAATTCAGGCAATTTGCGATTATTTCAAATTTAGCAGGGAGGAGATAGTGCCCAATGCACCCCGGTTCTTCAATAAAAAAGCCCGACAACAAAGAGAGGAATTATGAATATTCAAAGCGATAAAAGTAAATCATAAGCTATCCACCGGAGACCTTAAGAACCGTGACAATTAGAGGATGACATATCTCGGGCTTTTATCACCAATAGCATTACCATGTTTATTATCTAAGCAAACAATATAGAATAGGATAATTGGCAAGTCGTACCGACATTGTGCTTAAAAAAAAGGCTTTCAAGCATCTGCCTGAAAGCCTCCTAGAAATTCGTAGCGAGAAAGGGAGTTGAACCCTTGACCTCAGGGTTATGAATCCTGCGCTCTAACCGCCTGAGCTACCTCGCCATATAAGCCCCTCTTTTTACGGAGGGAGTGCAAAGATAATGGTCAATCCTGAAATATCAAAAACTAATCAATTTTTCTTAATAAATCCCCGGTACCAGCCGCTTAGTATGCTTTTTATATTCCAGGTAATCCACCCCTAAAGCCTCCGACAGCATTGTTTCCTCCACATAGATCCGGTACAGGAAAGCGATCGTCACCGGTACAAATACCACCAGCAGAGCTACCCAGTTATTCATGGAAATGCCAAACCCCAGAAAAGAGAGCAGCGACGCTGAATAGGAGAGATGCCGCACATATTTGTACATCCCATCCCGCTTAACAGTGTGCCCTTCCCGGATGGCTACATTCACCGTAAAAAAACGGCCCAGGGAAATAATAGCGATCAGCCGCAGCACCATACCTGATATAATCAGCCCGATGCCTGTCAGGCCAATAACAGGGGACTTTATAATCGGGAAATAGGTCAGTTTAGAAATATTTACGGCCGCAATCACACAAACCATTACCGTTATCCATATATAGGTCAGGGAGTGTTTGGCTGGTTTTTTATCATTTTGCCCCGCACGCAGCACCCGGTTCAGGATAATCTCTGATGCAAACCAGCAGAAGTATATAATATTAAAGAACAGCTCCATGGCAGTCAGTTCTCCTAAAGATAACGGCTACAATAGCAATAAGCAAGACCGGAATTTATCTAAATTACGAGGCAGAACTGCTCTCCACGGCTATGAAATTTTACCGCAGTCAACCAGTCTAACTTTAGGTTCTCCCTTAAAATAACCGGTATGGAACAGTTACACCTGCCGCAGATCTGTTGTCCGTTCCCGGCCAGCATCAGCCATCAGTTGGATGATGTGCATGCGCATAATATGTATTGGGTACAGCAATTCAGCCTGGCGCCCACTCCTCAGCTAATGGCAGCTTACCGCCAGGCCAGGTTCCCCTGGTTCGTTTCCCGTATCTATCACACGGCCGGTTACTTAGAGCTTTGCCTGGCCTGTGATTTCTGTACCTGGCTGTTCAGGGTAGATGATCTATTGGAACAGCTGGGAGGCAACAAACGGCAGCATGAGCGTATGGTGCAGGAAATGATCCGCGTACTGGAACAAGGACAGACTAGTGTATTGAGTGAGCAGGCAGCTTTAGCCGCCGGGTTAATGGATATCTGGGAGCGCATGAAAACCCTTTGCCCACCGGGCTGGCAGCGCCGCTTTATAAACAACATGAAGAACCTGTTTGATGCCACCTGCTGGGAAGCGGATAACCGGTTTGCTGCCCAGCCACCCGGCATAGCCGAGTATATTAAAATGCGGCCTTACACTAGCGCCATGTACCCTTGTATTGACCTGATAGAGATGATGGGCCAATCCTGGCTGCCGGACGAGATCCGTTTGCATGATGCGGTGCAGCAGCTTACCCTTACCTGCATAGAGGCCGTATGCTGGATAAACGACCTGGTTTCTTTTAATAAAGAACAACGGATCAACGAGCCGCATAATGTAGTACTGTTGCTGCAGGGCGAGCATCATTTAAGCCCCTATGATGCTATCCGCGAAGTAACAGAGGTCTGTAATGAAACCATCCGTCACTTCCAGTTCCTGGAAAAGAAATTGCTTACAGGCGGAAAGGTGGTGCACAAAAATTTGCCGCATTATACGGCAGGGCTCCGCTCCTGGATACGGGGAAACCTTGACTGGAGCCTCTTTGATACAGAACGTTATGGTGTAAAGGTGGTAAAGCGGGATGAAGAATATTTATCATTCAGTAAAATATTCCTGGAGGAATAACTGTAAAGCAGTGCGCGCACATTCCCCCTTTTCATAACTACACAAAGGCAGGCTATAACACAAGGCTAGCCTCAAAAGATAAGGGCAACTTTTTTTCATAGCCGCCCAAAAAAATAGCCACCTATGCCGGGTGGCTATTCATGTAAAATCTAAATATTAAAATGTATCAATCCAAAATTAACTCCATTTGAATGTTGGCCCTTTCATAAGGTGAGGGCGGGCCGGTTATTTTCTTAAACCCCAGTTTGTGGTAAAGGTTAATAGCCGGCTTTAAAATAGTATTGCTTTCCAGGTACAGGCGATGAGCGCCAATGCTGCGGGCCTTTTCTATAATAGCATTCCCCAGCAGCCAGCCAATGTTCTTACCGCGCGCTTCCGGCGACACGGCCATTTTGGCCAGTTCATAACCGCCGTCTTCCATTTTAATAAGGGCACAGGTACCCACCGGTTCATCATTATAAACAGCCATCAGGATATATCCGCCTTTTTGCAGAATGTATTCTTTAGGATGGTCCAGCGCTTTGTAGTCAGCCGCTTCCATTTTAAAATAAGTAGTGATCCATTCTTCGTTCAGCTTCCTGAATGCTGCTGCGTGTTTGGGCTGGTAATCTATGATCTGCACCTCTGTGCTTTCCCGTTGTTTTTTCTCCTCCTGCACGCGCCGCAGCAGGCTTTTCTGCTCTAATAAGAACTCCCATTCTGCAATGCCTTTCCACAGGTCGTACTGCGTGGTTTTCATGGCAGTATCCACTGCAGCGCCTACATCTTTATACTGGTCCTGTATTTTGATGCCGATGGCTTCCCCGGCAGCGGAGAGGGTAATGTAGTTCTTACGCCCGTCCTTTTTACCTTTCTTCTCTTTTACATATCCCTTCTTAGCCATTTCCCGTACAATCTGGCTTACAGAAGGATGGGTGTGTCCGATCTCCTGCGCTATTTCTGTAATGGTCCTTTCCTCCCCGCGGGATAGCACATAAAATACCGGGAACCATTTAGGCTGCATGTCAATAGCATACAGGCTGTAGATCTGTGAGGCCTCTTCCGTTAGCAGATCGCTCAGGCGCCGCAGCCGGCTGCCCAGGGCCATTTTTCCTATTTCATCATAAAAATCCATAACTATATCTTTAATTACGTAACTGCTTACGTAAATGTATGGAGAAATATTTTTCCAGCCAAAATTTGTTGCCCTGGCTTATTAGGAACCGTGTGTTTTCCGCCGGCTGCCTTTGGGACCGGTTATAAATCTAGTTACTGTAGCTCGTTGAGGACCGTAAGCTTTCCGTCAGGATACTTTTGCGCCCGGTTGCAAATTTTGCTGCCAGATGGGAAAAGAGAAAAACCAGGCTGTAAACCAACATCAGTCCCTCATTGTAAACTTCAAACAGGATTATTTAACCAGGGTATAAACCTATTCCAGAGCAAAGCACGCTATGTTTCTCCCATGTCCTTCCCATGAGTTTCTCATGTCTTTCCCTACTAAATCCCATGTTTTTCCCTAGTGAATCCCTGGTGAAGTTCATGTCAGGGCATATTTCCTCCTCCCTTCCCCCCATGCATCCGCATATGGCTCGCTTCCAGCAAAAGAGTGATCATATGTGCCGATAATCCATCCGACCGCTTGTAAAACGCATACCGCAATGCCGCTTCCCGGAAAGAATAGTTGCCCAGAAAAGGTTTGTAAAATGCATACCGTATACCCATGTCCAGCTTGTAGCTGTTAAAGGTAGAAAGGTCGTAGTCAGATGTATAGAAACGCTCACTAAGAAGATGCTCCTTATAAGGTTTAAAATACTTACTGCCCTGCTGATTATAATATCGCAGCAGGGGAGATAAAGTAAGCCGGGGTGTTATTTTTACCGGCGCTTCCAGCTGCAGCGTATGTGCCGTAATCCCAAAGTTATCCCGGTAAAAACGGTAATAGGAACGCAGAATAACCCGCTGGCCCACGAAAGTGTTCAGCTGTAAGCCCAGCGGTACTTTCCACCTTTCCCGCGGCAGGTTCTCTACTTTTAAGCTATCGCCCAAAAAATATACACGGTGAAAAGGGGTGGATAATAATCCATGCTGGTATACCAGCTCCGGGAAAACAGCCAGCTGCATGCGTTCATTGATCACCTGGTACAAAGCAAAGCTGGCATTGTAAGAGCGGCGTTTGTACTCCGTAAACCATTCTTTATACCGCAGCTCCTCCGGGTAGATCAGCTTTTCAGGTGAAAAATGATCAGGATCCAGCCGGCCCCAGCGCAGGTCGTCCAGGAATACCTGCAGGGAAGCGCTCACTTCACGGGTACTACTGGCATTTGCCTGGCTCAGGGTTATGCCAATGGGCACAGAAAAATAATCGGATTCAATAGAAAAGCCGGAGTGGATACCTACCCGTACACGGGACCGCCGTAACAGCCGGCTGTAACCGGCATCCAGGTGAGTACGGGCATCTACCCGGGAGGCAGAGGAAACGATATGATCTATTTTATCAGTGGATGCAGAGGTGATCACATCCACTCCCATATTTACATGAAAGGTATTTACAGAATCGCGTTTGTGCGTAATAGTTATCTCAGGTGCATATACCTGTAATGCCTCCGTACCTATGCCGCCGGTAACCGCGGAATGATCGCCTTCCTGTGTGTAATAAGAAAATAACAGCTGCACATCCGTTTGCGATACCCGCTGCTTTTTATATGTACTGTCTTTTGCCTTTTGTGCAGATGCAGATAAAGCCGTTGCTAAAAGTCCTAATACCAGATATTTCTTTTTCATGCCCTGATTCAGTTACAGCCGCATCCTCCGCTGGCTTTGCCGTTGCCGCCACCGCTGGCGCCTTCGCGGTAAGTATGTGCACCTTCTTCAAATTTTTCTATGTCGGGTTTGCCAGGTTGCATATTTTCATCATTCAGGTAAGCCCGCTGGTAAGGTTTTACACTTACACAGCTGTGCAGCGCAAATATCAGCACCGCTATCATGAATAAAATATACCACCTTGTTGTATTATGCTGTTGCATGGATATTAATATGCCTGGATTGAAAAACCTGGTTCTCTGCATCTATAAGCAGGCAATGTACATTCGGTAGCTGATCTACCAAGTACATACCTGCCTCGCGCCCCATTACTGTTACGGCCGTAGCCAAAGCATCTGATAGTTCTGCACTGGGGCTCACCACCGTTACGCTTTTAATAAAGGGAACCGGCTTACCGCTCACAGGGTCTATGTTATGGGAATAGCGGATGCCGTTCTGCTCAAAGTATTGTTCATAATTACCGGAAGTAGCTACCGCCGCATTATTTACCGGGAGCCAAAGCATTATTTTAGAAGGATTGTCCGGGTCGGCAATGCCTATTTTCCAGGGGCTGCCATCCGGCTGCGTACCCCAGGCTGTGAGGTCGCCACTGGCATTTATTACGCCGCTTTTTACACCCTTAGCCATCCATAAGGCTTTTACCCGGTCTGCCGCATACCCTTTACCTACAGCGCCAAAACCAATACGCATGCCCTTGCGCGATAAGTAAGCGGTACGGTCCGCCTGTAATTGTATATGCTGGGAGCCCACTGCCTGCAGGGTAGCGGCCAGTGTAGCCGCATCCGGTAGCTGAAAGGAGCTGCCTTTAAAATTATATAATGCCTTTAATGCGCCTGCCGTAATATCAAACGCGCCCTGCGTAAGTGTGGATAAACGGATGCAGCGCGCCATAAGGGCATATACTTCCTCATCCACCCGCAGGGGCTGTACACCGGCTTGCCGGTTCAACAGCGAGGTTTGGGAAGTATCATTAAATTCTGTAAGTAATTGTTCAATACGTTGTATCTCCGCCACGCCTTCGTGTAAGCGTTGCTGTGAGATAGCCGCATCCTGCTCCACAATGATCAGCTCAAAGTCTGATCCCATTAACCGCAGCTGTACCTTATGGCTTTGCATACACGTTATTTTAGCATTTGCCGCACAGTGGTAATAAAATCCCCCGCCGTCTGGTGGCTGAAAGGTACTTGCGCTAACATTTTTTTAGCAGGGGTCAGCAGCACTATCTGCGGAAAAGCTCCATGGGGATTAAACTGCTCCGCCAGCGATTCATACTGTGTTTTCAGTGGAGCCGGTATTTTTTTACGCTGTGGAAAGTCGGCTTCCAGCAACACCAGCTTGTCATGTGCAAAATGCTGAAAGCTGCTATCGGCCAATATGGTTTTATTAAACTGTATACAGGGAATGCACCAGTCAGACCCGGAAAAGATCAACAGCACTTCCTTGCCGGAGGTTTGCGCCAGCGTAAATGCTTCATCCGGGTTTTTAAGCACCTGCGCCTGTGCAAAAGCAGTAGTAAAAAGTAATAACAACAGCAAGGTTCTGAACATAGGTAATATCATTACACATTACAAAATTAGGGATGTTGTTACGTAAGGCCAATATTAAATTTTAGCTGGATGTTCCTTCCCCCGGTGGTTTCTCCGGTTTCCACTGTTGTAAAATGGTGGGATCCACAGACTTAATATGCAGCTCCCGCTGTGGAGAGGGGATCTGGATGCCTGCTTTTTGCAGGTTTTCGTATATGCGGATCAGTACATCGTGCTGTAAGGTGCCGGCAAGGCCCAGGTCCAGGATCCAGAAAAAGATGCGGAAGTTTACGGAGTTATCTCCAAACTGGTACAGCAGCACTACCGGTTCCGGGTTCTCCATCATGCCTTCCCAACCCTTTACAGTTTGTTTTAAAATATCCGTTACCTGTTTAAGGTCTGATCCGTATTCTACTCCGATCAGCAGCTCCACACGGCGGGTACGGTTGCTGAGGGTCCAGTTGATCAGCTGCTGGGAAATAAGATCCCCATTGGGTACAATTACTTCAGAACCATCATACGCGGAGATCTTACTGGAGCGGATGCCTATTTCCTTTACCACGCCGGAGCGGGTGCCCAGCTCGATTACATCGCCTACTTCAATAGGTTTTTCAAAGGCCAGTATTACACCGGATACCAGGTTGTTCACAATATTCTGCAGGCCAAAACCAATGCCCACCCCTAATGCGCCTATCACAATGGCCAGCTTATCCATCGGTATGCCGGAAGCCGCAAAGGCCAGCAGCACGCCCAGCCCCAATACCGCCAACCGTATCAGCAAAATGGCAGATCCCAGTTTTTTCTTTTTACCGATACCGGCGTTTTGCCCGGTGTCGCCAAACATATAGGCGATCATCTGTGTAATTACAGTAGATACCCAGAGCACCAGCAAAAAGATGATCACACTGCTGAACGTAAAGGTAGTATTACCAATGGTACGGCCGGTTTCCAGGAACTCACTGATCGCCTCATAAATATTATCAAACACATACAGGTTGCGGGCTATCAGCATTAGCCAGGTAATGGTGGCAAACAGGTACAGGAATACTTTTAAGCGCGACTGTACATTCTGAAAATCAATAAAGGAAATAAAAGTGCTGGAATGCTTATTCGCCTCTACCTGCAGGTACACCGCCTCCATCAGCAGGTCCACAAAAAATATCAGGTTAACGGCCATGGTTATACTAATAGCAGCTGTAGCGCCAATGATCTTGGCGGCCGTAACACGGCCGGTTAGCACCAGCAGCAGAGAAAAAGCGCTCATCACAATAAACAGCATCAGCATGTTGCGGGAATATTTAGGCAGGGCCAGCGTGCTGTGTTTGGTTATTCTGCGTAAACGGATGCCTAATATAATGCAGGCAATAGCCGCCAGGAACAGCCCCCATTGTTCCGCATTGGTGGCCTGTATGGTAAGGTTATTCAAAAAGTAAATGAACAGCAGCCCCACCAGCGCTATCCAGTGGTTCAGCAAATGCCGGGGTATGGAATGGCCTATCACATAGCTCAATGCTGTAATAGTAACCACCCAGTTTAGCTGGATGAACAGGATAGGATACTGCACGGAAAGCAGGCCAGCCAGCGTAAAAACAAAAATGAGCGTACTGGCCACCGGGAAACGGTATAATATACGGGAGTGCTGTAAAATAGCTTCTGCCTCCGTAGGTGGATGGCGCTGCCGGATCTTGCGGGTATTGTTATATGCCCAGAAAGCAAACAACCCTGCCAGCAATAACCAGATAACAAGCACCGGCCATTGCACAGAAAAAAAGATGAACAGTATCTGCAGGTTCTTGTACACAGAATCCTTTAACACGGTAAAGAATGTAGGTTCATACAACTGTTTTTTGGGTTGCCATAAGTAGGTATAATCTTTAATGAACATGCGCCGGCTGAAGTTGTCCAGCTGAAACTCCATATCGCCCAGCAGGTTGTTTACCGCTATGTAGCGCATTGCCACCTCGTTCTGCAGTAATCCAATTTGCAGAAGGGACTGTTTGTTAGACTTATCAATTTGCCGGAACTTCATAATAAGGCTGGTGAGCTGGCTGATGTAAAAGGTGCGCAGCTCGTCCTCCGTGGGTACGGCGCGCATGGCAGTATCTTTGCGTACCTGTTGCAGGGTATCGTTAATGTTCACCAGTTTTGCATAGTGCTGGAATAGATCATCCTGCCACATTTTTAAAATGCGGTTCAGCTGTACCAGCATTACTTTATTGGTATACAGGTCATGTACATTAGGGGTGCTGCCCAAAGCGGCAATATTGTTCTTGATCACATGCAGGGTGGAATCCATGAGTGGCAGCTTCTCCGTAATGTGGGCAGTATCATACCCCCGTTTAAGGGTGCTGCCCAGCTCATTCAGCATCAGCGTATAGCCTTCCAGCCGGTTAATGATAATGGCCACCGCGGTATCTGATACGCGGGAGCGGCTGGTATCCTTAGTGCTTTGTATCACCTGTTTGCTGATACGGGCGCTATCTGCCAGGGTAGAGTCCTGTAGGGCTTTTGCGGGTGGTTTTTTCCCTTTCTGGGCCTGTAACCCGGCACAGGGTAATAACAGTAAAAGCAGCCACAGTAGGCGGCGGCCATGTTTTTCAAAGATAGGCTTGTTCATGGTTACTGTATAAATACCCTGGCAATTTAAGGTATTCCGTTTACTTACCTGTAGCAATACAGCTAACAAACTCTGGCATTATTAATGATTACATAATACCGCTTGTGCCAATAAGCCGTTATATTCAGTCTTTAATTATATAATACAACATGGTGAAACAAACTTTACTGCTAGGTATTTTATTGATAGCAATGTTAGAAATGAAAGCGCAAACTACCTTCCCGGCTTTTGATAAAGAAGGCCACCGTGGCTGCCGCGGGCTCATGCCTGAAAACACCATACCCGCCATGAAAAAGGCCATTGACGTAGGGGTAACTACGCTGGAAATGGATGTAGTGATCAGCAAAGACAAACAGGTAGTGCTTTCCCACGATCATTACATTAACCCGCTGTTCAGCCTTACACCGGATGGAAAAGAGTTTGCAGCAGATGGAACCAATAACTACATTATCTATAAAATGGATTATGCGGAGGTTAAAAGATTTGATGTAGGCTCCAAAGCCCATCCTTACTTTCCGCGCCAGCAGAAAATAAAAACCCATAAACCATTATTGGGTGAGCTCATTGATTCAGTAGAAGCATATGCGCAGCAGAAAAAGAACCCACCCATGTGGTATAACATTGAAACAAAATCTGTAGAAGGGCATGATGGAGAATGGCAACCGGCCCCCGAAGAATTTGTAGACCTGCTGGTAGCCGTGCTGCAGCAGAAAAAGATCACAGACCGGGTAGTGATACAATCCTTTGATAAAAGAACGTTACAGGTGTTACACAAAAAATACCCGGATATAAAAACATCTTTCCTGGTAGGCGACGATAAATTAGGCGGACTGAATGGCGCGCTCACAGCGTTAGGTTTTACGCCTTTTGTATACAGCCCTAACTATAAGCTCGTAAACGCCCAGCTGGTGCAGAGCTGCAAAGAAAAAGATATTAAGCTCGTCCCCTGGACACCTGATACTGCTGAAGAAATTACCCAGCTGAAAGCCTTAGGTGTAGATGGCATTATTACAGATTACCCCGACCTGTTTTAATTCGTAACCACCCTCACTTTCTCCGCTATCGGCTTCAGCCTTCTGCCTTCAGGTAGCGCCTGGTCTGTATAACCCAGGTAAAAGAAACCCAGCACTTTATCCTGGTTGCGCAGGCCCAGGTAATCCTGCATGGCAGGGGTGTACGTCATACCGCCGGATCCCCAGTAAGCGGCTATTCCTTCCGCAGCAGCGCCTAACCACATATTCTGCACCGCGCAGGATACGGCCGCTATTTCCTCTATTTCCGGGATCTTGGGATTATCGCCCCGTTTCATGCAAATGGCAATAATATGGGAAGCCAGGTCGCCCTGGTGCTGTAATTTCTCGTAATTACCCGGAATGTATTGTGCGGCAGGGGTGTGGGTTTTATATAGCTCCGCATGATCAGTACAGAAACGTTTTACGCCCTCCCCGCTATACACTACAAAATACCAGGGCTCTGTATAACCATGGGTAGGGGCCCAGTTGGCAAGCTCCAGTAATTGCCGAATAGTTTCATCCGGTATTTTTTTGCCGTTCATGGCAGCCGGTTTGATCGTTCTTCTGTCTTTAATAAGTGTTACTAATTGCTGATCCATGTTCATCGTTCGTTTAATGCTTAATTCAATAGTTCTTTCCAGGCAGCAGGCAGGCGGGTTACCTTGCGTTGCGTATAATCAAAACATACCATGCCGGTTTTGGCTTCAGCTATTAAAATGCGGGTATCCTTACGCAGGGCGGTAATACGGTAGTACAGGTCAAAACCGGTGGCGCTGTGTTCTGCAGCAGCTACTTCAACTTCCAGCACATCGCCATGAAAGCTTTCGCCTTTATAGGTGATGGCTACATCGGTCATAATAAGGCCGGTGCCGCCGGCATTGTCCAGCTCTTTTAGATCACGGGCCTGCAGGTACTGGATGCGGGCTTCATGCATAATAGATAAGATGGCATCATTGCCAACATGTTTGCCATAGTTCAGGTCCTGTATACGGATGGGGATGTTTGTGCTGAAGTTAAACTGTGCTGGTAACTCTAATTTTACGCGTGCCATTATGGTTTTATTCGAATAGTTGCTATTGTATTGTTGTCGTTCAAAGGCTCACTTTATTGTAAGTGGTTCCCATTATTATTTTTCGCGCTCTGCAAAAAAGCTACCAGTTTGGCAAAGGCCCGGGCCCGGTGGCTATACTGGTTTTTCTCCGTAAGCTCCATTTCTGCAAAGCTGCGGGTAGCGCCTTCCGGCACAAATACCGGGTCATACCCAAACCCTTTGCTGCCTTTTCTTTCCAGTAATATATTACCGGGGCAAATGCCTTCAAACTGGTGTTCTGTTCCGTTAAGGATCAGGGAAATAACCGTGCGGAACTGTGCGCTGCGGTTTGTTTGCCCCTGCAGCTCCTGCAACATTTTGGCAATATTGTCATCCGCAGATTTTTGCTCCCCGGCATAACGGGCAGAGAGTACACCCGGCGCGCCCCCCAGGGCAAACACTTCCAGGCCGGTATCTTCAGAAAAGGAGTTTTGCCCCGTCATTTTATAAATGGTCTCAGACTTTTCCCGGGCATTTGCTTCCAGGGTATCATGCGGTTCAGGAATATCTATATCAATACCGGCTTCCTGCAGGGTAATAATTTCAAAAACATCGCCCAGCAGGGAGCGGATCTCTTTTATCTTGTTATCGTTGTTAGTGGCAAATACCAGTTTCATCCGTTGCGTTGATTTAATTCCGTAAAAAATGATCAGTATAGCTGTTAAAAAGTTTATTACTGATCAGTTGATTATAAAAAAAGTTGTTTTAAGCCATTCCACAATTTGCCCTTTAATACTTTGTCAGCAGCAATTAATTCCAAAGGATCAGAGAAGAGCAGCTGCACACCGCCTGCACTGTGTATCTGGTACGCAGGCAGCGGCTCCAAACCCAGGCTGGCAGGAGAAATACCAAACACCACACATTGTTTCATACTCACAGCCTGCTGCCACGCTGTTAAGGGTGATGCAGGGAAGCCTGCTATATTTACCAACGCAACATCCTGCATGCCCAGTTTACATGCATTTAATATATTAGTGAGCAGGTTAAACAATTCATCGTTTAAATACGCACCGCTTTCGTTTTGTATGACGAGTACGATGTTTTTTTGATTTTCTCCTAAAAATTTCACTTTAGGCAAGGGCTTTTGCTCTGCCGCAACAGGGGTGCTTTTCCCGGGAATGATAGGCTGGGTATATATTTTAGCCAGAAAGTATGGGTCCAGTTGCAATTGATCAAAAGACATAGATATTGATTTTAGTGATCACATGATCGTTCCTGCTGGGGAAAAATCAGTTTATTTGTGTAAAAATATCGAGATAAAATTGATAAACCATGATGGTAGTAGATTATCCAGGCGTAAATGCAACATTAATGGAACAGGCATTAAAGCAGATCAAGGTCAATAAAACCACTAACAGCCGTATTAATGAAGTGGATTTTAATAACCTGGTGTTTGGGAAAAAGTATGCAGACCATATGCTGGTAGCTGATTTTGATGGTGAACAATGGCATAACGCGGAGATCCTGCCCTTTCAACATATTTCTGTAAGTCCTTCCAACGCAGCCTGGCATTATGGACAGGCTATCTTTGAAGGTATTAAAGCTTATAAAGATCAGGAAGGTCATCCCATGATCTTCCGTCCGTACGATAACTACGGGCGGTTTAACATCTCTGCAGAAAGAATGGGCATGCCCTCCGTACCGGAGTGGCTTTTCATTGGGGGGATGGCTATGCTCATTGACCTGGACCGTAACTGGGTGCCAACCGGCGAAGGATGTTCTTTATACCTGCGTCCTTTTATGATCGCTGCCGATGAATTCATTGGCGTGCGCCCCTCTGATACCTATAAGTTTGTGATCATCAATTCTCCTTCCGGAGCATATTTTAATAAACCCATTAAGCTGCTGGTGCAGGATAAATATATCCGTGCCTTTCCCGGTGGGGTAGGGTATGCCAAGGCGGCAGGTAACTACGGCGGGGCTATGTACCCTACCATGCAGGCCCGCAAGCAGGGTTACGACCAGATCCTCTGGGTAGATGGAATGGAGCACAAATACCTGCAGGAATGCGGTACTATGAACGTATTTACCATCATTGGCAATAAAGCGCTGACCCCGGATCTGAATCAGGGCACTATTTTGGCAGGGGTAACCCGCGCCAGTGTAATGACGCTGCTGGAAGAGATGGGCCTGACCCTGGAAGAAAGACCAGTATCTATTGACGAGATCGTAGCAGCCTGGAAAGCAGGCACCCTGCGCGAAGTATTTGGCACCGGCACCGCCTCCAGTGTAGCTTATGTAGAGCAGCTGGATTATAAGGACCATCATATTAAGCTGGATACCGCTAAATACGAAGTAGGTGCAGAGGTGATCCGCCGCCTGGATGCTATCCGTACCGGGAAAGTAGCGGATGAAAAAGGATGGAACTACCGTATTGATAAATAATTAGTTTTAGTTGTGTTATGTTCACAGGCTGTTTCTTAGTGGAACGGCCTGCTTTTTTATAGACCATTCTTGTTAACAGGGGCGGCATTCTCAAATGGATTCTGTATTTTTGCCCTCCGCTTTTTTAAACACTTGTGCCATGACTTTAGATGCCTTTATTGCCTCACTGAGCCAGGCAGCGCCGCCCGCAGGGCTGAGCGGGCCTTTACAGGCACTTTGGTGGGATGGTAAGGGCGACTGGGAACAGGCGCATAACGTGGCGCAGGATATTGATAACAGCACCGGCTCCTGGATCCATGCCTACCTGCACCGTAAGGAAGGCGACCGGTCCAATGCCGCCTACTGGTACACCCGGGCAGGTAAAAGCATGCCGTTCAGCACCCTGGAAGAGGAGTGGAGGGATATTACCGCCGCTCTTTTATAAGATGCCGCTGTAAAGACCGTGGTGTTTCAGGAAAGAATTTTTGAGCAGTTATGAGCCTACCCGGCTTTAATTAAAAGGAGATCTTGCAGCCCTTAGGAGGTAATTTCCTGCTTTTTTAGCGCTGGCGCGAGTTTTTTTGGAATTTGGAAGTAAGTAATTTGGAATTTATCATAGTTCGGTTTACCTTTGCCCTCCCAAAATCCTTTACTGGACTTTGGAATGTCATTGTAAACCGACAGCAAAAAAAATTAGGTAAAGAATGCCTACTATACAACAATTAGTAAGAAAAGGAAGAGAAATTATCCGGGCTAAATCCAAGTCCAGAGCTCTTGATAGCTGCCCCCAGCGCCGGGGTGTATGTACACGTGTGTACACTACAACGCCTAAAAAGCCTAACTCTGCGCTGCGTAAAGTAGCTAAAGTGAAGCTGACCAATAAAATAGAGGTGATCGCATATATCCCTGGTGAAGGGCATAACCTGCAGGAGCACTCTATCGTGTTGATCCGTGGTGGTAGGGTAAAGGATCTGCCGGGTGTGCGTTATCACATCGTACGTGGTTCCCTGGATACTGCCGGTGTGAAAGACCGCAAACAGAGCCGTTCCAAGTATGGTACCAAAAAGGAAAAGGCTAAGAAATAATCTTAATACTCAAGAGAAATTTTTCAGATAAATGAGAAAGCAAGCTGCTAAAAAATTACCATTGGCTCCGGACCCCCGGTTTAATGATAAACTGGTGACCCGTTTCGTGAATAACGTAATGGAGCAGGGGAAGAAGAGCATTGCCTATAAAATATTCTACGACGCCGTAGATAAAGTAAGCCAGATAACCGGTGATAACGGTTACGAGGTATGGAGAAAGGCTTTGAATAACGTAACACCCGCTGTAGAAGTTAGAAGCCGCCGTATTGGTGGTGCTACCTTCCAGATCCCTGCAGAGGTACGCGCCGATAGGAAAGTATCTTTAAGTATCAAATGGTTGGTACGTTACGCTAGTGAAAGAAATGGTAAGAGCATGGCTGAGAAACTGGCAAACGAGATCGTAGCTGCCAGCAAAGGTGAAGGCGCCGCTTTTAAGAAGAAGGAAGATACGCACCGTATGGCAGAAGCTAACAAGGCTTTCTCCCACTTCCGCATCTAGTTCAATCAGAAGCTAAACGCTGAAAATATATAGCAAAAAGCTGATCATAACGGAAACGTTGTGGTCAGCTTTTCGCATTTGGTATAGCCGCAGTTAAGCGTTCTATACTGTGCAGCGGCAGCGCCACCTCACCAAAGTCCGGCAGGCCATGTTTTTCAATGCCCATAAACTTCAATTCTAAGCCAGCTTAGCCCTACTCCGGATACTTCACGTATAACAAAAAAAGCCCGGAGCATACACCCCGGGCTTTAAGCGTTCAGCATTAAGCATTCCGCTTATTTCACATTCACCAATACTTTGATCTTACCAGTGCCATTACCATCAAAGGCTTCCAGGGCTTTACCAATCACCTGCCCGGGTTTTACTTTGTCGGGGTCCGCCTTCATGGCATAACCACTCAGGCTGGAGGTTACCAGCATATCGCCCCGCCGTACAGGACCGTTCTCACCGCACACTTTAGTAGGAATTACCCCTACCACACCCATAGGCACTTTATCAGAAATATCTGTATCCACGCTTTCTTCAGTCAGCAATACGCCCGGTTTGGTAGCATACACGCCCACTACCAGGGTAGAGTAAGCACCTTTTGATTTTTCTACGGTGCGATCCGCATCCGTAGCAATTACCAGCACATCGCCCGGCTCATAAGCCTGGATATTACCGGTTACATCAAAAGCTTCCGCTACATCGGCGCCGCTATTTTGAGTACCGCCATTAAAGAAGCCACGGCCGGCCTTATTAATACGGGCCACATTGGTACTGGCGCTCTGGAACACAGCCACATTACCGGAAGGGCCGGTATGGTTCACCAATAACCCGGTACCTGTACCGGTATTGCTGATCAGCACCACTTCCCTGGAATTAGCAGAGTTAAAGTTGGCAAAACGTGCGCCGCGGCCGGTACCAAAATTAGGTACAAAGCCATAAATGCCATTACCGGTACCATCAGAGCTGCCCTCCACACCATTCCCATTTTTACCGGCATTAGCAGTAACACCATTACCGGTGCCTTCCGTAAGAGCTATAACGCCAGGGCCATTACCGGATGGGTTAGAGGAATAAAATAACCCGGCAAAGCCACCGGTACCGGAAGAGAGGCCATATATGCCGGCAGTGCCAAAGTTGGAGAAAATGGAATTTACTTCTCCCTTTACTGCCGGTGAAGTACCGGTAGTACGGTCTACTTTAAAATTACCGGCAGTGCCGTTACCTACGGTTGTTACGGTTATTACATCGCTGGTATTATTCTCATTAAAAATATTAAACCTGCCGGCCCGGCCTGTGGCAAAGGTGGGTACCCAGGCATAAAGGGCGTTACCGCCACCATCAATATTGGCTTCCACAGCGTTGCCGTCCTTACTGGCATTAGCGGTAATAGCATTGCCGTTACCATCCGTGATCGCTACCAGCGCGGGTCCGTTACCGGATGGGTTAGAGGCATGGAACAAGCCGGCAAAACCACCGGTACCGGAAGCCGTGCCAAACACACCGGCTGCGCCAAAGTTGCCAAAAATGGTGTTTACCTCCGCTCTTACAGCTGCTGCCACACTGTTGGTATTATTCACCTGAAAAGAGGCAGCATTACCCAGGGTATTATCCGGTATGTTGCCGTTGCCATTGGTTTCTACCTCCAGGGTATTACCTCCTGTGTTGGTTTGATTGAAATTTTCAAAGCGGCCCGCCCGCCCGGTGCTGTTGTTGAGGCCCACCTGTCCGTACACACCGATACCTGTGTTACTGGTGCTGGTAGCAATAAAGCCCCGTACGCCATAGCCGCCGCCATCATTCCGGCCTACTACCGCACCTGCAATATCACTGGTGGTGCGGCCTACTACCGCTTCCCCGCCGCCATTATTATCGCCTACAACACCGGCAGAAGTTTGTGCGCTGGTAATGCCCTGCACGGCAAAGCCAGCACCAGTGGAGCTGCGCAGGCCCGCGCCGTTGCCGCTGCTGGTCACATTAACTACAGTACCATTGCCTACAGTACTGGCATTTAATGCACTGTTATTATTGGCATTATTGAAAATGGAAATGCTGGCCGGAATCCCGTTATTACTGGTAGCAGTAAGGCCGGTGCCTGTGTTACTGTTGGCATAAACGCCTGTACCGTTTGCACTGGCATTACCATACACGCCTAAACCATTGGGCGTAACGCCATATACACCCCAGCCGCTGCCGTTCTGCGAGCCATATACACCAACACCCAAACCACCGGTGCCATTATTAATACCGCGTATCCCGCTGGAAAAGCCACCGGGAGAAGTGGAGTTCACGACACCCCTGATAGCGCTGATATTGGACGTAGTAGTGTTATTTACCCCCTCCAGCGAAGTACCGTCACCGGCATTGGTGATGGAGAAAAGGGTAGCTGCATTATTTTCTGCCGCGCTGTAAGGTAAGGTAAGCCCGCCACCGCCGGCATTATCTGCACTGGGCAGCCAGTTGGTGCCATCAAATTTTAATACCTGGCCGGCTATGGGTGCAGTGGCAGATACCGGTTTGGTTTGTAGAGCTGCTACCACCGGGTTAGGGTAAGTACCGCTTAAATCGCCACCTGCAGGTGCGCTGTTAATGCTGCCGGCCGGTCCTGTAGGTCCTATAGGCCCTATGGGGCCAGCGGGTCCTACGGGTCCGGCTGCTCCAACTGGTCCCGCGGGTCCGGCAGGTCCGTTACCACCAACAGGGCCAGCAGGTCCTGCCGGTCCGGCGGGTCCCACAGGTCCGGCAACGCCGGGTGCACCTTTCACACCCTGTGGTCCATCATCCCCTTTAGGTCCTGCAGGTCCCGCAGGCCCGGCTGGTCCGGTTGCGCCCGCAGGTCCTGCTGGTCCCGCGGGGCCTTGGGGGCCAGGGGTAGTATTAGCCGCGTGCAAAGCAAAAGGCACACTTTTGAATGGGGTAGTGCCCAGCGTTTCAAAGCTGCCGTTGCCAATAGCGGTTTCTACTTTCAGGTATTGGTTGGCATTAGCCCAGGGAACAGCGGCAAAGGTGCCGGTTAGGGGGCTGCCGTTACCTATTTGCAGGGTAAATAGCCCCAATGTATTGGTAGTAACATCATGTGTTTCCTGGTATTGTACCGGGCCATTGGCAGCCCCGCCTAATATGGAAATGCGTACTGTCATGGCCTGGTTAGCCAGCATTACGCCATTATTATTACGGGCCACCGCCTGGTAATTAATACCAGTAAGCCCGCTCTGCGCCTGTAAAGCGCCGGTTAAGGCTATTAATATCAGTAGGGTGAGTAAAGTTCGCTTTTGCATGTATAGCTGATTTTTATTGTTGTTGTTGAATAGGGGTCTTTTCTATTTTCACCGGTTTAATGGCCCTGAGTGCTTCTGCTGCAGATATTTCAGAAGGCTGGGGTTTGCCATTAGCGCTAACCGGGCGCCGGTTTAGCTGTCTGCTGCTGTTATTGCTGCTGCGGGTCTGCTGGTAGTTGGTAAAAAGCAGGCTGCGGGTGGAGGTGGCCGTTTTACGCGGGTCGGCTGTAGCAGCAGCGGCTGTATGCTGTTTGGCAATATCTTTCTGGAAATCGGGGAACAGCTGGTCACGGGTGCGTTCCTGCGCATGGGCGGTAACGGTTGCAGCTGTTATCATAAACAGGAGTAAGTACAATGCTTTCATTAGTATATGTTTTGTGTTATTAACAAAGGATTATTGTTTAGCAGGCCGGGTGTAGATCACGGAGAACTGCAGGCTGGCCCGTTGCAGCACTCCGGTGGTAGGCATGCGGTAGGCCGCATCCAGCTGAAGGGAATGAATGCGCAACCCTACGCCGGCGCTGAAGTGTTGCCGATAGCCTTTATTGGGATGCTCGTAGAAGTAACCGGCACGGGCAAAGAACTGGTGCTGGTAGTTGTATTCCAGCCCGCCGCCTGCAGTAAATTCCCGCAGCTCTTCCTGGAAACCGCCGGGCGCGTCCCATAATGAGGTGAACATAGCAGAAACCACTCCCCGGTTGGGGTCTTTACCTTTCAGGATCACGTTGGTGGGCTGCCCGTTAGCATCCAGCTGGTATTCAGGCGGGGTGGGCACCAGCAGCTTGTTGATGTCGGCCAGTATGGTGAATTGGTGATCTGCCGTATTTACAAAAGTGAATCCGCCGCCTATGCGCAGGTTCATGGGTAAAAAGGTGCGGCGGTTACTATCATCTGTATAAGACAGCTTGGAACCTATATTGGTGAAGCTGATGCCCCAGCAGTAGCGGTTGCCGTAATCCAGGATGTCGGAGTAGTTCTGGTAATACAGCCCCACATCGCCGGCGCCGGCAGATGCCGGTTTTTGCTGCAGGCCGTTATAGCTGCCCTGGCCCAGCTGGCTGCGGATGTACCGCAGGGATACCGCCAGTGATAAATGCTGGCCCAGCTTGCGGGCGTAAGTGGCATCCAGCGCATATTCCACGGCATGGTACTGCTGCAGCATCATACCATTATTATCCCGGAAGGTTATATCCCCGTGATTAAAATATTTGAGGGATGCGCCTACCCCTTCCGGCTCATTAAAGTTCTTAAAGGCGGCAATATGGCCCATATGTGTTTTGCGGTCGTTCACCTCCCACATCCAGGGAGAGTAGGAGGCGCTTACGCCCCAGTCGCCGGCGAATACAATTTTTGCCGCATTGCCGAACAGGTCGTTCACATTGGGTTCAAGGCCGGTAACAGCATCGCCTACGGAACCGCTGCGGGCATCCGGGTTAACCAGCAGAAAGGCAGCGCCTGCATTCACCGGCACCTGTACTTTTTGCGCAGCTAACGGCAGGGCCACCAGCAACAGGCAGGCAGAGAGTAGAGTAAAACGGTATTGCATAAACGTAGATTTTTATTGGATGACCAGTTTATCAAAGAAGAGTTTCCCGTTCACATTCAGGATCACGGAATAAATGCCGGCAGCAAAACGGCTTACCGTAACCGGTATCACCACCTGTCCGGGGCCATAGTGCTGGAACTGCTGGTATACCTGCTGCCCGGCGCTGTTAAGGATCCGTATCAGCACACCGGAACCGGTAAGCAGCTCAAATTGCGCTTTGGCAGTACTGAAGGCAGGGTTGGGGTAGAGGATAAAATTCCGGATGGGATCTGCCCCCGGGGTCAGGGGAGGGTATTCCGGCTGCTGGAACCCCTGGGTAAGCATAGTAGCGCCGCCTGTAAAAGTAGCCACTACCGGTTCGCCTATGGTGTACTGTATGAATACATTGCCCACCAGGCCACTGCCACCGCTGCTAGCCACCACCTGCCGCTGCGTACTTTGCGCCCGGGCCCGGCTGTTTAACAAACCCATCAACAGTAAAGGCAAAAAAAGTGTGTAGATAAATTTCATGGAGCAACATTTAGTAATGAGAATACTTATCCGCATTGCCGTAACGGGCAATAACAGAGCATCAGGCGCTGGTGCAGCAGCCTGACAAGGAGTTAAATAATAGGTGTTGGAACCGGTGTTATTCGGTTAAAACGTCACATATCAAGACGTTACATTAATAATTAGGGTATTCATTCAGTGTGCATTGAGGTTGACTAAAAAAATCTAATTCCAATCTTTGGGATTTGTTACCAGGCGCTATAGCAGCCTGCACATTCAACTGACAGACCTTAAAACAATAACACAAAAATTAGGTAAATGGGTAGGATAAACAACAGGCACTTTTTTTTCGGTTAAATTCTGCCGGTAGCTGGCAGCCTCCGCACCATAGATGGTTTTTTACTATTAAATAACATTTTGGCAATGCATCCTCGTTTTATTTATTTCTAAAAAAGGATTACCTTTGCCCCCCAAATTGCATTTAAAATACAGTCATTTCTAATATTATGGCAGACTTAAGATTTCAAAGGAACTTTGGTATTGCGGCGCACATTGATGCGGGTAAAACCACTACCACAGAGCGTATCCTGTACTATACAGGTAAAACCCACAAGATAGGTGAGGTGCATGAAGGTGCTGCCACCATGGACTGGATGGCACAGGAGCAGGAAAGAGGTATTACCATTACATCTGCTGCTACTACCTGTTTCTGGAACTTCCCGACCCTGCAGGGCCAAACTCAGCCTGATACCAAACAATATAAATTTAACATCATTGATACTCCGGGTCACGTGGACTTTACCGTAGAGGTGGAGCGCTCCCTGCGTGTACTGGATGGTCTGGTAGCACTGTTCTGCGCCGTATCCGGTGTAGAACCCCAGTCTGAAACCGTATGGCGCCAGGCTAACCGCTACCGCGTACCCCGTATCGGTTTTGTAAACAAAATGGACCGTTCCGGTGCCGACTTCCTGAACGTGGTAAAACAGGTGAAGGAAATGCTGGGCGCTAACCCCGTTCCCCTGATGCTGCCTATTGGCGCTGAAGATACCTTCAAAGGTGTGGTAGACCTGATCACCATGAAAGGTATCATTTGGGACGAAGAAGGTAAAGGCGCTACTTACCAGGAGATCGAGATCCCGGCTGATATGAAGGACGAGGCTGATGAGTGGAGAGCTAAGCTGGTAGAAGCTGTTGCTGAATACGACGACAAGCTGATGGAGAAATTCTTTGAAGATCCGAACTCTATTTCAGAGGCGGAAATTCATGAAGCTATCCGTAAGGCTACTATTGATATCGCTATTATTCCCATGCTGTGCGGTTCTTCTTTCAAGAACAAAGGCGTACAGAAAATGCTGGATGCCGTTTGCCGTTACCTGCCTTCTCCGGTAGATATTGAAGCGGTAAAAGGTACCAACCCCGACAACGGTGAAGAAATTGAGCGTAAACCGGATGCAAAAGAACCTTTCGCAGCCCTGGCGTTCAAGATCGCAACCGATCCGTTCGTAGGCCGTCTGGCATTCTTCCGGGCCTATTCCGGCCGTCTGGAAGCAGGTTCCTACGTACTGAACACCCGTACCGGCAAGAACGAGCGTATCAGCCGTATCATGCAGATGCACGCTAACAAGCAGAACCCCATCGACTTCATCGAAGCAGGTGATATTGGTGCTGCGGTTGGTTTTAAAGATATCAAAACAGGGGATACTCTTTGTAATGAGAACAATCCCATTGTGCTGGAATCCATGACCTTCCCTGAGCCGGTGATCCACATTGCCATTGAGCCTAAAACACAGGCAGACGTGGACAAGATGGGTATGGCCATTGCCAAGCTGGTAGAAGAAGATCCTACCCTGAAGGCAAAAACAGACGAAGATACCGGCCAGACCATCCTGAGCGGTATGGGTGAGCTTCACCTGGAGATCATCGTTGACCGTATGCGTCGCGAGTTCAAGGTAGAAGTTAACCAGGGTGCGCCGCAGGTGGCTTATAAAGAAGCATTAACAGCTACTATAGAGCACCGCGAAGTGTATAAGAAACAAACCGGTGGTCGCGGTAAGTTTGCCGACATCCAGATCGAGATCGGCCCTGCAGATGCAGAATGGCTGAAAGAGAACGATGGCAAGCATTACCAGTTCATCAACGATATCTTTGGTGGTTCAATTCCTAAGGAGTTCATCCCCGCAGTTCAGAAAGGTTTTGAACAATCTATGAACCAGGGTGTACTGGCTAACTACCCGCTGGATAACCTGAAGATCCGTTTGTTTGATGGTTCTTTCCACGCAGTGGATTCTGACGCCATGTCATTTGAGCTTTGCGCCAAATCTGCTTTCCGTGAAGCCGGCCGTAAGTGTAAACCCGTACTGCTGGAGCCGATCATGAAAGTGGAAGTAACTACCCCTGATCAATACATGGGTGATGTTACCGGTGACCTGAACCGTCGCCGTGGTATGCTGGAAGGTATGGAATCAAGAGCAGGTGCCCAGGTTATTAAAGCCAAAGTACCGCTGAGCGAAATGTTCGGTTACGTAACCCAGCTGCGCTCTCTGTCCTCCGGCCGTGCTACCTCTATCATGGAGTTCTCTCACTACTCACCAGCGCCTAACAACATCGCTGCAGAAGTGATGGCTAAGGTAAAAGGTAAAGTGAACGCTGATTAATTATGCTGAATGCGGAACGCTTAACGCGGAACGCAGCAAGCCAAAATAAAAGATCCCCGGTGCATGTATTTGCACCGGGGATCTCTGTTTTAAGACCTCTATATCCCGTACCCGCACTCTGCGTTACGCATTCGGCATTCGGCGTTCAGCGCTCCGCAGTAAGCATTCAGCATCACAAACCGCTGATCTCGATCACCTTATCATTATTCCCGCCATTGCTGGTGCACAGGTATACCCGCCCGGCCGGCGACACACAAACATCCCGCAGGCGGCCAAAGGCATTCACAAACCAGGTACGGCTGCCGGTAACCTGCTTTCCATCTGCTGACAGCTTTAGCTGATACAGCCGCTGCGATTTTAAGGTAGCTACCAGCAGGGAATTACCCCATTCCGGTATGCGGCTGTTATTATAATACTCCATGCCGGAAGTGGCCACAGTGCTGCTGCCGGATGACCAGATGGGCGCGGGTACATTGTTCGTAGTGCAAAAATTCTGCTCACCACCCTGGTCGCAGGGGCCTTCTACCGCCGGCCAGCCGTAATTGCGCTGTTTTTCTATAATATTTACCTCATCCTCAATATTAGCTCCGTGTTCTGCGGTATACAACCGGTCATGGGCCCATACCAGCCCCTGGGGGTTGCGGTGCCCATAGCTCCATACCGGGTTATTGGCATAGGGATTATCTGCAGGGATGCTGCCATCCAGGTTAATGCGCAGCACCTTGCCATTGGGAATGCCTGTATTTTGTGCATTGGCGCTGTTACTGGCATCACCGGTGGTGATCCAGAGCTTGTTATCAGGGCTTATCAGCAGGCGCGCGCCGTTATGGATGCCGGCAGCCCGGATATTGCTCAGCAGCACCTGTGGGCTGTTAAGGGTGTTGTTAGTGTAGCTGTACCGCACCACTTTTTCCTGGTAATTCCCGCTTTGATCATAATTGTACACTACATACAGGTAAGGCTGCTGCGGAAAATTGGGGTGCAGGGTCATGCCTAACAGGCCGCCCTCTCCATCCGTTTTCACATCATTGATAGTTAGTAAGGCCTGTACAGCGCCGGTTTTAGGCTCAATGCGGCTAATGCGCCCGCCTCTTTCCGTCATCCAGATATAATTATCAGGCCCCCAGAGTATTTCCCAGGGAAAATTCAGCTGCTGGGCTACCGTGCGTACGCTGTCGCTGGGCCAGTCACCATCTTCTGGCTGAGGGGTAGTGGACTTTTTTTTACAGGTTACACTGAGCATACTAAGGGTTATAATGCCCAGGATCAATACTACAGGAGGTTTCATTTGAATGCAGGTTTAGTTTTTCAATACCGTGAAAGCCGGTTTATGATAACGTTATCAGCTGGAAGCAAAATAATAAAGCGGCTGTATATATAACGTAACCCGGGCCGCTTTAGATATATGCATTTACCATAGGGATCCGGCATGGTATGTAAGGATTATTCCTCCTGGAATATTTAGGCACGTTTCATGCTATATGGTTCATTTTCAGTAGTTTTGCGGCATTGCACCCTGGAATCCCATTATTCCTTGCCCGGTCCCCATTTTCTCTATCCTATGTTGTTCATGTGTATTAGCGGTAGTTAACACCGCATTTCTATAGTTTTTTGATGGCAAGTATTATTAACCAAAACAAAAATTCCGGACATGAAGAGGATCTTTAAATTGACGCTGGTTGCTGTGGCTGTATTTTGTAGCTCCGTTGTTGTAGCGCAAACCCAACAAGGCAACATCATGGTAGGTGGAGACATCTCCAATTTTAACCTCAATTTCCTGGGTGGGGGAGGCGGTACTGCCTTCCAGATGGACCTCACACCCAAAGTAGCCTATTTTATTAAGGACGGACTGGCCATAGGCGGGTATGGCCGTTTAAGCCTGGTTACTGCTAAAGATGCAGGCACGGCAACCACTTATGGTATTGGCGCCCTGGGCCGCTATTTTGTGGAAGACAAAAACGTGCGGAAACTGGAATTCTCCAAGAGAAGCCGCTTTTTTGTAGAAGCCAATGCTGGTTTCGGCGGTTCCAGTAATTCCAAAACATCTGCCAGCACTACCGGCCTGGATCTGGGAGTAGGCCCCGGTATCGCGTACTTTATTACACCGAACGTATCCCTGGAGGCGTTGTTAAAGTATGAGTTAACAGTAGGTTTCGGTAGCGCTACCACCTCTAACCGCTTAAACCTGGGTATCGGTTTCCAGGTATATCTGCCTTCCGCCAAAGCCCGTCAGCTTATGAAGGAAGAAACCGGCAAATAAGCGCGGTAACTATACAAAAAATATTAGGTCCCTGTTTCGCCATAAATGTGGTGGAACAGGGATCTTTTCCTTTTAAAAAGGCATCCGGAACAACCTGCCTGCCTACTCTTTTCAGTAAAATTGAACATGATGTTGTATCAGATTGATAATGAACGTACTGAATAAAAGGATGCAGAAGTGTGACCGTATTTTGTGCATCTGCAAGGCCGGTGCTTGCAGGTGGGATTACCGAAAACCAATAACAGAGTAGGTGGAACAAATAAAGAACCATGCATATGAACGACTTACTAAGCGACCTGTTAAAGGCTCTGTGGGACTTTTTGAACGGGCTGGTGGGAACGTTGTAATAAAGCCCCCTTAGCTATTACTACCTCGGGGCCGGCTGCCCCGAGTTTTTATTTTCCGGCTGGGTGCTGATGCCTTAGCCCGGTAATTATGAAAATATGATCCACATGAGGGAATCTGCCTGTTATGAATTTTCTGGCAACTATGTTCTTTTTGTGCTGGCTGCTCAAACCTTTACCGGATGGGCTACCCAGCTGTTATTACCGGCTCATTTCGTTGATTTTGCGCGCTTTGAGGAGGCTTCGCCCAGGCCCGGCCTTGCCGGTATTGAGGCAGGCCCTTAATTTTGTATGGTTTTTTTCCCGAAATAATTTGTCATTTGATAAAAAACAAATTACCTTTGCCCTCCCAAATTGTACGGGTAAAAAAGAAGTAGTTCATTGCATATGTCTCAGAGAATAAGAATCAAGCTGAAGTCCTACGATCATAACCTGGTAGACAAATCTGCTGAGAAGATCGTAAAAACCGTGCGTAACACGGGCGCTGTGGTAACTGGTCCAATTCCGTTACCTACTGAAAAGAAAATCTTTACAGTACTGCGTTCTCCGCACGTTAACAAGAAAGCAAGGGAGCAATTCCAGCTGTGTACGCACAAGCGCTTGCTGGATATCTATACCTCCTCTTCCAGGACGGTAGATGCCCTGAGCAAGTTGGATCTGCCCTCTGGTGTAGAAGTGGAAATTAAAGCGTAGGACATCGGCAAGGCGGCAAAAGGCCCCCCTGCTTAGATTGATACAACGGGCAAAAAAGGTGAAATGGTCATACAACCGTATGGCGGTTTATACACCGCTGTCCCGGCAATAAAACACTTAACATACAGGTCACGCCTTCTGGGTGGCCGCCCAATAAATGTATATAAACCGCCCATCCTGGGGAAAGCTAGAACACCCCCAGGCGCTGGGTAAAAATGTATAAATAAATGAAAGGTATTATTGGTAAAAAGATCGGCATGACCAGCATCTTCGAAGCTAATGGCAAGCAAACTGCTTGTACCATTATCGAAGCCGGTCCGAACGTGGTTACTCAGGTGAAATCACCAGACACCGATGGGTACACCGCCATTCAGGTAGCATTCAGCGACAAAAAAGAAAAGCACGCTACCAAAGCAGAAACAAATCACTTCGCGAAAGCAAGCACCTCTCCCAAACGTTTTGTAAAAGAATTCCGTAACCCAACTGTAGAAAAAGCCCTGGGTGATACCATCACCTGCGAGATTTTCGCAGAAGGTGAAAAGGTAGATATCGTAGGCACCTCCAAAGGTAAAGGCTTCCAGGGCGTAGTTAAACGCCACGGCTTTAGCGGTGTGGGTGAACAATCACACGGCCAGCACGACAGAAGCAGGGCTCCCGGTTCCATCGGTGGTTCTTCTTATCCTTCCCGCGTTTTTAAAGGTATGCGTATGGCAGGCCAAACCGGCAACGAAGCAGTGAAAGTGAAAGGCCTGAAAATTCTGAAGATATTTCCTGATAAGAATTATATCCTGGTAAGTGGTTCCGTTCCCGGCCACAATGGTTCAATCGTTTTAATCCAGAAGTAATATGCAACTCGATATTTTAAATATAGAAGGTAAGAAAACCGGAAGAACTGTTGAACTTCCTGAAGAGATCTTTGGTGTGGAACCTAACAACCACGTAATTTACCTGGCTGTAAAACAATACCTGGCCGCTCAGCGTCAGGGTACACACAAGGTAAAAACCAGGGCTGAAGTAAAAGGTGCTTCCCGTAAACTGCACAAACAAAAAGGTACCGGCGGTTCCCGTAAAGGTAACATCCGTAACCCGTTATATAAAGGTGGTGGTACCATCTTCGGTCCCAAACCTCATGGTTATGACTTTAAGCTGAACAGGAAAGTGAAAGATCTGGCTAAGATCTCCGCCCTGTCTACAAAAGCTAAAGAAAACAGCATCATCATCCTGGAAGATGTGAACCTGGAAGCTCCCAAGACCAAACAATTCTTAGGTATCTTAAAAAGCCTGAACATTAATGTAGAAGGCCGTAAAACCCTGGTAGTAATGCCGGAGTATAACGATAATGTATACCTGTCTTTAAGGAACATTCCCAGCGTAGACGGTGTAGTACTGGCCGATATCAATACTTATGATATCGTAAACAGCAACTACCTGGTGTTCACAGAAAGCGCTGTAAAAATCTTCACCGAAGAACCGGCTGAAGCATAATTAACTGAATAACAAGCTAACGGCTCACGCCCACAGCTTAAAGCAAATAAAGATGAAACTTTCAGACGTTTTAATCAAACCGGTGGTAACAGAAAAGGTGAATAAAGCCACTGAGAAATTCAACCGCTACTACTTCATTGTTGACAAAAAAGCCAACAAGCTGGAGATTAAAAAAGCAGTGGAAGATTTTTACGGCGTGGCCGTAGCAGAGGTAAATACTGCCGTGATGCCCGGTAAAAGCAAATTCCGCTTTACCAAGGCAGGTTTCATTGCAGGTAAGAAGCCCTCTTACAAAAAAGCCATCGTTACGCTGGCCGACGGAGAAACGATAGATCTGTATGCTAACATATAGTGCCCTCCCGACCCCCGGGTCGGGGATGGTTGTATATACAGATCACATTATAAACAATAACTAGCAATAAGAACTAGCAATGGCACTTAAGAAGTACAAACCGATCACAGCCGGTACCCGTTGGAAAATAGGCAATGCATATGCTGAGCTGACCAGCGACACACCGGAAAAAAGCCTCCTGGAGCCTGCCAAGAAAACAGGCGGCCGGAACGTGCAGGGTAGAAGGTCTATGCGTTACATAGGTGGTGGCCACAAACAACACTACCGCGTTATAGATTTCAAACGCAACAAGCAGAACATACCCGCTACCGTTAAGACTATCGAATACGATCCTAACCGTAGCGCATTCATCGCATTACTAAGTTATGCAGATGGTGAAAAACGTTACATCCTGGCTCCCCAGGGCCTGCAGGTAGGCGCTACCGTTATTAGCGGTCCTGAAGTAGCTCCGGAAGTAGGTAACGCCCTGCTGCTGAAAAATATGCCGCTGGGTACTGTAGTTCACAACATTGAGCTGCAGCCTGGCAGGGGTGGTGCAATTGCACGCAGTGCAGGCACCTACGCTCAGCTGAACGCCAAGGAAGAAAAATACGCTTCCCTGAAAATGCCTTCCGGTGAGCTGCGCAAAGTGTTGATCACTTGCATGGCAACCGTAGGTACCGTTTCTAACTCTGACCACGCGCTGCAATCTATCGGTAAGGCTGGTGCCAACCGTTGGAGAGGCATCCGCCCCCGCAACCGTGGTGTGGCAATGAACCCCGTAGATCACCCGATGGGTGGTGGTGAAGGTAAAGCTTCCGGTGGTCACCCCAGGTCCAGAACTGGTAAATATGCAAAAGGCCTGAAAACCAGGAAGCCGCATAAGAGCTCCGATAAGCTCATCGTTACCAGGAAGAACGGGAAGAAATTATAAATAACTCCCACCGCATAAGTTCCGCTAAGGGATCACCGCAGCGGAACTTATAAAGTGGAAATTGGAATCTAAATAAACAGACACAGACATGGGTCGTTCCATTAAAAAAGGTCCTTACGTAGACCAAAAATTAGAGCTGAAAGTGGAGAAGATGAATGAAGGCGCGAAGAAAACCGTGATCAAAACATGGAGCCGCCGTTCAACCATCACTCCCGACTTTGTGGGCCATACGTTTGCGGTGCACAATGGTAACAAATTCATCCCTGTATATGTAACAGAGTTTATGGTAGGCCATAAACTGGGTGAGTTTGCGCCAACCCGCAACTTTAAAGGACACGCTAATAAGAAAATGTAAACATATTGATGTATGAAGTAAGAAGTATGAGGTCAGCGTCCCGCATCATATTTCCTCAGTCCTACTTCGTACTTCAGGCTTCAAATATCAAATATCAAATAATTAACAATGGAAGCAGTAGCTAAGCTGAATAACAATCCCACCTCTACCCGCAAAATGCGTTTGCTGGCGGATCTGATCCGCGGTATGGATGTGGAGAAGGCTTTGAATATTTTGAAATTCCATCCAAAGCATCCCAGCGTACCCTTGGAGAAACTGCTGGTATCTGCCATTGCTAACTGGAAAGTGAAGAACGAAGGCAGTCGTGTAGAAGATGCGAACCTGGTTGTAAAAACTATTTTCGTGGATGGTGGCCGTATCCTGAAAAGAATGCGCCCGGCGCCGCAGGGTAGAGGTTACCGTGTCCGTAAGAGAAGTAACCACGTTACCCTCGCAGTGGATAGCCGTAACGAAACAGTAAAGAAATAAAACTATTCAACTAATTAGATAAATAAACCAGGAACATGGGTCAGAAAACAAATCCTATTGGTAACAGGTTAGGTATCATCAGAGGATGGGACTCTAATTGGTATGGTAGCAAAAAAGATTACGCTACCAAGCTGATCGAAGATAACAAGATCAGGACTTACCTGAATGCCCGTATCAACAAAGGCGGCATTTCACGCGTAGTGATCGAAAGAACACTGGGTAAGCTGATCATCACCATCCATACATCCAAACCTGGTATCATCATAGGTAAAGGTGGTGGTGAAGTAGACCGCATTAAAGAAGAGCTGAAGAAACTGACCGGTAAGGAGGATGTACAGATCAATATTCTGGAGATCCGCCGTCCGGAAGTAGATGCCAATATCGTTGCCGAAACAATTGCTAAACAAATTGAAAGCCGCATCAACTACAAGCGCGCGATCAAAATGGCGATTGCTACAGCTTTAAGAATGGGTGCGGAAGGTATTAAGGTGAAAGTGGGCGGCCGTTTGGGCGGTTCGGAAATAGCCCGTTCAGAGGAAATGAAACAAGGCCGTACGCCTTTGCATACTTTCCGTATGGATATTGATTATGCTTCCCTGTTTGCCTTAACCGTTTACGGTAAAATAGGTATCAAGGTATGGATCTGTAAAGGTGAAGTACTGGGCCAGCGCGATCTGAATCCCAACGTACTTACCGGCAAAGAAGGTGAAGGACGTACCGGTGGCCGTGGTGGTGAGCACCGTGGCGGCGAGCATGGTGGTGAAAGAAGGGATCATGGCAACCGTGGTGGCGGTGGAAGAGATAACCGCGGCGGCGGTGGTGGTGGAAGAGACAACCGTGGTGGCGGCGGTGGTCGCAGATAAGTGGCATAAACAATTTTCGATTAACAATTAATAACATATAACAATGTTACAGCCCAAGAGAACGAAACACAGGAAAATGCACAAAGGCCGCATTAAAGGTAATGCCAAGCGTGGTGCTGAGCTTTCCTTTGGTACGTTCGGACTTAAAGCATTAGAGCCGAAATGGATCACTGACCGGCAGATAGAAGCTGCCCGTGTGGCCCTGACCAGGCATATGAAACGTGAAGGTAACGTGTGGATCCGTATTTTCCCTGACAAATCCATTACTGCCAAACCGCTGGAAGTGAGGATGGGTAAAGGTAAAGGCGCTCCTGATCACTGGGCGGCTGTGGTAAAACCGGGCCGTATCCTGTTCGAAGCAGACGGTGTTTCCTTACAGGTAGCCAAAGAAGCAATGGAGCTGGCTGCACAGAAACTGCCCATTAAAGTGAAGTTTGTTGTGCGCCACGATTACGTTGCGTAAGTGAAGATTGAGCTATCAATTACAAGTAAATCAGTAAAATAAAAATTACAGCAATGGCAGCAAAAGTAAAGCTGGATCTGAAAAGCCTGAGCCAGCAGGATCTGAAAGACAAGATCACTGAGGAGCAACTGCGCTTGAAGAAGATCACGTTTAGTCATGCCATCACGCCGATCGAAAATCCAATGAGCATCCGCTCTTTGAGAAGGGAGATCGCCCGGATGAAAACTGAACTGCATAAAAGAGAGCTGGGCTTTTAAATTCAAACGGGCAGCCGGCAGGCCACCCCGTAAAAGCATACAACATTAATTAACCCTTCCGCAACAACGGAATGGTTTGAAGGGAAAAAATACTTTCAACAATGACCGAAATAAGAAATTTAAGAAAAACCAGGACCGGCGTGGTATCCAGCAACAAAATGGATAAAACCATCACCGTTAGCGTGGAACGTAAAGTGAAGCACCCGATCTATGGTAAGTTCGTGAAAAAAACTACCAAGTTCATGGCGCACGACGAAAAGAACGAGTGCAGCATCGGCGATACCGTTAGAATAATGGAATCCCGCCCGCTGAGCAAGAACAAATGCTGGAGACTGGTAGAAGTACTCGAAAAAGTAAAATAATTTATTATTGTTTCAAGCTCCATTCCGGCGTTCCCGGGTGTAGCCGCTGACTAAACAACAGAAAACTTAGTACGATGATACAACAAGAATCAAGGCTGAATGTAGCTGATAACAGCGGTGCCAAAGAGGTGCTGTGTATAAGAGTGTTAGGCAACTCCGGCCAGGACTATGCGAAAGTGGGCGATAAGATCGTAGTGACAGTAAAAGACGCAATTCCCGCCGGTGGCGTGAAAAAAGGCATGGTTACCAAAGCGGTGATCGTAAGAACAAAGAACAAGCTGCGCCGGAAAGACGGTTCCTATATCCGTTTTGACGATAACGCCGTTGTATTGCTGAATAATTCCGACGAGCCCCGCGGTACCCGTATTTTCGGTCCGGTTGCCCGTGAGCTGCGCGATAAGGGATACATGAAGATTATCTCTCTGGCTCCCGAGGTGCTGTAAAGCTAAAGGCTGAAAGCAAAAAGCAGAAAGGTGAGGTAAGAAATTTAAGCTTTCTGCTTTACGCTTTGTGCTTTCAGCTTTAAATCATATCTTTGCAGCCCGTTTCACAAAAACGAGACAAAATTTATCAAGCGGAACAAAGGTTTCGCTTGGCGTTTATAAATAAACAAAAATGAAAACTAGATTCAAGCCTAAGTTCAACATTAAGAAGGGCGACATGGTGGTAGTGATCACTGGTGACGACAAGGACCGGACCAAGCCGCGCAAAGTGCTGGAAGTGCTGGTAGACAAAGCCCGCGTAATGGTAGAAGGTGTTAACATCATCACCAAACACACTAAACCTACTGCACAGAACACCAAAGGTGGTATTGTAAAGCAGGAGGCCCCCATCGCCATTTCTAACGTAATGTTGTGGGATGCGAAGGCTGGTAAACCTACCAGGGTGAACAGGCAGAGAGAAAATGGTAAATTAGTTCGTATAGCTAAAAAATCAGGGGAGGTAATTAAATAATGGCAACTACTACATACATTCCCAGGCTGCAGCAGAAATACCGTGAAGAGGTGAAAGCTGCTTTAATGAAGAAATTCGGTTACAAAACCATAATGCAGGTACCCCGCCTGGTTAAGATTTGCCTGAACCAGGGTATCAACGGTGCCGTTAGCGATAAAAAACTCGTAGACATTGCAGTAGACGAAATGACCCGTGTTGCTGGTCAGAAAGCTATTGCCACCATGTCTAAAAAAGATATCTCCAACTTTAAGCTCAGGAAGAACATGCCTATCGGCGCCCGCGTAACCCTGCGTGGAACCAATATGTACGATTTCCTGGACCGTCTGGTAGCCGTATCTTTACCCCGTGTACGTGACTTCAAAGGCATAAATGAAAAAGCATTCGATGGCCGCGGTAACTATACCCTGGGCATCACTGAGCAGATCATTTTCCCTGAAATAGATATCGATAAGGTAACCAAGATTGCCGGCATGGATATCACCTTTGTTACGACTGCCAACACCAACGAAGAAGCTTACGAGCTGCTGAAAGAGTTAGGTATGCCGTTCAAGAACATGAAAAAAGACTAATCAGACATTATAAACCTTACATTATAAAATGGCAAAAGAATCCGTAAAAGCCAGGCAAAGGAAGAGAGAAGCAATGGTAGCCAAGTTTGCAGAAAAACGCGCAGCCCTGAAAGCTGAAGGCAATTATGCAGCACTGGACCTGTTGCCTAAAAATGCTTCCCCCGTTCGTTTAAAGAACAGGTGCCAGCTCACCGGCCGTCCTAAAGGTTACATGCGTCACTTCGGCGTTTGCCGTAACATGTTCCGCGACCTGGCCCTGGCTGGTAAAATACCCGGCGTAAGAAAAGCAAGCTGGTAATTCTATTTACGATTGTAGATTTAAGATTTTAGATTTTTAGTAAATCGTAAATCTAAGATCGTAAATCGTAAGTTTTTTTTGATTTTCCTTTCTATAACTGACTGGATATCGCATTGTAACACTTTTAACTTTTTACAAACAATGGTTACTGATCCAATAGCAGACTTCCTGACCAGAATCCGGAATGCTCAAATGGCCAACCACAGGATCGTGGAAATCCCGGCCTCCAAACTGAAAAAGCGTATCACTGAGATACTGTACGACAAAGGTTATATCCTGAAGTACAAATTTGAGGAAGACACCAAACAGGGCCTGATCAAAATAGCTCTGAAATATGATCCTCAGACCAAAACACCTGCCATTACCGATTTACAACGTATCAGCCGTCCCGGTTTGCGTCAGTATTCCAAACCTGGTGATTTCCGCCGTATTAAGAACGGTCTGGGCGTGGCTATCATCTCTACCTCCAAAGGGGTAATGACCGATAAAGAAGCCAAAGTACAGAACGTAGGCGGCGAAGTAGTTTGCTACGTTTATTAATATATACTAACGGTGTATCTGACAATTAAGCCTTTTATAAGGGGCTGAACACGGACCACCGGTACTTATAACAAACATAAAACTTATAACATGTCACGTATAGGGAAAAGTCCCATCAAATTAGCCAGCGGTGTAACAGTTGCTGTTTCCCCGGCTAATGAAATTACAGTAAAAGGCCCGAAAGGTGAGCTGAAACGGAGCATTGACCGGGATATTACTGTAGAAGTGAAAGAAGGGGTGCTGAACGTAACCCGTCCTACAGATCAGATCCGTCACCGTGCCCTGCATGGCTTGTACCGCGCTCTGATCGCAAACATGGTAAAAGGTGTAACCGATGGTTTCAAACAGCAGCTGGAGCTGGTAGGTGTAGGTTATAAAGCCGCCAACCAGGGTCAGTTACTGGACCTGTCATTAGGTTACTCTCACAATATTGTATTCGAAGTACCCAAGGAGCTGAAGGTAGCCACCTTAACAGAAAAAGGTGCCAACCCTAAGATTATGCTGGAAGGTATTGACAACCAGTTATTAGGCCAGGTAGCCGCTAAAATTCGCAGCCTGCGTAAACCAGAGCCTTACAAGGGTAAAGGTGTTCGCTACAGCAATGAAGTGGTTCGTAAGAAAGCAGGTAAGTCTGCAGGTAAATAACTAGCAGGCAGTTAGCAGCCGGCCATTGGCCAATAGCTGCTAACTGCCGCTGCAAACACTAAAGCCCGGCAGCATCGGGCGTAAAAACTGAAAACAATGATTACTAAAGAAGTTAAGAGACAGAAGATCCGTTACCGCATCCGTAAAAAGATCAGTGGTACCGCGCAAAAGCCCAGGTTGTCTGTATTTCGCAGCAACAGCGATATTTACGTACAATTGATCGATGATACCACTGGTACCACTCTGGCTGCTGCCTCTTCCCGCGATAAGGACATCAAGGCGCAAACAGGCACCAAAAGTGAAAAGTCTAAGCTGGTAGGCGCTGCCCTGGCTGCAAAGGCAAAAGCTGTAGGCGTAACTACCTGCACCTTTGACCGTGGTGGTTATTTATACCATGGCCGTGTAAAGAGTGTGGCAGATGGCGCAAGAGAAGGTGGCCTGCAGTTCTAAACTTAATCGTAAATCTGAAATCGTAATTCGCAATCGCAATTAATAAAATGGCAAAGAATTCATTCAATAAAATAAAGGCCGGTGACCTGGAGTTGAAGGAAAAGGTGGTGGCCATCAACCGTGTTACCAAAACCACTAAAGGCGGACGTACTTTTAGCTTCTCCGCACTGGTGGTAGTAGGCAACGAGAACGGCGTGGTGGGTCATGGACTGGGTAAAGCCAAGGAAGTGCAGGAAGCTATTACTAAAGGTATTGATGATGCTAAGAAAAATCTGATCAAGATACCTGTAATGAAAGGCACCATTCCGCATGACCAGCTGGCAAAAGAAGGCGCTGCTAAAGTGCTGATCAAACCCGCAGCCCATGGTACCGGTGTAATTGCCGGAGGTTCTATGCGTGCTGTGCTGGAAAGCGCTGGTATTACGGACGTGCTGGCAAAATCACTGGGTTCTGCCAATCCGCACAACGTGGTAAAAGCTACCTTTAAAGCATTAGGCCTGCTGCGCGAGCCTATCCAGATAGCTAAAACCAGAAGCGTGTCCCTGAAGAAGGTATTTAACGGATAATCCCTGCTTATCCAAGACAAGTAATTCAACTTATTATGGCAAAGATCAAGATCACTCAGGTTAAAAGTGGTATAGACCGTCCTGAAAGGCAGAAACTGACCTTAAAGGCGTTAGGCCTTAAGAAAATGCACGCTACTGTTGAAGTAGAGGCTACCCCTCAGATCAATGGCATGGTGCGTAAGGTACACCACCTGGTAACCGTAGAAGAAGTGAAAGGCTAAGCACTGTGTTCAGTCTTCACTAAATAGTACTAATTTTGCGTTGGTATTAGGAAAATAACATCTATATTTAAGCGAGCGGTTAATTTCCGCGTAAGTAAAAAAAATTATTATGAATCTGCATACACTGCAACCTGCTAAAGGTTCTGTACATAAAGAGAAACGCCTGGGTCGTGGGGAAGCTTCCGGTAAAGGTGGTACTTCTACAAAAGGTAATAAAGGTCATCAGTCCCGTAACGGTTATTCCAGCAAAAAAGGTCACGAAGGTGGTCAGATGCCTATTCAGCGTCGTTTGCCTAAACGTGGTTTCAAAAGCATCGATCCTTTAGAGTATAAGATCTTCAACGTAGGCCAGCTGGATCACCTGGTTGAAAAATACGGTCTGCAGGATTTCACAGTTGATAACCTGTATGCTAACGGCCTGGTGAACAAAACCGCCAAAGTGAAGCTGTTAGGCCAGGGAGAACTGAAAGCCAAAGTAACCGTAAAGGTGAACGCAATCAGTGAAAAGGCCAAACAGCTGATCGAAAAAGCTGGTGGGTCTGTAGAACTGGTATAAGACTTTACGACTGAGGAGACGCCTACGGAGTAGTGCGTCTTTTCGAATTTAATAGCGCTATTAAACCTTTATCTTCCTGTGAAGAAATTTATTGAAACAATAAAGAACATTTGGAGTATAGAAGACCTGCGTAACCGCATTCTTACCACGTTGCTCCTGACCCTGGTTTACCGTGTTGGTTCCTACATTGTGCTGCCCGGTATTGACGCGAACGCCCTGCATCAGTTTTCTGAGAAATCTAATCAGGGTATCTTGGGGCTCTTCAACATGTTTGCAGGAGGTTCTTTCTCCCGCGCATCCATTTTTGCGCTGGGGATTATGCCCTATATCTCTGCATCTATTGCCATTCAGCTGCTTACCATCGCAGTACCCTATTTCCAGAAACTGCAGAAAGAAGGGGAGAGCGGCCGTAAGAAGATTAACCAGTACACCCGTTTGTTGACCGTAGTAGTAACCGGTTTCCAGGCAAGTGCGTACGTGGCTTATCTGAAAAACCAGTCTGGAGGCGCCATCATTCCTCAATACAGTGCATTCCTTTTCTGGCTCTCCACAACGGTAGTATTAACTGCCGGTACTTTGTTTGTAATGTGGCTGGGCGAAAAGATCACCGATAAAGGTATTGGTAACGGTACCTCCCTCATCATCATGGTGGGCATCCTGGCCCGCTTACCGCAGGCATTGCTGCAGGAGTTCTCTTCCAAAACAACAGAAGGCGGCGGCGGTTTGCTGATGTTCCTGATTGAGCTGGCAGTGTTCATCATCATCACTATCGGCCTGATATTGCTGGTGCAGGGTACCCGCAAAGTACCGGTTAACTATGCCAAGCGTATTGTAGGTAATAAACAATATGGCGGCGTGCGCCAGTTCATTCCCCTGAAGGTGAATGCAGCCGGTGTAATGCCCATCATCTTTGCACAGGCCATTATGTTTATACCGGCAACGGCTATAGGTTTTGCCACCTCCAGCGAAAGCGCTTCCGGTTTTATCCGTATATTCAGCGACCATACCAATGGGTATTATAACCTGATATACGCAATACTGGTAGTTGTATTCACTTACTTCTATACCGCTTTGATCTTCAACCCCAACCAAATGGCGGAAGAAATGAAGCGTAACAATGGTTTCATTCCCGGTGTAAAACCCGGTAAGGCTACCGCCGATTATATTGGTGCTGTAATGGACCGTATTACCCTGCCTGGCGCCTTTTTCCTGGCACTGGTAGGTATACTGCCCGGTATAGCCGCTGCATTGCATATCAACAGTAACTTTGCCTCCTTCTTTGGCGGTACCTCCCTGCTCATCATGGTAGGGGTAATACTGGATACGCTGCAGCAGATAGAAAGCCAGCTGCTGATGCGCCATTACGATGGCCTGATGAGCGGTGGCCGTATCAAGGGCAGAACAGCGCCCGCTAACGTGTAGGTAATTATTTGATTATAAAGGCACAAGGTCAGAGGGTTATACCGCAGGAGCGAAACCTTTTGACCTTGTGACATTGTGACCACCGGGAGAATATCATGATCCACTATAAAAGCAAAGAGGAAATAGAGCTGATGCGCAAAAGCGCATTACTGGTAAGCGCTACCCTGGAAACAGTGGCCGGCGCATTAAAGCCTGGTATGAGCACCCTGGAGGTAGATGACCTGATAGACCAGTTCATCCGCGATAACGGCGCCATCCCGTCCTTTAAGGACTACCGCGGTTATCCCAAAAGCAGCTGCATTTCTGTGAATGAAGAGGTAGTGCACGGCATTCCCAATGCTTATGTGCTGCAGGATGGGGATATCGTATCTGTAGATGTGGGCGTGTTCCTGAACGGTTTTCATGGCGATAGCGCCTATACCTTTGCCATTGGCGAAGTAAAGGAAGAAGTATTGAAGCTGATGGCTGCTACCAAAGCAGCATTGTATAAAGGCATTGAAAAGGCATTGGTAGGCAACCGCATCGGCGATATTGCCTTTGCCATCCAGCAATATGCAGAGAAGGAGCGGGGATATGGCGTAGTAAGGGAGCTGGTAGGCCATGGCCTGGGCAAACACCTGCATGAAGATCCGCAGGTGCCTAATTACGGTAAGCGTGGCAGCGGCCCTATGATGAAGGAAGGTTTGGTGATAGCCATTGAGCCTATGATTAACATGGGCACCCGGGAAGTAGCCTATATGGACGATGGCTGGACAGTAGCTACCCGCGATGAGCAGCCCTCTGCACACTTTGAGCATACCGTAGCGGTGAAGAAAGGCCAGGCCGATCTTTTATCCAGCTTTACCGGTATTGAAAAAGCAGAGAAAGCAAATAGTGCATTGAATACTAATTACTAATAAATAAGTAATAATTAAGCGCTGTTAATGCAGCCGCGCTGAGGAAAGTGGAAAAATGAGGGCTTATGCGCGGAAAATATTGATTATTCAGCACTAATAACAATTAATTTCGTGATTTTTTTCGATTTCAAAAGATAAATGCTATCTTTGCAGTCCTAAAAATTTTTATGGCAAAACAGGCACTCATTAAACAGGATGGAATTATACTGGAAGCCTTGTCAAACGCTATGTTCCGTGTAAAATTGGAGAATGGGCATGAGATTTTGGCTACCATTTCTGGAAAAATGAGAATGCACTATATAAGAATTTTGCCCGGTGATAAGGTAGGAGTGGAGATGAGCCCATATGATTTATCGAGAGGAAGGATCATCTTCCGTTACAAATAAAGAATAGGGTAGCAGGGCAAAAGAAACAGCAGGATCATTTTCAGATATAAGATATCAATAACTAGACTTATAACTTTTAACTTATGAAGGTAAGAGCTTCCATAAAGAAGAGAAGTGCAGATTGCAAGATAGTGCGTAGAAAGGGGAAATTGTTGGTGATCAACAAAAAGAATCCTCGTTTTAAGCAACGTCAGGGATAATCGTATTCTAAACACAACAACGTTAAATTTAAAATAGCAATATGGCACGTATAGCCGGTATAGATCTTCCTAAAAATAAAAGAGGAGAAATAGGCCTCACCTATATCTTTGGTATAGGCCGTTCTACCGCCCAATACATCCTGACCCAGTCAGGGATCGACTTTAGCAAGAAAGTAAAGGATTGGAATGATGATGAGCAGGCTGCCATCCGTAACATTATCAATGCTGAGATCAAAGTAGAAGGCCAGCTGCGCTCTGAAGTGCAGATGAACATCAAGCGCTTGCTGGATATCGCCTGCTACCGTGGCTTACGTCACAGGAAAGGCTTACCGGTTAGAGGTCAGCGTACCCGTACCAACAGCCGCACCCGCAAAGGTAAGCGTAAAACAGTGGCCGGTAAGAAAAAGGCACCGAAGAAATAATCTTGACATCACAAATAACAAGTTCCGTTTTCCAATGGTGAGATACCTGGTAAGTGGAACCTGGCAATTGGAATCTGGAATTATAAATTATTATGGCAAAAGCAACCAATACAAAAACTGCTGCTAATAAAAAGAGGGTAGTTAAAGTAGACAACTACGGAGATGTACATATCTCTGCAAGTTTTAACAATATCATCGTAAGCATTACCAATAAGCACGGTCAGGTAATATCTTGGTCTTCTGCAGGTAAAATGGGCTTCAAGGGTTCTAAAAAGAACACTCCGTATGCAGCCCAGTTAGCTGCTTCCGATGCTGCTAAAACTGCCTTTGATGCCGGTCTGAAAAGAGCTGACGTATTTGTAAAAGGCCCTGGTGCTGGTCGTGAAAGCGCAATCCGTGCTATCTCTAACTCCGGTATTGAGGTAAATATGATCAAGGACGTGACGCCTTTACCGCACAACGGTTGCCGTCCTCCTAAGAAAAGAAGAGTATAGGTATTACAATATCCAAATTCCGGGTTCCAGGTTCCGATATACGGGATCTGGAATCTGGATTTTGGAGTTTATATTGTGATCAGCATAAATCAATTGGGTGTATGATCAGGTTTAAGATTTTTTAAAGATCATACATCGTAACTAAAAAATCTAACAAAGTAAAAACATGGCAAGGTACACAGGACCAAAGACCAAGATCTCCAGGATTTTTGGCGAACCCATTTTAGGTAATGGTAAGTATTTAGGTAAGAACAGCAACCCTCCCGGTCAGCACGGTGCAACCCGTAAGCGTAAACAGCTGGGCGAGTATGCACTGCAGCTGCGCGAAAAACAAAAAGCAAAATACACTTATGGTGTGCTGGAACGCCAGTTTGCTAATCTGTTTGATGAAGCAAACCGTCGTAAAGGCGTAACCGGTGAAGTATTGATCAAATTGCTGGAAGCCCGGTTGGATAATACCGTGTTCCGCTTAGGCATCGCCCCTTCCCGCCCTGCTGCACGTCAGCTGGTATCCCACAAACATATCACCGTTAACGGCCAGGTAGTGAATATCCCTTCCTTCCAGCTGAAACCCGGTGATAGCATTGGTTTAAAACCCAAAACAGCCGGTAATACCGCTTTAACCAGCGTTATCCGCGGTAAGAACCCCAAATTCAGCTGGCTGGACTGGAATGAAAAAGAAAACAGAGGTACTTTCATAGCCTATCCCGAAAGAGAGAGCGTTCCTGAAAACATCAAGGAACAGCTGATAGTGGAATTGTACTCTAAATAATAAACTACTAAACTTCATATAGCAATGGCAATTCTAAATTTCCAAAAGCCTGATAAGATCGTTTTGCAGAAGTCAACAGACTTTGAAGCACAATTCGAGTTTCGGCCGTTAGAACCTGGTTATGGCGTGACCATCGGTAATGCGCTACGCCGCGTACTGCTGTCATCCCTGGAGGGCTATGCCATTGTAGGAATAAAGATAGAAGGTGCAGACCACGAGTTTGCCACCCTGAAAGGTGTTACCGAAGACGTTACCGAGATCATTCTAAACCTGAAGCAGGTACGTTTTAAGAAGATTGTGGAAAATGAAGTGAATAACGAAAAGATCCAGATCTCCATCAAAGGTAAGACCGAGTTCCGGGCTGATATGATCGAAAAAGCCACCAGTGCTTTCCAGATCATGAACCCAGAGTTACTGATCTGTACCCTGGACCCTTCTTCCAAGCTGGATATTGAGCTGACCATCGGTAAAGGCCGTGGTTATGTGCCGGCAGAAGAGAATAAACCCAAGGATGCAGTTTTTGGCTACATCGCCATTGACTCAATCTTTACCCCTATAAAAAATGTAAAGTACAGCATCGAAAATACCCGTGTGGAACAAAAGACCGACTATGAGAAGTTGATCATGGAACTGGCTACCGATGGTACCATTCACCCGGAAGAAGCTGTAAAACAGGCATCCCGCATCCTGATCCAGCACCTGATGATCATTACTGATGAAAACATCAGCTTTGATACCAAGGATACTGAGAAAGAAGATGTGGTAGACGAACAAACCTTGCAGCTGCGTAAGATCCTGAAAACACCGCTGGAAGACCTGGACCTGAGCGTTCGCGCTTTCAACTGCTTAAAAGCTGCCAAGATCAACTCCCTGAGTGAGCTGGTACAGTACGAGCAGGAAGAGCTGATGAAGTTCCGGAACTTTGGTCAGAAATCGCTGAGTGAAATTGAGCAGGTGCTGAACGAAAGAGGCCTCCACTTTGGTATGGACCTGTCCAAACTGAAACTGGAAGAAGAGTAATTAAATAGCTTTTAGCAGTTAGCTGTTGGCCATTAGCGAATAGCTAGCTGCTAAAATCCAATAACTAAAAAAAGTACCCTGTAATTCCTGACACGGTATAGGGGAATAAAAAACAAAACGTCATGCGTCACGGAGTAAAATTAAATCGCCTGAGCAGAACTTCTGCTCACCGTAAGGCACTGTTATCCAACCTGGCTTGTGAGCTGATCAGCCACAAACGTATCACTACCACTTTAGCAAAAGCAAAAGCCCTGCGTATTTATGTAGAGCCCCTGCTGACACGCGCTAAAGCAGATAGCACCCATAACCGCAGGATCATTTTCAGCTACCTGCAGGATAAAGAAGCTATCAAGGAAATGTTCGGTGTGATCAGTGAGAAAATTGCTAGCCGTCCCGGTGGTTATACCCGCATCATTAAGCTGGGTAAACGTGTGGGCGATAACGCAGAAACAGCGCTGATTGAGCTGGTAGACTTTAACGAGATCTACGGAAAAACTACCGACAAGGCACCGGCTAAGAGAACCCGTCGTGCTGGTGGTGCTAAAAAGAAAGCAGAAGGTGGCGCTGAAGAAGCTACCCCCGCTGCTGAAAAAAAATCTGACGACAAAGCAGCCGAGTAACTCACGGTTGTTCAACAGTATAGAAGGGACAAGGCATTTGCCTTGTCCTTTTTTTATACACATAAGGGCTGAACGGCTTTAAACAAATGCTTTTTTTTCGTAATATAGCGGTCAGAAACTTTTTACCAATCCCTTATTCCTATGTATTACCTGCGATGCCAACATTGTGGGCACAACAACGCTCTCAGATCCGAATTTCTCACTTTCTGTGAACACTGCGCCAAGAAGCTGCCCAATACATTTGCCGGATGGAAACAAAAGAACCCGGAAGGGGAGTTTGAAGCCTATCAGCAGGAAACCGCCGTTTATATAGATGAAACCCCACCCAAACCGGGATGGGTACAGCAATACCTGTGGCCGGCCGGCCGCAGGGGCGTAATGCTGGTTTTAGGGCTGGTATTTGCCCTGGTAGCAGTAGCCGGTACCTATTTCGGCAAAGAGGCTGTGCTTACCTGGTTCTTCCCTAAAGTGGCCAAATCCTGGATGTATACCTCCTGGGAAACAGTAACCATTGGACGGCAGGCCCTGGAAATAAGCTCACCGGTGCATTTACGGGTAAGTGATAAAGCCCTGCCCGAGGACCTGAATGGTATGGTGGAATACGCTAAAAGTTACGCCAACCAGCAGGGAACCGGCATGCAGATAACGGTAGATATGTTCAGCTTTAAAGAAACCGTATCCAACAACCTGGAAGAAGCCAATAACCTGGCCATTAAAGGCATACAGGGGGAACCCGGCGTGTCTGAGCTGCAATATGAATCCAACCCTATGCCCCAGACAGAGATCCAGGGCATTATGCAGGAGGGAAGCTACCTGTATAAGAATGCAGTAAAACTCTCCTTCTATAACCTGATCATGGTAAAAGGGCAGCACCGCTGGCTGGTAAGCATCCGCTACCGGACAGATGATAATAACGGGCAGGAGGTAGCCAAAAGGGTATTTAATTCCGTAAAAGTGAAGCCATTAATAGTGAAGCTTTAACAGTTTATAATTAATAAGTAAGTAATGCGCGTGTGGGGAATAACAACCCCGTACGCGCATTTTGCTTTATTATTAATTGTGAAATGCATAATTTTGCACGATTTTTTAAAAAGAGTCGTATAAGAACAATGCCTCATACTAAACACAGCCAACCTGCCATATTGTTATTAGAAGACGGCACGGTTTATCATGGGAAAGCTTTTGGTAAAATTGGAACTGCTTCCGGTGAGCTTTGCTTTAATACCGGTATGACGGGTTACCAGGAAGTATTTACCGATCCTTCCTACAAGGGTCAGGTACTGATCATGAATAACTGCTACGTAGGCAACTATGGCACCAAGCAGGAAGATGTGGAAAGCAGCAGTGTAAAGATCAGTGGGTTGATTTGTAAGAACATTGCCCAGAACTACTCCCGTAAAATGGCCGACAGCTCCCTGGAGAAATTCCTGGAAAGCAATAACCTGGTTACCATTTATGATGTGGATACCCGGGCACTGGTGTCGCACATCCGCAGCAAAGGGGCTATGAACTGCATTATCTCTTCCGAGATCCTGGATGTAGAGCAGCTGAAAGGCCAGCTGAAGCAGGTGCCTTCTATGGAAGGCCTGGCACTGTGTGCAGAGGTATCTACCAAAGAACCTTATAACATTGGCGATCCCAATTCCAGCATCCGTATAGCGGTAATGGATAACGGGGTTAAGCGTAATATGCTTAAATGCCTGTCTGAAAAGGGCGCTTACCTGCAGGTATTCCCCACTACTACCAGTTTTGAGGAATGTGAGCAGTTTAAACCGCACGCCTACTTCATATCCAACGGTCCCGGCGATCCGGCTCCGCTTACCTATGCGGTGGATACCGTAAAGAAAGTGCTGAACGCAAACCGCCCGCTGTTTGGTATTTGCCTGGGCCACCAGCTGCTGGCCTTAGCAAACGATATTCCTACCTATAAAATGCACCATGGCCACCGGGGCTTAAACCACCCGGTAAAGAACCTGGCTACGGGCCGTTGCGAGATCACTACACAGAACCACGGTTTTGCGGTAGATCCCAAGGCTATAGCTGCCAGTGAAAATGTGGAGATCACCCATGTGAACCTGAATGATGGTTCCATAGAAGGTATCCGCATTAAGAACAAACCGGCATTCTCCGTGCAGTACCACCCGGAATCAACTCCTGGTCCGTACGACTCCCGCTATTTGTTTGATGATTTCTTTAAGATGATTGAGCAATACCAGTAATAAGGGTATAACATATTGGCATAGAACCAGAACGGTCCCGAAGATTCGGGACCGTTGTTTTAATTCCACGTTATGAAAACAAGCAGATGGGAATGTTACTGCATAGCGCAGGTAACAAGGCGTCATCGCCGTTTCATGATGGAACAAAAATGGGAAAAATTTCGACTGGCCGTTAGCTACAAGTGATGAATCAACCTTTATAGGCGATAAGTGGGGGAAAATCAGGGATTAGAGAAAAAAAATACGGCTCTGTGAACAGAGCCGTTTGCCTTTATAAATTCCACGTTATGAAAAACTGATACAAAAATACGTTATTTTGCTAAAACGTTTTAGTTGATTTTCGACTTTTTACAAAAACTTGATAATTCTATTTTTCAAGCTTTAATAAGTCAAAGTTCGGACCAAAAGCGCGTTTGAAAAAATTCTGTTAGTTAAATTTTTCTTAAACAAACCGTACTCGCTTTCCTCATATCTCGATTTGTTTAATTCTTCACTTTTCCTGTTCTTTCACCGTTTCTATAACAAATGTACAAGCTTAAATTGATTTAAAAAAGAGTTTTCTCAAATTTATTCAGGATTTTTATTGAAATAATGAACATAGAATTATTTATAATATGACGCTATTCCTTTCAAAAAAATCCTAAATTCCTTAAAAATCCTTATAACTTACTGATAGTCAATATAATCGGATAAAGGCAAACTCTTTTGATCTGTGAACCCCAAAATTGCAAAAATCGAAAAGTAAACGTATGTAATTATTTCTAATGTAATCTATTCCCTTTTCAATCGATTTCTTACGGGTGCAAAGATCGGGTATTTTCTATTGTCGTTCATGTTAAAATATTATGAACGCTGCTGACCTGGGTTATCCCTGAGTGGCTGCAACATCAGCAGTAGCTGTTGCAACACGGCCGGGATAAACTTCCAGCGCTTTTTCCAGGCATGTTATGGCTTTGGCAATGTCCTCCCTGTTTAATACATAAGCAAGGCGTACTTCCTGCTTACCCAGGCCGGGCGTAGCATAAAAGCCGGTACCGGGCGCCATCATTACGGTTTGCTGCTCATAGGCAAAAGATTCCAGCAGCCATTGGCAAAAAACATCCGCATCATCGATCGGTAATTTTGCCATTGCATAAAATGCGCCGCCAGGGTTAGGGCAAAACACACCGGGAATATTATTCAGCCCGGCTACCAGCACATCGCGGCGGGCCAGGTATTCTGCTTTAATGCCGTCAAAATAATCGGACGGCAGGTCTACTGCTGCCTCACCGGCTATTTGTGCAAAGGAGGGAGGGCTTAAACGGGCCTGTGCAAATTTCATCACTGCATCCAGCACCTGCTGATTCTTAGTAACCAGTGCGCCTATACGTCCACCGCAGGCGCTATACCTTTTGGAGATAGTATCCATCAGTATCACGTTGTTATCCAGCCCTTCCAGGTTCATAGCGGAAAAGTGCCGGCCGGTATAACAGAACTCACGGTAAGCCTCGTCAGAGAACAGGTACAGGTTATGCTGCAGGCACAGCTGCTTCAGCACTTCCATTTCTTCTTTACTATATAAATAACCGGTAGGGTTATTGGGATTGCAGATTAAAATGGCTTTGGTGCGGGGCGTAATAGCTTTTTCAAACGCTTCCATAGCCGGCAGCGCAAAACCGCTTTCAATACTGGAGCCAATGGTGCGAATGGTAATGCCTGCTTCCACCGCAAATCCATTGTAGTTAGCATAAAAAGGCTCCGGCACAATCACCTCATCGCCCGCATCCAGGCAGGCCATAAAGGAAAACAGGATGGCTTCTGAACCGCCGGTGGTAATAATGATCTGCTGGTGGTTTACCTGGATATTAAACCTTTCATAATAAGTAACCAGCTTACGGCGGTAACTTTCATTACCCGCGCTGTGACTGTATTCCAGCACTTTGAACTCGGAATGGCGTACCGCATCCAGTACCGGTTTAGGGGTTTCAATATCCGGCTGGCCTATGTTCAGGTGGTATACCTTTACACCTTTCTTTTTAGCAGCTTCGGCGTAAGGCACTAATTTTCTGATGGGGGAGGGCGGCATGTGCACACCTCTCTGGCTAATATCAGGCATCGTTTGATTGGTTTGGCGATTGCAAAGTTAAAGGAAATGCAGGGATATGCTGACGGGGGAGTACATAATGTGCAGCCCGGTAAGCACGTGAATATGGGAATATATGCCGTATTAAGGCACAAATCTTATGCTGGGCAAAACACCGGGGTGTGATGAACGGAAAACAGTTCCATAAAAAAACCTTACAGCTTTCAAAACTGTAAGGTTCTTTTTATCAATGGAAGGATCTGCACGGTGTGCACATCCAATCATTTGAAAATTAGTTTTCTACGGTGCCGGTCAGGTGTAATTCCTTATCCTGATCCACGCCTTTGAACTTAACCCAGATAGTTTTGCTTTGCTGGCCTACACCATTGGCACTGTAAGTAGCGGTTACTTTACCTTTTTTACCAGGTAAAATGGGCTCTTTAGTCCAGCCGGGAGTAGTACAACCGCAGGATGCGCGGGCAGCTTCTACCAGAATGGGTTCTTTGGTGATATTAGTAAATTCAAAATCAACAGTTACGGGTTTGTTGAGTTGGGTTTTACCAAAATCAATTGATTCCTTCACAAATTTCACTTTTGCGTCTGCGGTATTGCCGGTAGCGGAACCATTTTGTGTCTGGGCCCAAAGTGCTGTAGTTAACAGCATGCTCGCAAATAGGGATAAGATAAACTTTTTCATCATGTATAGTTTGGTTTTAAACGGTTTTGGTTAAAAAGATAAATCCTACCCGGATTTATGCAAATTTACAGCCAAATTTTATTTCACGTAAAGCAAATTATTAAAATCTTCTTAAAAAAAACATTTTAATTTAAGAACGGCATTTTCAGCATGTTAGCAACTATTTTTCATCTGTATAAATTAACCTTACTTTTGCACTTTAACCAACCCGCATGATAGAAAATAATGAACTGACTATGAATATGGACAGCCGGTTATCTTTTGAAGAATTCCGTAAGGAGATACTGAATGACTACCGGTTGGCTTGCGAAAGCAGGGAAGTTAGTTTGCTGGCACGCAAGGAGGTACTGACCGGTAAGGCCAAATTTGGCATTTTCGGAGACGGTAAGGAAGTTGCGCAGATAGCCATGGCTAAATATTTCCTGCCGGGTGATTATCGCTCCGGTTACTATCGCGATCAGACTTTTGCCTTTGCCAGCGGTATTGCTACTATAGAGCAATTTTTCTCTCAGCTGTATGCCGACCCGGACCCGCTTAACGATCCTTTCTCCGCCGGCCGGCAAATGAACGCACACTTTGCCACGCCCAATATAACGCCGGATGGCCAATGGCAGGACCTTACCAAAATAAAGAATACGGCTGCCGACATGGCGCCTACTGCCGCACAAATGCCGCGTGCGCTGGGTTTGGCCTTTGCATCTAAATTATTCCGTGAAGTGGAGGTGCTGAAAGAATTCAGCCACCTGTCGCAGAACGGTAACGAGATCTGTTTTGCTACTATCGGCGACGCCTCTACGTCAGAAGGGCATTTCTGGGAAACCATGAATGCAGCAGGTGTTTTGCAGGTGCCACTGGCGGTGTTCATATGGGATGATGGATATGGTATTTCCGTACCGCGTAAATACCAAACCACCAAAGGCTCTATCAGCACCGTGATGGAAGGCTTCCGGAAAACAGAAGGTACCAATGGTTTTGACATATATAATGTAAAGGGCTGGGATTATGCCGGCATGTGTGAGGTATTTGAGAACGGCCTGCGCAAGGTGCGGGAAACGCATATACCTGCGCTGTTCCATGTAGAGGAGATCACGCAGCCACAGGGCCACTCCACCAGCGGATCGCATGAACGTTATAAAAGCAAGGACCGCCTGGCCTGGGAAAAGGACTTTGATTGCAATCATAAAATGCGGCAGTGGATCCTGGAGAATGCATTGTCTGACGAAGGCACCCTGCAGGAAATAGAAGCCCGCGCTAAAGTATTGGCCCAGGAAAGCCGTAAAAGCGCCTGGGAAAAATATATTACGCCCATTAAGCAGCAGGTGCAAACCATGGTAGGTTATGGCAATGCAGTAGTATCAGAAGGGGTAGCAGATACGGCGATGGTACAGAAAGCCATTCATGAGCTGCAGGTGAACCGTGAGCCGCTGCGCCGCGATATCCTGAAAACAGCCGCCACCATCCTTTTTCACAACAAGAAAAAACATAGCCCGGCCTTACAGGCTTTACAACAATATTATAACCAGCAGTTGCAGCAGGAAAAGCAAACCTATAACAGCCTGCTGTATGGAGAGGGCGCTAACTCAGCCCTGAATGTACCGGTAATACCGGCTACTTATGCAGCAGATGCACATGCGGTGAATGGTTATGAAGTGCTGAATAAATATTTTGACCAGCTGTTTGCTGAAAACCCCAAAGTATTTGCTTTTGGGGAAGATGTAGGTAAGATCGGGGATGTAAACCAGGGTTTTGCCGGCTTACAGCAAAAACATGGAAAAGACCGCATTTTTGATACCGGCATACGGGAGCTTACCATTATGGGACAGGCTGTAGGTATGGCGCTGCGTGGCCTGAAGCCAATAGCAGAGATCCAGTACGTGGATTATATGTTATATGGCCTGCAGCCTTTAAGTGATGATGTGGCCAGCCTGCATTACCGCACCGCCGGTACACAGGCCTGCCCAATGATTGTACGTACCCGCGGCCACCGGCTAGAGGGGATCTGGCACTCGGGTTCGCCCATGGCTATGATGATACACAGCCTGCGTGGCATGCACCTTTGCGTGCCCCGGAACATGGTACAGGCAGCCGGCATGTATAATACCTTATTACGCGCCAATGATCCGGCCGTAGTGGTTGAATCCCTGAATGGTTACCGCCTGAAAGAGCAGCTGCCGGACAACCTCACCACTTTTACCGTGCCCCTGGGTGTGCCGGAAGTGGTAATGGCTGGTACGGATATTACATTAGTATCCTACGGCTCTACCCTGCGTATTGTGGAAGAAGCTGCGCATACGCTGGAGCAAATGGGTGTTTCCTGCGAGGTGATCGATGTACAGACCTTATTGCCTTTTGATATTCACCATAGTATTGTTGAATCTTTAAAAAAGACCAACCGTATTGTATTTATTGATGAAGATGTACCGGGTGGTGGTACGGCCTACATGTTCCAGCAGGTAATGGAATTGCAGGGCGGTTACCGCTGGCTGGATGTGGCGCCCCGCACCCTGAGCGCACAGGCGCACCGGCCGGCCTATGGCTCTGACGGGGACTATTTCTCCAAGCCCAATACGGAAGATGTGGTGAAGGTGGTAATGTCTATGATGGAAGAATAGCGCATAAAACGCTTGTATAAAAACAGTACGTCCCGTAGCGGCTAGGCCGCACGGGACGTTTTTTTGTAACAGTTGTAGGTTTTAGGCAGATGACAAGCAGTAGGTTCACAAATATTAAAAAATATATCCATACTATTATGCCATGCCCGTGTTATTTAACCATAATTTCAACATGAGCAGGCAGAAAATATGCCAGTTTACTTTGTTATTTTACGACATTGGCCATTTGAAAAATAGCAAGGATGAAAAATATAGTTGTTTTAGACGGATATGCCCTGAACCCCGGCGACCTTGACTGGGGCCCGTTACAGGCCCTTGGGAATGTAACGGTATATGACCGGACCCTAGAATCGGAAGTACCTGCCCGGGCAAAGGATGCAGAGATATTACTCACCAATAAGGCTATTGTAAGCGGCGCTGCCATAGCACAATTACCAAAGCTGCAATACATTGGCGTAATGGCCACCGGGTATAATATTGTAGATGTACCGGCCGCCACAGCCCGGCAGATCAGCGTAACCAATGTGCCGGCCTATGGTACGCCAGCGGTAGCACAGCTTACCTTTGCCCTGATACTGGAACTATACAACCATGTGGGACTGCATGCGGATAGTGTGCGCACCGGCGACTGGAGCCGCAGCAGTGATTTCAGCTACTGGAAAGCGCCTTTGCACGAGCTGCATGGCAAAGTGCTGGGTATAGTAGGACTGGGCCAAATAGGGCAGGCAGTAGCCCGCATAGCCCTGGCTTTTGGTATGCAGGTAATAGCCTGCCATAAACACCCGGAACGGGATAAAATGGAGGGTGTTACGTTCGTGGACCAGGCTACCTGTTTTGCCCGGGCAGATGTGGTAAGCCTGCATTGCCCGCTGAATGAGCAGAACAAAGGTTTTGTAAATGAGCCGTTAATAAACACCATGCAGCCGGGCGCTATTTTAATAAACACCAGCCGGGGGCCCCTGATCAATGAGGCCGATCTGGCCAGGGCGCTGAATAGCGGCCGCATAACAGGCGCTGCCCTGGATGTGCTGTCTACCGAACCTCCCCCGGCGGATCATCCCCTGGTGACAGCTAAAAACTGCATTATTACCCCGCATATTGCCTGGGCTTCTATAGAGGCACGGGGGCGTTTGCTGCATACGGCGGTGGCGAATGTAAAGGCCTGGTTAGCGGGCCAGCCGCAGCATGTATTGAATGGCTGATTATCTGTTTAGCAAAATGATAAATATAAATTCTAGCAGATCTGTGTTATAATAGAAATATGATGAACTGGATAAACTAATTATTGATTTGTTTGTTAATCAATAGTGAATATGAATTATATGGTATACCACGGATGAATAAAATGAACAAAAAAGACCACAAAAAAACTTTTCTGGTAATTTCGGGATTCAGTAATAATTAGCTAAATTGGAACAGGTTATAAACGCTGTATGTAGGGGTTGCTATTTAAAAGACGCTCAATAATCATTTAGGCCACGAAGACGCCCTGGAATCAATCAAATTTTTCATCATTAGATCTAAAATCCACCTGTATGAAAGCAGGAATTCTACTGGTAGAGGACGACCATTTTTTTGCAAAGGTTATCAAAAGACATCTGGAGAAGGAAGGTTTTACTGTAGTGCACTGCCTTGATGGCGATGAAGCCTGGGAAGCGTTCCAGGAACGTGCATTTGACATCTGCCTGCTGGATATAATTATGCCCGGCAAAGACGGTTTTAGCCTGGCGCAGGAGATCCGTAACCAGGATACGAATGTGCCTATTATCTTCATCTCCTCCCGCTACATGGAGCAGGACCGCCTGAATGGTTTTGCTGCCGGTGGGGATGATTATATGGTAAAACCGTTTAACATTGAGGAGCTGCAATACCGTATAGATGTGTTCCTGAAAAGGAGCCGCCTGCTGCAGAGCCGCAAGGTGCAGATCTATCAGATAGGCTCCCTGGAGTTTAACTACACAGAGCTCAAGATCTATCATGAGCCTACTAAAACTACTGTAAATCTGCCGCCAAAAGAGGCTGAGCTGCTGAAGTTTCTGTGTGAGAACCCTAACCGCAAGCTGAAACGGGAAAACATTTTGCTGAGTGTTTGGGGGAGCGATGACTTTTTTGCAGGGCGTACCATGGATGTGTACCTGACCCGCCTGAGGAAACATTTCCGCCTGGATGATGAGGTAAAGCTGGAAACCTTTCATGGTAAAGGCTTACGTCTTATGACAGATGCACAGGCCTGCCTGCTGGATAACTAAGTAACGCAGAAAACACCAAGACATATATAATTGGAGAACCGTTTTGCTTTTAGCAGAACGGTTCTCTTATTTTATGCTGTAATATGTTTAGCGCAGGTTGTGGAATACCTGTTGTACGTCATCGTCCTGCTCCAGGCGGTCAATCAGCTCCAATACTTCCTTGGCCTGTTCTTCATTCAGCTCCGTAGTAGTGGTAGGAATGCGCTGCAGCTCCGCGCTCAGAGGGGTAATGCCTTTTTCTTCCAGGGCTTTGGCCATGTTGCCGAACTCCGTGAAAGGGGTACGCAGAATAATGTTGCTCTCACTATCTTCCCCGATCTCTTCCAAACCGGCATCAATCAGCTCCAGCTCCAGCTCTTCCAGGTTCTGACCTTCATTTTTGATCTTGAACACGCCCATACGGTTAAACAAAAAGCCTACAGAACCGCTGGTACCCAGGCTGCCGCCTTCCTTATTAAAGTGCATGCGCACATTAGCTACGGTACGGGTAGGGTTATCGGTGGCAGTTTCTACTATCACCGCTACGCCGTGAGGGGCATACCCTTCATATACTACTTCCTCATAGTCGGTTTTGTCCTTACCCATTGCGCGCTTAATGGCAGCTTCTACCCGGTCTTTGGGCATGTTCACACCTTTGGCGTTGGCAAAACAACGGCGCAGGGCGGGATTGTTATCCGGGTCAGGACCACCTTGTTTTACTGCGATGGCTATTTCCTTACCTATCCTGGTGAATTGTTTGGCCATCCGGTCCCAACGGGCAAACATAGTGTGTTTTCTTACTTCAAATATTCTTCCCATGTTGGTTTATTATCGAATCGCAAAAATACAGTTTATAGGAATGTAAAACCCCTAAAATAAAAACCGCCCCGGTATTATTCCGGAGCGGTTCAATTATTTAATACAACAGCTTATTGCTGCAGCTTACGCGCTTTACTGTGTTTAACGCTGTAGCCAAAGTAAATGACAAAACCAATGGCCAGCCAGATGAATAACCGGATCCAGTTATCGGCGCCCAGGCCCAGGATCATTAGTCCGCACACAATAGCACCGGCAATGGGTACAACGGGCACCCAGGGAGTTTTGAAGGGGCGCGGTACATTAGGATCGCTCTTGCGCATTACCAGTACACCTATGCATACCAGCACAAAGGCAAACAGGGTACCAATGCTGGTCATGTTGCCTACAATGTGATCCGGGATAAAACCGGCAAACAGGGCGGTGAATCCAAAGAACAATATTTGTGATTTATACGGAGTACGGTATTTAGGGTGCAGTTTGGAAAACACCGGTGGCACCAGCCCGTCGTTGGACATGGAGTAGAACACGCGGGTTTGTCCCAGCAACATTACCAGGATCACGGAGGAGAAACCGGCCAGGATAGCGATGGTAATGAATAATGACAACCAGCTATACCCCGGCATATAGGTATCAATAGCATATGCTACAGATGCTTCGCTACCGGCTTTCAAAAAGTCTTTGAAAGGAGCAACACCTGTTAATACGTGGGAGAATAAGATGTATAATACCGTACAAATAGCCAGGGATACCAGGATACCAATGGGCATGGCGCGCTTGGGATCTTTGGTTTCCTGTGCGGCGGTGGATACGGCATCAAAACCAATGAAGGCAAAAAATACCACCCCGGCGCCGGCCAGTACGCCTAACCAGCCGTGGTTGCGGGGCTGGGAGTAATCGACCACGGTACCATCGTTCAGCGATACAGTGCCCGCATCAGCAGGTATCATATAAGGTGTGTGGTTGGCAGGATTTATAAAGTGCCAGCCCAGCACAATGAATAATAATACGATGGCTACTTTTACTATTACGATGATGGTGTTAACAGTGGCAGATTCCTGCGTACCGCGGATCAGCAATAAAGAGAGCAGCAGCAGGATAAAAATAGCGGGGAGGTTGATCATACCATGTACGCCGGTAGCAGATACTTCAAACGGCGAGTGAGACAACTCATAAGGTATGGTAGTATGAAAGAGTGAAAATAATAACTTGTTCAGGTACTGGGACCAGCCAATGGATACGGTAGCGGCGCCCAGGGCATATTCCAGCACCAGGTCCCAGCCAATG
>NZ_JAGXJN010000014.1:88240-147196 GCF_019091455.1 Chitinophaga sp. GbtcB8
GATCCAGGCAACAAATTCACCAAGGGTAGCATAGGAGTACGTATATGCGCTACCGGCAATTGGTATCACAGCAGCAAATTCCGCATAACATAAACCGGCTAAGGCGCAGCCAATAGCAGCTACTATAAAGGAAAGGGTTACCGCAGGTCCGGCGTGTGCGCCGGCAGCAGCCGCGGTACGTACAAACAGGCCTGCACCAATGATAGCGCCAATACCTAACGCAACCAGGGATCCGGCCGTTAACGTTCTTTTTAATCCTTTTTCTGTTTCGGAGGCTTCAGATAATAATTGACCCAGTGGCTTTTTTACAAAGAGTCTACTCATGATAGAAGTATTGTTGGTTGATTTAAGTGGTTTAGTTTGTCGTTTTGAGATCGCCAAATATAACTATCAAAAATCAAATGAGCTTGTTTTATTTTATGGAGTTATGGGTGAATATTGGCTCAGAACCTTATTTTTGGGAAATTTTAAACACGCACAGCAGCAATAAATTAAGCATGGCATGAAGAAATCTAACCGGCTTACCCTGTACATAGTTCTTGGGATGATATTAGGAATTTTAACAGGGTATATCATATTCAACTCATATGCGAACGATGAAGCAGCCATTAAAAAAATTGCAGACAACTTATCTATACTTACCGATGTTTTCCTGCGGCTTGTAAAAATGATCATTGCACCGCTGGTATTCTCTACCCTGGTAACGGGGGTGGCTAAACTGGGGGATATTAAAGCCGTGGGCCGCATTGGGGGCAAAACCATGTTATGGTTTATTACCGCCACATTTGTATCCCTTTTCCTGGGTTTAATACTGGTGAATATATTACAGCCCGGCCATTCCTTAAACTTACCCGTGCCGGATTCGCATGCCAGCGCCGGGGTTTCCGGAACGGATATGACGCTGCGCGGCTTTTTCCGCCACGTATTCCCGGACAGCGTAATTATGGCAATGGCCAATAATGAGATATTGCAGATCGTAATTTTTGCGTTATTCTTTGGGGTAGCTATTGCAGCTATTGGAGAAAAAGGGCTGCCGGTAGTAAAGCTGCTGGATGCCGTAGCGCATATTATGCTCAAGGTAACTTCATACGTAATGAATTTTGCGCCTTTTGCTGTATTTGGCGCTATGGCTGCCATCATATCGCAGAAAGGATTGGGAATTTTGCTAACCTATGGTACGTTTATCATTCAGTTCTATGGAGGGCTGATCCTGTTGTGGATTGTGCTGTCGCTGGCAGGTTTTTTTGTACTGGGCCGCTCCGCATTCAATTTATTGGGCCGGTTAAAGGCCCCGCTGCTGCTGGCTTTCAGCACAGCTACCAGTGAAGCGGCTTACCCGCGTACTATGGAGGAGCTGGAAAAATTTGGTTGTGACAGTAAAATAGTGAGCTTTGTATTACCCCTGGGCTATTCCTTTAACCTGGATGGTTCTATGATGTATATGACCTTTGCCAGCATGTTCATTGCACAGGCTTATAATATGCACCTGGGCCTGGAGCAGCAGATATCCATGTTACTGGTGCTGATGATCACCAGCAAGGGGATTGCGGGTGTGCCCAGGGCCTCACTGGTAGTAATAGCCGGCACTTTATCCATGTTCCACATTCCGGAAGCAGGTTTGCTGCTGCTGCTGGGGGTAGATCATATACTGGATATGGGCCGCTCCGCTACCAACGTTATTGGTAATGCTATGGCCACTGCTGTAGTTTCTAAATGGGAAGGCTCGCTTGCAAAGGAGCCGGAAGTATTACAGGAAGTATAACAATTCAGTAACAGTAAAATTGCTATTTTGGCAATTCGCCATTTTTGGAAAATTTCTCATAACATAGTAGCATGGACCAGATCATAGAGCTTTTTAAACACCTCATTAACCCGCAATGGATCATTGACCACGGGGGTATTTATTTATTGTTGCTGATCATTTTTGCGGAAACGGGGTTGTTTGTGGGATTTTTCCTGCCGGGTGACTCCCTGCTGTTTGTAGCCGGCATTTATGGTGAAAAGCTGAGCGAAAGCTTTTTTAATATGCCATTTGTAGTGGTAATGCTGCTGATAGCTATTGCCGGTGTGCTGGGTAATATGGTAGGCTTCTGGTTTGGCCGTAAGTCGGGCCCGCTGCTGTTTGCAAGAAAGGATACCTTATTATTCAAGAAAAAATATTTATACCAGGCCAGGGAATTTTATGATAAACATGGTGGCGGCGCTGTTTTCCTGGCGCGTTTTTTACCCATTGTGCGCACCTTTGCACCTATTGTAGCAGGGATTGTACAAATGGAAAGTAAAAAGTTCATGCTCTATAATATTGTAGGCTCTTTTTCCTGGGTATTTTCCATGATGCTGGCCGGCCATTACCTGGATAAAATGTTCCCCGGGTTAAAGGAGCACCTGGAGCTGATTATCATTATAATAGTCCTGATCACCACTCTGCCGGTACTGATAAAACTGTTTTTCGGAAAAACCAAACACCCGGAGCACCTGCACCACGAGGATAGCAAAACACCAACCGATACTACGGTTTCCTAAGAAAACGAACTATTTATTTACTAACCATATGAAGAATGCAAATAACCGTTCCACGTCTATCTTCAATATAGCCGTTATAGTGGCTTCACTGGGCTATTTTGTAGATATTTATGATCTGCTGCTTTTTACGATCGTGCGCGTACCCAGCCTTAAATCGCTAGGCGTACCACAAGCGGAAATTGATGCCGGTATTGGCCTGCTGCTCATTAACGTTCAAATGGCCGGCCTGTTAATAGGCGGCATTTTCTGGGGTATTGTGGGCGATAAAAAAGGCCGCCTGAGTGTGTTGTTCGGTTCCATATTAATATATTCCGTAGCCAATATTGCCAATGGTTTTGTGCACAGCACCAACATGTACCTGTTATGGCGCTTTGTGGCCGGCTTAGGCCTGGCGGGCGAGTTAGGCGCCGGCATTACCCTGGTATCTGAAATATTACCCAAGGAAAAACGTGGTTATGGTACCATGATCGTGGCTACTATTGGCGTATTTGGCGCAGTAGTGGCAAACTTTGTGGCCAAAATAGTGCAGGACTGGCGCACCTGCTATTTTATAGGAGGGGCGCTGGGCCTGGCTTTGCTGGTGCTGCGCATTAGTGTGCTGGAATCTCATTTATTTAATGCCATTAAAACAAGCAATGCCAGCCGCGGTAATTTTTTGCAGCTGTTCACGGATAAACACCGTTTTTTAAAATACCTGAAATGCCTGCTGCTGGGAACTCCTACCTGGTTTGTAGTAGGTATACTCATGGCTTTCTCCAATAAATTTGCCATTGAAATGCATGTGCGGGATGCCATTAACCCCGGCGATGCCATTGCCTTTTGTTACACCGGCCTTACCCTGGGCGATTTTGCTACCGGCCTTATTAGCCAGCTATGGAAAAGCCGCCGTAAGGTAATGCTGCTGTTCCTGTTGCTGACGGCTGCTTTTGTAACGCTGTACTTTCAGCTGCACGGGGCTGGTAAATGGAGTTTTTACGCGGTGTGTTTTGGCTTAGGCTTCAGCGTTGGTTTCTGGACCATCTTTGTAACCATTGCTGCAGAAAGTTTTGGTACCAACCTGCGGGCTACCGTGGCTACTACCGTACCTAACTTTGCCAGGGGCCTGCTGCCGCTTATTTCCATGTTGTTTGTGGCTTTACAGGGCAGCTTTACTTACCTGCAAAGCGGTGCTATTGTGGCAGCCATTTCCATAGGCATAGCGCTGGTAACCTCTTATTACCTGGAAGAAACCTTTGGCAAGGAATTGAATTATGTGGAAGAGATATAACCGCGTTTAATACTGCGCCAGCACTTTATCTACCAGGCTATTGAGCTGGGCTATTTCCAGGGGATCCAATGCTTTTTTCAGCACATCATCCAGCTGTGTTACTTCTTCTTCTATTGATTTCAGCAGCTGCAGGCCTTTGGAAGTGATCTTTACATCCACGGCGCGGCGGTCTGATTCACAGCTTTTGCGTTCCAGGAGATCTGCTTTGCGTAAGCGTTCTACAAGGCGGGATACATCGCTCATTCTATCCAGCATCCTTTCTTTCAGCATATTAATGTTGGCGGCTTTGGGGTGTTGGCCACGCAGTATGCGCAGTATATTAAACTGCTGCATGGTAATGTCAAACTTTTTAAAGAATTGCTGGTTACGGCTTACGATCCAGTTGCCTACGAATACCAGGCCTATCATGCCTTTTGTGTATTCATTATCAAAGGCTTTCTGGGAAAGCAGTTTTTCGATGTTTGACATAATGCAGGTACAGATAGATTTTAAGTGTCAATAATACATGGCCCGTACAAAAAACAGGCCGTAAAAGTGGTTGATATTAGCTGCTTGATGTGTTGTTTTTACACGATCCCCTTTAAAAAGTTACGGTGGCTGATCTGCTTTGAGATCAGCCACCGTATTGTATCATATCAGCATCTGGTGTTATGCTGTTACTTTCATATTATCCAGCACGTCCATTACTTCTTTTACGTGTTGTGCGGAAGTAGAGAGCAGCTCTTTTTCTGCTGCGTTCAGCTGCAGCTCAATAATTTTTTCAATACCGGTTTTACCCAATACTACGGGTACGCCCAGGTAAATATCCTTCAGCCCATACTCGCCGGTAAGCCATGCGCAGCAGGGGAAGATGCGTTTTTCATCTTTCAGGATAGCTTCTACCATTTGTGCGGCAGCAGCGCCGGGTGCATACCAGGCAGAGGTGCCCAGCAGGTTCACAATTTCACCGCCGCCTACTTTGGTGCGTTGTATAATAGCTTCCAGCTTATCGGCCGCTACCAGCTCTGTTACGGGAATACCGGCTACAGTGGTATAACGGGGCAGGGGCACCATAGTATCGCCATGGCCACCCATTAATATTGCCTGAATATCTTTAGGGGAACAGCCTATTTCATCGGCCAGGAAAGCGCGGTAGCGCGCTGTATCCAGGATACCGGCCATACCAAATACTTTGCTGCTGTCTTTTTTTGCAGTCAGGAAAGCGCAGTAGGTCATTACATCCAGCGGGTTGCTTACTACAATAATAATAGCATCCGGAGAGTATTTACTAATGTTCTCTGTAACAGATTTTACAATGTTGGCGTTGGTAGAGATCAGGTCATCGCGGCTCATACCGGGTTTGCGTGGTAAACCGGAGGTAATTACTACTACGTCACTGTTGGCGGTTTTAGCGTAGTCGTTGGTAACGCCTGTTACTTTGGTGCTGTAATAGTCAATGGGCGCCTGCTGCCAGGTGTCCAGTGCTTTTCCTTCCGCCGTGCCTTCCTTAATATCCAATAATACTACTTCCCGTAAGAAATCTCTGTGGGCCAGTACATTAGCACAGGTAGCACCTACATTCCCGGCTCCTACAACAGTAACTTTCATTTTATCTAAATATTTTAAGGTGAAGAATGAAGAATAAGGTAAATGTAAGTAAAAAGCGGAAAGCATAAAGCTAATAAAAGCATAAAGCATACAGGAGAAAGCATAAAGCCTAAACAAATGGCAGGCAGCTTTCTGCTTTGAGCTTTCAGCTTAATTCAGGTACTTCAGCACCTGCTCCAGCTTCACGGTGCCTTCAAAGCCCTTTACCAGCGCCTGCTTTTTATTGTATATAAACAGACCGGGGAAATAATGCATGTCGTAAAAATACATGATCTGCCGGGTAGGTTCGCTGGCCATTATAATATTACGGTAGTTCTGGATCTTGTAATGGTCATAATACTCCTTCATTTGATCCGGTTTAAAAGGCGTTACCATCAGGATCTGCGTTTTCTTAAATTCATCAATGTGCTTCAGCAGGTCTTCGGTCAGCGCTTTACAATGGTCACAGTCTACGCTGAACACAAACACCACGGTAGGGATGTTCTTGCGCAGGTCGTTCTTGGTGATCACATGCCCATCCGGCAGGGTGAGCGGGAAAGCAGGGATGACCGGGTATTGCAGGTAAGGTGATTTAGCGGGTTGTGCAGGCGCATTCTGGGCCTGGGCCAGGAAAGTGGAAATGCAAAAACACAACAAAAGTAAATAACGCATGTCTCGGGCTAGTTTTGGATAATGAGTGCTAAAATTAAGGTAGAACGGGCTGAATGAACCCCGTAAATTGATTTTTTTGCAAAAAAATTACTAGATTACCTGTCCTTACCTTATGTTTGCATTCCTAAAAAAAATAATGAGTGCGCATTTTAGCGTTATTTGGATCTAATTAATTCGCGGAATGTAGTACCACAGAGCAGTTCAGAAAGATTTCGGAGAATGATTTATTTTTGCTGTCCTGACCTAAAATTTTTAAACTAAATTAAGTATCCTATTTTATGGCTACCACTGCAGATATCAGAACAGGATTGATCATAAAGCTGGATAACAGCTTATATTCTGTTGTAGAGTTTGGACAGAACAAGACCGCCCGTGCCGCCGCCAAGGTTTGGGCTAAATTAAAAGGTGTAGATAACAGCCGCTCTATAGAGCACACCTGGAACTCCGGCGATAACATTTTCCCTGTACGCGTTGAGAAAAAAGCATTCCAGTTCCTGTACAAGGATGACAGTGGTTACAATTTCATGGATAAAGAAACTTTTGAGCAGATAGCCCTGGCAGAAACCATGGTGGATGCTCCACAGTTCCTGAAAGACGGGGATGAAGTGTTTGTAATGATCAATACCGAAACAGAGCAGCCTATGAGTGTGGAGCTGCCTGATAAAATAGTGGTGAAGGTCACTTATTCAGAGCCGGGCATGAAAGGGGATACTGCTACCCGCACCCTGAAACCCGCTACTATTGAAACCGGCGCTACGGTAATGGTACCCCTGTTCGTGAACGAGGGAGAAACCATCCGGGTGAACACCAAAACCGGTGAATATATTGAAAGAGTAAAAGAATAATCCATATCAACAACGAACATTTCTAAACCAAAAACTGTCTACATGGATTTTAAACAGATTCAGGAGCTGGTAAAAATGGTCAATAAGTCCAATATCAGTGAACTGAGCATAGAGGAAGATAAGTTCAAGATTACCATAAAGCAAAAGGATAACGAGGTACAGCAGGTCTTTACCGTACCGGCGGTAGCACCCGTGCAGGCAGTTGCACAGGTAGCGCCAGCTGCTGTTCCTGTAGCCACTTCCGCTACTCCTCCTGCAGCGGCTGATACTAAAGCCACCAACCTGCTTACTATCAAATCTCCTATGATCGGTACCTTTTACCGCAGCCCTGGTCCTGACAAACCGGCCTTCGTGAATGTAGGTGATGACGTAACTTCCGGCAAGGTAGTTTGCATCATTGAAGCCATGAAGCTGTTCAATGAAATTGAAAGCGAAGTATCAGGCAGGATCATAAAAGTGCTGGTAGATGATGCTTCTCCGGTTGAATATGACCAGCCTTTGTTTTTAGTAGAACCATAAGAGAACCAATGTTTAAAAAAATACTGATTGCCAACCGTGGAGAAATAGCCCTGCGTATTATACGCACCTGTAAGGAAATGGGCATCAAAACGGTGGCTGTTTATAGTACTGCGGATAAAGACAGCCTGCATGTGAAGTTTGCGGATGAAGCAGTGTGTATAGGCAAACCGCAAAGCAGTGAATCCTACCTGAATATCCCTCACTTGATGGCCGCTGCGGAGATCACCAATGCAGACGCCATCCATCCCGGTTACGGTTTCCTGGCAGAAAATGCCCGCTTTGCTGAAATATGCGGCGAGCATGGTATTAAGTTCATTGGCCCCACCCCGGACATGATCCGGAAAATGGGGGATAAGATGACAGCCAAAGAAACCATGATAGCTGCCGGCGTACCGGTAATACCGGGATCTGAAGGTTTGCTGGAAAGCATGGAACAAGCCAGGGAATTAGCCAAGAAAATGGGCCTGCCTGTGATCCTGAAAGCTACAGCCGGTGGCGGTGGTAAAGGGATGCGCGTAGTATGGCAGGATCATGAGCTGGAGAATGCCTATAACATGGCCAAAACAGAAGCCCGCGCCGCTTTCAGCAACGACGGTATTTACATGGAGAAATTCGTGGAAGAACCCCGTCACATTGAAATACAGGTAGCTGGCGACCAATATGGCAAAGTATGCCACCTGAGCGAAAGGGACTGCTCTATCCAGCGCCGCCACCAGAAGCTGGTGGAGGAATCTCCCTCCCCGTTCATGACGCCGGAGCTGCGTGAGAAAATGGGGGAAGCTGCTATTAAAGCCGCCTCCGCCATTAATTATGAAAGCGTAGGTACCATTGAGTTCCTGGTAGATAAGCACCGCAACTTTTACTTCATGGAAATGAACACCCGTATACAGGTGGAACATGGGGTAACGGAAGAGGTGATCAACTTTGACCTGGTTAAAGAGCAGATCAAGATAGCGGCAGGTATTCCCATCTCCGGCAAAAACTATACGCCGCAGATGCATGCCATTGAATGCCGTATTAATGCGGAAGACCCGTACAACGACTTCCGCCCATCCCCGGGTAAAATAACGGTATTGCATATACCGGGTGGCCATGGGGTGCGGGTGGATTCTCATATTTACGCCGGTTATGTAATTCCGCCCTACTATGATAGTATGGTGGCCAAGATCATAACCGTTGCGCAAACCCGGGAAGAAGCCATTAATACCATGGAACGCGCGCTGAGCGAGTTTGTAATTGAAGGGGTGAAAACCACTATCCCTTTCCACCAGCAGCTGATGCGTGATGAGAACTTCCGTAAAGGTAACTTTACCACGAAGTTCACAGAAACCTTTAAGCTGGTATAATTAGCAAGTAGTATACGAATTTATATGTGCCACATCTTTAAGGTGTGGCACACTTTTTTACTCCACTTTTATAACGGTAGTACGCTTACCGACCCCATTTTCATTGAACGGCTCTATACAGAAATAATAGGGTTGATCTTTTTCCATGGCAGAGAAGTAATATTCGTTATTACCATATACCATAATGCTGGTGTACAGCTTATCCGCTGCGGGACCGGTATAAATAGTATAGCCGGTAGCGTTATTACTGCTTTGCCATTTAAGCCAGGCATTCCGCCGCTCACTGTTGCCCCGCAATGCAATAAACTCTTTTACTGTATCCGGCACGCTGCCTTTACCCAGGCCAAACACGCGTAAGCCGCTAATGGCAAACTTACCGGAGGGCATGTGCACATTTTCCATTTTTATATACCGGGCCTGCACGGGCGTTGCAAGGGGAATATAGTCATGCGGTACATCTGTAGTATTGCGGCTTTTATCGGTTAGCAGCTTCCAGGTGCGGCCATCTGTGGAGCTATAGAGCTTATATTGATGGTACAGGCCGGGTTGCTTGCCCATGATGGTAGCATCCTGGTCTGCGTAGTTGATCTGTACGGCGTGTATGGTGCTCAACTGTCCCAGGTCTGTCTGGATCCATTCCCCCTTATTGCCGGTAGCAGCACTCCAGTAGGTTTTAATATTTTCATCTACCGCATTATTGGGGGCATAAGCACCGTAGGTGGAGGATACCTGTACGGGTTTATTATAGTTCAGCAACATCCAGCCGGTAAACAGGCTTTTAGCTGCAGCAGCAGCCGGCAGGTAATGCGGGTAGTCGCCATAAGCAGTGTTACAGAACAATACATCATCCTTATCAAAACCGGCCGGCCATATGCCGATCCTTCTTTCAAAATTATTTTTGGTACCGATCACGATGGTAGATACATGCCACCAGTTACCATACGTATCCTGGTAAGTAGCCCCATGACCGGCGCCCCGTGCAAACCCGCCGGGTTTGTATGAAAAGGGGTTGTGTGATTGATAGGTAAAAGGGCCCAGGGGCTGTTTGCTTACATACACACCATCCCCATACCCGCTGAACTCTGTACCTGGTGCGCCGTATTGCAGGTAATACAGGCCATTGTGCTTATTCATCCAGGCGCCTTCTATAAAGGGTTTCAGGAAAGTATTATCATTATGCTCTCCAAAACGTTCCCAGCCATGCAAAGTATCGTTTAGCCGTATGAGTGACCTGCGCTCGCCAATGGGTTGTAATGTTTTACGGTCCACTTCCTGCCCGTAAACGGGAAACTCGTTGCTGGAGCCATGGTACAGGTACAAACGTCCATCATCATCTGCAAAAAAAGCAGGGTCCCATGCGCCTGCCTGGAAAGAATCTACCGCCTCTTTCCAGCTGTCTATACGGGGATTCTTACTCATCCACAAAGGAAAATTTTTGGAGTAGGTTGATCCGATCACCAACAAACTATCGCCCAGCACTACCGTAGCCGGTGCGCACAGCTCATCGTACACATGGTGCCATGGTTTCAGGAATTTACGGGGTACAAAATGCCATTGCAGCATATCATGACTCCACCAGTAACCCCATTGGTTGGTAGAAAAAAGATAATAATCGCCTTTGAATAACGTAATGGTAGGATCCGCTGTGGCACGGTGTTTACCCTGGGTTACAAAGTTCGGGATAGGGCAGTACCCATAGTCAACATTAATAGGATTGCAGTAAGTTTTTTGCTGGGCCGTTATGCCGGTAAGCGGTATTAAGCACGGCAATAGCAGCACTAATCTTTTTCGCATGGCTGTTCCGTTTTTGTATCTGTAGTATTAAAAGTAAAAAAAATCCCGTTCACCGGAAGATGAACGGGGATACCTTACTTTAACCTAATTGTTCTTTATTGGAATAGTCATGACTGAGACTAAAATGTTATGTTTTGCCGGGTGTGGTTTTGCCCGGTAGCTGCCGGTCCTGCAGGCGCTGGGCGCGCTGCCAGCGCTCCTGGCTTTTAATCATCCACTGCTGGTATTGTACATACTGTGTGGCGGAGAGCAGGGCTTTTACCTGGTCAGCATGTGTTTGCTGTAAGCGGTGCAGCTGTGCATCTTTTTCTGCGCTGCTGAGCGTTTCATTCCGGCGTATGCTTTTGGCCTGGCGGCGGAAGCTGGTTTCAATATTCTGCAGCTGCCTGCTTTGCGGGCTGGTGAGGGCCAGCTCCTGTTTCATTTTGCGGCTTAATTTATGGTGAAGCATGGTGCTGTCCTGCGCAAAGGCAATACTGCAGGTGCTGAGCATTATAAACAAGGCGGGTAGCAGCTTCATATAGATTGATGGTTTACTTTCATATAGACCGGATGGGGCACCAAAGGTTTAAAAACAGAAAAGCCCACGGTGAAAACCGCAGGCTAATCATACACCAAAACAATCTTACGGTTTTATCGCAAGAAAAGCAGCTCTCTGTACTTGGGCAGTGCCCATAGTTTGTCATCCACTAAAAACTCCAGTTTGTCGGAGTGGTAACGGATCACTTCAAAGTACGGCTTAATTTTTTCACAGTAATCTACCGCTTTCTGACGGCTGTCAGTGAGCTTATTTGTCACTTTACGCGCCTCAATCATAGCCTGTACATTCTCACTGATGACATTAATATGTTCAGCTATTTTACCAGCTATCTGTTTTTGTGCTTTTACGGCATCTTCACCTAAACCAATGTCCTTTAATCCGCGGATGTTTTCGATCAGCGTGTTCTGGTAGCTGATAGCAGCCGGCAGAATGGTGTTGGTGGCCAGGTCGCCAATTACGCGGGCTTCGATCTGTACTCTCTTCACATAATCTTCCAGCAGTATTTCGTGGCGTGCATGCAGCTCTTTTTCATTGTAAACGCCGGTTTCCGTGAACAGCTTGGCTGCTTTGGGAGTTACCAGGGCATCCAGTGCCTGCGGTGTAGTTTTAATATTCGGCAAACCTCTTTTTTCTGCTTCTATAGCCCATTCTTCGCTGTAGCCGTCGCCTTCGAATAAAACTTTTTCCGAATCTACAATATATTTCCGAAGAGTTTGCATGATGGCAATCTCTTTTTTCTCGCCTTTTTCGATCAGGGAATCCACTTCTTTTTTGAACACCTGCAGGGTTTTAGCCATGATGGTGTTGAGGGTGGTCATAGCGGAAGCACAGTTTGCAGAAGAACCTACCGCGCGGAACTCAAACTTGTTACCGGTAAAGGCAAACGGAGAGGTACGGTTACGGTCGGTGTTATCCAGCATCAGTTCCGGAATGTGGCGGTGCAGATCCAGTTTCAGGATAGCTTCATCCTGCTCATCAAACTTGTTGTTTACGCGGGTCTTAACTTCCTGCAATACTTCAAACAGGTACTTACCTACGAAAACGGAGATGATAGCGGGAGGCGCTTCGTTAGCACCCAGACGGAAGTCGTTGCTGGCAGAAGCAATGGAAGCACGCATCAGGTCTGCATAGTCATGCACGGCTTTGATGGTGTTCACAAAGAAGGTCAGGAACATGAGGTTGGTCTTGGGTGTTTTACCCGGGGCCAGCAGGTTCACACCGGTATCGGTGGCCATGCTCCAGTTGTTGTGCTTACCTGAACCGTTAATGCCTGCAAAAGGTTTCTCATGCAGTAACGCTTTCAGTTTGTGACGTTTAGACACTTTATTCATTACGTCCATCAGCAGGGAGTTGTGATCCACTGCAATGTTCACTTCTTCAAAGATAGGAGCGCACTCAAACTGAGAAGGAGCCACCTCGTTATGGCGGGTTCTCAGCGGAATGCCCAGCTTGTAAGACTCTTCTTCAAAATCGCGCATAAATGCGTAGGCGCGTTCCGGTATGGAGCCAAAGTAGTGGTCTTCCAGCTGCTGACCTTTGGAAGGTGCGTGACCTACCACGGTACGGCCGCACATGATCAGGTCAGGGCGGGCATTAGCCAGGTTTTCGTCAACCAGGAAGTATTCCTGCTCCCAACCCAGGGTAGCGGTTACTTTGGTTACATTTTTATCAAAATAGTTACATACGTCTACAGCAGCTTTATCCAGCGCAGACAGTGCTTTCAGCAGCGGCGCCTTGTAATCCAGTGATTCACCGGTATAGGCTACAAAAATGGTAGGTATGCAAAGTGTTTTACCATATCCTTGTTCTATAATAAAAGCAGGAGAGGAGGGATCCCATGCAGTATAACCGCGGGCTTCAAAAGTAGCGCGGATACCGCCGCTGGGGAAGCTGGAAGCATCAGGCTCCTGTTGTACCAGTGCATCGCCGTCAAAAGTTTCAATAGCAGAGCCATCGCTTTTAATGGTGAAGAAAGAGTCATGCTTTTCGGCCGTAGTACCGGTAAGGGGTTGGAACCAGTGGGTAAAGTGGGTTACACCTTTTTTCATGGCCCATTGTTTCAAACCAGCGGCAATCTGGTCGGCCATTTTACGTTCGATCTTAGAGCCAGCTTTAATGGAATTCATTAAGCTTTTATAAGCTTCGTCACTCAGATTCTCGCGCAGAACTTTCCCAGTGAAGACATTACTGCCAAACACTTCGGTGATTTTCCCGTTGAATTGTTCGGGTTTAATTTTTAAATCAACACCGGAAAGGTTTTCCAGCGCATTGAAGCGTAAAGATTGCATGCTGTAATTGATTTTATACTAAGTAAAGTAATTTTACACAAAAAAACATCCATTACGTAATATAAACAAGAAGTTTATTGTTTTTTGCTAAAAAATTTCATTTTGACAGTAAAAGAAGTGAATTTTTTAATTTTTCAACAAAAAAATGGGCGAGAAGGTTTCGGAACTGATACATTAAAAAAACAACTATATGAAATTGATTACTTAGGTAATCAGTAAGAAACGATTGATGGAAAAGTGCAATGATCAAATAAGACAAGCCAGGGGTAAGGGTTATGGCCTGTTATATGCTGTAGCAGCCTCAAAAATGACCTTAAATATATAACGTACGTAGTTTTTCTCCCTCAAACGTCGTTCTATCGCCCAAGGCAACATTAACCAGTGCCATAAAAAAGGGGTTAAAGCCACCAGCCACCCCGTTTTACACAGCTGCCTGCCTTTAATCCGGTTATACCTACCCGTTAGCCCCTTGTCAATTGCAGGAAATTTAGCTAGGTTTGCATTTCTTTCATACTACAAGTCTACAATTACCTAAATACATGCAAAGCACTGTAGAAACTTCCGATAAATTAATAAATACCACCGTAGAAACGGCAGAACAATTAGGACTTACCGCAGACGAATTTGAACGTATAAAAACCATCCTGGGCCGTGTGCCCAACTTTACGGAGCTGAGTATGTACTCCGTAATGTGGAGTGAGCATTGCAGCTACAAAAACTCCATTGTATGGCTAAAATCCCTGCCCCGTGATGGCGAACGCCTGCTGGTAAAGGCCGGTGAGGAAAATGCAGGGCTGGTAGATATTGGCGATGGTTATGCCTGCGTATTTAAAATAGAATCACATAACCACCCCAGCGCTATTGAGCCCTTCCAGGGTGCTGCAACGGGTGTGGGCGGTATACACCGCGATATTTTTACCATGGGCGCACGCCCTATTGCCGCGCTGAACTCCCTGCGTTTTGGCAACCTGAAAGATGCAAAAACACAACACCTGCTGAAAGGTATTGTACATGGCATTGGCCACTATGGCAACTGCTTTGGCGTACCTACTGTTGGTGGCGAAGCATATTTTGAAGACTGCTACGGTACCAACCCGCTGGTAAATGCCATGAGCGTAGGTATTGTAAAAGTTGGGCAAACCGTTTCCGCTACTTCCTATGGCCCCGGCAACCCGGTATTCATAGTTGGTTCCGCTACTGGTAAAGACGGTATTGGCGGGGCTTCCTTTGCCAGTGCAGACATTACGGAAGAAAGCGCAGAAGACCTGCCAGCTGTGCAGGTAGGAGATCCCTTCCAGGAAAAGAAGCTGCTGGAAGCCTGCCTGGAAGTAATTAAGACCAATGCCCTGGTAGGTATGCAGGATATGGGCGCAGCCGGTATCACTTGCTCCACCGCGGAAATGAGCGCTAAAGGCGAACATGGCATGAACATTTACCTGGATAAGGTACCTACCCGCCAGGAGAACATGAAAGCCTGGGAAATGCTGCTGAGCGAAAGCCAGGAAAGAATGCTGATAGTAGTGCACAAAGGCCGGGAGGCTGAAGTGCTGAAAATATTTGAAAAATGGGATCTGCACTGTGTACAGATCGGTGAGGTAACCAAAGAGCCGCACCTGAAGTTCTATATGAATGGCGTGCTGGAGGCAGATGTGCCTGCGGAAAGCCTGGTGCTGGGTGGCGGAGCTCCCCAATACCACCGCGCTTATACAGAGCCGGCTTATTTTGAAAAGATCAAAGCATTTGACGTGCAGAACGTGCAGGATACCCTGCACCCGCGTTTTGTAGCAGAAAGGCTGGTAAAGCTGCCGAACATAGCTTCCAAACGCTGGATCTACACTCAGTATGACAGCATGGTAGGTACGGCCAATGCCAGCACCAATGCGCCCAGCGATGCGGCTATTGTGCTGGTAAAAGGAAGCAAGAAAGCGCTGGCCGTTACCACGGATTGTAACAGCCGCTATGTATTTGCCAGCCCGCATATTGGCGGACAGATAGCGGTAGCAGAAGCTGCCCGTAACATTGTGTGCAGCGGTGGAGAGCCGGTAGCCATTACCAACTGCCTGAACTTTGGCAACCCATATGATCCTGAAGTGTACTACCAGTTTGTACATGCCATTAAAGGAATGGGAGAGGCCTGCCGCAAGTTTAACACACCGGTTACCGGTGGTAATGTAAGCTTCTACAACCAGAGCCCGGATGGGCCGGTGTATCCTACACCTACCATTGGCATGTTAGGTATACTGGACAGCCTGGAGCAGCGTATTACCCTGAACTTTAAAGAAGCCGGTCACCTGGTATACCTGGTAGGCCGCAGCCGTAATGATATTAACAGCTCTGAATACCTGCACAAGATCATTGGTATTGAGCACAGCCCGGCGCCGCATTTTCACCTGGAAGAAGAACACCAGCTGCAGGTGGCTATTGCCAAGCTGAATAAAGCAGGTTTGATTCAGTCCGCACACGATGTAAGCGAAGGCGGCCTGTTTGTAACCCTGCTGGAAAGCGCTATGGCCAGTGGTTTGGGCTTTGATGTACACACCAATAATAACTTCCGTAAAGATGCCTACCTGTTTGGCGAAAGCCAGAGCCGGGTGGTAGTTACCGTAAAACCGGAGAATAAGGAGAAGTTTGAGGCTTTACTGCATGGATTGGTAGATGCTACAGACCACTCTGTACGCAGCGAAAAAATAGGTGTGGTAAAAGGTGAGCATGTGGTTATAGACGGGGAAGACTGGGGTAAAGTAGGCGAGTGGAAAGCGTTATATGACACTGCAATAGAAAACCATCTGCAATAAAGGGTTAATAGTAAGTAATACAACAAGGGCAAAAGGCGGTTTAACTGCTTTTTGCCCTTTGTTCTTTAAAAGCTTTTTGGGGCAAATAACACATAGGTTTGTCCCGGTTTATAAAGCGTTTTTATACATACATAGTCAGCAAACAAAGGGGTGTATATGTATGTTATTGTGGATGATTAACTGCTTGAAAATGTGGGGAGTTTCTCGACAGTGGTTGAGTTTCAGCCGCTATAAATGTATTTTACACACTTTTAACCGGGGTGTTTAACACTACAGATACATATTATTTGTTTATACAAATCACAAATTTTAAGCAAACGCGGAACGTTGTAGCTTAGTATTTTATTATAAGCCATTTAACAGGCTATTAACAAAATGACACGTTCGTGTGATCTTTTGTACGTACAGGAGGCCTAATTTTGACAACAGAGAGAAGCAAAATACTACATTTAACACAAGAGAATCATTTACACCTTATTATAAAGTTTATTAGAACCATTTGGTTGTTTCTAATTCTATGAGACCAGTTAGTTCTACCATGTCCTCTGAAAGCTGCAAGCTTTAATTATTTACACCTAGTGAAAGAACTTGATTTGTTGAAAGGGCCGACTGCAGTCGGCCCTATTTTTTAAAGTTACAAAGTACTGCTATTCCATAAACAGAACGTCCCGTAAATCAATTGATCTACGGGACGTTTGCGTTTACAGCAGCGGGTTTTACACCATGGGTATCTCCGCTACTTTATATTCTTTCCTGTCCAGCTTTTGCTTGGTTTCGCTGAAAGCTTTCAGGGTTTGTGCAATATCATCATCGCTATGCGCTGCGGTTGGTATCAGGCGGTAAATGATCTGCCCTTTTGGTATTACCGGGTATACCACAATAGAGCAGAAGATGTTGTAATTCTCCCGCAGATCCAGGCACATGGCCGTGGCTTCGGGAATATCACCCTGCAGGTAGATAGGTGTTACCGGGGAGTTGGTATGCCCGATGTTAAACCCTTTTTCCCGGAGGCCGCGCTGCAGCTTGTTCACATTATCCCACAGCTTTGCTTTCAGGGCAGGCTGGGTGCGCATGAGCTCCACTCTTTTCAAATGTCCTATTACCAGTGGTAAGGGAACGGATTTGGCAAAGATCTGGGCGCGCATATTATAGCGCAGATAGTTAATAATGCCTTTATCGCCGCTCATGAAAGCGCCTATAGAAGCGCCTGATTTGGCAAAGGTGTTGAACAGCAGGTCTATTTTATCCTGTACGCCCTGCTCTTCGCCGGTACCGGCGCCGGTTTTACCCATGGTGCCAAAACCATGTGCATCATCCACCAGCAGGCGGAACTCGTATTTATCTTTCAGCGCGGCAATCTCTTTCAGCTTGCCCTGGTCGCCGGCCATGCCAAACACGCCTTCCGTAACTACCAGTATACCACCACCGGTGGTTTTAATAAGCTCTACGGCGCGGTTCAGCTGCTTTTCACAATCCACTATGTCATTGTGCTTGAACACGTAACGGTGGCCCTGGTGCAGGCGCAGGCCATCAATAATGCTGGCGTGGCATTCCGCATCATACACAATCACATCCCGGCGGTTACATACGGCGTCAATAGCGCTCATAATGCCCTGGTAGCCATAGTTCAGCAGAGTAGTATCCTCTTTCCCCATGTAATCAGACAGCTCTTTTTCCAACTGCTCATGGTAATTGGTGTTACCGCTCATCATACGGGCGCCCATAGGGGCGGCTAAGCCAAAATCTGCTGCAGCCTTTGCATCTGTGGCGCGTACTTCCGGATGGTTGGCCAGGCCCAGGTAGTTATTCAGGCTCCATACAATTTTTTCCCGGCCTCTGAAGTTCATACGCGGGCCAATTTCCCCTTCCAGCTTGGGGAAAGCAAAATAGCCATGGGCTCTTTCAGAATGCTCCCCAATGGGACCTCTGTGCTTCAGCAGCTTCTCAAATATATCCATATGTTAATTAATGATTAATTGTGATCATTAAAAATCGGCACAAAGGTATTAAATAATTACTTTTTGTAATCTTCCATTACTTTTGTTCCCGCTTACCAAAACAATAAAATTTCATTCATCACCAGGAAGCCGCCTGTATACAGTGAACCGGAAAGGCAAACCTGGGGCATCGCTTCATAGAACGGTTTTAAAAAAATAATGTCTCTGTCATGAAATGGATCAACTTACTGGTATCGGCATGTTTGTTTTTATCACATGGGTCTGCAGCTCAAAAAGCCACTTCTCCCCAACCTTTTTATCGCCCTGCTGAAACAGCGGCTAAAACAGCCGGCCGTCCTAAGCTGGTAGTAGGCGTAGTGGTAGACCAGATGCGGTGGGACTATCTGTACCGTTATTACAACCGTTATACCGCTAACGGTTTTAAACGCTTGTTACGCGAAGGATTCTCCTGCGAAAATACGTTAATTAACTATGCGCCCACCATTACTGCCTGCGGGCATACCTGTGTATATACCGGTTCCGTACCGGCAGTGCATGGCATTATCGGGAATGACTGGTGTAATGTACAGCTGCACAGGAACATATACTGCGTGGAGGACAGCACTGTTAGCAGTGTAGGCGGTGGCGCCCTGGCCGGTAAAATGAGCCCCCGCAATTTGCTGGTAACCACTATTGGCGATGAGCTGCGTTTATCCAACAACTTCCAGAGTAAGGTGGTAGGCGTAGCCATTAAAGACCGCGGCGCTATTTTACCTGCCGGGCATAATGCTACGGCTGCTTACTGGTATGATGGTACCAGCGGCAACTGGATCAGCAGCACCTATTACATGAATGCCCTGCCAGGCTGGGTGCAGAACTTTAATGGTCAGCAATGGCCCGGCCGGTACCTGAAAGCGCCCTGGAACACGCTGTACCCTATTGGTACCTATAACCTTAGCACTGCCGATGAAAAGGCCTATGAGGGCAAATACAAAGGCGCGGACAATACCTCCTTTCCGCATGACCTGAGCGCCAATGCAAAATCCCTGATCGCCGCTACGCCCTGGGGTAATACCATGACGCTGGAATTTGCCAAAAAAGCGCTGGAAGCCTATAAATTGGGCAGTGGTGATGTAACAGACCTGCTGGCCATCAGCCTTTCCTCCACCGACTATGTGGGCCACCAATTTGGGCCTAATTCCATTGAAACAGAAGATACTTACCTGCGCCTGGATAAAGACCTGGCGGCCTTTTTTGATTACCTGGATAAAAAAATAGGTAAGGGGCAATATACTTTTTTCATAACAGCAGATCATGGTGTGGCGCACGTACCCGGTTTTATGGAAGAGAACAAAATGCCCGGCAAAACCTTCAATGATGTTACGCTTATTAAAAGCCTGAATGATAATATTAATACCCGTTTTGGCATTGCTAAAGCCATACTGGGCTCCAGCAATTACCAGCTGTACCTGGACCATGCAGCCATTGCCAAAGCAGGTAAAACCCCAAAAGAGGTTGCGGATCTTATTATAGCCCAGGTGATGGAATTACCGGCAGTGGTGAATGCATTTCCTTTACAGGAATTAATGACCACTCCTTTACCGGAACCTATGCGCACTATGCTGTTAAATGGCTTTAATGCCAAACGCGGCGGGGATATACAGCTGGTACTGGCGCCGGGATGGATAGAAGGCGGCCCTACCGGCACTACGCACGGCCTCTGGTATCCCTATGATGCACATATTCCGCTGGTATGGATGGGCTGGGGCATTCCGGCCGGTAAAAGTAACCGCACTATTGGTATGACGGATATTACCCCCACTCTGGCAGCACTGCTGCACATACAAATGCCCAGTGGTAATGTGGGTAAAGTAATTGAAGAAATAACGAAGTAGATAAGTCAAATGTGATCATATGCTGATATGCTATGTGCTGGTATGGGTACCGGTATCGTTAGTATATCAGCATATTGATTTTATACCGTATTGCAGCATAGGGGTTAATTACCTATCTGCACATTTACGTATCCACATATCTGTACACCGGTTTGGAGCGTTTAATTAGTTTGAGATTTGGTCTCAATTTAAGTAAATTGCTTTCCGGCCCCGGCCGGTGTATTTAAAAATGTAACCTTGTCACACAACCTTACAACTACCTTTTCATTCATTACCTATGAGGTGAAGAACCGTATTGCAACGGTTACCCTGAACCGGCCTGAAAAGCGTAATGCACTGAATGGCGCCATGGTAGCGGAGCTACAGCAGGCGTTTAAGCAAGCGGGGGATGATGACGCAGTAAAAGTGATCCTGCTGACAGGGGCCGGTGATGCTTTTTGCGCCGGCGCTGACCTGGAATACCTGCAACAACTACAGCAGAATACTTTTGATGAAAACCTGGCGGATTCCAAGGCCCTGATGCAGCTAATGCAGCAGATATACCATCATGATAAAATAGTGATAGCCCTGGTACAGGGGCATGCCATTGCAGGCGGTTGCGGGCTGGTAACCCTGTGCGACCTGAGCTATGCAGTACCGGAAGCCTTACTGGGTTATACCGAGGTAAAGATCGGGTTTATACCCGCGCTGGTATCTGTATTCCTGGTACGCAAAACAGGGGAGGGCCGTGCGCGGGAGCTGTTATTAACCGGTAAGCTGGTGAGCGCAGACAAAGCACAGGCCTATGGACTTATTAACGAAGTAGTACCCAAAGCAGATATAACCGACTACGTGAACAAGATAGCGGCCGGCTTATGTGAAGAAGCTGCTGCAAATTCTCTGAAAGTTACTAAACAATTGATAGGCATGGTGTTGGATAAGCCGCTGGATGAAGCCCTGGAACAAGCCGCCCGCCTGAATGCACAAACCCGTGAGCATGCGGAGTGCAGGAGGGGGATCCAGGCGTTTTTGAATAAAGAGAAGTTAGCCTGGTAAGGAATTAATAATGAATAATTAAGAATTAATAATTGCAGGAAGTGTGGTGCGAGAGAAAGACCTATGAAAAATAAAAGATAAAAATGCACAGAAAATCACTCAACAAATGGCTGCTTATTTTTTTGATATGCAGTATGGCAGCAGGCCGTCTGTGTGCACAGCGTTTGGTGTCTGACATGAAGATTGTGTACAAGCTGGAGCTGCCGCCCGAGCAGCTGCAGGCCGATGCGATGCTGGAAGGCAGTACTCTTACCCAATACATGCGCGGTCACCTGAGCCGGATAGATATGAACCTGAACGTGGTGCACTATACTTACCTGATTAACAGCAAAGAGCAGTCCCTGATAACATTGATCGATAACCATGGCGATAAATACCTGATCCGTTCTGACAAGGAAGAATATGATAAGGAGCTGAAACAGTACACGGGCATCCGCTTTAAGGACGAAGCAGGTACCAAGGAGCTGCTGGGGTATACCTGCAAAAAAGCCACCGGCATTATGCCGGACGGTAAAACCTTTGAAGTATACTATACCCCCGACCTGATACCGGAAAATAAACATTACAACCGGCGGTTTGTGAACCTGAAGGGAATGCCGCTGCAGTTTGAAATTATTACCCGCACCGGCGCTAAAATGAACGTAATAGCCACTCATATAGACTTACACCCGGTACCGGCCGCTTTATTTGAAACGCCTGTTTCCGGTTATAAAGTGATCAGCAAAGAGGAGCTGCAGAAAATGGGAAGCTGAGTAAGGGGGAGATGAAATAGTTAAGGCCGGCGTTTTTATGGGCAAATGGTTGGTTATGATTTGTAATAAGGCGTTAGGCTGGCTGGGAGAGATTGGCGCAGGGAGGGCAGGGGACGTTAAGAGGGTTTGTACTAATAAAAAGCCCGGAACATGGTTCCAGGCTTTCTTTTTTATAAGTTAAAACTTATTAGCGCTATTTTAAAGGCAACAGGATCCGCAATTTATGGAACTGCTGCATGTTAGTGGGCTGTTGTACCTGCACATTGTACGGCAGTACGAACGTTACATTCCCTTTTTTATAGGTCATTACGGACTTAATGTTCCAGGAAGTGGAGGATGTCAGCTTAAACTCAGAGCTTAAGGTACCGCTGTAGCGGAAACCATCAAGGCTGAGGTTAGTTTTGGGCATGGCCCCCAGTAAAAAGCGGTTTTCCGTCTTTTTAGCCACTTTGTCTTTATCACTGTTAAGCGCCAGGTCGTTTGCCCGTGCGGTCAGCACGCAGCAAATCAACATGCCTGCCAATAAACAGGTCAATGAAAAAGACTGCAATATGAAGGTTCTCGTTTTCATTGTATCTACAAATGTACAAACTTTTCAATATATCATATAACAAATTCTTAACGCAATTTACAACTATTTCCTAAAAATCTGTTAAAAATTCCATGAATGGCGTCCTTTTGTCTGCATTTGCGTGGTTCAATAAAAGTATTATATTTACAATAATGAATCAAGACTTTCCATTATTTAACGAGGATTTTGAGGAGCTTAGAGACTTGTTGCAGCAGTTTGAAAACCTCAGAGCTGGCCAGTCTCATTCCTTTTTAGACGAAGATTCCTTTGAGCAGATCATCGACTACTACGATGAGCATGACGAGCTGCCGAATGCAATTCAGGCGGCAGAAATAGCTATCGAACAGTTTCCCTACTCATCCACCCTTTTACTGAAAAAAGCAAACCTCCTTATAGAAACCAAGAAATACCCGGATGCGCTGGAGCTGCTGGAAAAGGCCGCTATCCTGGACAGTACGGATATTAACCTGTACATCCTGCAAACGGATATTTACCTGGCCCTCAACCAGCACGAAAAAGCTGCTTCGGTGCTGGAGGAGCAGATCAAACAGTTTGACGGGGATGACCGCACAGAGCTGCTGCTGGAGCTCGCGGATGTGTATGATGACTGGGAGGAGTTTGACCGCGTATTTGACTGCCTGAAAATAGCCCTGGAGCATGATCCCAATAACGAGGAAGCCCTCCATAAGATCTGCTTCTGGACGGAATATACCGGGCGCAATGAAGAAAGCATCCGCCTGCATACCCAGATCATTAACGACCACCCGTATAACCAGCTGGCCTGGTTTAACCTGGGTACTGCCTACCAGGGGCTAAAGCTGTATGAAAAGGCCATAGATGCCTATTTGTATGCTGTAGCCATTGATGAAAAGTTCGACTACGCTTACCGCAATATGGGCGATGCGTATATCCGCCTCCGTAAGTTCCAGGAAGCTATTGAAGTGTTGCAGAAACACCTGGAAATAGCCAAACCGGAAGACGTGATCTATGAAGCCATAGGTCACTGTTACGAGAAGATGCGCAAATTTACCCAGGCCCGCTATTACTACCGCAAGGCATCGCACTTAAGCCCGCAGGATGATAAGCTGTATTATAAGATAGCTGTTGCCTATATGATGGAGGCCAACTGGGAAAATGCCGTAAAATCCATCGCCAGCGCGCTTAAGATCAACAAAGGCAGCTCTGAATATTTCATAGCCCTGGGCCAGTGTTACCTGGAGCTGGGCAAGAATAAAGATGCGCTGATCCAGTTTATGAGCGCCCTGCGTATTAAACCGCAAAGTGTTACCACCTGGCAGGAGTTTATCCGCGCGCTGTATGTAGCCCGCTTTTTTGATGAAGCCATAGTGCAGCTGGATGAGGGCGAGCAGAAGCTGGGCCGCAAGCCGGTATTTATTTATTTCCGTGCAGCGGTATTGATCACAACCGGCCGTACCAAAGAAGGCCTGATACAGCTGGAAACCGCGCTGCAGCTGGCCCCCCGTCAATTGAAAAAGATGGTGGAGCTGGACCCTACGCTTTTGCAGCATACCAGCGTGGTAGAGCTGATAGCCCGGTATAGGAAGAAAAAAAAATAAAAGATAAAAATTAAAGATAAGTGCCTGTTCCGATCCATTGGGACAGGTTTTCGTTTTTTTAGGGAAATGTGTTGAAACGGAGTTTAAGGGGCATGCGGGAATGCATAATCATAAATTAATCCTGTTGTTTGGCTGCCCTGCCGAAAAGCAGCTTATAAATTAGAGATAGTTCTTATTTTTGCGCCGGTTTTCCACTTTGGTTTGACTTGGCATAAATAACAGACAGCATGAATTTCAATCTTACTCAGCTCCCGGACCGTACAAAGCAGCCCCGCACCCATGGGTTAACCATGGTAATGGATAAAGGCCTTAGCGTGGAAGAAGCCCGCAACTTTTTGTCAGTGGCGGCACCTCATATGGATATACTGAAGCTGGGCTTCGGCACTTCTTTTGTTACGCCCCGGCTGCGGGAAAAAATAGAACTATACCAATCGCATAACATACCGGTGTATTTTGGGGGCACCCTGTTTGAAGCCTTCCTGATCCGCAACCAGCTGAATGAATATATTAAAGTGGTGCAGGACTACGGCATTACCTACATGGAAGTGTCCGATGGTTCCATTACCATACCGCATGCGGAAAAGTGCGGTTATATTGAAAAGCTGTCCAAACTGGGGCTGGTGCTGAGCGAAGTAGGGTCCAAAGATGCAGAACATATCATTCCTCCCTATAAATGGATAGAGCTGATGCGTGCAGAGCTGGAAGCCGGCGCCACCTATGTAATTGCCGAAGCCCGCGAAAGCGGTAACGTAGGCATTTACCGCGGCAGCGGCGAGGTACGTGAAGGTTTGGTACAGGAAATATTAACACAGATCCCGGCAGAAAAGATCATTTGGGAAGCACCGCAAAAAGCGCAGCAGCTCTACTTCCTGGAGCTGGTAGGCTGTAATGTGAACCTGGGCAACCTGGCCCCGCATGAAGTAATAGCCCTGGAAGCTATGCGTATAGGCCTGCGTGGTGATACGTTCCACCTATTCCTTGATAAAGAATAATTACGAATTGTCAATTACGGATTACGAATTAGGTACTGCAATAAAATAGGTATCTTACTTTTATGCAGGAAACCTGCCTTTTCAGGTACACAATTCGTAATTCGTAATTCCTAATTGAAAATTCATGAAAGTATACGGTCTAATCGGTTACCCGTTGAGCCATTCTTTTTCCAAAGGATTTTTTGCAGAGAAATTCCAGCGGGAAGGGATCACCGGCTGTGTGTATGAGAATTTTCCACTAACCAGCATCAGTGAGCTGCCGGCATTGCTGGAACGTACAGACCTGTATGGCATTAACGTTACCATTCCCTATAAAGAAGCGGTACTGCCTTTCCTGGATGAATTTAGCCCTGCCGCAGAGCAAATAAAAGCGGTGAACTGCATCCGTTTTCATAAGGGTAAAAGAATGGGATTTAATACGGATGTAATTGGTTTTAAAAGATCTTTACTGCCGTTAATAAAACCGCATCATACCCATGCGCTGGTACTGGGCACAGGCGGTGCTGCCAAAGCCGTAATGTTTGTGCTGGAAGAGCTGAACATTCCCTTTACCGTAGTAAGCCGCAGCGCGCAACCCGGCACCGTGGCTTATGAGGCAGTGGATGCCACTGTTGTTGAAATGCATACGATCATCATTAATACCTCGCCCGTAGGCATGTACCCGCAAACAGATGCGGCGCCTGCACTGCCGTATGATGCTATTACCCGTCATCATTTGTTATATGACCTGATCTATAATCCTGCTGAAACATTGTTCCTGCAAAAAGGTGCGGCAAAGGGAGCTGTTACCAAGAACGGCCATGAAATGCTGGTGCTGCAGGCGGAGGCCAGCTGGGAGATATGGAATGAGAAGCCGTAATTAATAATGAATAATTAAGAATTAATATACCGGCATTACTTAATCAGATAGTATACGCAGGTAGTTACAAAGTTCCGCACAAAAGGTAAGTGTGTTACAGGGCCCCACTGGGTGCGGGGTTGCAGCCCGAACTTATATTTATAAATAGGATTAATGAGGTAATGTTTTTTAAGTGTTACCGTAAATCCCTGCTGCTTCACTATTTTCTCAAAACGTTCAATAGAAATACCGGTATCCTTTATTTCCATTAGCTCCTGTATGGTGCTGCTATGCTCACCGCCTGCTTTCAGCAATGCGCGGTATAAAGGGCGTGGCAGCAAATGTATGTAAGGCAGCATGCTTAATACCTTGCTGTTACAAATCTGCTGGTGGCCGCCATGCGGCATATACCAGGGCGGAAATCCAAAGTACACCTGCCCGTTGGGTGTGAGCAGGTTTTTCAGGTAACCAATGATCTTTGACTGATCCGGGATATGCTCAATAGCATCTTTGAGGATGATGAGATCAAAAGAATTTCTGAACTCACCCAGGAAATCAACGTCGTAAATATTTTTGGAGATAAGGCGCAGCTGCCCGCTCTGTACATAACTACTTAAGAAATTATTGGCCAGCTCAATACGGATGGGATCCAGGTCTACCCCTACACACTGGCAGCCCTTTTCCAGCAGGGGTGTTAATACACCGCCTTCCCCGCAGCCTATTTCCATTACGCGCATACCGGGCACTAAAGGCATGGCCTGTTCAATGAACGGAAGTACGTAGGTGCGCGAGTTATCTACCTGTTGCTGGTACCGGAGGTTGGCGTCTTTATGCTGTTGTAAGGCCATAAGGTGCTAAAATAATAAAAAAGCGGCAAGGTGCAAGTTGTGGGCTGGCATGGTTCATTATCTTTGCGCCATGAATCAGAACCAGGAAAAAAATATTTACGAGGAAGGACAGGTGCTGTTGATGAATAAACCCCTGCACTGGACCTCTTTTGATGTAGTGCGCAAGATCCGTAACACCACCAAAGCCAAAATAGGACATGCCGGCACGCTGGACCCGCTGGCCACCGGTTTGCTCATTTGCTGTACCGGTAAAATGACTAAAAAGATCAATGAATACCAGGCGCAGGAAAAAGAATATACCGGCACTTTTACCTTAGGTGCTGTTACTCCTACATTTGACCTGGAATCTGCTCCCGAACAATTTAAAGACACTGCTGGTATTGATGAAGCGCTGTTACACGCCACCACGCAGCGTTTTATGGGACAGCAGCAACAGCTGCCGCCCATCCACTCCGCCATTAAGCAAAACGGCAAACCCATTTATCACCTGGCCCGGCAGGGGGTGGAAGTAAAGGTGGAGCCCCGCAATATTTTCATCAAAGAATTTGAGCTCACTAAAATTGAAATGCCGGTGGTATTTTTTCGCGTGGTGTGCAGCACAGGTACCTACATTCGCTCACTGGCTAATGATTTCGGTGCTGCGCTGGGCTGTGGCGCTTACCTGAGCAGCTTATGCAGAACGCGCATCGGGGAATTTAAGCTGGAAGACGCGGTAGAGGTGAGTGAGTTTATTGAAAACTATAAGAAGTAATTCGTAATTAAAACGGGTACCCGATCGCTACGTTCCAGATAATATTTTCCCTTCTCCATTTGGGATCTGCCAGGTCCCATTCACCAATATACCAGCCGCTTTTCTGGCCGGTATAGTAGGGTACTTTCAGCGGAATGCCCCAGTCAAGCCGCACCAGGAAGAAGGTGAAATCCAGGCGCAAACCCGCGCCGGTACCTACTGCCAGGTCATGATACAGCTTGTTCAGGCGGAACTCGCCGCCGGGGCGCAGGTCATCTTTACTCAACATCCAGATGTTACCAATATCCAGGAAGGTAGCGCCTTTGAGGTTTACGCTGCCGTTGAACATGCGCAGCATATCAAAGCGGAACTCCACATTGCCTTCCAGCTTCATATCACCGGTTTGGTCGGGAAAGATCCTGGCGATAGCAGAAGAGTCTTTATAAGAGCCGGGGCCCAGGGTACGCAGGCGCCAGGCGCGTATGCTCAAAGGACCGCCTGACGTGAACTGCCGTATATAGGGTAGTACATCCGACTTGCCATAGGGGATGCCCACGCCGCCGTATACACGGGAGGCCAGGGTATTGTGCAGATTTATGTTCCAGTAGTGCCGGTAATCGGCCTCCAGCTTTACAAAGTTGGAGATCGTTAACCCGGTTACGGATTCCAGGTTGCTTTTATTACCGGTAATACCGTTCATAATACTGTTAATGCCATTGAGCCACAGGCCTGATTCTTCAATATTAGCACGGAAGTAGGAGTTATGCCACTTATGCAGCACATCGTTATTGCTGAAAATGTAGGTAATGTTCTCACCGCCAATGAATGCCGGTTCAAAGCTCCTTTTCAGGTAAGGGTTCTGGGCTACTACCGTGTCCCGGAAATCAGGGTTCAGGCTTACACCCACGTAGTTAAGCGAAATGGGTTTTACGATCCAGCGTTTGTAAATAGTTTCATTCCACTCATATCCAAAAGAGGCGTTGATGTTATTGATCTTAAAACGGTCTATCCTGGAAAGGTAATCCCAGCCGGCGCTCAGGCGGGTGCGGATGGTGGCGCGGTTGCTGCTGCGGATGCGGAAAGGTGTAATAAACCGCGGAAACATCAGGTCTACCTGTCCGCCCAGCTGTTTGGCCTGTAACACAAAGGCATCATCCTGGTTGCGGATCATTTCCAATCCTGCATTCAAACTTACGCCCAGCTGGTTGGCGGCGCGGTTTACATTCAGGTGCCGGTAGTTGAAGCTTACACCGCTACCCACCAGGTAGTCACTACTGGTGCTTACCTCAAAGTTGGCGCCCAGCTCCTGTTTACGTTTAGGCGTCATGTACAGGAAGGCGTCCAGCTTATTGGCGGTATCCTTTTTTTCTTTGTACTGCAGGGTTACAAACTGCCAGATGTTCAGATCATACAGGCGGTTAATGGCGCTGGTTTGCTGCTGTTGGGAATACAGATCGCCACTGCGTAACAACACAGAGCGCGACAGCACTTTGGGCTGCAGTATTTCCTGTTTAGAGCGGATGGTGATGTATTTACGGTTATCGGTCTTAAAACCGGTATCGGCGGGGTTGCCATTGATCGGAAAATCCGGGTACACGTAAATAGAATCTATGTAATAACGTTCCCAGGCCGTGAGTGTATCTTCGGGGTTCTTGATGCGCACCGTAATATCCATGGTGGGTTTTTCCAGCCCTTTACGCTCATTAAAGATGTTGGTGATGCCTTCAAAAGGGTTCAGCGGGTTGCGGAACAGCGCTTTATGCAGGGTATCTATCTCAAACTCAATGGCATCGCGGCTGAACTTAAAGTAACCGGCATTTTTTACCAGGCGCATCAGGCGTTCCCGCTCACTTACCAGGGCATCCTGCTTATAAGGCGTGTTCTTTTTGATCAGGGAAAAAGCGGCTGCACCTGTTACCAGCTTATGTATGGCAGAATCTTTAACATCGTAGTAAATGTTGTTCACTATAAAGTTCTTACCGGTATTTACATAGTAAGTAACACTGGCTTTCTGGCGTTTGATCTTTTCCGTATAAGTAGCGGTGGCATAGAAGTAACCCTGGTTATTCAGGTAGCTTACCATGCGCTGCAGGGATTCTTTTGTTTTAAGGGAATCGTACACCACCGGCGCTTCCAGGTTGCGCGGAGCCAGGATCAGGCTCCAGAACCAGTTGGATTTTTTTTCGTTATACTTTTCGTTGTACAGGAATGTTTTGATGCGGGTACCTACAAACTTGGTATTGGCCTGTTGCAGCATTAGCTGCTTGGAGCTGAGAGAGCTGCGGAGGTCCTGCCGGTCGGCAGATACCAGGCCTTCCCCTTTTACGCTTACATCACTGGTAACATAAAGGGCCTGATTTTTTTGCAGGTATTTGGTATTGGAGCAGGCGGCCAGCGTTAGCAGGGCAATCAGTAGTACTGTTGTATAGTTCAGGTTAAAAGAATGGGAACTATGTGGCGGCTGCATCTCGGTGAAAACAATTATGATATTTTTTAAATAGTTTTGACACCATGTTGTCAAAGGCGCAAATTAAGCATATTCAATCATTACAGCATAAAAAATACCGCCAAAAATACAGTCAGTTCATGGCGGAAGGCGATAAGATTGTGCAGGAGCTGCTGCAGGCAGGGCTTGTACAGGAGGTATATGCAACGGCTGATTGGCTGGATGAGCAGCATGTTTTAGCGGCCACACTTCCTGCTGCCAAGGTACATGAAGTGGAGCCGCAGTTGCTAAAACAACTGTCTGCACTCACTACGCCTAACCGCGCCATGGCCTTGCTACCTATACCGCCTGCAAAGGCAAAGGGTGATCTAAGCGGTACCGTAGCGCTGGCATTAGAAACTATACAGGACCCGGGCAACCTGGGTACTATTATTCGTATAGCCGACTGGTTTGGTATTCCGCAGGTGATCTGTTCGCCGGATTGCGTGGATGCCTATAATCCTAAAACCGTACAAGCCACCATGGGTAGTATTGCGCGGGTACAGGTAGTGGAGCATGATATTATCCCGCTGCTGCAACAGGCCAATGTACCTGCTTATGCGGCCACTTTGCAGGGAAAGAATATTGTTGAATTTGCGCCCATTAAAGAAGGTATCATACTCATTGGCAATGAGTCGCGGGGCCTTAGCCAGCCGGTAATTGACCTTTGTAAATACCGCATCACTATTCCCAGGCTGGGCGGCGCAGAGAGCCTGAATGCCGCAGTGGCAACGGGAATTATTTGTGGAAGGCTGCTTTTGAATTAATTATTATTTACTTGAACTGGATTGCTTTTACGGGTGTAATACGGCGTATAATGAGAGAGGGGATGAGTAATACCAGTATGCAAATGCCAAAGGTAGAGATGTTAATGAGCATTACTTCCCACCAGCGCAGGTCAATGGCGGCCACAGACATATAGTAGGATTCTTCCGGTAGTTTGAAAAAGCCGGTTGCTTTTTGCAGGAAGGCCAAACCCAGCCCCATCAAGTTCCCCAGCAATAAACCACTTAGTACAATATATCCTGCCTGGTAAATAAATACTTTTTGAATATGCCAGTTGCGCATGCCCAATGCCTTTACAACACCCACCATATTAGTACGTTCCAGGATCAGGATCAGGATGGCGGTGATCATGTTGATCACTGCTACAATGGTCATGATCACCACTATGATCACCTCATTTTTATTCTGTAAGCGCAGCCAGTCGAAGATGTTGGGATATATTTCCCGGATGGTGCGTACAAACAGCTTTTCCGGGATCTGGGAATAGATCACCTGCCCCACATCATCCATATCCTGGTAGCGCTTCACAAAGATCTCGTATCCTCCAATATCCGTGGGGTTCCAGTTATTGAGCTTGCGGATCAGTCCCAGGTCGCCAATGATGTAGGTTTTATCATATTCCTCAATGCCGGTTTTGTATATGCCCGTTACCGTTAGCTTACGTGCACGGGGGGCCTGGCCGCCGCCCTGTATAAAGTATACAATGATCTTATCGTTCAGCTTTAATTGCAGCTCTTTTGCCAGGCTTACGGAAATAATAGCTTCCGGCGCGTAGCTGCTGTCTGTATAATGAATAGGCCGGCCCTGAACCAGGAAACGCTGCAGGTGCTGCCAGTTATAACGGGCATCCACTCCTTTAAAGATCACGCCTTCAATATCCTTCTCTGCTTTAAGGATAGCCGATTTGGTAGCGTAGGCATTTACGGCGGTTACACCGGGTATACGGCTAATGCTATCAGCCAGGGAGCTGTCTGCCATAAAAGGGATCTGTTCTGTAAGCGGTCCTGCATTAACCTGGTACTGCGTTACATGAATGTGGCCCCAGAAGCTGAAGATCTTTTCCTGTATCACCTGCTGAAAGCCATTCACCAGCGCAGTAGCCAGTATCATTACCGCTACGCTGATGGCAGTGGCAATAATGGCAATGTTGATGATGAACCTTGAAAAGGAAGATCCTTTGTTGAATGCGATCCGCCTGGCGATAAAGAAAGATAAACGCATGATGGTACGAAGAAACGGAAAAAAGAGGAGAATTGAGCGGGAAGGTAATGGGGAAATGATGAAGGAATAGTTGTAACTTAAACCCTCTATTTAAGTGTTATGAAGATACAATGCCTTTTCCTGCTGATGATGGCAGGGCAGCTGCTGGCCACCTACCCTGCTGCTGCACAGGAAACGTCCCCCTCACCGGACCATATTTACTACAACAACATTAAATCGGTGAAATTCAGTGCCAACGGCGATCCGCTGAGCCTTCCGGTGATACAGCTTAACTCCAGCGAGAAACTGGAGCTGAGCTTTGATGACCTGGATAATGATACGAAGAACTATTACTACTCCTTTGTTTTATGTAATGCCGACTGGAGCCGGGCGCAGGTGAACACCATTGATTACCTGCAGGGCTTTTCAGAGAACCGCATACAGAACTACCGCTTTTCCAGCATTGCTTTACAGAAATACACACATTATAGTGTATCCGTACCTAACAGCAACAGCTACCCGAAAAAATCAGGCAACTACCTGCTGATGGTGTACCTGGACAGTGATACCAGCCAGCTGGCCTTTACCCGCCGTATGATGGTGGCGGATAATAAGGCAGGCGTAGCCGGTTTTATACAGCAGCCGGTAAGTCCCAAGCTGTTCCGCACCAGCCAGAAAGTAAACTTTTCCATTACTACCGGCGGGCTGAATATCAACAATCCTTTTGACCAGATCAAGATATACATACTTCAGAACTACCGCTGGGATAATGCTATCAGTAATATTAAACCCATGTTCCTGAAGGGATCGGAAATTGTTTATAATACGGAGGTGGACTGCGTGTTCCCGGCGGGTAAGGAATGGCGCTGGATAGACCTGCGCAGCTTTCGCCTGCAAACAGAGCGGGTAGAAAAATCGGACTACCGGCGCAATGGTACAGATATTTATGCCCGGCCGGATATAGCGCGGGCCAACACGATGTACCAGTTTATTAAAGATATTAACGGCCGTTTTCAGCTGGCCACCCTGGATGATTATGATCCTAATTTTGAAGGGGATTATGCGGCGGTGCATTTTACATTCCCTTCCCGGGAGCCGTATGCGGGGTACGACATGTACATTTTCGGGGAGCTAACCAGCTATGAGTTTAATGAGAGCAATAAAATGGTGTACAACCCTGATAAAGGCGCGTATGAAGGCACCCTGTTCCTGAAGCAGGGATATTATAATTATATCTATGGCCTGATCGATAAAACAGTACCCAACAGCAAGTTCAGTACAGAATATACGGAAGGCGACAGCTGGGAGGCCGAAAATAATTATACCATCCTCATATACTACCGCGCTCTGGGCGGCCGTGCTGATGAACTGGTAGGAATGGTGAACCTGAACAGCATACTTAACAGGAAATAAACCTACAAGTGTTCCGGCTGGGGTACTTCAGCTTCCTGCTGCAGCACGCTTTGCCGTAGTTTTACAATATTGGCAGCGCCGCGTTTAATGATGATGCGGGTACCGCGGTCAAACGTAAAGTAGCGGTAAAACCAGTTGATCAATACCACCATTTTATTGCGGAAACCCAGCAGGCTCATAAGATGCACAACTGCCCAGATAAACCAGGCAAAACGCCCGCTTAACTTTGTTTTACCAATTTCTGCTACGGCTTTGTTCCGCCCAATGGTAGCCAGGTTACCAAGATCTTTGTATTTAAAAGGCAGCATGTTGGTGCCTCTTAAACGTTTGGTCAGGTTCTCTGCTACCAGCTTCCCTTGTTGTATAGGCACCTGCGCTACCATGGGGTAACCCCGTGGGAATTTAGGATCATTGGTCATTTGGGCAATGTCGCCAATAGCCAGTATGTTCTCATATCCTTTCACCTGGCAAAACTCATTCACCATAATGCGGCCGTTAGGTAGTATAATATCCTTTTCAAAACCATTAATAGGTACGCCTTTAACACCGGCTGCCCATATGAGTGATTTGGTAGCTATCTTATCACCGTTGCCCAGCAGTAATGTTTGCCCATCATAGTCCTTTACCGTGGTATTCACCAATACCTTAATGCCTATACGCTCAGAACCTTCCTGGGCTTTATTGGATGAGAATTCGCTCATGGCAGGCAGCAGGCGGGGCCCCATTTCTACCAGGTAAATTTCCATGCAGTCAAGCGGCAGCTCGGGGTAATCTTTAGGCAGAATATATTTACGCAGCTCAGAAATGGCGCCTGCCATTTCCACGCCGGTAGGGCCGCCACCAACTATTACAAAGGTGAGCTTGGCTTTTACCTCTGCTTCATCAGTAAGCAGGAGGCTTTCCTCAAACTGTTTTATTACATAGTTACGGATCTGAACTGCTTCTATCAGTGATTTCATACCTATGCCATGCTCTTCTATCAGCTTATTGCCGAAGAAGTTGGTATTGCTGCCGGTGGCCAGCACCAGGTAATCGTAACGGATCTCTCCAATGCCGGTTTCCAGTATATTTTCTGCAGGCCGCACGCCTTTTACTTCGGCCATGCGGAAATGCAGGTTCTTTTGAGTACCAAAAATGCCACGTAATGGGAAAGCAATACTATCCGGCTCTAGCCCGGCGGTAGATACCTGGTATAAAAGAGGTTGAAAAAGGTGATAGTTGTTCCTGTCAAGCAAAACCACCTGTACCGGGGCTTTGCGGAGCTTTTTAGCCAGGTTAATGCCTCCAAAACCACCGCCTACGATCACTACACGGGGTAAGCTGGTTTCCGGAATGTTGGGCTGCATCATAACAAATTATTTATTGATGAGACAATCTTAGCGTATTGCACTACAACAGGCGACAAATGCTGTACCAGCGATAGTGTCTTTCGGATTTAATTACGTATCAAAATTACAAAACTTTCAGAAAATAATGAAAGATATGTTTAGAAAAGGGGGAATGGGGATTGGAGAAAGGGAGTGAGGGGAGCTGGAGAATATTGAAGGATTGAAGAAAGGATAGGTTGGAGGATTGAAAGAGGGATGGACATTAGGGATCTGAAGAAGAAAAATATAAAGGATTGGAGAAAGGATAGGTTGGAGGATGGAAAGAGGGATGGACATTAGGGATCTGAAGAAGAAAAATATAAAGGATTGGAGAAAGGAAAAGTTGGAGGATTAAAAAAGGGGGAATATTGAAGGACTTGAAGATAAGTGGGATCTTGAAAAGAAAGGGTAGCAGGTTATCTCGCTTACCGGCCCGTTAAAGCCCCATTATGGGGCATTAATAATTTGTTTGCTGTTGCGCCTGCCGGGTGGGGGAATGATACAAATGAATAGGGAAACTGAGAAGATGCTGGTATAAACACGCATTTTCCTATATGCGTACCCGTATAAATACGTGCTGCGGGAAATGAGGGGAAATACTGAAAATACCTGTGCAAATGAAGGCACTCATGCCCCCTATTTTTATTTACAGCTGCTCCGCTGTTCCGTCCATGTCTAAGCTGTGTTAATGGCGCGTAACTAATCTTTGTAACTTTTGTGCGTTGCTAAAAAAAAGTCCCGGTACAACTGGCATTGTACCGGGACACCATCCTAAAAAGTATACAATCTTTTACCTGGTTTTCTTGGCATCTTCCAGGAACTTGGCCAGGCCAATATCGGTAAGCGGATGTTTGAGCAGGCCCAGAATTGAATCTAACGGGCAGGTACAAACGTCGGCGCCGGCTTCTGCGCACTTTACAATGTGTAAAGCGCTGCGGATAGAGGCAGCCAGTATTTCCGTTTTAAAGCTCTGTAAGCTGTAAATGTTGGCGATCTGGGCAATCAGGTCCACACCATCCCAGGCGCTGTCATCTATACGGCCAATGAAAGGCGATACATAGGTAGCGCCGGCTTTGGCAGCCAGTATAGCCTGCCCTGCTGAGAACACCAGGGTACAGTTGGTTTTGATCTTATTTTCAGTGAACCATTTAATGGCTTTCACTCCGTCTTTGATCATGGGCACCTTTACCACAATGCGGGGGTGCAGGGCGGCCAGCTTTTTACCTTCTTCAATAATACCGTCAAAGTCGGTAGAGATCACTTCCGCACTTACATCACCCTTTACCATATCGCAAATGGTTACGTAATGTTTCATGATGGCTTCTTCGCCTTTAATGCCTTCTTTGGCCATCAGGGAAGGGTTAGTGGTTACCCCGTCTAAAATTCCCAGGTCGTGCGCTTCCTGTATCTGTGCAAGGTTAGCTGTATCTATAAAGAATTTCATATAATAAAGTGTTTGTCTTTAAATTGAGTTATTGATCTGTTTCACATGATGCTTTTGCAGCAGGATAATACTTTTTCAGGATTAGATGCCTACGTGCATTTGCAGTACAATGATAACAGGAGCAGTTGTTAGATGGATCAGGTCATTGAGCGCCGGTATTGGTCATTAGCGGTGGAGGAAGAAAATAGCCACCGGATGACTATTTGATGGCACTAATGACGCTGGAAGAACTTGGAAAAAAAGGAAAAAAAAAACGGCAAGTTACTTACATCGCACCGCTACAACCGCCTACCCTTGCTACATTCCTGTCCTGGGGGAGTTCAGCAGGAGCTGGTCGTATAAGACTTGCCGGTTGCAAAGGTAAGGGAATTGGGGAAAAATGCAAACTTTCTCTGGAAATAATCATATTGGTTCACACGTAGTTATACGTATATTTTAAAAAATAATATAAATTAGTGAACATTTCCATAGAAATACGGTTTATTTGTGATGTATTCTTTAACCTATTTTAAAACCTCAGTTTAAAAACCAGTTATTTTATGGATTCTGCAATGTCATCCTTCTTCATTGTTTTTGGTATTATCATGCTGGCTATTGTCGTGCTGATAGTTGCCAGTATGTGGAAGATCTTTGAAAAAGCCGGACAGCCTGGCTGGGCCGCCATTGTGCCTATTTATAACTTATACATCCTTACCAAGATCATTGGTAAACCGGGATGGTGGGTTTTATTAATGATCATTCCTTACCTGAACATCATTTTCATGATCTGGGCTTATAACCTGCTCAGCAAAAGCTTCGGTAAGGACACCGGTTTTACCGTTGGCCTGGTATTACTGGGTATTGTTTTCTTCCCGATCCTGGCATTTGACAAATCTATCGTGTACCAGGGACCTGCGGGTAACCCTTCTGCCGGTTTGGGTGATCAGATCCAGAGCATTGGCGCGGACATTAGATAGGTTGGAAAGCTCTTCACAAGGGAAAAGTATTAACTGAAGGTGTTCCGCAAAGGCGGAGCACCTTTTTTTTATCCTGAAAATGCCCCTTTCGGGTCATGGATTTGCGGACCCTTCGCAGTAATTTTAAAAGCCTGAAAAAGGGACATTAAAAAGCTATACCTCTATGGAAACAATTCATCCATCCTCCGGCCAGCAAGATCTCTTGGCCGATCTTGACGAAATTGTAGTCTTAAATCATGCTACACAGGGGCAGCGTTTTGCCAATTACCTGATTGACCTGATCGTTACCTACTTAATTGCTTTTGGCCTCTTATTCCTGCTGGGTGTGGGCATTAGTCTGAGCGGCGGCAGCACGGATGACCTGTCAGATCAAACAGGACTGTATTACCTGGCTGTGTACTCTTCCCTGATCCTTTACACCAGCGTAATGGAAGCCTTTAACAAGGGCCGTACCATTGGTAAGCTGATCACAGGTACCTATGCGGTAAGGAACGACGGGCAGCCGCTGGATTTTGGCACTGCGCTTAAACGCAGCTTTAGCCGCATTGTGCCTTTTGAACCGTTTTCAGGTTTTGGCACGCCCTGGCATGACAAGTGGACGGATACTACTGTAGTAAAAAAGTAAGGTGGGTTAATCTTTTGTAACGTAGTAATTATAATCGTTCAAAAGGGTTTCGAGAAACTGCATATGTTCCATTTCCGTTTCAATCTTAAGCACATCCCTTACCCGGTAGGCTACCCGGGCGCTTAACTCCTGGTTATTGGATTTAAGTGCCAGGTCCATCAGCTCTTTTACTTTATTGAGGTCCTTATCCGAAAGGCGCAGGATCTGTGGAAAATGGGGCTGGTAGTCTGTTTGGGATACTTCCCGGAAAATAGTGTCGCTTAGCTTGCTTTTGTTTTTAGTGTTCACCACAATGGTACCGGCTACCAGGTCGCCCAGGCGCTGGTTGTATTTGGAGCGGATGATAGAAACAATCGGCACTACGCCCCAGATGATCACCGGTGTTTCCAGGATACGGAATAACCAGCGGATCATATGCTGGCTAAAGCTGGGCGGGTTACCCAACAGGCTTACTACTTTGATACCAACAGCTTTTTTACCCGGTGTTTGTCCGCGCATGAACATTTCCATTAACAGGAAGTAAAAGCTAATGGGGATCAGGATGCTCCAGAACGCAAAAATGTTCTTGCCATCGCTGGGCCAGCTAACATTGGACACTACTACCAGCACCAGGCACAGGTAGGCGCCCCGCACCAGCAGGTCAATAAACCAGGCGCCAATACGCTGGCCAATGTCAGAAGCCTCAAATTCCAGGTCAATGTTAAAAGCAGTTGGTATTTTTATAGCAGCCATATTACAAATTTAGTAATTAATGCATATGTTTGTTCGATATGAGAGAATCTACTTTCATTAAAAAGAACCTGGCCCGCTGGAAACAGTATCAGGAGGAGCCCAGTGAAGACCCGGACGTGATGGCGGAGCGGTTCACCAGTTTGCTGGATGATCTTGCCTATGCGAAAACTTTTTACAGTTTCAGCAAAGTAACCCTGTATATTAATGGCATGGCGGCCGCCATTTACCAGTTTATTTACCGCAACCGCCGGGAAGAGGCGGGACGGGTGCGCCGGTTCCTTTTATACGAGCTGCCTTTGCTGCTGCGCAGGCACCACCGCTTGCTGTTGTTCACCTTCTCATATTTTTTACTGTTCAGCATTATAGGCGCTTTTTCTGCTGCGCATGATGAAAGTTTTGTACGTGGCGTGCTGGGAGATGAGTATGTGAACATGACGGAGCAGAACATCAGCAACGGCGATCCGTTTGGCGTATATAAAAGCGGTAATGAATGGGTCATGTTCCTGTCCATTGCCTACAACAATATTAACGTGGCCTTTATGTGTTTTGTGAGCGGGATTATGTTTGCTGCAGGCACTTTATGGCTGCTGTTCAAGAATGGCATTATGCTGGGATCTTTCCAATATTATTTTTTTGCCAAGGGACTGGGCTGGCAATCGGTGCTGGTGATATGGATACATGGTACGCTGGAAATATCGGCTATTGTAATTGCCGGTACTGCGGGCATGATCATGGGCAGCGGTTTGCTTTTTCCCGGTACGCGCAAGCGGGTAGATTCATTAAAAAGAGCTGCCAAAGACGGTGTAAAAGTAATTGTTAGCCTGGTGCCGGTGTTTATTGTAGCGGCTTTCCTGGAAGGGTTTGTAACCCGCCACACGGCTATGCCTATGTGGCTGAGTATCTCCATCCTGCTATTATCACTCACCTTTATTGTGGGCTATTATGTAATATACCCCATACGCGTGCAGCGCAAAGGCTACCGGCTGACGATCGACGGGACATTGATAAAACCTGCGGATAAAAAGGATTGATCAGATCCGGCAGGTTTTCAGAAAAATAACTATATGCGAATAACGGATAGGTATACACGCTACTGTTGGTTAACTGCCTGCATATTGCTTATGCTGCCGGCATTACTGCATGCGCAGGATGCAAAGGATACCATATACGCTCCATTAAGTATAGAGGATATGAAGGGGCCGGCAAAGGAAGCCGCGGTAAATGAGGAAACCTATACTGATCCCCCCGATGCGGATAGCGATACAGAAGATGTAATGGAAGATACCGTTGTGGTACCTCCGCATTACCTGTGGGACCAGGCGGTACCGGCTGATGCCGATACCATGGAGTGGTGGGAGAACAACGGCCTGGTGTTACGCAGGGTACCGGCTACGGTAATGGAAAAACTAAGGGCTGATAAAAAGCTGCAGTACGATAAAAAGATAAAACCACCCTCCGATAATTTCCGCTGGCTGGCCATGGCGCTGGTAGCCCTGGCAGCGTTTTTACAGAGCATTCGTTATATTATTTATATCCTGCTGATAGTGGGCCTGGTACTGCTGGTGCTGTTCTTTATGCGGCAGCAGGGCTTTCGTTTTTCCCGGCGGAAGGGTGGCGGGGAGCTGCCGGAAGTGGAAGCAGAGAACATTGCAGCTACTGCCTATGAAAAGCTGATACAGGAAGCTATCAGCGGAGCGCGGTTCAGGCAGGCCGTGCGGCTGCTGCATTTGCAGGCGCTGCATTTATTGTCAGAGCAGCAGCTGATCACTTTAAGCAAGGATAAAACCAATACGGATTACCTGCGGGTGTTATCTAAAACCCAATGGTACCAGCCCTTTGCGCGCCTCACCCGGGATTATGAGTATATCTGGTACGGGGAAGTGGCGGTGAATGAGGAACAGTTTGCGCTGGTGTACGGGCGGTTCCGGGAATTTCAAAAAGAACTGAATCATCTTTAGTAAAGGCTGGATGGTGAAAACCATGCAGGCCTGCATAAAAATCTTGTTAGTTGAAATCAAAGTTTTTCATAATAATAGTAGTGCTGGTGGTGGTGTGCATCATTCTGCTGCTGGTGGCGGGTACCCGCTCAGTGGAGGATGAGATCCAGGACCTTACCAAGCAAAGCTTTTCCTACAAGGATAAAAAGCCGGGTGGCTGTTATGCGCTGTTCCAGGTGCTGCCGCACCTGTATACCAATGAGCCGGTAAAGGTGGTGACCAAACCCTTTAGCCTTACCTACAAGAAAAATCAATCCTTTGCAAATGGGGAGGAAAGCCTGTATATACTGGTAACGAAAAAATTATACGCCAGCGAGCAGGATGTAACGGATATGCTGCAGTTTGCCGCCAATGGCAACCAGCTGTTCATAGCCATGACAGAGCCTGACAGCCTGCTGCAGGCCCGGTTGGCTGTTGAAGCAGATACGCTGGACCGTGGTTTTAGCATGCCGGTAAGCACCCAGCATTATATAAATCCGAACCTGGCGCCGGATACTGTTTTTTCCCGCAAAGGCATCGCCGGGGGCCGTTATTTTACCAGCTATGATACCAGCGCTACCACTATTTTAGGTACCGGTATTGCACCGGATAGCAGCACCGGCCGGGCAAGGCCCAACTTTATACGTGTCGCTTATGGTAAAGGCGCTGTGTTCCTGCTGCTGAACCCTTCCACGCTTACCAATTATTTCCTGATGCATGAGCCTAACATGGCATCGCTGGAAAAACAGCTGGCTTATACCTATAACATTCCCACTGCTATTTATTGGGATGAATATTATAAATACCTGAATGGCCCCCGGGGCGATTTCAGTGAGTGGCAGGTGCTGATGCGCTACCCCGCTATTCGCTGGGCATTGTGGCTGGTAGTGGCACTGCTGCTGTTATATGTGCTGTTTGAAGGTAAACGCCGGCAGCGTATTATACCGGAAAAAGAAGTGCTTACCAATAACTCGCTGGAGTTTGTGGAAACACTGGGACAGCTGTATTACCAGCAGGGCAATAACCGCAACCTTGCGCATAAAATGGTACTGCACTGGACGGAGTATATCCGTACCCGTTTTTACCTGAACACCACTTACCTGAACCAGGCATTTATAGATACGCTGACGCGTAAGTCGGGCTTACCTTATGCAGAGGTGCGGGAAATTGTGGACAGCATACATCATATACAGCTGTCGGAACAGATCAATGATAAATATTTAGAACAATTTTATAAAAACATACATCAGTTTTACCAAAACACGAAATAGATGGACGTGAATACATTTGAACCCAGGTCAGACCTATCCTCACTGCACCAGTCAGTGGAGGCTATCCGTGCGGAGATCGGCAAGGTAATAGCCGGCCAGCATGAAATGATAGACCTGCTGATCACGGGGCTGCTTACGCAGGGGCATGTGCTGATAGAAGGCGTGCCAGGCGTGGCTAAAACACTTACTGCCAAGCTGCTGGCCCGCTGTGTGGATGCGGACTTTTCCCGTATACAGTTCACCCCGGATATTATGCCGGCCGATGTGCTGGGCACCTCGGTATTCAACCCTCAGAGCCGGGAGTTTGAATACAAGCGGGGCCCGGTTTTCAGCAACCTGATACTGATAGATGAAATTAACCGTGCACCTGCCTAAACACAGGCGGCGCTGTTTGAGGTAATGGAAGAACGGCAGGTAACCAATGACGGTATTACACACCCGCTGCCATTGCCGTTTATGGTAATAGCCACGCAAAACCCTATTGAGCAGGAAGGTACATACCGCCTGCCGGAAGCCCAGCTGGACCGCTTCCTGTTTAAGATAGAGGTGAAGTACCCGGCTGTTGCAGAGGAAGTTGCTATGCTGCAGGCCATGCACCAGCATAACAATATACAGGACATTACACAGCTGGTGAACCGCGTGATCACCGCTACCCAGGTAATGGAATACCAGGCGCTGGTACGCAAGATCCATATTGAAGAAAAGCTGCTGCATTACATTGCAGCGCTGGTACAGGAAACCCGTGTGAATGCCTCTTTATACCTGGGCGCATCGCCACGTGCATCCCTGGCCGTTATGAACTGCGCCAAAGCCGTAGCTGCCATGCGCGACCGTGATTTTGTAACACCGGATGATATTGTTGAAATGCTGCCGCATGTGCTGCGCCATCGTATTATGCTAACACCGGAACGTGAAATGGAAGGTATTGCTACGGATGAAGTGATAGCACAGATTGTTAAGGCTGTGGAAGTACCGAGGTAAGCAGAAAGCTTTTAGCGTTCAGCATAAATTTTAAAGAATGTCCATCAAAGAAATATACCGCGCCTTTTTCTTCGGCAATCGCTTTTACCTGTGCCTGGGTGGGAATGTACTGCTGTTTATAGGAGCCTTCTTTTTCCCGGCGCTGTACGTTATTGCGCAGCTGGTGTTTGCTGTGCTGGTAGTGCTGCTGTTGCTGGATATCAGCATGTTGTTTGGCGCATCAAAGCCCTTGCAGCTGGAACGCGGTATGGCGGCACGTTTCAGTAATGGAGATGATAACGAGGTACGGATAACAGTGCAGAGCGGCTTCCGCTTCCCGGTAAGCCTGTCTGTGATAGATGAGCTGCCCTTTCAGTTCCAGCTACGGGATCATGTATTAAAAACCTGGCTGAAACCCGGCGCCACGCACGTTTTTAACTTTATGTTACGCCCGCTGGAAAGAGGCGTGTATGAATTTGGTAATACCAATGCATTTGCTGCCAGCCCCTTTGGCCTGGTAAAACGGCGGGTGGTGTTTGAAAATGAGCAGGCGGTAAAAACCTATCCATCCTATTTGCAGCTGCGCAATTATGAATTGCTGTCTTTCACCAACCGGCTGAATGAGCTGGGTGTGCATAAAAAACGCACCATTGGCCACAGCATGGAGTTTGATCATATAAAAGAATACAGTCGTGGCGATGATGTGCGCATGTTGAACTGGAAAGCCACTGCACGCCGCGGTAACCTGATGGTAAATACCTATGTGGAAGAACGCTCCCAGCAGGTTTACTGTGTAATAGACAAAGGGCGCAACATGAAAATGCCTTTTGAAGGATTAACGCTGCTGGATTATGCTATTAACGCTACGCTGGTATTCAGCAACGTAGTATTACAAAAAGGCGATAAAGCCGGGTTAACTACACTGGGTGCACAACAGGTAGATATTTTACCGGCCAGCAATAAAAAAACACATCTTAACAAGATCCTGGAAATGCTGTATGCGCAGCAAACCCAATGGCAGGAGAGTGATTATGAGCGGCTGAGCATCAGCTTGCGCAGCGCATTATCCCAACGTTCACTGCTGATCCTCTTCACCAATTTTGAATCTACCACCGGTATGCGCCGGCAGCTGCCTTACCTGCGCAGGCTGGCAAAGTATCACCTGGTGCTGGTAGTATTCTTTGAAAACACGGCGTTGAAGCAGGTTACAGAACAGGAGGCCGCGAATGTAGAAGAAGTATATAAGCAGGTAATTGCACAGCAGTTCACCTATGAGAAGAAATTAATTGCAAAGGAACTATCGCAGTACGGGATTATGTCGCTCTTATGTACCCCCCAGCAGCTTACTATACAGGTTATTAATAAGTACCTGGAATTGAAGGCCAGGATGTTGATATAAGGGGGACTACCCCCGCTTTTTCTTTTTATTATTATTGTAAAGCTGCCGCTCATCGTTGATGATCATGGAATCATCATCCGGTTTTTGTTTTACAGGGATCACGGAATGTATCACCAGGGAAGGGTTATCCCGGTAGGTAGCGGTTACGTTAATGAAACGGGTGGTATCTGTTTTGTTTAATAACAGATCCTGGCCCAGCAGCTGGCCGGCAGAGGTTTCAAACTGTATGCTGGTAGTGTCCAGCGGGTATATTTTACCGGTGTTAAAACGGCCTTCTACATTCAGGTAAAAATGGATATCGCGTTTTAAGCTATCTGCATAATGGTGAAAACGGATGCCGGTAACATAAGGCAGCTGCAAAGCAGTTTCTATGGGCTGCTCCGCATCGGGCAGGGTTACCAATAGCTTTACCTGGTAACGGTTTTGCGCCAGGTAACTGCGGTCAAAGGTGAGCACTCCGTTACGGCAGGTACCATCCGGGGTAGTTACTTTAATATATTTCCAGCGGTAATCGCCTTTCAGGAAACCTTCTGTTGAGCGTATCTCGCCATTGGTATACGTGATCTCCAGCCCAATAGGCGCCTGGTTATACAGCTCCACTACTGCAGTAGTATCATAATAAGCCACAATACTTTTTACTGTATGCTTTTGTGCATGCAGCATAAACGGCAGCCATAAAAAAGTGAGGAACAGGTATCCTTTCATTATCCATTAGCTTACTTATACATTCACCAGCGCTTTGCAGCGGTTTATATTCACATAGGTCCCAGCTGTGACGCGGCTTGCAGCGTTTCGTTCAATTCTTGTACCAGCTTTTGAACAATGGCCTGTGTGGGCACAATATCTTCCACCATCTCTACGCTTTGACCTGCGCTCCAAAGCTGCTGGTAAGTGCCGGGGCGTACGGCCTGTTCCAGCTTTTTCATACCGCGCAGCTGTACCAGCATTTTAAAATATTTGCGGGTACGCGGGTTATGGCTCAGCATTTTTTCCATCCAGTTCTGCTTATAGCCTATTTTTTTTGCAGCAGGAGTATTAATGATATTGCAGGGCGTACCGGACAGGCGCTCTGTAAGCACAATATCCTCCATGCCATATTCCAGGATGGCCTGTTTATACTCATCACTTACGCTGGCTTCCGCACTGGCAATAAAACGGGTGCCAATGGATACGGCCTGCGCGCCCAATATCATTGCACTGGCTATTTGCTGGCCGGTAGCAATACCGCCGGCCGCTACCAGGTATTTATCCGGGAAGGCTTTTTGCAGGGCAGGCACCAGCACATGCATAGGGTAGGGGCCTGCATGCCCGCCTGCGCCTGCACATACGGCAATAAAACCATCGCAGCCTTCTTTAGCGGCCTTTTCTGCGTGTTGCAGGTTGGTTACATCGCACAACACTTTGCCGCCGTAGCTGTGGGCGGCATCAATTACCTGGCGCGGATTGCCCAGGGAGGTGATGTATAAGGGCACTTTTGCTGCTGCGCAAACCTGTAAATGTTTTACGTATAGCGGGTTTGTTTTTTGAACGATCAGGTTTACGCCATAGGTGCCGGCAGGGTTATGGGTAGTAAGATGTTCGTTTAAACGGTCCAGCAGGGCTTTCAGCTCCCCTTCCTTACGGAAGTTGAGGGATGGAAAGGTACCGGCAATGCCATGATCCATGGCGGCTTTAACCATGGCTTCATTACTTACCAGGAACATGGGCGCCTGGATAATAGGGTAGCGGACGTGGAATGCCTGGGTGAAGTTGAGCATGCAATTCGTAATTAATTCTTCGCGGTTACTGCCAGCTGCCTTGCCACATATTTTCCCAGGATATCAAATTCCAGGTTAACGGTATGGCCGGGTGTTATGGCAGATATATTGGTGTGCTGATAGGTGTAGGGGATCACGGCCACGGAAAACTCCCGGTCCGTTACGTTAAAGATGGTAAGGCTGATGCCGTTCAGGCAAATAGAGCCTTTTTCCACCAGCAGGGCGGCAAAATCGGCCGGGTACCGGAAACGGTATTCCCAGCTGCCATTTTGTGAGGTTTTGGACAGGCATTCGCCCACGCCGTCTACATGGCCCTGTACCAGGTGCCCGTCTATACGGCCGTTGAACACCATGGCCCTTTCCAGGTTCACCCGGTCCCCGGGGCTTAGCTGGCCCAGGTTGGATTTTTGCAGGGTTTCAGCCACAGCTACTATTTCGTAGCTATTATCCTGCAGGCCGGTTACTGTCAGGCATACGCCGTTATGGGCAATGCTCTGGTCTACCTTCAGCTCCGGCGCCAGGTTGGATTGTATGCTGATAACCAGGTTGCTGCCTTCCTTTTTGGTGGATACTACTTCTCCTAATGATTCTATGATACCGGTGAACATAACGTTTACTTTAGTATTTAAAAGTAAGCAACTTGGAGGAAAAAGGAGGGAAGAAGTAAGAAGTATGATATTGAAAGATGCTCCCAGCCTGATTATGGACCTGGTTAGATTGACCAGATCAGGGCTCTGACATGGACTTCACCAGGGATGGACTAGGGAAAAACATGGGATCTAGTAGGGAAAGACATGGGAAAGACATGAGAAAGACATGGGAAAAAGGATGAAGGAAGGGGAAAATATGAGGCAGGATGTAGGGTTTTATGTAGGGGGGAGGAGTTGCGCACGGGTTGCACACGGGTTACGGGGCTGTTTTAGGAGGGGAGGGTACCAGTTACACCCGAATAGGAACCTGATTGCATTTGGTATTTTTAAAACATTGATTTATCTTTGCTCTCCCTAAAATTATTAAAGGAGTTTTTACTATGTTAATCATCGATTCTAAAGATTGCGAAAACATTGACAAGGCGCTGAAGAAGTATAAAAAGAAGTTTGAGAAGGCGCGCATTCTGCTGCAGCTGCGCACCCGTCAGTCTTTCACCAAGCCTTCTGTAAAGCGTCGTAACCAGGTGCTGAAAGCTGTTTACAAACAGCAGTTAGCCAGCGGTAAATTTGAAGATTAATCGGATAAAAGTATCCGTTCAAAATACTTGATGATTGTAAGGTTTTGTATAACTTTACAATCATCAAATTTTTTGTATTTGAGCAAGCAGCCACTTCACCCTGCCGTAGCCAAGTTCCTATCTTACATACAGCTGGAGAAACGTTATTCCGATCATACCGCTGTTGCCTACGAGCTGGATCTCCGTCAATTCTTTGATTATTTGCAGACCCAATATGATGGCGTACCTGAACTTACGGCCATTGGGCATTTACATATCCGTTCCTGGCTGGCCAGCCTGATGGCAGAAAAACAGCAGGCCCGCACGGTTAACCGCAAAATTTCCGCACTTAAATCTTTTTTTAAATATACCGTTCGCCAGGGTTGGGTAAAACAAACCCCCATGGTAAAAGTTGCTGCGCCTAAAATAAGCCGGCGCCTGCCCGGGTTTATTGATGAAAAGGGCATGCAGGCCATGGAGGACAATAAAAGCCTGCGCCGTGGCCAGGAAGACACGCCTATTTTCACCGATGACCTGGAAGGGGATACCCACCGCCTTATTTTTGAGCTGCTGTATAATACCGGCATCCGTTTGTCGGAGCTGATCAACCTGCAGGAGCGCAATGTGGATACCGGCAACCTGACCATTAAGGTGCTGGGAAAGGGCAATAAGGAAAGGATCATTCCGGTGAGCCGGGAGCTGCTGCAGCAGGTGCAGGCCTACAATGCCCGCAAGCGCCGGGAGCTGGAGCAGCCGGAAGGGGCGGTACTGCTGGTGCATCCTAAAAGCGGCCGTAAGTTATATCCCAAGTACGTATATAATATGGTGCGGGGTTATCTCACTGAGCACCAGATCACCACTATTACACGCAAAAGCCCGCATGTGCTGCGGCATACCTTTGCTACCCACCTTACCAATGCCGGGGCAGATATTAATGCTATTAAAGAGCTGCTGGGGCACTCCAGCCTGGCTGCTACCCAGGTGTATACGCATAATACCATTGAGAAGCTGAAGAATGTATTTAAACAGGCGCACCCGAAAGCGTGATTTGAGCTGAAAGGATAAAGCAGAAAGCATAAAGCTTTGGCGCGGAGGTTAAAATAGGTGTGGTTAGGGGGTAAAGCCCTGGTTTTCTGTTTTTAAGGATTTTGTACCATGGCCGGGCTTTTGCCTGGTATTCAGCTTTTCTTTTGGCCTCCTTTGCGCTTTCAATTTTCAGTTTTGAGGTACCTTCAGGCTTTCTGCTTTATGCTTTGTGCTTTCTGCTCTAAAGCGCCCCCAGCACTAACTCCAAGCCACCATTTTTTTCGCCGGTATTAACAAATTATTATGCTTTAAAAATGCAAAAGCAGATAAAAAGCATTACATTAGTAATAGAGTTCTTTCCCAACACATTTAAACAAAAAAAGCCTATGAAGTGAATGTTTACCAATTCTAACCGAGATTGTTAAATATTAAAAAATTAAGTGTCATGAACGTTCAAATTCAAACTGTGCATTTCGATGCGGATTCTAAACTGATTGATCATGTTAACAAAAAAGTTCAAAAGCTCTCTAATTTTTATGACCGGATTGTTAGTGTAGATGTTTTCCTGAAACTAGACAATGTAGCACACCAGATCAAAGACAAAATAGCTGAGATTAAGATCCGAATACCCCGCCAAGATCTTTTCGTCAAGTACGAGACAAAATCCTTTGAAGAATCCTTCGATCTCGCCTTCAATGCCGCTGTAACCCAGATCAAACGCCAAAAAGAGAAGAAATTTCAGTAAATCCTGAAAAATATTTTGAAGTTAATAACCTCTTTACTACCTTTGCCATCCCGATTCAAAAAGGGATTGGTGAAGGTAGTAAAGTTCTTTACTGTAGGGCATTTTAGCCAAAACACATCAGGTAGAATTATTGGCGGTTCCGGGTGCTGAAAAAACAATTTTGAGAATTCAACAAAGCTGTTATTTTTGCGCTTCCTTTACGGACAACCTAAGCATAAATACTTGGTATGCCAGCATAGCTCAGTTGGCCAGAGCTACTGATTTGTAATCAGTGGGTCGGGGGTTCGAATCCCTCTGCTGGCTCCTGATAATCTTCCCGCAGCCGGCGGGATGGATTGGGAGAGAATAATTGGGCAGGTTCCAGAGTGGCCAAATGGGGCGGACTGTAAATCCGCTGTCTTTCGACTTCATAGGTTCGAATCCTATCCTGCCCACCGACAAAGGTGAGTTCCGCTTTTGCTTCCCGCAGAGGCGGAACTTAGTTGTTGAAAGGCATTAGTTTTGGAAATAGTTTTTTGAAAATATTTATGCGGGAGTAGCTCAGTTGGTAGAGCGACAGCCTTCCAAGCTGTAGGTCGCGGGTTCGAACCTCGTCTCCCGCTCCCAGGATCTTTTTCAATTACGAATGACGGATTGCCTGAGCGGTTCTTTGATTCACTAATTGAAAATTTGAAATTAATTTTTTCGCTGTTGTAGCTCAGGGGTAGAGCACTTCCTTGGTAAGGAAGAGGTCGTGAGTTCAATTCTCATCAACAGCTCAAGAGTCTTTGATAGCAAATTAGCTGGGGTTACCGCTGGTTGGACGAGCGATGAAACAGGATCGCAGGTTCAGTCTTCTCTAATCCAGGCATCTTTGAAACAGGGTTAAATTTGCGATCTGCGCGCATCCGGTGAGAACCGGAAAATCGTAAGTTCAATTCTTCATCAACCACTCCAACATTGTTTCAGTAATTCCTTACGGCCTGCTGATCAAAGTTTTTATAACTAAGCGTTGTAGCTCAGTGGCAGAGCAAATTCCGGGTCACTCAACCACTCCGGAAAAAGACATGAGTTCAATTCTCATCAACTGCGCAAGTTTGTAAAACAGTTTTTAACAACTATTAATACAATCTTTACAAACCATCTAAAAAGAAAATAAAATGGCAAAAGAAACCTTTAAGCGGGATAAACCCCACGTAAACATTGGTACCATCGGCCACGTGGACCACGGTAAAACTACCTTAACTGCTGCCATTACAACCATTTTGGCAAACAAGGGTCTGGCAGAGAAGAGAGGTTATGACGAGATCGATGCGGCTCCTGAAGAAAAAGAAAGAGGTATTACCATCAATACAGCACACGTTGAGTATCAGACAGCTAACCGTCACTATGCTCACGTTGACTGTCCGGGCCACGCTGACTATGTGAAGAACATGATCACAGGTGCTGCGCAGATGGACGGTGCTATACTGGTGGTTGCCGCTACAGATGGTCCGATGCCGCAAACAAGGGAGCACATCCTGCTGGCTAAGCAGGTAGGTGTACCTCGTATTGTTGTTTTCATGAACAAAGTTGACCTGGTAGATGATCCGGAATTGCTGGAACTGGTAGAGATCGAGATCCGCGAACTGCTGTCTAAAAACGGCTTTGACGGTGATAACGCTCCTATCATTAAAGGTTCTGCAACCGGCGCTCTGGCTGGCGATGCTAAATGGGTAGGTGCAATCGACGAACTGATGGACGCTGTGGATGCTTACATTCCGCTGCCTCCCCGTCCGGTTGATCAACCGTTCCTGATGTCTGTTGAAGACGTATTCTCTATCACTGGTCGTGGTACCGTTGCTACCGGTCGTATCGAGCGCGGCGTTATCAAAGTGGGCGAGAACGTTGAGATCGTAGGTCTCCAGGAAGAAAAAATGAACTCTACCTGTACTGGTGTGGAAATGTTCAAAAAATTACTGGACCAGGGCGAAGCTGGCGATAACGCTGGTCTGCTGCTGCGTGGTATTGAAAAGACCCAGATCCGTCGTGGTATGGTTATTTGCAAACCCGGTTCCATCACTCCGCACACTGAATTCAAATGCGAAGTTTACGTACTGAGCAAAGATGAAGGTGGCCGTCACACTCCGTTCTTCAACAAATACCGTCCTCAGTTCTACTTCCGTACTACTGACGTTACCGGTGAAGTTGAATTACCTGCTGGTGTTGAAATGGTTATGCCTGGTGATAACGTGTCTCTGACCGTTAAACTGATCCAGCCCATCGCTATGGATAAAGGTCTGAAATTCGCTATCCGCGAAGGTGGCCGTACCGTAGGTGCTGGTCAGGTGACTGAAATCATCAAATAAGCATCTAATTCTGATATAGCCGTAAGTTGCAAGTCGTTAGGGGTTAGTTTGTAATTACATAATAATAAATTAACTTACATTTCTAACAATTTGCAACTTACGGCTTCTTACGGGCATAGTTCAATGGTAGAATAGCGGTCTCCAAAACCGTTGATACGGGTTCGAATCCTGTTGCCCGTGCTAAAAAAGGAAGTGAAAGAGTGAATAGTAAGGGGTGAATGGTATGTTGTATCTAACAAAAAACCTTCACTTTTTACCGTTCACTTTTCACCATTACAATAACCCATAACGGTTAACTTTATACCATGAACAAGATCAGAACATATTTCCAGGAATCTTATCATGAATTAGTACATAAGGTGTCCTGGCCTACCTGGCAAGAGCTGCAATCCTCTACTATGATCGTGCTGGTAGCTACGGTTATCATCACTCTGATAGTATGGGGTATGGATGCACTTTCCAATGTAGTGCTAACTCAATACTATAAATTATTTTAACGATGGATGCATCCAATACCAATACCGCACCCACCCAGGAAACAAAGTGGTATGTACTACGTGTTGTTAGCGGCAAGGAAAAGAAAGTGAAAGAGTACCTGGATATTGAGGTGCGCCGTTCCGACTGGGGCAACGTAATTACCCAGGTTTTTCTGCCGGTGGAGAAAGTGTACAAAGTACAGGCAGGGAAGAAAGTGATGCGCGAAAAGAATTTTTACCCCGGTTACGTGATGATCGAAGCCATAGATGGTAAAATGACCGATGAGGTGATCCAGTCTATACGTAATGTATCCGGTGTGATACACTTTTTAGGAAAAGAACATCCTATTGCGCTGCGTAAGGCAGAAGTGAATAAAATGCTGGGTAAAGTAGATGAAATGAGCGACCAGGGTCTTACCATGAGCGAGCCTTTCATTGTTGGCGAAACCATTAAGATCATTGATGGTCCGTTCAACGACTTTAACGGTATGATCGAAGAAGTGATAGAAGACAAGAAGAAACTGAAAGTAACGGTGAAGATCTTTGGCCGTGCTACTCCTGTTGAGCTGAATTTCATGCAGGTAGAAAAGATTAGCTAAAAAAACGAGCTGGAATATTATTTGCAACGCCACAATCAAGCAATTGGTTGTGGCGTTTTGCTATATTTGTATACTGTAGTTATTATTTCCTTTTACCCCGTACCGTTAACCTACAAGCCGAAGACATGCTCGTAAGCAACAAGCATTTTACGCCAGTTATAGGGTTGGATATCCATATCGTTATATTGTTTGGTTTTCCCATACCCTTGCCACACCCATATATTGGATTTGTAGTAGATCCCATGGATTATATTCCTTTTATTGGCGCCACTACCAAGGTAAATCATGTGCCCCGCGGTAAAAGCGATACCAGCGGCATCTTCATTATCCTTTTTCATATTCCCATGGGCGGGCCCTTTCTGCTGGCGCCCATGATAGGCCATGATTCTGTGAACTTTTTTGGCAGTAAGACCACCAAAGTGGAAGGAAACCTCTTCAGCCCTTCCGGCCATATGCTAATGACCTGTAATGATATTGGGATACCCTTATCACTGCAGCCGGGAAAAAAAATGAAACCCATTCCCAGCATGTACCTGCCCACCTCGTTCTCCATCCCATTGTCTTTCGGCAAACCGGTAATGGTAGGCGGGCCCTATGTGCCGGATTGGGCGGGCGCTTTACTGAACCTGGTAATGAGCTTTGGCTTTGGCGCGCTCATGAAAGGTCTGGGCAAGGCGGGCAAAAAGGCGCTCACCAAGTTTAACCATGCGCTGAAAGGAAAAATAGGCAGCAATAAGCTGAGCAGGGCCTTGTGTAAAAAAGGTTTTGAACCGGTTGACCTGGTGCAGGGCATTGTAATTTATGATGGTACTGACTTTGAGCTGCCCGGCCCTATCCCGTTGGAATGGAGCCGCTCCTGGAACAGCGATAGTGCGTATACCGGTGTATTAGGCCATGGCACGCATTTTAACTATGACCTTCGTGTGCAGGAATTTGCTGCAGAAGACGCCACGGTTGTATTGCTGGGGGATGGCCGCAGCGCCGTGTTTGATCAATTGCCGTATGTGGGTAACCGTGAGTATAACCGGCATGAGAAACTAACGCTTACCCGTACTGACATCGGGGAATACGGGATGTTTGATCATACAGAACGTTTGTACTACAGCTTCCGTAAGCTGCATCCGCTGGATGAACAGTACCGTTTGTATTCCATTCGCAGTGAAGCGGGTTTTATGATCAGCTTTCACCACAACCATAAAGGCCAGCTGGTACAGGTAATAGACAGCGCCGGCCGTCACCTGCATGTGGGTAATGACTCCGAAGGCCGTATGATCAGCGTAACGGCCAAACACCGGGGTACTGAACAGGTCATGATCCGTTATGCTTACAATGAAGCCGGCGACCTGTCAGAGATCACTGATGCGCTGAACCAAACCACCCGCATCCAGTACCGCAATCATTTAATGATAGCTAAAACCGACCGTAACGGCCAAAGTTTTTACTGGGAGTATGAACGAGCCGGTGCAAAGGCCCGCTGCGTGCACACCTGGGGCGATGGCGGGTTGCTGGAAGGCTGGCTGGAATACTTTCCGGAGAAGGGGTATAATATTATCACCAATGCTTTAGGCCACTCCACCACTTATTATTACACCCCTGATTTTGTGGTTACACAGATCAAAGACCCGTTGGGAAATTCGCAATTCCTTGAATACACGGAAGATTTTGAAATATACCGGGAGATAGATGAAGAAGCTAACGTTACCGGGTACACGTATGATGAAAGAGGGAACCGTACGGGGATGATACAACCCGATGGCAGTACATATACATTCAGCTACGATGCGGAAGACCGGCTGGTATTGGCTACAGACCCGCAAGGCGCTGGGCGGACGTATATTTATTATAAGAAAGAAGAGCACAAGGGATTGCTGCATACGATCACAGAGGCAGACGGGGCAATTACGATCTTCAGGTATAATAGGGAGAATTTGGTAAGCAGGGTGGAGGATGAGCACGAACGTAAAACGCTGATGACCTATGATCAAGACGGCAACCTGCAAACCCTAACATTGCCCAATGGGAGTATTTCCAGCTGGGAGTATGATGCCTGGGGACATTGCATAAGATCGCGCAACCCTTTACACCAGGAGCAGCATTTTCATTATGATTCTCTTGGACGCGCCACAGACGTAAGCCTGCCGGATGGGAATAATATCCGGCTGCAATACAATGCTTATGATGAAGTGTTGCAGCTTACCGATAAACAGCGTAATGTTCGTTTTGATTATACTCCGTTAGGCAGTTTGAGAATGAGGGAAGAGAACGGGAATAAGATCCATTTTGTTTACAATAAAGAAGAACAATTAACCGGATTAGTCAACGAGCATGGTGAAATGTATCGTTTTTTCCGGAATAACCGTGGGGACATTATACAGGAAACAGCCTTTGATGGTCTGGTACGCCACTATGAACGGGACACTGCCGGAAAGATCATTAAAGTGCAACGCCCTGGCAAACGCTGGACAGAATTTGAATACGATTATAACGGGCGGCTTACCCGCGCTGAATATAGCGACGGCAGCTGGCAAACGTATAGCTATGACCGTGGCGGGCAGCTGACGGAAGCAGTGAATGAGCATAGTACGGTTAAATTTCAGCGGGACATAAAAGGCCGTATAATACAGGAATGGCAAAATGGTTATACCGTAAACAGCGTTTATGATAAACGCGGACAGCGCAGCAAGGTACAAAGCAGCCTGGGTGCGCAAATACAGCTACAGTACAGTACTACCGGGGAAATGACTGATATACACGCACAGGCAGCCGGCATGGATACGCCCTGGGCCGCGCATCTTGAACATAACCTGTTAGGGCTGGAGATAGAACGTACTTTACCCGGTGGCGTTAAAAGCAGCTGGACGTATGATAGATCCGGTATGCCGGAAAGCCACACCATTAATGCAAATGAACGCTGCACCCGGCGTAAGCACTATCGTTGGGATGCCAATCAGCGGCTGAAACAGATCATTAACGGGGTTAGCAACGGTACTGTTAAATTCGGTCATGACGATATTGGTAACCTGGCCTGGGCGCAGTATGAAGATGGCGCCTTTGATTACCGGCTGCCGGATAAGGTGGGCAATCTATATACAACACCCGAGCGTAAAGACCGCAAATATGGACCTGGTGGGAAGCTGCTGGAAACCCCTGATGCAAGGTTTATTTATGATGAGGAAGGCAACCTGGTTAAAAAGTTGGTCAATACTTCCGTTGGAACAGCCTGGGAATACGAATGGTATGGGAACGGCATGCTGAAAAAAGCAATACGTCCTGATGGGAAGCCGGTAGTATTCCACTATGATCCACTGGGCCGCCGCATTGAAAAACAATTTAACGGACAGCTTACCCGCTTTGTATGGGATGGTAATGTGCCTTTGCATGAGTGGAGCTATCCTGTAAAAGATAAGCCGGTTATTACTATTGATGAACTGGGGGACATTCAGCAAAGTCATCCCGAACCGGTACCGGCTGAAACGCTGGCTACCTGGGTGTTTGAAGCAGGGACTTTTATTCCGGCCGCTAAATTGATACAAGGAAAACAATATTCTATTATCACCGATCACCTGGGCACGCCTTGTGAAGCGTATGATGAGGCAGGAAAACAGATATGGAGCTGTGAGTTGGATATTTATGGCAAGGTGCGTAAGTTAGCGGGTGACCGTACCTTAGTGCCTTTCCGCTATCCAGGACAGTATGAGGATGCGGAAACCGGTTTGTATTATAACCGGTTCCGGTATTATAGTCCGGATGAAGGGATGTATATGAGCCAGGATCCGGTGGGGTTATCCGGTGGATGGTCTTTCTATAATTATGTAACCGATCCGAACGTTTTTATAGATGTATTTGGATTTGTGCAGGAAGTGATCCGTACCATGAGCCAGGCAGAAAAGGATCTGACGGTAGATAATAAAGGATTGGTGAGAGGCCCCAATAATTCAAGAGGGGCCAAGTGGGTATCTGTAGGAGAAACATATGATACGGCTAAGAAATCAGATTATAAAGTAGTATTCCATACAGATGATAGCGTAAATGATTTCTTAAAAACCAATACGCTGGATTATGAAGATATGGTAGGTGGTGAAAGCAAGCATACGGATAAAATACTGACGAAGAGTAATGAAAGAGGTGCATTTGGCATAGGCGTGGATAGAATGGAAGGGTTTAATGAAAAGATCCAGAAGATAGAAGTGTTTAAGAAAGAGAAGGGGAAATGGGTTAAAAAGCAGACAATAAAGTGTAAGTAAAAAAAGCTGTTAATGGAACCTAATATCAAAGAACTGTTGTTTTACAGGGATAAAAGAGCAACCGGTATCCGGGAAGAACTGTCAACCAGTGATAACCTGTTAATTAATAAAAAACAAAAAGGAAGCTTCGCATACTATTTTAAAGATGCTCCGGATATTGCTATAGATGATTTTATATCTGCTGAACTATATGATGAAGTAGCCGAATTTTCCCAGGATGATTCTTTTAATGATCTTCTTTTCTTAACTGAAATATTACTGGATGTATTGAAGTATAGTAAAAAACCTTCTGTTATTAACAGAAGGCTGAAGCTGTTTTGCTTCAAGAATATGATGTTTCAGAATGAGCATATTACTGCAGGCCAAAATGAGAACGATCGTGAAGATCTGTTCCGGTTCTTTTTATTTTTTCATCCCTGTGGAGAAGATTTTATAACATCTTTTTCATTCAAAAATGGAGAACCTTTTTACAAGGAGAAAGCTATTAATCTTTATGAGCAGATCAATTCCCTTTTTGATGTGATCATGAATAACAAAGCCCGTTTTGTTGCCTTAAACGAATTTACTGAACCGGCCTTGTCTATAAGCCGGGATATTACGTTAACACTGCTGCAAAGCATATTGCATCCTACAAAGCAGGCAGTTTTTGTTGAAGAGGGTAGCAGGCCGGATCTGCTGACAAAAATTTTCTCTGAACCTCATATTTTCTTTGACCTTTATCAGCATGACCAGAAAAAATTCTTCCGGCTGTTGGAAGAAAATATAGACCAGTATATTGTAAAGAGCTGGGATGATGATGCAAAAGTACAGGCATCCGTATATTACGGCTCTGCTAAAAATGATGCGATTGAGAGCTATTTTGACCGGCCTTCCAGGTTATTCCCCAAAAAGAAATACCTGGTAGAGTTTTTTATAGACCTGTATGTTTTTTATATGCTCCGGCAGCCGGCAGAGCTGGAAAGCATGATCACCTTTTTTGCTGACAAACCCCGTGTACAAGTAAAAATGATTGCTATTCTTTTTTCGCATCCTTTTTATAATGGAGAAGCCAAACTGAAGCTTGTACAGTCTGGAAGGGATACTTTATTACCACATGGTTTTTGGACTGAACGGTTGAAAAAAATGAAAGACAACGTAACGAAGTCATAACATAATGATAGTATTAACCAGAAAAGAAGCACTTACCCTACATGTATATAAAAACATATGAAAGAATCATTAAAACAATATGTTGAATATGTAGAATCAGAAGATGAATTTTCTTACAAAGTAAGAATGGAAAGAGAATGGGATGATGATGAATACCAACGATTTATAACCATGCTACTGGCTGTAATTGATGATTATAAGAATACGGACCTGATGCCGATACCAGTGATGCTGTTCTTTACTTCTCAATTAAATTACCTGGTAGGTACAATTTCGCACCCCGACTTTTTTAATAATACTACCAAAGAATATGAAGGGCTTGTAAATACAAGGAAGGCAGAATTACTGGGATTACAGAAAAGGTTTTTTTCCGGTGAGCTATTGATTAAAACTAATTGATGATGGTTGTAGAATAATAAGAATAATTCCATTGAAGATTATGAGTGAACGACATTTAAGTATTATACTATTGGAAGATGTAGCATTTAAAATGTTAGTTCATAAGGTAGGAAAAACCTTTAATATTTCCTTGCCTTATAAAAATATAAAAGGTCGTTTTATCGCAGAGGGGTGTACAGCCAATTATAAGATTTCTGTTATTGACAGGATAGACGACCTTAGTGATGAACTGTGTGATGAGCATCACGTATTAAATGTCACCGTCACTTTTAACAATCCCCTTCACCTTGAAAAAATAGAAAATGAGATCAAATCAAAACTGGGGAAAGAAAATATAAAGTGGGAAAGCGGCATTTGGTCTAAAACCACAGCGGATGAAACTTATAGAAAGATCTACCCGGATTAAACAGCGTTATGTAATTGCAGGGAGATAATGTAATTATTGGGGAAAGATAATTTTTATGGGCTATGATAATATTGACCAGAAAAGAAGCATTAACGCTACTATCTCTTCATTTTTTGCTAAAGCTAACGGATGAAGAAAGGGAAAATGTTCTATTGGATATGGTAAAAGACTTTGATGGAAGTAATGCAGCTTCTGCAGCCAATAATGAACAGATCTTAGCCTACTATAATGAAATTAATATTGGAGTAAGAAACGACTTTCTTTCCCAGGAGATATTAGAGATAACCGGTATTAAGGTTCATGTGGAAGGGTTGGGAAGAAGAATTGCACAAATGCCCTTGCTGCGGGCTCAAAACACTTAAACAAAAGGTGAGTATGAGATCTGCCGGGTGTGCAAATGGGAAGATGATGGCAATCGTGAACCTGGCAACTACAGCGGCGCAAACAGGAAAACTCTTAGTGAAGCATCAAAAATATTTAATGAGAAAAGGACCGCGCATCCCGATGAAAAGCACTATAGGGCTTTCCGGGAATAATTCCATTAAGTAAAGAAGCGGCGGAAATGTTTGCTACCTGGGTGTTTGAAGAAGGAATCTTTCGAGACTATTACAAAAAGTGTGTCAGTAAAAAGTTGATTAACTTTAAACTGACCATATGGAAAAGCAAAACTTTGATT
>NZ_JAGXJN010000140.1 GCF_019091455.1 Chitinophaga sp. GbtcB8
TACTAGAAAGGCATTTCTAGGTATCTGCAAAACTCTTCTAGATGAGAGGAATGACAAACTTTCATACAGATAACATGTTCAAACCTACTTACATGTTTGGAATGCCTTAAAAAGGCGAAAAAAAAAACTGGCTTCCTTTGCTCACTATGAACTAACTTTTGTGGTTACAAAAAATAATTTACCTGGTTATAAAAGAAATTATTGCCGTCATCATCATCCTTTACAAGATGACCTGCAAGCAAACATTACAACAGTGGTATTTGTCTGCAGCCGCCTC
>NZ_JAGXJN010000141.1 GCF_019091455.1 Chitinophaga sp. GbtcB8
GAATATAAAGTCCTTCAATAAAAAGAAATTTGAGTGTTATCAGCTTCTCACATAGATTTCTAGATAATCTTAACTGAGTATAAGTAAAATAATATACCTTTAACTGTCAACTCTAAGAGAGTTCCAGTTATTTTGGTTCATGCTTTTTACAACAGTGGTTAAAACAATACATGCATTATGAACATTGCTGACATACCAAAATGCAACACAAACATTTAAATGAAGTAATAGATTAGTGTTATGTGATTCACTCAAATTTAAAAATTATATGTTAAAT
>NZ_JAGXJN010000142.1 GCF_019091455.1 Chitinophaga sp. GbtcB8
CTGCAAGAGGTCAAAAACATTTATAGCGCATTTGGACCAATTATCCAGGCATCCAATTTTCTAAATCCCTAGGCTGTTTATAGTGGTCAAAGCATCCATAACCTAGAGTTCGTTTGACTTATACAATCAGAAAAACATGCAATAGTAAAGGAAATGACATTAGCACAATCACAAATAAAAAAAAACATATTCCAATACTAAAAAGTAACGCTTGCTTATGCTAGTCAATTTAATTTGTAAATCAGACTGTCCCATTTTTCAGAACCCAAGATTCAAT
>NZ_JAGXJN010000143.1 GCF_019091455.1 Chitinophaga sp. GbtcB8
AACAATAATAAGCTAACCCAGTGGTAGAAAAATACCCTCATCGTTATATGTTTTTCTAAAAATAAGTCAGGAAAGTATACATAACGGGGAAAAAACAATGGTAACCCCGGGCTGAAATGAGGTATTTAGGAACCCTAAAAAAACAAGGGGAAGAGGGGTTAATTCGGGTGAGAAAACAGGGGGGCGGGAGTTCCCGGGGCCGGGGGGGGTAAAGGCCGGGCTTTGGCCAAATCTTTGGGGGGGCGGGGGGCTTTGGGGCACTTGAAGGGGGGGTAGA
>NZ_JAGXJN010000144.1 GCF_019091455.1 Chitinophaga sp. GbtcB8
GTAAAGCTCTAATGTGGTGGGTTAACTCCAAAGAGAATTCATTCTTTTTTATTGGTCAATATTCTGTATATACACATGTATGGATAAGGTACCGGAAGATTCATATATAACCTTAACAAAATATTAATCTGGGGTATTCCCCTCTCTGGACTTTTCAAACTGTCAATTTTTTCTCCTTTAGGATTTTGCACCTTGATGTCATGTTTGTCTATTCTTGTATGTGTTTGCAAGTTGCATGTCTTCTGACATATCCAGCCTCTGTCTCAGCATTTTCTG
>NZ_JAGXJN010000145.1 GCF_019091455.1 Chitinophaga sp. GbtcB8
GATCCTTTCATTCCAATGTTCTGATAAGGAATCAAAATATGCAAGATCGAACCATCATACATGTTATAATCATATGATAAAATGAGATCTGATTTCGTCGGTTGTGATGATAGGCTGAAAGCTTAAGCCAGTACGTATCAGCAGTAAGGCTTGAAACGGGTCCCACGGAACGGGATGCGGAAGTTTCTTCCTACCTGGCATCGATGGATCACGACTCGCGTGACGCCGCAGGGAGGGAAGAGACAGCACGTGACGCTCAAGGTGGGTGAGGTTGAG
>NZ_JAGXJN010000146.1 GCF_019091455.1 Chitinophaga sp. GbtcB8
CAGCAAATATCTTCTTCGATTTCGACTTTTTGTACTTACCGTTTACCTTATTAGCTTTATTTCGTACCATGGGGTGCTAGCTAGACTTATGACCCCAACCAAACGCAGAAGGGTATTTGGGTGTTTTGAGGGCGGCTTACCCTCAAAGGAATTCTAATGAAAATAAAGAAAACACTTTCTCATTTGACCCATAGCGCCCACCACGTAGGAACATGCATGGAAGCGGCTTTCTTTTGCTAATATGTTTTTCTTAGAAGTTTGAGTTAAGGGAGCCGT
>NZ_JAGXJN010000147.1 GCF_019091455.1 Chitinophaga sp. GbtcB8
AACTGCTGCAGCTTCGCCTGTCTGCCTATACCTTGTTCAGGGACTTATTATCCGGATCTTCCACCTATAGTGGTGGTCCTGCGGACCAGATTATCTATCCTATCCCTATTCCTGCTGGTTCACCCCAACCAGTCAGGCTCAGATCCATCCGGATGAAATGCCATCCCCGCAGAAGAATAAAGGATAAACATCTAGTCAAGTTAAAATTATTAAGTAAGAAGTCAACCAAAATGATTCGCTTGCGAATACTGCCGCTATTGGGTATACTTTAGGGA
>NZ_JAGXJN010000148.1 GCF_019091455.1 Chitinophaga sp. GbtcB8
GGGAACACGGCGCCTCGGGTTTGATGCTTAGTCCGTTCCTGTTCAATCAATTCGTCTTGTTTGCCGCGACGGCCGTCATCGTGACCTTGATCGCCTTTACGTCGATGGACGCCGCGCTGCGCTGGGATTTCAACGGACTGACGAATTTTCGCAAGGCGCTGATCGATCCCAAGGTCGGGCTCATTATCGCGAATACGGCCTTGTTCGTCGTCTCGACGCTGGTCATCCAGATCGCCTGGGGGTTCGTCAACGCGGTGACGACCACCCACTACGTG
>NZ_JAGXJN010000149.1 GCF_019091455.1 Chitinophaga sp. GbtcB8
TGCTATCATAAAGCTGTATGGGTCAGACTGCCTTGAGCCCGGCACATTTGCAACCAACTGCCTGTTGTCCAAGAAGCTTTATGAAAGCGGTGTGCGATTCATCCAACTGTACCACCAGGGATGGGATCAGCATGGCAACCTGCCCAATGAAATGGCCGGCCAGGCTAAGGATGTGGACCGTGCTTCCGCAGCGCTGATCACGGATCTTAAACAACGCGGCCTGCTCGACGAAAGGCTGGTAATATGGGGTGGTGAATTCGGAAGAACTAACTACT
>NZ_JAGXJN010000015.1 GCF_019091455.1 Chitinophaga sp. GbtcB8
GATGATGCCCGTCCCCCGCTGATCATTTCCGGCCCCATACCGCGTGGCGAAGAGCAGGAGTTCCATGTACTGAAACCCCGCATTCAACGCCTGGTAGATGCCCAGAAAAAAGTAACCACCCAGTTCCTGAACGATGCCAAGAAATTAATAGCAGAAGGCAAGGACGATCCCAAAACAGGCGGTTTAGCGCTGATGCGCGCCTGGCGCGGGTTGCCCAAGAACAGCGCTTTAATTAAATACCTGAGCGAACCTGGTAACAAAGTGCTGCTGCAAAAAGCAGAGAACTATTACCTGGCCGACCAGCAGCGCGAAATGCCGAAGGTGGATGAGCAGCTGTACTTTCATATAGATGAAAAGAACAACAGCGTAGACCTTACGGACAAAGGCATTCACCTTATTACCCAGGAAGGCGAAGATGCCAACTTCTTCATAATGCCGGATGTAGGTTCAGAGATCGCTGAAATAGAAAAGCTGGATATTACCGCTGAAGAAAAGCTGCAACGTAAAGATGTATTGCTGCAGGAGTTTGCACAGAAATCTGACCGCATACACTCCGTACAGCAGCTGCTGAAAGCATACACGCTGTTTGATAATGATGTGGAATACGTGGTAATGGACGGTAAGGTAAAGATCGTGGATGAGCAGACCGGCCGTATACTGGAAGGCCGCCGCTACTCCGACGGTTTGCACCAGGCCATTGAAGCCAAGGAAAACGTGAAAGTGGAAGCTGCTACCCAAACCTTTGCTACCATTACTTTACAGAACTACTTCCGTATGTACCACAAGCTGGCCGGTATGACCGGTACAGCGGTTACAGAAGCCGGTGAACTGTGGGAAATATACAAGCTGGATGTAGTAACCATTCCCACCAACCTGCCTATTACCCGTATTGATGCGGAAGACCTGGTATACAAAACCAAACGCGATAAATACCGCGCTGTAATAGACGAGATCAAGATATTACAGGGTAAAGGCCGCCCGGTACTGGTAGGTACCACCTCCGTGGAAGTATCCGAGCTGCTGAGCAAAATGCTCACCTTTGAAAAAATACCGCACAATGTACTGAACGCCAAACAGCACGCCCGTGAGGCCCAGATAGTGGCTGAAGCAGGGTTGGCAGGCGCTGTAACCATTGCCACCAACATGGCCGGCCGTGGTACGGATATTAAGCTGGGCCCCGGTGTTAAGGAAGCCGGTGGTTTGGCAATTATAGGTACGGAAAGGCATGAAAGCCGCCGTGTAGACCGCCAGCTGCGTGGCCGTGCCGGCCGCCAGGGCGACCCCGGTACTTCCCAGTTCTTTGTATCTCTGGAAGATGACCTGATGCGTATGTTCGGCTCTGACCGTATTGCAGGCCTCATGGACCGCATGGGTTATAAAGAGGGCGAAGTGATACAGCACAGCATGATCACCCGCTCTATTGAACGCGCACAGAAGAAAGTGGAAGAAAACAACTTCGGCATCCGTAAGCGTTTGCTGGAGTATGATGATGTGATGAACAAACAGCGTACCGTGATCTACTCCAAACGTAACCACGCCCTGTTTGGCGAGCGCCTGGCCATTGACATTGACAACTCTTTCTACGATGTGGCGGAAAGCATTATCACCACACATAAGGAAAGCGGCGACCATGAAGCCTTTACGCTGGATGTAATCATGAACTTTTCTATAGATACCGATATTACATTGGAAGATCTGCAGAGAACAGATATTGCACTGTTAACAACTAAATTATACCACCAGGCTAAGGAAAACTATGAGCGTAAAACCGCTGAAATAGCTGCCAAAACCCTGCCGGTGATCACCCAGATCCATAAGGACCAGGGCCACCAGATAGAGAATATTTCCATTCCCTTCACCGATGGTAAAAAAGGCATTAACGTGCTGGCTAACCTGCAAAAGGTGATCGATACCCAGGGACAGGAAACGCTGAGCGCACTGGAACGCAGCATTACCCTGGCGCTGATAGATGATGCGTGGAAAGAGCACCTGCGTGCTATGGACGATCTGAAACAATCTGTACAGGGCGCAGTGTATGAACAAAAAGATCCGTTACTGATCTATAAGTTTGAAGCGTTTAACCTGTTCAAACAAATGGACGGGGAAACCAGCCGCGAGATCGTATCATTCCTGTGCAAATGCGGTATCCCGGTGCGGGAAGACCGGCACCAGGAACAGCAGATCCGTGAAGGACGCGAGCAGAAAACGGATATGAGCCGTATGCGCGCCTCTCACCAGGAGTTTGAAGGTAATGGCCAAGGCGCTGCTACCGCTACTGCAGAACAGGAATATGCTACCAATGCAGAACCTGTGCGCCAGGAGCCGGTTCGTATAGGCCCCAAGGTTGGGCGTAACGATCCCTGCCCTTGTGGAAGCGGGAAGAAGTATAAACAGTGCCACGGAAAAGACCTGTAGATAATTAATTACGAATTAGTTAATTACGAATTACGAATGAATGCGAAGAAAGCATTAGATTCGTAATTCGTAATTTTTTTTATAGTTAATCCATTGTATCCCATGAAGAATGCTACGCATTTTGTAATTGACAACTCGTAATCCATGCAGCTAAATAAATATATTGATCATACTATCCTAAAGCCAACTACCACTAAAGAGGACATTAAAACCCTGTGCATGGAGGCGGTGGAGTATGATTTTGCAGCCGTATGTGTGCCGCCCCCCTTTGTGAAAATAGCTAAGACCTTTACCGGCAATACGGGCGTGAAAGTGGCTACTGTGATCGGGTTCCCGTTTGGGTATTCTGCCATAGAGGCCAAGGTAGCGGAAACCGTACTGGCTATTGTGGACGAGGCCGATGAGCTGGATATAGTGGTTAACCTGATTGCCATCCGTAACCAGGACTGGGCTTACCTGGAAAAAGAAATTGCCACCCTGCTGCCTATTGCGCGCAGCAAAGGGAAAGTGATCAAGGTGATCATTGAAAGTGGCATATTATTGGAAGATGAAATTATACAGTGCTGTGCGCTGTACACCAAATACGCGGTGGATTATGTAAAAACCTCTACCGGGTATGCGGAAAAAGGCGCCAGTGTGGCGGCCGTACAGCTGATGCGGCAACATTTGCCGGCTAATATCCAAATAAAAGCTTCCGGAGGTATTCGTACCTTTGCTTTTGCCCAGGAGCTGATAGCTGCGGGCGCTACCCGGTTAGGATGCAGTGCCAGCGTAGCTATTATGAAGGAAAGCAAGGGACAGGGCTCCAATGGCGCTTCCGGTATTAATTATTAAGTCTTCATTATTAACTATATATGAAATATCTGATTACAGCAGCTTTAGTATTGATGGGTGGCATAGCCGCTGCACAGGACAGTACCTTTGCAACGGCCAGCGGCGGTAATGTAAAGGTGATCAAAGACAGCCGTATTGATATGCTGATCAAAAAACAGATCTACATCAATACGCTGGCTATCCGTAACCAGCCGGGTTTCCGCGTGCAGGTGATCACCACCAACCGCCGGAATGATGCCAGTGAAGCCAAAGCCCGCGTGATGCATGCTTTCCCTGATTACCGCACCTATCTTGACTTTCAGGCGCCTTATTTCAAAGTACGTATTGGCGATTTTAAAACCAGGGAAGAAGCTACCGAGCTGCGCGACAAGCTCTCTGACCTGTTTCCCAACGGCGCATTTGTAGTGCCTGCCCTCATCAACGTATCTCCGGATAAAGAATTGTCGAATGAAGAACCGAATTAAGTCATTAGCCAGTGAATTTGCACCAGCATTCATAGATATCAGACATCATATTCATTCCCATCCTGAACTCTCTTTCCAGGAATATGCCACCTCACAGTTCATCCAACAAAAGCTGGATGAATTTGGCGTTCGTTACCAGGCCAATGTAGCCGGTACCGGCATAGTAGCGCTGGTGGAAGGGAAGAACCCCTCCAAACGCACGGTGGCCATCCGCGCAGATATTGATGCCTTACCTATCGTAGAAGCCAATAACGTTCCTTACAGATCAAAAAATGAAGGCGTAATGCATGCCTGCGGGCATGATGTGCACACCACCTGTGTGCTGGGCGCTACCAAAATATTACAGCAGGTTAAGGAAGAATTTGAAGGCACTGTGAAAGTGCTGTTCCAGCCCGGTGAAGAAAAACATCCCGGCGGGGCCAGCCTCATGATCAAAGACGGCGCGCTTGAAAACCCACGTCCGCAGGCCATTTTAGGGCTGCACGTGTTACCTAATATGGAAACAGGCCTGCTGGGTTTCCGGAGTGGTAAATACATGGCCAGCGCCGATGAAATTTACATTACCATTAAAGGTAAAGGCGGGCATGCCGCAGCGCCTCATCTTACGGTGGATACTATTTTAGTAGCATCCCACCTGGTGGTAAGCCTGCAGCAGATCGTGAGCCGGAATAATGATCCCTTCTCTCCTTCTGTATTATCTATCTGTGCATTTAACGGCGGGCATACTACTAACGTAATTCCCAGTGAAGTTAAGCTGATGGGCACTTTCCGCGCCATGGATGAAACCTGGCGTTTTAAAGCGCATGAACTTATTAAGAAGCAGGCCACTGAGCTGGCGCATGCCATGGGTGCGGATATTGACATTGATATTTTAGTAGGTTACCCTACTTTATATAATAACGAAGAAGTAACTACCCAGGCACGTTCCTTAGCAGAAGCCTATATGGGTAAGGAGCAGGTGGTAGATACGGAAGTGCGGATGGGCGCAGAAGATTTTGCTTTTTACTCACAGATAGTACCGGCCTGTTTTTTCAGGCTGGGTACCGGTAATAAGGCCAGGGGCATTACCTCCGGCGTACATACGCCTACTTTTGATATTGATGAAAATGCCATTGAGATCGGTATGGGCGCAATGGCGTACCTGGCCGCTACACTGGCCGTTTAATTACGAATCAGGTATTTTAAATAAGAAGGCCTCAATCATTATAAAATGATTGAGGCCTTTGTTATTTTATTCGTAATTGAATTACAGTTCCGGGTATAGCGGGAATTGGCCCATAAAGCCGTTCACTTCTTTGCGGATCTTTGTGATCAGCGCCTCGTTATCTGCGTCCAGTAACAGCTCATCCATCCACTGTACTACCTGCGGCATATGCTCTTCTTTCATACCACGGGTGGTGATGGCTGGCACGCCTACGCGGATACCGGAGGTTACAAAAGCAGATTTATCGTCAAAAGGCACCATGTTCTTGTTCACGGTAATATCTGCCTTTACCAGGGTTTGTTCTGCTTTTTTACCGGAAATATTCTTGTTACGCAGGTCAATCAGCAGCAGGTGGTTATCCGTACCGCCGGAAATGATCTGGTAACCTTTGTCCACAAATGCTTTGGCCATGGCCTGGGCATTTTTCAGGATCTGGCGGGCATATACATCATATTCATCTGTCAGGATCTCAAAGAAGGATACTGCTTTAGCTGCGATCACATGCTCCAGCGGGCCGCCCTGGATGCCGGGGAATACCGCGGTATCCAGCAGAGAGCTCATCATACGGATCTCGCCTTTGGGCGTTTTCAGACCAAATGGGTTCTCAAAATCCTTGCCCAGCAATATCATACCGCCACGGGGGCCGCGCAGTGTTTTATGGGTGGTAGTAGTTACAAAGTGGCAATGCTCAAAGGGAGAGTTCAGCAACCCTTTGGCAATAAGGCCTGCGGGGTGGGCAATATCTGCCATTACAAAAGCGCCTACCTGGTCGGCTATGGCGCGGATGCGTTTATAATCCCAATCGCGGCTGTAAGCGCTGGCGCCGCAAACGATCAGCTTCGGCTTTTCTTTCAGCGCTATTTCCTCCATTTTATCATATTCTACCAGGCCGGTTTCTCTGTTAACGCCGTAAAAGAACGGCTGGTACAGCTTTCCGGAGTAGTTCACGGAAGAACCGTGGGTCAGGTGGCCGCCCATGCTCAGGTCCAGTCCCAGAATTTTATCGCCGGGCTGCAGAATGGCCATCATTACAGCGGCATTGGCCTGTGCGCCGGAGTGCGGCTGCACGTTGGCATATGCTGCACCAAAGATCTCCTTAGCCCTGTCAATAGCCAGCTGCTCGCTCTGATCCACTATTTCGCAACCACCATAATATCTACGTCCGGGATACCCTTCTGCATATTTATTGGTTAATACCGTACCCATGGCCTGTATTACCTGCAGGCTGGTAAAGTTTTCAGAAGCTATCAGTTCAATGCCGTGGCGCTGACGTTCCAGTTCCTGGCCGATGATATTGAATATCTGGTTGTCTCTTTGCATGGAGCTTTAAAATTTGCTGCAAAAATAGGTTAAAGGGGAATGAAATGCAATTTGTAAATAGTCCATGGCCGATGGTCCATAGTCCGTTATAAAAAAATTACTATCTTCACGCCCCTGGGGCCATATCCGGCCAGAGAGTAAGCGCTGGAACAACAAACAGCAGCACAGATTTTCTAAACCTAACGCTAAGAATGAAGGCCATAATACCAGTAGCAGGTGCCGGCACCAAGCTACGTCCGCATACATATACACAACCCAAAGCGCTGATACCACTAGCCGGGAGAACCATCCTGAGTATTATTATAGATCAGCTGGTGGAAGCAGGCATACAGGAATTTGTGTTTGTAGTAGGTTACCTGGGAGAGAAGATACAGCATTACGTACAGCAGAAATACCCGGGCCTCACCTGCCATTTTGTACAACAGAACAGCCGCGAAGGTACCGGCCACGCCATTTTACTTACCCGCGACCTGGTGAAAAATGATGAGATCCTGATCGTGCTGGGCGATACCATCTGTGAAGGGGATTACAGTGAGCTGATCAGCTCACCTGTATCTATGCTGGGACTGAAAAAAGTAGATGACCCGCGCAACTTTGGCGTAGCTGAGATAAATGAAGAAGGGCATATTGCCCGTGTGGTGGAAAAACCGCAGATCCCCAAATCCAACCTGGCTTTGGTAGGATTGTACAAGATCAAGGAAACGGAGCAGCTGTATGATTGCCTGCAAAACAATATTGACCAGAAAATAAAATCGCACGATGAATTCCAGCTTACCGATGCGCTGGAATGTATGATACAGCATAACGTGCAGTTCAAACCTTTTAAAGTAAGCAACTGGTTCGATTGCGGGCGTAAAGAAACCCTGCTGGAAACCAATGCCATCCTGCTTAAAAAATACAAGCTGGCCAATAACCCGGTGCTGCCCTATGAAGGCACTATTATTATACCGCCGGTAAGTATTGGTGAAGGCTGTAATATCAAACACTCCATCATTGGGCCCAATGTAGCCATAGGGGATAATACCGTGATCAGCTATTCCATTGTAAAAGATTCTATTATCGGCTCTTTCACCAACCTGTATGAGGTGGTGTTAAAGTCTTCCCTGATCGGCAGCGATGCCAATATCCGCGGGCTAAGCCAGAGTTTGAATATTGGCGATAATACGGAGATTGATCTCGGGTAATGGTCAATTACGAATGGTCAATTCGTAATTATATTTAAATTGCTGTATGGCTAACCGCATCGTACAACTCTTTAACATAAAATACCCCATCATCCAGGCCGGCATGGTATGGGCCAGCGGCTGGCGTTTAGCCAGTGCGGTTAGTAATGCAGGCGGCCTGGGGTTAATTGGCTCCGGCAGCATGTATCCTGATGTGCTGCAGGAGCACATCCGCAAATGCAAGCAAGCTACCCAACAGCCTTTTGGTGTGAACGTGCCCCTGCTATACCCTGACATTGAGCAGCTAATGCAGATCATTATCCGGGAAGGGGTGAAGATCGTATTCACCAGCGCCGGCAATCCTAAAACCTGGACTCCCCTGCTTAAAGAGGCGGGCATTACCGTGGTACACGTGGTATCCAGCTCCGTATTTGCCCTAAAAAGTCAAACCGCTGGTGTGGATGCAGTGGTGGCAGAAGGTTTTGAAGCAGGCGGGCATAACGGGCGGGAAGAAACTACCACCATGGTGCTGATACCTGCTGTATGCGGGCAGGTGCAGATCCCTGTTATTGCAGCGGGTGGCATTGGCTCTGGAAAAGCTATGGCAGCGGCTTTTGCGCTGGGTGCCGAAGGCGTGCAGGTGGGCAGCCGTTTTGTGGCTACGCCGGAAGCCTCATCCCACACAAATTTTAAAGAAGCTGTGCTGCAGGCCAAAGAGGGAGATACTGCATTGTCATTGAAAAAGCTAACGCCGGTACGCCTGCTCAGGAACCGGTTTTATGAAAGCGTAAAAACCGCAGAAGACCGGGGCGCCACGGCAGAAGAGCTGCTTACGCTGCTGGGCCGCAGCCGCGCTAAAAAAGGGATGTTTGAAGGGCAGCTGGAAGAGGGAGAATTGGAAATAGGCCAGGTGAGCGCGCTGATACAAACCATTAAACCTGCGGCCGCCATTGTGCAGGAGATCTGGGAAGAGTACTTACAAACCTGTAAAAGATTGTCGGCCCCCTTCTAATAAGTGTGTAATACAAAAATATATTAGCGCCACTGATCATATTCTTTGGTGATTATGATTTATTTAACATTATTATTGTTAACTTACTAACCAATTACAGCGATAAGCATCTCCAACGACGTTTTTACTGCCAATCAAACTCCCGGTAGTTTTCTAATCTGTTGCCTTACTTAATTGCCTGTTGAATTTCTTTTTAAAAGTGAACTTGTATGAATATCAATGTGTCAAACCTGATGCCCTCTTTTCGTGAAGAAGACTTACGGAACCTTTTTACAAAATTTGGCCAGGTGGCCTCCTGTAGTATTATTACCGATATATTCACCGGCGCCTCCAAAGGATTAGCGAATGTAGTAATGCCGGATAACAATGCAGCAATGGAAGCCATTGCCCAGCTGGACGGATACCGTGTAAACGGCCGGCCCATTGGGGTTAGCATGGCTAAAGAACGCCGGCAGCTCTCTTCCAGCAATGGCAGGAACTACCGGTACTAATGGTGTAGACAGCCCCAGCGTCCCCGTTGCCGGTAATATTGCCCGGCAATCATCTTAAAATGAACACCATGAAAAATATACTGATCATTGACGATGAACCTGGCATTTGCTCCCTGTTACGTACTATACTGGGTAAACAGGGTTTCATGGTGGACACTACTTTATCGGGAAACACAGCACTAAAAATGATTAAAGAAAAATCATATGATATTGTGTTCTGTGATTTCCGGTTAAAAGATAAGGAGCAAGATGGCAGTACACTGCTGCAGGTGATACACACTGCCAACCCGGAAACCGCTGTGATCATTATGACCGGGTACCCGGATGTACGCATTGCCATCCGCCTGATAAAAGAAGGCGCTTATGATTACCTGCCCAAACCCTTTACTGCCACGCAAATAACGGAAGTAGCCAACCGCGCATCAGCTGCGCAGCCGCTGCCCGTTACCACTTTTATAACACCGGCGCCGTTAAATGCAGCCACTCCTAAAAAGGGGCCTGGCCTGCAGCTTAGCGATCATTATGTATATGGCGAAAGTGAAAGCGCCCGGGAGCTGCTGCGGCAAATTAAGCTGGTAGCACCTACCAATTATAGCATTGTAATTTTCGGGGAAACGGGTACCGGTAAAGAATCGGTAGCCCGCCTGGTACATATGAACAGCGCACGGGCCCAAAAGCCATTTGTGGCGCTGGACTGCGGCTGCCTGAGCGATGAGCTGGCGGCCAGTGAATTGTTTGGTCATGAGAAAGGCGCCATTACCGGCGCTGTTAATGCTGTGCAGGGCGCTTTCCGGGAGGCGCAGGGGGGCACCCTGTTCCTGGATGAAATAGGCAACCTGAGTTATAATGTACAGGTAGCGCTGCTACGTGTGGTGCAGGAAAGGGCTATACGGCCTGTTGGCAGCACACAGGAAATACCGGTAGACATTCGCCTTATTGTAGCCTCTAATGAAGATCCGGCTAAAAGTGTAGAAAAAGGCAACTTCCGGCAGGACCTTTTTTACCGGCTGAATGAATTTAATATTGCCGTTCCGCCGCTGCGGGAAAGGCTGCAGGACCTTCCCCTGCTCATTAACAGTTTTGTAGAAGAGATACAGGAAGAGCTGCAGAAAAAATGCGGCGCCTTTTCCGATGATGTAATAGAATACTTTTATACCTACGCCTGGCCCGGCAACATCCGTGAGCTGAAAAATGTGATCAGGAGATTATGCCTGCTGTCCGTAGGTTTGCAGGAAATACCTCTTTCTTTTTTACCACAGGAAATGATGCCCGCTTCGCAGGAAACCGCACAGCAGGATGACAGTACCGCAGCTGAGCAGGAAGACCAGCATCATTTAAAAACAATTTCCCGGCAGGCGGAGTATGACAAGATCCTGTCTGTAATGAAACAGGCCCTGTATAATAAAACCAAAGCAGCACGGCTCATGAATATAGACCGTAAAACATTGTATAATAAGCTGCACCTCTACAACATCAAGCTGTAAACGGCTGCCATCAACCCTTTCTAACGATCCACTTAGCCGCTTCTTTCAGCGTTATCTTTTTACCATACATTAAAATACCGGTACGGTATATTTTACCGGCCAGCCAGGTAGTGAGTAAAAACCCTGCTACCAGGAAGATCATGGATAATGCCAGCTCCCAATAAGCTACCGTGCCCGGTACGCCATAAGGCAGGCGCGCCATCATTACCATAGGAGATGTAAAAGGTATAATGCTGCCCCATACTGCCAGCGCGCTGTTAGGGTTTTGCACGGCCGATATCATGACCATAATACCAATAATGATCGGTAAGGTAATGGGAAAGGTAAGGGATTGCACATCATTAGGATCCTCATTTACCAGGCTGCCTACTGCTGCAAATAAGGCAGAGTAAAACAAATAACCACCCAGGAAATAAAAGATAAAACAGCTGATAAGCAGGCTCCAGTTAATGCTGCCTACTATAAAGTTTATTTTCTCCATTGCATCCGCCATTGCAGCATTATTGGCATTCTGCGCCATGGCGCCGCCCTGGTTAATGGTATGCACGGTATCGGCAGAAAGGAATAAGGGTAACAACATTTGTATAGCCGTCAGCAATACACCCCATATCAGGAACTGTAACAAGCCTACCCCTGCAATACCTACGATCTTACCCATCATGAGCTGAAAAGGTTTTACGCTGGAGATCATTACTTCTGCAATGCGGCTTACCTTTTCCTCCATTACCCCACGCATTACCGACATGCCAAATACCATCAGTATAATATAAATAATAAACCCGCTGCTATAACCTACGGCATAAGCCACGGCGGAGCTGCCTTTGGTTTCCTCATCGCCGCTGCGAAAATCTATTTTTATATCGCTCTTCACCTCATCCAGCTTTTGCCGGTCAATGCCGGCTACTTCCATCCGCTTTTTTTCTATTACATCATTTATCTGCCGGTTCAGATTGCTTTCCAGCATAATGCTGGCGCGGCCTTTACTGTAGTATTCAATGCCGCTGGGGCGGTTAATATCTATGTCGGGAATGTATAATACCCCTGCGTAACCGTATTCCTGGTACTTTTGTTTAAAGGTATCTATCTTCACCAGCTCCAGCGGTTTAAAATAAATGCCTTTGGCATCCGGCAGCTTGCCAATGAACAATTTACTTTCGTCTATTACGGCTATGCGTTTACTATCTTCCCCTTTTACTGCTATAAGAATGGGGATGATAATAGTACCGGCAAAGAACAGCGGTATTAATAACGTTAATATTAAAAAGCTTTTTTTGCGTACGCGGGTACGGAATTCCCTTTTTATGATGAGCCAGATCTTATGCATATTCTTCGGTTTTCTGTACCTGGGTAATAAATATTTCGTTGAGGGTAGGTAATATCTCTTCAAAGTGAGTTACCGGTATATCCTGGCGGATGAAGTGCAGCAGGATATCGTTGGTGCTGCTGTCCTCATTCAGCTTCACGGTATAGGCATGGTCATGCTGTTTAATGATGGTAAAGTGGTGCGTGGCCATTTGCGCAAAGTTGGGTACTACGCCTACGCCAATGCGGAAAAGGTGCTGCTTAAAGGTTTGCTTCACTTCCTGCACCTGGCCTTCCAGCAGCTTCTTGCCTTTATTTACCAGTAAAATGCGGTCGCAAATTTCCTCTACCTGCTCCATCCGGTGGGTGCTGAAGATGATGGTGGTGCCGGCCTTGCTCAGGTCAAAGATCTCCTGCTTAATAAGGTTTGCATTCAGCGGGTCCAGGCCGGAGAAGGGCTCGTCCAGGATCAGCAGGGACGGGTTATGCAGGATGGTGGAAATGAACTGCACTTTTTGCTGCATGCCTTTGCTCAGCTCCTCTACCTTTTTATTCCACCAGGTATTCATATCAAACTTATTGAACCAGTGCTTCACTTTTTCCAGGGCTTCTTTTTCAGAAAGGCCTTTCAGCTGGGCCAGGTAAAGGGCCTGCTCTCCCACCCTCATCTTTTTATACAGCCCCCTTTCTTCCGGCATATAACCAATGGAGTGTATATCTTCCTGCGGGTTAAAGGGACGCCCGTTAAACAATATATTACCTTCATCGGGATAAAAGATGCCGGTGATCATGCGCAGCAGCGTGGTTCTGCCGGCGCCGTTAGGTCCCAGCAAACCAAAGATGCTGCCCCTGGGTATGTCAAAGCTGATATCATCCACTGCTTTGTGTGTGGCATAGTATTTTTTAAGGTGTTGCACCTCCAGTAAGTTCATGCTATAACAGGTAAGGTTAGGAAATAACTTACAATTAAGACTCAATATAAAAGAAAAAATTATGCTTCACGTAACTCATCCAGCAGTTTGCCTACCTGGCGCAGGTATTTTCCGTAAAAGCAGCCTACCCACCACTCTACCAGCGCTATTACTACAACTACCATTGCAATGAACGTAACCACAAAGGAGATGATGATCACCATTTTTTTATGCGGCGTAACCGGCGCAGCAGCTAAATGATCCAGGTCCAATATAACCATTACCAGGTACAGCATTATCAGGGGTATAATGGAATAGTTGAAGGATTTATACATTTCAATATTCAGCTTTATATCATAATACACTTCATATAAATTATCTTTTGAGCTGAGTGTATTGGCATACAGGCGCTGGTAGAACCGGTAGAATTTTGTGAGATGAAACACTGCAAGCATGATCAGCGCTGTATACATGGCATAAAAGGGAACAGGCGGCACACCACGTATTGACAGCAGGGGAAAAAATCCCATCAGGAAAAAGAACACGATGAGCATAATAAACTCTGTACGCATATTCTTCCTGAGCTTTGTTACCGGCATGTGTGCGCTTTTCAGGCGCTGCAAGGTTTCCGGCAGCACGGCATCTTTTCCTTCATCACTGTTCCAGGCAGACTGTAGCTCATCAAAATTCATAACCTTGTTGTTTTATAAGTGCTTTCAATTTTGTTTTGGCCCTGTTTAGCTTTACCCGGGTGTTGCCTTCACTGATGCCCAGGTTGGCTGCTATTTCTTTGTGCGAATAATTTTCCAGGTGGTAAAAGATCAATGCCTTTTCTATATTATCCAGCTTTTGCACGGCTTTGTAAAAGTGCGCCAGCTGCAGCTCTTTGAGGACTGACGGATCTTCTTCAACCGCTATATGTTCCGGCAGCTCAGGGATGCTGCTGATCTTCTTATTTTCTTTCCTGAAAAATACTACGGCGGTATTCAAAGCCACGCGGTACATCCAGGTGGAGAATTTACTCTGGCTGTTAAATGAATCATAGGATCTCCAAAGCTGGTATATGACCTCCTGGAAAAGATCCTGCTGATCTTCCGGGGTATCCATATACATTTTGGAAATTTTATGGATAATGCCTTTATGCACTTCCATAAGATTAAGGAATGCTGTTTCCCTGGTGTTCAAAGTAGCCATGCTTTAATTCATAATAGCCCCTTTGCTGTGGTATTTGCGCCAGGTATTATGATCCATTTATAAGATGAGTAGCTGCAAGCGGGGAATTGTTACAAGTTATCTTGCATTAAATTTTATGATCGCATCAGCTACCCGTTCTCCATCCATAGCGGCAGATACAATGCCGCCGGCATAACCGGCGCCTTCGCCGCAGGGATATAAACCTTTTATCTGCGGATGCATGAGTGTATCATTATCGCGGGGTATACGTACCGGCGAGGAAGTGCGGGATTCAGTGGCCACCAGTATAGCATTGTCCGTATAATAACCTTTCATTTTACGGCCAAAGGCTTTGAAAGCGGCCGCCAGCCGCGTGTGCACGGCCGGGGGTAATACATTACGCAAGTTGGTGCTGTGTACGCCGGGTACATAAGAACAATCCGGCAGGGTGGCGGATACTTTGCCGTTTACAAAATCCGTCATACGTTGTGCAGGTGCTACAAATTTGCCGCCGCCCATTTTATAGGCCTGCTGCTCTATCTGTTGCTGGTAGTACATGGCAGCCAAAGGGCCTTTATCTGCAAAAGGAGCAAAGTCTGTTTCATCCACCGTTACTACCATACCGGAGTTGGCAAAAGGGTTATTACGTTTGGAGGGCGACCATCCATTTACTACCAGCTCACCAGGATTAGTAGCAGCGGGTGCAATAATGCCACCGGGGCACATACAAAAAGAAAATACGCCGCGCCCTTCTACCTGCTCAACCAAACTGTAACTGGCAGGCGGCAGGTATTCGCCCCGCACCGCGCAATGGTATTGCGCACTATCTATTAATGCCTGCGGATGTTCAACGCGTACACCTAACGCAAAGGGTTTGGCTTCAATAAGAATTTTTTGCTGATGCAGCATTTCAAAAATATCACGTGCAGAGTGGCCGGTAGCCAGTATGACATGCGCTGCATCAAAGGTATGTCCGGCAACGGTACTTACACCTGTGATAGCGCCATTCCGCAACTGTAATTGTGTCACCTTTTCATTAAAGTGTACTTCGCCTCCGCTATCAATGATCTGCTGACGCATAGCAGTAATAATATGCGGCAGCTTGTTAGTGCCTATATGCGGATGCGCTTCATAGAGTATTTTTTCTGCTGCGCCAAAATGGACAAAAACGTTGAGCACGTGATCCACGTTTCCACGCTTTGTAGCGCGCGTATATAGCTTACCATCTGAATAGGTACCGGCGCCGCCTTCTCCAAAACAGTAATTGGATTCAGGATTTATTTCACCGTTCTTATTTAATGCGGCCAGGTCGCGGCGGCGGGTACGCACATCCGGCCCGCGTTCCAGCACAATGGGTTTAATACCCGCGCTGATGAGGTGTAATGCGGCAAATAATCCTGCCGGCCCTGCGCCTATAATTACTACGCGCGGTGCGTTGGGGGCAAGCATCTCATATGATGGTATGAAAACTTCGCGTGCATGGAAGGGCTCATCTGCAAATACCTGTAACGTTAATATATAATATACCTGCTGCCGGGAGCGGGCATCAATGGAACGTTTTAAGATGTTGTAACCGGTAATATTGCGGGCGGGGATGCCCAGGGCTGCTGCCGCCTGTTGGGTGATGGCGGTATCTGAGGCCGCTTCCTGCGGCAATAATTTTAAAGAGAGCTGTTGTATCATGCAGGTTAGGTATTTATCCTAAAACAATGCAGCCATTATGTATGGCAGGGGAAAAAGTGAAAGGTGAAAAGTGAATGAATCACCTCTCACCTTTTACTATTCATTTAAGTAGTTATACTTAGAACGGAAGATCATCAGAATCTCCTCCGCTTTGGGAGGCCGGTACTTCCTGGGAGGTATTATAGTTAGGCATGCGGTCTGCACCTGGCGCTGCGCCGGCTACTACAGACTCCATACGCCACGCATCCAGGTTAGTGATATAGTTCACTTTACCATCTTTTTCCCAGCGGGTGCCTTTAATATTAAAATATACTTTTACGGTTTCGCCTTCGTTATAACGGTCTACAATACCGGTGCGGTCCTGTACGCACTGGAACTTAATATAGTTATTAATAACCCGGCCATTGATATCATCTGATTTCTCAATAACGAACTCCCTTGTTTTAAAGGTTTCACTGCGTTGAACCGTATTATATTTTACGATCAGCTTTCCTATGATTTCAAAACTCATAAAAATATTTTTTTAACTGTTCAGATGCGCCAAAGATAGGCTTTTGAAAGGATTCACCGGAAATTAAATTTTACACAGGCTATGCACCGCCCGGCGTTCATATAATAAATTTGCACGGTATTTGATACAGGAACGACATTTTTTTTAATGCAGATACTAACATAGTTTTACACCCGCGTTGAACTTTGTTAACGAGTTGTAAACATCATTTTTTTTGTACCATGTTATTTTATCTTTCATATAGCATATCTATGGTAAACAGGTTAATCAAAATTAGAAGCAACTGTATATCAGACCAGTGTATTTTACCTTTATTATACTAGTGTAGTACACAATGAAAATCAACGCATAAACAAAGGGAAAAGTAACACCGAACAGGAGGACAAAGACTGTAAACAGATGGAGATAAACAAGGGTAGGAAAATTTTTTTTTTCAACATTTTCTACAGATATTCGTCGTCCTGTCTGAAAATTTTCTGACATCCACTGTTGGGAAATTTTGAAATTCGAGAACATCCTTAATTAACAACAATATAATTTTTTTAATCTCAATGAATAAAACTTGCGAACAAGTTTGGGAAAGGTGTCTTAATATAATTAGGGATATTGTGGAATGGCAGCCATTTAAAACCTGGTTTGAACCTATTAAGCCCATCAAACTTGAAAACAATGTTTTAACGATCCAAGTCCCCAGTCAGTTTTTTTATGAATATCTGGAAGAGCATTACGTTGGACTGTTAGGAAAGACCATCAAAAGGGAATTAGGTAAAGAGGCGAGGTTAGAGTACAGAATAGTAGTTGAAAATGGAACACCACACCAGCATCCCAAAACGGTGAATATGCCTACGCAGTTCACGAAGCTCCAGAAAGACAGTGAAGTGGACTTCCCGTTAACCATACAGAATCCGGTTAAGAATCCTTTTGTTATACCGGGCATTAAACGTGTACAGATTGATTCACAGCTCAATCCTAATTACACCTTTGATTCCTTTATAGAAGGTGACTGTAACCGCGTAGCCCGCAGGGCAGGTAAAACTGTTTCGGAGAAACCAGGCGGTACTTCGTTTAACCCCTTAGTAGTATATGGTGGTGTTGGCTTAGGCAAAACACACCTTGCACAGGCTATTGGGAACGAGGTAAAAAGAGTACATCCCAACAAGGCGGTATTATATGTAAGCGCGGAGAAATTCATTAACCAGTTTATTGATCACTCCAAGAACAGTATTATTAATGACTTCATACATTTCTATCAGCTGATAGATGTATTAATAGTAGATGATATACAGTTCTTTGCCCGTGCTGAAAAAACGCAGGATGCTTTTTTTGCCATCTTCAACCACCTGCACCAATCCGGTAAACAGCTGATCTTAACTTCTGATAAGCCGCCCAAAGACCTGGATGGTTTACAGGAAAGATTACTGAGCCGTTTCCGCTGGGGCCTGAGCGCTGACATGCAGGTGCCTGATTTTGAAACGCGCATGGAGATCCTGGAAATGAAGATGCGTAACGATGGGCTGGAGATGCCGAAAGAAGTGATCAAGTATGTGGCTTATAATATACAAAGCAATGTACGCGAGCTGGAAGGCGCATTAATATCCCTGCTGGCACAATCTTCCCTGAACCGGAAAGAGATTGACCTGGAGCTGGCCAAACGCGTGCTGAAATCCTTTGTGAAAACATCTTCCAAAGAGATCACTATTGAAAGCATCCAGAAAATGGTGTGCGAATATTTTGATGTGCCTTATGATAAGCTGCTGCAGAAAACACGCAAGCGCGAAATTGTACAGGCCCGCCAGATCACCATGTACCTGGCCAAATCATTTACGAAAAATTCTTTAAAGACCATTGGCGAACATTTTGGCGGCCGTGACCACACTACGGTGATACACTCCTGCCAAACGGTGAAAGACCTGATGGATACTGATATTACCTTCCGCGACAGCGTGATTGAATTACAACAGAAAGTGCAACTGGCCGCTATGTAAGCGTGCCCTCCCTATCCCTGCAACATAACCCTGCTAACCTTATTGGAAAAAATGTCCCGGCACACGCCGGGACATTTTTCTTTTGTATACTCCTGTTAACCCTTAACAATTTCATAAATTCGCCCATGCGTAAAACTTTCCACGCAGTCAATATCTTTGAGCGGCAATAGCCATATGCAATACGAGGCTACGATATGGGACAGGGTTCAACAAGGGAATGCAAATGCATTTCAGCAGCTGTTTGACCAACACTGGGAGCCCCTTTTTACCTATGCCTGTAAAATATTAAAAGATCCCGCCCTTGCCCAGGATACCCTGCAAAGCTTATTCATTCACCTCTGGGAAAAACATAACACACTGCCACAGGTAAAAGCCGTGGCTCCTTACCTGCGCCAGGCGCTGCGCAACCGCCTGCTGAACGTATTGCGGGACCAGCAGGTGTATGAGCACCATGTAGCTGCGTTCCGGCAAGCCGTACTTGATAGCGATAATTCGCTGCTGGAAGACCTGCAGGGAAAAGAAACCGAACAACAACTATTGCAGTCTATCAATACTTTGCCGGAGAAAATGAAAAATGTATTTTACCTGCACCGTATTGAAAACCTGTCTGTGACTGAAATAGCCGCCCGTACGGGTTCATCCGAACAAACCATCCGTAACCAGCTGAATACTGCTTTACAACGTTTAAAAACCAGGTGGAATTCAATTGCCTGGTTCTTTTTGTGAGGATATAAAAAAAGAGGAGACAGGGTATACCGGTTAACTACTGCTTGTGCTTATTACTTATGTACCTGGCCTTGCGTTTATCTCATACTTTTAGCATCCTGCCTATATAACGCCCAATGTTACCGAATTGTTAAGCGCTTTTCAAAAATAGTTAAAACCTTTTGCGGCCGTGTCTTTATATAAAAGACAGCTGTATCGTGAACAAAGCTACCCTGCTATATTTACTGGATAAGTTCAAACAAGGCCTTTGCACTGCGGAGGAGCACCAGCTGTTATACCGCTGGCTGGATCAGCTGGAGCAGGAAGCCCCGGAACAGGCCTTACTTACCGCAGAAGAAAAACAGCAGGTGAAGAACAGCATGCTGCAGCACATTCTTTCAGCCATGGCCCCCTCCCGCCGCAGGCTCCCGCTGCACTTACGCTGGGTGCAGGTAGCAGCTGCCATTACCATACTGGCAGGCATCACTTATTTATTACGTTTGCAGCTTACGCCCAAACAGGCAGGCTGGCTTACGCAGCAGAACAACAGCACAGCCATGCAGCGCCTGTTATTGCCGGATAGCTCACTGGTAATGCTGGGGGCACATACCACCCTGCAATACACCCGCAGCGGCAGAACTATTAAATTATTACAGGGCAAGGCATTTTTTGATGTGCGCACCAATCCGCAGCAACCTTTTACCGTAGAAAGCAATGGCATACATACTACTGTGCTGGGCACCTCCTTTTCGGTAGCTGCCTATAAACAATTGTATGCCTGCCGTGTAACCGTAATAACAGGTAAGGTACAGGTACATAACTATGGCATTTTAACACCCGCACAACGCATTACCATACCAGCCGCAGAAAAAACAGCGCTGCGCGATAGTATAGCGCTGCCCGATGCGCTGGCCTGGACCAGCGGCACTATTGTGCTGCGCAATGCCAGCCTGCAGGAGCTGTTATATATGTTACAGGAGCAGTATGGCATTACGCCCCATACACGGCTAAATACACAGCAGGGGAATTACACCCTTCGCTTACAGGCAGCTATGCCTTTGGAGCAGGTATTAACTATCGTAGAAAAAATAAGTTATAAACCAAAAATCCGCTTCCGTATGCAGCAACATCAACTAACTGTTTATTAAGCTTAGCTATAACGCACCACTGACTATTATTTAAGAAAAAACTACCTGCAGCTCTTAGCGTAAAAAATAAGCCCGCTAAAAGCTAATAGCCTTGTCATGACCTTAACAATTACCCATATGGAAAAAAACAGACCACTATTGCATTCCGCTTTTTACCGTTTGGCCTTTGCGGCCTCACTGGCCCTGATGCTGGTGAGCGCAGTAGCCATGGCCTTACCCGGCTCCGCACAGGTGCTTAAAAAAGTAGTACGCCAGCTACAGGTACCTGCCGGCAGCCTTTCCAGCGCTTTAAAGAAATTAGAGACCACGGCAGGTATCAGCCTCGCCTACGATGAAACTGCCCTGCAGAAAGTATCTGTTACTGCCGGTACTTACAAAGCCAGCGCAGTGGAAGATATTTTGCAGGCGCTGCTGCGTAATACGTCGCTCACTTTTGAAGAACGCTACAACACCATTCTTATTTATGATAAGGAAATGTTGCAGCACAGCTCTGTGCAACAGGTAGCGGAAAAGATCACCCTTGCCGGTACAGTTGCAGATAAGAACGGCCCGTTAATAGGCGCTACGGTTGTGGTGAAAGGCACTACCACCGGCACCAGCACAGATGCAGGCGGACGTTTTACCCTGTCCGTAGCCGCTGCTGACAACCTGGTATTACAGGTTAGCATGGTAGGTTTTAAAACAGCAGAAGTGCCGGTAGGCGCACAACGCAGCTTTACCATTCTGCTGGAAGAAAATGCGCTGAACCTGGACCAGCTGGTAGTAGTAGGTTATGGCACCCAGCGTAAAGCCACACTTTCCGGCGCAGTAGCAGATGTGCAGCTGGATAAGCTCAGCTCCCGCTCCCTGAACGATCTTGCAGAAGCCTTACAGGGCAAAGCCCCGGGCGTAATAGTACAAAACCAGGGTGGCGATCCTACCTCTGTGCCTAAAGTATATATACGCGGCCTGGGTGGCATTAACGGGGAAGATCCGCTGTACGTTGTGGACGGCGCTATTTATACCGGCGGCCCTATTAACCCGAATGACATTGCATCCATGAACGTGCTGAAAGACGCTGCTGCCGCTATTTACGGCGCACGCGCATCCGGCGGTGTAGTGATCATTACTACTAAAAAAGGAAAAGAAGGCGCTGCCACCGTTACGCTGGATGCCAAGGCAGGTTTCCAGATGGCGGCCAAAAAATTAAATACCCTTACTGCCAAACAGTTTGCAGATGTAATGAACACAGCTGCTGATGCAGCCGGCAACCCGCGCCTGGATGCATTTGACGCCAGCAAATACCCCGACGGACAAATTACCCGCACCAACTGGCTGGATGAAATTTTTCGCACCGGTAAGATCCAGGACTACAATGTGAATGTAAATGGCGGTAATGCCAAATCACACTACTACATGGGTTTTGGCTACCGCAAAGGCGAAGGCATTTTGCTGAACACTTATAGTGAGCGCTACTCCTTCCGCATGAATTCCGATGCGCAGATCAAGCCCTGGTTAAAGATCGGTGAAAACCTTTCCTACACTTACACGAATGGTAACGGCACTAACACCACCAGCCCTTACACCGGTGTTATTTATACCGCATTGGGTTACCCGCGTAATGTAACACCTTATACATCTACCGGCGCTTTCAGCGGCATGCCTGAACAATATGCCGGCGCTTATGGCGACCTGGCTAACCCGGTAGCTATATTGCAACGCCTGGATTATAAAGAACCAGTAAGCAATATTAACCTGAACCCTTATGCAGAAGTGCAGCTCACCAAAGACCTGCTGTTCCGCTCCAACTTTGCAGTTACCAAATCGTTCGATAACGCCAAGAGCTTTGCCACCAAAGCACCGGAGATCGGTAAGATCAGCAACAGCAATGAGCTGCGCCAGCAGATCAATAACTTTTCCGAGCTCCTCTCAGAGCAAACACTTACCTATAACAAACAGCTGGGCGATCATCACCTGAACGTGCTGGCCGGTTATACCTTCCAACAGCATGATGGCGATTACCTGACCGTATATGCCAACGGCTTTAACGATGAACGGAATGAGTACCGTTATTTTGATAACGCCACCATCCTCAACAAACCTTCCAGCGGAAAAGATAAATGGGCCATTGAATCATACCTGGGCCGTGTGAACTATGATTACCGGAGCAAATACCTGTTTACGCTGTTAGGCCGAAGGGATGGTACTTCCCGCGTAGCAGCCGATCACCGTTATGAGAATTATTACTCTGTTTCCGGTGGCTGGGTGCTTACAGAAGAAGATTTTTTACATGATATTAAATGGCTCAACTTTCTGAAGCTGCGCGGCAGCTATGGCCTGTTAGGCAACCTGGCCAGCCTGCCCAGCAACGCGGTAAGCATTCCCATGAAATCCACACAGATCTTTATAGGCGCTGATCCTACGCAGGTAGGGGGCTACGCGGAAGATGCACTGTCTAACCCCTACCTTACCTGGGCTAACTCCCGCCAGGTGAACATTGGTACAGACATTGGCCTGTTTAACAACAGCCTTTCATTAGTGGCAGATTATTTTGTGAAGACCACTGAAAAAATGCTGATGCAAACCGCACCGCCCAGCACTGCCGGCGTAACCAACGGTGCATGGAAAAATGCCGGTAAGTTCCGCGACAATGGTATTGAGCTGGGATTGAACTATAACGGCAGCAGCGGTAAAGACTTTCAATACAGCGCAGGCGTTACTTTAACCAAGCTAAATAACAAGCTGCTGGCGCTGGATGAAGGCAGAACCACTTTGCCCAACAGCATTAACGTGCGCAGCAGCCTTACCCCCATCCGTATTGAAACCGGCCATCCGCTGTATTCTTACTACGTGGTAAAAACCGATGGCATTTTCAAAACACAGGAAGAGGTAAATAATTATAAGAACAAGGATGGTGATCTGATACAGCCCAATGCCAAACCAGGTGATATCCGTTTTGTAGACAAGAACGGCGATGGTATGATCACGAATGATGACCGCCAGTTTGCAGGCAGCCCCTATCCTGATTTCACCTATGGATTTAGCTTTAACGCCAGCTATAAGGGTTTTGACCTGAACCTGTTCATGCAGGGTGTACAGGGCAATAAATTATTCAATGCGCTGAAGTACACTAACATGAACGCCAGCATTGGTACTAACTACAACATGCTCTCCGGCATTCTGAATGCATGGACACCGGAAAACCCCAACAGCAATATACCGCGCATTAATGCCAGTGATGCCAACGGCAACTACGGCACCACCTCTGACTGGTATATTGAGAACGGATCTTACCTGCGTATTAAGAACGTAACGCTGGGTTATACCTTACCGGGCATACTTACCAAACGCGTTGGCTTAAACAGTTTACGTGTATACGTTACTGCTAATAACCTGTACACCTTTACCAAGTATAAAGGTTTTGATCCCGAAGTAGGTATGGACCAATACGGCATAGACGCCGGCCGCTACCCGCAGGCACGCAGCGTATTGGTTGGGTTGAATGTTAATTTTTAGGCTGAAAGCGCAAAGCAGAAAGCATAAAGCTGAAGGCATTTGATGATTAAAAAATTGAATGATAATATGAAAATGATTATAAAGAATTTGATCTGGGCAACGGTGGTTATTATAGCGCTGGGCGCCTGTAACAAAAAGCTGGACATTGTGCCGGAAGGCTCGCCTACTACCGGCAATTTCTGGACCACTGATAAAGACGCCATAGCCGGCGCCAACGCCATGTATGATCAGTTTGACGATGAAAACTTTTACGGCCGCGGTTACTGGTGGTTCATTAATGCCAGCGACGATATGGTTACCGGCCGTATAAAAGCGGAAGGTGATAACATCAAGAACTTTAACCGCAACTTTATAGGCGGCTCTTATACGGAAGGACAGTGGAAGCTGCGCTACATTGTGATCAAACGCGCCAATGACGTTATCCTGAAAGTGCCGTCCATTAATATGGACGCTGCGCTGAAGAACCGCATTTTAGGGGAAGCTTATTTCCTGAGCGGTTTAATGTATTTCCAGCTGGCATATACGTATGGCGGTGTACCCATTGTTAACCGCGACAGCCTGTTGAATGATAAACCTATTCCCCGTGCAGCCAGCGCAGATATAGTGTATGAATATGCAGAGAAGGAACTGAAACAGGCATCTGCCCTGCTGCCTTATTTTGATCAGCTGGCGCAGGCAGACTATGGCCGCCCGCATAAAACAGCGGCCCTGGCATTCCTGAGCAAAATGTTCCTGTATAAAAAGGATTATGCGCATGCAGAACAGTATGCAGATTCTGTGATCTTAAGCGGCAAACACCAGCTGTTGGATAACTTCAGCGATGTGTTCACCATTGCCAACAACTGGTCTAAAGAATACATCTGGAGCGCTTACTCCACCATGAAAGGCACCGGTGGCTGGGGCAGCATACTGCCTGGTGTAATGCTGGAAAACAAAGGCTGGGGTAAGTACAACGGCTGGGGTTATTACATGCCTACCAAAGAGCTGTATGACGCCTATGAAACCGGCGATAAACGCAGGGAAGCCACCATTCTTAAACCCGGCGATCATTTTACCTTTTGGGGAAAAGATACCGTGTACGGATCGCTGAACAGCCTTTCCGGCTACCAGTTCCGCAAATACATGGAGCCTTTCAGCTATGCCAACGCCATTCACCTGAGCCCTAACGGCGACCACCCTACTACGGACCTGTGTGTGCCGCTGCTGCGCTATGCGGAGATCATTCTCATAAAAGCAGAAGCCAAGCTGATGCAGGGTAAAAATGCAGATGTGGAGATCAACCAGATCCGCCACCGGGCAGGGTTAGCCAATGTAACCAATGCTACCATGGACGAGCTGAAAAAACAGCGCCGCTGTGAGCTGGCCGGTGAGTGGGCCAACCGCCATTATGACCTGGTACGCTGGGGCGATGCGCAGGCTGCCTACAGCAAAGCGCTGCACGGCACCGGTGGGCGCGAAGTGTGGCCCGCCCGCACTTTTAACCCGGCCATCCATAACGTTTGGCCCGTGCCGCAAAGTGAGATCGACAACAGTGGCGGTATTGTAACCCAGAACACGGGCTGGTAAACCGTTCATAATTTTTAATAGTATGATCAATTACGAACTATGAAAGATGATCAAACCGATTATTAAATTCGTAGTTCGTAATTGATCTTTTTCATTTAAACAGCAGCCATATTTATGCAACAACACATCCGGAATATTTTATTCGCCCTCCTCATACTACCCTCTGCCTATGCGCAAATCATTACGCATACCACTGCTAATGCGCATGCACATAACGATTACGAACATCTCCTCCCTTTTTATACCGCTTATTACAAAAACTTTGGCTCCATAGAAGCAGATGTATTTGCCCGGAACGGGCAGCTGTATGTAGCCCACAATGAAAAAGATATTGACAGCAGCCGTACACTGACCGCTTTATACCTGCAGCCGCTGCGGGCCATGATCCGGAAAAATAACGGCAATGCTTTTAAAGATGGTAAGCCATTACAGCTGCTGATCGATTTTAAAACAGACAGTGTGCTCACCATGCAAACGCTGGTGAAGCAATTGCAGCAATACCCGGACATTACCGGCAATGCGCATGTACAGATCGTTATCAGCGGCAGCCAGCCCGTACCAGCGCAATGGGCGCAATACCCTGCTTATATCCTGTTTGATGGCAAGCCGGGAAGCTACCCCGAGGGCGCCTTACAGCGCATGCCCCTGTTCAGCTATAACTTCCAGGAGTACACGAAATGGAATGGGAAGGGCAAAATGGTAGTTGCAGATGAAAAGCATGTACAGGCGCTGATAGACAGCGTACACCAGCTGCATAAAAAGATCCGTTTCTGGGGCGCTCCGGACAACGTAAATACCTGGATCACTTTGGCACACATGGGCGTGGATTATATTGGCACCGACCAATTGGATGAGCTTTCAAAATACCTGGAAACCCGCCCCTCCGGCGAATACCAGTCTACAAATAATACGCATGCGCTTTACAAAGCGCGTTATGTAAATAATGATAAGCTATCAAGGGTAAAGAACGTGATACTGCTGATCGGGGATGGCATGGGCCTTACGGAAATTTATGCCGGTTACACCGGTAACCGCGGGCAGCTGAACCTGTTGCAGATGATCAATATCGGTTTTTCCAAAACCAGCTCCGCGGATAGCTATATCACAGATTCTGCTGCCGGCGCTACTGCCATAGCCAGCGGGCAAAAAACCAATAACCGTTACATTGGGGTAGATGCTACCGGCGTGGCCCACCCGCCTATACCCCAGCTGATACAGCGTTATGGCATGGAAAGTGCGCTGATCAGCGCCGGCGATATTACGGATGCAACGCCCGCTGCTTTCTACGGCCACCAGGCAGACCGCGCTATGGAAGATGGCATTGCTGCAGATTTCTTAAACAGCCCCGTGAGCATTATGATAGGCGGCGGCAGGCTGCATTTTACACAGCCGCTTAAAGGCCAGCCGCTTACACCCCGGCTGCAGCAAAAAGGCTATACCCTTTACCCGCGTTTTGCAGAGCTGGACAACATACAAACCCGCAAATGGCTGCTGCTGGACGATAGCGCCGTAGTACCTGTATTAAAAGGCCGCGGTGATTTCCTGACCCGCTCTTTACAGAAAACCATACACACTTTGCAGGATAACAGGAACGGCTTTTTTGTAATGGCAGAAGGCGCGCAGATAGATGCCGGCGGCCATGCCAACAATGTGCCCTATAATGTTACAGAGATGATGGATTTTGATAAAGCAATAGGCGCCGCTATGGAATTTGCAGATACCAATGGTGAAACACTGGTGATTGTAACTGCGGATCATGAAACGGGTGGACTGAGCCTGTTAGGCGGCGATATACGAAAAGGATATGTAAGCGGCCATTTCAGCACCAATGACCATACTGCCGTAATGGTGCCGGTTTTTGCCTATGGCCCGCATTCCCTGGACTTCAGGGGCGTGTATGAGAATACGGAGCTTTTTGAAAAGATCATGAAAATACTATCAGTACGTAAGTAGATCCAGCTAATACGGACAATAAATATTGTGCTTACTGCAAATGTATTGCGGCAAGAACCCTCATCTTACACCTGCACCACAAGTACACACATAGAAGGGATATAACGACCAGGAACTTTCGCCTCTATTTTTGACCCTTCAATTAATGCACATGATGCAATACCACGTTTCAAGTAAAACGGCGGCATATACCTCTGTGAGCAATGAGATCCCCAAACATTACCAGCAGCACCGTTTACCGGGTGCTACCTATACGGAATGCATGCAGGGCCCTTTTGGCACTGTGTTGCGGCAGATGATAGAAAATGGAGAATGGATCGTACAGCAGGCGCAATTCTTTATATCTAAAATGGTACGTATATACCCCGTAGCTCAGGAGCCGCTGGGCGTGCTGCACTGCATGCTGTCTGGCTCAGTACCTACTGTATTAAGCGGTTTTGGCGAAGTGCTGCTTCGTGAAAATGCAATACAGTTCTTTTATGTACCGGCCGGCAAAGGCAATACGGCCCTGTTTTCCAAAGGCTATTATGAATCTTTCCAGATAGGCCTTTCAGCAAATTACCTGTCTAATTTTTCACAGAACGGCTCTCTTTTGAGTGAGCAGCTCCAGCAGCTGGAGCAGGCTGCCCCCCAAGGCAGTAATGCCGGCACCTGCCCGTTAAGCCTGCAGGCCCTGGACCAGATCGGGAAAATAAAACATTGCGAGCTACAGGGGCACCGCCGTAAGCTATATTACCAGGCCCGCATCAATGACCTGATGCTGTTATACCTGCATGCGCTGGATGACTGCCAGCAGCTGGCAGTGGTGAATGGTAACAGGTATGAAAAAGAAATGCGGCAGCTGGCCAGCTATATTACAGAGAACCTGGAAAACCCGCTGATGATAGGGCAGATGGCCGGTAAAATGGGATTGCAGCTGCAGGTAATGGAAAAAGAGTTCAAGAAAGTGCACCAGCAAACCATTAAATCCTTTATCCAGGATCAACGTATGAAAAAAGCCTGCATGTTGCTGGCAGATGGGAAAATGAACATTATTGATGTGGCTTATACCGTGGGCTACTCAGATGCGGCTTATTTCACCAACACTTTTAAAAAACAATTAGGCCTTACGCCTACTGAATACCAAAAAAGGGTAAAAAGCAGTACAGACAAGGATCTGCAATGAAAAACGCATCAGGTTGGTAAAAATTACAAGCCATTCTCCTTAAATACTACAAGCAGGTAACAATTGATTTAAAGAAATTTGTTCAGGCGAAGGAAGTCACTCAAAATTACCATTAAACAAACACAGAATAATACCGTATCATTTATTACTCATTTTTTCCCTGGATCTTATTTTCTCATGCTATTTGTATTTGTTGAGCAAACTAATACTATAAGCCTATGTACAAAAAGCCTGTAGTTCCGCAAGGGCCTCCCGCTGATCTGAATGCCGGTACTGTATCAGGTAGCGGCGCCATTACCCCAGCTATGCAGAAAATTCTTAGTAGTATGGAACATTATAACCCATCTGCACAGGAAGCCACTGAACAGTTTTTCCGAGATGCTGTGGGAAAGCTGTTCCTGGCTGCATTAGAGCAAATGTATCAGCAGCAGGAAGCCAAATAACAGCAATAACAAACGATAGGATCTTTAACCACACCTGCGCCATCTCCCGGCCGCTGAAATTATTTCAGGGAGATCACTCATTAAAAAAGCACCCCAAACACCTGCTGTAATGGCGGGGCGGCTACAACAGCGCCAGGTAAAGCTTTTCATCTATGGAAATTTTTCCAAAAGGTACACCCACGGATGTACCCGAGAGGCTGATGCCTTTCATTGCCGGCTGGGCTACGGCCAGCTATACAAAACATGATTTTGGGCACCTGCTGCTGCAGACATTTATGTACAAACGTTACCGTATTTATATTCAGCGCTTCATTACAGAGCAGGCGGCAATTACCTATTTCCGCTGCCCGGTAGGCACAGCGGTATTGCAATTGGCTATTATGGGCCCGGTCAGCAGCAATATTAAAGGGCATGGTGAAAGCACCTTGCAAACAGGCCAGTTCAATTTCTTTTACTTACCTGCAGGCATACACGAACTTCACCTGGGGGCCGGGGAATTTGAGCTGATACATATTGTACCGGACGGCCTTATGCTGGATGAGCTGTCAGCCAGCCGGGAAGATATGAAAAGAGCGCTAACCCACCTGCGCACTGCCAGCGAAGAAGGCTGCTGCCTTACCCCACGGCAAATGAATTACCGGGTGCATGATGTACTTGCCAGTATGCTGCAATGCAAAGAATCCGGCGGCAACCTGCTGGTAGAGCTCAGCACCGGCATCAGCAATCTGCTGAACCTGTATCGTAAATCCTTAAATGACGCGGAATGTATGAAACAGCTACGGGCCTCCTATTACACCGGCACGCTCATTACCATGCGGGAGGAGATACTTCTGAACCCGCATATACAGCAGCATACGCTGGCCTACTTTGCCAGGAAGTATAACATGAGCCAGTCTACCCTGAAAAGATATTTTAAGGAAACCTTCCATCAAACCCTGCATGAATTTGTACGGGAGGAGTGTATGAAAAAAGCAGCCTGGATGCGGGGCAATGCTTCCCTGAGCCTGGAAGATATTGCCGATGAAGTAGGGTATGCCGATAAATCCGGCTTCCTGAAATCGTATAAAAAATACCGCCGTAATGCCTCCTGATAAGATGGTGTGGCGTATTTTTGCTGCATGGTATCTGTTCAAACCTATATTCCAGCTGCATTAGCGCCCTTCATCAAATCGTTCTGGTGCCTGCGGGTTGATGCCGGCATTCAACAGCCGTATGTAGAAGATATTATACCAGACGGGCACCATGAGATCATTTTTCATATGGAGCCGTACATTGCCCAAAGAAACCCGGAACTGCATAACTGCGGTTATGAGCCGGATGCTTTTTTTGCCGGGCAAAACCTGTACAGCTATATGCTGCAATTGCAGGCGGGCGCTATGTTATACGGCATCCGGTTTTACCCGCATACACTGGCTTTACTATTTAATTTTCCTGCTGACCTGCTTACCGGGCAGCTGCTCCCGTTAAATGATGTACCTGCGGCAGATGCCCTGCGCCATTGTATTACGGAAAACCCCGCCCGCACCTTTGCCCGTTTTGAAAAACTGCTGACCAAACAGGTAGCGGCCCTTAACACCGGCAAAGGGTTTGATTATGTAAATGCTGCTGTGGGCTTAATATTGCAAGAGAAAGGGAATGTAAAAGTAGACCGGTTAATACAGGCCACCGGCGTTTCTGTTAAACACCTGGATACCTCCTTTAAAAAATTCGTAGGGATCACCCCTAAAACGCTGTGCCATATTATTAAGCTCAATTATTTTATCCATTACCGGGAGCAGCACCCTGGCAAAAGCCTTACTGACTGCACCTATGAGGCCAGCTTTTATGACCAGTCGCACCTGATAAAATTATTCAAAACCTTTACCGGCAAATTGCCTAAAGCATATTTTAACGAGGTGAATATCATTAGCAACCATTTTACCGGCATGTAAGGCAGTTCATTTTTTTACAATTTTGCGCCGGGCCGGTTGGCTAGGTTTGTATTAAAAAAATGAAAGTACTCTTCTTCCTGCCATTCTTCTTTTGCAACACATTACTGGCCCAGCAGCACATAGCACAGTTTGCGCTATGGCAGCCTAAGAACGGGCAAACGGCCGCTTTTGAAACCGGTTATAAAAAACACCTGGTATGGCACCAAAGCAATGGTGATACCTGGAGCTGGTATGGCTGGTATTTTATTTCCGGCCCGCGTTACGGGCAGTTCCTGGATGCTACTTTTGGCCATGCCTGGCGTGATTTTGACCATCGTGTAAACCCCGCCGGCGATGGGGCAGATAACCAGTTGAACGTAGAACCTTATGCCGATTTTAAGCTGGCATACAAAGCGGCTTTTTTAAGCACCCTCAGTACCGGGGACAGCACCCTGCTGCATTCCAAATTTTTGCGGATGCTCACCTTACAGGTAAGTGATATGAATGAGGGCGCCAAACTGCTGGCCGGCCTAAAACGCAGCTACCAGGACTGCCGTTTCCTGGTATACCGGCTAACAGACGGCGGGCCGGTTAACCAGCTGATCTTATTGCTTGGTTTTAGTAACTTTGAATTGTACGGGTTAAGCGAAAGCCTGCCGGAGGAAATACAACGTATGGAAAGCACTTTAAAGCAGCACACCATTACGGGAATTACCTCTGAAACGCTGGCCTACCGTGCAGATCTAAGCCTGTTAAATTAATATTCATGGATAACATAAACATCAGAGAGAAATACGGATTATTTACAGAACAATGGTCGCCCAGGATCATTGGCGAGCTGAATGGCCAATATGTAAAACTGGCCAAGGTACAGGATGAATTTGTATGGCACAGCCATGATAATGAAGATGAAATGTTCCTGGTTTTCAAAGGTACGCTGTTCATGCATTTCCGCGATAAAATGGTGGAAGTAAAAGAAGGCGAAATGATCATTGTGCCCAAAGGTGTGGAGCATAACCCGCGCACTAACGGGGAGGAAGTATGGATTATGCTGATAGAGCCCAAAGCTACTTTACATACAGGCAATGTGGATCATGAAAGAACGGTGAAGGATCTGCAATGGGTGTAAAATAAAAACAGTAGTGTATCAGGTATGATACACTACTGTTGCGGCTTCCCATAAGGCGGGCACTTCCAGCTTATCTATCAGCTTCTCAAGCACTCTCATAGGTACAACAGCCTCCCGGTTCCGGTTCTGCTGATGCAGATGTTTATACGGTGCTTCCACATACACGATCTTCACACTGGCCTTATACGTTTGGAACAGCTCAATAAGCTGGGCCCTCATTTGCCGGGTGGTATTGGTGGCATTCCATACAAAGGCGGCTTGCCTGCGTAAATATTCCCTGGCTTTTTCTTTAGCGGCCTGTATCACCTGCCCGTTACCAGTTTTATCGGTAGGGTCAATATCCCATTCATTACGGATATCATCCAGTGATATTACCGGCAGATCCAGGAAATGTTTTTTAACATACGTATCTTTTCCTGCGCCGGGCAGGCCGCTCATCAATATCACTTCCGTTACCGCTGTTTCAAAAGGCACATAATCCACATGCACATCCTCCCGCTGCAAATAATGCATGCGGGCGTGCGGCGATGCAAATGTTCTGGAAATACCCCAGCAGCCATGCTCTTTACAAAATTCTTCAAAACAATCTATCCGGTACAGCATCTCTGCCTGATCGGTGCAAATACGGCCCAATACATCTGCCCGGGCCAGTAGCGCCAGCCACTGTGTATTTACTTCCAGGCTGGCTTTCACCAGCTCTTTCAGCGGATCTTTCTTTTCCAGGATCCAGATGGGCAGCCCATGGTAACGCACCAACGCCACGATCTGCTCACGGATCTCAAAAGGGGCCGGCACCGCTGTGTAAAGGATATTCCGGGCTTTCAGCGCGCCCTTGCGGGCATGCCCGTGCGCGGTAATGCTGCCATCCGGCTCCGCAACGGTGGTGCTGTATTTTTCTACATCATGCAGCAAGGCAGCGGCCCATAGTATTTCCTGCTCCTGTACCTGCAGCTGTTCAAAAGCCGGTATTTGAGCTAACGCATCTAATACCATTTGCGTGTGTACGGCTACGTTACCCTCTGCATGGTGGCGGGCATCCTGCGGCACAGTGGCCATACGCTCTACCCAATCAAACGTGCCGGCTAAATGATCCCAGGTTTTATTTTCACTGATCGTCCACATGTTTACCTCCTTCATAATTTAAGCGGGCCCGTTTCCAGCTGCGCGTCCAGTGCTGGTCTGTTTTTACGTGCCCCTTTCTAACATATTTAAATACATTTTCCGCAAATGCAGTAGCCGGGTAACCGGCGGTGCTGCGGGTTACAATACCTTCTATAATGGTTGGCTGCCCGTTGTGCGTATCATAGGGATCAAAGGCGCCCCTGCCGGATACAATGGTTTGTACTTCGTGCTCAAAAACATGCCGGTTCTGCGGTGCAGGAAATACTTTGATCTCCGGCACTACCGGCAGGTCCAGCATAGCTGCATAATACTTTGTTTCTTCCCAGCTAAGCCATTGCCCGTGCTCGCGTACTGCAAACACATAAAAATGATGATCCAGGTTACGATATTGAATAGAATGTACGGCGTAGAGATTTTCCAGGAAGATCTCCAGCGTACCCAGGTCATGCCGGATGCTTTGCCAGAAGCGCCACAGGCTCTCCGTCCACGGAGAGGTGGTAGGCGCTGCATGGGAGCGTGCAAACACGCCCAAACGGGATAAGCAGTTATTTTCCCCGTCCAGCTTTTCAGTATGCACCAATTCAGGTATCCTGCTCAGATGTTCCCAGTAATCATGCTGTATGCGGTCATCACTGGTAGTGCCGGGCGAAAACGGATAATGATAGGTACGGCCGTATTTTTGTGAAATAGCCATGTAATGAGGTTTAATATCAACAATAAGATTCCCCGCCTGCTTTAGAACAGCAGGCTGTGATTGATCCTTAATATGTTGATGATATTACATGGCCCAAGGCTTTGACAATTTTTATTTGATTGCCCTGCAAAGATATAGAATCACTTTCATACCGCAACGGCACATTATTTGCACCCCACTCCAAAAACAGTTATGGAAAAACGCATTTTAGGTATTGTTTTATCCCTGCTGGGCGTGGTAGGGTTAATTATAGCAGCGGTGCAGTTTATAAATGGCACACAGGGTACCCGGGGCGTTAAAAGCATCATTATCTTTGCATTATTGGGCGCCATCTTCTTTTTCTCCGGCATAGGGCTGATCAAAAATACCAAGGACAAACCTTCCTGAACATTTATTTATACAACGCCAGCACTTCTTTTAAAATAACATTGATCTTTTTTATAGGCAGGTCTTTATCTGCATCCAGCAGCAATATTTTCATCCGTGCCCGTTTTTCCGTAAGCAGGTCGGGATGATGAATACTTTTCCCTTCCACAATCCCAATGTAGGGCTGCCCCGTACACTTTATGTACCCACAGGTAGCAAGCTGTAACAAGACCGGTTTATTATTTTTTGTACCTTGCAGCCGTTATACTTCACCAGGTCTAAGTCGTTTGATGTTCGCCACCATCTAAAGCCTTTTCATATGTCCACAGCAACTATGGCGTTGCCTAATACCGCCATTAAACGTACACGTATTGAATCTATTGATCTGCTGCGGGGTACTGTAATGATCATCATGGCATTAGACCATGTACGGGATTACTTTCACGGCAGCGCTTACATTTTTGATCCTACGGATCTATCTCAAACCACGGTGTTCCTGTTCTTTACACGGTGGATCACGCATTTTTGCGCGCCTGTTTTTGCATTCCTGGCCGGCACTTCCGCCTACATCAGCAGCACGCGGAAAACTAAAAAGGAGCTTTCCTTTTTCCTGTTAACACGCGGCCTGTGGCTGGTACTGCTGGAATTTGCCTTTGTAACTTTTGAATGGACGTTCAACCCGGCCTATAAAGTGTTCCTAGTGCAGGTGATCTGGGCGCTGGGCGTAAGCATGATCGTTTTATCCGCATTGATCTACTTACCCTGGCGGTCTATTTTACTGATCGGGCTTGCCCTTATTTTCGGGCATAACCTGCTGGATGGCGTGCATAAGGAAGGCAGCATTTTCTGGGCTTTCCTGCATGATCAGCGTTACTTCCAGCTGGGCGCTACCGGCTTGTTTGTGGGGTATCCTATTCTGCCCTGGATAGGTATTATGGCCACGGGGTATTGTTTGGGTAAGCTATATACCCCGCAGTTTGATGCGGCTAAAAGAAAACAAACGCTCATCTACCTTGGGCTGGGCGCCATAGCTTTGTTTATTATTATCCGCGCCATTAACATCTATGGCGATCCGAATGCATGGAGCACACAACCTAAGCCGGTGTTCACCTTCCTGTCTTTCCTGAATATTACCAAGTATCCGCCATCCCTGTTGTACACCTTAGTTACGCTGGGCCCTGCATTCCTGTTCCTGGCCTTCACGGAAAAGCCGCTGAACGGCCTTACGGAAAAGCTGGTGGTCATTGGCCGGGTGCCTATGTTCTTTTACCTGGTGCATATTGCGGTTATACACGCATTGGGTTTTATAGGCGCTGAAATATCCGGCCATCATTGGACGGATATGATCCTTAGCAACTGGGTAACCGCCAGCCCGGAGCTGAAGAACTACGGCTTTAGCCTGGGTATTGTATACCTTTTATGGATAGTGGTGATCATTGGCTTATATCCTTTATGTAAATGGTATGATACTTACAAAAGGAATCACCGGGAAAAGCAATGGTTGAGCTATCTTTAAAAGATAAATGAACCAACATGCAGGATATTGATACTACCTTACGCAACTGGGCAGGCAATTATGCGTACAGCACGCAAAACTTACACTGTCCTGATTCAGTGGCAGCCGTACAGCAGCTGGTAAAGGAGCTGCCGCATTTAAGAGTGCTGGGCACCCGGCATTGTTTTAACAGTATTGCTGATTCTACGGAGCATTTGGTTTCCCTGCAGCAGCTAAACCAGGTAATATCCCTTGACGCCGAAAACCAAACGGTAACGGTAGGCGGTGGTATCAACTACGGGCAGCTATGCCCTCACCTGCAAAAGAACGGTTTTGCCTTACATAACCTGGCATCTTTACCACATATTTCAATAGCAGGCGCCTGCGCTACTGCTACCCACGGATCGGGCAGCGGGAATGGCAACCTGGCTACGGCTGTTGCCGCGCTGGAAATGGTGGTTGCTTCCGGAGAGGTGGTTACGCTATCGCGGGAAAAAGATGGCGCTACATTCCGGGGAGCCGTGGTGGGCCTGGGCAGTGCAGGTGTAGTAACCCAGCTAACATTAGACATTGTTCCTTCCTATTCTATACAGCAGGATCTTTACGAGCACCTGCCTTTTACTGCGCTGGAAAACCGGCTGGAAGCTATTTTTTCCAGCGCTTACAGTGTAAGCCTGTTCACTGACTGGAAGCGCCGCACCTTTAGCCAGGTATGGCTGAAACGCCGGGTGGAAGCGGGCCAGCAGCTGGGAATGCCAGATGATTTTTTTGGCGCAACGCTGGCTACAAAAGCATTACATCCCATTGGCGAATTATCTGCAGTGCATTGTACAGAACAAATGGGCGTTCCAGGCCCCTGGTTTGAACGGCTGCCGCATTTCCGTATGAACTTTACCCCCAGCAGCGGCGAAGAATTACAATCAGAATATTTTGTATCGCTGGATGATGGGTATGATGCGCTGCTGGCTATAGACCAGATAAGGGACCATATTGCGCCGCACCTGTTAATTTCAGAGATCCGTACTATTGATGCAGATGGCTTTTGGATGAGCCCCTGTTACAAACAACCCTGCCTGGCCATTCACTTCACCTGGCAGCAGGACTGGGAGGCCGTACAGCAGGTATTACCATTAATTGAAACGCAGCTGGCGCCTTTTAATGCCCGCCCTCACTGGGGTAAAGTATTTACCATGGCGCCGGAACGGATAAAGCTCTTATACAAAAAGCTGCCGGAGTTCCGGCAGCTTTTGCAAACGTATGATCCCGGAGGAAAGTTCAGGAATGCGTTTGTGGACGGGTATATTTTTTAGCGCTTTTGCATCAGTGCGCGCCTGCAGCAGCAGTGATGTTGCTGAATACAGGGTTTATCCTCAGGTATTTATTTGACCCGTCAAAGCTCACTTCATAATCTGAGCTGAAGTGGGTGCTTTTACGATAGTAATCCGTAGTAATGATCTGCGCCCCGGAATTGCAGGCGGCCTGGAAAGATGACTTATCATTCAGGCGGGCTTCTTTGGTATCTGCATCGGCACGGGTGCGGATGATATAACCTTTGGCTACCAGGTCTTTTATTTCCGGCATCCTGGGATTGTTGCGGATCATCATGGCTGCTTCAGGTGTGCCGGGATCTGCATTTACAAATAACACGCGGCCTTTTAAAGACGGGTGGCCGGCAATGTACATGGCTCTTTTACGGTCATGATCATCCAGCACAAAAAGAAATTTACCCCGGGCTGCTTTCAGGGCAGGCCAGTTATCATGCAGCACGGCTTCTTCCAGGGTATTGTAATTACCCCGTACCTTATCCGGTGTAATAATATTTTCTGCGCCTAAATAATCCGTCAGCTCTTTATCCAGTGCCTGGAAAGTGGCTTCTGTAACAGGTTCCGGCTCTGTAAGCATGGAATTTTCTTTGCGGGGCTCCCCTCCTTTTACTTCCAGGGTAATGAATACGGGATAATGATCCGGGTGTTTATCCGACCAGGCTTTCAGATCCTGCAGGCCCTGTTTAAGGGTCAGGCAATAGCTGCGGAAATCCAGGTCAGGGATATGAAATACTTTAAAGCCAGGCTGGTTCATCACGCCATCAGGATCAAAAGGCGGCTGACCGGGCGCCCAGTCCAGCCCTTTGGGATGCGCATATCTTCCGCCTTTTTCATCTGCATACGCATCAATCTCCAGGTTCAGCAAACCCATATCCAGCTGCGCTGTTAAGGGAATGTGCTCGTAATCTATTTTGCTGGCGGAAACAGAATCTTTTTGCTGAAATACTTTAAATAATGCGGGGTCAATGGCCTTTTTATAACTGTTGTGCGAGCCTATCACCTGGATCCTGTTCATATGCAGATCGTCCGGCAGTCCTTCTTTATGCAGCACCGGCAGGGCCAGCGCCAGGCTAAGGCTTATTAATGTTTTCAACATAATCATGGTTTTAAAAAAGCCGGCCTGTTGTTACAGGCCGGCTACAGGTTTCAACAAAGTTAGTTAGGATATCCCGGATTTTGTCTCAGGTTTGTGTTTAACCTGATCTCCGTGATAGGTATAGGATAAATACGACGGGTTACATCTTTATTCATGCTCAGGTTATCGTTCGGCAAAGGATATTCCGTTTCAAACTGGCCAAAGCGGATAAGGTCCTGGCGGCGCCAGCCTTCCCATGAAAGCTCGCGTGCACGCTCGTCCAGGATAGCCTGCAGGTCTACACTGGTAGCCTGCTGAGCGCCGGCGCGGGTGCGCAGCTTGTTCACCAGTATAAGCGGCGTTTGTACTTCCCCGTTCACCGCAGTTGCAGGAGCGCCGCGTAAAATGGCTTCTGCTTTCATCAGCAGCACATCGGCCAAGCGGAATACCGGCACATCATTCCCATTCAGGCGGGTTGCCTGTGTGATGGCAGGATCCGGGTAGTATTTGATAGAACGTACGCCGGAGGCCTGGCTAAGACGTGTGTTACCAATATCCATAGGTTTGCCGGGTACCAGTATAAGCGGTTTATAAATTATGATCTGCGTGCCGTCATCAGGGTACAATACCGGCTGGTTTGTGAAACCGCCTGCACCATCCGGGTAGAACTGCGGGCCTGCCAGCCAGGTTTGGGTGCGGGCATCGCCGGGTATATTAAAGCGGTCATAAAACTCAGGCGTAGTGCTCATGGCAATACTTAAACCTACGTTAAAACCGTATGCCTGTACCAGGTAATAGTAAAACCCAAAACGGGTGAACTGGTTGCCGGGGATCTGCTGATCATAAGGCACCGCAAAAATGGTTTCGTTGATCTGCGGACCATTATTAGGCAGGAAAATATCACGAAAATTGTGGTCCAGCGCGTAGTTGGTGTTTGACTGAATGCTGTCGGCCATGGCCACTACATCCTTATAACGGTCTATACCGGTATACGTTACGGAGTTCAGGTACAATTTTGCCAGCAGCGCAAATGCCATAGCTTTAGTAGGACGGCCATACTGCAGCAGGTTAGTAGCTGCGTTATTGCTTTTGGAAGGCAGTGATGGTGCAATGGCCTTCAGCTCTGATTCAATATAGGCAAATACGGTAGCACGCGGCTGTGTACTGGGCAGGGTATCTACCGGGAAAGTAGTGATCAGCGGCACATTACCATAGGTATCCATCATAAAGTAGTAGTACAATGCGCGCATAGCCCTTACTTCCACTGTTAAAGATGCTTTGGTGGCATCATCCAGCTTGGAGCCGGCCAGCACGCTAACCAGGCGGTTACAGTTATTAATACCGCCAAAACCCCATTGCCATATACCGGTTACATATGGGTGGTCAATGGTCCAGGTGTGGTAGTGGCACTGGCGGTACTGGCCACCATCATCAAAGTTACCATCGCGTGCAGGAATAATAGCTTCGTCTGTTGACAGCTCCTGCATACGCCAGTAGTTAATGGCGTAATTAGATGACAGGTTGGAGTACATGGTACCCAGCAAAGCGGCATAATCTGAGGATGTTTCCGGGAAGTTGCCGCCTACGTACTGCGACTCAACATCCACATCCAGCTTGCGACAGCCACTGATGGATACAAGCGCCGCCAGTGCTGTTATGATCAAATATATTCTTTTCATCCGTTAATATTTTTGTAGTTACTTTTTTAATCTGCCTCCGTTAAAACGCAGCGGATACCCCTATGATATAAGTGCGTGTTTTAGGATAGAAGTTGTTGTTATCAATACCGGGGGTAACGCCGCCGATGTTAATCTCAGGATCCACACCACGGTATTTGGTGATCACAAAAAGGTTATTACCGGATACATAAAAGCGGATGCTTTTTACAGATTGTGTATGCGGTTTGAAGGTGTAACCTAAAGTAACGTTATCCATACGCAGGTACGAACCACTTTCCAGGAAACGGTCAGAGATCAGGTAGGCATTAATATCCTTGTAAGATTCCTGTAAGGTAAAAGTGGGAATGTTCTGGATCTTGGAATCTACCGGGTTGTTTAAACCTGCCAGGGTAGCGTTCAGTATTTTGTTACCGGTTACGCCGCGCACCAGGAAGTTCAGGTCAAAACTTTTGTAGTAGAAGGTGTTGGTCCAGCCGTAAATAAGGGATGGCTGGGCGTTACCGGCAATCCTTGCATCAGTGGTCAGCGGCTGTGTGGCGATCACTTTCCCGTCTGCATTTTCATAAGAGCTTACGCCATTCTCATTCTTACCTACATAATGCCACAGGTTAAAGGTACCCAGGGCCTCACCGGGCAGAATGATCTGGCTGTAGTTACCTGACTGGCCTTTACCACCCAGCTGCGCGGTTTGAATGTAGTTGATGGTGAATTTATCGTTCGATAATTTTTCGATCGAATTCTTGTTGTGCGCCAGGTTAACGGAGGTTTTCCAGGTAAAGCTCTTGGTTCTTACCGGCACGGCGTTGATCACCAGCTCTATACCACTGTTCTTAATGCTGCCTACGTTTGCGGTATAGGTAGGTACAAAATACTGGGTAGTGGAAACCGGGTACTGATCATAGATCAGGTCAGATGTTTTCTTGATATAATAATCCACAGAACCATTGATACGGTCTTTCAGAAGACCGAAGTCCAGGCCGATGTTGGTAGTAGCGGTGCTTTCCCATTTCAGGTCAGGATTGTCATTACGTACCGGGCCAATGGAATTGGTAACATTACCGTTATACAGGAACTTGGGACTGGCGGATGAACCATATACCAGCAGCGAAGAGAAGGCGTTGAAGCCGGCGCTGTTACCGGAGGCTCCGTAACCTACCCTTAATTTCAGGAAGCTGATAGCCCGTATATTCTTCATAAATTCTTCATTGCTGATATTCCAGCCGGCAGAGATGGCCGGGAAATACCCCCAGCGGTTGTTCACACCAAATGCAGAAGAGCCATCATTACGCAGGGATGCCTGGAACAGGTATTTATCTGCATAGGCATACTGCACACGTGCATAATAAGAGATCAGGCGCAGGGTGGAGATCGGGTTGTTATCAAATGCGATCTGCGAAGTATTGGACGGGTTGGAGAGGTACAGGTTATTATACGTCAGGTTATCATTGGAGAAGTTCTGCGTAGTGATCCCGAAACCATCATTGCTACGGTCCTGCTGATAGGTGTAACCACCTAACAGGCGCAGGGTATGCTGCCCAAATTCGCGGTCGTAATTGAAATAGGATTCCAGTACGGTGCTGGTGTTCAGATATGATTTACGGGTAGCCAAACCGTTAAAGTTCACTGCCAGACCGGAAAAGCGGTTGTAGTAGCTGTTATAGTTGTATTCATCCCGTTGGGTAGATGCGGACAGGGTATATTTCAGGCCTTTTATAATGTCTACCTGTACCAGTCCGTTGATCAGTGTTTTGTTATCATCTGTTTTAATGAAGTTATTATCGATCAGGGACAGCGGGTTTAAAGTGCCGCTACCGGTACGGGCATAATATTCTTTATAAGAACCGTCTTTATTGAACGGGCTTACTGTTGGCAGGTAAAAAAGGCGGTTGGATAATACCTGCGGCTGTACGATGTCGTCGCCTTTAGTATGGCTGTTAGTAACGGTAACGCCTAATTTTAAACGGTTACTGAAGAAACGTTGTGTCAGGAAACCTCTTACAGTGGTACGTTCCAGGGAACTATTCTTCAGCACACCATTATTTTTCAGATAGTTTACGCTGCCGCCATAATCGGTGTTGGCTGTGGCGCCGCCAAAAGAAATATTATGGTTCATTGAATACCCTTTTCTTTTGGTGAGGGCCTGCCAGTTGGTGCTGGAGCCGTCATCATTCAGAACAGGGATCAGGGTTTGGCCGTTCTTGGCCAGGTAACCACGCAGCTCGTCTGCGCTCAGCATATCAATTTCTTTGGATACTTCTTCCATAGCGCCGTAGGCACTGTAATTCAGCCTTGTTTGTCCGGGTTTGGCTCTTTTGGTAGTTACCATAATTACGCCGTTGGAGGCACGTGCACCGTAAATAGCAGTGGCAGCGGCATCTTTCAGCACATCAATGCTTTCAATATCTGCAGGCGCCAGCAGGTCAATAGAAGCGCCGGGTACACCATCAATTACATAAAAGGGTTCCATAGCGCCACCGGTAGTACGGATGGTGGAGGGGCCCCTTAATACCACGGCAGGCGCCTGGTTGGGGTCACCGCTTTTGGTTACGTTCAAACCGGCTACTTTACCCTGCAGTAATTCTGCGGGGCTGGTTAATACGCCCTGGTTAAACTCTTCCGACTTAATAGTGGTGATGGATACCGTTACATCTTTTTTACTGGCGGTACCATAACCAATTACCACTACATCTTTTAATTGTTTGGTATCTGTTACCAGGGTAATGTTAATTACTTTTTTATTTTCTGCTTTTGCTTCTTTGGGTACGGATCCCATTAAAGAGAACAGCAACACCTCATCGGGTCCGTTCACAGTAAGCGTGTAGGCGCCGTTGGCGTTGGTGGTGGTGCCCCGGTTAGTGCCTTTTACCGACACGGTTACACCGGGCAGCGGTGCATTGTTTTCGTCCGTAACGATACCTTTAATGGTGCCATCTGTGCGCTGGGCATAGGATGTAATTCCCAACAGCATTACCCATAACAACACAAAGGTTGCTTTGACAGCTGTACGGCAAAATGGCTTTAATGATAAAGCGTACATTTTCTTCATTTCATTTAATTGTTAAGGATTGCTTTGAATCTGATAGATCTTGTTGGTCCGTTTTTGGTTCAGTAGCTATAATATCAATTGTCGTCATTTTCCCCTATGGTAATACGTGTGTCAAAAAGCTATCCCCCAGCCTTAACAATTCCTTCACATTGAAGGGCCTGTTATAGGATGACCAGATAAGCATATGACATACATGATCACCTTGGACATTATTACTTGTATTGGCTCCTGTTTCAGGTTATTGCTACAGTATACATTTTACGATCCTGGTTTATGTGGCGTTGTTTTTCATACGGGTACAGTTAGCGGCGCAGTTTTATCCGTGATCCATAACAGCTGGGTCTTTCTATAGGTTTTACCGGTATTTTACTGGCCAGGGCAATATTAGATAAAAAAGTGCAACCGGATAATAATATTGGGGATAAAAAAAACACCAGGTGGTAAACCCGGTGTTTTAGGATATATTAAAAACGGTCCCAGAATGGCGGCGGTTCAATGCCCAGGGATCGCAGGTACACATAACCCTGGCCGCGGTGGTGAATTTCATTATCCACCAGGTATAAAAAGTTAGCGTAAATGGGGCCTTCGTACATCCCAAAAGCTTTTTCCACTTCGTGAAAGCGTTCCGGGGAGATCTGCGGCCAGAGCGCTTCTATTTCCGCGGTCACCTCATCCCACTGCTTTAATATTTCTTCTTTGGTGGCCGGCAAAGGTTTTTCGGAATGATGCTCCAGCTCATTGATCTGCGGCCATTTACCCGTGGCAACACCTTTAATTCCGCCGCTTGCCAGGCCGGTTAGTTCTTCTGCCAGGCCGGCAAATGGGCGCATACCGCCAATGGAATAGCTGAAAAGCTTATCTTCGGGAAATGCAACAATGACGCGGCGGGTTAATTGACGGTGTCCCTGCCAGTGCTGCAGCAGCTCTTCGGGGCTGATAACCTGTGCAGGAGCGGAAAAAGTGGTATTGGTTGCCATGATTAAAGGGTTTTAAAGTTTAATAATCTGTTTGACAATACGAAGTAACACAGGGGGAGTGACAGCCTTATGTCAGTATGCGCAGGAAGAATTTTAAAATTTTTTTGTGGTGTGACCTCAACAAAAGATCAAAAAAAGGGTTGTAATGTAATAGTTCCTTTACAGGTTGTATAAATTCCGGTTACATTGCCCGGTGATTGCAAAAGAAGGCCCCCTTTCCGGGTAAGATCCCGGCGGTATTGAGCTAACAGCCCATCAGCCCGGTTTTATCAGTGAAAAAGATGCTTTTATTATGGACGATGATGACCACCGCTTTCGTTATTTCCGCCGATAAATGGTTAATTGGCATAATTTAAGCTGCACAGGCTAGTTTATAGAAAAGCCGGCTGTCTTAATTATTGAACGGTTTTTAATTATTAACGCTTAAATTAAATATTACTATGGCAAAAACAGCTAAATCAGCTACCAAGGAAACGCCTGCTAAAAAAGCAACAGCGAAAGCTGCTGCCCCCAAAACTGCCGCTAAGAAAAGCAATACAGGTTTAATGGCCCCGCTTACGCCCAGCCCTGCATTAGCTGCAGTTGTAGGCAGCCAACCTTTGCCAAGAACAGAGATCATCAAAAAAATCTGGGATTATATTAAGGCGCATGGCCTGCAGGATCAGCAGAACAAACGCATGATCAATGCCGATGATAAGCTGAAAGGGATTTTTGAAGGTAAGAGCCAGATCTCTATGTTTGAACTGGCAAAAGTAGTAGGCAAACATGTAAGCTAAAAAGGTATATGAGGTAAAACAGTGGGCGCAGGCTATGGCTTTGCGCCGCTGTTCGGCCTTGCTGTTTGTCATTTGTACAGGCAGTATGCCTGCGTCACTGCGCACTGCTCACGGGCGAAAATCTGTAAACATCATCATTCCCCCGCCTGTCTGAGCTGAAATATCCCCGGCTATCATGATCATATAACAGCAAGCCAAAATCATTACTGCGGCTGTTCACTGGCGCCCCTGCATTTTGTGGCGCTGCTATTGCTTTGTATACATCTTCCAGCCCGGGGTGCGCAGCACAACATCCTTTACCCGGGCCGTATGTTTTATATAGAACAGTTCCGGGAACTCCCAGCCTGTCCGCCCGTTTTCAAAGCGGGCATAGGAAGGGCCTGAAAAAATATCACGCGCTATTAAATTAATAATGAATAATTAATAATGGAGAACGCATTTCAAATATGTCATGTACATCAACTGCATTTTCTAAATTGTAATGCAAATTTCACGTGTACTAACGGCATCCCCGATTATTAATTATTCATTCTTCATTATTAATTACTACCGCTCGAGTACAGTTTTAAGGTTCATTAAACTAATTTCAAGGTCTTTGCCTAACATTCCTTCGAGGTTCATTAATAACAGCATAATGTTCATGGGGTATTTCATGCTGCTGCTGAAGCTCCATTTTACTTTTGTCTGATCCTCTGCCAGCGCAGTAGTGCTTATATTCCCGAAAGCCACGCCCTCAAAGGGTCTTACAAAACGTAGCTCCAGGTCTATGCGGTCTCCTTCTGTAATACCTTTTATTTCCTGCTCTCCTTTGCCAACATTCTTTACCTTACTATCCCAGGCGTAGATAAACCCTGCATTCCCATCGGTACCGGTATAAGTTTTTATTGCATCCGGATCGGCCATAGACCATTTGTTGTAGTTGTCCTGGTTCTTAATGAAACGGATGTAGTTGAAAACAGTTTGTTTAGGCTGGCGGATAGTGATCTCCCGCGCTACAGTGTAGCTCTTTTTGCTAAATAGTGCTACAATTAACAGGAGCGCTACCAGTGCAACAATAATAAGAACGATAGTGAGTAGAATGTTCATGGCTGCAGGTTAAGAATGATGGCTGAATATTAAAAACCAGTTTCCCGGGTCTTATGAAAGTAAATGTAAGACACGGTGAGGATGGCTAAACCTACCAGCGGCATAATACCCATTGCCGGCCCAACTACAACAATATTGGCAATCATGGCAGAGATGAGTGAAATACCAAATCCAACATAAGCCCATTCTTTGAATCGTGCAGGGATCATAGGCAGTATCAGCAGAATGCCGCCGATGATCTTACCAATACCTAATTCTACGCCAAAGTATGCAGGGAAACCCATGCTGCGGATCCCTTCTTTTGCCATGGGTGAATTGAACCATACGGCGGCAGGTACCGCATCCAGCAATACAAATAAGGAAGTGAAGATCCAATAGATCACTTTGTCTTTACGGATGCTTTTTGCTTTTGTGGTGGCTGTTAAAGTTGTCATGTTAGTATGTTTTAAAAGTTTAAAAAATTTCGTTTGGTTTGATGATGTAAAGCTACTTTGCCGGTTGAAATTAGAAGGTCTGTGAATACGACATTGTAAGGGGGAGATCACGACATTCCATTTTACCCTGGAATTGTTATATTTGTATAAGCCTATTCTGAACTAAAATGCAATTCCAACAGATACCTCCTCCCGACCATCTGAAAGCCTATATACGCACGTTCTGGGCCCTGGAAAGCGATGCGGCCGATGATACTTCCAAATCATTCCGGACCATGGCGGATGGCTGTCCCGGGCTGCTGTTCCAGCAACCGGAAAAGGGGGTTATTTACCAGAATGATAAACAGCTGCCTAACATCATCTTATACGGACAGGCAACTACGCACGCGGCGCTTAGCCTGAAAGGGCAGTTCAGCACCATCGGCATTTTCTTTCAGCCGAATGCATTAAACGCAATATTCAGACTGAATGCAGAAGCCCTAACTGATACCTGTTTAAACCTGGATGAGCTGGCGGGCGAACATGGTTTTTCCCTGCTTAACCAGGTTTCCAATGCAGCCGGTATCTATGGCCAGGTGGACGTTATCTGCTCCTATATTACTGCGCTGCTCCACAAACAAAACCGCGATGCGGATAATGCCATGCAGTTTGCGTTGTCCAGCATTATACAGTCAAAAGGCAGTGTGTCGCTTATTACTTTACGGGAAACATTACAGCTGTCTGAAAGAAGCTTTGAGCGTAAATTCAAACAGCATGTAGGCATACCGCCCAAGCTGTTCTCGCGCATTGCACGTTTCCAGGCATCGCTGGAACAGCTGAAGCGTAACCAGTTTGATAAGCTGTCTGATATTGCTTTTGAAAATGATTATGCGGATCAGTCGCACTTTATCCGCTCCTTTAAAGAGTTTGCAGGCTGCTCCCCTTTCCAGTACCAGAAACTGGGCCCGGAAGTGATAGATAATTTAACGGAGCTAGTCTTGTAATCATCCAACAGGTATATATTTAAATGCCCGGTGATCCTGACGGATACCGGGCATTTCTTTTAGGATGACAGGCCGGTCTACTCGGAGCGTAAGCTTTTTATGGGATTGGCCAATGCTGCTTTAACAGACTGGAAACTAATAGTACCCAGCGCAATGATCATAGCCAGCACGCCCGCCATTATAAACACCCACCACTGAATGCTGATGCGGTAGCTGTATTGCTGCAGCCAGCTATTCATGATCCACCAGGTTAGAGGGAATGCAATTACAGCCGATACGATCACCAGCCGTAAAAAGCCCCTGGATAAAAGGCGGGTAATATTAAATGTGCTGGCGCCCAGCACTTTGCGGACACCTATTTCCTTGGTACGGCGTTCTGCCGTATAGGCGGCTAATCCAAATAATCCCAGGCAGGAGATCAGGATGGCTAATACTGCAAATACCCTGGACAGCTTGCTGATCAGCATTTCGCTCATGAACATATCATTAAACTGCCCATCTACAAAGCCATACTCAAACGGGTAATCGGGATTATCTTTTTTCATTACGCCGGCAATTTTGTCCAGCGCAGCTTCTGTATCACTATGCTGTTTAATGCGTACATACATTAACGTGGTGAACTGTGGAAGGCAGAAAAACACAACCGGATCAGGCTTGCCATACATATTGCCATATACATAATCTTTTACCACACCTATTACGCGCAGGTTAAAGTTTTGGTTGGGTTTATCACCAGGCATTAACATGGTTTTGCCAATTGCGCTGCCTTCGCCCAGCAGTTTGGCCATGGACTCCGTTACCAGGATGTTAAAGTATTTTATTGTAGAATCCTTAGGTTCAAAATCCGGCGTCATTTCCACTACGTCCGTAGGTTTAAAGTCCCTGCCGTCAACCAGCTGCATACCTGCTACATTTACATACTCCGGGCTTACTACCCTTTGGGATACCAGGATCTGGCTGCCCGGTGATTTACCCGGCCAGTCAAGACCAGTGGTATTATTACCACCATAAATGGTTTCATGATCAGCAACCGAAACATTGGTTACTACGCCGGTATTTAACAGGTCCTGTTTAATTAAGGGAAAATTCTTCAGCATATCGCCCTGCAAATTCATCTGGATCAGGTTATCCTTATTGAAACCCAGGTTGCGGTGTTTTACATGCTGGATCTGCTGGTAAATGATAATGGTGCCAATGATCAGCATAATAGACATTGTGAACTGTATTATTACCAACCCCTTACGGATAAAGGCGGCGCTGCCTGTTTTGGCCTGCAATCCTTTTAATACTGCCACCGGGTTAAAAGAGGATAAATAAAACGACGGATAACTGCCCGCCACTATTCCGGATACCAGGGCAATCCCCAGTAAAGCAGCTATGTGTAAAGGCTGCCGTAGCCCTAATACCAGCTCTTTTTGCACCAGTGTATTAAATGCAGGTAAGAACAGCGCCATGATCAACACCGCTGCAACTGCTGATATAAAGGCCATGGCCAAAGCCTCACTCATAAACTGCAGCACCAGTCCGCTTTTACCTACGCCCAGCACCTTGCGGACGCCTACTTCCCGCGCGCGCTTTTCACTGCGGGCAGTAGCCAGGTTCATGAAATTAATACAGGCAATAAATAAAATGATCCAGGCAATAGTGGCAAACAGGCGCACATAGGTAATACGCCCGCCACCTGTGGGTTTGCCATTCCTGAACTCCCCGTACAGACGCCAGTTATGCATATTAAATAAAAAGGGATGCGTGTTGGCGCCCGGTACTTTTTGTTTTATATAATTATACAGCAGCTTATCTACAGATGCAGCCGTTACCCCGGGTTTTAATTCTACAAAGGTTGTAAGGCAGCTATTGTCCCAGCGCTGCGCCCAGGGGCTTTTGCGGTAATAGATCTCAAAGGGGGCTATCCACTCAAACCGCAGCGTGGAATTGGCTGGCAGGTCTTTCAGCACACCAGTGACCACATAATCCTGCTCCCTGTTCACCCGTACGGTTTTACCCAGCGCATTTTTTTCTGTTCCAAAAAATTTACGTGCTGTCTTTTCTGTGATCACTAAAGAATAGAGCTGCGTAAAAGCGGTTTTGGGATTGCCCTGCACAAAAGGCAGGGTAAACATATCAAACAATGAAGCTTCTGCATACCGGCCGGTGGCATACAATGGTTTATCGCCAACGGTAAACAACAGGCTGGCCCCTTCTTCCGTATACCTGCAGGTATTGGCAATACCAGGCAGCTCCGCTTTCAGGGCCGGTCCCATAACTCCTGGGGTAGAGGTATGGGTGCTCACCCCATTGTCCATGTCGGAGTTTACCTTGGTAATGTACAGCCGGTCCTGTTTTTCATGGAAATTATCAAAGGTCATTTCATCTTCCACCCATAAAAAGATCAGTCCTGCGCAGGCCATCCCTATTGCCAGCCCAAAGATGTTCAGGAAGCTATAGGTTTTGTTTTTCCAGAGACTGCGCGTGGTGGCTTTGAAATGGGTGGTAAGCATAACTATTGGTTTGATCCGGATGGCAGCACCAAGAAAATGCCATCTTTCCATTCACTTAAAAACCAATTACTTGAAGATATAGATATACAACAAACTGTCCGCTTGTAATAAGGGCAATGTCCGGAAGTGAACAGTTTAACTACAGCCAGGTAGCTGGCTTAGTCAACCCCCTGCATGAATGTATTAAATGCCTTTATAAATTTTTGTTGTGTTTCCTGCGGAATGTCATTATAAAAAGCTACCTGGAAATCCCTTTCCAGTGCTGCATTGGTGGTACTGGGTATATGAATGTTCCGCGAATGTACGATACCTATTAACTGATCTTTTTCAAATACCAATTGTATGCGCATTAACGGCGAAGGATCATCCATCCAGTTCTCATAGTTGAAATAGGTAATGAAAGGCGGCATGCGGTCATCTTTTTCCAGCTTAAAGTTGCTGATAAAGGGCTGCATAGTTTTAAGGGAACGGTCTGTTATCTTGCTTAGATAATCCTCCAATTCATTTTCTATAATGGATGCGGGATACAGGTTATCCTTGTAAGTGTAGCCGGTCAGCTCTGCCCAGGTTTTCTTTGTAGTGGTGCTGGTACTAACCGGTATGTCTTTTAATATTTCACCTACCACCTTACCATCTACTATGATCTTGTGTCCTTTATGGAGGGTATCCGTACCATAAGCGTCATTCGGCAGCTCTGCGAGCAAGCCAATATTATACCAGCCGTTTTTGCCTTCAGTACTGTTAACCAGGGTGTGATCGTTTAAAGAAAAGATCACTTCTCCATTAGCGCTGCTGCGGATATTGGCGGGGCCGTTTATTCTTTCACCGATCATAGGGCCGGTAAAGGCGGAGGGTTTTTCTTTTGTTACCGGTGCAGGAGTGGTATGGGTAGTATCTGATTGATCATTGGTATTGGTAGATGTGTTACAGCTGGCGGCCAGGATAATGATGATAAAAAGTGTAAGGATATGCTTCATGCTGGTGATTAGGATTTGAAGCGAAAAGTAACAAAAATTGGACCTGTAATTTTGTACTTTCATCATTTAATGTTCCTTATATGAATTTGTTGGAGCTACCAAGATCTTTTTTTCGCAAACCAACCCAGGCTACTCCGATAACAATACTGATGGGAAGGCCTATATATGACCTGGATACCTATATTGCCCTGCACCTCAAAGAGGCAGAAGAAAGCAGCCAAAAATTCAAACTGCCACCCCTTTAATTGTTACAAAAAAGCAATGGGAACAATTAAGCGGCATACGCCACCTAACCATTCCCATTTTTTCACTATGTATTAATCTCCGCTTACGGTTACAGCGGTACGTTAAAATGCGTATAAGTAGTAAAACCTAAGAAGGTATTATCATTCGGCACGCTCAGCGGGTCCTGCAAATTCCTTAAATATTCCAGGTTGCTGGTTTTGTAATAATTGTACGCTACTTCTGTACCCGGGAATACAGGGCTGGAAGTAGTACAATAGTTACAGCCGGTGCTGCGGTTATAAGCCGCGCGCATAAAGTTATACCCCAGGCTGATCAGGTTTGAGTTGTAGGTGTAAATACCATTATCCCCCTGGATACGCGCCAGCTCCGCACCATAAGCAAAAGCCGTTAAAGAATACTGGAAGTGCACGCAATCCTGGCGGTCGCACAGCTCAGGAATAGAGCCATCCGATTTAACAATAATGGGCAGGTATTTCACAAGGTCGTTATAACCATTCTGGTATACCGTAACACTGTTCAGGAAAATGCCGATCGCCATTTTTGCATAGGCAGCAGAAGCGTTCCAGTTATTATTGTAAACCGGGCATTTGTTGATATAGTTATTCTTAACGTTGTTCAGGTAGTTAGAGAACTGCGCAATGTCTGCATCAGACCAGCCGGAGGATTTGCCAAACGGTTTGTAATAGCGGATGATCTCTGCCGCAGCTACAAAGCTGGGCGTTGTCCAGGAGGCTTCCAGCGCAGGCTGCAGGGCATTGGTGCTGGAATTTAATAAGGCGTAGTTCTTAAATGTGTAAGACCAGCCGTTTAAGATCTGGATAGCCTGCTTAGCATACGTATCAGTACCGGTTTTAGCCCAGCGTAACGCTAACCCATATACTAATTCCGCATCGCGCCGGATCTGGCTTTTGGAGGGTGATGTAGCGCCGTTGGAACCTACTACTACTGTGGCGTAAAAAGAAGTGGGTACAGAATACTTGTTAACGTAGTCCAGCACTTTCTGGTAAGACGCTAAACGGGCAGCATCGCCACCATTGGCCTGGCTGCCGATATAATCCAGGCTGGCCTGTGTGTTTAAAACGCCTGGGTGCACGAAAGAAGTAATAGCCGGGGCGGCCAGCGCCACAGGGCTTACCTCCATTTTGTCGATCGTATCTTTACCGGTAGCGCCCTGTTTGGTACAGCTAAACAGGATGGATGCAGACAACAGCAGGCTGATGCCCAGCAAGCGGGAATTCATGTGTTTCTTCATAAGAAAAAAAAGGGATTTGTGTGGTTAGAGGATTTGGTTTTGGTTTAAAGAATGATCTAATACGGATATGGCTTATGCGATGACGTGATTGCTAAAAACAGTACAATTAAAGATCCATGGAATTTTACACAGTGCGCTCGTAATGCAACGTAAATTAATAAACCAACTTAATATTTACAAATATTTTTAATTGCAATCGTTTGTGTATAGATAAAATCAAATATTTGCCTATTTATATGAATATTTGAAAATCAAATGCTAAAGCAATTCTCCTGCGGTTGTACTGCAGTTAAAAGTCCATCCCGATTTTTTTTATCTTACAGGCTGCGTCATTTTTTAAACCTAATCTGATATTGTAGTTATGAAAGTTTTAGTTACCGGAAGCGCCGGTCACCTGGGTGAAGCGCTGGTGCGCACCCTGCGGGATATGCAGTATGAAGTGATTAGCCTGGACATACTAGCCTCTCCTTTTACTACGCATACCGGTTCTATTGTGGATCGTGATTTCGTGAAAAGCTGTATGCAGGGCGTACAAACTGTTTTTCATACCGCTACCCTGCATAAACCACATGTGGGTACGCATAGCCTGCAGCAGTTCATTGATACCAACATTACAGGTACGCTCAATCTCTTACAGGAATCTGTTGCCGCGGGAGTGGAAAGTTTTCTGTTCACCAGCACTACCAGTGTTTTTGGCGATGCGCTGGTACCACCGGCTGGCGAGCCGGCTGCCTGGATAACGGAAACGGTTACACCGGTTCCTAAAAATATTTATGGTGTTACCAAGGCCGCTGCAGAAGATCTTTGTCAGCTGTTTTACCGCAACTATAAGCTGCCCTGCCTTGTGTTGCGTACGTCCCGCTTTTTCCCGGAAGAAGATGATCACAAGGGCATGCGCGATGCTTATGCGGATGCTAACCTGAAAACAAACGAATACCTTTTTCGCCGGGTGGATATTGAAGATGCAGTGAGCGCGCACATAACAGCAGCTCCGCGTGCAAAGGATATTGGTTTCGGCAAATATATTATCAGCGCCACCACCCCTTTTCAGCCCGGCGATATGCAGGCGCTGCGCGATCATGCGCCGCAGGTGGTAGAAAAGTATGTGCCGGAGTATGCCGCCTTATACCAGCAGCACGGCTGGCGCATGCATCCCAGCCTGGACCGTGTATATGTAAATGAAAAAGCGCGCAGGGAGCTGGGCTGGCAGCCTAAATATGATTTTCATTACCTGATGGAACGCTTAAAAACAACTACCGATCTGCGAAGCCCTATGGCAAAGCTGATCGGCGCTAAAGGGTATCATGCAGAAGATTTTTCTGAAGGGCCTTACCCGGTGCAGCATTAAGGATTCTTTTCATCATGATAAGCAAAGCAGCGGCATGACACAAAGCCCCCCCTTTAATGTCTCATTCACCCGCCCAGGGGCACCGGCAGGCAGCCTACATTTGTATCATAAACAAATTGAGGATCATGAGAAAGCTAATACTGCAAGTACAAACATCTGTAGATGGCTACATGGCCGGCAAAGACGGCGGCGCCAGCTGGATGTTATGGAACTGGGGCAATGACTGGAACTGGGATGCGGAGCTGCAGCAATACCATACGGATCTGACAGCGTCTGTTGATTGCATACTGCTTAGCCGGAAAATGGCAACAGAGGGTTTCATTCACCACTGGGCCGGTATGGCAAAACAAACCGGTAATCCACAGGCACGGTTTGCCGGTTATATTACCCAGGCGCAAAAAGTGGTATTCACCAAAACGCTGCAAAGATCCGAATGGGAAAATACAGTGCTTGCCAAAGGCGATCTTGCGGAAAAAGTTAATCAGCTGAAACAGGCCACGGGTAAGAATATCATTGCTTATGGCGGTGTTACCTTTGCCGGCTCGCTCCTAAAAGCCGGGTTGGTTGATGAGCTGCACCTGGTGGTTAATCCCGTAGCTATTGGAGATGGGTTATCTGTCTTCAGCAGCTTAACAGGCCCGCTGCCTTTCTCTTTAATTGTTGCTACCGGTTATAAAAGCAGTATGGTGCTGTTGAAATACGGCAAACCATCTTAAAGAAAAAGCCGCATCTGGTGCAGATGCGGCTTTCTTCATATTTTTAGGAAACGGCATCCTTGCCGATCACCGTCCAGTCGTCATTTCCATGCCCTTTTTCAATCCAGCGGTCCATTTCTTTGGCAATGGCGGGTATCACGGCTAAGTGAGTACCGCCTTTTGCAGCTGCTTCCATGAACAAGCCAGTATCTTTCCGGGCCATATTCAATTCCCAGGAAGGCTGATCGTATTTGCCGCTCGATACTCTTTTCAGCCGTGCAGGCAGCATAGCAGCGGGGTTCCAGGAATCAAACAATGTAGATATATCGCCCAGCGGTATGTTCAATGCTTTTGCCAATGAAAGCGTATCTGCAATACCTGCCGTAAAGCTTACCAGGAATAGATTGCCAATGAGCTTCATACCAGCGGCCCGGCCTTCTTCCGCTCCAAAGTTGATGACCTTACCGGTCATCTGAGACAAAGCCGGTTCCAGCTTTTTAATTACTTCCTGGTCACCGGATACCAGCATATAACCGGTGCTTTCCAGCGCATTTTGCGGGCCCATAAATACCGGTGCATGCAGGTAGGTAAAACCGCGTGCTTTCCAGTCTTTGGTTCTTTGTATAGCGCCTTCTGCAGAAGTGGTGGTGTGATCAATAATGATGGCGCCGGGTTTAAAACCTGCGCTGGCATTGGCCAGCACTTCGTTTACTGCGGCATCATCCTTAACAACAATATGGATCACGTCTGCACCGCGTACAGCGTCAGCTACTTCTGCAAATGCTTTGGCGCCATCTGCTTCCAGCGCAGTGGCTTTAGATGCAGTTCTGTTCCAAACCTGCACCTGCCCGCCCTTCCTGATCATTGCTCTTACAAAGTTGGCCCCTAAAAGGCCCATGCCTAAGAATGCTACCATTGTTCCTTGATTTGAAATAAAGATAGCAAATGTGCATTGTATATGGCTATACGTTTTTATATACTCCTGCGAACTCCTGTGCAAAATCTGCCAGCTGCACTTTTCCAAAAGCAGTATCCTGGTGTTTGCGGTAATCATCCAGTAAAATACCGCTGCGCAAAGCAACACCTATTTCAAGGATGTATACCCTGGCCATTTCCTCCGACAAACCATTCTGCAGCATACCCTGTAACATATCTTCGTCAGAAAAGCCCATCCATTGCAGGTTTGGCTTACCAATAGCTTCCCCTAATGCAGCTGCTATCTGGCCGCCGTTCTTTTCATCACCGGCTATATAACATACCTGCTTACCGGTAAAATTCAGGGTATCCAATGCCTCCGCAGCAGCAGCTGCAATATCTGCCGGGTGCGACAACACCATATTTACCGTAGCATCAAAGTTATTGCCGATAATATGCTGATGTTTTATCATCCCCATTGCGCCAAAGAAATTGGTATAGAACATACCGGGCCGCAGGTGTAATACATGGATATCTTTTAAAGCATTCAGCCTGGCTTCCACATAATGGTTAGCGCCGGCAGGCCCGGGACCATCAGGCATATGCGCGCCAATGCTGCTCAGGTTCACCACGTGCTGTACGCCGGTTTGCGCAATGGCATTGGCATACCTTTCGCCGGCTGCCTTCATATAAGCCCGGAGATCTTTGGAAGTGTAGTTAGGCGGTATCATGGTAAATACGGCATCTGCATTTTCAAATGCGCGTAATAAAAGATCAGCATCTTCTATAGAGCCTATAACCGGGATGGCGTTTAACGCTTCAATGGCGGCTGTTTTACCGGGGTCCTGACTTACCACCCTTACCCGGTGTCCTTTTGCAGTTAATGTTTCCGTAAGGCGCCGGCCTATATTGCCCAGCGATCCTGTAATAGTAATGTTCATAGCTTAAATTTTACTGCAACAAAAGTAAATTTGTACTTACTTTTGTACAAGTACTTACCCTAAAGTATGTAGCTATGACCAAGGTAAAAGAAAGCTCCACCATCCAGGAAAATAAAAAGAGTGCATTTGAGGAATGCCCGGTTACCTATGTAATGGAAAAGATAGGCGGGTATTGGAAACCCATTATTTTATTCCAGCTATTATCCGGCAGTAAACGGTACAGTGATCTGCGGAAAGCCATTCCTGCCATTACAGAAAAAGTGCTGATCCAGCACCTGAAACAGCTGGAAGCAGATAAGCTGCTAACCCGGAAAGCCATGCCGGTAGTACCTCCGCATGTTACCTACAGCCTTACAAGATCGGGACTGGCCTTAAAGCCGGTGTTGTATGAAATGGCGGTATGGGCTGTGCAGGACAGTAAAGAAAATGCAAAAACATTCCGCAGGAACCTGAAGCATTTCCCGGGAATGAGCTGAGGGCATTATTTTTTACGGGGGATTATAAAGCTCCGGTCATCTTTCGTGAAGCCTATTTTGGGATAGTATTCCATGGCAGTAGGTACAGAGAGTAACAGGATCATCGTTTGCTCACCTACCTTTTCCTGCACCAGATCCACCAGCTTTTTTCCAATACCTAGTTTCTGGTAATCTGATCTTATTGCCAGGTCGGCCAGGTAGGTGCTCCATACCCAATCTGTAATACAACGGGCTGCACCAACCAGCTTATCATTATCCCATGCAGTTACTACCAGGTTTGAGCTTTCATACATTACTTTAATCCTTTCCCGGTCATGTATAGGCCGCGGCAAACCTGCATTTCCATAAAGCTCAATTACCTGTTCCGGCGTAGGTATTACGTCGTATCTGTATGCTAATTCCATATAGGTTGTTATTTTTCCCTTGATCTGTTGTACAGGAAATCCAGTGCTGCGTGATCGGCCATAGGTTTGGTTTCCTGCTTTTCCCCTAATATCATTATTTTTTTATCATTCACAGTATAGGCCTCCCATACCGGCAATCCGCTCCCATTGGGGTTTCCGGTGCTGGCAAAATTAGCCCAGTAGGCACACATTACTTTTGCCAGTTCCTGGTCTGCCGCTTCCCAGGGGCGTTGCACAAATTGTAAGTTGCCGTAAGCATAGGGCACTTCTGCAGTATGAAAAGCGCCGTACTTCACATACCCGCCGGTAGCAGGCGGTTTGCGGGTAAACCGGTACACGTACACCTTATTCCCATGGCTGCTTTGCATATTGGCCCAGGTATAATTTTGCACTCCAAAGATCTGGTCGCGGGAAAGCTTTAGCTGTGAAAGCGCCGCTACTGAATCATTTGTTGCAGGATAAAATTGCAGGAATGTTTGCGCATCAGCGCCATACCAGTCAGCAGCCTGCTGTTTAAAATCTGCCGCATTTTTCACCGGGCTGAATAACAATCCTTCATCCTCATTCCAACCTGTTAGCAGGCTTACTTTATTTTCTTTGCCCTGCGTAAATATATCCATGATCGCATCCGGTAATACATACCCGTCAATAACAGCACCGCGGAAGCCCTCCGCTTTTTTCAGCAGCTCTTCTGCCGGCACGGCCCGCAGCTCATTGATGGTGGAAACATGGAACTGCTTCATTATTTTTTCTCCATCTCCTTCACCTCTTTGCAAGGCCGCATTCCCATTGGTAAAGTTGCCGCCACTTTCTGCAATGGCCTTTTGAAATAAACCTTTTGCAAGTGGCGACGCTACCAGGCAATTCACACTCATAGAACCAGCAGACTGTCCTGCAATGGTTACATTAGCGGGATCGCCGCCAAACTTTGTAATATTCTTCCGTACCCATTTCAGCGCTGCTATCTGATCAAGCAGGCCGTAATTACCGGAAGCATGATACGGGGCTTCTTTGCTTAATGCAGGATGTGCTAAAAAACCGAAAATGCCCACGCGGTAATTAATGCTTACAAACACAATTCCCTTTTTTGCCATGGCTTCACCATCATAGATCGGCACCCCGCTGCCACCGCTCACAAAACCGCCTCCATAGATCCATACCAGTACCGGGCGTTTCTCTTTAGCATCCTTTGCACCGGTCCATACATTCAGGTATAAACAGTCCTCACTGATGGGTGTTTCCGGTATCAGAAATTCGGCAGACCACATGCTGAAGGGCACCGGTTTATTTTGCATGGGACTGGGACCAAAGCGGTCGCAGGTTTTTACCCCCTTCCATGAAACTACGGGCTGTGGCGCTTTCCAGCGTAATACGCCTATGGGTTTGGCTGCAAAGGGAATACCTTTAAAAATATGAATATCGCCGGCAGTATTAACCGTGCCTGATATGTAGCCGCCTTCTACTTTGATCTTATCAAATGCGGCATCGGTTGTAAATGCACAAATAGTCAGGGCAAGCAGTAAGGCAAAAAAATAAGCGGACCGGGTATAGCGCTTCATAACGGGTAACTTTTCAATACGTGAATATTCTGAGGTGATCCTATCGTGCACCTGGCTTCCTTATTAAAGATAATGAGAAAGAACGGGAATCGGTAACCGTGGGATGAAACTGCAAGCGGCTTTAAAAACAGCACTTAAATATTATTATAAATATAATATATTTGTACGGGACCTCTACAAGTATTGGTACAACACCATGACATTCAAAGATAAATTGCCTGTCAGCTATTTGCTTTTTACAACCCGTGGAAGGATCAACCGCCTTACTTACTGGGTGGCAGCTTTATTTATATGGAGCACCTTTTACGTGTTGTATAACCTGCTGAATGCGGCTTTCACCCCTGCCGCCACTTTTGTTATTTATCCATTATTATTCTGGGTCTTGTTTGCTACGGCGGCTAAACGGCTGCATGATACCAATAAAAGTGCGTGGTGGCTGACCTGCCTGTTAGTACCTGTGGCCGGGCCCCTGTGGCTGGTGTGGTTATTAGGTTTCCGGAAAGGCACTGTATACCCGAACCGTTTTGGCACCGTGCCCGGTGCTGCTGCAGATTATTATAAAAATGATGCCGGCACCCTGATACCACATTTAAAAACGGAAGAAAGGCTGATCAACGATGTTACACAGCTGAATCCTGTGCTGGTAGCGCAGGTGGCAGCACCACAAACGGTGGAGGAGCTGCAGCAGCTGGTACGTACGGCAACCCGCCCTCTTTCTGTAGGTGGCGGGCGTTTCAGCATGGGCGGGCAAACTGCCAGCCCGCAAAGTATTCACATTGATATGCGCGCGCTGAATAAGGTGCTTGCATTTTCTGCGGAACAAAAAAATATCACCGTGCAGGCGGGCGCCCGCTGGTGCGATATACAGCATTATATTGACCCGCATGGGCTGAGCATCAAGATCATGCAAACCTATGCCAACTTCACCGTGGGCGGGGCGCTTAGCGTAAATTGCCATGGGCGTTACATTGGCCTTGGGCCGTTGATCCTGTCCGTACGCAGCCTGGATGTGCTGTTGGCTAACGGTGAAATGATACAGGTTTCGCCCACAGAAAAACCCGAAATTTTTTATGCCTGTGTGGGCTGCTATAATGCCATTGCTATTATTGTAAATGTAACGCTGGAGCTGGAAGATAACATCGCTGTTAAACGGCAGCAGGTGAAAATGAAAGGAGATGCCTATAGGCCGTATTTCTTTGAAAATGTGCGGGAGAATAAAGATGTGATCTTTCATAACGGTGATATCTATCCGCCGTTCTATAAAAATGTACGTGCCGTAAGCTGGGTGCGGACTGATGAAAAGCCCACGGAAAAAACCAGGCTGATGCCGCTGGCCGCTGCTTACCCGCTGGAACGCTACTTCATGGGCGCTTTTAGCAAAAACGATTTTGGGAAATGGCGCCGTGAGTTCATCATTGACCCGCTGTTATACAAGTTCAAAAAAGTGCATTACCGCAACTACGAAGCGGGGTATGATGTGATGGAGCTGGAACCGGCTTCCAGGCACCAAAGCACCTACGTGCTGCAGGAATATTTTGTACCGGTGCAAAAATTTGATGCGTTCCTGGCGCTGATGTCGGAGATCTTTATCCGGCATAATGTGAATGTTATAAATGTATCTATCCGTCATGCAAAGGCGGACAGCGGCTCGCTGCTGGCCTGGGCCAGGGAAGAGGTATTTGCCTTTGTAGTGTACTACAAACAAAATACAGACGATGCGGAAAAAGGTCGCGTAGCCGTATGGACAAGGGAGCTGATAGACGCTGCCCTTTCCCTGGACGGAGCTTATTATCTGCCCTATCAGCCGCATGCTACCAGCGAACAGTTTCACCGCGCCTATCCAAGAGCAAAAGAATTATTTACACTAAAAAAGCAGCTGGATCCCACGGGTAAATTCCGTAATGTGATCTGGGATACTTACTATAAATAACCTGCATATGCAATCTGAGTTCAAAGCCGTATTTTCTGACACTAAATGGAGCGATGATTTTTACCGTTTCCTCCAGGTGATCTTTCATTTATACCCGGAAGATAAGTTCCACCACCTGATAGCTACCGTTACAAAGGAAAAAGCTACCGACGAAGAAATTTATAAAACCGTGCAGCAAAAGCTGCCGGGTATAAAACCTTTCCTTTCTGAATTTACGTTTGCATTACCTGCGCTGAAAAAGCAGAAGAAGGAAATGGCCCGGCAGGTATTACAGCTGTTAGCTGAGCGCCGGAAAATTGATGGTTACCTGGAGATCGGCTCTACCGGCCGCTATATCAGTGAGCTGCGCAAACATATTACGCTTAGCGGCAACATTTATTTAACCAATGATATTGCGCCCAGCAATGCGCCGGGCGATATTTTCGAGCGCGGGCAGCTCCGTAAGCTGGGCACGTTCATCCCGCTGGACTATTCCCCTATTAAAGCAACAGAGATCCCGGATGAAAGCCTGGACCTGGTAACCTGCCACATTGGGCTGCATCACTGCCCTGATGAGCTGTTAGCCGGTTTCATGCAATCCATTCACCGGGTATTAAGAAAGGGGGGATTGTTCATTATCCGTGATCATGATGTAAAAACACCGGCTATGGCCACTTTTGTATCGCTGGTGCATACTGTTTTTAACCTGGGATTAAAGGTAAGCTGGGAAACGGATCACGGTGAATACAAATCGTTTAAATCAATAGATGAGTGGAGTAAGATCATTTCTTCTTACGGTTTCAAAGACCTGGGCGCGCGAATATTGCAGGATAAAGATCCTTCGGATAATACGCTGGTATCATTCATCAAGCTGTAAGTATGAAACGGTTGTACATTCTCACCTTTTGTTCCCTGTGTTTATCTATGAGCATTTTCTTTTTTAAGCGGCAGCCATCTACCATAGCGGCCGGCAAAGGTTTGGTGATCCCTAAGGAATGGCTGGTAACCAACAAAAAAACCCTAACGCCTGCCAAGGATGTAAGGCCGGCAGATCAAACCTTCCTGACCTTCCCGGAATGGTTCCTGGTTTTTAGCCCGGAAGAGCAGGCTAATTATTTTAAGCAGCATACGGCTACTACTTTCCCGTATATGCGGCATACTTCGCAGATATGGAAAAGCTACCGCATTGTAAATAAACAGATCAAAGGAAATTTCCCTCCCAACTGGGGATACCATTTTATGATCTGGGTAATTGGTGTAAGCACTACCGTGGAATACACCGCCAAGTCGTTGTATGAAAATATTGTAGGCCGGTTAACAGATACCGGGCAGCCCGCTACAGCAGAAGACCAGTTTAATGCAAAATATACGCAGGACTATGTAGACTTTATTAAAGACCTGCCCTGGTACCAGTTTGATTTTAAAAGCCGGTTAAAAGACCTTTGGAAAAACACCTCCTTTTCCGGCCCTCACTTTTTCCGCAAGTGGGAGCGCAGGTACATGCTGACCACTGAGCTTGCGGTAAAATTTATATACGGAAAGCTGATCGGCATTGGTACCAAACAGGTATATGAAGCAGCATTGCTCAATACCGCCGTGGTGCTGGATGATGACAGCCTGCATTACCTGCCCCGCTACGATAAATTTGCCGCCGCTGCACTGGAGCTGGCGCAGCAGGGACATAGCTTTAAAGAAATTGCAGGCAATAACTCCGCCATCCTGCTAACGGTGTGGGTACCGGCAGATCATAAAACGGATTTTGCCAATGCGCAAACCGTGTTTATACAGCCTATTACTTCTTATCCAACTATGAAACGGGTAGCTATTGCTACACCGGTGAGCGCATTAAGCGGGGTGCTGCTGGAGCTGAAGAAAGCGGGTGTGCAGGTGGAGCATGTGTTTGATTTCTGATCTTATTTCTTCATTATTTTTTCCGTGAGCCGGTAATATTCCGGTGTAAACATTTCAGGTGCCAGTTTCATTTCCAGCAGCTGCAATATTTGTTTGTACTGCCGTTTTAAATAGAAGCTGCGGGCTATTTTCAGCTCCCGGTCATTGTAGTATATGGTCGTCTGCGGGTCATCATATTTCTCAACCTCCCGCATATCTACTTCGTAAATGCTTGTTTAATATTAAATGCTAGGCGTTGAGGTCAATATCAATATCATATTTATCCAGCAGCCCGGCAATGCCGGATAAAGAAAAACGGGTCTTCTTTAACCGGTTCTTTTCCGGATCAATAGAATAGTTATAGGCCGCGCGGAGATCTGTTTTTTCCAGCAGGGTATTATCAAAGGTAGCCCGGGTAAGATCGCAATTATCGAAAACAGCGCTTGTGAGGTCGCAGCCGGTAAAATCAGCTTCCTGTAGCTGTGAGTTTTTAAAGATTATTTTTTTGAGCTTAATCTCAAAGAAAGAAACATGGTTCAGCACACAATTGTCAACACTAAACGCCAGGCCGAATTTATTACACTCATCAAACCGGAGCCCCAGCATTTTGCAATCCTTAAAAGTAATATCCCGGAAAGCGGCATTTTTTAATTTAGCCAAACTCAGGTTACAAGCGGTGAATGTGCAATCCAGAAATTTTATTCCGGCCAGGTTTGCATTGGAAAGGTCGCAGCTTACAAAGATGCAATTCTCATATTCACCAATCTCCAAAGGGTTTTCGGAAAAGTTAACCTTATCGTATGTTATATCAACTATTACAGGAGGTTCCATGATGGCAGCAGCTTGTCCTTAAAGATAATCATCCTGTCCGTTCTATCCGAAAATATCCCTGTTCGTCGGAATTTCATTTCTTATGTAAGCCGCCTGGTGTTGATTTGCATAGGCCTATTGCTTTCTTTGCAACGATAATATTATTTCATATATATACAAGGGCACGGCCCAGCCAAACCAGAATAAAGAGGGAGATACTTCTGCAAAACTCCCTTTGTCCTGGATATAAGGCAGCTTGTTTAAAAGGGCGGAAATGACAAATGCAACTGTTATCAGGTAGCTCCTGGTCATCCACTCCTTATGTAATTTGAATTTTTTCCTCACCGCAGTAAGATAAGCCAGGAAGCTGGCCGTTAGCCATACGCTCACCCAAACCTGCAGCGTAAAAGCATAGGACCACCCCACTGCATATGCCGTTGTAAAGGATAAATAAACAGCGCAGGAACCGCTGATCAAAATGGCCAGCAGGTATGCTCTCCCCACTTGCCTGTGTAATACCCAACGTTTGTTCCTGAACCTTTCCCAGAACTGCAGCGGGCCGGTTAACAGCGCAATTCCACCGCCGGTAATATGCAGTAATAAGATCCATTTAGTTTTATCATATTTACCCAGCTCACCTGGATCCAGTGTGAAAAAGTGTGCTGCGCCAAGCAAAAAATAAGCTGAAAGTGCTATTACTATAATTCCCGAAAATAATCTCCACAGCTCCTGTGTATTTTTCCCCCGCGCCGCTCCGGTTACTTTATGCTGAATTGCCATTGCTATAAATAATTTTATGCAAACATATTTTACCGGGCTGCCGGGATCAATAACTGATAAATTATTCGGATACTGATAAATTTATCAGTATGGGCACATTGCCGTTTTAGCATTAAATTGCTGAAAAAAAATGTACCAAAAGAAACTACCCGAAGACCTGGAATGCGGCATCACCATTGCCATGAGAAGCTTTGGCGGGAAATGGAAACCATGCATTATAGACGCTATAGATAAGGGCTTCAGGCGCCCTAGTGAACTGCACAAAGTAATTACAGAGGCAACGCCCAGGGTGATAGACTTACAGCTTCGTGAACTGGAGATTGCGGGAATTGTATATAAAGAAACCAGCAGCGGTTTTCCGCTGTACACTGCTTACTACCTAACTGAAAAAGGAGAAAGCATTTTACCGGTCCTTTCCTTAATGAACAATTGGGGATTACAAAATAAAGACGGGGCACATGACCTTCAGCCTCAAAAGAAGAACCGGGTTATATGCATCTAACCAAAATGTCCTTCTCCAAACATATGCTATCTCTGGCAAGATAAGCCTCCCATAGGCAAATGAATGATCGCACTTCCGGCAACCGGCTGCCCTTAACCTGCCAGATTGTGCGCTACAAGTCGCTGATTCCTGCTCATATCCTGCATTCTTAAACAGGATCACTGATCTCTAAACCATCACATTGCTGTATCTGAAGAAATACCAATCCGGTAAAATGTTCTTCTACGGAGAAGATCTTGTTTTAAGCAGAATGGAAAGGAAAATAGAAGCCGGTATGCTTCAATTCAGATAAGGGGAAAATGCTGTGATAAAGAGAGGATATAATGGGGATCGGGAGAAATTTTGTAGGGCAACTATTAAAAAAATCGTTGCCACTTAATGGAAGGTCTATCGCTTTGCTTCGTAAATGACCTGGTTTTGAAATTCACCTACGGTTACTTTCCCGTAAATGGTCCTGGTCCAGCCGTTTTCAAAACCATGATTATTGGCGATCAGGAAGCCTTTATGCGCATCTGTTTTAATGATCTTGTGCGCGTCAATGTATCGCCCTTTTACTTTACAGAATACAATATCACCGATCTTATATTCAGGCGCCTTTTCAAAGCTTAGCTGGCTGCCGCTTTTCAGAATGGGCAACATAGAGCTGCCAAATGCTTTCATTTTTCCCTTGCCTGTTGATTCCAGGTCGGATTTCAATCTTTCGTACTTGTTCATTTTTTGAAATTTTCATTGGTTATTATTTGATCACAAAGGAATTATTCATCTGCGCAACCTAGCTGCGCAGATGAATATTATTTGAAAAATAGTATGGAATAGCAAAGAAAAAGCCCGCCAATACCATGATTAGCGGACCAGATATTTTTAAACAATAACAGCTGCTTATGGAACATTCAGCTCCTGCCAGGGGATTGTCATTTGAGGCTGAGTACTTTTTGCGCCCTCCAGCGATAGCAGGCTGGCTTTTGCCTCAAGCCCGCCCGCAAAACCAGTTAGCCCTCCGGATGCGCCAATAACCCGGTGGCAGGGAACAACAATTGAAATGGGGTTACGGCCATTGGCCGCACCTACCGCACGTACAGCTTTGGGGTTGCCCAGCTGGTTAGCGATCTGGGTATAACTCCGGGTTTCCCCATAAGGTATGGTCAGCAAGGCATTCCATACTTCTTTCTGAAATTTTGTTCCGATGGGATCCAGCCCCAATGCAAAAGAGCTGCGCTTTCCTTCAAAATATTCTCTTAGCTGCCGTTCTGTTTCAAGCAGTATGGGATGGTTATTATCCTCAACATCAGCTTTTGCATGTACCCGGTTCGGATTATCATTTTCCCAAAGAATAGCAGCAAGGCCTTTGACGCTACCGATGAGTGTTAACCTGCCTACGGGAGAATCCATGTATTTATACTGATATTCCATTGGGATGAGTTTTAAACTTTACAAGCAGCCTTTGCTTATCCATAGCAAGTTAAATATCTTTTAGGAAAACATATTCGTGGTATCATGCTGTTAGCAAGCATTATCTCCCAAATTGCGGCCTTCCTGATCTAAAACAAGACGCAATAACACCATACAAAAAACCGCACCATTTCTGATGCGGCTTTTAATTTCTGCCGGGCTAACCGGGATATTATTGAGCTTTTTTATAACAGATCTTTGGTTTCATTGTAATACGTTCAGGATCTGTATAAAGCTGTACTCTTTTTCTATGATTGTAATTTGCCACTCACCTTTTACTTTTTTAAGGTAATTAATAATGCATCCAGTTTTTCCAGTGTGGCCATCATTCCTTGCTCCATACCCATTTGAATAACCGTTTCCAGGTCTGAAAGAGATTTATAGGTGACGATGGTTTCTACCAAAGCATTTTCCCCCTTGTCGGTAAAAGTTACAATCCATTCTGCACGGGGCAGGTCTTTATTTATTTCACCTGCTTCATTACTGAAAGCATCTAAAGAGGTGTAATAGTCAATTGGCTTAATTTTTACGTACTCAGTATAACCCCAATATTCTGTTCCGTTAGGTTCTATCATTGCATAATGCCAATGGCCTCCTTCGCGAAAATCCATTGATTTTGTCTTGGTGGTTAAGGGCGCGGGCGCAAACCATTGGTCAAGCAATTCGCTTTTAGTATAACAATCCCAAACCAATGGCCGGTCTCCTAAAAACTCACGTCTGATTGTGAGCGTGTTTTTCTCCTTATCCGCAATGAAGTCGAACTGCAAATTGTTTTTCATTATTTTTTCTTTTTTATCGTTAATAAAAGTTGATCGAGTTGTTGAAATCGGCTCTCCCAGATCTTCCTGTATTGTACCAGCCATTTAACTATCTCTTTCATTATGTCAACCTCAAGCTGATAATATATTTCCCGGCCCTGGTATTCCTGTTTCACCAATTCGCATTCAGTTAAAATTTTCATATGCTTTGAAATGGCTTGCCGTGTCATGTCAAAATGCTCGGCAATAGCACTGGGTGTCATTGCATGTAATGCAATTAAAACCAGGATGGCCCTTCGTGTCGGGTCGGCAATGGCTTGAAAAATATCTCTTCTCACTGAAGTATCATTTTGATTTGTGATTATTTCCTTAGCATCGGCAGGTACTTTTCCCTGTTGTCAATAATTATCCAAAAAATGATTGCGATCAATGCAAATACGATGGGCAAACCAGCTGGAGCCATGCTGATGTTAGCAAGCAGAATACCTGTCAAAACAGGTAAAATAACAATGGCGCCAAGCGCCCTGGTCCTGTTGAAGATCAATAACAAACCGCCCAGAATTTCTATGGTTCCAACCAGCGGCATAAGCCAGCCGATTTCGGCAAATGCCATTCCTGCCTTCACCATTTTTTCAGGCATATCCTTAGGGATTGGCATATAATGGAAGAATTTATCCAAACCTGCATTTATAAACATCAGGCCGGCCAGCAGGGATAAAACAAAAAGGATCTTACTTTTCATAGTTGTTGTTATTTTATATAATAAACCATTCGGTTGCAAATATAAACGCAACCATTCGGTTTATCAAATTTATTTTCAAAGAACTTGTCAGGAGGCCTATTCCCCCTAAATATCCTATCTTTCAACATGCAGCACCAAGAATTTGAAACTCCGGAAGAGCTACGGGATACCATAAAGTGCTTTTGGCATAACACCAAAGACTTCGGGGAACAGTTATCGGGTTTTGAGGTGATCCCTGATGGTTACGCTGAAATTATTTTTCATTTTGGAAGCCCCTGCAGCATTTCTTACGATGGAGTTTTGCAATCATTGCCATCACCGTTTATGGTGGGTCTGCTCAATGAGCCGGTTACTTTTTACGCGAAAAGCCGTTTAGAGATCATTGGTATCAGGTGCTTCCCATGGACCGTGTTTGATCTGCTCGGACTTCCGTCCGGTAAGGGTGGCATACATGTGTTTGAGCATCCTGTGGCCCAGCTGCAATCCACTTTGAACAAGTGTGTTCAGGCCGGCAGAATAGAGGAAGCCATCGCCCAGGTAAAACAGTATTTTTTGGATGCACGGTCGCGGATCCCCGCTGACAGCATGTTATTCAAAGCAGGAGTTGCTATGCGGGAAGCAAACGGCAGCATGCCGGTAAGCCAGGTAGCAGCTGCTGCTCATGCAACGATTCGTACACTGGAAAGGAAGTTCAAACAATCTTCCGGTCATACCGTCAAAGACGTATCTGCGCTGATACGCTTTGAGCAGGTACGCAACCAATTATGGCTGTATCCGGATTCCAACATTGCCGGCTTAGCTCACGAGCTGGGCTATACGGACCAATCCCACCTAAGCAGAGAATTCAAACGCTACAGCGGCACTACGCCGGCAGCATTTGCGCGACAGGCAAAGAAAGTCAATCAGGCTCTAAGCAACGATTTTGTCGCATTTGTACAAGCCTAGTGCAGAAGCATTCCGGAATTTTGTGTTTCAATTATTTTATATGAACACAATACCTGAAAGCAGGAACCCCACACAAGATCATACTATTTACGATGTAATTATTTCCGGCGCTGGACCTGTAGGCCTTTTTCTCGCCTGTGAGCTTGCCCTGGCCAAATGTTCTGTCCTGATACTGGAAAAGGCAGCGGATCCGCACTCGCCATTAAAGCAGCTTCCTTTTGGGATCCGGGGACTAAATGCACTTTCTGTTGAAGCGCTTTACCGCCGTGGGTTATTAGATGAACTTGAAGTACCAAAACGTCTTAAAAATCCTCACCAAAACGCCGTACAAGGGCCACGCCGCCAGGCAGGACACTTCGCCGGCATTCCATTCCATGACGGCGATATTGACACCACACAATGGAAGTATCGTTTGCCTGGCTCCACCGACACCATTTTGATTGCTGAAATGGAGGAGCTTGAAACCGTGCTGTCCCGCCGTGCAACATCCCTGGGTGTGGTAATCAGGCGCGGGCTTGCTATTACCGGCTTTCATCATACAGCCGATGGAGTAACCGTTCTGTCAGGTAATCAATCTTTTCAAAGTAAATGGCTCGTGGGTTGCGATGGCGCCCGTAGTGTTGTTCGTAAAACAGGCGGTTTTGACTTCGCTGGTACAGAGCCGGAATTTCCCGGCTACTCTGTTAAAGTGGGCATCGCCGACCCGGATAAGCTGAGCCCTGGCCGAAACCTGACACCAAGAGGCATGTACCTGCAATCGCAGCCAGGTTACCTGGCAATACAGGATTTTGATGGAGGAGCATTTCATGGTTCAGAAAAGCCGGTCACACGTGAGCACGTACAGGAGGTGTTACGCCGCATTTCGGACACCAATGTAACTATCAGCACCCTGCATTTCGCAACCACATGGACTGACCGCGCAAGGCAGTCCACCACCTACCGCAACGGACGCGTACTTTTAGCCGGCGATGCCGCACACATTCATTCGCCATTAGGAGGTCAGGGGCTTAACCTTGGACTGGGCGACGCTATAAACCTCGGCTGGAAACTCGCTGCAACCATCCGGCAGAAAGCACCGGAAGGCTTGCTGGACAGCTATCAAACCGAACGGCATCCAATTGGAGTACAGGTGCTGGATTGGTCACGTGCCCAGGTTGCAATCATGAAACCTGGTCCAACGGCGCGCGCGCTGAATGCAATTATCCGCGACCTTATGAATACTCGTGATGGCGCCACCTACTTTGCAGGAAGGGTGTGGGGCATTTTCACACATTACGATCTTGGTGGCGGCCACCCCCTGGTAGGATACAGCGTTCCTAACTTTGAGCTGGAAGATGGTGCAGGCATTGGCGAATTCATGCACGATGGCAAAGGGATACTGCTTGATTTTGATATGAATGCTTCACATAAAACTTTGGCAGGTGAGTATGGTGATCAGATGAAGTATGTTTCAGGCAGTGCAAAGGACCGGTTAGGTGTAAGCGCTGTACTGATTCGCCCTGATGGGATTATTGCCTGGGCTTCTGATAGCGAGGCTGATTGCAGCGAATTACAGAAGGCTGCCGGGCGGTGGTTTGTTTAATGCAGGGGTGGGTGGTAAGAGCTTTTCTGATATGCCATACATGTGGTAAAGTGCTAACTGGAAGCGCATCAAAGGGTCACGCGAAACATTATCCAATAAAAAAGCCGCACCATTCCTCATGCGGTTTTTTCTTCTCCAGTCGGGGTGACTGACAGGTCTCGAACTTTTGGATAGATGAGATCAGAGACTTAAAGCAATTAAGGTACCTGTTCTCAAACACATCAAGTTACTAAGCTACCCTGTAATTATATAAATACCTTTGGAAATTGATAAATATCTTTCTTATATCGTCAGCATCGCCCAATATATCAAGTGCGTCATTAACAGAATGATATTTTAACTGCAATAGTGCTGGTAATTTTTCCTGGTCAAGCTCCTCTACCCCCGTTTCAACATACTTAGACAGTACGAACTCAATAAATTCTCTTTGCTCTGTGCTTAACCCCTTCATAATTTCAGATCTAGCCTGGTTAACTCTTTCATCACGTGTAATAGGGGCTATTGCAAAAGAAATTAATTCCAATACATCAAACAGATCACTACGTTCAGCGTCTACAACTTTTTGTAAGTTAGTTAACTGGTCCTTGTCAAAACCAGCCTCTTCCAGCCGCAGTAACAAGGCTTTTCGCGTAGCAGGGTCAGACCAAATCCTCCTCAATTCAGCCTCACTGTTAAACACTTCGGGAAACTTACCAAACAGCCTATCTAAAAACTCCTGCATGGTTATAGGTTTGCCATCTGCATCAAAAAAAGCTGTTTCAATTGTGTGTGTTATTTCATGCTCTTTACCGCCCCTAAGCTTTATTTTAATCATTTTCTTTTTAGGAGCACTGTCTCCTTCGTCGCTTCCATAACCACCATATAGTTCTTCAACAAGTGTTGTTTCTGCGGGCGTAGGATACCCCGGTACAGGTTCTTCAGGCTCACCATCCCACTCAGGATCCTTAAAATGCTCGTAAGCTTTTACAAAATCGTATATAGTAAAGTAATCTTTACCCTCAAATACACGTGTTCCGCGCCCAACTATCTGCTTAAACTCAATTATGTCTTTTACTGGTCGCAACAAAACTATATTGCGCACATTCTTAGCATCCACGCCCGTTGATAACTTATAAGATGTTGTAAGTATAGTAGGGATGCTTTTTTCATTATCCTGAAACTCCCGCAAATATTGTTCTCCAAGTTCTCCGTCGTTTGCTGTGACACGAACACAATAATTAGGTTCTGTACTTTTCTTTAACTGGTTAATAAATATTCTGATAAGATTAGCATGTTTTTGCGTCCTGCAAAACACGATGGTTTTCTCTGTCTGATCTATTTCATTCATGAATATCCTGACACGCTCTTTCTCCCGTTCGTACATTTCAATGGTCAGGTTGAAATCCTTTTCCGTATATATCTTCTTCGGATCAAATCCTTCCTCCCCTTCCAGTATTTCATCTTCTTCATCGAATGTATATTCATCCAGTGACGTAGTTATTTTTCGTACTTTATACGGCGTTAGAAAACCATCATTGATACCGTCTTTCAGCGAATAGATATATACCGGCTTACCAAAATATTTATATGTATCGGTATTTTCCCTACGTTTGGGGGTAGCTGTAAGCCCTAGCTGCACTGCTGGCGAAAAATATTCCAGGATGCCACGCCACGTACTTTCGTCATTAGCGCCACCACGATGACACTCATCTATGATAATAAGGTCAAAATAATCCGGTGGGTATTGCCCGAAATAGGGAGTATCATTCGGGCCGCTCATAAAGGTTTGGAATATCGTAAAAAAGATGCTGCCGTTTACAGGCACTTTACCGCTCTTCTTTATTTCTTTGGGCTTAATGCGTACTAATGCGTCTTCAGGGAAAGCAGAGAATGCGTTGAATGCCTGGTTAGCTAAAATATTCCTGTCTGCAAGGAATAAAATGCGCGGCCTTCGTGTGCCATCATATTTTAAGTTCCAGCGGGCATGAAACAATTTCCATGCTATTTGAAAAGCAATAAATGTTTTGCCGGTACCGGTAGCGAGTGTCAGTAATATTCGGGATTGATTATTAGCAATAGCATCTGTTACCCGCTCTACCGCAGTTTCCTGGTAAAAGTGCGGTGTTTTACTCCTGGTATCATATGGCTCCTCGCTTAGCTCCTCCTGCCATTTATTTTCTTGTGGAAAAGTTTTATCCCATAACTCATCCGGTGTCAGGAAGTCCGTCACCCAATCTTCCTTACCGCTTTCCATACATATCTGGTATATCTCTTTGCCGTTGGCTGCATAGGCCGTTTCCAGCTGCAGCTTTATTGCGTAGTCTTTCGCCTGTCCTATACCCTCGCCTACATGCTGCTCATCACTTTTAGCCTCTATAACAGCCAGCTTGCGCCCCTTATATGCCAGCACATAATCTGCTTTCAACGGCGCTTTTCGCCGCTGTCCAGGCATTATTTTGCCAGGAGTTATAGGGTATTCACGGTGTACTTTTACCTCACCACCTGTTACCCAGCCATTACCGGCCAGCTTGGGATCTATCAGCTCGGCCCTTGTTTCGGCTTCATTCATACGTATTCGGGTATTGGTTTATTTGTTAGCTCTCCGCTAAAGGCTTTTTTAAGTATGCTTTTCTTCAGATCTTCTAATTGAGCGAGCTTTTGTTCATACATTTCTTCCAGTCTTATTGTATGCATATAAAGAGTATTCAATTTCGACACAATACTTTTCTGTTCTTTTAATGGTGGAAATGGAAATAATTCATTCTCAAATGTCCCTAAATTAATATTATCCTGTGCGCTGCCCTTACTTTTTGATTGCAGATATACTTTAAATGACTGAAGCAAAAACTCAACAAAATGCAAATCAGCAACTTTTTCATTTACAACAAGGCCGATGATACTGTCGGGAAAGCATGCATCGAAATCCAATATCCCCGTTTCTGCAATGTTAGCCGCAATAGTTATACAAATAGTTCCTTTAGGCCACAGTTTACTTTGAGCTAATCCTATTTCATTATATGTCTGGGTATATTTTGTGATAAAATGATTACTGTTTCTGATATCTCCAGTCTGAATAAAAGGATATTTGCCACCATATAATTTCTTGTCATTTCTTGGCCTGTGTTTTGATTTTCCACGACCAAAGGAAATAGCAATTTGTGCTAATATTTTCTCTTCCCAATCATCCCCTCTATTTTCAAACACCTCGTTCAAATAATTTTCAAAAAGCTCTTTGGCATTATTTAAGTTTTGCTCGACATTGGCTTTTGCTTTATCTAACGCTGCAAATGCTTTGTCTAAAAGGGCTACTATTTGCTTTTGTTCTTGAAAACTTGGTAAGGGAAGTACGATACCTCGCATTTTCTCCTGATTTAACTTAGGCACAGTTAACCCAGTGATATATTTACTTAAATCGGAAAAGTTCAAAAAATATACTATCCACTTATCGATGACTTTTGACATGTGCGGCCTAATAACATGGGCATGATTGTTTACCCAATATCTACCTTCTACTATAAAAGCCGTATTATCTCCTGCTCCCCATTTAGCTCCATCTTCACCTATTAAAACTAATCTTTCACTAAAAATATAATCGTCAACATAACTTAATACTCCTGTTGCTCCATAATACGGATATTGCCCTTCAACTCGATGTTTTTTAGTAATAGGTTTTCTTTTACTGTCTAGAATATCACAAACTTCTCCAAGAGTTACATTTCTCCAAGTACTCATATCAATTCAGCTATTTGGTCAAGTATATCATTTATCTCCACATCCAGTTGGCGCATTTCTTTCAGTATCTGCTTAGGACTGCGTAAAGTATTCTCCTCTTTTTTATTGGGGTTCTTCACGCTGAGGTCGAAGGTCTTGCTGTCAATATCCACCATCTTCATCGTCCAGCTATTTTCGCTATCTGCTTTTGTCTTCTGCAGCTTCAAGAAATTTTCCAGGTCTTTTTCATTCAATGCATTGGTCTTGCCCAGATTGCGGTCCAGGTTTAGCTGGTAGTACCACACTTTACGGGTAGCAGTTCCTTTCTCAAAAAACAGCACTACGGTTTTGACACCCGCACCTGTAAATGTCCCGCCAGGCATATCCAATATCGTATGCAGGTTACAGCTTTCCAGCAGTAGCTTGCGCAGTTGGATGCTGGCTTTATCAGTATTGCTCAGAAAAGTATTTTTTATTACCACACCAGCCCTGCCGTTGGCCTTCAATATTTTTATAAAATGCTGCATGAACAGGTAAGCAGTTTCGCTGCTACGTATGGTAAAGTTTTCCTGTACCTCGGCACGCTCCTTTCCGCCAAACGGTGGGTTGGCCAGCACAACATTGTAACGGTCTTTATCACTTATATCGTTTAGGTTTTCGCTCAGCGTATTGGTGTGTATAATATTAGGGGCTTCAATACCATGTAGTATCATGTTCATTACCCCAATTATATATGCCAGTGATTTTTTCTCCTTGCCGTAAAAGGTTTTCTTTTGCAGGGTTTCCATGTCTTTGGTGCTCAGCTTACCTTGCTTCAGGTACTCAAACGCCTCTACGAGGAAGCCTGCACTACCTGCCGCCCCGTCATAAATGGTTTCGCCGATCTTTGGGTCAACGACTTTTATAATGGTTTTGATAAGTGGGCGCGGCGTATAATATTCACCACCGTTACGCCCTGCATTGCCCATATTCTTTATTTTGTCTTCGTACAGGCTGCTCATTTCATGCTTTTCGGCATGTGTACGAAAGCGCAACTCGTCTACACGGTTTATTACCTCGCGTAGGTTATAACCGCTTTGTACCTTATTCTTCAGCTCATGGAATATCTCCCCTATTTTATACTCTATAGTATCAGGATGTTCTGCTGTTGTACGAAACTTACGCAGGTAAGGAAACAATTTACCATCCACAAAATCCTTCAGGTCATCACCTGTTAGTGCCTTGTGATTATCCAGTTTCCCGTCTTTGGTCTTAGGACAAGCCCATGCATTCCATTTGTATTTATCTGAAATTATAGGTGCGTATGTTTTGCCAGACAATTTGGCTTCGGCCTCTTTTGATTTCTCTAAATCGTCAAGGTATTTGAGAAACAATATCCAGGAGGTCTGCTCTACATAATCCAGCTCACTACTACATCCGGCATCTTTCCACAGATGGTCGTCAATATTTTTAAAAGCTTGTTCGAACATAGATTTGAAATGGCTGTAAGTTATATAAAGTGATGCTAAAAGGCATCATAATGAATCGTATCATCACCACTGTAACCTAATAACAGCGATAACATTGATAGCTTTGCTTAGTACCTATAAGATAAATATCTCAAACTAGTATACCAAAAAAACTTGATTAGACTCGAATCAAATAATACTGAAAATGACCAATTTGTAAATCTGCTATTATAGCACAAATGATAAACCCGCTCCCACGACGGGTTTCATTTTCCAGTCAGGGCGGCAACATCCCAACTCTCAACCTTCCCGATCCAAAATCAGCACGCAATAACACAAAAAAGCCGCACCATTCCTGATGCGGCTTTTTCTTTCTGTCGGGGCGGCAAGATTCGAACTTGCGACCTCCTGCTCCCAAAGCAGGCGCGATAACCGGGCTACGCTACGCCCCGAACCCTTTAAAAAAGCTTGAGAGCCCTCTCAAACTTTCCGCGGTGAGGGAGGGATTCGAACCCTCGGTACAGTGTTACCCGTACGACGGTTTAGCAAACCGTTCCTTTCGGCCACTCAGGCACCTCACCATCCCCTTTGTTGGGGGTTGCAAAAATAGGAATTATTTAGAATTATCCAAAAGCATTTGCATTTTTTGCAATCACACCGCTCAAGAATCAGTACAATAAGGCCATTCACTTATAATTATTTATTTTTAACAGCTAAATACTCCTTTCATGCAAACCTGCTATCGTCTGCTTTTGATAGCTGCCCTTGCCCTCGGCGCCTGTAACCGGCCCGGCAAAAATGCGGCAGCCCTCGAAGACTCTACTGCATTCAAAGCTATTACTGAAGAAGGTTTCCGTCAGCACCTGAACGTGCTGGCAGCCGATTCCTTTGAAGGCAGAAAACCCTTCACCCCTGGTGAAGAAAAAACCATCCGCTACCTCGAAACACAATTTAAACAACTGGGCCTGCAGCCCGGTAACGGTAACAGCTATGTACAGGAAGTACCAATGGTGGAGATCACCTCCGAACCAGCCGGCCCCCTGGTATTTAAAGGCAAGGGCGGACAGCTCTCCCTCAAATACCTGGACGATTATGTAGCCACTACCCGCCGTGTAACATCTAAAGTGCAGCTGAACAACAGTGAGCTGGTATTTGCCGGTTATGGCATTGTAGCGCCGGAATATAACTGGAATGATTATGCCGGGCTGGATGTAAAAGGCAAAACCGTGGTAGTGCTGGTAAATGATCCGGGATTTGCTGATACTGCGCTGTTCAAAGGCCATACCATGTCCTACTACGGCCGCTGGACATATAAATACGAAGAAGCAGCCCGTCAGGGCGCTGCCGGTGTTATTATTATACATGATACTGCCCCGGCCAGCTATCCCTGGGCCGTGGTAAGAAGCGGCTGGTCCGGCGCTAAGCTGTACCTGCAAACGGAAGATAATGATATGTCGCGCGCTGGTATGGAAGGCTGGATCACACTGGATGCCGCCAAAAAATTATTCCAGCTGGCCGGTGTATCCGATACGCTGATGCAAAGCGCACGTAAACCGGGCTTTAAGCCGGTGCCCCTGCCGGTAACCGCTTCTGTGGTGATCAATAACAAGCTCAAAAAATCTACCTCTCATAATGTGCTGGCCGTATGGCCCGGCGCTACCAAACCGCAGGAATACATTATTTACTCCGCCCACTGGGATCACCTGGGTATTGGAGAAGCCATCAAAGGCGATTCCATTTACAACGGCGCTGCCGACAATGCTACCGGCACCGTGGCTTTGCTGGAAATTGCCAAAGCCTTTGTCAGCCTGCAGCAACGCCCGGCCCGTTCTATTTTGTTCATTGGCCTTACCGGCGAAGAGCAGGGGCTGTTAGGATCAGAGTATTATGCCACCCACCCGGTATTTCCGAAAGACAGCACCGTGGCTGATATTAACATGGATGTGCTAAACACTTACGGCCGCACAAAAGACCTCACCATTGTAGGATTAGGTCAGTCTGAGCTGGATGATTATGCGGAACGTGCTGCCGCCAAACAGGGACGCACCATTTCCCCGGATGAAAATCCTTCTGCCGGTCACTTCTTCCGTTCAGATCATTTCAATTTTGCAAAAGTGGGCATCCCCGCCCTGTATGCAGGCAGCGGAACACAGTCATTGGAGCATGATACCGCCTGGGCCAAAACGAAGATAGAGGAATATGGGCGCGACCGCTACCACTCTCCTTTTGACCAGGTAGACAGCACCTGGGAATACTCCGGCATGGTGGAAGATGCGCAGCTGTTATTTGATGTAGGCCATACCTTAAGTAATGAAACTACTTTCCCCGCATGGAAACAGGGCTCTGAATTTAAAGCCGCAAGGGAGAAGAAATAATAATACAAAAGCTCAATAAGAACGGAGATCTGCTGAAAGCAGGTCTCCGTTCTTATTTGGTATGCTTCCCGGAAATTAATCCAGGCGCAGGTTTGCATTCTGGGTAAATGCTACCGGTATCCAGATGGAATAGCCCACCAGTTTTGTTGTAGACTGTGTAACATATTCACCAAACTTGATAGCGCCATTCTTATAAACAATATGCTCCCATATCACAGTATGATCGCCGGTAGGTGATGGATAATGATCAATATACTTTAAAGAAGTTTGCTCATTATTAAGCCATTGCCAGTTAAACTGAACGGTAAAGCCATCTGCATTGTAATGGGTACCGGTCCCGTCTGCACGGAAGGTCAGTGTTTGAATGTCCAGGCTTTCAGTGTTGCCGGACCCACCTCTCAGGTAATAGCTGATGGAGCTATTGTCCCTTACCCACCTTGACTCCTGTGTTTTCCATACAGTAGAGGTAAGAATAGCAGTGGTCATTGCCGTGTCTTTAAGCTGCAGGGTGTCGGTAATATGTACGGTATCGCGTACAACAAGGGTATCGGTATTTTCCTTGCTACAGGATGAAACACTCACCTGAAGAGAGGCCAACGCGACAATGGCTAATACGGGTAACGCTGATAAAAGTTTCATTGGTAAGGGTATTTTTAAGGAGCAAAAATAGGATATTTTACGTATTCAAATGAATTTTTATAATATATATTGTGATTTGAATTGTAAGCGCATGGAATGGGGGATTAATTGCTACAAGTGCATAAAGATCTCAGCCATCCCTTCCAGACCTAAGGCACAGGCCGTTCCTGCCTCTAACACGGATTTAACGTTTTTTATGCAATTTATCCTGTGTAATACGTTATCTTGGTTAGAACTTGGGATAAGCGAACTAAAGAGTTGGAGATATGCGAACCTACAACTTTGCCTATACCTTATTTAACCAGTTTTAATAATCAGCATGAAAGCATTTACACTGTTAACAGACCCGGTGTATGTAAAACCGGATGGGGAGTACACCCGCCTGCAAAAATTTTTCAGATCACTTATTAAGGATGAGCGTGACCTGCCCTTTGTCTATCTCACCATTCGCATTACCCTCACCTTAATACCGCTGGCGATCTTATTGTACATACCCGGTGTAAATAACTGGATCTGGTGGACGGCCGCAGTCGCCTACCTGGTGCTCAATAATCTTATCCTGAAAGGTCCTTATATCCTGATGCTGCATTGTACCAGCCACCGCGTTTTTTTTGAACGTAAATACAATTGGCTGAACCATTACCTGCCCTGGGTGCTGGGCCCCTTTTTTGGGCAAAGCCCGGAAACGTATTATAGCCATCATATTGGCATGCATCACCCGGAAAACAATATGCCGGATGATGACAGCTGCACCATGTTCTTTCAACGGGATTCACTGCGGGGTTTTGCGAAATATTTCGGCAGCTTCTTTTTTGCCGGCATCTTTCACCTGGCCAGCTATTTTATCCGTAAGAACCGTAAAAACCTGCTGAAACGTGCGGTAAGAGGCGAGGTCCTGTTTATTGCCATGTGCGTAGGCTTATGTTTTGTGAACTGGCCGGCCACCCTGGTGGTATTTATTATCCCCTTCACCTTTTCCCGTGTGGTGATGATGATGGGCAACTGGGCACAGCATGCTTTTATTTGCGCCAGTGAGCCGGATAATCCTTACAAGAACAGTATTACCTGTATTAATTCCACTTACAACCGCCAGTGCTGGAATGATGGTTACCATATTGGCCACCATCTGAAACCCGCTATGCACTGGACAGATTATCCGAATAACTTCCGCCAGAACCTGGATGTTTATGTGGCTAACGACGCTGTGGTATTTGAGGGTATCGACTATATGCAGATCTTTCTTTTCCTGATGCTGAAACGTTACGATCTGCTGGCTAAGCATTTTGTGAATATCGGTAACCGTTATAATTCTGATGCGGAAGTGATCTCTTTCCTGAAACAGCGCACCCGCAGGTTCCCTGCAATGGCAGTAGCCAGCAAAGCAGCCGTAGCCTGATCATAACATAACTTTCTATAAACGTAAAAGCACCCGGCAAGCCGGGTGCTTTTTTTTGCATGGTTTCCTCTTAACAATTGATCCTATGAAAACATTAGAAATTAGCTTTATTCACATCCCACCACAACCGGGTGCCGCCATTATCCTGGCCGCCCAGCAACTGAATGCCCTTGTTCAGCTCTGTTCTGTTGGTATTGTACTCATTCTGCGGGTAAGGTAAGCGGCGCACCTGTATATCGGTATCAATAGTACCACCACTGTTATTATTCACTACCGTGAACAGTTTGGGATAACCCGTACGGCGGAACTCTGTCCAGGCTTCCTGTCCTTCGGGGAACATCGCGATCCATTTCTGCGTCATTATGCGCTCCAGCTTTTGTTCGCTGGTAGCAGCATCGCTCCACTGGATAGTAATATCAGAAGGCGCAGCTGCATTGTTAGCCGCATTCTTCGGATCTGTATAACCGGCTGGTTTTGCGGTGCTGTTATTTATATAAGCAGCATCCGTTACCCCCCACTGTGCCAGGGAGGTATTGATCCCCTGCTCATATAACGACTGTGCAGTACCGCCGGTATTGGACCAGCCGCGCAGGGCAGCCTCCGCACGCAGAAAATATACTTCTGCAGCGGTCATCAGCTGTACCGGTGTAGTTAAGGTAAAAGAAGGTGCGCTGCCATCCTTAAAGTTGAGGGTAGAGTAAGTCTGGTAAGCCGGCTTATTAACGGTGCTGCCTATACGGATACCTTTATACTGTACCGGGAAACTGGCGTCAGTAGAGCGGTCCATGTAACGGCCAATGCGCGGATCGTTGTAGCCGGACATATAACTCTGGATAGACGCGCCAATATTAATATCCGTCCAGTTCATGGCTATAAACACCAGCGGGTTGCTGAAACCGGCACCGGAAACTTTCACTTTCATGATACCGTCATTATCCGTGATCACGCCGCCTTCAGCAGGGTTCAGTGCTTTTTCCGCCTGTGCCCTTGCCGTAGTAGGATCGATCTTTACAATGTGCATGGCTAAACGCAGGCGCAGGGAGTTGGCAAACTGCAGCCAGCGGTTAAAATCTCCGTTATACACCAGGTCCATGGGCGCAAATTCAAAAGGCAGCTTTTGCCCGCTGCTGATCCAGGATCTCAGCGTAGTGGTGGCAGCATCCAGCTCTGTAAAAAAGCTGTTGTAAATGGCTTGCTGGTTATCATACGGCACACCGGATTTAGCGCTGCCGGCCTGGCTGTAGGGTAATGGCCCGTAAATATCTGTGGCCCGGCCCATGGCCATGATCTTCACAAGCTGCGCTACCGCAAATACAGCCGGGTAATCTTTATCCACGCCCATGCCCTGCATCTTGCTTACGTAAGACAATACATCCAGGTACACTACTTTAAACGGTTCACCATTCCAGCTGGTCATCATAAAATAGTTCATGTTGGTATTGCCGCCAAATGCGTTGGACGACATCATATAACCCGAAAAACAATCCGCGTTCAGGTTCTGCTGCAGCTGGTAAGAGTTGGGATCACCACCGCCGGAGAAATTGATCACCGCCATCTGCTCATGCGTCATAAGGGAGGTGAGGTTGGTATTTACACCGGTATTATCCGTATTATACCTTTCAAAGTTCTTGGTACAGGCACTGGCACCGGTTAAGATCACCCCCGTCATAAACAGTAAGCGGTATAACCGGCAGGACTTGTATATATTGTTGTTAGTACGTTTCATGTTGAATCAGTTTTTTAGAAAGAGGCATTTAAAGACAGACCAAAACTGCGGGTTGCCGGCGGCATAAAAATGTCTACACCTGCCAGGCCGTTACCGGTTGACATAGTTACTTCCGGGTCAAACGGCGCCTTTTTGGAGAAGTAAGCCAGGTTACGGCCTACCAGCCCTACTTTCAGGCCTTTGATGAAATGGGTCTTTACCGGGATGGCGTAGTTCAGCGCTACTTCACGCAGGCGCACCACGGTAGCGCTGTAAATGTATTCGCTGGATACGCCGGTACGGCCGCCTGTTACAGCATACCAGCTCTGCGCATCTACTACGCTCACGGCTTTACCGGTGGGGTCTGCCCCATTCACCTTTACACCGCCTGCATCCCGCGCATCACCGCTGGCTTTGGATACGCCATACTGGTCCATCATGGCCTGTGTTACAGACAATACCTGCCCGCCAAATTTGCCATCTATCAGAAAACCTAAAGAAAAATTACCGTAAGTAATGTTATTGTTCCAGCCCAGCTGCCATTTGGTGTTGGCATTGCCCAGGTACGTGAGGTCGCCGCCCTGCACAATGGGTTTGCCGCTTGCATCTATCATTACACGTCCCTGCGCATCGTGCTGTAAGCTGGTGCCATAAATATCCCCGTAAGAGCCGCCTTTGGCAAACTGTGATGCATAGCTGGTGCCGGATTGCCCGCTCAGCGTAAAGTAAGGTACCCGGTCATCCAGGGAAATTACTTTGTTATCATTTACAGAGTAATTCAGCGCCGTATTCCATTTCAGCTTACTGCTGCGGATCACATCATAACCTATGGATACTTCTACCCCTTTGTTCTGGATGTTACCGGCATTAATGTAAAAGCTGTTGTAGTAAGTAGCCTGGCTGGCGGCTATTTCCAGCGTCTGGTTCTTGGTATTGGTTTTATAATAGGTAGCATCTACATTCAAACGGTTGTTGAAGAAACGCCACTCTGTACCCAGCTCCAGCGAGTTGGTAAGCTCCGGCTTCAGCGTGGTAAAGGGCGCTTTGGTATTGTTAATTACACCGCCGCCGGCGCCAATCGTATAGGCCGCCGGGTTACTCATATATGCGTCAGGAGAATTACCTACCTGCGCAAACGAACCTCTTACCTTGGCATAGCTGATAGCCTGCGGTAAGGTAAGCACCTGGCTCAGTATGAAGTTCAAACCTACAGAGGGATAGAAGTAGCTCATATCCGGTGTGTAAGAAAGGTTAGAAGCCCAATCGTTACGGGCCGTCAGGTCCAGGTATACCCAGTCATTATAAGAGATGTTGGCGCTGGCAAACACGGATTGCCACTGGCTGTGCTTTTCCTGCATGGTAGCAGAGTTCAGCGGGTTTAATACCTTAAAGTTCTGCAGGGTGAATACGTTGGGCAGGTACAATCCATCCTGGCCGGAAGCGTAATAGTTACCGGTAGTTTTTACATCCCGTACGCTGGTACCTACCAGGCCTGTTACCTTGAACTTATTAACAGGGAAGTTAAAGTTGGCGATCAGATCACCGTATTGCTGAGTGTTTACGCCGTTGCGGTAATTGTAAGCGCCGTTCACCGGTGCAATTACAGTGCTGGTACCATCATATAACTTCTGCTCGTAAATATCATTGATGCGGTCTATACTTCCTCTGGCCTGTATGTTCAGCCAGGGTTTCACATCATATTTTACGCTGGCGTTCATCAGCACCCTGTTACGGGTAAGTGAGTTGGTGTTACGGTTAACGATCCACCAGGGGTTCTGCTGTATATCTTCCGGGAAAGCCCAGTTCTGTGTGGGCCGGTTGGTAGCGGCATTCAGCTGCTCAAAGCCATTTTTATATGGCAGTATATCCACCCCGCGCGGGAACAGGTACAGGCCCGTTAAAGGATTAGTGTAAAAACCGGCAGTGGGTGTGTTGTCAATGGTCTGCGTTACATAGTTCACATCTCCTTCCACCGTCAGCTTATTATCGAAGAAGTGACCGGTTTCCTTAAACGTAATATTATTACGGCCCAGCTTATTACCCGGCTCAATACCTTTGGCGCTGGTGTTGGCGTAAGAGAAATATGTTTGTGCTTTATCCGTACCTACAGAAAGGTTTACGGAGTTGGTCCAGTTCTGGCCGGTCTGGTAAAAATCATCCAGGTTATCGTGGCCGCCGTTGGAAATTTTATTGCCCCAGCTTTGGGTAGGCGTGCCGGCTGTTTGCCCGTAATTATTCTGGAACTCCGGTTTAGTGGCCACTTTGTCAATGGTGTACACAGAAGATACATTCACCTGCAGGCGGCCTGCCTTACCACTTTTGGTGGTAATGAGGATCACGCCATTAGCGCCCTGGCTGCCGTATAATGCAGCAGCAGAAGCACCTTTCAGCACGGAAATGCTTTCAATATCTTCCGGGTTCAGGTTAGAGATGGGATCCCCGCCATCATAGGAAGTACCGCCACCATAAGAGCTATTAGGCTGATTGGTGGTAGTATTATTCATTGGCACCCCATCAATTACATACAATGCCTGGTTGCTTTGCAGGCCGGATTTGTTACCGCGCAAAATTACCTTGGCAGAACCACCCACACCGGAGGAGCTGGAGGAGATGTTTAACCCGGCTACCTTACCATTCAGGGTATTTACCAGGTTAGATGTTTTTACCTTGGTAAGCTCACTGCCATTTACCTGCTGGGTGGCATAGGTAACAGACCTTTCCGATCTTTTTACACCTAATGCGGTTACCACTACTACATCTTTCAGTTTGTTCACCGCCTGTTTAAGGGCAACGGTGATGTTTACGGTTTCATTGTTCACTGTTAGCTGCTGTTCCTGCGGCTCATACCCTAAAAAAGAGATGGCCAGGGTATAAGTGCCGGGGGCTATATTGGCAATGGTAAAGGAGCCGTCTGCGCCAGTTTGCGCACCACGTTTAATCTCCTTCAGGTATACTACGGCGCCGAACAGGGGTTGCCCGGTTTCATCTTTTACGGTGCCTTGTACGGTCTGGGGCGGCGGTGGTGTAACGGCGGCCCCGCCGGGCTTTGCGCGGATAATAATGATCTTGCCGGCTACCTCGTAGGTGAGTGGTAAACCTTTGAGGCAGGTGGTCAGCACTTCATCTACCGACGCTTCTTTTACATTAATATCAATATTCCTGGTCTGCTTGATCAGGTTATTGTCGTACAGGAGGGAAAAGCCGCTCTGGGCCTGGATGTCGGCAAACACCTTGCTAAGCGGTACGTTCTTTGCGGCCAGGGTTATCTTTTGCGAATATCCCTTAGCACTGATCTGTAAAATGCCAACCAATAAAAAAAGTGTGGTCAATTTCATAACAAGAATGAGGTTGGTGGCTGCAAAATGTCGCCTGGGCGGCACTTTACAATGTACCCGTAGTTTCATAACTTTGTTTGGTTTGGTTAATTAAAGTTGTTCAACGCATCTTTGTAGTTATTCCAAACGCCCGCCGGGAGTGTTCGCTGCACTTCCGGCTTTTTTTTGGAAAACCCTGTTTATTTAAATTTTCAATACACGTGTTTGTTTGCTATGTGTTGTTGATTGTCCCTTATCTGTGATTATTATAATTAACTCATTATTATTAAGCGGTTGCCTTCCATGCGGTAATGTACCCCGCTGCCTTCCAGCGCTTTTAAAACATCTGCCAGGTACACGTTCCGGGCTATTTTGCCTACAAATTCATAATCTTTTACCGGTCCTTCATACACCACTTCCAGGCCGTACCAGCGGGCTATCTGCCGCATCAGTGCGGGCAGGTCGGCTTTATTGAACTGGAAATAACCGTTCTTCCAGGCCATGGCCTGCTCCATATCCGCTTCTTTTACCAGGTTCATATTCCCGTTCCTTTGCAGGCGGGCCTGCTGCCCGGGGGCCAGTAATAGGGAAGCGGCGCCCTTGCTCATTTTCACAGCGCCCTCCAGTAAAGTGGTGCGCACTTCTGTTTCATCGCTATAGGCGTTCACGTTAAAGTGGGTGCCTAATACTTCTACTACTGCCTCATTCACCTTCACCCGGAAAGGGAGGGTTTTATTATGCGCTATTTCAAAATATCCTTCTCCATGCAGCTCTACGCTACGCTCATTACCGGTAAAGTGGTTAGGAAAACGTAAGGAGGAGGCGGCATTCAGCCATACCTTGCTGCCATCCGGCAGGGTAAGCTGGTACTGGCCGCCAGCGGGGGTGGTAATGGTGTTAAAAACCGCCTCGCTGCCGTTGCTGGCAGCGGGCGGGGTATAAGCCAGTTGTCCGTTTTTCAGTTTTATAATGCGGGTGCTGCCCTGCTGCGCCAGTACGCCATTCTGTGCGCTGTCCAGCACAATGGTGCTGCCGTCTGCCAGGGTAAGCATGGCCCGGTTACCGCCAGGGGCATGTACCTGGGGTACGGCTGCTTTGGGTACTGCCTGGGCTACCGGTTGCGGGGCAGGCTTACGTAACCAGTACAAAGCGCCGGCAGCCAACAATACCAGCACCGCAGCGGCGGCTGCTACTCTTTTCAGGTATACTACGCTACGGCGGCGTATGGGAGCCGGCCCTTCATCCAGCGCATCCAGCCGGCTTTCCAGCCTGTATGCAAATTCCGGGGAAATGGGCAGGAACGCCTTAAACTCCTCCGGCACATCGCACTGCTGTAGTACAGCATTGAACTCCGCCGGGGTAACTTGCTGCAGCCAGGCGCTTACCTGTGCAGCTTCTTCCGGCGAGGCAGCGCCCCGGGCATACTTTTCCAGTAATAATATAATTGTCGGCTGGTCCATGGGTAGTTTCTGCTATACAGGAGTAAAGACGCACTCCTGCCTCAAATGGACACCCCGAAGAGAAAGTTTTTTTGAATTTTTTTTAACCGATTGGTTATCAGCAACAATCTGAACAAATCAGTCCTCGACAGCGCAAGGTTAAGAAAGTTATGTATTGAGGGATCGATCGGTCCTGCAGGAAGGCAGACACTTTTATTCCAGGTGCAGCTGCTGCTTAATAAAATGGATGGAGGCATACAGGTGTTTCTTCACCGCGGAGCGGGAAATATGGAAGGCGGCAGCTATTTCATTGAGAGACATACTTTGCTGCGTGCGCATAAAAAAGATCTGCTGCTTGCGTTTGGGTAGTTTTGTAATGGCATCCATGGCAGCACGTTCGTATTCCTTATAAATAAGGTCGCCTTCTACGGTACTGCCGGTTTCCACCTGGCCGGCACTGAGGTCCTGTGCAGCTTTCAGGCGGGTGGCCTGTTGCCGGGAATGGTCAAACAGCTTGTTTTTGGCCATAATGAACAAGTAATCTTCCAGGGAGCGGATCGCTGTGAGGGTTTCCCGGCGCTCCCACATTTTCAGGAAAATGTCCTGGATAATCTCTTCAGCATCGGCCTGGGAGCGGGTGCTGAAGTGCACAAAGCGGTATAGAGCCGGGAAACAGGCGGTATACAGGTCTGCAAAAGCCTGCCTGTCCCCCGCTGAAGCCTTCAGCAGCAGGTCCTCCACATTGGCCATTACTGTCTTCTCATTTGCGGCAGCCCCTAACATGTTATACGAGAGGAGGCGAAGGTAACTAAAATTAGATTTGGAAACTTTTGGCCCAACCTTTAAAACAGCTTAAAATTAGGGCGTACCCTTCCTTTACATTTTACATTTAAAATCTTACATTTTACATTTTATAAGAATAAGTAACTAAATTTGCGCTCTACTATAATATTTGATTAAACTTTTATGCGTACTATTTCACTAAAAAGGGTTGTAGTTACTGGGTTGGGAGCATTAACGCCTATCGGGAATGATGTAAACACTTTTTGGAAAAATATCAAAGCCGGCACCAGTGGTGCGGCGCCGATCACCCGGTTTGATACCACAGAATTTAAGACCAAGTTTGCCTGTGAGCTGAAAAACTTTGATATAGAAAAGTTCATGGAAAAGAAAGAGGCCCGTAAAATGGACCTTTTTACACAATATGCTATGGTAGCCGCTCAGGAGGCTATTGAAAATGCCGGTATCAACTCCGGGGATATTGACAAAACAAAGATCGGTGTGATCTGGGCCTCTGGCAACGGCGGTATGCAAACCTTCGAAGACCAGATCGTGGAATTTACCCAGGGTGGCTTTATTCCCAAGTTCAATCCCTTCTTTATTCCCAAGCTGATCTCTGACATTGCAGCAGGACAAATAGCCATTAAATATGGCTTTATGGGTATAAACTATTGTACGGTATCTGCCTGCGCTTCTTCCAGCAGCGCCCTGGTAGATGCTTTTAACTACATACGTTTAGGCAAGGCCAATGTAATTGTAGCCGGTGGCTCTGAAGCGCCTATTACCCGTGCAGGTATTGCCGGTTTTAACGCGCTGAAAGCCCTCAGCACCCGCAATGAGGAGCCGGTAACAGCCTCCCGCCCCTTTGATACGGACCGCGATGGTTTTGTAATGGGCGAAGGCGCAGGCGCCATCATCCTGGAAGAATATGAGCACGCGGTAAAAAGAGGTGCTACTATTTATGGGGAAATGGTAGGCGGCGCCATGACGGCAGATGCTTACCACCTGACCGCTACCCACCCCGAAGGGCTGGGCGCTAAGCTGGGTATGAAAGAAGCCCTGGAAGATGCGGAGCTGACCCTGGAAGATGTAGATTATATTAATGCACACGCTACCTCTACCCCGGTAGGCGATATCAGCGAGCTGAAAGCCATTACCGGCCTTTTTGGGGAGCAGGTGAAAAAGCTGAACGTAAGCGCTACCAAATCCATGACCGGCCACTTACTGGGTGCTGCCGGCGCTATTGAGGCCATTGCCTGTATCAAGGCTACCCAGGAGGATATTGTGCCCCCCACCATTAATACAACGGTATTGGGCGAAGGTATTCCTACGGATGTAAACCTGACCATTGGTAAGGCGCAACAGCGTAAAGTGGATGTTGCCATGAGTAATACTTTTGGATTTGGCGGACATAATGCCATTGTAGTATTTACAAAAGTAAAAGCATAAAAATTTCGTGCTATCACTAACGTGGTGGCTCACATACTGCTTTATATTTAAAAAAAGGAACGGCTGTTTTAACTAACGGCCGTTCTTTTTTTTGGCACAGAATTTCGGTACCTTTTGCATATATGTTGCCTATGCACCGCTTATCCACGCTGCTTTTTATTTGCTGCTTTTTCAGCATAACGGCGTTTGCACAAAGAACTGAAGCTAATCTGAACGAAGCTAACGTACCTGCCTATACGCTCCCCGACCCGTTACAAATGGCTGACGGTAAAACCGTTACCACCGTACAACAATGGAACAAGGTGCAGCGCCCCTATATATATCACCTGTTTGAAACCAATGTGTATGGCCGTTTTCCGCGCACGCCGGTGCAAATGAGCTTTAAGGTGACCAGCCTGAACCCCTATGCGCTGGACAGCCTGGCCACCTGCAAACAGATCACCCTGTATTTTAACCGGGCCGATTCCAATGCACAGATCCACCTGTTATTATACCTGCCCAATAAAGTACGGGGCCAGGTACCCGTATTCCTGGGCATGAACTTTTATGGCAACCAGTCAGTAGCAGATGATACCACCATCCCCATAACTCCGCATTATACGGTAAAAGGCCCCGGCATTGTTGATAACCATGCTACAGAAGCCTCCCGGGGCGCACAGGCATCACAATGGCCTATCAAAGATATTATCAGCCGCGGGTATGGCGTGGCCACCTTTTTTTACGGAGAGGTGGAAGCGGATAAACCGGACGGCTGGCAAACCGGTTTCCGCACGCAGCTAAAAGATGTATTACATATAGAACCGCAGGAGTGGAGCGCCATGGGCGTATGGGCATGGGCGTTATGCCGCGCGCTGGATTACCTGCGGCAGGACCGCAGGGTAAATGAGGACCTGGTGCTGCTGATGGGCCACTCCCGCCTGGGTAAAGCCGCCCTCTGGGCCGGCGCCAGCGATCCGCGTTTTGCCATGGTGATCTCCAATGAATCCGGCGAAGGCGGGGCCGCCCTCTCCAAACGCGACTATGGCGAGAACATAGAGATCATTACCCGCGCCTTTCCTCACTGGTTTGTAGCCAATTATAAAACCTTTGCGAATAATACCGCCGCTTTGCCGGTAGACCAGCACATGCTGCTGGCCCTGATTGCCCCCCGGCCCTTATACGTAGCCAGCGCCGAAGGCGACCAATGGTCCGATCCCCGCGGCGAATTCCTCAGCGCCCGCAATGCTGAACCGGTGTACAAACTGTTTGGCAAAGAAGGCGTTGGCACTGAAACTTTTCCACACACACAGCAGCCCACCGGGGAGTTTATCCGCTATCACATCCGCTCCGGCAAACATGATGTTACCTCCTACGATTGGGAGCAATACCTGCAGTTTGTAGGTAAACATATGGCCCTGCGTTAATCTGAAAAATTTGACTGTTGGCAACCAATTATGGCGTAGTTTAGTAGCTTGAAAAAGTTCGGACAAGGACTTTTTGAGGACTTTAGCTTATGTCAAAGAAGAAGAATGCAACGGTTCCTGCTGTACCGGTAGCTGCGGATGATAATATTGCAGTGTTTGGCGCCCGGGAACACAACCTGAAGAACCTGGACCTGCAGTTGCCCAAGAATAAGCTGGTGGTGATCACCGGCATCAGTGGCAGCGGCAAATCATCACTGGCTTTTGATACCATCTATGCGGAAGGTCAGCGCCGTTATATGGAAAGCTTTTCCGCCTACGCCCGCCAGTTTATTGGCGATATGGAAAGGCCGGATGTAGATAAGATCACCGGCCTTTCGCCGGTTATTTCCATAGAACAGAAAACCACCAACAAAAATCCCCGCTCTACTGTAGGCACTATCACAGAGATCTATGATTTTCTGCGCCTGCTGTATGCCCGTGTAGGTGTAGCCTATTCCTATAACACCGGCAAGCGTATGACGCGTTTTTCCGAAGAGGAAATACTGGCCCACCTGTTTAAGCACTACGCCAAAAAGAAGCTGGTGATACTGGCCCCCCTGGTACGCGGCCGTAAAGGCCATTACCGGGAGCTGTTTGAGCAGGTGCGCAAGCAGGGTTACCTGAAAGTGCGGGTGGATGGTGAGGTCCAGGACCTGAAAGAGCGCATGCAGGTAGACCGCTATAAGATACACGATATTGAGTTGGTAATAGACCGCATACAGGTACAGGAAGATGCCCGCACCCGCATTAGCCAGAGCGTGCAAAAGGCCCTGCAAATGGGCAAAGGGCTGCTGTTTGTAATGGACAACGACACCGAAAAGGTAAGCCAGTACAGTAAGCAGCTGATGTGTGAGGATACCGGCCTTTCCTACGAAGAGCCCTCTCCCAACACATTCTCCTTTAACTCCCCCTACGGCGCCTGCCCACGCTGTAAAGGCCTGGGCACCATTTACCAGATCAATATGGATGAGGTGATCCCGGATCACAGCGTATCAATTAACGATGGCGGCCTGGCGCCCCTGGGCGAAGCGCGGGATACCTTTACCTTTAAACAGGTACAGCAGCTTTCCCGCAAATATAAATTCTCCCTCACTGCACCCATCAGCGATATTCCGCAAAAAGCCATGAACGTACTGCTGTTCGGCGATGAAAACGGCAAGCTGGAAGTGGATATGGACTTTGGTTCCAACGGCAACGGGGAATACGCTACCGAATATGAAGGCGTAGTGAATATGGTGCGCCGCTATTTCAATGATACCTCCTCTGACTACGTGCGTAACTGGGCAGAAGGTTTTATGCAGCTGAGCACCTGCCCGGAATGTAACGGCGCACGTCTGAAAAAGGAAAGCCTGCATTTTAAGGTAGATGAAAAGAATATTTCCGAGCTGGGGGAAATGGACCTGGATAAGCTGCAGGACTGGTTCCGGAACATTGAAAAACGGCTGGACAGCAAACAGAATGTTATTGCCAAAGATATTCTTAAAGAAATAAGGGAAAGGCTGCAGTTCCTGCTGAACGTAGGTTTAAGCTACCTGACCCTGAACCGCCCCACCCGTTCGTTAAGCGGCGGGGAATCGCAACGCATCCGCCTGGCCACCCAGATAGGATCACAGCTGATGGGCATCACCTATATCCTGGATGAGCCCAGCATAGGCCTGCACCAGCGGGATAATATGCAGCTGATAGAAGCCCTGCAGCACCTGCGGGAAATGGGCAATACAGTGATCGTGGTGGAGCACGATAAAGATATTATGCTGCATGCCGATCACCTGGTGGATGTAGGTCCCGGCGCCGGTATTCATGGTGGACAGATCATTGCCCAGGGCACGCCCCAGCAGGTAGTAAAGCTGAATACGCCTACGGCTGGTTACCTGAATGGTAAACACGGCGTTACTATCCCGGCAGAAAGAAGGAAAGGCAACGGTAAGTTCCTGGAGCTGAAAGGCGCTACCGGCAATAACCTGAAGAATGTAAGCTTAAAGCTGCCCCTGGGCACTTTTATTTGCGTAACAGGCGTTTCCGGCAGCGGTAAATCCACCCTCATTAATGAAACGCTGTACCCTATCCTCTCTAAACATGCATATGATTCCAAGCTGGTACCACTGGCTTATAAGAGCATAAAGGGTTTAGAGAATATTGATAAAGTGATTGAGATAGATCAATCGCCCATAGGCCGCACCCCGCGCAGCAACCCGGCTACCTACTGTGGTTTCTTCACTGATATCCGCCAGCTGTTCTCACAGGTGCCGGAAGCCAAGATCAGGGGATATAATGCCGGCCGTTTTTCCTTTAATGTTAAAAGCGGCCGTTGCGATGTGTGTGAAGGCGGCGGCATGCGCGTAATAGAAATGAACTTTTTGCCGGATGTATATGTGCATTGTGAAAAATGCAACGGGCGCCGCTACAACCGCGAAACCCTGGAAATACGATACAAAGGCAAGTCCATTTCCGATGTGCTGGATATGACGGTGGATGAAGCCGTGGAATTTTTCCAGCCCGTGAATTACATTTACCGCAAGGTTAAAACCCTGCAGGATGTGGGACTGGGGTATATTACCCTGGGCCAGTCGGCCGTAACCCTTTCCGGTGGCGAGGCCCAGCGTGTAAAGCTGGCCACGGAGCTGTCCAAGAAAGATACCGGTAAAACCATTTACATCCTGGACGAACCTACTACCGGCCTGCACTTCCAGGATATACAATTGCTCCTGAACGTGCTGAATAAGCTGGTAGACCGGGGCAATACCGTCCTGGTAATTGAACATAACCTGGATGTGATCAAAATGGCAGACCACATCATTGACCTGGGGCCTGAAGGCGGCGGCGGTGGCGGTACCATTCTTTGCACCGGTACTCCGGAAGAAGTGAGCACCTGTAAGGATAGCCACACGGCGAAATTCCTGAAGAAAGAGCTGTATAATTAATAATGAAGAATGAATAATTAATAATAATGGGTATGAATATTACACGTAATATCGTACTCTTAATTATTGATTGTTCATTCTTCATATTGAACAATAATTGTAACGCGCAACATTACCCTCTTGATTATTAATTATTCATTATTAATCATTAATTACTAACGGCTTATTTGTGAAGTACTTTATATTGTTATTACTGTTAGCGGCGGTGGCCTGTGACGATGAGACCAAGTTCTGTGACCAGGCGCTGAACACGGATCTGCACATGCGCTTTATACGCGACAGCGCCGGTTTTACACGGGATACTACCATGGACCAGGTAACGCTGTATGCGCTGAAAATGGATAGTATTTACCGCAAACAGGCGGTGTCGGATGTATTTCTGTCCCTGTCGCCGGTGGCAGACAGCAGCCGTTTTTACCTGAAGGTTGATTCCATCTCCGAGCCGGATACTATCACCTTCCGGTACAAAAGAGCACCACACTTTGTTTCTCCGGGTTGCGGTTTTGCCACTTTTTTTAACCTGGATACGGTGATCAGCACCAATAATACCATCCAATCACTATTGATCAATCAAAAGGCTATAACTTCCACCACGAATGATACAGCGCATATTACTTTATATTTTGGTATTTAGCAGCAGCTGCATAGGGGCGCACGCACAGGTGAAAAAACCTGCGCTTACGCCTATAGACAGCAGCGTACGGGCTGCAGATACCACTGCGCGTAAAAACGTTGCGGAAAAGAAAAAGCCTGTGCCGGCCTTACCGGATAGTATATACGAAGTACCCGGCGGTTTAAGGATCGGTATTGACATTAGCCGTTTTATCCTCAAAGTATTTCAACCTTACAGAACGGATATTTCCTTTGCCGGTGATATGCGTATTAAAAAAGACCTGTACCTGGCCGCAGAACTGGGTTTTCATACCACCTCGCACAGTGATAGCAACTACACCTATAAAGGCAATGGCATTTTTACAACCGTAGGGGTGGATTGGAATTTCCTGCAAAAGATCAGCAATAAGGAACGGTACATGATCTATGGCGGTATCCGCTATGGATTTGCCCATCTGAATTATGAGGCGCCCAGTTATACTATTTATGATTCTTACTGGGGCGATAAGCTGCCGGGCAGCTTTCCTAAAACCAGCGTGAATGCGCATTGGGTAGAGCTGATACTGGGGCTGAAAGCAGAGGTATTAAAGAACTTCTTTTTAGGATGGAGCATCCGGGAAAAGATCAAGGTGAGCGGCCCTGGCAAAGATCTTGCATTTCCCCCCATTGTTATACCCGGTTTTGGCAGCGGCACCAAAGGATCGCAGTTCGACTGGCAATACACTGTATCTTATTGTATACCCTTAGGGAATATTAAAGTACATGTACCCAGGAAAGCAGAACCGCCGAAAAGGCGCTAGCGTGGTCAATTACTCCCTGATCATTTCAACATGCGGTATATTATCTTCCAGGTACATATCGCTACTCTGGCGGAAGCCTAAGGAGCTATAGAATTGCAGTAAATATTGCTGCGCGCCTATCTTAATAGGTTGTTTGCCAAAACGCGCTTCCAGTAAAGCAATAGACTTTTCCATCAAGGCCCTTCCTGTACCGGTGCCCCTTACTTCCTTTGCGGTGATCACTCTTCCGATAGAAGCCATTTCATATTTAATGCCAGGGGCAAACAGGCGGGTATAGGCTACCAGCTTGTGATCGTCATTATAACCCATTACATGCACGGCCTGCTGGTCAGCATAATCCATATCCTGGTAAGGACAATTTTGTTCTACTACAAAAACTTCGCTGCGCAGGTGCAGCAGCTCATATAATTCTGTTGTGGTTAATGATTCAAATGTTTTCTCTATCCAGATCATAATGATATTAGTTCTTAATGTATATTCCTGTTGCAAGAGCCAGGCACAAAGCATTTAACCTCATTTCCTGCGCACAACCGCCGCCACGCTCAACGCCATGGACTATGGACCATCGACCATGGACTTTTTTCCAAAACTAGCCCAAACCTTTCATAAATTTACGCCCTTTATAAGTGTGTAACCGTCAACAAATTGATCATGAGTGAAAAAGGCAGGGCTTTCCTGACACTGGAACATATTACCGTACGTTACCTGGATAAAACATTATTCACCCACCTGAACTGGGAAGTGCTGGAGGGCCAGCAGTGGGCCATTACAGGCAACAGCGGCTCCGGCAAAACAGCGTTGTTAAATACAATTGCAGGCCGCTTTAACGTGATCAACGGCGGTATCCATTACCACTTTTATGACCAGTACCGGCAGCAGCACACCATCACAGATCCGTATTTCACCTATCGCAACCTGCTGGCGCAGGTAGCCCATCATCATAATTTCCGTAACCGTAGCAATACGTCTGATTTTTATTACCAGCAACGCTTTAACAGCATGGATGCAGGCGATGCCCCTACCGTGCGCCAATACCTGTATGGGGAGGCCGCTACCCCGCAGGAGGAGCCCCTGCTGGCGCCTCTGCGCATTAATCCCCTGCTGGATAAGGAGCTTATTAAACTCTCCAACGGGGAAACCCGCCGCGTAATGATTGCCAAAGGCCTGCTGCAAAAACCCGTGCTGCTGATGCTGGATAATCCCTTCACAGGCCTGGATGTGCAAACCCGCCGGCATTTTATGGACATGGTGAACCAGATCATTGCCAGCGGCATTCATGTGCTGCTGGTTACCAATCCAACAGAAATACCGGATAATATTACCCATGTGCTTACGCTGGATAATGGGGTCATAACAGGCAGGTATACACGCCAGGAATTTCAGCAGCTGCCCATTGCCACCACCGCAGCGGCAAATGATGGCCCGGTTATTAACGAAGAAAAGCTGCAGGCGCTGGTACAACCTGCCCCCCGCGCATTTAATACCATTGTGCATATGGAAAATGTGCACGTGCAGTACGGCGATAATACAATACTGGACAATATTAACTGGACCGTAAAGCCCAATGAGAAATGGGCCTTGCTGGGGCCTAACGGCGCAGGTAAATCTACCCTGCTTAGCCTTATAAATGCAGATAATCCGCAGGCTTACGCAAATGAGCTGTACCTGTTTGACCGTAAGCGCGGAAGCGGGGAAAGCATCTGGGATATAAAACGTAAGATCGGGTTTGTATCACCGGAGCTGCACCAGTATTTTCCCACTGCTAACAACTGCCTGCAGGTAGTGTGTTCCGGCTTTTTTGATATTATTGGCCCTACGCGTAAACCATCCCCGGAGCAAACCACCCATGCACAGGGCTGGATGGAAATACTGGGCATTGACCAATATAGTACGCAATCTTTTAAACAGGTGCCTGAAAGCATACAAAGGCTGGCCCTGCTGGCCCGCGCACTGGTGAAAGACCCGCCCCTGCTTATTTTTGATGAGCCCTGCCAGGGGCTGGACAGCCGGCAAAAACAGCATTTTAAACAGGTAATAGATACCCTGTGCGCAGTAATGGAGCTTACCCTGATCTTTGTAACACATTACCAGGAGGAAATACCTGCTTCTGTAACAAAGGTATTACAGCTGGAAAAGGGAAAGGTAGTGGCTTCCTGAGGTTTTCGTATATACCATGCTGTTATAAACAATAATATTTTTCTGGTATTTTTTTGAAAAATGTAAACATTTTATGAAACCGTGGGGTAGTAAATTAACGTATGTAAAGGAAGCCACGTGAGTTTGTAATTACATTGTTAACCAAAAAACTATCCGCCATGAATCCACAGCCTAATCTGTTATTGAATCCATTACAGCACATTCACCAGTTGCTCACTGAGTTACCCCTGGCCGTTAAAACCCGCATTTGTACAGAGTGTAACTGGAGCCTGCCTACTTATTACCGCAAAGTAAAAGGCGCGCATATCAGCAATGCAGAAAAAGAAAAGATCACCTTCATCCTTTTTGATCAGCTGCAACAAACCTGGCAGCGTTGCAAAAATGGCCATAATCCGCCGCCAGCACCAGCTGCAGCACTGTCATAAAAAGCCAGATCTGATTATACATTTTACATTATCTTTATGCGTACCTAAACCCAGTAGAGAGAATGTATCCCAAAACAAAGCATGCGGCTGTCACCGCTCTTACCACCTTCCTGGTGGCGTTGTTATTGTTACCGGCATGTAAGCAAGCCAAAAAAGTCATGAATCCCGCACTGGCCCGGTATATTGAGGCCTATACTGCAGGTGTAATATCCAAGCAGAGTACTATTCGTGTACAATTGGCCGGCAATGTAAACGTAACGCATACACAGAATGAGCCCCTGGAAGGTGGTATTTTCAAATTCAGCCCGGATATTGAAGGGAAAGCCTATTGGGTAGATGCCACTACCGTTGAATTCAGGCCGGATGAAAACCTGCAGCCAGGTAAAACATATAATGCCACTTTCCGCCTGTCAAAAGTGCTGAAAGTGCCGGATGATCTTTCGTCATTCGACTTTGAATTCCGCGTCATTAAACCTTCCTTTTCACTGGAAGATAATGGCCTGAAGGCATCTGATAATTCCACGCTCGACAAAATGACCTTTTCCGGCGTGGTGCATACCGCTGATGTGGAAGATCCGCAGCAGATAGAAAAGCTGGTGAGCAATCATTATAACGGGCAAACATTGCCCATTACCTGGCAGCATAACCCGGCAGAAAAAACATCACGCTTTACCATTGCCAACATCAGCAGGGGCAATACAGAACGCCCGCTGGAGCTGACCTGGAATGGTAAACCACTGTCAGTAGATATTGATGGCAAAAAAAGTATCCCGGTACCTGCAACCGGCGTATTTAAAGTGCTGGATATACGCGCAGTGTCTGAACCGGAGCAGCATCTGCTGGTACAGTTCTCTGACCCCGTCAGCGTAGCGCAAAACCTGGATGGCTTGATCGGTATCAGCGGGCAGGCCGACCTGCGTTATTCTATAGAAGGCAGTGAAGTAAAGGTATTTGCACCTGCACGCCTGGAGGGTAATTATACCATTGCCGTGAATGAAGGCATCCTGAACATTACGGATAAACGCCTGGGCACTACCATGACCGGCAATGTGAACTTTGAGAACACCTTACCGGCAGTAAGCATACCCGGTAATGGGGTTATACTGCCCCAGAGCAGCAAGCTGGCCCTGCCTTTTGAAGCCGTGAACCTGAAGGCCGTAGATGTAACCATCATTAAAATTTATGAACAGAACATACCGCAGTACCTGCAAACCAACAGCCTGAACGGCGATCAGGAGCTGCGCCGTGTAGGCAAGCCCGTGGTGGAAAAAACCATCCGCCTGGATATGGATAAATCCCTGAACCTGCACAAACGTAACCGCTTTTTCCTGGACCTGGAAAAACTGCTGCGTACAGAGCCCGGGGCTATTTACCGCGTAACGCTGGGCTTCCGCAAAGCCTATGCGCTGCAAACCTGCAAGAGCGAAGAAGGTGACGGCGACCATGCCGGCAGTGAGGAAGAAGACGAAGAAGAACAACGTTACTATGGCGATGCCATAGACGAAGACGATTCCTTCTGGCAGCGGTATGATAGTTATTATCCCTACGGGTATAACTGGGAAGAAAGAGGATCGCCCTGCTCCAACTCTTACTACGCCAAAGACAAATGGGCATCGCGCAACATCATTGCCTCTAACATTGGCTTAACGGCCAAACGGGGTAATGATAACAGCATGGTAGTAGCAGTAACGGATATACGTGATACCAAATCACTGATGGGCGTAGAGCTGGAGCTGCTGGATTACCAGCAGCAGGTGATCTATAAAACCAAGAGCGACGGCGATGGCATGGCCTTCTTTGACCTGAAACGCAAGCCCTGGCTGCTGATTGCTAAAAAGGGTGATGAACGCGGTTACCTGAAGCTGGATGATGGCAGCTCCCTGCCCCTGAGCCGTTTTGATGTGAAGGGAGAGGAAGTGCAGAACGGTATTAAAGGTTTCCTGTATGGAGAGCGTGGCGTATGGCGCCCCGGCGATTCCCTGTTCCTTACATTCATTTTAGAGGATAAGGAGAAAAAGCTGCCGGAAGATCACCCGGTTACCTTAGAATTATACAATCCTAAAGGGCAGCTGTATAAACGTTTAACACAACACCAATCACTGAACGGCTTTTATAATTTCACTACTGCCACTGCTGCAGAAGACCCTACCGGCAGCTGGAGCGCTAAAGTAAAAGTAGGTGGCGCTGTATTCCAGAAAAATCTGCGCATAGAAACCGTAAAGCCTAACCGCTTAAAAATAAAGCTGGACTTTGGCAAAGCAGCCTTGTCCAAAAAATCTGCAACCTCCGGTACCCTTTCTGCCGCCTGGCTGTTTGGCGCTACGGCCCAGCATTTAAAGGCTAAGGTAGATGTGTCGCTGAGCTCACAAACCACCCGCTTTCCCAAGTTTGCGGATTATGCGTTTGATGACCCGGTTACCCATTTTGAAACAGAGGATAAAACCCTGTTTGAAGGCCCCCTGGGCGATAATGGAGCCGCCAATGTAAGTGCAGACCTGCCCTTAGGTAAGCTGGCGCCCGGCCAGCTGAAAGCCAATTTTGAAGTGAAGGTGTTTGAGCCGGGTGGCGATTTTAGTATTGATCACTTCTCCATGCCTTACAATCCTTTTGCTTCTTATGCGGGCCTGCGCATGCCGCAGGGCGACCGCTTAACAGGCATGCTGCTTACCGATAAACCACACGCAGTAAGCCTGGTGAATGTAGATGAGCAGGGCAACCTGCTGCCCGGCGACCATGAAGTACAGGTAGAGCTGTACAAGATCCGCTGGCGCTGGTGGTGGGATGAAAGTGAGAATGAAGACCTCAGCAACTTTACACAGGACAGCTATAACCAGCTGCTGCAAAAAGAAACCGTTACCCTGCACAATGGTAAAGGCGACTGGAACCTGCAGATCAGCTACCCGGACTGGGGCCGTTACCTGGTAAGGGTAAAAGACCTGCAAAGCGGCCATACCAGCGGCCAAACAGTATATATTGACTGGCCGGGATGGGCGGAGCGTATGCAAAAGGACAATCCTGCAGAAGCAGCCATGCTGGTATTTACATCCGATAAAACACAGTACAATGTAGGCGACAATATCACACTCACCATTCCCAGCAGCGAAGGCGGGCGGGGCCTGGTAAGCATTGAATCCGGCAGCCGGGTATTGAAAACAGAATGGCTCAGCACACAAAAAGGGCAAACCACTTTTAGCTTTAAGGCAGAAAAGAATATGGCCCCTAATATATACGTGAACGTTAGCTTGCTGCAGCCGCATGCGCAAACGGTGAACGATCTGCCCATCCGTATGTACGGCACCATTCCCATTGCAGTATCAGACCAGAACACGATACTGTCGCCACAGATAAAGCTACCCACTACTTTACGGCCGGAACAGGAAGCCAGCATTACTGTATCAGAAGCCAAAGGCAAAGCCATGACATATACTATTGCCCTGGTAGATGAAGGCCTGCTGGACCTGACCCGTTTTAAAACACCGGACCCGCACAGCGCTTTCTATGCACGGGAAGCATTGGGCGTAAAAACCTGGGACCTGTTTGATTATGTGATCGGCGCCTGGGGCGCAGATATGGATCGCATTTTAAGCATAGGCGGTGATGAAGGCCTGGACCGTGGCGCCAGCAATGCCAAAGCCAACCGCTTTAAACCGGTAGTGAAATTCATGGGACCTTTTTACCTGAAAAAAGGCCAGTCGCAAACGCACAACTTTAAGCTGCCTCCTTACATTGGCTCCGTAAAAGCCATGGTAGTAGCAGGTCAGGATGGCGCATATGGTATGACTGAAAAAACGGCTGCGGTGAAAAAACCGCTCATGCTGTTAACCTCCTTACCGCGTGTGCTGGGCCCTACAGAAACTATACAATTACCCGTTACCGTATTTGGGCTGGAAAATAATATCCGCAATGCCACCGTTACCCTTAGCACCAACAACCTGCTGGAAGTGGTGGGAGAAAATACCAAAACCGTAACCTTCTCCCAACCGGGCGAACAAATGGTGTATTTCGATGTACGTGTAAAAGCGCAGGTAGGCGTAGCCAAAGTGAAAGTAACTGCCAGCAGCGGCAGTGAGCGGGCAGAAGAAGCTACAGAGCTGCAGGTACGCAACCCCAACCCGGTGATCACCAGCACGCTGGAAAACACACTGGAAGCACGCGGCGTATGGAATACTTCGTTTAGCCCTGTGGGTATGGCCGGCACTAACAGCGGCACGCTGGAAGTATCTACCATTCCGCCGCTGAACCTGGCCAAACGTCTCAACTACCTGATCCAGTATCCGCATGGCTGTATTGAGCAAACTACCTCCAGCGTATTCCCGCAGCTGATGCTGAACCAGCTCACTGACCTGAAATCCAGCCAGCAGGCGGAAATAGATCATAACATTAAAGCAGGCATTAACCGCCTCAAAGGTTTCCAGGCATCTGACGGTGGCTTTAGCTACTGGCCGGGTGAAAGTACCCCTGACGAGTGGGGCACTAACTATGCAGGCCACTTCCTGCTGGAAGCACAGGCCAAAGGATATGCATTGCCACCCGGCCTGCTGGACCAGTGGAAAAAATACCAGCGCAATAAAGCAGCCACCTGGGCGCCCAGCACCTATAACTTCTATGGTGGTGACTTAATACAATCATACCGGCTGTACCTGCTGGCACTGGCCAAAGTGCCGGAGCTGGGCGCAATGAACCGGCTGAAGGAGTTCAAGTATTTATCCGTACCGGCTAAATGGCGGCTGGCAGCCACTTACCGCCTGAGCGGGCAACCGGAAGTAGCCAATGCCTTAATTAAGAACTTACCTACAGAGGTAAAACCATACAACCAGCTGGGCGGTACCTTTGGTTCTGACCTGCGCGATAAAGCTATGATACTGGAAACCCTCACGGCCATGGGCCAGCGCGCCCGCGCCGGTGAGCTGGTAAAACAAATTGCCGCCCTGTTATCACAGGAAAGCTGGTACAGCACGCAAACCACTGCTTACACGTTAATAGCCATTGCCAAATATTGCGGCAGCAATACCAGCGGTAGTAAAATGAACTTTACCTACCAGCTGAACAATGCTAAAGGCAGCGTAAACGGCAACTCTTATATTACGCAGATACCCGTAACCTTTACCGGTGCAGCAGGTAATGTAAACCTGCAGAACAACGGGCAGAATGTGCTTTATGCACGCCTTATTCTGCAGGGCCAGCCGGAAGCCGGGCAGGAACCAGTGGCAGCGCATAACCCGGATGTGCTGGATATGCAGGTGAAGTACAGCACCCGCAGTGGCAAACCCATAGACCCGGCTACCTTATCACAGGGCACAGACTTTATGGCTACCGTTACCATCCGCAACCCCGGCAAACGCGGGTATTACGAGCAGATGGCGCTAAGCCAGATCTTCCCCTCCGGCTGGGAAATTCTGAACACCCGCCTGCTGGAAAGTGACAGCGCATTTTCGCAATCGCCCTTTACGTATATGGATATCCGTGATGACAGGGTGTACACCTACTTTAATATTGAAGAAAACAAAACTTACACGTATAATGTGCTGCTGAATGCCGCCTATTTAGGCCGTTATTATTTACCGGCCACCTCCTGCGAAGCCATGTATGATAATACCATTCATGACTTTGCACCCGGGAAATGGATAGAGATCGTGAAGTAGCATTACGAATGGTCAATTACGAATGGAGTAGTTCAAGTGAATTAGTAACACGGCTAGCTGCTTCATTCGTAATTTTTAAATGATAATTAAAATTAATTATGCTCCGCTGGATGGTACGTAAGAAATGGTGGTTGCTGGGTGCTGCGGTACTGCTTATTACGTACTATTTCCTGTTACCCGCCAAACTATTTACCACTCCCACTTCTTATGTGATCGAAGATGCCAATGGCGAGCTGTTAAGCGCCACCATAGCGGCAGACGGGCAATGGCGTTTCCCGGTTGCCAATACCGTTCCGGATAAATTTGCTCAATGCATTACCACGTACGAGGATAAACGTTTTTATTACCACTGGGGAGTAGACCCGCTGGCGCTGGGCAGGGCCATTAAACAAAACCTGGGCCGCCATAAAGTAGTAAGCGGCGGCAGCACCATTACCATGCAGGTAATACGGCTGGCGCGTAATAAACCCCGCAACCTCTGGCAAAAGCTGGTAGAAGCCGTACTGGCCACCCGCCTGGAATTTTCCTTTTCCAAGAAAAAGATCTTAGCCTTATATGCCGGTAACGCCCCTTTTGGCGGTAACGTAGTAGGGCTGGAAGCCGCTGCCTGGCGTTATTACGGCCGCAGCGCACAACAGCTTTCCTGGGGCGAGACGGCCGCACTGGCCGTACTGCCCAATAGCCCGGCCCTGGTGCATCCTGGCCGGAACCGGCAAACGTTAATGAATAAACGTAACCAGCTGCTGGATAAATTATACCAACAGCATCGTATTGACAGCCTTAGCTGCCGCCTGGCCAAGCTGGAGCCGCTGCCGGAACAGCCATTGCCATTGCCACAATGGGCGCCGCATTTGCTGGATCATTTCCGGCAGGATGCAGCCCAGCAAAAACAGCAGGGCACCACCCGCATCCGCACCACAGTGGAAGCCGGTCTGCAACGCAATGTAACCGGCATTATAGAACGTTACCAGCGCCAGTACAAAGCCAATGGTATCAACAATGCCGCAGCCATTGTACTGGATGTGGAAACCGGCAATACACTTGCTTATGTTGGCAACATTTACAACCCTGCTGATCCGGAGCTGGAAAGCCATGTGGATGTGATACAGGCTCCCCGCAGCCCCGGCAGCACATTAAAACCGGTATTATATGCCGCCATGCTGAATGATGGTTTGCTGTTACCGCATACTTTAGTACCTGATATTCCTACGCAAATTGCCGGTTATAGCCCGCAGAACTTTGACCTGGGTTATGATGGTGCAGTACCGGCATCCCGCGCGCTTTCCCGCTCCCTGAACATACCGGCCGTACGTATGTTGCAGCAATACCGTTATGAGCGCTTTCATGCGCTGCTGAAAAAAATGGTCATTACCACGCTCAATCGCCCGGCAGATCATTACGGTCTGTCAATGATATTAGGCGGCGGCGAAACCACTTTGTGGGAAATGAGCGGTATGTACGCCAGCATGGCCCGTACCCTGCTGCACCTGGACCAATACAAGGGTAAATATGACCCGGACGATATACATGCCCCCAATTATGTAAAAGGCGTGCAGCGCCCCTCTGAACATGCGCTTAGCAATGCCGGCGTGTTAGATGCCGGCGCTATCTGGTATGCCTTTCAGGCCATGGAAGAAGTAATGCGGCCCGGTGAAGAATTATTATGGCAGCAGTTCTCCTCCTCCCAGCGGGTAGCCTGGAAAACCGGTACCAGCTTTGGTTTCCGGGATGGATGGGCGCTTGGCGTTACCCCGCAATATGTGGTAGGCGTATGGGTGGGTAATGCAGATGGGGAAGGCCGCCCGGGGCTAATAGGCGTAGCCACCGCAGCACCGGTAATGTTCGACATATTCCGCCTGCTGCGTACCAGCGGCTGGTTTGCCACACCCTATAATAAGCTGCGTAAGATTGAAGTATGCCGCCAGAGTGGTTACCGGGCTGGTGATGCCTGTCCGGATAAAGATTCTTTATGGGTACCGGTGGCTGGGTTAAGAACGGGTGTATGTCCGTATCACCAGCTCATTCACCTGGATCATACCGGCCAGTGGCGGGTTACGGCCAACTGTGAAGCGCCGGACCAAATGCAGCACAAGCCCTGGTTTGTACTGCCGCCTTCAATGGAATTTTACTATCGCTCCAAAAATAATTACCAGCCCCTGCCCCCTTATAAACCAGACTGCCTGGCCACGCTAACGCAGGACAAAGCACCCATGGAGCTTATTTACCCCCGCCCCAATACCCGCATTTTTGTACCCATTGAAATTGACGGTCAGCCGGGGCAAACCATTTTCACCGCTACCCACCGCGATGCCAATGCACATATTTACTGGCACCTGGATAATACCTATGTAGGCACCACTACAGAGTTTCACCAGATGGCGCTGCATCCTGCGCCCGGTAAGCATACTATTACATTAGTAGATGAAGACGGAGAGGAGATTAAAACGGAGTTTGAGATACTGGCGAAGGAAAAATAAAAATATGCAGATGTGCAGATATGCAAATGTGCAGATGGATTAAAGCGAATATTATTTATGCATTACTCATTTGCGCATCCTTTCACTGGCACATCAGCACATTAAACTCATTTCCACATCTGCACATTAATAGTTGTACTTCTCTTTCCACATCGCTTTCAGATACCGCCGCAGCTCATCCTCTCTTGCATTCTTCCCGGGATCATAGAGTTTGGTGCCCGCTATTTCATCCGGCAAATATTCCTGGGCTTCAAAATTGTTTTGGAAATCATGGGAGTACTTGTAGTTCTTTCCATAACCCTGCTCCTTCATCAATTTCGTAGGAGCGTTACGGATATGCAGCGGTACCGGCAGGTCGCCGGTTTGGGATACAATAGCCTGCGCAGTACCAATAGCCATGTAAGAGGCATTACTCTTGGGTGATGATGCCAGGTAAGTAGCGCACTGGGAAAGAATGATCCTGGCCTCCGGGTGGCCGATCAGGTTCACCGCCTGGAAACAGTTGGTAGCCAACAACAGCGCATTAGGGTTGGCATTGCCAATATCTTCCGATGCCAGTATCACCATACGGCGGGCAATGAATTTTACATCCTCCCCGCCCGCTATCATGCGCGCCAGCCAGTATACGGCCCCGTTAGGATCGCTGCCGCGGATGGATTTAATGAAGGCGGAAATAATATCATAATGCTGTTCCCCAGCCTTATCATAAATAGCAATACGCTGCTGTGCAATGTCCATCACTTTTTCATCGGTGATCACCACGGGGTCCTCCTGCAGGGTATCTACTACCAGCTCAAACAGGTTTAACAGCTTACGGGCATCGCCGCCTGAAATATTCAGCAACGCAGTGGTGTCTTTAATGTTGATGTTCTTTTCCCGCAGCCACTCATCTTTTTGCATAGCCTGCTGCAACAGCTGCCGCAATTCCGGCTCTCCTAAAGGTTTCAGCACATATACCTGGCAGCGGGAGAGCAAGGCCGCATTCACTTCAAACGAAGGGTTTTCTGTAGTAGCGCCTATCAGGGTAATGATCCCCTTTTCCACGGCGCCCAGTAAAGCATCCTGCTGGGATTTATTAAAGCGGTGTATCTCGTCAATAAACAATACGGCATGGCCCTGCTTACGGGCAATCTCTATCACTTCCCGCACTTCCTTTACACCGGCAGAAATGGCGCTCAAAGTGTAAAATGGAACTTCCAGTGTATGGGCAACAATATTGGCGATAGTGGTTTTGCCCACGCCCGGCGGGCCCCACAGGATCATGGAAGGTATTTTGCCCTGCTGTAGCGCTTTACGCAAAATACTGCCTTCCCCGGTCAAATGTTCCTGCCCCACCAGCTCATCCAGCGTGGCCGGTCTTAAACGTTCTGCTAAAGGCTCCATAATTTTATAGTTATTGTTTTTTCTCCTGCCACTGCCTCAGGTAGCCAAAAGATAAAGCACAGTTGACCAGCACACCAGCAGCATGCAGCACCAGCACGATCACCAAACCGGTCATTAAGCTACGCATGGCCTGTATGCTGGGCACGGGCTGGTTCTTGGGCAGCTGCTTCATGGCTTCCTGCAACATTTCATCCAGGTGTATAAGGCCATAAATACCATTGGTGATCAGCATCACGGCGTAAAAAATAGCCATGAACCCCATAATGCGGATGCCGCCTGGTGTATTGGACTTCAGGGGTTTGGCAGGGTCTTTCAGGCTTTGCTGCAGGGAAAGGCTTAACACGCTGTGGATCACTACTGATCCGGTTAACAATACAAAAATAAGCACCGCTGATAAAGCCGGTGTAACCAGTAAAGCCAACAACATTATCAAGGTAAAAAAGCCTGCCACCAGTAAGCTGATAATACTGAGAAACCTGAATAATCCTAACTTCGAAGACATCTGTACTCTTTTTATACTTACAAACCTAGCTAAATTAGTTGACAGTGAACCGGCTATCAAATTTTCCGGACGGTAACCACCAAATCCGTTAAATAATCTTTAATTCGTGTAAATTTAAAAACTAAACCTGTTTTACTTATGAACAAAAAGCATGCTGTAAAGCTATTGTTGCTGGCGGCCATAACCTCGTCTATGGCGGCCTGCAATTCACAAAGTACATCAGAGCAGATAGCGGCCGACTCAACCAAAGTACCCGCCTATGATCTGAGCTCCATAGACTCCAGCTACAAACCCTGTGACGACTTTGACAATTTTTCGAATGGCAACTGGAAAAAAAATAACCCCATCCCCTCCACAGAAAGCCGCTGGGGCGCCTTTAACGTACTGGATAAAGAGAACAAGGAAGTAAGGTTAAAAGGCATTATAGCAGAGATCACCCAGCAAACAGAACTTAAAAAAGGTACGGAAGAACAACAGATTGCTGATTATTACAGATCATTCCTGGATACCGCTACCATTGAAAAGCTGGGCATCACACCTTTGCAACCCTATCTTGATAAGATCAATGGGATCAAAACACTGGAAGACTGGTCTAAAGTAAGCGGCGAATTACAGAAGATGGGCATTCCCACCTTTGAAATGTTCGGTATAGATGCCGATGCCCGCAACAGCAGCATGAATGCATTATACGCTTCACAGGGCGGACTAAGCTTACGCGAAAGAAGCTATTATGACCGTACGGATTCCAACACCGTAAATGTGCGGAAACAGTTTGTATCCCATGTAGATACCATGTTCCAGATGGCTGGTTTCCCTGATAAGGATCCCGGGAAAACCCTGCTGGATTTTGAGACCAAACTGGCTAAGCTGCAGCTCACCAACGTACAGCGCCGCGACCCTGTTAAAACCTACAATAAAGTTGCTTTCAGCGAGCTGAAAACACTGGCGCCCCAATTCAACTGGGAATCTTACGCCAGTGAGCAGGGTATTAAAAGTGATACCGTTATCGTTGAAGATAAACCTTACGTTAAGAACGCCGGCGCGCTGTTGAAAGCCACCCCGCTGGAAACCCTGAAGCTGTACACCCGCTGGCAGCTGCTGAGCCACTTTGCCAGCTTCCTGCCTAAGAAATTTGATGACGCCAACTTCCGCTTCTACGCTACCGTGATGAGCGGTCAGAAAGAGCAGAAGAAACGTACTGAAAGGGCCATCCGCTCTACAGACGGTACTTTAGGCATGCCCCTGGGTAAATTATTTGCCAGGAGATATTTCCCGGAAAGCTCCAAGCAGAAAGTTTCTGATATGATCGAGAATGTACGTAAAGTATATGGCGAAAGAATTGACAAGCTGACCTGGATGAGCGACTCCACTAAAAAAATGGCGCATAAAAAGCTAGCCTCCTTTACCTACAAGATCGGTTATCCTGATAAATGGAAAGATTATTCTTCCATCAAGATCGGACCCGGCACCCTCATTGAAAACCTGGTTGCTGCTGCTTACTACGATAACAATGAAGCAGTAGCCAAAATAGGCAAACCGGTAGATAAGAAAGAATGGTTAATGACCCCGCAAACCGTGAATGCTTACTACAATCCGCTGAATAATGAAGTAGTGTTCCCGGCCGGTATCCTGCAACCGCCCTTCTTTAACCCCAACGCAGATGATGCTATTAACTATGGTGGTATTATCGCGGTGATCGGGCATGAATTTACCCATGGTTTTGACGACCAGGGCTCCCAGTTTGATGCTGATGGTAACCTGAAAAACTGGTGGGGCGCCGCTGACCGCGCAAACTTTGATAAACTTACCAGGCGTTATGTTGATTATTTCAGCACCATAGAAGCCCAACCGGGTTTCAAGATCAATGGCGCTTTAACCATTGGTGAAAACGTGGCTGACCTGGGTGGTTTAACCCTGGCCTACCATGCGCTGGAACAATCCTTTAATGGTAAAGAACCCGCTCCCATAGACGGTTACACCTGGAAACAGCGTTTCTTCCTGGGCTGGGCACAGGTATGGCATGGTAATACAACCGATGCTGCACTGCGCAACCAGATCCAGACAGATCCGCACTCCCCGGCCCGTTTCCGTATTAACGGCCCGCTGCCGCATATGAAAGAGTTCCAGGATGCCTGGGGCTGCACCAGCGGCAAAATGGTGCTGGCAGATACTGCCCGTGTGGTGATCTGGTAATTCCCGCTAATATGAACCTCCGTGGCCCGCACAGCTATTGTTGTGCGGGCCACGGCTTTTTACCGTATATTTGTGGCGTTTTAAAAGATCAAGATTATGCTGACTTTAGTGAAACAATACCGGAAAGAGCTGCGCAATATATTGTTGTTTGCTGTGATCGTTGCCCTGCTGCCTTACGTTCCGCAGGCTTTTCATTTCCTGGAAACCTTTACCGGCACCATGCTCCTGCTGGCTGCGTTATGTGGTACTGTGCTGGGTTTAAGCCTGAAACTGCATTATCGTATTACGGTGCTGCGCATTGCTAAAGAAGAGAACCTGTAAATAATACTACCGCCATGAAAAAATTATTATTTGCTTTTGCTGTTGCTGCCGGCTTAATGTCCTGTGGCAGCACTGCCAAACAAGCCCCCATGCAGGAAACGGCTATGGAAGATTCCACTGTTAGCGCGGTGACCCTCATTGCGCTGGGCAGAATGGGCGACCCCATCTGCGAAATGCCTTATGATACCAGCTATGTGGAATATAGCGTGTACAAAGGTGATACCGTGCACTTCTGCTCCCCTACCTGCAAAGGCGTGTTTGATAAGAACCCGGAGAAATATGCCACAAACCTGAAATAATTCAGCTTACTACTTATAGCAAAAGGGCTGTGTTTCGTATGAAGCACAGCCCTTTGCAATGATATATATACATGTGTATCAATCTCCATTAAGCTCAAAAAAAGCGTCCCGGTTATTACACCGGAACGCTCTTAAAAAACATATGTGCAGGCGCTTAGAAACTGTAACGCAAGCCTAACTGCATCTGATAGCGGGAGCTAAAGAAGTCCTTGGAGTAAGGAGTGCCCGGATCAGACCAGGTGTATTTCGGATAATCGGTAGCAGCATTAGCCGGTGTACCCTGCTGTTTCAAACCAACGCTGGCAGTAGAGTTGAAGGCATTGGATGAGAAGTATTGAATACCCCAGTTCTTGTTCAGCAGGTTGGTAAGGTTCACGATATCATAAGTAAGCGTGATAGTGTGTGTACGTTTACCGGCTTTAATGTTGTAGTCCTGTGTAAAGCGGATATCGGCCTGGGTATTCCAGGGTGTACGGCCACCATTACGTTCTGTGAACTGGCCACGGCGGCTGCTCAGGTATTTATCTTTATCAATGTAGGCATCAAAGGCTGCAGCTTGCTGTACAGCAGTGGCGCCGTTGGCGATATCATTAAAGAAGTTAACGGTTTCGCCCTTCCTGGGAATATATGCCAGGCTTACCTGCTGCGGTGTACCCTGTATAGTTGCATTCAGGAAACCGTAAGTGAACGGCACACCGGATGAGGTGTTGAAGAACACAGCAACACTGGAAACCCATTTACCTTTCTTATTCCAGTCCACACGGTAGTTAGCTGTAGCTACTATGCGGTGACGGATATCAAAGTTAGAGTATGCCAGCTGCGGATTGTTAGGATTCAATGCCTGGTTCAGCTGCCAGTTAGATTCCATGGAGTTACGGATACCGTTGGTAATGTCTTTAGACTGACCATAAGTATACGCGGCGCTTGCATTTAAACCGAATTTGAAACGTTTGCTCACCTGGCCGGTAATACTGTAACGGTAACCCTGATCGGTGTTTGACAGCTGGTAAGCATTGGTGTACAGTGAATTTATTTTGCTGCCGCTGAAAATAGGCTGCAGGTGCTGTTTGTCATATGCTTCATAATAAACCGGGTTATCAACCAGGTTCACCTGCTGAAAACGCAGGTCATGAATGGTTTTGGTATAAATACCTTCTACGGAAAAACGCCATTGGTCAGCGGTGTTGTAATCCAGCGCCAGGCTGCTTCTCCACATCTGCGGCATTTTAAAGTTATTATCGATCATATCTACCTGGGTAGCGCCTTTTGCATCATGTACATCTTTACCCTGTGCAGTTACAAACTGTGCTAAACCATTAGGGGAGGTAGAGATGGGGTTAGAACCTGCAACCGGGCGGTCCGTATCGGTTTTGTAACCAAACTTGGTATCATAGGCGCCGTAAGTAACACCGTTGTTGTAATAAGCATAACCTAACCATGCAAACGGAATACGGCCGGTAAATAAGCCGGTACCGCCACGTATAACAAGACTCTGGTCGCCTTTCACATCATAGTTAAAACCTAAGCGGGGAGAGATCTGTACGTTGTTCAGGTAATCATTCTTAATATCCCTGGGTAAGGTATAAGTATAAGTGGTACCATAGTTAGGATCTGCCGGTGAGCCGGTGGTTTTATCACTCAGCGGCTGCATGTTAGGCAGGTAGGTATAATCCAAACGCACACCCGGGGTAATTTTCAAATGGTCGCCCACTTGAATTTCATCCTGTGCATACAGGCTATACAGCTGTACTTTAAACTGTGCCGGCGGATTATTCATGATATAATCACGGGTATTATCGGTATAGTTAAAGTTGCCACGTACACGGGAAGGTTTGTCTGCCAGGAAATCAGCAATAGAACCGTAGTCAACACGGCCGTTCCAGGAGTTCACAAAACCATAGGTGATGTTATATAATTCGTTGTGCGTACCAACGGTAATATTATGGTTGCCTTTGAAGAAGGTTACGTTATCGGTGAACTCAAAGGTTTTTTGTTTCATGTTAAAGATGCTGGCCTCACGGTCTGTACCCAGGAAAATGGTACCGCCGTTGGAAGCGATCTGGATCTGTGCCAGGGCCGGGTTAGATACTGGATCACGATAATCGTGAATGCTGGAATAACCTACTATCAGGCTGTTGGACAGTGTATTGGAAAACTGGCTTTTCAGCTCAGCCACCGTAGAGGTTTGGTTGTTCACCTGTTTGTAGTCAATACCGCCAAAACGGAAGTTCTGCTGATCACGCTCCAGGTTTGTAGCCTGTGAGGTGATGGTATTGTTACGGATAGACAGCTGATGTTTGTCGTTAATACGCCAGTCTAAACGGTTAAAGAACTTGTTGGAGTTGGAGTAAATGCTGGTGTTATCATAAGTGCCGGGATTGTAATCTGCACCAAAGCTCAGCATGTGCTGTTTGATCTGCTCTGCCTGATCTGCGGTCAGCAGCTTCATATCCGGTGAACCGGCAGCCAGGATCACAGGATCGCGGCGGCGGGTAATTTCTTCGTTGCTGAAGAAGAACAGCTTATCTTTTATAATGGGAAAGCCTACACGAACACCGGTCTGGTAATCATGAAAATCAGAAGGCAGCTTAGAACCATCACCGGCGTTGTTCTTACCGATCATGAAAGCGCCACGGCCAAAACCGTATACGGAGCCATGGAACTCATTGGTACCACTGCGGGTAACGGCGTTAATACTACCGCCTAAGAAGTTACCGATCTTCACATCATACGGCGCCAGGTATACCTGTATATCCTGGATAGCATCCAGCGATACCGGGTTGGTGCGGGTGCTGCTGCCCGGCTGGCCGGAGCTGTTGGTTTGCCCGCCCAGTGAAGGGCTAAAACCAATAGCATCGTTATTGATAGCGCCATCCAGCGTTACGTTGTTATAACGGAAGTTAGTACCCAGGAAAGAGTTGTTATTACTTTGCGGTGTGGTACGGGTAAAATCCTGCAGGCTGCGGTTCAGGCTGGGCAGGGTTTTCAGCTGCTCCTGTCCTATGCGCCCGCTTTTAGGCGCAGTGTTGCCTACTACCACTATTTCACTTAAAGCGGTAGATTCTTCTTCCAGCTTAAAGTTAAAAGTGCTGCCACCCAGGCCCAGGTTAATATCGCCCCGTTCGTCTTTTTTATAACCTATGAAAGATACGCTGATGGTATAAGGCCCACCGGGATTCAGGTTAGGTAAAATGTAGCGGCCATCGGCATTGGTTTGTGCCCCTGATTTAGCGCCGGTGCTGGTGTTTACAGCTACAACCGTAACACCAGGCAGGTTTTCACCTTTGGCATTGGTTACTTTCCCCGTGATCTGGGAAGTGGTGATCTGTGCGTACAAACCGGTAGTGGTAAGCGTAAAACCGGCCAGTAGTAAAAAAAATGCGTAGAATATCCTGTTCACGTCTGTTGTATTTTGACGCAAACGTACCCTTGCCACATTATGCGTATGTTAACGGAATATTAAATTAATGTTAACTCGCAGGCGCGACTATGATCTTCAAAGTATTATAGATCAATTATGATATGATATGTGCTGTTTTTATGGTTTTTGGGCTGATAGAATCTTATATAATCAAGGTTTAAGGTTAAGGAATGAGCATCCCTTCCGGGTTAACCCCGCTCGGTTCGCATATTCTCCTAAATTAGATAAGCAGTGTTATGGGATTGTTACGGGAATATTAAGTTTAGTGCTGATGTAAAAAAAAGATGGCCCCTCTACGGAGCCACCTTCTTTGTGCTTATTATTATTACTAACCAATGATCGTTACATTCTTCCCGCCTCTATTATCTCTGCATAAAAGAAACCGTCCCGCTAAAAAGCAGGACGGTACTTGAACAGTTTATGAAAATCTACGCTTACGCAAATTATTTAGTAGCATATGCGGTTTCCTGGGGCCCCCAGTTAATCCATGACTGTTTGGTCCAGGGATTAGCCGGATCAACAGCGCCAACATATGTTACTTTATCAAAGAAACTATCAAAATCAGCAGAGAAAGCAGCTGTTTTGCTGATCTTCAGTGCAAATTCAGTGTTAGATGCCTTGAAGTTGCTTACAGAAGGTACTGCAGTAAATACATCAGCTAAAGCAGCAGCGCTTACGTTATTGTTGGCAGCAGCCATGATCAGGGTCTGGATACCGGCAACTGTCAGGTAAGAGGCATCTTTGTTATCGCCATCAAATAATACAGGGCCAATAGCGGCGGCGCCATTACCACGTTGATCTGTGATGGGGCTAATACCGGAAGCCTGGAATATACAGTTAGTCAGTTTAGAAGTACCATCTGACAGGTAATCCTGAGCTACTTTACTTTCTACGTCTATAGCAACGGGCAAACCGCTGATTACAGAGTTAGCAACAGTAAAGGTGGCACCTCTTCTCCAACGTGCACCGGAGTAGAAGTAATCACCGCTACCGGTAGCGCTGCCAGGACCAACGATGGTTACATTGGAGATCATCGGGTGAGTGAAAGGAGTGCTGGTGTTAGCGCCATTCAGGTTATCTACTTCCATACCGTTAGACAGGCTCACGATATCAGAGAATTTTGCATCCTGTAATACTACGCAGAACTGCAGCTTACCTTTAAAACCGCTGTCCATATCAAAGTTATCATCCAGGGTACCATAAGCAACCAGGTATTTACAGCTTACAGTGCCGCCAAACCATTCAAAAGCATCATCACCGGAATAGCTTACCTGTACGTGATCTACAGTAGTACCGCTACCAACTGCGTAGAAGGTAACGCCATTCACTTCAGAGTCTTTGGTGTCGGCCAGTGCAATACCGCCAAATTCAACACGTACATACTGCAGTGTACCGGAGTTATCGGTATCAACAAATGCACCGGTAGCATCACTGTATCCCAGGTCCACGGTAGCATCTGCACCTTGAATACCTTCTACCTTTCTTTTATCAACCGGACGGTTGGTGCTGGCTTTACCCAACAGCATAATACCACCCCAGTCACCAGGCTTGCGTGAGCCAACTGCTTTCTCAGAAGTGAATACGATCGGCTGATCAGCAGTACCTTTTGCAATCAGTTTTGCACCACGGGTAATGATCAATGTACCACCTTTGGTAGGAGATATCTGGCCGCCCAGGATGGTGGTGCCAGGCTGTATTGTTAAAGTAGCGTTATTTACCACATACACATAATCCCGCATTACATATACAGTGTCTTTTGATAAAGTTCTGTCTTTGTCAATTTTACCAACCAGCACTACCTGTTGTTTTTCTCCACCAGTATCCGGTGTTGGATTGTCATCATCGCTACAAGACATAAACCCCAAAGCAATACCTGTCAAGGCAAGGAAGGAAGCACGAAGGTGTTTCATAATAGTCATTTAGTTTCTGTAAAAAAATAAAACGTGTGTTATTTAATCGTTAGTCAAATATTAACAATGCGCTAAGTTCTTAATGGAACGTATAGTTAAATGAAAGCGAGAAGTTTGTACCCATTTTATATGAATAGAATATATAGTCTGTACCTTCTTTATAAGCCTTTTTGTTATCCTTGTTCTGATACAATAAATATGGGTTATTAAAGATGTCGGAAATGTTCACCTTTAATTCTGCATTATTCTTGAACAGTTTTTTGCTCAGCTGCACATCCAGCAGGTTACGGGAATTCTCATACACATCCAGCTTGTTACTGCTGTCATCACCTACCGTATTAATGCGGGGACCAATGCGATTATAGAGGATGGTAAGGCCCATGCTATTGGAAGGATCATTCAACTGCAAACCGGCATTCACCAGGTAGGGAGACTGGCCTGGTAAAGGACGCGTTTCACCATTGATGTTACGAACGGTTTGGTTCGGATTTTTTATGGAGGAGTGAATGTAAGCGGCATTCAGGAACACGTAAGAGTTGGTACCCCATTTCTTTAACAGGAACTCCATATTCTTTCTTATTTCCAGCTCAGCGCCTATAGTGTTGGCATTGTCCAGGTTAATATAGGTACGGTCATTATTATCTATACTATACCAGGTTTCAGAAATGGGATTTTTAAACCGTTTGTAGAACGCAGCTACGGCAAAAGTTTCGCCGGCATGCGGGTACAGCTCATAGCGCAGGTCCACATTGGTAATGCGCGTTTGCTTTAACGCCGGGTTACCGAATACAGCTGCGGAGTTAAGGAAATCATAGAAGCTGAAAGAAGCTATTTCCCGGAACTCAGGTCTTGCCACAGTATTGGAATAAGACAAACGCAGGTTGGTCTTTTCAGTTAACGCATATACGATGTTAGCAGAAGGCAGGAAGCTGTTATACGTAGTATCTGTAGTGAAGATAGAACCCGTTTGTGTAACAGGCTTCAGCTGCTGGCGGTAAGATTCAAAACGCAGGCCCCAGATCACACGCAGTTTTTCGGTAATAAAATTATCGAAAGCAAAATAACCGGCGCTCAGGTTAGAGTTGGCTTTGTAGTTATTCTCCGGTGAGCTGTCATCACGCAGGTATAAACCATTACTTCCCAGGTTAGGGGTAGCAAACAACAGCTGCGGAGGCATCGTTAAATTATCATAGCTGAAATCAAAGCTCCGGTGGTAAGAGAACGGGCGGTAGTTAGAGGTACGCTTACGGTATTGTTCAAATACACCCAGCTTCAGCGTTTGCTTGGAATCTTTGATCAGCGGGAACTGGAAAGAAGCGCCACCATTATAAATATTGTCATTTACCTTGGCAAAGGAACGGGATGTACCGCCATTCACCGGCTGGTCCACAATGGCGTGATCATTGGTATAGTTGGAAATGCGGATATCCGGATCCTCACGGTTAGTATTGGAGTAGTTCAGCATCCACTCCAGCTTTTTCTTACCAAAACCATGCTCACCCTGTAAAGTGGAAGAAAGGATGTACCGCTCTACCAAACCGCGCAGAGATGATTGGGTAACGTAATCAAAGGGAGGTGCGGGATTGGTGGATACACTACGCAGAATAGTCTGATTTTCCAGGATCCGGTTGTAAATATTCTTGAAAGATATTTTAGTGTTCTTTAAACTGTATGCAAAGTTGGCAACAGCGCCTAAAGAGCTGCTATAACGATTGGTAGTATCCAGGTTATGGCGTTTGTACACATTATTATCTATATCATAATCATTACGCTCGGCAAACTCATTCCGTTCTGTATGATAATGTGTAAGGGAAAGAATGTATCCGAACTTCTGCTCATTGCTCCATAGCTTGGTATTACCTACTGTTATCTGCAGGTTGGTGCCGGGCATTACTTTTTTCTTATTGTCTACAGCCCAGGTGTTCTTAAAGGCTTTATTAATATCATCCTGCTGTTTGCCGGTAGCATTATTAAAATCTGTTTGGCCAGGCGCAATGGAAGGCAGCTTGCGGGATCCGTCGTCAAATGTCCAGTAATCGGATTTACCGCGGAAACCGGACTTACCATCTTTAAAAGTTGATTGGGTATTATAGCTGGCGCCTATTCCTATGGATATAAATTTCTCATCCGGAAAGTCCCGGGTGTTCACCTGTACCAGGCCGCCGGCAAAGTCGCCCGGCTTATCCGGTGTAGCAGTTTTATTAATAACAATATTATCTATTAACCCCGAAGGGATAATATCAAAGGAGAATGTTTTGCGGTCCGGCTCTGTGCTGGGCAGCAGCACGTTATTCATGGTAGCGTTATTATAACGGTCTGTTAAACCGCGTACAATAACATATTTATTATCCTGTATACTGGTACCGCTTACACGTTTTAGCACTTCGCCGGTGCTTTTATCCGGTGAGCGGCGGATCTGGTCTGCAGAGATACCGCTGGAAACCGCGGTATTATTTTTCTGCGCCACATACAGCGCATTAATAGTTTCCTGTTTATAAGAGCCGGTGATCACTACTTCCTTCAGGTCTTTTGACCGGGGTTCGTCCATGATCACATCCAGGGTAGTTGCGGCGCCCCCTTTTACAGCTACTTCACTAATGGATTTAGTCTGGTAACCCATGTATTTATAATCCACGGTATAGATACCTGCGGCAACGCTTAGTGTATAACGTCCTTCTACATCCGTTACAGCACCATTGTTAGTTCCTTGCAGCACTACCGTAACACCAATCAGGGATTCGCCCGTTTTTTTATCGGTTACTTTTCCTACTATTTTACCGGGACTCTGTGCAAATGCGGTGTTTACAAAGCTGAGTACTACTACAAGAAAAACCCAAAGTTGCGCAGGTATAGTTCGTCTTTTCATCACTGGCTGATAGAATTTGACAGCAAAACTATTGCGGGCTTATTACTGCATTGTTAAGCCTGTGTTACCAGAATGTTAAGTTGTTAAAGAATTATTAAGAAATTATTAAGGATAGGGGATTCATGAATTTTATAGAACAGGTTTCATTAACAGGAAAAACCCGGGGGCGCCTGCCGGTTATTCAGCCACAGGTCCAGCGAAATATCCAGGGTGCTGTTGCCATCTTCCCGGCTCCCATCTGCCGCAATGATCTGGAACAGGTGCTGGCTTTTGTTGGTAAAGGGCTTGTTATCTTTTTTATTACACAGCTCCAGGCTGAAGTTGAACTTTTCTTCCAGCTCCTCTTCAAACTCACGCAGGCTCAGGGTTTCATCAATGGGGTATTCTACCAGCATATCCGCAGGAAAACCGGCTTCCTTCAGGGTATCAAAGGCATTGCCAAGGGAGTTATGCACATACACCGTTACATTACAGCTTAGCAGCCGCTGGAACTGCAATTGCAGCAGGGAAATGGTCATTAAAGGGTGAAACTTCAGAACTTTCATCTCAATATGGTATTACTGCATCCTGGCTATAGGATTGTGATTCCGGCAAACTTAACGGCTTACCTTTAATTAAATATTAAGCAGTTGTTATGTTATTGTAAATAACATGATAGCAATTACTTATGCAATTGGGTTTCAAGCGTGCAGTAGGAGATGGGAAGGATAGCAAATAGGGTATCAGGGATTAAAGCTAATGACTTTGGATACTTCCCAGGGAAGCGGGCTGTCATCATCTTCATCAGGTAACACTACCTTGGTTTTAGTAACCGGGTGCTGGTACAGTTTCCATTCCCCGCTGCTGTATTCCAGTGAGGTCAGGCTCTCTACCCAGTCGCCCGAGTTCATGTAGGTAACGGTTCCACCGTTATGCTGCATTTCCTTTATAATAGGCTGGTGGATGTGCCCGCAGCACACCACATCAAATTTTTTGTCAATAGCGATCTCTGCCACTATCTGCTCAAAATCCGAAATAAAACTCACCGCCTGCTTCACACTTTGCTTCACTTTTTTAGAAAACGACAGCTTTTCCCGGCCCAGGCGTTCCAGCACGTTATTAACCAGGCGGTTCAGGATGATGAGGATATCATACCCCTTCCCTCCTAATTTGGCCAGCCATTTTGAGTTTTTCATGGTTACATCATATACATCGCCATGAAAAAACCAGTGGGCTTTTCCATCCACTTCCAGGATCAGCTTGTTGTCTATGGTAAAATTCCCCAGCTCAAAACCAGCATATTTACGCAGGGCTTCGTCGTGGTTGCCGGTCAGGTAGTACACATCCGTACCCTTACCGATCATTTTGAGGATGCGGCGGATCACCTTGGTATGAGCCTTGGGAAAATACCGCTTGCTGAACTGCCAGATATCAATGATATCCCCGTTCAGGACCAGGATCTTCGGGTCAATACTATCCAGGTATTGGACCAGCTCTTTTGCGTGACAGCCGTAGATCCCGAGGTGTACATCGGAGATCACAACTATATCTAATGGGCGTTTTTCAGACATTTAAATCAAGTCAATTCCTTAGTGCAAAGAAAAATTTGCTATATTACTTTTATATTAACCCAGTATTAAGGAATTATTAATTCTAACATTTTCTTGGACGTATTGGCACCGGATAGCTATTTTTGCCGCAAATTTCAAACATCACCTATATGGGAGGCTTCAATTCTTTTGTGAAACTTTTTATGCCGAAAGACCGGGTTTTTTATTCATTGTTCGAGGATGTAGCAGCCAACCTGGTGGAAATGGGAGAAGTGCTGAATGAGCTGGTAACCACAAACGACCTGAGCATCCGCAAGGACAAAGTGCACCTGATCGAGCGGCTGGAACACAAAAATGACGATTATACCCACCGGATATTTGTAGAGCTGGGCCAGAATTTTATTACGCCCTTTGACCGGGAGGATATCCATTACCTGGCAGCCACCCTGGACGATGTGGCAGATTATATTCACGGTTCTGCTAAAAGGATTGACCTGTACAAAGTGTATGAGCTGAATGACAGCATCCGTAAGCTGGCAGAGCTGATAAGCCTGGGTGTGGCAGAGCTGCACAAAGCTATTCACGAGCTGCGCGACATGAAGAACATGCGGAACATTACCGATGCCTGTGTAAAGATCAATAGCCTGGAAAACCATGCGGATGACATTTATGACATGGCCATTGCCGATCTGTTTGATACAGAGACCAATGCGGCGGAGCTGATCAAAATGCGTGAAATATACCAGGCGCTGGAAATAGCTACGGATAAGTGTGAAGATTGCGCCAACGTAATTGAAACCATCATTATTAAGTACGCCTGATCCGCAGGCGGGGGGAATGTTCACGTAATTTCTTAGCTATGACCTTTCTGATTGTTATCATTATACTGGCGTTCGTGTTTGACTACATTAACGGTATTCATGATGCCGCCAACTCTATTGCCACTATTGTTTCTACCAAAGTATTAACGCCTTTCCAGGCAGTATTGTGGGCGGCCGTATTCAACTTCGCCGCCTTTTTTATGTCCAAATATATTTATGGGGAGTTTAGGGTAGGTAATACTATTGCCAAAACCATCTTTGAGCAATATATTACCCTGAAAGTGATCTTTTGCGGGCTGCTGGCCGCTATTGCCTGGAACCTGATGACCTGGTGGTACGGTATCCCTTCCAGCTCCTCCCATACCCTTATAGGCGGATTTATTGGCGCTGCGGTAGCCAATGCCCACGGCTCTTTTGACGTGATCAACTATTCCAAAGTAATGCCCACCATTTATTTTATAGTGCTGGCGCCCTTTATTGGTATGGTAGTGGCCTTTTTTATTACCATCCTGATCGTAAATATCTGTAAAAGGGCCAACCCTTTCCGGGCAGAGAACTGGTTCAAACGCCTGCAGCTGCTCTCCTCCGCGGCCCTGAGCTTAGGCCACGGCGGTAATGATGCCCAGAAGGTAATGGGTATTATTGCCGCAGCCATGGTGGCACACGGCTCTATTGATAAAATTACGGATGTGCCCAACTGGGTGCCGCTCTGCTGTTTTACCGCCATAGGCCTGGGTACCATGAGCGGTGGCTGGAAGATCGTTAAAACCATGGGTACCCGTATTACCAAGGTAACCCCACTGGAAGGCGTAGCTGCGGAAACAGCAGGCGCCATAACCCTGTACCTCACAGAAACACTGGGCATACCGGTGAGCACCACCCATACCATTACCGGCTCTATTATAGGCGTAGGCGCTACCAAACGCCTTTCCGCAGTACGTTGGGGGGTAACAGTAAGCCTGCTCTGGGCCTGGATCATGACCATCCCTATCAGCGCCCTGGTAGCAGCGGTAGTGTACTTTATAGTAAATATTTTCATTAAATAACGGCAAAGCATACGCGTTTACCGGTTTATTGGCTGCATCTTCTGCGCCAGAGGCGGTAAACGCGCACTTTCCCTCTACGGCCCCAACTTTTTCTTATTAAAAATTCCTTTCAACCCCCTATTTTTGTGAGATTTTTGTGAAAGATCCAAAAACTTTAGGCAAATGAAAGGTATTATTCTGGCAGGTGGCTCGGGTACCCGCTTACATCCTATCACGTATGCTATCAGCAAGCAGATCATGCCCATTTATGATAAGCCCATGATCTATTACCCGCTGTCCACGCTGATGCTGGCCGGCATACAGGATATCCTCATCATTTCTACCCCGCATGACCTGCCTGCCTTTAAACGCCTGTTTGGCGATGGCAGCCAGTATGGCTTACGCCTGCAGTATGCAGAGCAGGCCACTCCCAACGGGCTGGCCCAGGCTTTTGTAATTGGCCGGGAATTTATTGGCAATGATAAAGTAGCCCTGGTACTGGGCGATAATATATTTTATGGCGCCGGCCTGGGCACCCAGCTGGCCAATAATGTGGACCCGGATGGCGGTATTGTATACGCCTACCACGTATCTGACCCGGAACGTTACGGCGTGGTGGAGTTTGATGCGCAAATGAAAGCCGTGTCTATTGAGGAAAAGCCTGCCCAGCCTAAATCCAGCTACGCAGTACCGGGCCTGTATTTTTATGATAACGAGGTGGTGAACATTGCCCGTGACCTGGAACCCAGCCCCCGCGGTGAATATGAGATCACAGATGTGAACCGGGAATACCTGCGCCGGGGCAAATTAAAAGTATCCATACTGCCACGCGGCACCGCCTGGCTGGATACCGGCACCTTTGACTCCCTGATGCAGGCCACCCAGTTTGTACAGGTGATTGAGCAGCGCCAGGGTATTAAAATAGCCTGTATTGAGGAAATAGCCTACCGCAAAGGATTTATTACCCGGGAACAGCTGCAGGAGCTGGCCAAGCCCCTGCTGAAAAGCGGTTACGGGCAGTACCTGGAAGATGTATTGAAACAGAAAGTGTGATCAGGCATTTACGATTTCAGATCTGCGATCTTAGATTTGCAGCAGCAATTAAGATCATTGATCTTTAAATCGTAAGTTGCAGTATTATAACGTTTACGATTATAGCGTTACTATTAAATTTGGTATTACAATTAGGGACAATCAAATCATAGGCCTGTAAATCGTAAATCTAAAATCGTAAATCTAAAATCATGTAGGTTCTTGTTACCGGTGGTTGTGGCTACATTGGGGCGCACACTATTGTAGATCTGATCAATCACGGCTTTGATGTAGTATCTGTAGACAGTAACATCCGCAGCACTACCCAACTACTGGACGGTATTGAAAAAATTACCGGCAAAAAGATCCATAATTACAAAGTGGACCTCTGCAACCTGGAAGATACCCATGCTGTTTTTCACGAGAACCGGGACATTGTAGGCGTGATACACTTTGCAGCGCTGAAAACCGTACCGGAATCCGTAGCAGAACCGCTGCTGTATTTTCATAATAACCTTACCTCCCTGGTAAACATCCTGAAATGTATCCAGGAATTTAAGATCCCCAACTTTGTATTTTCCTCCTCCTGCTCTGTGTATGGCAATGCCACTGCACTGCCGGTGATAGAGGAAACCCCGCTGGGCGAAGCACAATCCCCCTACGCCCGCACCAAACAAATAGGTGAGCAGATCATCCAGGACTATAATAAGGTAAATGATACGCAATCCATTATACTACGGTACTTTAACCCGGTAGGTGCGCATCCTTCCGCCCTGATAGGCGAGCTGCCTTTGGGTAAACCGGATAACCTGGTGCCTATGATCACGCAAACGGCTATAGGAAAACGCCCCAAGATGATCGTATTCGGCCATGACTACGATACCCGTGATGGTTCCTGCATCCGCGATTACATTCATGTAATGGATATTGCCAATGCGCATACCCGCGCCCTGCAGTACCTGCTGGACAAAAAGAATAAGAGCAACCTGGAAACCTTTAACCTGGGCACCGGCAACGGCGTAACCGTGCTGGAAGCTATTAATGCCTTTGAAAAGATCTCCGGTGTAAAGCTGAACTATGAGCTGGGCCCCCGCCGCCCCGGTGATGTAATAGCCATTTATGCCAACAATAGCCTGGCCAAGTCCAAACTGGGCTGGGAACCCAAGATCGGGATTGAGGACATGATGCGTACCGCCTGGCAGTGGGAAGTAAGCCTGCGGGATAAAGTGCTCAGCAACTAATTACAAATTTACAGATATGTAGATATATAGATGGTTTAAAACCGGAACCGGGCATTTGCACATTTGTACATCCGCATATTTGCACATTATTATTACTTTTACGTTCTAACTTTTGAAAACTGGTATATGGTAAAAGATATTCAACCCTTAAATGAAAAAGAAACCCGGGCAGGATTTGGAGAAGGCATCCTGGAAGTAGCCCGTAAGAACCCCAATGTGGTAGCGCTTACGGCCGACCTGCTGGGTTCCATGAAGCTGAATGCCTTTATTAAAGAGTTTCCGGAACGTTTTGTACAGTGTGGTATTGCCGAAGCTAATATGATAGGCATTGCCGCCGGTATGACCATTGGCGGTAAAATACCGTATACCACTACCTTTGCTAACTTTTCAACCGGCCGTGTATACGACCAGATCCGCCAGTCAGTAGCCTACTCCGGCAAGAACGTAAAGATCTGTGCATCCCACGCTGGCCTTACCCTGGGTGAAGACGGGGCTACCCACCAGATCCTGGAAGATATTGGTTTAATGCGCATGCTGCCCGGTATGACCGTGATAGTACCCTGCGATTTTAACCAGACCAAGGCAGCCACCATTGCCATTGCAGATTATGAAGGCCCGGTGTACCTGCGTTTTGGCCGTCCCAAATGGCCCAACTTTACAGCGGAAAATCAAAAATTTGAGATCGGTAAAGCCCAGGTGCTGAATGAAGGCAATGATATTACCCTGTTTGCCTGCGGCCACCTGGTGTGGATAGCCGTGGAAGCTGGTAAGATCCTGGAAGAAAAAGGCTACAGCGTTGAGATCATTAACATACATACCATTAAGCCGCTGGATGAGGAAGCCGTACTGCGCTCCCTGACCAAAACCCGCTGCGCAGTTACTGCTGAAGAGCATAACGTGCTGGGCGGCCTTGGCGACGGCATTGCACAGGTAGCGGCCCGCCATCTGCCCGTGCCCATTGAATATGTAGGTACCAACGATACCTTTGGCGAAAGCGGTAAACCCCTGGACCTGCTGAAAAAGTACGGTCTGGATGCCAACCACATTGTGGCTGCTGCAGAAAAAGCAATTAGCCGGAAGACTAAATAATGTGCCGCTGTGCACAGCTGCATATTTACATATCAGATTAAACTTTTGCATAAAAAATCCATCTCATAGATGGATTTTTTATTTAATTTCATTCCATTACTAAACTTTATAGAACAAGCGTGAGCAATATCGTGTGTAAATGTAGGGTGTGCAGTGTATGCATGCATGCGCCGGTTTACACATCAGCACCTCCCATTTAACCTAACATGGCCGTTACACAGGATGATAAAGCACTTTTAGCGTTATACCGGCAGCCGGAAACCCGGGAAAAAGGTTTTACGGATATTATCCGTAAGTACCAGGAACGGTTGTACTGGCACATCCGCAGGTTGGTAGTAGATCATGAGGATGCCAATGATGTATTGCAGAACGTGTTCATTAAGGTTTGGAAAAACCTGGAAGGGTTCCGGGAAGATGCACAGCTTTTTACCTGGTTATATAAGATAGCCACCAATGAAAGCCTTACTTTCCTGGAACAGCAGAAAAGAAAATCATCGGTATCTTTATCCGACGTAGAAACTGGCCTGAGTAATAAGCTGCGTGCCGACAGTCAGTTTGATGCTAATAAGCTGGAGTGGAAGCTACAACGCGCTATATTAAGCCTGCCGGAAAAACAACGGGTAGTATTTAACCTCCGGTATTATGATGAAATGCCTTATGAAGAAATGAGCCGGGTATTGGAAACATCCGAAGGCGCGCTAAAGGCCTCTTATCATCATGCTGTGAAAAAGATCGAGGAATTTATTAAGAACGGATAAAGATCAGAATAACCAGGCGTAAGCCCTTATCAACCAGACATTAAAGATTATAACGCACGGACCCATTAAACTATTGTCTTTGCTCATTGTCTAACCAAGTATTATGAATAAAAAGGGAAAAGATATTGCGGATGAACTGGAGGAGATCGTTCCCGGTCTGAACTTGCCTGCTGATGCGCCTTTTATGGCGCCGGAAGGTTATTTTAATGCCCTGCCGAAGCAGATCATGCAACGCGTACGGGCGGCAAATACAGACCCGGAGCCGGTGCAGGAAGAGCTGGCCGCCCTGTCGTCCCTGCTGGCTGCCGCACCCCGGCCACAGCCCCAAAGTGTACCAACCGGTTACTTTGAGGAGCTGCCTGAGCGGGTAATGGCAGCCATTACTGCTGAAGAGCAGGCCATACCAGCCAAAGTGGTGCCCTTACGCAATACCCGCAGGCTTTATATGGCCTGGATAGCTGCGGCGGCTGTTGCAGCCATTTTAACGGGTGTTTTATTCATGTTCAAAGGTACCTCTCACAATGCCAGCAGCCTGGAAGCCCAGCTGGCCGGCATTCCCGACCAGGAAATAGTAGATTACCTGCAAACACATACGGATGCTTTTGATAAGGAGGCTATATTTTCAAACGTATCCACCGAGGAGGTAGCCGATGAGCTGCCCAGCATGTCAACCGACCTTAGTAACCTGCCCTCTGAAGCCATTCAAAAGTACCTGGAGAGCTCTGGCTGGCAAAACTAAGGTGCAAACATTAGCGAATTAATTCATGAAACATTTTAACATACTAGGATTTTTAATGGCTGTGATGTGTTGCCTGGTTATCCGGGCCAGCGCACAGCAACCGGAACCCGGCGATAACGCCACCCTGAAAGACAAGATCAGGGCGGCGGAGATCGGCTATCTTTCCAAACAGCTGGAGCTTACCCCGGCCGAAGCTGAAAAATTCTGGCCTATCTATAATAACTATACACACGAAGTAGAATTGCTGATAGCCGAACGCCGGCGTAATAAGCAGCAGGACCGCAGCAATGACGATGCCGCCCGCCAGGCCCTGGACAAGGAAATGGATATTGAACAACGCATGGTGAATGTGCGTACCCGTTATAAACAGGAATTCCTGAAAGCATTGCCGCCCCGCAAAGCCAGCTCTGTGTTCAAAGCAGAGCGGGAGTTCCGTACGCAGCTGTTCCGCCAGTTAAAAGAGCGGGGAGCGGATAGGAATTTGCGGAGGGTAAGGCCGTAATTAATGTGCAAATTATAAATATGCAGATGTGCAAATGATTAATGCGGATAATTGCATTTCATTTGCACATTTTCATTTCTGTACATGGCTACATCTGATAAGGAAGCCCGTTAATGAATTTACAGCACATATTCTTACCTTATAACTTTGTAATTTTACGTGATGGCACGTATAATTCCTTTATCGGAAGGCTCTTTCACGGTAGATGCTACTAAGAAGTTCATTCCCTTTGATGCAGGCAAAGACACCATGCAGCAACGTAATCACGGCTCACTGCTGGTAGAGATCCAACCTTTCCTCGTAATTACTGACCGCGACTATATTTTACTGGATACCGGCCTGGGGTTCCGCAATACAGATGGGGTGCTGCAGCTGCACCAGCATTTAATTGACCATGGCGTAAATCCTATGGAGATCACCAAAGTGCTCATGAGCCATTTACATAAAGACCATTCCGGCGGCGTATCTACCCTGGACCCGGTTACGCACCAACGCAGCTTAACCTTTCCGCAGGCTACCTATTATGTAAATAAGCAGGAAATGGCCTATGCCATTGAGCAGGATGGCAAAAGCTATCACGCAGAAGACGTAACCCTGCTGCAGCAGCGTGATAATGTAGTGTTTATTGATGGCAATGGCACCATAGATGATTATATTCATTATGAGCTCACCGGCGGGCACTGCCCATACCATCAGGTATTTTTAATTGATGATGGGGAAGATAAAGTATTCTTTGGCGGGGATGTAGCGCCGCAGATCTCCCAAATGAAAAGCCGCTTTATTGCTAAGTATGATTATGATGGCAAACGCAGTATGGAGCTGCGCCAGCAGTTCCTGGAACGCGGCACCGCCGAAGGCTGGACCTTCCTGTATTATCATGATACGAAAATGCCGTTTGGGAAGTTTTAGCCACCTACCGCAGCACCATCTGCCGGTCCGCATCCAAACGCAGCATAATAAATATCATCATGGTAAAGGTCATCAGCGAGGAGCCGCCGTAACTCACCAATGGTAGTGGAATACCAATTACCGGCGCCAAACCAATGGTCATGGCTATATTAATAGCCAGGTGAAAGAAAACAACGCTGGCTACCCCATACGCATATACGCGGCTGAAGGTCGATCGCTGTCGTTCTGCTATGAAAATGATCCGCAGCAGCAGGGCTACAAAAATGCCCAGGAATATCATGCTGCCAAAAAAGCCAAAGTCTTCCCCTATGGTACAGAAAATGAAGTCAGTACTTTGTTCCGGTACAAAGTCAAAACGGGTCTGCGTGCCTTTCAGGTAACCTTTGCCAAAGAACCCGCCGGAGCCGATGGCAATCATACTTTGGCGGGTGTTATAGGTAGCCTTGGGATCATTTTCCTTACCCAGCATTACTTCAATACGGCGTACCTGATAATCTTTCAGCACCTTGGTGAATGCAAAGGGTACTATAAACATCACAAACAAAGAGCAGAAAGCCCAGATGCCCAGGATCAGCGCCAGGCGGCCCCGGCTGCGTTTGATCTCACGCCGGTTAAAATAGATCACCAGCGCGGTGATCACGGAGAAAATAATAAAGAGGATATTCTTGTCTACCAGCAGGGCGCTCAGCACCAGTATGATCCCGGAGAAGGCGATCACCAGCAAAGCGCCGGGCAGCCCTTCCCTGTACATGACCAGGAAAAAAGAGAAATACACCAGCGCCAAACCTGTTTCATCCTGGAAAATGATGATAACAGCCGGTATCAGCGCAAAGGAGGCCGCTATCAGGCGGGAGCGCAGCTTATTAAAATCCGTTTCCAGCGAGGAAAGGTATTTAGCCAGCGCCAGGTTGGTGCACAGCTTCGTAAACTCTGCCGGCTGAAAGCGGAAGCCGCCGATCACCAGCCAGGAGTGCGAGCCCTTTACATCCGTACCTATGGCCAGTACCAGCAAGAGTAACAGCAGGCCAAAGGCATATAATATATTGGCCGTGGCCGTGAAGAACTTACTATCCGTTAACCATATAATAGTAGCCAGCACCAATGAAACGCCAAACCATAACAGCTGGCGCGCATAGTTGGTGTTTTGATGCATCACGTTATACCATACATTATCCCCTTCCCGGTATTCCGCAGCAAATATGGACATCAGTCCTATTAATACCAGCGCCAGGTACAATCCCATAATGGGCCAGTCAATCCCTTGTGTAAGCTTTATCTGCCGGTCGCGCATAGAAAGAATCTGATCGTTCAGCCTTTTCAGCAAAGGCTGCTATGATATAATTAAAAAACTGAATGCTAAATTAGAGATTTCAAATGAAACTTCGTGTGTTATTTAAAGTGATGGAATTCCGGCTTCTACGTTCCGGTCAACGATCATTCCCATTCTCATATCATAGATCCGGTCGGCAACCCCAAAATAACGGTCATCATGGGAGATAACAATCACCGCTTTATGCTGTTTTTTTAGCTCCTGCAGCAGGGTGGTATAAAAAAAGTGCCTGAATTCAATGTCCTGGTCAGAAGCCCATTCGTCAAAAAAGCAGAAGGGTTTATCTTCCAGGTAACTTACCAGCAATGCCATTCTCTTCCGTTGCCCGCTGGAAAGGCTCAGGGTATTAAACCTGCCATCTTTGATCTCCAGCTTATCATCCAGCCGGAGCTGCCGCAGCTTATCCTCTAAAACAGGTATCTTCTTTTCATAATCAATGCCATAAAGCTTGCTAAATAAGTGATAATCGCTGAATATAGCGGTAAACTGCTGGGCAAGTGTAAAAGCATCGACCGGCTCATTATTCAAGGTAATGTTACCTTTCTGCGGACTATAAAGCCCGGTCACCACTTTTGCCAGGGTGGATTTTCCACTTCCGTTACCCCCGGTTATGAAAACGATCTCCCCGGTACGGAATGTGCAGGATATAGGGCCTATCTGGAAACCTTCCTCTTTATCATCAGCATAACTAAACCTGATATCTTTATAGTGTAAGGTAGCCCCGGCCGCCCTGCTTCCGGGTGCAGGCAATTCCTGTTTTAAACCCGGGGTATCTTCCAGGCCAAAATGCTTACGGAACTGTAAAATGTGGTTCCAGGAAACCTTAATGCGGGTTAAATTAGGTACGGCATTCAGTACAATATTGACCGGCCCGTTCATATACAGGAATATGAAAACATAGGATCGTAACTCATCCTTCTGCAGGTCTACGAAAATAACCGGGAACAGGAAGATAACAATACAGAAGATAAAGGAAAACGACAGCTCCCCTATTACGAAAGCATTGGCAAACTGCAATTGGGCAGTGATATTCCTGGACCGGTGCTGATCATTCCCGTCTGTAAAGTCCTTCTCAATTTGCGCCCTTTTCAATACATTCATTTTCAGCTCCTTGAATCCTTTCCACATGTCATCTACATATTGCATTACTCTGCGCTGTATGTCCAGTGACTGCCGCATGATCTTATTGGCCGACTGGCTAACGGTATAGTATAAGGTACATACCACCAGGATCGCAATCCCGGACATACATAATCCCCAGATATTCACCATTCCCAGATAAATAAAACAACATATCAGGGTAACTATGCCGGTTGCCATTTGCACCATTACAGCGGGAAACTGGCTCACTTCATTGATATCGTTATTCATTACCAGGAAAAAGTGTTCCCTGGATATTTTCTCAAATGTAGAGAACGGTACGTCCAGCAGCTTATTCACAATTCCTTTTTTCATTGAGAACAGCCTGGCATTGGTGAGGGCGATCATCTGTTCACTTAATAATCTACGGGTATATAAATAAGTGAACAATCCAAAGATAAAATAAGACAATAGTCCTAAAATAGAAGTACTATGCTCATTCAGCGAAGCATTGATGGAATAAATGATAACAGCATTACCAATACCGCTTAGCAGCGCCAGGATAACAAGGCTGTAGTAAGCCGGAGCGCCTGTTTTAGGAAAAAGATTGTTGATAAGGAAGTAAGTAAAGAATAACAGGAAGGAGCCGTACAATGCTTTTATGGCAATGGAAAAACTGTCCGGGGCCCATACGGTAAAAAAATCCCAGGTTAGGCCGCTGTATAATATGGCCGGTACCAGGTACAGGCAATAAGCCAGCCCCGCCATAAAGATCAGCGGCCCACCAAACTTTATGTCCTGCAGCAGCTTCCTGGAGCCATGTGCCGCCCTTTCTCCTGCCCGCATTTCCCGGATCAGCTGTAACAGGAAGAGCAAAGTAGCGCCGCTGAAAACAATGGACAGAAGTAATAATAAACCTGCCATTGTATTAACACCTTTGTAAATGTCTTTCTCCGCATGCCTGACCTCTCTGCCTGCTAAAATATCATAGATGCCTTCTGCTATATGTTGTGTAACCGTGGTATTCAGATTGGCCAGGATCAGGATGCCCGTTTGCCGGCTGCTGTCAAGCACAATAGAAGAAGAGTAATTGGGGTTATTCCCATTATGCATGATGAGCTTCCGCTTTCCGTTATATACCAGCCATCCGCCGGCATAAAAGGTGTTCCCTGCATTTCCCCGGCTGGTATAATCCGGCACATGCGAGCGTTCTATGAGGGGCGACAGTATATTGTTCTGCAAAAGAGATAGTTGAAAACGCATCCATTTCACCATATCTACACTGTTGGAAAGAATATACCCTGCGGGCGTATTACCCCGGAATGCAGGCGCATTGTAGGGCTTCACCTGCAGGAAATAATACTTATATCCACGTGCGATCTTCTCTTTTGCATCCTCTCTGAACAGCACTGTATGGGCAAGGCCCAGCGGTTGTAAGATCTGTGCTGATATAAACTGTTCGTATGGCTGACCGGCTACCTGCTGAATAATTAAGCCCAGTATATCATAGTTAATGGTTGCATACAGGTATTGCTCACCAGGGTAAGCTACCAGCTGTGTTCCGGACAGGCGTTTTATGGTATTCTCCAGCTCATCCGCGCCGGTTCCGCTTTTAAACAGCTTAATGCTGTTAAATGGTATCCCGCTTGTATGGTACAGCAGGTTGCGCAGTTTTATTTCCGGGTATACTTCCTTATGAGCATCATCCGTAAAAGGCAGCTTTAACCAGGGCAGGTATTTGGTAACCGGGTCGTTCAGCGAGAGTGAACCGCGTTTTTCAAGATACAGGATACCCAGCGCAGTAAATGCTTTACTGTTGGAGCCGATCTCGAACAAGGTATTCGGGGTTACCGGCTCCCGGTCCTCTGCATTGGCATAACCATATCCCTTGCTGAGCAGCAGCTGTTTATCCCTGATCACGGTAACGGCCACCCCGGGAATGCCGGCAGCATTCATTTGCTGTTGCACAAACTGATCGATCTTTGCCAGCAAAGCATCTTCCGGGGGGTGTGCCTTTACTGCAAATGAAGTGATGAATAATAATAAAAGCAGGAAACAGCCTGCTTTTATTGCAGCGCTGTTATTGTGTTTCACAAAGATCATTATTTCTACTTGTTAATATTTGATGCTAATCAAACAATGAATCCAGCTCAGATTGCGATAATGAAACCATGGAAAAATCTGAGGGCGATAATTCTTTTGCATCGCTTTTTTCCCTGAGCAGATCCGATATTTCCTGCAGCTGAAGTTTAAATTCCGTTATAAGGCCGGTCACGATGCCGGCAGATGTTCGTACGCTGTTGTAAACCACCTGCAGCTGCAGCGCTCCATTCAGCATGTACATATTCAGCTCCAATAAGCAATTCAATCCGTTTTCCGGGGAAACATCCGGGCCAGTTGAAGCCTGGCTGATACAAAAGTGCTCATTATCGATATTGTTAAAATCGCCCAGGTAATTAAATCTCACCCATTCATTAACCGGTAGCACTTTTAATACATCCCGCAGGATGGCAAAGCGCGGCGTTTTAAACTCAGGGTTCCGCAGCTGGTCTTTGACGGATCTTATTTTATCATTCAGGTTACCGGCGGGTATTACAAACGGGCGGATCATAAATTGTGTAAACCATCCAATGGTCCCGTAAACATCCATGCCGGAAGAGAATAAAATATCTCTTCCATGCCCTTCCACTTCCATAACAATTCTATTTACACCTGTGATCCGTTCCAGTACCAGCGCAAGATTGATCAGTAACAATTCACCTGCTGAGATACTATATGTTTTATTTGCAGCATCCAGCACAGGGGTTACTTCCGCTGCGCTTATAAGATCTTTTATTGTATCCTTACCTGTTTGCTGCCGGCCGGTATTAAAGAAATGATCCCGCAGCTCCCCGCCATCCAACCGGAGCGCTTCTTTCCAACGAGTTATTTCATCCGCTTCAGGTACATGGTAATATTCTTTTGGGAATTGTAAAGCCCAATCCTGGTAGGAATGGGAAAAAACAGGCAGCGTATGGCTGGCATTTTTCATGAGGGTCAGCAGATCCTGCAATAATATTCTCATGGATACACCATCCATCACCAGGTGATGAGCCGTTATAAACAACTGTTGTTTACCCTTTCCGGTATGCAACAGCGCCGCCTGCAATAAAAGGGAGGTTGTTATATCAAAAGAAGCCTTCATTTTAATGCCCAGCTCTTCTACCTGTTTTTCCCGGTCTGCCTCAGGCAGTATTGAAAGATCATATTCTCTTGTATCGAACCGTACACCGCTGCATCCATTGTTGTAAAACAATTTCCCTGCCTGCTTATCATAGTTTACGCGAAATATATCATGATGCTGAACAAGTCGGGTAAATATATCATCCAACACTTCCTTTGAAAAAGGAGCTGTTAAATCCAGCAATACCGACTGTGTATAATAGCCCGGCTCCGGCAGCTGCTGGTTAAAAAACCAGGCTGTTGCCGGTGTAGCTTCTATGTAACCGGATGCGCTTGTTTTTTCTCCCTGCGGATGCTTTCTGATGATCTTACTCAGGAACTTTCCTACCACCGGCTCCATCAGCAGATCCTGCACATTGATCTGAAGGTCCCTTTCCGCCAGTTTTGAAGAAAACTGTATGGCCTTGATAGAATCTCCTCCAATAAAATAAAAATTATCATCCAGGTTGATCTGCGGCACAGCTAATACCTGCTGTAACAAGGTTATCATTTCCTGCTCAAAACCGGTAGCGGCAGCTCTTGCGACCGTTTTTCCGGTCCTGTCAGCGGCAGTAAGCATGTGTTGTACCTGCTCTTTATCCACTTTCCCGTTTATATTCAGGGGTATCTTATCCGGAAATATAAAGAACGGCGGGATCATATATTCCGGCAAATAGTTCCTTAGATGGGTTTTCATTTTCGCTTCCGTAACATCCGCTACCGGCACCACACATGCGGCCAGGGTTTTATCAGCTCCTTCTGTTACAATGACCACTGCTTCCTTTACTGCAGCATGCATGGAAATTACCTTTTCTATTTCCTGCAATTCTATCCGGAAACCGCGGATCTTTACCTGCTTGTCTTTACGCCCTTCATATAACACACGGTCTTTATCAATAAACAAAGCATAATCGCCGGTTTTATACATGCGGCGGCCCTGATTCCGTATATCTGGCAGGAAGCTGCTGCGGGTAGCTTCCTCATTCTTAAAATAACCCTGCGCCACACTGTTGCCGGCAATATATATTTCACCGGCATGCAGGAGCGGCAGCTGCTGCAGATCCGCATTCAATATATATATACCTGTGTTGGCAGCCGGCCTGCCAACAGGTACGGAAAGCAGCTCATGGTCCGTTGCTGAATAGCGGTATATCATACACCCCACCGTTGCTTCTGTAGGCCCGTATTCATTGTAGATCGCCATCTCCTTATCAAAAGAGCGGTATACCTGCTGTGCCAGGAGGGTGCTAAAAGCATCTCCGCCCACGATCAATGTTCTTACTATGCTGCCCCGGTTATCCGCATCTTTAATAAGTGAAAGGTGGCCAGGCGTAAGTTTAATAACCGTTACTTTGCCTTCATCTATTATATCGCGTATAATATTTCCGGATACAGATGCAGGGCATACTCTTATCTGCGCTCCTTTTACCAGCGGTACAAACAGGGAAGTAATAGTAAGGTCAAATCCTATAGAGGAGTAGAATGCAAATACATCTGTTTCATCTTTAAGATAAACGGCCGCTGCCCAGTTAATATAGTTCGCCAGATTAGCATGCGTGATCACTACTCCCTTGGGCACTCCGGTGGAGCCGGAAGTGTACATGATATAGGCTATGTCTTCCGGATCCACAGCGGGAAAAACTTCAGCCAAAGCAGGTACGGTTTCCGGAATATCCTGTATAGCGATCACATTATACCGTTCCTCTGTAAAGGTATTTTGGGTGTTACTGATAATAACTCCGGGTTCGGTTTGCCCGATAATATACCTGCGCCTTTCAGGCGCCAGCTGGTGATCTATAGGCACAAAACAGGCGCCGGCCTTTAAAACAGCCCATATAATAACTACATAATCAATGTTCCTTTCAGATACCACACAAACCTTGCTTCCCTTGCCGATGCCCTGGCTGAGCAGATAAGCTGCCAAATGATCCACTTTCCGGTTCAGCTCAGCATAGGTTAAACTTCCCGGCTGATCACTGATGGCAATCCTGTGCGGGTACAGCGCTACCTGCTCATCAAATGAACGCAGCACCGTTTTACCCGGAAGCGTATCCGTATTATTATAATCGTCCAGCAACATCCTGGTTGCAGCGTCATCCAGTAATGATATATGACGTAATTCCAGGCTTTCCTGCCGGAGCACCTGCTCTGTTATATTATCCAGGCACTCTTTCAGGATGGCTATCTTTTCCCGGCTATAGCTTTTATCTATAAAGTCGAACTGCAGCTGCACCGTATCATCGTCCAGCCATTCTTTTATAACCAGCTGCAGCGGGTAGTACTGGTAGCCATTGTATAATTCATCATTCTCCACCGGCATATTGTCCAGCAAGGTAGCATGACGGGTATTATAATAATTTACACAAACATTGAACAGGTTATTGTATCCCAGCTTACTCAATCCCAGCTCATTAACAAGCTCATTGTAAGGGTAACGCTGATGCGCATAACAGGCACGCAGCTCCCGGTGCACCGCTGCCAGGAAGGCTGAAAAGGAGAGCTCCGGGGATAAATGGAACAGGAAGGGCATTGTACTGGTAAACATTCCAATGGTACGTTTACCGGCCTTTGATAAACGATTTGCAACGGGTACGCCTATAGTAATTTCTGCAGCATTGGTTGTTTTATATAAATAAAGCAACATCAGGGCAGTATAGAATGTATTCAGGGAAACCTTTTTATCCTGCAGGTAAACTCTCAACTGCGTTACCTTCCCTGCTTCCAGCAGGTAGGTAATGCGCTTGCCTGCATGAACACCATTGATATTACTCATGAAGGTTTCAGGAAGATGCCTGAACTTACTGTGCCAAAATACCTTATCTTTTTCCAGCTCCGGAGATTGCCTGTAAGCCGCTTCTTCATCAAGATATGCAAGATAGTCCGGCCGTGTTTCGTGTACCGGCATTGCATTGCCTTTGATGATCTCATAATGCCGGTACACCTGGTCTGTCATTAGTGAGACAGACCATCCGTCCATAATAATATGATGCACCTTTATCAGCCAGCCATATTCCTGATCTGTTAACTTATAAAAAGCAAAATGGTATAACGGTGCATCCGATAGCTCAAAAGGGCTGCTAAATGTTTTATTGATCCAGGTATTGAGCTCATTTTCCCGTTTGCTAAAATCGAAAAGCTCAATACTAAACGGGGCAAATGCTGCTACATACTGCTCCATATTATGCGCTGCGATCCGGATACGCATGGCATTGTTGTGCCGCACGCATTCGTTAATGGCTTGTTGAAGCAAAGCGCAATCAACGCTGCCTTTAAACCTGACAATCCCTCCAAGACAAAAAGCTGCAGTACCCGGTTGCGTTTTTTCAACATACCAGATCCTTTTCTGAGGATTGGTTAATGGGTATATAACGGGAGAAATATTCTCTGACATGTATAGATCACTTACTGTTAAATTTAAAAATAAAGGCTTTCAACATCCTGGTCATCTCCGGCTTCGCCATCATGTATTATACTGGGGGCCGACAGTTTTCCGGCCAGCCCGCGAATGGTAGGTGAGCTGAAGATGTCCCTTACTTCAAGCTTTATATCAAATGCCTTATGGATTGTGGCCACTACCCTTGTTGCCAGCAGGCTATGCCCGCCAATGCTGAAAAAGTTATCATAAACACCCACCCGTTCCAGTTTTAACAGGGATTTCCATATACCTGCCAGCTTTTCTTCTACTTCATTTTCCGGCGCAACGAATGCCTGTTTTACCAGGTGGTGTAATCCGGGTTTGGGTAATAATTTCCTGTTCACCTTTCCGTTATTCGTCAGTGGTATTTCATCCAGCTCTATGATCACAGCTGGTATCATATAATCCGGCAATCTTTCTTTCAGATAAGGCATCAGCTCCTTCTCCTTATCATAACCCGGCAACGGCACAACATAACCTATCAGGCGTTTATAACCCTGTTCATCCTCATCGGCAATAACTACTGACTTGGTAACTGCAGGAGATTGCTGCAGCACTTTCTCTACCTCTCCCAATTCTACCCTGTTGCCGCGGATCTTCACCTGGTCATCTATACGCCCTAAAAATTCAAGGTTGCCATCCGGTAACCAGCGGGCTTTATCTCCTGTTCTATACATGTGTGCATGGGCATTATTACTGAAAGGGTCGGAAAGGAAGCGGGCTGCTGTCAGATCAGGCTGATTCAGGTAACCAACGCCTACCTGCACGCCGCCGATATACAATTCACCGGGAGTGCCTGCCCCGCTCAGCTCCAGGTTAGCATCCAATACATATAAAGTTGTATTACTTACAGGAATACCAATTGGCGCAAGCGGGCGAAGGGTATAGTCACTATCCTGCACCTGGTACCAGGTTACCACATGGGTTTCAGAGGGGCCGTAATAGTTCAGTAAAGTACAACCGGTTTTTTGTACAAATAACCGGATATCCTCACTCAGCTTAAGCTGCTCACCTGCCGTAAATATCTCTGTCAGGCTGCCGGGATAGATCCCTGTTTCAGCTGCATGTTCCGCCAGGTTTTTCAGCACCACATAGGGGATGAACAACTGGGTAACTCCCTGCAGGCTAATATCCTGCAACAGCTCCTGCATATCTTTCCTGCGGTATTCTTCGATCAGGTGTACAGCGCCTCCAAAACACAGCGCAAAGAATATTTCCTGGAAGCTGGCATCAAAGTTAAGACTGGCAAACTGCAGTATACGCCTGCCGGCGGCTGCGCTTGTCACTGTTGACTGCTGCCATAATAAAAGATTTACCAGGGAACGAACGGTGAGCTTCACGCCTTTGGGCCTCCCTGTTGATCCGGAAGTATAGATAACATATCCCAGGTTCTCAGTTGAACAGGAGAAACCAGGATTAGTTGTAGACTCTTCTGCTATCTTATCCTGGTCTGTGTCCACTTCTATAATATTGTACCCATCCAGTGATGCAAACAGCGCACTGCATTTGCTGCTGCTGAGCACCAATTTGCTGCTGGTGTCCGTAAGCATATAAAGGATGCGGTCCTTCGGATATTCAGGGTCCAGGGGCACATAAGCAGCACCACATTTATAAATAGCCAGCAGGCTAATGATCATCTCTGGCGAGCGTTCAATACATACAGGTACCAGGGCTCCTTCCTCCACACCCATTTTTCTTAAGTACCTTGCAAGCTGGCTAGCCCTGTCATTCAGCTGCCTGTAATTCAGGCGGTACTCACCAAATACAACCGCATCAGCGCCGGGCGTTCTCGCTGCCTGTGCTTCAAACAATGCCGGAACAGTAGGGTTTATTCCATAATCTACTTCCGTATTGTTATAACTTAACAGCAGGCTTTCATCTTCCTTTGTCAGCATTTGCAGCTTGCTGACCGGTGTATCTTTTTGTACAAAAACGGATGTTAACAACTGCTCATAGTAACTAAACATCCGGTTGACCGTATCTGCGGTGAAAAGATCTTTACAGTATTCTATGTTAAGATCCATTCCACCGGCTCTTTCTGTTATATGAAAATTCAGATCAAACTTAGCGGTAACATCCTCAAAGCGGAAAGAGGATACCTGCAGCTGCCCGATAGGTTCCCCTGTTTCCTTTGGCGCATTCTGTAATGTAAAAAGTACCTGAAATAAGGGGGTTCTGCTCATATCCCTTTCTACCTGCAATGCATCCACCACTTTTTCAAAGGGCGCATCCTGATGCATATATGCTTCCAGCATAGTTTGTTTTACCTGCTGCAGCAATTGGGTGAACAACGGATCATTGGTAAGATCACTGCGTACAGCAATGGTATTTACAAAAAAACCTATCAGCGGCTCCGTACTATGCTGGGTACGATTGGCAATAGGCGTTCCCACGCAAATATCCCCCTGCCCGGAATAGCGGTACAGCAGCACCTTAAACACAGAGAGTAAGGTCATGAACAAGGTTACTTCCTGTTCTCCGGAAAATTGTTTGAGCTGTTCCGTCAATGCTTTTGAAAAGGAATACTTACACGTATTTCCCCTGGTACTTTGTATAGCCGGCCTTGTAAAATCTGTGGGTAATTCCAGCGCCGGTATTGCGGCTAACTTTTGCCGCCAGTAGCGCAGCTGTTTGTCCAGCACTGCACCTGTGAGATAGTTACGCTGCCAGGCGGCATAGTCGGCATACTGGACAGTTAACGCAGGCAGATCAGCATCACGCTTATCCGCAAAAGACCTGTACAATTCCAGGAATTCGGATTCCAGTATAGACAACGACCAGCCATCTGCGGCTATATGATGTACGGTTACCACCAATATATAAGCAATGGCGGATTGTTTTAGCAGGTGTATTCTCAACATATAATCCCGGGACAGGTCAAATGGCCGGCCGGTAAGTGAGGTAATGTATGCTTTCAGGTTTTCTTTTTCTCCCTCATTCAGCTCATGCAGGGTTAAAGCCCAGTTATTTTCTGGTAATACCACCTGCAGCAGCTGGTCATCTTCTTCTCTGAATACAGTGCGAAGGGCTTCATGCCGCGTTAGTATAGTATTGAAGGCAAAGGAAATAGCAGCTTCGCTCACCGGGCCTTCCAGCTGTAACGCCGCAGATATGTGATAATGCGTACTGCCCTGCAGCTGGTCTATGAACCAAAGCCGTTCCTGTGAAAAAGATAAAGGGATACGTTCCGGACGGGCGCCTGCAATAATACCTGGCTGTAATACTTCATCTTCATTCATATGCAGCCGCATGGCCAAACTACGGACCGTGGGATGGGTAAAGAGATCCCGGATGGAGATCTCCCTGCCAAGATCGCGGCGGATCCTGGATACCACCCGTGTGGCCAGCAGGGAATGACCGCCCAGCTCAAAGAAATTATCTGTAACACCTATATGATCTTTCTTTAGTAGCTCCTGCCAGATAGCCATCAGCTGTAATTCTGTTTCCCCTTCAGGAGCAACATAAGTATGTGCAGCCCTATGATCAGTGTCCAGTACTGCCAAACGCCTGCGGTCAACCTTGCCACTGCCTGTCAGTGGCAGCTGGTCCATGCTTACAATGGCAGCAGGCACCATGTAGGATGGTACCCTTGATCTGATATAACTTTCTACTAACTCTCTTTCATACTGCTCATCCACCACCACATAGGCGGCCAGGTAACCTTCTGCCGATGAACCCCGCAGCAGCACTACTGCCTGACGGATACCACGCGCCTGTTCCAGCACCCGTTCCACCTCTCCCAGCTCTATCCTATAACCACGCAGCTTCACCTGGCTGTCCTTGCGCCCCAGGTATAACAGCTGTCCATCTGCCTGCCAGCGTACCAGGTCACCGGTACGGTATAAACGGCCTGCTCCACGGAAACGGTCTGCTATAAAGTGGGAAACACTTAATTCCGGCTGGTGCAGGTAACCTCCTGCTACCTGTACACCACCTATATATAACTCCCCTATACCGCCTAAGGGAACTAATCGTTGTGCAGCATCCAATACATATAATTGTGTATTAGCCACCGGACGGCCTATCGGCACTATTGAAGCATCCTCTCCTTCAGCATCCCAGTAGCTTACCTCAATGGTAGCTTCTGTTGGTCCATATAAGTTATGCAGCTTTGCTGCCGGCAGCTGCCGGTGTAAGGCCCGCACCTGTGTGGCTCCTAATGCTTCCCCGCTGCAGAATACATGCTGCACGCCTGCACAATCACCTGCTCCCAGCTCCTGTAAAAATACTTCCAGCATAGAGGGAACAAAGTGTAAGACTGTAACGCTTTCTTCAGCGATCAGCTGCTTCAGGTAAGCTGGATCCTTATGACCTCCCACACGGGCAAACAATAAGCGGGCACCACTGATCAGCGGCCAAAATAATTCCCATACCGATACATCAAAACAGAAGGTAGTCTTCTGTAATACGGTATCAGATACGTCCAGCCCATAACGCTGCTGTCCCCAGCATAAGCGGTTGGTTAATCCCTGGTGGCCTACCATCACACCTTTGGGACGGCCCGTAGTGCCTGATGTGTAGATCACATAACACAGATCCTGCACACTGGGCCTTATCTCTATATTGTCTGTTGAGTGTTCCTGTATTAATCCGCTGTCCAGTGATACTAAAGCAACTTCACGCAATGATGATAAACCTGCCTGGCTATCCTTATTTACCAGCAGCAGTGCTGCACCAATATCAGATAGTATATAACGAATGCGTTCCAATGGATATTCCGGATCTATAGGTACATAAGCCCCGCCTGATTTTAAGATCCCTAACAAGCCGATGATCATTTCCAGGCTGCGATCCAGACAGACCGGCACCAGCGAACCCTGGCTTATACCCTGACTGCGCAGGTAGTTGGCTACCTGGTTAGAGGCTGCATCCAGCTCCCGGTAACTCAGCGATTGCGATTCAAAAGTAACAGCTGTATTATCTGGCGTACGGGCCACTTGCAATGCAAACAGGTCTACTACTGTTTGATCTGCCGGGTAAACCGTATCTGTAGCATTAAAAGTGTTTAAGAGCAGCTCTTCTTCTTCGGCGCTGAATAGCTGCAATGATCCGATGGTTGCTGTAGGATCATTTACTACGGAGCTTAACAGCTGCTCATAGTGTGTACACAGCCGCTGAATGGTGGCTGGTGCAAAAAGATCAGTGTTATAAGTAACATTTAATTGAAGACCCTCCATTGACTCACGTAAGGAAAAGGAAAGATCAAACTGGGTACTGTTATTTTCCACTGCCACTGACTGCAGCGATAAGCCTGCGCCCAATATGTGTTCCGCAATGCCTACGGATTCATTGTTCTGTAAAATGAACATCACCTGGAACAATGGATGGCGGCACAGATCACGATCCCTCACCACGGCTTCCACTACTTTCTCAAAAGGCGCCGACTGGTGCTCATAAGCTGCCAGGGTGATCTGGCGTAACTGCCGCAGGTAATCACGGTAACTCATTTCACCATGCACCTCACTGCGCAGCACCAGCGTATTTACAAAAAAGCCGATCAGTCCTTCCACTTCCGCCTGCTGGCGGTTGGCTACGGGGCTGCCTATACTTATATCCTCCTGACCACTGTAACGGTACAGCAGCACCTTAAACACTGATAACAGCGTCATAAACATGGTTACGCCTTCCTGGCGGCTCTGCTGCTGTAAAGACAATTGAAGCGCTAACGGCATGTTGTAATGCAACGTTGCACCACGGCCGCTCTGCTGCGCCGGACGTACATGATCTGTAGGCAGCTCCAGCGCCTCAGCGCCGCTTAATTGCTGCTGCCAGTAAGATAACTGCGCCGATAACAGCTCTCCTGAGATATAGCGGCGTTGCCATATTGCATAATCTGCATATTGAACCGGCAGCATGGGCAAATTAGCTGCGCTGCCTTGTTCGTAACTATGATAGTAAGCAACAAACTCCCGTAACAGCACCGGCATAGACCAGCCATCTGCTGCAATATGATGCAACACCAGCACCAGCAGGTGATCGCCTCCTGACTCCCGGATCAGGTGCGCTCTTAACATATGATCCTGCTTCAGATCAAATGGCTCCCGGATGATCTCCTGTACCAGTTCTGCTATACCTCGTATATTCTCATTGTGGTAAACCAGCTCCCATTGATCTTCCGGCAATACTTCCTGCCAGCGCTGATCATGCTCACTTTTCAATACACTGCGCAGCACCTCATGACGGTTGATCACCTGTT
>NZ_JAGXJN010000150.1 GCF_019091455.1 Chitinophaga sp. GbtcB8
TTTTTCCCCCGGTTCATGCGGGGGTTAACAAAATCATAAAGGGAAGGGGGAACATTATACGCTCCCGGGTAGTTTCAAAAAATATTCACCCCACTGTTCTTAAAATAAAAGATACCCCTGTTCTCCCCCAGTGTTGGCAGGTATTTCGGTGGGGTGGGCCCGGCCTTTTCCCGACGGTGTTTGAAGGGCACGGTGAATAGTGTTTTTCCCTGCCAGATTCTTTTGGAGGGTTGATTTCCCTGTGTCTCTGGAGTGCCAAACCTCCAGGTATATT
>NZ_JAGXJN010000151.1 GCF_019091455.1 Chitinophaga sp. GbtcB8
CTGTGCCACACCTACATTAGCCTGTGCAGCTACCAGGGATGCTTCTGCCTGCTGCAGCTTGTTCTGCAGTTCACGATCATCCAGCACTATCAGGGTATCACCTTTCTTTACATCCTGGTTATCCTTTACCCGTATGGGGGTTACATAACCGCTTACACGGGGTATTACCGGGCTCACATTTGCATCGATCTGCGCATTGTCTGTTTCTTCATGGTGTAATGCATGAACATACTTACTGATACCAAATATGGCACCGCCGCTCACCAGTACTGC
>NZ_JAGXJN010000152.1 GCF_019091455.1 Chitinophaga sp. GbtcB8
TAAATATTTTCGTTAGGTATGATAAATATCATTGCTCATAGGAAAGAAATTTCATCATCATCATCATTCGGATATTGTCATCCTATTATTTTGTGTTAACCAACTACTTGCTAATGGCATCATGAAAAAGAAGACACAAATCATACTATATATGAGAATTATTATGATAGAATATCTGGCATTCACCAAGTTCATGTTTGGAACCTAAGATTGTTTTACCATATTGTATTTTTGTTATGAGAACTCTCTCTAAGCAGTCATTCTTCTAGGGTT
>NZ_JAGXJN010000153.1 GCF_019091455.1 Chitinophaga sp. GbtcB8
CTGCTGCCATCATTAGAGCCATGTTCACCCTTGTGCTCTAAAGTTGGAAGCTTAAATCAATTGCGTCTGCAATACCAGCTTGCTGCCACATTTCCAAATCCAGGGCTCTGCGATTCTGGTACCACAAGAGCATGCACGCGGAGGGATAAGGCCACACTCCTATTCTCACATATTGATGGCTTATCTGCCATTTTCGGAAGTTTGCTGTAGAATTTCTAAAAGCCAAGATTGTGATTCGGGATGCATGTTAATAATCCTCGTGAATCAAGGAGG
>NZ_JAGXJN010000154.1 GCF_019091455.1 Chitinophaga sp. GbtcB8
TTGTTTCAGAAAACACTTATTATATTTTTTGGCCACTCCTTATTTCATTAATATTACTTGATTCATTTCCACATCTTTTATACTAACCAACTAATCTCAATTAACCACAATATCTACAGATTTCTCATAGAATGTTCACATCATTCAAATTTTGCTTTTTCTTGGGCCTAAATTTTGAAGGGAAATAAAATACAAAAGCAAAAACGTTTTTGTTATAATCTTAACTGAAACAAGAAAGCAAAAGCAGAAATTATTCGTCAAACATGGTTTTTT
>NZ_JAGXJN010000155.1 GCF_019091455.1 Chitinophaga sp. GbtcB8
TATAATATTTCTCATTATCATTTATTAGACAGTTTTTAATGATTAAATTGTATGTATAACCTTATGCAATATAGTAAAGGGACCATTTAGGACTTTTTCTACTTGTTTTATGAAATTTATTTCTTGATTTTTCTTTTTTGCTATATTTACAACATTTTTTTTTATTTTCAAGCCATTTCTTGTCTTATTCCAACTACATTTTTTTTTTTCAATCTTGATCCTGTTCCTATGACCTCTATGTCTACTTCTTTTCCAGTACATGATAACTAGCAT
>NZ_JAGXJN010000156.1 GCF_019091455.1 Chitinophaga sp. GbtcB8
TTTACTTTTGATCAATAAGACTAAAACCATTTTAAGATCAGCTTTTTGGTAAGTAGCATTGCAAACCAATTGAAGATAATCTTTTTGGTAAGACATCTATTTTCGATGGGTTCAATAAATATGATACAAGATATAAGCATTGCATGTTTTGAATCATGACACATGCATCATATCATACCATATTATATCACTTCTAGAACTATTTTAACACTTACAAACATGAATTAAAAAAGGAAGCAGAGTGTTTCATCACATCGTCCGATTGATGATCAA
>NZ_JAGXJN010000157.1 GCF_019091455.1 Chitinophaga sp. GbtcB8
TATGAGAACTATGTATCACTGAGTAAATTATATATGTAAGTACTAATGAGTCTTATGAAGAAGATTTGATTATATATATCTATGGTCGAAGCGACTAGAGGGTTGGATAGCTCCAGTGCTCATATTCGCTTGTGAGAGCCTAACAAGTCAAGGGACCAGGTCGAGTTAGTTGAACATTACTGCTAAGGACGCAAAGGAGAATAGAATCGACACAAGCCCTACAACATGATGATGAAGGTCACGTATGAGAGTTGCAGTCCATCTTTCCATCG
>NZ_JAGXJN010000158.1 GCF_019091455.1 Chitinophaga sp. GbtcB8
GCTATGGTATTTGGTACTATAAATTTAAATCTTGATCAAATACTAGTATTAATAATCTAATGGTCTGATATGATTATATATTGTGTAGTACATAGACCTGTACCACCTAGTATCATGCAAAAGGATCATATATAAATAATACAGACCAATATTAGACCATGTTTGGAACCATGTATTTAGGTAAACATAAGGTCGCACAAAATAATATATGTAAAGATAGGGACTCATATAAAATAATAAAACAAACAATGCTTTGAAAAAACTAACTTGT
>NZ_JAGXJN010000159.1 GCF_019091455.1 Chitinophaga sp. GbtcB8
GATCAAAATCTACGAAAGGCAACTGTTTCAATCTTTTCTATTATATCGATCCTTTCTATTGCAAGTGTTCCGATCATTCCTATTGCAAGTGTCCTGATCTTTGCCTTACTGTAATTTTATCTTTGCATTTGCCTTGAATATGAAAACTTTGAATTGTTCTAGCCTTACATTTGATATATCTCTTGTTTAGACGTAATGATTGAATATGTGAAACTTCCAAGATATAACCTTTCTACCTTGTTATGATTATAACTTTCTGCACTGACCTCTG
>NZ_JAGXJN010000016.1:0-126068 GCF_019091455.1 Chitinophaga sp. GbtcB8
TACAGACAAGATTCTACCCTTGATCCAGGAATGGCGTAGCCGGCCCTTAGAACGGGTTTATCCATTTGTATGGCTGGATGCTATTCACTACAAGGTTCGGCACGAGGGTCGGGTTATCAGTCGTGCTGTTTACTGCATTATCGGGCTAAACCAGGAAGGTTACAAGGAATTGCTTGGCATGTATATCGGAGAAAATGAAGGGGCTAAATTCTGGCTCCAAGTGCTTACAGATCTGCAGAATCGTGGATTGGAAGATATTTTCATTGCCTGCATTGATAACCTACAAGGTTTTGCCGATGCCATAGAAAGCATATTTCCTCAAACAGAAGTGCAACTTTGCATTGTACACCAGATCCGCAACTCTCAAAAATATCTTTCCTACAAAGATGTAAAGCCCTTTATGAAGGACTTGCAGGGAGTATATAAGGCTACTACTGTGGATCAGGCAGAGCGTAATCTTGATCAGCTGGAATCCAATTGGGGACAGCGATATCCTAAGGTTATTGAATCCTGGCGTAAGAACTGGCCCCGGTTGAGTAGTTACTTCCAGTATAATAAGGATATCCGTCGAATCATGTATACTACCAATATTATAGAAGGCTTCCACCGGCAGTTAAGAGCTGTTACCAAATCAAAAGGTGCCTTCCAATCTGAAGACGCCCTTATGAAGCTTTTATTTCTGGTCCAGGAGAATATCTGCGCCAAGTGGAATAAACCAGTCCACAACTGGAATCAAACCCTTGCACAATTATCTATTATATTTAGTGATCGATTAAAACTGAATCTTTAAACCCGTTGACACACTTTATGTAATACTACCCCGCTATATATAAACCATCGGATTTTGGTTGCACCAGCTTTCCTAAAACGGTGCAGCGGAATTACAATTTTCTTTTAATATCAGCCCTCCACTTGTCGTAATAGTCCTTTTGCTCTTTTACTGTACCTATTTTTTCATCCGAGTAATCCAGAAGATTTACTACAATAGTAGGTAACTCTCCCCAAACCAATAAATAAGTTCTAAAACCTCCAGACATATCCCGCAGCATTCCTGATGGATACGTATCTATTCTTGAACCATAGCATAAAATAAATGTATCCTGCTTCTCTAACAATAATCTATAATACTCTAAACAGGCATACATATCAACTGCATTGCATTCATAAACCTGGTTATCTATCTTTAACTTTGTAAAAAACTCATCATAAATTTGATATGTTTCCAAGGCTGCATCCAGAGGCATACTGACTGTCTTATTTAAAATTTTTAAATCATATGTTTTAACCATAAATTATCAAAAGGCATCCAATCATAAAGATTATATACATGTTGTTTTATTTACTTTGGTATGAGTGGCCTATTTTACAATCCCAAGTTAGTGTTAGAAATACAATGTTTATATTTTTCAATTAGACTTAAAATTGATTGCTTTATATCTTCTAATAAATCTATATCTTCAATTCTATCTGCAACCAATTGGACAACTTCATTCATCCTTTTAATATTGGATGCATGGCTTTTCCAAAATTCACATTGGCATTTTAAAACATTTACCAATAGATCCCCTTCATAAAAATCACCTTCAACAAAAGGGTCTTCTTCTAAATGATTAAGTGCTAACGGCACCAAATAATCTAAGCCCTGCTTTTGCCCTATCATCAACCTCAAATCTTCAATAGTATATTCAGCCAATCTCTTTTGCCTGGTTAGGTATACCTTCTTAATTAAAAAAGTTTCATTTTCTTTTGGTACTGGAAAAAATATCAATTCAATTTCTTCCAAGCTTTTATATAAATAATCCACAAAACATACTTTTAATTATCAATATTTTATTCCGCCTGAGTCTTTTTTGCTGCATTTTTAGCCCTATCTATTACTGCTTGTATTTTATCTTTTTGAGTTTGAAGATCTGAGCGCATTTTTTTTGCAGCATCTAGCATCTCACCTGTAATCTTATCTCCATTAATTGCTTTATTTAGCTTATTTATTTGATTCTCTAAGCCTTGTATCGCATTCGTAACTTCATCTAAATGGTCATACACATAACCGTTAATTTCTACTGGATTACCATTAATATCTCTTATCGCTCCTGCAATATCTTTCTCTGTAAGGTGAGCTGCAAGGTTATCAGTTTTTCTTGCCACCTGCTCTAACACTTCTCTTCCTGCTCCTCTAAGCCCTCTAAATACTTTACCAATTGGAATAAATGAGATAGCAGCCTCAATGGCAACATCTTTTCCCGTAATCCTTTCTTTTTTCAACGCTTTCATTCCTATAGAACCACCCGGGAGTAAATTAGCCTCATATTCGAACATTTTTTTTGAATACTCAAACCCACCCTTACTTCCCCATATGGTTTGCTTATAATCCTGGCTGATTGTTGCTTGTGGCTGCGGTGGCAGTTTAAATGCAGCGGCTTCCTGATTCTCTCTTACTGCTTTTATCTCCTCTGGATCAGATATTCTCAATACTGAAGTATTATCCCTCATATACTTAGCACTGGCTGGCGAGTGTTCTAGTCCATCTAAATCAATTCCATCTATCGGTCTATTGCTTGCAAATTGATATGGTGTCAACTCGGGATACTGGTTAGTTATTGGATCAACGCTCAAAAACCGCCCTATCCTCGGATCATATACCCTCATTCCATAATCCTGCTGATTTCCCTCTCCTTTCACCTCATTATCATTCTCCTTCCCATTAAACCCATAACGGTATTTATCTCCCGCATGGTAGTTCCTACCGGGCATCAGCGAGCCAAAAGGATAGTAATCATTAGCATTTACTACATCCGCATTATAATATTCAATAATACCATCCTGATCCTCATCTATTCCTTTCTTTTTGTCACTTACTGTAGCCATCACATTACCCCTATGATCAGTGAGCTCGTACTCCTTTTGTCCGCGGGTATAGGCTATTGTATAGGCAAAACCTAAACTTCCCAGGTAAGACACTTCCGAAGGTGCGTCTGGATAAGCGTCCTGCAGCATATTCTTAACCACTTCCTGATCCGGCAATAGTAAGTTACCTATTTTTACCTCAATGGCCTGCTGCTGTTTTTCTAATTGCAGCATAGAACTCCACAGTTGCTGTTTACCTTCCGGGAGATTGGTTTGTGTATATAAACCAGTATCCTTACGGCTTAGCCAACCTTCTATCATCCTCCTGGCATCCAGTATTTGTTGGCTTTGCAGCTCCAGCCATCCCCTGTAAAGCAGGAATACATCTTCTTTTTCCTTCAACAGGGAAGCGTATTTCTCTGATTTCAACGGTACACTGTCCATAACCTGTTCCTGCCGGTTATAAACAAACATTTTTCCGGGAGATCGCTTATTTATTACTATCTGGGTGGCAGATCCTAATAAATATGTGTTATAGTAGGTGGTAGTATCCCCTTTGCGTACCATTTTACCGGCCAGGGACTTACGCAACAGAAAGCTATCATTACGATTAACATGTGAAGGGCTTTTACTATTAAACATAGCCAACTGCAGGCACTGCTTTTTCAGCAGGTTTTCCATGGCCAACACTTTCTGCAACGTATTTGCTGCCGATTTTACCAGGGGGGTATTATACACCACCTGATGGTTATAAACAGTGTCTTTTAGTGCATCCTTCCCGAATTGCCGGAAATGCGATTCAGCGTCTTCCAGATAGGCAATATTTTCAAGGCAAAACTGTTTATAGAAATCGAATGGAGTAATGGTTTTATCTGTGATATATTTGTACTCAATATCAGTCAGCTGCGCGGAATCAAAGGCGTTGCCGTAACAGGTGAACCAGGTAAGTTTTTTCTGGTCCTTATCCAATACAGCCATATTTACATACTGGCATCTTGCCTGCCTGATATAACAAGGTTAGGCTGCCCGGCTGCTGCCTGTTTTAAAAGAGGAGCAATACGGGGATCATTCAGAACATTTGTTTGGGCCTTGCTGTTTTGATAAAGTAAAAACAACAGGGTTAACAGGAGGAATATCTTTTTCACGGTATAGGGTACTTTGTTACTCTTGGAATAATTTTGAGCAAAATATAAAATTCTGATTGGATCTTTTACAGAAATTTTTATAAATCCTTCTGTACCACGCAAAACAAATTATCGTCCAGATCCTGCAGCACTATCCAGCCGCGGCTGGCGGCTGGCATCCGTAGCACATAATGCAAGGCTTCCTGCCAGAAGGCCAGCATTTTATCAAATTCATAACAAAGGATCACAATGGCGCCAATCTTCATAGCTGTCTGTTTTACATTTAAAGATGTAAATTACCAGCTTCAGCAGTCTTCAGCATCACGATTAATTGAATAAAAATTACAAAAAGTATATTTTAGCAAAAACTTTGAATATATGCAGTACAGAACATTTGGAAGAACCGGTTGGAACGTGAGTGAAATAGGTTATGGCATGTGGGGAATGGCCGGCTGGACAGGGTCAGAAGAAAAGGAAGTGAATAAAGCGCTGGACAGATCCATTGAGCTGGGATGCAATTTTTTTGATACTGCCTGGGGTTATGGAGAGGGTTTGAGCGAGAACATTTTAAACAGGACCTTACGCCGCCACCCCGGTAAAAGATTGTATGTAGCCACTAAAATTCCGCCCAAGAACCTGAAGTGGCCTTCCAAACCGCATTTTAAGCTGGATGAGGTATTTCCTGCCGATCATATTATAGACTATACCAACAAAAGTTTAAAGAACCTGGGCGTTGAATCCATCGACCTTCAGCAATTCCATGTGTGGGAAGACAACTGGGCGCAGCTGGATGAATGGAAAGAAGCCATCACCAAACTAAGCGACCAGGGTAAAGTGCAGGCGTGGGGCGTAAGCGTGAACCGCTGGGAACCGGAGAACTGCCTGAAAACATTGAGAACCGGCCTGATAGACGCCGTGCAGGGGATCTATAATATTTTTGACCAGGCGCCGGAAGACAAACTGTTCCCGCTGTGCCGCGAAAAAAATATTGCCGTGATCGCGCGGGTGCCTTTTGATGAAGGCACACTCACCGGCACTTTTACCAAACAGACCACCTTCCCTATTGGCGACTGGCGCTCCAGCTACTTTGTACCGGAGAACCTGAACAGCAGCGTAGAACATGCAGATGCGCTGAAGCCCCTGATACCTGCCGGTATGACCATGGCTGAAATGGCGCTGCGTTTTATTGTCAGCAACCCGGATGTAGCTACTACCATTCCCGGTATGCGGAAAATAAAGAACGTGGAATCCAATATGGGCGCCAGTGATGGGAACGGCCTGCCGGATAAGTTGTTGAATCAGCTGAAGAGCCATCGCTGGGACCGGGAGCCTACGGGTTGGTCGCAGTAATGGAATGTAAAATTCCAAATGTAAAATTTTAAATGTAAAAGTGGAATGCAGCGAATAAAGACCTGTATTCCACTTTTACATTTTACATTTATCTCGTTCATAAAGTCTTTTAAATGGTCTCTATGAACCTCCTTTGTCGGTTTAAAATTTTACATTTTACATTCTCAATTCAAGCTCTGCTTCTTATACTGCACAGGACTCATACCTACCTCTTTCTTAAACAGGCGTGAAAAATACGGCAGGTTCTCAAAACCAAGCGTGTTGGCTATTTCAGCCACCGTATTATCCGCGCCTTTCAGTAAGTTCTTGGCTTCTGAAATTAAGAAGATATGAATAAGCTCAATGGCTGTTTTACCGGTTTCCTGCTTTAACAGGTCGCTCAGGTAACCGGGCGATACATGCAGCTGGTCTGCCATATACTTTACCGTAGGCAGCCCATGTTCATTCAATAAGCCGCTTTCAAAATAAGCAGCCAATATGTTGTTGAACTTAGAAACCATTTTACCGGACATTTCTGTACGGTTAATGAACTGCCGTTTGTAAAAACGCTGGGAGTATTTGAGTATGGAGCTGATATGCCCTAAGATGATCTCTTTGCTGTATTCGTCCTGGTTATTGTAATACTCCGTTTCTATTTTGCGGTAAAGCTCCCAGATGATCTGCTCTTCGCTGGGCGAGAGGTGCAGGGCTTCATTGATCTCATAATCGAAATAGTGGTATTGCTTTATCTCGTTATGAAGATCGTGCCCGTTTAAATAGTCTTCGTGTATGTAAATGGAAAAACCATCGTCTTCCAGCTCCAGGTTACCCATTCCTATTACCTGCCGGGGCTTGGTAAAGTACATGCTGCCGCCGGCGCTGTGATCGTACCTGGTTTTGCCATAATGCATTACACCCGCCTTCATTTTCTTGAACGCGATCATGTAAAAGTCGCTGGTGTAGGATGAACCGCCCATCGGGCACTTTTCGGTACAACGCAGCAGGCTTAACATCGGGTTTTCCGGAGGCGGCGCGCCGGTACTCTCATGAAATTCACCCAGGCTCTTAAAATGCCACATAAGCGCTCTTTTTATAAACAGCGGCCGGCCCAAAAGCCCTTTTACTTTTGGGCCGGCGCTGCTTTTGTTGATATATGATTGTTACTGACTACCAACTTACTGCCCACTGCCAACTAACGACTGCCAGCTTACTTCCCGTGTGCAGCATCTGCCACAGCGCTCCATGCTTCCCAGGTGGCCAGGCGCTCCGCATACTGTTGTTTTGCGAACGGCAAACCAACCTTACCCAGGAACAGGCGCAGCGGCGGCTGTTGCTCGTCCACCAGCTTCAGAATAGCATCCACCGTAGCTTCCGGCACGCCAAAAGCATCCGGCGTGGCGGTTGCCTGTAAAGCGGCCCGCACCCCGTCATATACGGGCAGCTGTGTACTGTGGATGGCGGATGCGCCGCCCCAGTCGGTTGAAAAGCCGTTGGGCTCTACCAGCGTAACATGAATACCAAAGTCTTTTACTTCCGTAGCCAGTGTTTCGCTGAGCCCTTCCACTGCAAATTTAGATGCATTATACACACCAAGCGTGGGTAAAGTTACAACTCCCAGGATGCTGGAGATCTGTATAATATGCCCGTGGCCCTGTGCCCGCATGATTGGCAGCGCTGCCTGGGTTACCCAAAGCAGGCCAAATACATTGGCTTCAAACTGGTCGCGGGCTTCCTGCTCGCTGGTTTCTTCAATAGCGCCAAACAGGCCGTAACCGGCATTGTTGATCACCACATCAATTCTTCCAAAGTATTCTTTTGCCTTATTGATGGCCTCAAAGCTGGCCTTTTTGCCGGTAACATCCAGCTGTAAGGGCAGCAGGGCATCGCCATACTGCTGACTGAGTGGTTTAAGTGCCTCTAAATTTCTTGCAGTAGCAGCTACTTTGTCGCCGCGTTTCAGAAATGCCTCTGCCCAGATCCGGCCAAATCCCCGGGAAGCCCCGGTGATGAAAATTATCTTTGCCATTATTTTTTGTTTTAAATAATGACACAAAGCTACCCCCATATGCCTCCCTGCCTTTAATACAAAAGCCGGTAAAACTGATACATTTCCGGGAATCTGGTTCCCCTGCCATAAAAAAAGCGTTCCGCTGCAGCTTCAAGGGAACGCCTTTTCTTTTGATAATAAACTACTTAAAACCGGTACCCGATCGTCATACGGAAGTTACGGCGGGCTTCTACTATATAGCTGTAATAGCTGGTAACACTATTAGGATTAGCAGCCAGTGAAGCAGCAGTGAGCAGCTTACGGTTATCTGCCACATTATTTACCAGCAGGGAAACATTGTATTTCCCTTTCTGGTAGCTAAGGCCTGCATCGCCACGGAAGTAGTTGGGAATGTTAGGCGTTTTGGTAGTGCCTACATAACGGTCTGCCATCCACTGGAAACCACCCATTACGCCAAAGCCGGTGAGCGGGCCTTTACCAATACGGTAATTTACCCAGCCATTGGTAATATGTGCGTTGGTGTTAGGCGTTACATTGCCGATGGTTGTTTTATCCTCAGCGGTGTTAGGCGCTTCTTTTGAGATCTTGGAATCCGTATAAGCGTAGTTGATATTTACATTCAGGCCGGAAATGATCTCGCCATTAATATCTACCTCAATACCTTTGGTTACGGTTTCGCCCAATTGTACAGACACGCTGTTGCCACGGCTGTCTACCACACCAGGAAGGCTTACCAGTGCATTTTCCCGGTTAATGCGGTAGGCGGTTACAGAAGAGGTCCAGCGGCCGTTGAACCATTCTTTCTTCACCCCTGCTTCATAGTCGGTGCCTTTAACAGGTTTAAAGGGGTTCAGGCTGGAATCCAGGCCGGGTACGGCTACAAAGGACTGATCACGCATGGCGTATACAGACAAAGACTTATTAATGGAGTAGCTGAGGCCAATACGCGGTGTTACCACATCGTCCTTTATTTCAGCGTTCTTTGTTTTGCCTACGGTTTCAGAGTGGGTGTAACGGGCTGCCAGTGACAGGCGCAGCTTATCGCCAAAGAAGGCCAGCTCGTCCTGCACATATACGGAGGTATAATTCACCACCGTAGCATAAGTAGTGGATCCTGCTCTTGTGCCCACACTTTTTGAACGGTCTATATAAGCAATGGAATCAGCAGGCACGCCGTATTCCGGGTTATACACGTTAAATACCCTACCGCCAGCCAGGTGAAGCGGGGCAATCCTGCGGAAATCGCCCCAGAACTTTTTGTTGCCCATATCTACGCCAGCCAGTATACGGTGACGTACGGAACCGGTATATTCCTCACCTGACAATGACATTTGCGCAAAGCGGTTTTCGCCTGCTTCATCGCCAATGCTGTAATAGCGGTACATATCGCCGTTGGTGTGCATACTGTCGGCCCACACACTGTTGGCCACCATCTGGAAGTTAAAGTACGCTACCTGTGCATGCGCCTCCCATTTATCATTCAGCTTGTGATCCACATACAGGTACACGCTGTGATCGCGCAGCTTGCCGGGTTCCAGCGAAGGGTCGCCGTAGAAGAAATCATTACCTATACCTTCATCCAGCAGCTTATTCTTAGAGAACTGGTAGTTGCCATTGCCCAGGTAACGGGAGGCCTGGTAAGAGTATTCCAGCGTAACGGATGTACGGTCATCTACCAGGTATTTAAAGGATGGGGCAAACAAATAACGGTTGCTGTAATTATACTTTGTGTAAAAATCTTTCTGCTGCCCGGCTACGTTCAGGCGGTACAGTAGCTTACCATCTTTGCTCAGCTTACCGTCAAAGTCCAGCGCAGCGCGGTAAGTGCTGAAGCTGCCCATGCTGATGTTGGCGGAGCCTTTGGTAATACCGGTAGGCTTTTTAGTTACCACGTTGTAAAACCCACCGGGTTCGCCATTGGCCAGCATAAAACCGGCAGGGCCTTTTACAAATTCAATGCGCTCTATCATGGCCGCATCTTCTGCGGTAGGACCCCAGCTGGCTTCAATGTTCATACCATTGCGGAAAGCAGGGATCTTGGAACCGCGCATACGGATCTGCGCATACTGGTTGTCCCAGTGGCCTACGCGGGATGCGCCGCTGATGTTGCGGGTAATACCATCTACAATGTCAAACGACTGCTGATCGGCAATGAGGCTGGCAGAGATCACCTGTATATTCTGCGGTACTTCCAGCAGCGGCGATTTCAGGCGCAGGGAGCCGGAAAGGCTGTCTGTTTTATATTTATTGTGGGTGCCGTTGATGATCACTTCCTGCAGCTGTTTATTGGTAGCTTCCAGCTGTATGGTCACATTTGCGATCTGGTCCTGTACCACCTCTACTTCCTGTGAAACGGTTTTATAGCCCATCAGCATTACCTGCAGGGTATAATGGCCAGGATGCATTCTCTTAAATACAAACCCGCCTTGTTCATTGGTAAGGGTGCCCCTGTTCTTTTCTTTGATCTGTACAGCTACAAAGGCCGCTGGTGTTCCATCATTCGTGATCACTTTACCCTTAATGGCGGCAAGTGGTTCTTCTGTAGCAAAGGCCGGTGCAGCAATGAGTAGAGCGCACAGAAAGCCTGTCAGTCTTGTGAATCTGTTAAATAGTATATGCATAAAGGTTAATTATCGGACATGCAATGCGGTTGCAAAGGTATAGGCTCACCAGGGGGCTGATTTATGTAATCGGGAAATTGGTTTACGCAATACGGAATAGTTGCGGCGGGCTTAATGGGAAATATTTTTCATTTCTCTTTTTTAAGCAGGGGAAATTGCCTAAAATTGGAGGGGATGCCTGTAATGACCACGGACCAAGACCTGTTAAAAAAGCTGAAAGAAGGAGATGAACCGGCTTTCAGAGAGCTGTATGCGCGGCATAACAGGCAGGTGCTGGCCTTTGCGTACCACATGACCCATTCCGCCATTGATGCGGAAGACATTTTACAGGAAACCTTTTTGCGGTTATGGACCGGGCGGGAGCAGCTGCCGGATATTATACATGTGGGCAACTACCTGTTCACCATTGCCAAAAACAAAACCCTGGATCATTTACGCAAAGTATCCCTGCAGCAAAAGCTTATAGACCAGGTGTGGGCTAACCTCTCTGAAACTACCAACGACCTGGAGCTGCAGCTGGAAGCCAGGGAAAGCAAAAACCTTATTCAGCAGGCAGTTGCACAGCTATCGCCCCAGAAACAAACCATTTTTCAGCTAAGCCGGCAGCAGGGCCTGAACCATGATGAAATAGCCGCACAGCTGCGCCTTTCCAAAAGCCGGGTAAAGAACCTGCTGGTAGAAACCCTGAAATATATCCGTACCTACCTTTCCCAACACGCTGTATTAGCCGCCCTCCTGTTCCAGGTAGCCTGTAAATACCTGATTCCCTGACAATTAATTTTTTTTTAGTTTTCGCGGTCCTTTGTGTTTCCCCAACCGTCTTTATTAGTATAAGCTATTCCATATGCCGCAAGAAACGTCCCGGATAACATACCTGTTGCAACGTTATATCAGCAAAACCTGCACGCGTCAGGAGCTGGAAGAACTGCTGGCATACATTGCGGCTCACCCGGATGATGCGGCCCTGCAGCATTTTATGGAAACGGCCTACCGGGGGTTGCCGGCAGATGCAGCCTTACCGGAAGTAGACCTGGATCATGTGTACCATAATATTATTAGCCCCGCCCCTGCCAAACGTATATTCCCTATCCGTTATGCGGCGGCAGCGGCCATTATTGCCGGCGCCATAACGCTGGCTTTACTGTGGCGCAGCCCGGGCCCTTCCACACAAACCAATATTCCCATAGCACAACAAACCATTAATAATATAACGCCCGGCGCCAACAAAGCGGTACTTACCCTGGCGGATGGCACCACCATTACGCTGGACAGCAGCGGGCGACAGGTGATCAGCGGCAATACCCATATTACGCAGCAGAACGGCCAGCTGGTGTACGGCGCTAACGGAACAGATAACAGACTACAATATCATACCTTATCCACACCACGGGGAGGGCAATTTAAGCTCACCTTACCGGACGGCACCAAAGTATGGCTGAATTCCGCGTCATCATTGCGCTATCCTACAGCATTTACAGGGAAGAACAGAATAGTGGAGCTGCAGGGGCAGGGCTATTTTGAAGTAGCACAGCAGGCCAACCAGCCTTTTAAAGTAATGGTAAATTCCATGGAAGTACAGGTGCTGGGCACCAGCTTTGACGTTATGGCCTATGGCGATGAAGCCACTGTGAACACCACACTGGTGGCAGGTTCTGTACAGGTGAAAGAAGGTAATGCCCTCCGGTTGCTGTTACCCGGCCAGCAGGCAGTACTGGATCATGAGAACCATGCACTGACCGTGCAGGCAGCAGATGTGCAGAAGATCATTGCCTGGAAGAACGGCCTGTTTGTGTTCAACAACATGACGCTGGCCGCCATTTTACGGGAAGTAGCGCGCTGGTACGATGTGGACATCGTATATACTGTAACACCCAGCGCAGAGCTGTATGGCGGCGGTATATCCCGCAACCTGCAGCTGGGCGGTGTGCTGAACCTGCTGGAAGCCAGCGGCTTTAATCATTTTAAGGTAGAAGGCAGGAAAATAATAGTGCTGCCTTAACCAGCTATAAGACAAAAGAAAGGGGGAATCAACCAACAACCAAGATCAGAAAAAACCGGCTCCGACTGCCATCGGAAACCGGTCATACATCTGGTATGCTGAATAATCGCTGAGAGATCAATCATTTACCAAACATCACAAAAGTATGCAATTCACGTGTAATGCATTGGCCCGCTATTGCCGCGGGCTGTCAACCAAAATTTCCCGTATAGACCGGGACCTAAAAAGACAAATCATTATGCAGCTCAAAGGGACCGCATTTCTTCTCCTGATCACCTGCCTGCATGTAAGCGCCGCCGTTTACTCTCAAAAGGTGACCCTGTCTGTGAAGAACATGTCTTTGCAAAAAGTTTTTTCGGAAGTAATTACACAAACAGGGGTATCCATTGTGTATTCCGAAAAGGTGTTATCGGGCACACAACCGGTGTCTATTAATGTAAAAGAGGCCACAGTGCAGGAGGTGCTGGAACAATGCCTGAAACACCAGCAGCTTACCTACTCGCTGGAAGGCAACAGCTTTGTGATCAAACGCACGCCGGAAAGTAAGCCGCCGCCGCTGGCCGCAGATACCCTTATTAACATAAGCGGCACCATTACCGGCACCGGCAATGTGCCGCTGCCCGGCGCTACCATTATGGTAAAGGGCACTTCCAAAGGCACGCAAACCAATGAGCACGGCCAGTTTCAGCTGGGCAGCGTACCGTCAGACGGCATGCTGGTGATCAGCAATATTGGTTACGTAACCCGCGAAACAGGCATCCCTTCCAGCAAAACGCTGGCACTGTCGCTGGTGGAAGATACCAGAAACTTTAACGAAGTAGTGGTGGTAGGCTACAGCGATAAAAAGAAAGGGGAGCTTACCAGCGCCGTAAGTGTGGTATCTGCAGAAAAGCTGAAAGATGTGACCACCAACGATGTAGGCTCTATGCTGCAGGGCAAGGTACCCGGCCTGCAGGTGATCAATGCCTCCGGTGTGCCGGGCAGCCAGGCTGAGATCCGCCTCCGCGGCGTATCGTCCGTAAATGCTTCACAAAGTCCTTTATATGTGGTAGATGGTATTATTGGCGGCAACTTTGACCCCAATGATGTGGAGAACATTACGGTGCTGAAAGATGCCGGCGCTACTGCCATGTATGGCTCACAGGCCAATGCAGGCGTGATCATTGTGACCACTAAAAAAGGCCGCATCGGTAAAACGCGCTTTGAGGCAAAAGTAACCACAGGCATCCGCAAACCGGATTTCGGTAAAATGACCATGATGAACGGCAGCCAGCTGTATGAGCATCACAAAGAATTTTACCGCGACTATATTCCCGGCACAACAGATAACTCTTATAAGATAGACCTGCTGAAGTTTTATGATGAGCGCCCGCGTACGCTGCGCGACCAGAACTACAGCTGGCTTAACACCATGTTCAAAACCGCGCCGTTGGAGAATGTGTTCATCTCCGCCAGCGGCAGCTCAGAAAAGAGCGAGTACTACACCAGTATTTCCTATTATAATGAAAAAGGTACTTTCCTGAACACCAATTTCCAGCGCATTAATATCCGCGGCAACTCCACCCACCATTTTTCAAAGAGTGTGGATGTGACCAATAACATTAACCTCAGCGCTGCTACAGGCAAAAGCTTTAACTATGATGATGTGTTCTATGCTTACCTGAACATGCCCTGGGATAATCCCTATGACGCTAACGGGCAGCCGGTGTATGTGGATGGTAACTCTACCTTTAAATGGTGGTCAAGGGATAAGGTGAATCCTATCCACACCATCCAGAACTCTAACCATCCCTACAAAAGCTTTAACGCCAACTATGACCTGAACCTGAATATACAGATCACGGACTGGTTATCTTTTTCCAGCAACAACCGCGGCGCGGTGAACTATGATAAGGCTACCGATTACTACTCCCCTGTGGTTGCAGGCCAGTATAACGGCACCGGCTATCTGAATGAATTAGGCACGCTTAATTACGGTGTAATATCCAATGACCTGCTGAAATTCAAGTTCCGCATGGGCGATCATTCCATCAGCGGCCTGGCAGGCATTGCCATTGAGAACAGCAAAACAGAAGTGGTAGGCGCATCCGGTAAAGGTTTGCCGGAAGGCTTAAAGGTGCTGAACGTAGTATCCAACACGCAGATCGTGAACGGGTTTAACGACCAGGCCATCCTGCAATCACTGATCTCACAGGTGAGCTATGGTTATAAGGAAAAATACTTTCTGACCGGTTCTTACCGTGTGGATGGCTCTACCAACTTCCCGAAATCAAAACGTTACGGCTCATTCCCCGCTATATCCGCTGCATGGCTGCTTAGCAATGAACCTTTCCTGCAAACAGCTACCTTCATTGATAACCTGAAGCTGCGCGCCAGCTATGGCGTAACCGGTACGCAGGACATTGGCTCAAGCCGCTACCTGGGCCTGTATGCGCTTAACAGCCAGTATAACGGCGGTACTGCCGCTACGCCCCTGCAGCTGCCCAGCCCTAACCTGACCTGGGAAAGCAAGCACCAGCTGAATGCCGGTGTGGATATAGGCCTGTTCAAACGCCTGAACCTGACAGTGGATGTATATAATAACATTACCAAAAACCTGCTGCTGCAGGTATCCCAGCCCCTCTCCATTGGTTTTGAGCAACGCTGGGAAAACTCCGGCGAAATTGTGAACAAAGGCATAGAGCTGGGCTTAAGCAGCGTAAATATTAAAACCCGCGACTTTGAGTGGAACACGGACTTTAACATCAGCTTCAACTCCAACAAGCTGCAAAAGCTGCCCAGCGATATTACACGTACACAACCTACCTGGAGCATTTCACAGATCTACCGTAACGGCGGTAACCTGTATGAGTTTTACATGCCCAAATGGTTAGGCGTAAATGCACAAACCGGCGCGCCGCAATGGGAAGTGATACACCGGGATGCTGATGGGAAGGAAACCTCCCGCGAAGCTACCTCCGACTATGCCAGCGCCACTTACCAGGAAGTAGGATCTGCCCTGCCTAAGTTCCAGGGCGGCATTAACTCCCAGTGGAAGTACCGGAACATTGCGCTGAGCGTAAATGCCTATTTCCTTTCCGGTAATAAGGTGTTCAGCAATGCGCTGCGTTTTGTTATGAATGATGGTATTGAGCCTTATTACAACCAGATAGTATTGCCGGATGGTTACAGCACCTGGACCAAACCCGGGGATAATGCTACGGAGCCCAGCCCGCAGAATAATGCGAATGCAACAGAAACCTCTACCCGTTACCTGAAAGACGGCAGCTTCTTTGCCATCCGTAACATATCACTGTCTTACACGCTGCCTAAAATATGGACCAGCCCTCTGAAGCTGGATGATGTAACCCTTTCCCTGACTGCGGATAACGTATATACGTTCACGAAGTTCCTGGGGCAGGATCCATCCACCACCATTGCAACGGGCAGCTATGTAATGCCCGGCGTGTCTGACTTCAAGTATCCCAATAATCGCCAGTACCTGTTAAATATTAACATCCGGTTCTAGGAAAAAAATTTAAGATCATGCGTACAAAATTCATACTCCTTATATTAGGTTTGCCGCTGCTGATAGCCGGCTGTCTGAAGGATGTAAATCCAAGCGATGCATTGAACACCGGCTCACTTACCGCTACCAAAGCAGGTTTGCAGCAGGCGGTGAACGGCGCTTACGCATTATTCAAAGATCATACAGAGTTCAATGGTACTACAGACCTTAACAACATGTACCTGCGCCAGTATTTTCAGCTGAGCGACTTTGCCTCTGACGATATTGTGTGCGCGCAAACCACTACGGATCCTTTGTACTACAGCTTTTCACTGGACCATACGCCTACGCAGACCAATAGCCGTTATTTCTGGTATATTTCCTACAAGATCATTAACGATGCCAACACGGTAATAGAATCTGCAGAAAAGATCGCTAACCCGGATGAAGGCATTAAACAGCTGATAGGCGAATGTTATTTCCTGCGTGCATTCTGCCACTTTAACCTGGTACGTTTGTTTGCAAGGCCTTATACGCAGAACCCTTCCGGCCAGGGTATTATCCTCCGCACCTCTACCAGCGATGAAGCATTAAAGGCGCGCGCAACGGTTGCAGAAGTATACGATGCAATAGTATCCGATGCCGCAAAAGGCGCAGAGCTAATGAACCAGCCGCGCGGCGTACAGTTCGGCTCCAAAGAAGCTGCCTGGGCGCTGTTATCAAGAGCGTACCTGTACAAAGAGAATAATGACAGCACTGCTTTTTATGCAGACAAGGTGATAAGCTCCAACCGCTTTTCTTTGGAAACAGCAGCCACTTTCCCACAGCTGTTTGCTAATGCCATGGCGGGCAGGGAAACCATTTTCTGCGCTGCCTTTACGAAGGTGGATGATTACGGTAAAGGAGGCTCTATTGCTTCCATGATCTATTCTGACGGTAACTCCGGCTGGGGCGAGGAATATGCCTCCCAATCCCTGCGCGATACCATGGCAGAACATCCTGAAGATGTACGCTGGTCTTATATAGTACCGGCCAAGAATCCGGATGGCAGTATGCAAAAGAAGAATGGCATTGAAACCTATTACATCAGTAAGTTCTCTTTCCAGGAGGGCAGCCCTACGCTTAGCTCTCCCATCCTCTTCCGCCTGGCGGAAATGTACCTGAACAAGGCGGAAGCAGCTGCTAAAAAAGGTAATACTGCAGAAGCGCTGGATAACCTGGACATGATCCGCAAGAACCGCGGTTTGCAGAATGCGTTATACAACAAAGTGCTGCCTTCTGGCAAAACCGCGCTGGATGTGGTATTGAAGGAACGGCGTATAGAGCTGGCCTTTGAAGGGCACCGCAACTTTGATGTGTACCGTAATAAACGGAACATGAACCGCACCTACTGGGGTTACCATCTGCCCGGTTTAAAAGAATCTGACATAAACCTGGCGGCAGCACCGGCTGGTTATGCCAATATGATCGTTAAACCGGACGCTAACCGCATTATATATTTTATACCGATCGATGAGGTACAGACCAACAAGCTATGCCAGCAAAATCCTTAATCATTAATCCGTATTATTATGCAAATCAGCAAACATATATATACCGGCCTGCTGTTAGCTGCAATAACAGTGGGTTGTAAAAAAGATGACACCACACCTGCAGCAGATATCGTGTACACGGTAGCCATCCAGGATAAGACGGTTACCTTCACCAATACCACCACCGGCGCCGTATCCTATAAGTGGGACTTTGGCGACGGGGAAACCTCTACAGAAGCCAGCCCGGTACACACCTATCCCGACAAGGGCAAGTATGTGCCTACCTTGTATGCTACCGATAACAACGGGAAGGTAGCTGAAGGATCTACGGTGATCTACATTGCCAAAACATCGCCCGTAAAGCTGGATGATAACAGCTTTGCCGACTGGGCTACTGTAACGGACTATGTGATAACCCCGGCTGCCGGTGAAACGTACTTTAAAAAGCTCACCATTGACTATGATGCATCGTACGTGTACATGCTGGTGGAAGTGAACTCCAAAGAAGCCAATGCCGACATCTACGATTTTTACCTGGATACGGATAACGATGCCAGCACCGGTTTTGTAACCGACTTTACAGGCGCGGGGTTTGATGTGCTGCTGGAAGGCACGGTGCTGGGCAACTGGCTGGATGCATTCAACCATAAAGGCGCTCCCAATGAATTTTCCTGGGACCCAAGCGGCGCTACTGAATTTTACAACGTAGGATATAAAGCGCAGGATGGCAGCACATTTAAGTTTGAAATGCGCATTTCCCGTAGTAAATTGAAAGGGCTTGCAGCTACCACGGCATTTAAAATGGGCATTATGGCTACCAAAGGCGACTGGTCTGCCGGCTTAGGCCGCATTCCCGGCGCCGCTGCAGCCGCTATACAGGTTAACTTTGAATAAACCCTATGACTGAACTAAAAGCAAATGGCAGGTTACTATCACTGGATGTAATGCGCGGCATCATTATGCTGCTGCTGGCCGGTGAAAGCTGCCGGGTATACGAATCGTTACATGAGCTGCATATAGGCGGGCTGTTTGATCTGTTCATTACACAGTTCTTTCACCATCCCTGGCATGGCCTCCGCTTCTGGGACCTGGTGCAGCCTTCATTTATGTTTATGGCCGGCACGGCAATGTACATTGCTGTAACGCGCAAGCGGGCCAAAGGTGTTTCTGAACAAGATAACTTCCGGCATATTGCCATCCGCAGCTTAAAGCTGTTCCTGTTTGGTACCGGTTTGCATTGCGTATATGCAGGGCGGTTAGTATGGGAACTGTGGAATGTGCTTACGCAGCTATCCTTCACCACGCTGGTAGCCTATTTCCTGATAGGCCGCTCTTTTAAGGTGCAGATAGCTGTGGCATTAGGCATGGTGATACTGAATGATGTGCTGTACCGCAGCATACTGATGCCCGGTTTTGACCAGCCCTTTGTGGAAGGCCATAACTTTGGCTCCTATATGGATACCCTGCTGATGGGTAAAATAAACCGTGATGGCTGGGTAGCCATCAACTGTATTCCCACGGCGGCACATACCATGTTAGGCGTAACAGCCGGTAAGCTGTTAATGAGCGGTTATAGCAGCGCCCTTAAGATAAAGGCATTGGTAATAGCCGGTATTATTGCTCTGGCGCTGGGTTTTGGCGCGGACCTTTCCGGTCTTTCACCCATCATTAAACGCATCAGCACCGGCGGTTTTGTACTGGCTTCTTTAGGCTGGGTTACGCTGATACTGGCCGCGGTGTACTGGTGGATAGATGTAAAAGACCATCCGCGTTATACCTGGATTGCAGTAGTGATAGGCATGAACTCCATTTTCATTTACCTGCTTTTTGAAACGGTAGGCGCACAATGGCTGAATGGCGCGGTGGCCATCTTTGTGAACGGTTTTACCGGCTGGCTGCATATATCACCGGCCATACAAGCGGTATTATCTGCACTTGCAGTATGGGTTTTGGAATGGTATATTTGTTACTGGTTATACCAGAAAAAGATATTCTTCAAATTATAATCGTTATGAAACGCAGAGACTTTTTACGGAACACCGCCGTAGCAGGAGTAGGTTTTTCCATGCTACAAACACCTGCACAGCTGCTGGCAGCTGAAAAAAAAGCTAAGGTAAGAATGGGCCTGATAGGCGTAGGCGCCCGCGGGCTGGGACATTTAGAGCTTTGCCTGCATCGCAGTGATGTAGAGGTAATAGCCATTGCGGACCCGGATACGCAGTATACCATTCCCAAAGCCCGGAACCTGATCAGCAAAGCCTACGGCGCTAAAAAGGTAGCAGAGTATACCAATGGCCCGGAAGATTTTCATAACCTGCTGAAACGTGACGATATTGACGCCGTAATTATTGCCACCCCCTGGGAATGGCATACCATACAGGCCGTAGCTGCCATGAAGGCCGGTAAAACGCCTGCCGTGGAAGTTTGCGGCGCATCTGACATACAGGAATGCTGGGAGCTGGTGAATACCAGCGAAGCCACCGGCGTACCCCTGTTTGGGATGGAGAACGTATGTTACCGCAGGGATGTGATGGCCGTGCTGAATATGGTGCGCCAGGGCCTGTTTGGTGAGCTTATTCACCTGCAGGGCGGTTACCAGCACGATCTGCGCGAAGTGAAATTCAACAACGGCAAACAATATTACGGCGGTGGTGTGGAATTTGGCGAGAACGCATTATCAGAAGCCAAATGGAGAACTAACCACTCCGTGCACCGCAATGGCGACCTGTATCCCACACACGGCCTGGGACCGGTGGCCAACATGATCAACATTAACCGCGGCAACCGCCTGATGAGCATTACCTCTATGGCCACCAAATCACGCGGGCTGCATAAATACATAGTAGATCATGGCGGTGAAAACCATCCCAATGCAAAGGTGGAATTTAAGCTGGGCGATATTGTAACCTCGCTGATAAAAACCAATAACGGGGAAACCATCATGCTGTCGCACGATACTAACTCCCCCCGCCCCTACTCGCTGAACTTCCGCGTACAGGGCACCAATGGTTTGTGGATGGATGATGTACAATCCGTGTACGTAGAAGGTAAAAGCAAGCCGCATACCTGGGAAAAGGCCGGTGAAGAATCAGATGCTAACAGCTACATGGCTAAGTATGACCACCCGTTGTGGAAGCGCTACTCCGCTGACACTGCCGGGGCCGGCCATGGCGGTATGGACTGGTTTGTGATCAATTCCTTTGTGGAAAGCATTAAACGCGGCACACCATATGCGCTGGATGTGTATGACCTGGCTACCTGGTACGCCATTACCCCACTGAGCGAGCAGTCTGTATCAGAAGGCGGCCAGGTGCAGTATATCCCTGACTTTACACGCGGGAAATGGATGAACCGCAAACCCATTTTTGCGCTGGATGGAGAATATTGAGTGTTTTATATAGAGAAGCAGTATTTACAAGCCCTCCGGAAAAGCCGGAGGGTTTTTTATTATGGTTTTCTTTTTATGATCTTTTGGTAGGGAAGAAAATAGAGTGCGTTTATAAGGGAACATATAACGATCAATATAAAAGGATCCAGCAGGCTGCTTACATCCATCGTGCCTATTTTCCAATAAAGGCCCTTTACCACCACCAGCAGCATGCTTGCAGGCACTGCTGCTGCATCCAGCACCAGGATGATGAACAGCGGCCACCAGCGGGTTTCTTTTAACATGCGCAGGGCGCGTACGGCCATGAAAAAGGTTATAAGGCAATAGATCAGCACCAGGATCAGATCTTTCAGCGTACTTCCTTCAATAGTTGTGCTGTAATACCTGATGGAGGAGCTCTGGTTTATGATCTTATCAAAGGAAAGCTGGTAGACGTAACCGGTTATGATTATATAAGCAATGAGTAACAGTATTCTTTTAAACGTGGTCATACCTGATTTTCGTGATATTACGCGAAAATAGGAAATTACAGAATATTTTTCCCGCGTTGTGTGGTGTGGATGGTTTGGTTTGAGATATTAATGCAGTTAAGGGTGGTTAGTTTCCCAGGGTTGCCAGCATTTAATACTAGAATCTATAGGCTCTCAAAACCAAAGGAATACTTAATTAAAACATCGTCTTTAAAAACACATCTGATATAATACCCATGTTGGTTATACCTCCTGACAAAATCTGATTTACTATCAGCAGTATAAACAAGCCGCTCCACTTCCCCACTTATACTGGACTTATAGCTATTTCCCAGTTTTTTAACCAGATCTTCCTTGCTTATACCTAAGCAAATTTTATTTGAAGTAATGAATTGCCCATCTTTCAAATGAATTGCCTGTTTGGGGATCTTATATGCGCTATCAATGTTTATTATTTCAAACTCATCTACTGAATTTTTACTCCCCCCATAATGAAAAAATAAACGAAGTATTTGTGTTCCTGTTTTATTCACAACCTCTATCCTTGGCAAAGATCCAGCCTGTTCGAACTGTTTACTCCAACTATTTTTACCTAGTACAAGCTCGGTGCTTTCATAATCATTAATATTTATTTTATTAACCGCTGTATCTGGTTTAAGATACTGCTGGCCGCTAGCGGCCACTGTCAAAAATAACAGGCTTGATATTAAAAAAATGATCTTCATATTGTTGATTATTGATTGACATACCCACTTTTCAGGAACCGCATATAAAAGAATAAATGTGTAATAACAAACGTCCCGCCGGTAATTGCAAACGACTGCCATAAATCATCAAATCCATTCAGGCCAAACATCACTAATATTAACAAATGCGCCCAGAACCTGTCTGCTCTTACCGAATCAACAATATACTTCCCTGCTTAAAAAACACCTTTCCCAGCAGGTCTTTCCCACTAATAACATAATAATAGCTGCCTATTGGCATTCTCTCTCCATCCCATCCGGCGCCCAGGGTATTGGAAGAAAATACCATGGATCCCCAGCGATTGTACACCTTAAAATATTCAATGGAAGCAATCCCCACATACCGCGGCCGGAACACGTCATTCTGCCCGTCTCCGTTAGGGGTGAATGCAGTGGGTATATATACTTCTGTTTTATCTACTACAGTTATATAAGCTTTTGCTGCTTCACTGGTACAAATGTCCATGCTGACGATCATATAATACGTTGCATCTGCAGCAAGCGTTGGCAAAGTAAATGCACCGGTATTATTCCGGCTTAGCTGATTACCCAATCCTGCATCTGCATAAAGTGTATATAACACAGGTGAATCATAGGTCCATTTCAATTCCACCGCCTGGCCTTTGGCAATAGTATAGTGTAGGTCCTGCGGAACAGGAATAACAGCAGTAACATTATTCACTGTAGCTACATCCGGATTAGCTGCGCATCCAAATTTATCTGTTACCTGTAAGGTATATTCCCCTTTTCCTATTCCTTTTAATGCTGGTGCTGTTCCTATAGCAAGGCCGGTATTATCCATCCAACGGTACAGGAAGGGCGCTTCTCCGCTAATAGCGGGAGCACTTATGCTGCCATTAGCCATACCACAGGTTTCATCCGTTATCACCGGTGCGGACGTTAGGACCGGCGGCGTACGTTGCGGGATCTCCAACGTATAAGCCAATTGCTCACAGTCATTCATGTCTTTGATATATAATGCGTAGCTGCCCGGCCCTACATGCTGCACGTCTTTGGTAGTGCCTATTACAGCGTTGGTTAAGGTATTGGTCCACTTCAGTGATCTTATATCATTGCCTGTGATGCTGTTTACCAGCAGCTCCCCATCGGAATCATTACAGGTGGGAAAGCGAACCTCTCCACTCACCGACCATTGTACAGGCTGCGTTGTATTTATTGTATACCATTCTGACTGCGCACTGCAGGAAAAATTATTGGCAGCTGTTAGCTGGTAAGTACCTACCGCTGCATCTGTAAGATCAAGGGAGTTGCCCACCACATCGCCAGCCTGGTTACGCCAGGTATAAGTATCCGCAGCTGTTACCAAAATCCCCTTAACAGCGCCTCCCTGGGCGCCGCAGCCTGCCGGTGTTACTAACACATTTGAAGCGTCCAGGGTAATACTGCCTGTGCCTTCGATCTTTATGGGTCCGGAAGTGACAGGCGCACAGCCGGAATTATCCGTTAGCTCCAACCGGTATTGACCAGGCGTTACGTTCTGTAAGCTAAGCTGATCACCGGCTACGTTAAACTGTTCATCCAACCACCGGAATGTATACGGCGCCTGGCCAGTAACAGTAATGCCGTTAACAGCTCCGTTACTATTATCACAGGTGGCCTGCAGCACTGTCATGGCGCTTACATTAATGGCCGGCGCAGGCTGATCGGTTAATATAATAGGATCGGATACTGCAAAACAATCATCTGTACAATAAGCAAACAAACGGTAAGTACCTGCCGGCACATTTGTAAGATTGGCAGCCGTACCTACTACCTCATCATTTTCATTCAGCCATTTATAGCTTTTCGTATAGACATTTACGTGATCTGTGACATTTGAGATGGAGCCATTATTATCATGGCAGGGCCGTATGATCACTATTTGTTCTGTTGTAATTAAAGGACGTATGTCCATGATAGTTAACGCGTAATGCGTAACGGCGCATACACCATGCGGGTTATTACTGGAATTGGCGTACAGCGTATATTTGCCCGGCGGTAATGCCGCAGGATTAACATCGTGGCTAACCACGTTCCCGGATTCATCTTCCCACTGAACTACAACAGCTCCCGTGATCGTAATGCCTTTAATGCTGCCTGGCTTACCACAGCAGGCTGGTGTTACCTCCAACCAGTCGGAACTGATGGTGGCCCTGGTAAATTCTGATGTGCTGCCTTCTTTATTAGTGCCGGTTACTACTACGTTACCCGGCAGGGTGCCGGTATAGGACCATTCCCCATTGGCATTTGCTACTGTGCGGCCAAGGTACACCTTCCCCTCACACCCCTCCTGTGTGCCGGAGCAATTATCGGCATCAAATACTTCTATAACTGCATCCGGCTCGCTGGTGCCTGATACGGTGCTGCCATTAAAAGCAGTAACAAAAACAGTTTCTTTTGACTTAATACCTTTTCCATTACAAAAAATGCTGTTCTTTGTAATCGTAACATGGTCATCATAATTACAGATTATTCCTCCGTACTGGCCGGATATATAGTTCTTTTCAGCCGGCAGATCGCCACCTACCAATGCTTTTTGCGTACCATAGATCTCGATGGAATAATCAGAGGCCTGCCCGGTTCTTACGGTGCCGGTGCGGTCGGTATTTATTTTATTTCCCTGTACCGTAATAATACCCTGCCCGCCGCCCAGTGCAAAACGGCCTGACAGCACATGATTGTTCTTTATTTCAATAATATTGTCCCCGCTAATGTCCAGTCTTGGATAGGTTGTTATGGTACAAGAAAGGTAGCCGATCTTCCGGTCACCGGTATAATCCCCACCTCCAATATTATCATGCACCTTATAACTGCGCTTACCCAGTGGCGCCAGTGTGTTAAAGGTTTCTTCTATTCTTATTTGAGAGTTTATCACATTATGGTCCATCTCTATATCCCCTGCACCCCATAAAATTATGCGTGAGTAACCAATGGGATATACAGGCACTGTTACGCCATCCGGATTCACACCTAACATGTTATAGGCAATATGGAGATCAGTAGTACTACCAAATTCCAGCTCTACATCGCTGGCGATGATAGCATCTGACGCATTCAGCACATTACCTTTACCCGATGCCCCGATATTAATGTTGCTGCTTTTAGCAATATAAATGCAATATGCACCATTTGAAAAGCCGTCCGTCACTTCTATATGCATACCGTAAATGCTTACATTATCTGCATTCCGGATGGAAAACATATTGTAAAAATTACCCGTTGAATGGTAATTGTCCTTTAACACTTTCACCTTTGCGTTACTTACGCCAAAAGCAGCTCCCGGTTGCGTTGTACCGTCCACAATGATATTGGAGGATAAAGCGGGCAATTCAGCATTGATCCGGATAGTCCGGTCATCCAGGGTAGTACCCGGCAGGTTAAAATGAATATAATCCGTTGAAGCAGTACCATTGGCATTTGCCTTATTAATGGCATCCCGTAATGTGCCAGGCCCGCTATCGGCCTTGGTGGTAACTATAAATGTGTCGGCTTTGGCCAGGTTAACACATAAAATAAGCGAAAGGATCATTGTGATCCGGAATACAAACTGCATATAGGGATAATATAAGTAGCCGGGTTAGGGCAACAAAAAACCGGTCAAAACTACGATTTTTATATTATTCTACATACCCTCCACCACTCCCACCATCACTCCAAAATCCCCATCCAGCTGCCGCCACTCCTTTTCCGGCACATACATCCTGGACACAAACCCATCCAGGTACAATGCATTCCTGCAACCCAGGCTTTTAAAATAATTCGCAAAATCGTAAAAGTTCATACCCTCTTTAGACATTACAAATACCACCCTGCCATCCGGTAAAATGCCTACCCCATTGCGGATATTCAGATTGGCAGAACCCTCTTTAAACGCAGCATGCAGCTGCCCTTCTATCAACAGCATGGGACCTGATTGCGTGGCATATTTCACCTTACCGTTGTTCTTAAAGTCAGCTGTTTTGCAGATCACGGGGATATTATCTGTAGTAATGTAAAACACGCCATTCGGCTGCAGGTAAAAGTTGCCGTTACCGTTGGCAGTATCTAAAGGTGATAGGGTACTACTGTTCTCAATATATAAACCCAATGGGGAATGATCGGGTTTATACATACCGCCGTTCATGGCAAACACCAGCTGCTGTTTGTGCGCTTCCAGCCAGCTCTTTAAACGCTGCATACTTCCAAAAGGTTTGTGCTGATCATCTTTCCAGTAGAACTGCAGGTGCTGTTTTTTAAGATCCGCTGTATAGGTAATGAACCGGCTGCCGGCTATTTGGGCATTCGCGGCAAATGAAATAATAAGCAACAAAAAAGAGATGCCTGCAAGTATCCGGCTTAGGTTCATAGTATAGACGGGTTTGGCCTTGTATAGTTACGCTGATATATTTATTTTTCAAAATGCCCGCTAAAAAGAAGGGCCGCTCCTTCCGGAACAGCCCATCCATTAATACGTTATCTTTTTTACTGCTCGTCAAAGCCGGCCGTAGTTTTCTAACAGTCCGGACTAACGCGTACTGATATGCCAACAGAAAAGACCGACCTGTTATTTGCGTCCCCTGGTGACCAGGAAAATGATCAATCCTATTACAATGGCTACGGCTATAATACCTGTCCATACGCCGGCTTTAAAAATACCGCCTATTACCTCGCAACTGGTAAGTGTTACGGCGATCAGTGCTAACATGCTGTAAGTGAGCTGCTTCATGCGATAGTTGTTTGGTGATATTAACAGCTTTTACATAATCTGTGCCGTTTTAAGGACTGGCCTGCCTGGCTATGGCTTAGCTCCGGCAGCATAATATATTGGGTAGATTGTTCTACAACTTGCCATAGAAGATGGTGCTATTCATTGTCCTTATACTTATACTTCAGCACCAGCATAATAATATTTAACAGCAGCGAAAATGCGTTGGTCAATATAATTGGCAGCTCCGACTTAGCCACGCCAAACCACACCCATAAAGCATTGCCCATGAGCAAAACAATAAACATGAGCAGCGACACTTCCTGCGCTTTCTTTTGTTTAAGCGTGGTAATTAATTGCGGCAGCAATGATGTTGCAGTGCAGATGCCTGCTATAAACCCGATTATATCTATAAGTTCCATGTTCCACTGAAGATACTGAATTAGAACATGGCTTACTTTATTTTATACAACCCTGCTCCATGCGGCTGAATAGTGGGGGTAAATACCCCGGAGAATTTGCCCATTGCTTTTCCACTCCAAAGGTCTGTAATGGCGCCGGGGCCGGTAATGCCCAGCTGCTCCAGGTTCACGGAAACAGGCGCTTCCTGATCTGCTTTATTAAAAACAGCCAGGTAACGTGCACCGGTACCCGGTTCCTCCGCTATCCAGGCGGCTTTGTCGGCATCGTTAAAAAGCTGCCGGTTATTAGTGCTGTGGTTTAAAACGGCCAGTACCCCTTTATTGGTTAACAGTGAAGTGGTAAAGGCATCATTATCCGGCAGGTTGCCGCCAAACATCAGCGGGGATCTGAAGATGCACCATAAGGTCATTAAGGTATATTGTTCGGGACGGGTGAACTTGGTCATACGCGGGTTGCCACGCTCTGCCCGTATGCCGATGCGTCCTAAAGGCAGCATATCGCCGTCGGGCCAGGCGCCTGCTGCCCGCCATTTATTCCAGCGCTCAAACACTTCAAAGTGCTCCTTTAGCGGCTCCCAGCTATCCCAGAAATCGTTCACGGTGCGCCACATATTGGCATGCTGCTGTACATGTTCTGCATGCGCTATGGGCGTTTCTCCCGGCGAGGTGCTTAACACGATCTTTCTCCCGGTACGGTCTATGGCCTTACGGATCATTTCTATTTCTTCCGCAAAATAAATGGGCGCCGACAGATCATCTACCTTCACAAAATCAAGCCCCCAGGATGCATACATTTCAAAAAGGGCATTGTAATATTCCTGCGCGCCGGCCTTGCCAGGCACCACGGTGTACATATCATGCAGCCAAAGGCACTGGTCTTTATCAGAATAAATATCCTGCGCGGTCAGCTGGGTGCCTTTAATAGGCAGCTTGCGCTGCACTGCTATTACCGGTATGCCCCGCATAATGTGGATGCCGAACTTTAGTCCTTTACTATGCAGGTAATCGGCCAGGGGCTTAAAACCCTTGCCGCCGGCTGCGGATGGAAAACGGTTCACTGCCGGCTGAAAACGGCCGTATTCGTCTATGTTATACTGCGGGTCTTTTTCATTGTAACCGTGCGATTTATCATTGCCTACGTACCAGCGTATATCCACCACCACATATTCCCATCCGTATTTCTTCAGGTTTTTGGCCATGTAATCCGCATTGGCTTTTACCTCTGCCTCTGTAACAGTGGGGCCGTAACAATCCCAGCTGTTCCAGCCCATTGGGGGCGTAGCAGCCCAGTCATGAAAGTTAGTGGAAGACTGCGCATAAACGGCAGCGTTGCAGGCAATAAGCAGTACAACAAGTAGTTTTTTCATATGTCCGCGGTTCAATGAGTGTTAGATTGACACGCAATATAATATACTTCTCCGGTAATTACCAGCAAAACGGCGCATCTTCATGTTAAAAAGTGCTTATCTTCAGCCCTGATCTTAACCGTACTAAAAAAGCTGACAGCGATGGGTCTTTTAAAAAGCATTTTTTCCAAAAAAGAGGAACCTATAACATCTTATGAGGATTTCTGGAACTGGTTCCGGAAAAATGAAAAGACATTTTTTAAGGTAGTGAAGGAAAGAGGGGATATTGAAAAGATATTTTTTGATAAGCTATCATCCAGGCTGGGTGAGCTTAAAGAAGGTTTTTACTTTTTAACAGGTATGCTGGATGATAATACCGTGGACCTGGTGATCACCGCGGAAGGAGCTATTAAACATATTGTTTTCGTGGAGGAGCTGATACAATCGGCCCCCGATATTCCTGGCTGGAAGTTCACTGCATTTAAACCGGCATCAGACATCCGCAACAGTAACCTTAAAATGGCCGGCTACCTGTTTAACAGCGAAACAATGCGTTTTTATGCAAACGAAATTGCGGAGTACCCTGATGAAATAGATATTGTGATCACGCATGACGAGCTGAATGAAGAAAATAAACAAACCATCATTAACGGCATCTATATTTACCTGGATACCTACCTGGGTGAGCTGAACTTTGCCACCACTATTGATAATTTAAAAGTGATCCGGAACCATGAAGCACAGCAGGAATGGATCCCTATTGAAAAGCTGAAGGATTTCCTGATATGGCGGCAGAAAGAGTTCATAGAAAAATATGAAGGCACCCGGCACGATACGGAAAACGACAATTACGCCATGCTGGAAGCAAAGCTGAAGAACGGCAATATGCTGCTGGCAGTCATCAACACCGACCTGCTGGAATGGGATAGTAAAGCCTCTCACCCCTGGATCTTAAACGTTGAAATAAAATATGGCAGTAAAAATGATGGCGGCATGCCCAATGATGCTACCTACCAGCTGCTGAACGAGATTGAAGATGCGATATTAAGCGAGCTGAAAGATTATGAAGGTTACCTGAACATTGGCCGGCAAACCGCCAACAGCGTGCAGGAGATCTTCTTTGCCTGTAAAGATTTCAGGAAACCTTCCAAAGTGGTGTATGACATCAAAGACCGGTATGCCTTGCAAATTGAAATAGGTTTCACTATTTATAAAGACAAATACTGGCAATCCTTTAACCAGTTCAGGAGCAGCTGAGATCCTTTTTACGGCAGCTTAGCTACCAGCTTTTCCGGCATCCATTTCAGCGCTGTATAGATCAGCTTCCATTTAAAACCAGGCACAATGGTAAAGCCGCTTCCCGCATTCACCACTGCTGCAGCAATGTATGCAGGCTCCAGCATTAAGGGCTCCGGCAGGTTTAGCCCGGCTGTCATTTTACTGCGGATATAACCGGCCACAATCACATTTACAATAATACGGCGGGAGAAAAGATACTGCCGTAAGCCAGCCAGGTATTGGGTAAAGGCTGCTTTGGTGCTGCCGTAAATAAAATTGCTCTTACGCCCTCTTACTCCTGAAAGGGACGACAGGCCTATGATACGCTCCAGCCGTTCATTATCCTTATCCATGGCAATAATGTTCAGGATAGACACCGCGCCTGCATAATGTACCTGCATCATGCGAAAGCTGCCTTCAAAATCAAGCAGGGCTTCTTCATTGTGTTTCAGATAACCGGCTGCATATACCACGATGTGGGGCTTTTCAGGCAGCTGCCGGTAAAAGCCGGCATGGCTTGCAAAATCGGCCGCATCAAAGTAAAGGATGGTCACCTGCTCTTTTTCCGGCACTTCCTGCTGCACAAATACCTGCAGCGCGTCTGTGCTGCGGGAGGCCGCTATTACCCGGTAACCTTTAGCAGTGTATTGTTTAATGGCCGCTTTGGCTACATCGGAATTTGCGCCCAGCAACAGAACCGTTTTACTTTGCATGCAATAGGTTTAGGGGCATAAAGATAGTGATACATTTTAACCAATTAATACCGCCATTTTCCGCATGTATTGCTTTTCGCTGAACCCTTCAGTAGCTTTAGGCGTTTAAACTAAATGATGACACGTCTTCTTTCCCGGCTCCTGTTAATAGCAGCCATTACCTTGCGGGGCGCTTACGTATGCGCACAAACGAATGCCAGTTTCCCGTTGATCCCCTACCCTGCTTCACTGGAAGCCGGTAGCGGAACGTTTTCAATTACGCTGCGCACTACCATACAGGCAGATGCCGGGTTTGAAAATGCAGTAACACAGCTGCAGCGGCTCATAAAACAGGCATTAGGCAAACCATTAGCAACAGCGGCTAAAGGGCAGATCGTACTGCGTAAAGATGAAACCATCACCGCTGCGGAAGGATACCGGATCAATGTATCTGCCAGCCAGGTTGTACTATCAGCCCAAACCGGCGCCGGTATGTTCCGGGCAGTGGAAACCCTGCGGCAGCTCTTGCCCCTGGCCGTTGAAAAGAGAACAGCATCCGCGCGGTTGAGTGTACCGGCGTTAACCATCACAGATGAACCTTCCTATGCATGGAGAGGCCTTCACCTGGATGTATCCCGCCACTTTTTCAGCATCCAATACCTGGAAAAGTTACTGGACCTGATGGCGCTGTATAAGATGAACAAGCTGCACCTGCATTTAACAGATGATCAGGGCTGGCGTATAGAGATCAAAAAATATCCTGCGCTTACGGAAAAAGGCGCCTGGCGCACGTTTGATAAGAACGATTCAGCTTGCATACGCCTTTCAAAAGAGAATCCTGATATGGCTATTGATGCCTCCCACATTATTAAACGGGATGGCAAAGCCCTGTACGGCGGTTTTTATACACAGGAGCAAATAAAAGGGCTGGTAAACTATGCGGCTGCACGCTACATTGACATTATCCCTGAAATTGATATGCCGGGGCATATGATGGCTGCTATACATCAGTTCCCGGACCTGTCCTGCGAAGGCGGCAGCAAATGGGGCGAGCTATTCACTACCCCCATCTGCCCCTGTAACGAAGGCACCTATGAATTTGCAGAAAATGTTTTTTCAGAGATCATTGCCTTATTCCCTTCAGAATACATTCACCTGGGAGCAGATGAGGTAGACCGCAAAACCTGGGCAAAAAGCCCGGCCTGTACTGCGTTGATGGAAAAAGAAGGATTAAAGAGCACCGCTGAGCTGCAAAGCTATTTTGTAAAACGTATGGAACGTTTCTTCCAGTCCAAAGGCAGAAAGCTGATAGGCTGGGATGAGATCCTGGAAGGCGGCATCAGCGCTACCGCCAATGTAATGTACTGGCGCAGCTGGGTGCCGGATGCCCCTGTTACAGCGGCCCGCAACGGTAATCATGTTATTATGAGCCCCGGTAATCCTTTGTATTTTGATAACCAGCCCGATGCTAATTCACTTTCCAACATTTACAAGTTTAAGGTAGTACCGGAAAAACTTACCGCGGAACAGGCATCGTTCATTATTGGCGCGCAGGCCAACCTGTGGTCGGAACATGTGCCTTCTGAGCACCGTGCAGATTATTTATACTTTCCCCGCATGCTTGCGCTGGCAGAAAGGGTATGGAGCAAAAACCTTGACTATGCAGCCTTTCAGCAACACCTGCCCGCCCATTTCAAACGGCTGGAAACATTAAAAGTGCATTACCGGCTGCCGGACCTTAGCGGTTTTACAGCACAGAATGTATTTGTAGACCAGGCCGTGCTGGATATTAAAAAGCCGCTACCTGACCTTACTTTGCATTACACTACAGATGGCAGTCTGCCGCAGTTCTCGTCCCCGGCATTAAATAAACCGCTGGTAATTACCAAACCGCTTACCATTAAGCTGGCAGCGTTTAGCCCCGGCCGTACCCGCGGCGATATTTATACGCTGCAATATAAAAAAGAGGCTTACCAGGCAGCCGTACAAACCTTTGCCCCTGTAAAGGAAGGGCTGCAATGCGCTTACTATAAAAAATATTACTTAAATACCGGCGGCATGAAAACTTCGGAGCCCGACAGCCAGTTTGTGGCAAAGGACCTGGTAGTGCCTGCCTCTGTAAATGCGCCCAGCTTTGGATTGAAATACACGGGTTTTATTGATGTACCGGAAACAGGCGTATACAGCTTTTATTTCCTGTGTGATGATGGCGGCGTATTAACCATTGGCGATAAGGAAGTAGTAAATAACGACGGGCAGCATGCACCCATTGAAAAATCGGGGCAGGTGGCATTGCAAAAAGGACTACACCCCTTCACACTTGATTTTATTGAAGGCGGCGGCGGATTTTCACTGGGTCTGAAATACAGTGTAGGTAATGGTCCTGTGGCGGAGGTACCGGACAGCTTTTTTAAACATTAAGCATATCCTACTCCAGGGGCAGGTCCAGCGTCTTTACTTTTATCACCAGCTTTTTAACAATGGTTTCGCCAGGTACCTGTATGGTGGGGCGGTGCGCATCGTGCGGGAAAAGCATATAAATGGTATCCGGCCGGGCCGTGTAATATTTTGCAGCGCTGGTATCAATACCCGCAAAAGGGTTTGCGGGTGTAACAGTTACCGGCGCCACTCCTATCATTTCCTTTCCTTTTATAATGTACTGGATGTCGGTATAATCTTTATGAAATTCCCATTTGGTTTGCTCAAAGGCACGCAAAGGTCCCGCGGTAACGGATGCAAATACAATATTGCTGTCAATCGGGTATTTGCCGGGGGCCATCTCCTGCAGGTTGTTTTCTTTTATAAAACGGAAAGCTTTTTTCCAGCGAAGGGAATCGGCATGATACTGGCGGTAAAAGGTCCGGTAATTGAACCCGGTGAACATTTGCTGTGGTATGCCCTCTGCCCAGGTTCTGCTTTTATACCACTGCAGCTCCTTATTGCCCGTGGCTTTGCGCATAACAGAACAGGCGCTCAGTAGCAGTATTGCGAGTATGATCGTGGAGAGCTTTATGATGTTTTTCATAAGAGTAAGATAATACTATTTACGATTTTAGATTTACGATCTTAGATCTTAGATTTGATTGAAGTGAATGAAGCCGCAAATCTAAAATCGTAACTCTAAAATCTAAGATCAAAAAGATTGAATGTGAAGAAACTTCTCCAGAGAGTATTCCGCAAACCCGTGATCTGGCTGGCTGATAGATTATCATCCCACCCGGAAAAAGCCGCTGTTTTCAGCTCGCTCAGCCAGCTGCTGCAGGAGCTGCTGAAAGGGAAAACCAACCGCGGTGTCACTTTTTCGTGCCTGCCGGAAAACACGCGCTTCATTATCTTCTCTGATCAGCACAAAGGCGGCAGGGATGCGGCGGATGATTTTGCAGCTGCCGAAAGCAATTATATGACCGCCTTAAGCTGGTATTACAGTAATGACTATACGCTGATAAACCTGGGTGATTGTGAGGAGCTGTGGGAAAACAAGCCGGCCACTGTAATTGAAAAAAACCGGCTCACCTTACTGGAAGAAGCAAAGTTCCTGCAGCAAACCCGCTATTACCGCATTTTCGGGAATCATGACCTGGAATGGAACTACCTGATACCCCGCCAGCAGTTCCTGAAAACCATCTTTGGCGAAAAGCTGAAGGTGTATGAAGGCCTGGTGCTGCAAATACCCTATAACAACCAAACCTATTCCTTCCTGTTAACACATGGTCACCAGGGCGATCTGCGGAGCGATGGCAATGCCTTCTCCAAATGGTTTGTAGCTGCTATCTGGACGCCCATTCAGCGTTTCCTGGACATTCATCCGGATACCATTTCCGACTCATTTGACCTGGTAGACCGCCACAACGTGGTGATGTATGAATGGACCCTGCAATATAAAAACACATTCTTAATTTCCGGGCACACGCATAAACCGGTCTTTGCCTCCCTTGATCATATAGACCGGATCACCAAACAGCTGGAAAAAGCAAAGCAGGCAGGCAATACAGCGCTCATGAACACGCTGCAGGCCGCACTGGAAAAGCGCCGCGCAGAATATGCCGGCAAACAATTTGTAAAAACCATGGCGCAGCCCACCTATTTTAATACCGGTTGCTGCTGTTTTAGTGACGGGGATATTACCGGCATTGAAATAGCGGAAGGTTTTATCCGCCTTATTAAATGGGAAGTAGGCGAGCGGAAAGTGCTGGAAGAATCGCCCTTGTATTATTTGTTTGATCAGTTACCCCCACAGTGAACATAAATATTTTCTGCCGTACCCAACCTTCCGGATGCACGCTGCTGTCTATACCTACATGATCAATGCAACCGGCGAAAACTTTGCCCAGGACCCGTATACCCGGGAGGTTAAAAAAGTTGTTAACTCATGGTTTTCAAAAACTATTGACGGCATTCACTTTTCCCATCAGCCCATTTATGGCTACCGTACCAAATATGCGGCTACCAGCAATATTGCCCGGTATATGGTTACCCGCTCAATTCTAAATGCGCTGGGACGTTTTTCTTTTTCCAGCTTCATTGATGTGGGAGGTGCGGAAGGTTATACTGCTAACCTGGTAAGGACCTTGTTTAAAGTGGAGGTGCGCTCAACGGACCTGTCAGACTATGCCTGCAGAATGGCCAGCGAAATATTCAATATAAATGCGGCCTGCTGCGACATTCACCACCTGCCCTTTGAAGACCGGTCGTTTGATGTTGTGCTTTGCAGCGAAACCATTGAGCATGTAACGGATTACAAAATGGCGGTACAGGAATTATTGAGAATTACCAATAAGGTATTGGTGATAACGGTTCCTCATGACCCTCCTGCCCTGGTGGCGGAAAATATCCGGCTTAAAAGAACCCATGAGCATATCCATTGTTTTGATATACATACCCTCGATTATTTAAAGCAGCAGGGTTATACCGTGGAATACCAGAAAACCCTATGCCCCCTGCTGGTGGTACCGCGTGTAGTAGCGGAAGGGCATGCCAAGCCAAACACTAAATGGACCTTTAAAATATATAACCGCTTAACGCCGCTTTTCAGAAAGCTGTGGGGCATCCGTACCGCTAACCGGCTAACCAATATGGATACACGCCTGGCCAAGCTTTCCGGCTTATATGGCGGCATTACCTTTATTATAAAAAGAAAAGATACAGCGGAAAAAATGCAGCCCCGTACCTTCCGGTCCCAGGACTTTACCGGTATCAAAGTGCCGTTCCATAAACCCGTATAACTAAATGTCTGCGGTCTTATTCAGCCGGCCTATCTGCTTATCCAGCTCCAGTGCGGCGCTGATCAAAGCCAGGTGGGTAAAGGCTTGCGGGAAGTTGCCCAGGTGCTCGCCTTTTTTACTGATCTGTTCTGAGAACAGTCCCAGGTGATTGGCATAACCCAGCATTTTTTCAAAGTTCTCTATGGCTTCATCCAGCCTTTTTGATTTTGCCAAACATTCAACGTACCAGAATGAGCACATGTTAAAAGTGCCCTCCTTGCCGGTTAGCCCGTCAAATCCATCAATATCATTATCGTAGCGGTATATCAGCACATCCAGCCTTAGCTTGTTGTTAATGGCTTCCATGGTCGATTTCCAGCGGGGTTCCTCCGGGGTAATAAAATGCACCAGCGGCATTAGCAGCACACTGGCATCTATGGTATCGCCGGCCTTGCCGTTTGTTTTATGCTGCATCCAGGCCTGCTGCTCTTCGTTCCAGAAATTGTGGTAAATGTCGTTGTAAATTTCATCCCTTACAGATTCCCACTTTTTTACCGGGAAGGGAAAAGACCGGTCGCGGCCTATCTTAATAGCCCGGTCCATGGCTACCCACAGCATTAAGCGGGAATTCAGGAAGTGTTTTTTCTTTTGCCGGATCTCCCAGATGCCGTGATCTGCTTTTTCCCAGTTATCTATCACATAGTTCACTTCTCTTTCAATCAGCTCCCATAGCTCGTGTGTTACCGGTTCGTAAAATTTGTTATAGATATAAATGGTATCCAGCAATTCGCCGTGTATGTCCAGCTGCAGCTGTTTATTTGCATCGTTGCCAATCCTTACCGGGTGGGATCTTTTGTAGCCCTGCAGGTGCACAAATTCAATTTCGTCAATGTCCGTACCGCCATCTACCCGGTAAATCAAATGCATGTCGTTCTCTTTTGCATGTTTAATGATCCAGTCCAGAAAGGCTTTGCCTTCTTTACGAAATCCCAGCTTTAAAAATGCATACATGCTAAAGGCTGCATCCCGGATCCAGGTATAACGGTAATCCCAGTTACGCAGCCCGCCCAGCTCTTCCGGCAGTCCAAAGGTAGCGGCTGCAATTACGGAACCATGTTCTATGCAGGTCAGTAATTTTAAGGTAATGGCTGATCGCATTACAATGCTTTCCCAGCCACCTTTGTAGGTTGATTGGCGGGTCCAGGAACGCCAGTAGCGGATGGTTTCAAAATAGGTATGGTTCACAAAAAATTCCAGGTCTGAAAGGTATTTCTCCTCTCCTTTCCTTACAGACTCCATTACAAAATGGGCGGTTTTGGATTCTTTCAGCGTAAAATTGGCGTAGGCATCTTCTTTCCGCATCTTCAGCTTTACGTTGGCGGATAAACGAACGGTAAGTCCTTCCACTGCCTGCTCCGTACAATCAAACAGAATGCTGTTGTTGTCCCCTGCGGCGGTGTGCATGGATCTGCCATAATTCAAACGGGGCTGAAAATGCATATTGAAATCAATATTGCCCCTTATGGCAGTAACCTTTCTTACAATTACGTTATAACTGTTGCAGGTATCCGGCATCACCGGCATGTAGTCGGTGATCTCCGCAATACCGGTATCAGAAAAGAAGCGGGTTATCAGTACTGCTGTAAAAGGAATGTACAGCTGTTTGGTTACTACATCCTTCATTTTGGGGGTGATGGTAAACGCCCCGCCTGCCTTGGGGTCAAGCAGTGAAGCAAACACAGAAGGAGAATCAAACCTGGGGGCGCAAAGAAAATCAATACACCCGGTTAAAGACACCAGGGCCGCTGTGCGCATATTACCAATAATTCCATGATGCTCTATAGACTCAAATTCCGTTTTTCTGTTCATATAGTAGCGTATCTAATTTCATTTTATTAAATTAGGAAAGTATTACCAAATGCCCATTTAATAATTGAAAAATGAAGAAGCTTGAAAATAAGATTGCCCTGATCACCGGCGCTGATGCCGGCATTGGCCGGGCTATAACATTGGCCTATGCCGCGGAAGGTGCAAAGGTTGTTATTATCTACCATTCGGATGAGCCCGCAGCAGCACAGCTTGCTGATCAAATAAAAAAGGAAGGGGGTAAGGCCATTTATTTTAAGCTGGATGTTGCAGATGAAGCAGCCGTAAAAGAAATTTTCAGCAAGGTAAATGAGCAGTTCGGAACGGTGGATCTCCTGGTGAATAATGCTGCGGTTAATGGCAGCAAAACACCGGTAAAGGATATGCCTACGGAAGTTTTTGATACCTGTATCAAAACAAACCTCTACGGCCCCTTTTACTGCAGCAGGGCTTTTTTAAACCAGCCGGCCCTGAAGAATGGGAATATTATATTCATCAGCTCTATTCATGAGGAGATCAATACGGCCGGCAATGCAGAATACAATGCCTCTAAAGCGGCTATCAGAAATTTCAGCAGAAGCCTTGCGCTGGAGGTGGCTGATAAGGGCATCCGCGTAAATAACATTGCCCCCGGCATGATCCTTACTGATATGAATAAGGAAGCCATGGAAAATGAGCAGCTGCGCAAAGAAAAAGAGCAGCACATTCCCGCAAAACGGGCCGGCAAACCGGAGGACATCAGCGGCATTGCCGTTTTCCTGGCATCTGCTGAAAGTGATTACGTGACCGGCGCTACCTTTGTGGTGGATGGCGGGCTTAGTATCAACATTGGCCAGGGCGCCTGACAAAAGCGTTTAGGGGACCCAGTTATCGGCGCCCCCTAAAATATTTTTGATGGTATATTGTTCTGCTTCCTTTTTAGTTAATTGTTTTGACCAGGCTACGCGGTCCTTTACGTCAGCCCCGGGACCCGTATTCCCATACTCCGCATAATAGGCTGTTTTGTCTTTGTCCGGGAACATGGCATCTCCCTTCCAGGGGTCCCAGCCCTGTGGAGTAATATGGCTGCCCAGCTCACAATGAATAAAAACCGTTCTGGCATAAGGCCGCCAGGGCCGGCCCAGGAACACTTTTTTAGCAGCGGTATCTGCTACCAGCTTACAATTAAAGAACACAAATCCAAATGCATGCCCCTGCCGTGTAGACGCGGCTGTTATATAAGAGTTCATCAGGCTTTTAATAGTACAATCCCGGAACACAGCGGTGGCCTCTCCAAAAATAAAATCCGTGGTGCCTTCAATATAACAGTTCTGGAAGTATTGCCGGCAGCTTTCCCTAGCGGCATATAATGTATCCTGGTTACCCAGCAGCCTGCAGTTCTTTATCACGGCACGGTCGCCCTCTATATGCAGGGCCACGGCCTGTCCCACGCGGCCTGCGGTATTTTGTATGGTCAGGTTTTCTGCGCTGAAATCATTGCCCTGCACCAGCACCGTGTAAGAAGTGTAGGTCACGTACTTGTCCCTGCCACTGGGGTCTTTACCGGGAAAAGGCTTGCCGCTGTAATCGTTGTTACTTATAATAGTGCCTTCCTTACTTTCACCTATCAGCGAAATATTTGTTTTCCAGGAAGGGATCACCAGCTTCTCATTATAGGTGCCGTTCTTAATAAAGATCGTCACCTGCAGCTTGGAAAGGTCCCGCACGGAGTTAACGGCTTCCTGGATGGTTTTAAAGTCGCCGCTGCCATCTTGCGCAACGGTTATTCTGGTTGGCGGAATGGTTGTTTGCGCTGTTACGCTAACAGCAGCCATCATTAACCACAATAAAAAAAACGCTCTTTGCATTCGCATAATCAAAAGGTCAGTTATTAATATTTTGGTACGGGCAGCTGCCCGCTGCTCAACATCGTTGCGTCGCATTACGTTCATCCGCATCGCTTTGGGCAGCGGGCATCAATAACCGGGATTTTGCTCCAGGCGGCCCTGGTATGCATCCAGCGTGGCCTGGTCAAAAGGATAAAGCTCACTTTTACCGGAAACAAAAAAACGTGCCAGGCCTTCCCACAAAGCCAGGTTATCAATGGCATTGGTTACTGTCAGGTGCTGCGCCCAGTCTGTCCGGGTCCATCCTGTAAGCGGGTCCGGCGCCTGCGTGGGCTGGTACCAGGGAACAGCCGTAACATCCGTGCTGCCTGGCACATAATATTGGATCTCCTCGCCATTATTCTTCCAGTAAATGTAGCGTGGCACAAAACTATACACCCCGGTACGGTCGCGGATCTGCTGGATCTTTGTCCTGGTTTCCGCCAGCCTGGTGGCCAGCAGGTTCCAGCGAAGCAGGTCAAATTTACGGATGCCTTCATGCCCAAACTCAAGATAACGCTCATTTACAACAGCATTAAAAAATTCCTGTTTGGTTACCGGGGTAGTTCCCATCTTGCTTTCATTACCCTTGTAGGCACGCCGGCGCACTTCCTCAAAAGCGGCAATGGCAGCGGCTGTGGGGCTGCCGTTAAGCTCATTCTCCGCTTCTGCAAACATTAACAGCACATCAGCAAACCGGATCAGCACCCAGTTATACCCTACGTTTAAAACATTGCCCGGCAATAAGGGCACCCGCCAGTCGCGGCGGTATTTGCCTGTATTTAATTCACCCAGGCGGCGCTGTGATTTTATATTAGATGAGGAAGTTACCTGGTACGATGTAATGGTTACATCGCGGCGGGTATCTACTGAATCAAAAGCGTAAAAATAATTGGGCAGCATTACAATGCCGCCGCCACCGGCCCCGTAGCGGGTTGCCGCATTTAAATTCGGCCCGTCATAGTTACCCATGCGGCTGTCGCTGTTACCATTGCCGCCGCCGGCCCCTACTTCAAACAGCACTTCGCCCTGCGGGTCGTATTTAAAAGAGGTTACATTTTTCCAGATGTCCTTGAAATCAGGGTTCAGCGTATGCTCGCCGCGGTGTTGCATCAGCTCCGCACATTCATCCCTGGCAATGGTGTAATATTTCAGGTAATCGCTCCTTCTTTCCATTTGCCCGTTGCGGCGCAGCGCATAACCGCCACGGTACAACGCCATTCTTGCTCGTAAGGCCATGGCAGCGCCTTTGGTTATCCGCTCATTACGTGCTACTTCCGTGCGCCAGGGCAGCAGATCTTTGGCAGTGGCCAGGTCGGCCAGCAGCTTATCGTAGGTGGAATCCCTGTCGGCCCGGCCAATGAACAGGTTGGCCTGCTCATAAGAAGGTATCATGGGCGCCGGCACATCGCCCCAGTTGCGGATCAGCTCCTGGTAAAACTGGGCTCTCAGTGTCAGGGCTTCTGCATACAAACGGCGCAATTCCTTTTTCTGCTCATCTGTGCCGCTGGTATATAATTGCATTAATGGAATCTGCTCAATGCAAAGGTTAGCTTTTTCCACACCACGGTACAGCTGGCGGAAAGGGTTAGATATTTCTGCGTTGGTAAGCAGCAGCTGGTAGCGGCCCACCCCCCTGCGGCCGTTATCAATATTACCGCTCACAATACCTTCATCTGAATCATAGGGGTAATACATGCTAATGCGTATGCCATACCCGGCATCACCCTGCAGCTCATCATACACGCCAATTACAGCGGAGGTAGCGTTGGACACATCTGAAAAAACTTCCGGTATGTTGTATTGGGAGCGGGGCTCTACCTCCGTCCATTTTTTACAGGCCTGCATGGTAAATAAAGCTGCAAGCATAATAATGATACCGCTTAAGCGCCTGTAGGATATATGTTTCATGGGAGCTGTCAAGTTTTAGGTTTTAAAAAGTAACGTTTACACCAAACACCCAGGTCCTGGAACGGGGGTAAGCCGCAAAGTCCACACCGGGGGTTAAGGGATCACTGCGGCGGGCTGTAACATCCGGGTCATAACCTGAATAGCCGGTTATTACGGCCAGGTTATTCACGGTGCTGAATACACGAAGACTGGAGATCTTAGCCCGCTCTGTAATACGTTGGGGAAGGGTATATCCTAAGGTTACATTATTTACGCGCAGGTAAGAGCCATCTTCCACTGCCCAGGAATGCAGCCACCAGCGCTGCACCCGCACCGGTGACCAGATGCTGGCATCTGCGTTCAGCGCGGCCAGCTCATTGGGATCTGTTACTACCTGCCCCTGGCTGTTGATGTTGGTCCAGCGGTTCTTCATAGTGCTTATCATATTCAGGTTGGGAAAAGCACCGTCTGTCCACTCTAATTTATTGGCATTATAAATATCGTTGCCCACTACAAAGTTGATGAATATGCTGGCGTCAAAATTCTTGTAGGTGAACTGGTTATTCCAGCCGCCGGTAAACTTAGGGTTAGCGTTACCGATCACGGTACGGTCGGCATCTGCGGTGATCAGCCCATCGCCACTCAGGTCTTTCCACTTTAACATGCCGGGCTGCGGGGTACCGTACACCCCATTCACCGGAACACCTTTTTTGATGGTGTAGGTAGCGGTAGCAGCATTATAGTCAAAATCGTTGAGGGTATAAAAACCATCCGTTACAAAACCGTACATCAAACCTACGGGCTCTCCTACTTTCACTAAATAATCATCTACCCCGTCTGATCCCTGCCAGCCTGAGTTACGGGTTATCTGCGCGGGACCGCCAAGATTCTCCACCCGGTTCCGGTTTAAAGCAATATTGAAATCCGTGCTCCATTTAAAATTCTTTTGCCGTACAGGCGTAGCGCTTATCTGTAGCTCTATACCCCTGTTGGAGGTAGCACCAATGTTCTGCACCTGTGTAGTGTAACCGGTTGTGGGCGGTATTTGCACGGCCAGTAAAAGATCGTTCGCAGTATTTTTATAGGCATCAATGGTTACCTGCAAGCGGTTATCAAAGAAAGCCAGGTCCAGTCCAAGGTTACGCGTTATATTTTTTTCCCAGCGCAGCGCAGGGTTTGCCAGCGCAGAGGGTGCAAAACCCGGCAGTATGGAATGGTTAAATGCATACTGGCCGGTTACACCATACAGCTGCCGGTATAACAGGTCGCCTATACGATTATTACCTACAGCGCCGTAACCAAAGCGCAGCTTACCATCTGTAAGCCAGCTGATATTATTCATAAACCGCTCTGCAGAAAAACGCCAGGCTATGGAAGCGGATGGGAATACCAGGGTACCGTTCTCCGGAGCAAACTTCGAGGAACGGTCAGCCCGCAGGTTAACAGTAGCCAGGTATTTATCGTCATACGCATAACTAACGCGGCCAAATAAAGAAAAGATACGGCTGGGCGGGTTTTCACCGGAGGAAGGCAATGGCTGTGCAGAGCCTGTGGGCGCTGCTCCCAGGCCCATATTCGTCAGCGCCTTGTTAGCACTTATATCTGCCGGAAAATACCGGGTCTCTACATAATTGCTGCTGGATAAAAACTCTACCATCTCCTGCCCTGCCAGCACGGTAATATCATGATGGGTTTTATATTTACTCAGCGTGTATTGCAGGGTGTTGGAATTATTGAAGGTGCTGTTCTGCTGATCCCCAATGGAAGCAACGGGCAGGGAGGCATACTGCCGCGCCGTGCCGGTAATTTTTCCATAAAAAAGGGATTGCCGGATGCTGGTGTTATCATAACCGAACGTAGAGCGGAATGTAAGGTTCTTAACCAGGTTAATGCTTACATATCCTGTGAGGTAGGTGGCTTTTGTTTTTTGCTCGCGGTACTCTGCCTGTGTAAGCAGCACCGGATTGGTGGCTCCGCCGGAGGCCAGGAAATAGGCTTCATCAAAATCATCTATTCCTCCGCCGGATTCCGGTATTTCAAACGGGCGGTAATTAATGGAATGGCGTAAGCGGTTGGTAGTGCGGGTACCGCTATTGGTAGTGCCTGCGCCGTGAATTTCCTGATCCAGGTAACGCATATTAATACCTGCTTTTACCCTATCAGAAATTTTATGGTCTAGCTTAAAATTAGCGATCTTACGATCCAGCCCGGATTCCAGCAATATGCCGTCTTCCTTATTGGCGGTCAGGCTTAAATTAAAATTAGTAGCGGCGGTGCCGCCGTTCATGGATACATTATGGTTCTGAAATTGCGCCTTACGTCCAAATACTTCATGCTGCCAGTTAATGGGCTGTATATGCTTATAGTTCTGCAAGGTATCCCAGGTAGTACCGTAGGTATCGGCAAAGCTGATGCTGTCTGCAATACTGCTCCGGCTTCTTTCATATTGCCATAAAACAAAGTCGTACGGGCTTAATACATCCATGGTTTTGGGCAGCTCCCGCCAGCCGGCAGATCCGCTGTAGGTTACCTGCGTTTTACCGGCACGCCCGCTTTTGGTAGTGATGATCACTACACCGTTGGCGCCTCTGGCCCCGTAAATAGAGGTGGTAGAGGCATCTTTTAACACATCAACAGAAGCAATGTCCTGCGGCGCAATAACCGACAGGGCGTTTTCAACCTGCACCCCATCTACAATGTACAGGGGTGAGTTATCCTGTGTAATAGATCCGCCGCCGCGCACCCTCACCACCAGCTCTGCACCGGGCGCGCCTTCTGACGCTACTACCTGCACACCTGCCAGGCGGCCCTGCAATACTTCTGCGGCTGACGATAAGGGCACATCTTTAATTTGCCGGGCGCCTACAGAAGAAACAGCGCCGGTTACATCTTTCTTTTGCACAGCGGTATAACCTACCACCACTACTTCCCCAATGCTGGCCTGCTCTTTACGCAGCCGGACCAGCAAGGGTTTGCTGCCGTTGGCAGTAATGGTTTGGGCACTGTAACCAATAAACGAAAACAGGAGGTCTACCGACGTTCCCCCGTTTACGGTAATTGAAAAGTGGCCGTTGGCATCGGTAATTGAGCCCTGCTTTGTTTTAGTAACCTTAATGGAAACGCCGGGTAGCGGATCGTTGCCATCATCCGCTACCACCTGGCCGGTGATAGTAAGGGTTTGCGCATGGGCAGTTAAAAATCCCAATGCCAAAAACAGCATGATCAGTAAATTTGTTTTCATAACGTTCATAACAGTGGATATCGATGTGGATGTGGAAATGTTAAATCAAAAAGGGCAAACTAATTACATACAGGGCCAGGATTATTCATGAATATCCCCATCAGTTCAATAGCTTTTCAGTAAAAAAATAATCAGGCAATCATTCCTCCAATACGTAGACAATTCTATACCTATTTTTTTTACAAACCATTCTTTCCGGACATTTTATTTACGCAAACGTTGCCGGAGAAAATGCAAAACAGTCTGTAAAATAAGAACGGGAGCCGTACCAAATGCAGTACAGCTCCCGTTTTCAGCCAGTTATTCCTTATCTTTTAAAATACTTTATACGGCCACACTTTCAATTCCTTTCTGCAGCGCAACATCCTGCACACCAGGAACGCTAAAACCTTCTGCACGGAAAACAGTAATATCTGTTAACCCAATAAAGCCCAGGATATGCCGCAGGTAAGGCTCTGCAAAATCCCATGATTTATAAGGCCCGTCAGAGAAAACACCGCCGGATGCAATGGCCAGGTACACTTTTTTGTTCTTCACCAATCCTTCCGGACGGCCATCTACAACCGTAAAAGTTTTACGTGAGCGCACAATATGATCAATCCAGGCTTTCAGCGCAGAGGGAATACTGAAATTATAAATTGGCACCCCTATCACCAGGATGTCTGCTTCTTCAATTTCACGAATGGCTTGTTCCGAATGCGTTATTGCCAGCCGGTATTCCGGGGAATTATTTCCCTCCGGCGCATAAAAAGCAGTCAGATGGGATTCTTCCAGGTGAGGATACTTATCTGCAACCAGGTCCCTTACGGTTACGGTGCTCTCCGGGTAACGTGCCTGCAGCTTGTCTATGATCTCCTGTTGCAGCCGCATGCTGTTGGAAGCTTTGCCCCGGGCGCTTGAGATGACGTTTAATATTTTCTTCATGTTGTAAACAGTTTTGCTAATTGTGTTTACAAAATTAGGTTAGCTTCATACTTGTAGGCGCATAGTATACCAAAGGTTAGCGCTAACCTTTGGGTTAGCTGGCAGTTACATCTGTACTCTTTTTTCTACATCCCCCACCCCGTTCTGCCGGTCCCTGGCGGCTTTGATCTGCTGCCGCCCAAACTTCCAGGAAAAACCAAGGCTTACACGGCGGCTCTCCCAGCGGTTTATCCAACGGATGGCAGAGGCATTCGTGTATATATCCGCATCATAGCGCTGCATATTAAATGGATCCTGCAGCGTGAAGCTGATCCGGCCTCTTTTATTGAACACCGGCTTACTGGCGCTTAAACGTCCGCCATAGTTAGCGCGCTGCCGCTCCTGGCCGGTTGGCGCCGCAGTGTTATAGAACATACTGATCATCAGCTTCAGGTTTTTAAATACGGTGAAGGTGTTATCCAAACCGGTTTCTGCACCCCAGCTGCCATTGGTGAACTGGCTGCCTGGAATATCCGAACGGTATAACGCGTAACCTGCACCACCGTTAAAATCCATCTGCCACCATTTGGTAAGCGGCAAACTAATACTTACTGATAGATACCCGTAATCGCTGCTGCCCAGGTTAGCAAAGGTGGTGGTTTGTATTTTCGTAAGGCTGTCCTGCTTAATAAGGCTAATGGCGCCTTTGCTGCCATGGCTATAATACAGGGTGGTCCACAGGAACTGCCGGAAACCATGCCTCAGCTCAAAAGTATTACTGTAAGCAGCATTCAGATAAGGATCGCCCACACTTTTATTATAGGGGTCAATGGCTACCACAAAGGGATTCAGGGAATTGTACGAAGGCCGGTCTATACGCCTGGAATAGCTGAAGGTAAGCTGGTTATTATTATTTATTTGCCTCATCACATTCAGCGATGGAAAAAAACCTGCATACCTGCGTTGCACCTTTTGCCCCAGCGTCAGAGAATTACCGGTTGCATCTGTTCTTTCTGCCCGCAGCCCTGCCTGCAGGGTCCATTGTTTCCACTCCTTTACCACGGTTATATATACTGCCTGGATATGTTCTGTATATTCAAAATGATTAGAGCGGTTCAGGTCCGGCTCCCAAACCTGCTGCAGCAAAGAATCATAGCGGATGTCATTATCGGTGCTTACCCTGCTGATCTTAAAACCGGTTTCTATGCGGAAGGTTTTGTTAAAGTACTTTACATAATCAGTCTTTAGCGACAGCACCCTTATGGCTACCGGCATGGCGCTCCGGATCTCTGCAATCTGTGTAGCCTGGCCTTTTTCGCCGGCACGGTCCCAGTTCAGGATGTTATCGTAGGCTGTTTTATCATAGCGGGAAAGATCAGCATCCAGGTTAAAGGTGCTGCCCAGGGTATCTATCTCACGCAGAATGTTAAAGTTGTAAGAGAGGTTGTTCCAGCGGTCTTTTCCATCTGCCTGCGCTACCAGGTAGCGCTTTTCCGAAGGATCATTATATACAGCTGTATTAGCATCTGTAATGGCGTTGGTGGCACTGATGTTACCATTCAGCAACATACCGATCGTTGTTTTGGCGTCAGGCTTATAATCAGCACCCAGCTTCCCGTAATGATAGTTGCCTATGGGATGCCAGTAGTTATCGTAATCAATAAAAGAGCCGTTGTTGATCACCGTGTTCAGCGTACGGTAATTGTAAGATTCTGAATACGAGTAACTATAATCGCTGAAAATGTTCAGCTTATTTTTCCGGTAGTTCATATTAACACCTGTGGAAGCCTTTGGATATTTACCCATGGACAGTGACGTATATGCGCCACCGTTTAAACCCTGCTGCACATTCTTCTTCAGGCGTATGTTAATAATACCCGCGCTGCCGGCAGCATCATACCTGGATGAAGGATGCGTGATGATCTCAATTTTAGCAACAACATCTGCCGGCTGGTTCTTTAACCAGTTAGACAGGCTTTCGCCGGTAAGCACGGAGGGGCGGCCGTCTATCCAGATCTGCACACCGGGTTTACCCATCATCACTATGTTCCCGTACTGGTCCTGCCGCATACCCGGGGCATGGATCAGCAGGTCAAAGATCATATTGCCATGCGCCATTACGCTATTCTCCACATTCAGCACCAGCTTATCTATCTGCATTTCCACATAAGGCTTTTGCGCATTTACAGCCACCTCTTTTAAAGTATGCTGCTGCATCAGCCGCAAGGTATCCAGCATTACCTGCCGGTGCAGGCTATCGGAGGTAAAGCTCCTGCTGTAGGTTTTGCCGGCGCCTGCTTGTGTTGCGGCCAGCAGGTAACTGCCATAAGGTACATTTTCCAGCGTAAAACGGCCCAGGGTATCGCATACCATTCCTTTAACCAATGAGCTGTCTGCCGCTTTCATCAAAACCACGGTAGCAAAGGCCGCCGGCCTGGCAGCAGCAGATACCTGCCCGGAAATACGGGATTGGGCATATAGGCTAAATTGTAAAATGATGAACAGAGAAGTAAAAAGCAGTTTCATAAATCCTAAATTGAGACCCTGTAAAGATGCCTGCAAGCGGCCAGGCCTGCGACTTCAATTATACCAACCATCTCCCGGGCCCGACCAACCAGGGCCGGCCTGTTGGTCGGACAGAAAGGGTAGTTTGTCGAAGAAAGAGCAGGGCCAGGCAGCTTCCCGGTAACTTTGGGATCAATCATGGTATTATGACAGATCAGCATAGAAAAATACTTTTCAGCTTATTGCTTTTTTTTGGGGTAACGGTCATGAACCTTTACCTGGACATTGATATTGATCTGGACCTTAGCATTTTCATGCTCTCTTTTACAGCGCTCAAACTGGCCAGCTTTTATGTCAACTATAAATGGCTGCATCCCAGGCTGCTGGCAAAAAAAAGATATGCTGCATGGCTGCTGAGCGTTGCCCTGCTGGTGATCACCGTCGTCGCGCTCCGTTACCTGGTGGAAGAGGTATTATTCCTGCGCCTGTTTGGATTCCGGAATTATTTCCAGGAGCTTACTTATACCTTTTATTTCAAAGACAATTACCTTCGTTTTGGCGTATGGGTTATAATAGCCAGCCTGGTACGTTTTATAGAAAACTGGTACCACCTGCAGCGGCAGCAAAGAGAGCTGGAAAAACAACATTTCACCGCGGAGATCTCCTTCCTGAAATCGCAGATCTACCCGCATTTCCTGTTCAACACCTTAAACAGCATTTACTCCCTCTCCTACCAGCAGTCAGAAAAAGCGCCGGCTGCCATCCTGAAGCTATCGGAGATCATGCGGTATATGCTGTATGATACGGAGGACAAACTTGTTCCGCTGGAAAAGGAGCTGCAATACCTGGACAATTTTGTAGCATTACAAAAAATGCGTTTTAAAGAAACCATCTATGCGGATCTGCTGGTGGAAGGCAATACGCAGCACCAGCAGATAGCGCCGCTGCTGCTGATCGCTTTTGTGGAAAATGCCTTTAAACACGGCGAGCTGCATAATGCCGCTGACCCGGTGCTTATACAGGTGAGCCTTGAACCGGACCTGCTGCAGCTTTATGTGCAGAACCGCATAAATGCGCAGGGAAAGGATCAAACAGGCGGCATTGGCATCACCAACATCAAACGCAGGCTGGAGCTGCTGTACCCCGGCCGGCATACATTAACGGTCAATAATAACGGAACGCATTACATTTGTGAACTTAAGCTGAAACTGGCCTAGCCTATGCAAAAATTACGCTGTATTGCAATAGATGATGAACTGCTGGCACTGGATGTGATAACCGATTACATTCATAAAACCCCTTTCCTGGAGCTGGTATACAGCACCAGCCAGGTGCTGGATGCCTTGCCCCTGGTGGAAAGCGGCGGGGCAGACCTGGTGTTCCTGGACATTCAAATGCCCCAGCTGAACGGCCTGCAGTTCATGAAGATCATTCATGGCAAAGCCCTTGTTATATTCACTACCGCCTACCCGCAGTATGCGCTGGACGGTTATGAGCATGATGTGCTGGATTACCTGCTGAAACCTGTTGCCTACGAACGTTTTTATAAAGCTGCGCAAAAAGCGCTCAGCGCCCTACGCCCCAGCCAGCCCCTTGCACCCTATGAAAAGCCTGCAGCAGAACTGCCCAATTTTATTTTTGTGAAAACCGATAATAAAATGGTAAAGGTGCAGCTATCAGAGATCCTGTTTGTGGAAGGCCTTAAAGATTATATTGCCATACAAACTACTGCTGAAAAGATCATTACCCTGCAGAATATGAAACGCATGGAGAAGATACTGCCGGCGTCCAGGTTTGTGCGGGTGCATAAATCCTATATTGTTTCCCTGGAAAAAACAGATACTATTGAACGGAACCGCATCTTCATCGGCGATCATGTAATACCGATCGGCGATACTTACCGGGAGCCTTTCTTCCAGCTTATTGAGGGGCGGGAATAGCTATTTCATTTCCCATAACTTACCAAATAACCGCGCTGCTATGCTTTTATCCTCTGTTGTAATTTCGGCGGCGCCATCCAGCTGCGGATGGGGCGGAATCTCTTTACCAGCGCTGGTAACCCGGCCATGCGTTAACTGTATATCCGCATAAAATCCGGCTCCGGTTTTAGCAGCATATATACCGGTTACAGTACCCTGCAGCATTCCAAACTCCTCCTGCGGATACGCTGTGAGCTTTATCAATACCTGCTGACCGTTTTTTACTTTCCAGGCAGCTGCTGCCGGAATGTTAGCTGTAGCCAGCTGTTGCCTGACCACTACAGGCGCTGCTACAATCTCCGGGTAATGAAAGAACCAGGCACCTGCCAATGCTGCTGCTGTTAACAGCGCCACCAGGTAAATACCAATGCGGATGATCCAGGGCGGCATTTTCCCCATGATCTCCTGTACGACTTCACTCCGCACCTCTTCCAGGGAGTGATGAGTGGCATGGCCATTTAACGGGGTGGTATGTTGTTGCGTATCTGGCATGTTATATTATCCTCCCAGCTCCAATTGATTTTTTACCAGCTCAAAATAATTTCCCTTTTGTGCGGTAAGGGCGGCATGCGTTCCTACTTCTACGATCTCGCCTTTTTCCAGCACTACGATCTGGTCTGCATGTTTTACCGTGCTTAACCTGTGTGCGATCACCACTACTGTTTTTCCTTCAAAAAGCGCTTCCAGGTTACGCATAATAATGCTTTCATTGTTGGCATCCAGCGCGCTGGTAGCTTCATCAAAAAATAGGTAACGGGGATTTTTATAAATGGCGCGCGCAATTTGTATACGCTGTTTTTGTCCTGCGCTGATGCCGCCGCCTGCATTTCCGATCTTGGTCTGGTAACCCAGTGGCAGCTCTTCAATAAAACCGCGTATGTTGGCTGCTTCCGCCGCATGTATTAATTTATGCTTGTCAGGTTTTTCATCACTGATAGCAATGTTCTTTGCAATAGAACCTGAAAAAATAAAACCATCCTGCATTACATTGCCGCACTGCCTCCGCCACCAGCGGGGCGATATTTCCTGTAAACGCCTGTTGCCCACCCATACCTGCCCTGCACCAGGCTCATAGAACTGCAGCAGCAATTTCAGCAGGGTGGTTTTACCGCTGCCGCTGGTGCCCACAATAGCGGTCACCTTTCCTTCCGGTATCACCAGGTTAATGTTCTTTAAAATAAAAGGGGATTGTTTTGCCCCGTACTGGAAGGATACATTTTCCAGGCGTATTCCGCCATTGCCTGCCGGCAGCGCTTCCTGGCCGGGCTTTTCTTCATTCTGCCGGTTATGAATTTCGCCTAAGCGGTCCAGGCTCATTTTAGCATCCTGGGCGGATTGTATAAAGGTTAACAGCTGATCCAGGGGGCTGTTCATCTGTCCTATGATGTAGCTCACAGATAACATCATGCCCAGCGTAAGATGCCCGTTCATGACTTCCCGGGCAGTTATAAAAGAGATCAGGATATTCTTCAGCTGGTGAAAAAAAACCGAACCAAGCTGCTGGTATTGCCCTAATGCCAGGTTCTTTACATTCACTTTAAAAAGCCCTGCCTGCACCTGTTCCCACTCCCAGCGCCGGGCTGTTTCGCAATTATTTAATTTGATCTCCTGCATGCCGGTGATCAGCTCAAATAAAATATTCTCGTTCTCACTCATGCGCTGAAACCGTTTATAGTCCAGCGCTTTACGGCGCCGCAGGAAAAAGAATATCCAGCCAATAGCAGCGGCGCTGAACAGCACAAACACCAGCAATATCTTCAGGCTGTACACGGCCAGCACCGCGGTAAACACCAACAGGTTCACAAAAGAAAAAAGAGTGGACAGTGTAGTACCGGTCAGGAAATTCTGTATACGGGTATGGTCGCCTATGCGCTGGTGAATGTCGCCGATCATTTTTGTATCAAAAAAACGGATGGGCAGCTTCATTAGCTTGATCAGGAAATCGGAAATAATGTGAATGTTGATACGGCTGTTCATGTGCAGCAGGATCCAGCTGCGGATCATTTCAATGGCGGTGGAGCCTGCAAATAATAAGAGCTGGGATACCAGCACCAGGTATACGAAACCTGTGTTATTACGGTTAATGCCGTAGTCTACCAAACTTTGGGTAAGAAAAGGCAGGATCAGTGACAGCACGCTTGCCACCAGCACGCTTAAAAATAACTGGACAATATATTTGCGATAGGGTTTTATGTAATTGAACAGGAAACGGAAACCGGTGGCGGTTTCCCTCATGGCTTCCTTTTGGTAAAAGGCCGCGGTAGGTTCCAGCATCAGGATGGCGCCGGTGTTACTGTTTCCCTGCCAGCATTCAAGAAAGGTTTCTTTGTCCACCTTTACCAATCCATGCCCCGGATCAGCCACCAGGATCTTATCCCGTTTTTTATGCCGGTTATATTCCTGCGGGGGTAATACTACAAAATGCTGCTGGTTCCAATGGAGTATGCAGGGCAGGTCTACCTGCTCATCCAGCTGCTCAAAGGTGATGCGCACTGCATTGGTACGGAAGCCTATTTTTTCAGCTGCCTCGCTAATACCCAGTAAGCTCACACCTTCCCGGGTAATGCTTGCCTGCTGCCGCAGGTATTCCAGCGAATAACTGCGGCCATAGTGGCGGGCTACCATGCGCAGGCAGGTAGGTCCGCAATCCATAGCATCCATCTGTTTATAGAAAAAGAATCCCATTATTTTGTTACGGCTTCCAGCGCCAGCTGTGATAAATAATATTTTTCCAGGAAATGATACAGCACCAGCTCATACTTCCTTTGTTTGCCAATAAATAAGCGGTTCATGAACATATGCAGATGGGCGGCAACAATGCGCTGGTATTCTTCCGGCGATCCGCAATCCATCCGCATCTGCAAAGCCAGTGGCGCTGCCGCCTGTGTGCGTTGCTGAAAAAAAGCCACTGCTTCGGAAATATCATTCCCCTCATCATCTGCAGCGTTGAGGTAAGACGAGATCTGCTGCTGGTGTCTGCGGTATTTGTCATTGAGGGGCTTATGCAGCAGCTCCCCTCCGCCAAACTCTGTAACAAAAGCTGCTCTTAAAAAACCCAGCAATTGTTTTCTTTCCGGCAGCGTTAACCCAAAATCATCCAACATCAGATCCATACCCCGCAGGGCCAGCTTCCATCGGTAATCCTCGCCTGCAGGACCTTCCAGCAAACTGATAATGCCTAATACCGCTATGCTGTCTGCAAAGAACAGCTCCTCGCTTTGCAGCATGGCTGCGGCGGTGTAGCGCTCTATTTCCCGTACATAAGTATCACATTGTATTTTTTGCACCTGCCCGGATCTTATATAAGGCTGCAGGGCTGTTTGTATGTTATGTAAAAGCACATCATTATTAGCGGGATGCGCTTTATTTAAAAACCGTAAGCGGATATGCGGCTGCGGATCGCCATACCGCAGAAAGAAGAATTGTTCAAACAGCCCATCCTCCTGCCATAAGGGTACCTGCTCCGCAAAGTAACCTGCCAGCAGCTCTTCTGCTACGCGGTAGCCGCAATAGATCTTCAGGTACATCCATTCGCTGCCCGGGGCAAAACTCCGTGTTAAACCGGGTGTTGGCTGTTTTACAGGCAATGGTAAGGTGTTGGTGTTTGCTGCAGTACAGATCAAAGGTACCAGCAGCTCATGTGCATATACCTGGTTATCTTCATCCCGGAGCATACCGTGCTGCTCCTCTGCCAGGAACTCTTTTAATGTTGCGGCATTGGAACGTTTAATATGATCCAGCAATATGCCAACCGCTATGGGTTGTGTAAGATCCAGCAACAGCTCATTATCAGCGTCAGATAATAATACCCGGTCTGGGATGCCCTGCTGTTGCCGGTATTTTTCAAAATGCTGCAGGTTTGTATCCTCCAGGTCTTTTTGCGTAATGGTCCAGGTGGCGCGGCACAAAACAATATTCTTATAGGTTACCCTGGGCAGGCTGGGACGATCTGCTAATATGCCCCAATCCCAGAAAAGATGTGATACCAGCGACTGATGCTGCAGATCGCACAGGAATTTATAAACGGGCAAACTATTAAAACCATAGTTATGGGCTGAGCTAAGTCGCGGAATAATACGCTTATTCAGGCGTTTGCTTCTCAGCACCACTTCATTATCCTGTACAGACACCATAAGGTCCGATACCGGCAGCTGGCAGGCAGGCGCTACGCCGGACATGCCTATGTAAGGGATCTCATACTGGCGCAAAGGCGGGCGGATGAGCACATTGGCGGCGCGGGCTTCCGGGAAGTGTACCACTTCCGCAAAAATAACATCCGGGTATGCGGCTTCCTCTGCTTCCAGTGCGGTATATACATGAGCAGCTAAATGCGGGTCCCCGCTGCAAAAGCGGCCCAGCAGGTTAGCGGCTGAAGGGCCACCCATGGATTGTAACGCAAAGGTATAAACGCCGTTATCCGCATCTGCGGCAGTATTGGCATATAAAGCGCCAAACAGGTAACTGCTGCGTGCAAAGGGCAGCTTTTCCGGGTTGCCTAACTTTTTAAGCTCTTCATCAGTGATGGTAACGGGGCCGCCCCTACGCAGGTGATCCTCATACTTTTCCAGGCACAATTGCTGTACAGGCGGCCAGCTCAGCGTAACAGCGCTTTCCGTAGCACTACTGCCAGCTATATCTTCCACAAAAGGGGCGTGAATAATACTGTCAAGGCTACTGCCGTAACCAATGCCCGTTTCAGCATCCAGTACCAGGTTAAGCGGTACTTCCTGCGCCTCATACCGTTCCTTGAAGCGGCTCACAAAACCCGCCAGCTCCGGGTTTCCGCCTTTTGCATATCCATGGCAAAGGGCCATTAACTGGTTCACTTGCTGCAGTATACTTCCTAAGAGCTTTTCACTGATGGTGCAGGCAGCAGCGGTTTTAAACAGATCTACCTGCAGCAGATCTTTGGGTGGGTCCAGGGGGAATGCGTTATTGCAGGTATCATGAATGGCGTCTAAACGGCCCTGTTCAAAATCCTGCTGCTGAAAAAGTTGTTGCAGCTGCTGCAGGTTATCCCTTACCGGGCCTGCCGCTTCAATGGATGCAAGCCGGTTAATAAGAGCCTGCAGGTTATCTGTTTCTGTGATGCGGGGCTCTATTTCTGCAATCAGCAGCTGCGCATCTATCAGCTCATTTACAAAGGCGCGCGCCTCTTCCATAGTAATGGAATCATCTTCAGTGGTTATCAGCAATACCATTTCGGGTATGGTTAAGCCGCAGGCAGCTTCCCGGATGATCTTTTGTATAAATACAGAATCGGCCACTGCTGTTAACAGGTACTTACGCCGGTTATTGACAATTATATATTCTGCATACCTGAACTTTTCCCCGCTTTTGTAAACGCTGTTATTGGTATAAAAAGTGAGCGCTTCCCGGACAGCCGGCAAGCGTTGAATATGATGACAGATCCTGGTGTAATAATCCATATCCAGCCGTACATGCTGGCGTACATGGGCCAGTGGCCCCAGCTGCCAGGCAGTTGTTTCACTTACCGTTCCGGTAGTACAGCCTGCAAACAGTCCATAGGGCGTGCTGCGGGTACAAGCCCGTACCCAATATTTATACAATGCCCGTTGCAGCTTTTCCACTTTTTTAGGTGTAAAAGCAGCGGGGGTGGCAACGTAACGTTCCAGCTCTTTAAGCAGCTCCCCGGAAGCAACAGCCAGGGCGTACAGGAAAACCGGGTGCTCATTAGCCAGCGCCTGCAGGTTATTATCCAATACCCTGCGGTACTGCGTTATAGGAAAAAGCGGACTTCTTAATAGGAAGAATCCTGTATGCAACAAGGCCATAACAGCTTCTTTTTCATTAGCAAATGTGGTTTATGAAAGCAGGAAACATTCATCCCACGGTAATGGACGATCCTGTAAATGCGATAATAATGACAATCCTACGCCACTGCCGCCATCCAGCAGGTCCCAGGAATAATCCCATAACTTATCCTTGCCCTGCCATACGCGGATGCCGTGCTTACCTTCCTCTTCCGAAAAAGCAATCAGCTCCGTTGCTTTATTTTGCCAATGAGCAGCGCATTCATAAAAAGACGGATCGTTTGTTTCAAACCAGAACTTCCGGTAAAAAGCAGCAATGCCGCTGGATCCATGGCAAATGCAGTTATCTATTACACCGGCCGTTTCATTGGTAAAACGCCGGGTATTATAGTGCATAATTTCCAGGGCTTCATTCATCCAGCTTTTTTCATCCAGTATTTTACCGCAGTACCATAGGGTCCATGCAACATTCAGATCGCCATAACACCATGCCAGGCGGCTATTGGCATTGCCAGGCTTACCATCCAGTATGGCCGGGTACATTGCGTGCAGGCCGGTTTCTGATAACGGGATCTTATGCTGCAGTATGAAGGTTATACATTCTGTGATAAGCTGTTTGCAGGTAGCTTCGGCAATGCCGGCGCGGTATATTTTTGCCAGCAGTATTAATGCGGCACAGCTGCCATGCGCCAGGCTAAAAGCATCTACATAAGTACCTGCAGGTTGATCAGGCGTAAAAAAAATGGGAAGGCTTCTGCCCAGGGGTGTTACCTTACTGGCAGCCAGCAGCTGCTGTACTAAAAATTCCAGGTGTGCACGCACCTCCTGCCTGGCGGAGAAAGGCAGCAGAAAATTACTCATGCCTGTGCAGCCGTGCAGAAAATCAAAGTTCTTCCATTGCAGGTGCAGCTGGCTTTGTTCAATAGCAGCAGAAATAAATTCAGCGGTCAGGGAATCAATATCCGTTTCCAGGAACTCGTGCCTGTTTAAATGTTCCAGTAACCAGAACGGTCCGGTATGGCCGGTACAGAAGGAATAATCCAATCCATCATGCGGGGTATAATTCGCATAGAGCTTTTGCAGCAGGGGCACGGCATTATCTGCCTCCTGGTCTGCATACTGTTCATAATAGAACATAAAGAGCAGGGCGCCCCAGGGGCCTTTAAATAAGCTGCTGCTGGTGGCGGGATCATATCTCTGCTGATCCAGCAGGGGAATAAGATCGTTATAAATGTTCCGCAACTGTGTTGCTATGTTATTCATTTTTCAGCGGCTGTTTAAGATCTGTAAACAGTTCGGATGATGAAATGGAACAGGGATCACTCATCCCTGTTCCTTAAAGTTGTCGGGGCTTGCTATCAAGGGATCATGCAGCAAGGACGGCCGGGGCCAGGACTGGTAGCCCTGCAGCTGGATATTAAACGGGTGTCAATAGTGCAGGTAGCTACAAGGGTTGCGGCTCCGCCATTCAGCTGTGCCTGTTGATCAGTAGAAAGCTGTGCTACGGTTTCTTTGCTAAACATCAGCTTTTTGCTGAGATCTACTTTTGTTTTTTTCATGATGGTAAATTTTTACATGAGGGTCCTCCCCTGTCTATAGCCATGGGGCGGTTGTTCAGCTTCTATTAAAGAGATATGTTATGATCAATCCGGGATCTGTGGGCAAAGCTTTTCCCTGCCGCCATTGCTGGCAGCCGGTTACGGCTTATCCGGGTTAAAGATCAAATATGCTTACACAGCACTAGCAGAAATGCAGTATTGCTGACCAGGGGGAATTTTCCTTTTTCTCATACAAGGGGAATTACGGTTATGGTTGTTAAGGGTTACGGTGGTTTAGATTACAGTCCTCCCCTGTTTTCAATGAAGTCATTACGCCATGGGGTGGTTGTTCAGCGCACATTCCAGGAACGGGGTTGTTTACGGGCTCTAAGTAAGTTGATCCATACGTGACGGGTTATTTGAGATTTGCAATTTGTGATTCTGAAGTTAAGTAAATTGATTTTGTAAAAAAAAATGTTTTTAAAAATTATTTTTACTACGCGCGCATACGCATAGGTAGGAGTACTTACCTGAAACCAGCAATATTTACTAAGAAACATTATCATGAAACTAACCATCACAGGATATTCAACGGCGCTGTTTTCAACCTGGTATTTCGTTGAAGAATTAGGATTGCTGTTTGATGCAGGCGATGGCATCACGGCTGCGTTACTACAAAAAGCGAGAAAAATAGATAACGTTTTTATTTCTCATGCAGACCGGGATCATTTAACGGGACTGCTGCAATTCAACCAGCTGAATGCAAGAGAGGGTTTCCCCAGGATCTTCTATCCTTTTAATTCCAGCTCTTTTCCTGCCATAGAAACCTTTTCAAAAAATTTTGATCCGCATGTAAGCGGCACTACCTGGAAAGGCATCAAAGAAAATGCACACATTCAGATAAAGGATGACCTGTATGTGCAATCCATCAGGAATAATCATGTGCCGGCAGAAAAAGATGTTTTTAAAAGTTTCGGTTACCAGGTTTACCAGGTAAAAAATAAATTGAAAAAAGAATACGCCGGTTTATCACAGGAAGAGATCTTACAGCAGATCGCAGAAATTGGCAAGGAGCGCATGACAGAGCAGATCAGAACCAATATACTAACCTATTCAGGTGATACGCCGGTGGATGATCCTGAACGATGGAACAACACAAAAATACTGATCCATGAAGCTACTTTTTTAGGAGAACAAGAGCTGAACCATGCAAACACCCACCGGAATAAACACAGTAATTTAGAGCAGGTTTTAACAATGGTTTCCCGGCTGAATATTGAAACCCTGATCGTGGGACATTTCTCATCCCGCTATTCAAATGAAGAAATTGACAAGAGCATAAAAACGTTATGCGATCAGCTAAAAATAAAAATACCTGTTTACCGTGTGCTGCCTGGTGAGGTGCACAGGAATATACTGGCAGGAGAGCCGATTAATAAATAACGTAGATAACTCTATGCCGTTTGCTCTTTGCCTGATACCACGATCCTTTTTATATCCAGCTTACCGCTTACTGCATTAAACCGCACCTTTCCATTCTTCTGGCTTACATTCCCGAAACCGCTTTCTGTGCTCAGGAAGCTGGTAAAGTCGCCCACCTTTGAATCCACATACAATGTTCTTTCAACTGCATCATAACGTACGCCGGTTAAAGCCTGCAGCAACCCGTAGCTGGACATTGCCCTTGCATACCAATGCCCGCATTCATATTCATTGAACGGGTTACGCACTTTGCCATTATACCGGTCCCGGCAGGTTCTTACAATATCCAGTCCTTTTTCCACCTCGCCCATAAAGATCAGGTGCGATGCTACCTGGTATTCTATACCCGTCCATACTTCATTGCTGTAAACAAAAGGCAGTGACAGCTTTCCTCCTTTAGGCCAGGAGCACAGCAGCAGGCCACCCTCTTTTCCCAGCGCATACGTAGGCCTTTGCGGGTTAGCATGTGCGGAAAGATCCTGCCGCAGGTTGTATTTATGCACCGCGTTTAAGTGGCTTTTAATTTTACCCGCATCCATAATATTATCCAGCCCGCAAACCCGTGCTATCCAGGCTCCCAGCACGCCATCAGATAAACAGCCGGTGCCATACTGATATTTAGGACCTTCTTTTTTTAACAGCTCCAGGGCTTCCGGTGAATAACCCGTGCTGAATGATTGCGCCTTTACCGGATCAGGCGCATTCAACCCTGTCCACTGGATCTTCTGAATAAAAAATTCACCGTTATAAAGCTCCGTTTCCAGTTGCTGCCGGCCTTTATTATACAGGTCTTTATAGGCTGCTGCATCCTGTTGCAGGTGTTCCGACATTTCAGTAAACGCGTGTAATGCGCCCAGGTAAAAGCTGGTGCACATGCCGGTAGCGCCCCAGAACTCTATATCATAGGTGTTATGATGTGGCTCTTCTATTACGCCTTTTTTCCGAGGGTCCCAGGTTTTGATACAATAGTCCAGGCTTTTTTTCACAGCAGGGTACATGGTTTGCAGCCACTGGTCATCGCCCATGATCCTCCATTCCCGGTACACTTTCATAATGCCTCCCAGCTGCCCGTCTGCAGCGGAATGAAAAGTGTGTTTCACTTTTGTAATGGGCATATTTGCGCGGAACACCTGGTGCCCTGCTTCATTCTGATCTTCATTAAACTCTGTTTCCCGCAGGCTTCTTTCCAATACCGGGAACAAATGGGGTACTGCCTGTGCATAGTTCCATACATGTGTGCAGGACCCATGGCAGCTTCCCCAGCTGTCGCCGGAACCTTCCCAGGCCCAGAACCGGCCTTCATAGGGCCGCATCACCGTAGTAGATTTTAAAATGGTAAGGTTGGCTGCTATTGCTTCTAAAACCTCCGGCGGCAATGTTGAATTATAAAATGCTTTTTGAAACAGTAACGACTTTTGCTGCAGTGTTTCGTAATTCTTCTTCCAGTAATCCGCAATGTTTTGCACACTATCGAAACGGTTGCTATACCAGGGGCGGTAATACCTTGCATCTGTGTGATCTGCTTCAGCCTGTTCGTCAAACTCACCCACTCTTAACGTGGAATGCGGCACATACCAGGCCATCATTAAGCGGATGGTTTTCTGCTGCCCCGGGGCCAGTGTAAAAGGCACATACAGGGACGCGCCGGGTGCATCTGCATTCACGGGCGGTGTGTTCCTCAGCTGCCCATCGCTTATGGTGTTCCATACCATAGAAAGCGGATCAAACCAGGCGCCCCTGAACCAGCAATGATCTACTACTGTTGCCCCCTCATTGGTGAAGATGGCAAAATGGCCTTCTTTTGAAGGCGCCTGCTGTGTACCTGCAGAAGATAGTATAAAACCATTGCTGATAGCGCCTATACTATTGGCAGCACCCTGCTGCTGCATAAAGTTGCGGGAGTGGTAAGAGAAGATCAGCTCCTGCGCGCTGCTGCCGGTATTTTTGAAAGTATATTCCAGCCCGCCTACCGGCAATCCTGAATGATTTTCGTCATTGGGTATAAAAGGATTCCAGGCCTGCATGCTTACGGAAAGCGGTAAACTTTCATCTTTCATGCTTACTTTTCCGAAAGGAAATCTTGCTTCAAATTCAGCGGCTGCAAATCTTGGCAATCCCCAGGTAGCCCCGCCCCTGCCGCCTAAACCGGAATCATGCTGCCCGAATTTTTTCCAGTCCGGCACCTTCCCTTCCAGCACCCGGGGTGCATGGCCTTTTATTTTTATTGCTGCAAACATGGCCGGCTCATGATAAATTTCCGGCACATGCCTTACGGACATATGAGAAATGGCGCCTGTACCTTCCATGCAAAACATGCCGGTACCAATACCACCTACCGGAAAGGCGATCATATTATTGAACGCACCGGTGTAAGCGCTGTTATACCTGCGCTGCGGTGAAGGGTTCTCTTTTTTTGTTTGTTCCCGTTCTGTTCTATGGCTTTCAGCATGCAGGGTTAAGGGTGCAAGCCCGGCGCCAAGGCCGCCAAGCGCAATATTCTTCAGGAAGTCGCGGCGCCTGTTGGGTCTTTTCATAACGCAATGTTTTAGTTCCTGAACTAAACTTATGCAATAATGATGTGAACTGCAATTGCGCAAACAGGTAAAGCCAACATCTTATCAGAATTTGTATTTTTTTTACTGGTTCCGGGAAAATTGCCGGTAGTGCGGCGGATAATAGCGGCCCATTAGTTAGCGGCCGCCGTTATATCCCAAAGCTTACCGCTTTGCGTGCTTGTTAAAATGCCCTGGTAAATGCCTGCAGCCGATTGCTCCGGGGTTAAGGGGGCCTGGTCTCCGCCCAGTTTAGTTTGTACCCAGCCCGGGTGAACCGGCATTACGCGGATGCTGCTATCAGCCAGGCGGGTGGCCAGCATGGCTGCGTACATATTAATAGCTGCTTTTGATAAGCGGTAACCAGGACCGTTGGGCGCTGCATTTTCCGGCAGGCCCATATTGCTGGAAATAAAAATTACCTGTCCGCCTTCATTGATATGCTCCAGTAACGGTTCTGTAAAAAACACAACGCCGGTAATGTTGGTGTTGAGTGTTTGTGTAAAGGCATGGTACTCCGGCTCCACGGCAAATACATCCGGCGCAGCGCCGGCATTGTTGATCAGCAGATCAATACCGCCTGTTAATGTAAGGATACGTTCAACAGCCTGCTGACTGCTTTGCCGGTCGGTGACTTCTAAGGCAATGATCTGCAGACTGGGGTGTGAGAGCTCTTTTAATACCCCGGACCTCGTAGTGCCGATAACGTTATAACCTTCGTTCAAGAGCTTTTTAGTCAGCGCTAAACCTATTCCGCTGCTGATACCCGTAACTACTGCTGTTTTATTTAACTTATTCATGATGCTGTTATTTTTTAATTACCGCCTAAACATTTTGCTGACCAAACACCGCTTTGCATCAGTAGCCCGAACCAATCTTCCAGGTGCCAGGTATGCGTAAGCCTGCCATCCTTCAAGTGGTGGAACTCATGCAGGGCCAGGGCTACTTTTTTCCCGGTAGCCGGAATGCCCATTAACTCGCTGTTGTGCGTAAATACAAAGGAGGCACGCACACCGGCGCGCTCATAAGTGCCGTAAATTTCATGGATCACAATTTCCACATCCGGGAAGGTGGTTGAAAAACCGCTGATGATATCCTGTAACCCTTTAGGACCTGCTGCCTGCCCGGGTCCTAAGGGAATGTCCTGCCAGTCAGGGGTGCATACTTCATCCAGCAGCTCCGGCTGTTTTTTCTTCCAGGCGCTGTAAAAAACTGTTATAGCGTTACGTTCTGCTGCCGTTAGTGCTTTAACCATTTCCGGCCCTTCATGTTGTACTGTCATAATTCATTTGTTTATGCGTACAAAGGTCGTCCGCCGGTGAGGTATAGCTATGGTGAGGTTTTCAGTTTATAAAAATTCCCCTGAAACCTTCCTTTACATTCAGAAAGACTTCAGGGGAATATAATTCCTGGTGTATGACCGTATTTAGTTTTCTTTCATTTTTGCCTGGATCTCTTCCAGGGTTAAATTCTCTCCTACTACAATTCCTTTTTCATCCAGTAAGAACATGGCGGGGATGGCCCGGATCTTCCAGGCATTGGCAGTTTTACCTTTATCCAGGAAGCTGGGCCAGGGCAGCTGTTCTTCTTTCTGCGCCTTCAGCCAGTCTGCCTCTTTTTTGTCGATAGATACACTCACGATCTGCACGCCTTTAGCCTGCAATTCTGCATAGGAATTTTTCATAGCAGGAATGGCTCTGCGGCAAGGGCCACACCAGGAAGCCCAAAAATCAACCAGCACATATTTATGGCCTTTGGTCAGTGAGGCAATATCCGTAGGTATGCTGGTGCTTGCCTTTAGATCCAGCAAGGGAGCGGGTTGCCCTGCAAAACCTTTTGGGTTCAGCTGCTCGTCCAGCAGCTTACCATAATAACTATCTTTTGCTTCCTGGGAGAATTGCTCGTACATCGGCTTATCCTTTGGGGTAAAGTAGTTGTACAGGTCCAGTGCCATGAAAGGCCCCCACCAGGTATCTTTATTATCGTGGATAATTTTTTCAAACGTAACTGTAACCTGCTTAAAGAACGCGGATTCCCTTTCTTCCATTTGTTTATAGGCTGCTGTTTCCTTCAAAGACGTCAATAATACGGTGTCTTTGTTTTTGGCAGCTGCGTTTAACTTTTCCGAAATTTCCTTACTGGCATTCGTGTTAGCCATGTAAACGGAATCCAGCATTTCCCGCGGCGCTTTTATCTGAAGGAATTTTGTATGGGCATCACTTCCCTTTACTACTACATGCTCAAATTCATAAAATTTATTGCCGCCGTTTCCTGAGAGCCGGGCTTCACCTGTCAGGGTGATCTCCCCGCTTTGTACCATCAATGAATAATAACCACGGGGCTCAGTTAAACGTATATAAAAAAGGCGGGGCTCAGGCAGCTCTCCTTTTAATTCAAATTTACCCTGGCTCACCGTTGCTGTTGCCACGGGTGCTTCATCCTGATGGGTGGCTCCGGGAACCAGCTCTACTTTGGCCCCATCCGGCAATCCTTTTATAAGACCGTTAATGGTAAAGGGTTTTGACTGGGCATATCCGCTGTATGTAAATACTAACAGCAATAATATTAACGGGGCGATTCTGAGATTGAATTTCATATGTTTTGAAGTTTTACTTGTTTACGTTTTGTGTGATGGTTCCATTTCCGGCGTTCTTAATAGCGCCCTGGGGAAACGGCATGGTCCATAAATGAGAGGCTGGCGAAAGCGAAAGGCTGGTGCCATTTTCTTTCTTGGTTAATGTGCGTGCATAATCCGGATCTTTATTCAGGCGGCGCATGTCTGCAAAAGGCATAATACCCAGGATCAGCTCATTACCCTTGGTGCGCTGGATCAGCTTTACTGCATCCTGCACCGTGGCGGCAGAAAGCGCTGTATAATACTGCGGCAGGATCCGTTTTACCCTAACTGCATTTAAGGTATTCATAGCGCCTGAAATATCATCCTGGCGGGCCTGGCATTCTGCTTTGATCAGGTATACTTCTGTGGTGGTAAGCCCGCCATAATTATAAAAACCTATGGTAATGCTTTTGTAATACGTATCTGCGCCCACGGTCCTTAACTTCCAGCGCGAGTTAAACCGGGCATCTCCCTGTTCAAAACGTGTTGCACGGTCGGTACGGATGTTTACTTCTGTGCTGGCATACTCCCTTACGCCGTGGCGGAAGCTGTAGTTCTCCACAAAATCATATCCCATTGGGGAGGGCGCATTGATATACTGGTCCGGCGCTTCAATCTGTGTTTTGTATTTGTTGTAGAACTCCGTCCAGTCGTAGAGCTTATCATTTTGCTTCAGCGCTTCATTAGCTGCACTGAGGGCCTGGGCGTATTGTCCCATTTGCAGATGGATACGGGCAGCAAGCGCATAGGCACTGCCCAGGTTTGCATGTAGGATGGTGGCGCCCTGTGCGCGCAGATCCGGGAGGGCTTCTTCAATATCTTTCAGCATAAAGGCATATAGCTCTTTAATGCTCACCTGCGTGTAGGCGGCGCCGATATCTGCACTTAAGATCAGCGGCACAGATAATTTGCTGGCTGCTGTAGCTTCCTCATAGGTATCAGCATAATAGTTAGCCAGCACAAAGTAGTTCAGCGCTCTCAGGATCTTAGCCTGTGCAATCAGCTGCTTCCGGTCGGCATCACTGCTTTCTGTGGCGGTTCCTGCGTTGGTAATGATCAGGTTACTGGTAGAGATGGCGGCGTATGCATTATAATATGTGCCTTCATCGCTATTATTAAAAGCAATACGGTCTGCACTTTCATCCCAGTTATAATTGGCATTATACAGCTTGTAGTAGCTTAGGTTTGAGGAAGTCTCAAATTTATCATTCAGCAAAAGAATAGCCTGGGTAATATCCATGCGCTGGTTGCCATATTCATCCCGCAGCAGGGCGTCAAAGTCGGCCAGGGTGGCCGGGATCTTCTTCCCCTTGGGCACAATGTCCAGGTATTTTTCACAGCTGCTCAGACCTATTACCAGCAGCAGTGCAGCAATCTTGATCGTATTTAACAGTATACTTTTCATCGATAATATTTTTAACGGCCAGTTTTTTTAAAAATTCAGATAAGCACCCATCACATAATTGGGCGGATAGTAACCTCCCAATAAATATTTGGCAGTTTTATTTGCGGCGATCATAAACAGGTTTTCCGCATTAAACTGCAGTCTTACATGTTCCACACCGGCTTTCCGGCTTACCCTTTCCGGCAGGTTATACGCCAGGGAAATGTTGCGCAAGCGCATGTTAGACGCATTCAACACATTAATGTCCGCGTTCTTATAAATATCATAGCTCTGGCTGTTGTAATCCGGGTCTTCTGCAAATACGGCCCGGGGCACCTGGGTATGGTTCTCATCGCCGGGGTTGCGCCACCTGTTCTCAATATCTTTATTAACCACACCTATGACTGATACATAACCAAAAAGGGCTGAATTGTAGGCATTGCCCAGCATGGGCAGGAAAGTATTCCTTATTTTATGGCCTCCTTCAAAAGTCAGTAAAAAGGACAGCACAAAATTTTTGTACGCTACTGAGCTGTTAAATGAACCGCTGTATTCAGGTACGGTAGATCCGCTGTATACAATAGATTCCAGTGTGGCAGGGGAATTAGGCACTTTTCCGCCTTTTTCATCATATACCTGCGGCAATCCTTTTTCACTGAGCCCTGCCCAGCGGTAGCTGTAAATGGCATTATAGGGATTACCGATCCGCGGGTAAGCCTGGGGATAATCCAGCTGCAGGAAATAAACCGGCGCCTCCACATTCACATAGGTAACCTTGTTCTTATTACGGGCGTACTGCATCGTAACATTCCAGGTAAGGTCCTTGTTGCGGATCACATCTGCAGAAAGGGATAATTCAATACCCTGGTTAAGCATGGCGCCATTATTAATGGAATAGGTTGAATAACCAAAACCTTCCGTTGGTACACCCATGGTGTTGGCCAGCAGGTCGTTGCCCTGTTTATGATAGTAATCTACTGTTCCGCTCAGGCGGTTATCAAAAATAGCGTAGTCCAAGCCCACATTAGTAGTGGTGGTTTTTTCCCAGGATAATAACGGATTAGGACGGGAAGCAATCGTGCCCTGCAAGCCGCCTACCGTGTTATTGGTAGAGTAGTATGCCGTCATGTAAGGAGCGGCGTCTTTGGCAATGTTACCGCTGATACCATAGGATGCACGCACCTTCAGCAGGTTCACCCAATTCACATTAAAGAATGATTCCTTATAGATGTTCCAGCCCGCACCTGCCGACCAAAGCGGTTTATTCTGGTACTTGGAATTGGTGCCCCAGAGGTTAGAACGGTCCCAGCGTATACTCCCGGTGAGCAGGTACTTATTATCGTAGGCATAACCGGCATTGGAATAGATGGATATAAAGCGGTTAATGATCTCATGCTGTGTGGCCACATCACTTGCGCTGAAACTACCTCCGCCCAGTATAGCGCCCTGCACGTTGGTCAGCGACCTGGCATCAATGAGGTCATAGGTCAAAACCTCCGGGTCATAATTATACAGGTACCGTGTATTGTATTCCAGCTTGGTTTGCCGGGTTTCCGTGCCTACTATGGCGGTAAGGTTATGTTTATCTGAGAAGGTTTTATCTATATTCAGCTGCTGGCGGAAGTTATAGGCTACGTTTCGCTGGTTTACTGAATAATTAATATTGCCGTATGGTAAATTAAAAACCGTTGCGCCCCCTCCTGTGCTCCCGGCAAAGCTATTCACTTTACTGCGTACATAATAGGAGTTCTTGTCGTACAGCTGATCTAACTGGTCATTTGCGTATTCATACTGGAAAGTAGATTTATAAGATAACCAGCTGGTAATATCCGCATTCAGCTTTATATAGGAGCGGTTGCTGAAACCCCTGTCCTTTCCCAGGTTCATGGCCTGCTCATCCAACGGGGTAATGTCCATATTGTAAAGATGATAGTTATTGATCAGCGACATGGTATTCTTACTCAGGCGGGAAGCAGCAGCGGAAGTAAAATGGCTGCCATCTGCATTTACCAGGCGGTCGTAAGGCTGAAAGGCGTATCCCGGCGACAAGGGCGTATTCTGCTGCGTGCTTGCATCACTATACTGCAGGTAATTGCTCAGCTCAAGGCTCAGCCATTTATTTACTTTGAAAGTATTATTGATGTTCAGGCCCAGCACCTGATCCTTCGCAAATTTATTTTCATAATTGTTATGACGATAGGTAACCGAAGCATAAAATGAATTTCTCTCAGTAGAGTTGCCCACGCTCAGATTATGCTGCTGGTAAAAGGGATTACGCTTAGCGTATTTTTTAACATCATCATAATACTGGTACCCGCCGGATGCCAGCTGGTTCAGCTTTGTATTAAGATCTGCTTCTGAAAGCGTGCCGGCATAATAACGCAGCAGCGCATTAATGCCCTGGCTGGGATAAGCCATATTATCCAGCAGGGAGCTGGCATAACCGGCGGCACCCGGTCCTTTTAAATTCGGGTTAGCTGTAGCCCATTCCTTTTCCAGGTCAACGATATCTGCGGAGTTGGTAAGGTTACCAGTATACAGGTATGGTTTGGAAAAAGTGAACGTAGTGGATGCAGAGATCTGCGGTTTCCCTTTTTTACCTTTACGGGTAACGATCACCACCACTCCGTTAGCAGCTCTGGCGCCGTAGATGGATGCTGCGGCGGCATCTTTCAGCACGGTAATGCTTTCTATATCTTCCAGGTTTAAGCCGGGCACCGCTTCTGTAAGCGATCCCGTTTCTGTGTAGCGTGTATTCTCTACCGGGAAACCATCTACCACATATAATGGAGTAGTTACGCCATTCATGGAGGTGGTGCCCCTGATCAATCCATTATTATAACCCGGTATACGGCCTTCCAGCAGGGAGCCTAAGCTGCTTAAACGCTGCTGCTGCAGCTTACCGGCCGATATGCTGGAAAAGGAACCTGTTACCCGTTCTTTGGAAAGTGTTTGATAACCGGTAGAAACGGTGATTTCTTTCAGCTCGCCTGTTTGCACGTTCAGGGCTACACTGCCTAATTCCGCGGCGGCGTTTATGGCGATGGTTCTATAACCTACAAAGGAAACCAGCAGCACCGCATTTTCCGGCACATCCGGCAAATAAAAATCCCCGTTCTCATTGGCAAAAGTTTGCTTTGGGCTGCCCTTTATCCTTACGGTGGCTCCCGGAAGCGGGGCGCCGTCCCCTCCTACTACCTTTCCCTTTACATCAAAATTAACCGTTGCTGTTACGCCATTCCCCGGATCTGTTAATTGTGCCTGTTCCTTTTGTTTTACCAGCACTGTTTTATTCCTGATGGTAAATTCAAGCGGCTGGCCTTTAAAGATCAGTTCCAGCACATCTTTGAGGGCGGCATCCTTCACCTGGATATTTACTTTGGATGCTTTTTTAAGAATAGAGCTGGTTACCATAAAGTCATAACCGCTCTGATCACTGATCTGGTCAAAAACATTAATAAGCTCCTCATTTTTGGCTGATAATGTAATTTTTTGCGCATAGGTACTGGCGCTTACCTGCATGAGCCCTGCAAGTAAAAGCAAAGTGATTAGCTTCATAATTCTACTTCGTTTGTATTGTTCCTGTAAAATGCACCGCATTGGGCTGCATGATCTGATCATTATTTGGTTGATTATTTGTTCCTCCGTTTGTCATGCTAAACAACCAGCCTGAATGCAATCAGGCCGGTTGTTCTATTGGCGTAGATTAATGGTTGGTGGTGATCCTACGACCAATTTCTCCTTCTTAGATTAGATCCCTGTCAATAACTTTTAAGGCATTACAGTTACTATCCTGCCTTCTACTTTAAACTTTACGGCATTTGAATAACTAAGCATATCCAGTACTTCGCTGATATTCTTATTCCGGGAAATGTTACCGCTAAACCGTTCTTCTGATAACTTTCCTTCGTATCTCACTTCAATATTATACCATCTGCCAAGCTGCAGCATGATCTCATTTATAGATCCATTGTTGAAACGGAAATAACCATTCTTCCAGGCCATGGCTGCCTTAATGTTTGCCGGCATGATCATGATCCGGCTGTTTTCTTTCACAATGGCCTGTTGCCCCGGTTTAAGGATCTCACCTTTGTTGGGAAGTGCATCTGCTACCCGTACGGATCCATCCAGCAAAGTGGTAACCGTAACATCTGCATCCTTGTAGCTATTGATATTAAAGCGGGTACCCAATACCTGTACCTCCTGCTGGTCTGTTTTAACAATAAACGGATGTGCTGCATCCGGGGCGATCTCAAAGTAAGCTTCTCCGCTCAATTCTATTCTGCGTTGTTTTAACGATGCAAAAGATGCGGGGAACCTGATGGAAGATGCTGCATTCAACCATACTTCGCTCTGATCCGGTAAGCGCAAACGATATGTTTCCCCATTGGCAGTAGTGAGCGTATTCATTACATTCATACCGGCCGTTTGCTGGTCTTTTATTTCATACACCAGCTGGCCGCTATCGGTTTTACTAATGTTTACCCCTGCCTGTTCTGCTAATTTACCATTGGCTGCATCAGACAATACGATCTTTGTTCCATTGGCCAGGGTGAGTGTGGCAGAATTTTTTCCCGGCGCTATATCATTGGCATACCTGGCTACGGACTTATGCCGGCCTGTTTGCAGGAACAGGTAGTATGTGCTGCCCAGCATCATTACTATTGCGGCAGCAGCTGCAATACGTTTCCAGCTGATCTTTCCGCGTAATTTATGCACTGCTTTCTTCTGCCGGATCTGTTGTGTTACTTTGCTATAAACGTTTGCCAGCCTTTGATCCACATCAGGTACCGGAACGCTAAGCTCCTGCTGTTGCAGCAGCTCCTGCAGGATCAGCTCCTTTAAAGCCATTTCATTGCCCGGAACTTCAAAATACTCCAGGAGGTTTTTTATTTCCTCCGCGGAACATTGATCCCGGAGATATTTTTCAAATAATTCTTTCATGAACGGTGGTTAATAGCTAATACACCGCTGCGTGAAATTCCAATGACTCCGGCTCTAAGAAAATTCATATTAATTATTTTATTATACATATATTTATTACTGGCAAAAGATTGCAAATCTACTGACAGGCGATAATTTAAGCAAGCCCCTGCTGCGCCCCATATGAAAATTGGAGCGAATTGTTTTAAATTTGGTTATAACTTGCTGCTGTTGGTGAAAATTGTAGAGGAAACATATCAGAAAAAATTACTTCTCCGGCTCAACCAAGGTGATGAATCAGCATTTAACGAGCTTTACCAGGCCTATAGCAAGCCATTGTATTTGCGCATATTAAGGATGGTAAAAAGTGCTGACATTGCGGATGAGCTGTTACAGGAACTTTTCATTAAGCTCTGGAATGCACGTACGACTGTTGACAGCGAAAAGTCTTTCCAGTCTTACCTGTATACTATTGCTCAAAACCTGGTATATAACTATTTCCGGAAAGCAGCGCACGACCAGGCGCTGATAGAATCCCTGATCATAAATGCCGCCAACTATTACCTGAACGGACAGGAATTACTTGAAAATAAGGAAACCGCTGCTATCTTAAAGCAGGCCATAGAGCAGCTGCCGCCGCAAAGAAAAAGAGTTTTCCAGCTTTGTAAGATCGAAGGTAAGAGCTATGAGGAAGCCGGCCGTATTATGGGTATTTCACCGGCCACGGTGAACAGCCATATGACAAAATCTATTCAGGCCATAAAAGATTATATTCTCAGGAACCGGGATATGGCGATACTGATTATGACTACGTATGCGGTTTCAGGGATAATGAAATAATGCTGAATGCTTAACGCTGAATGCTTAATGCGTTGTGAGTGCAGCAGTACACCAACATAAGGCTTCTGAACAAAAGGGCTTCAGCGTTAAGCATTCAGCGTTCAGCGTTCGGCATTAATTAGCTTCCGTGTATTTCTTAAAATTATCCAGTATAGCCTGCCAGCCCCCACGTTGCATTTCTACAGGATTAGTGCTCTCTGCTTCAAATGTTTCTGTTATCTGTGTGCTGCTGCCCTGGGTAGTAAACATTACCTCTACGGTTCTGCCATCGCCCATGGTGTAGCGGATAAGCTCATGATCTTTAACCTCATCATATACACCTCCGAAGTCGAAACCAAAGCTGCCATCCTTTGCTTCCATCCTTGAGTTAAAGGTGCCGCCTGTACGAAGATCGTTTTCAGCACGGGGTGTGTGCCAGTCGTCTGATGCAGCACTCCAGCGGATAATGTGTTCCGGCTTTGCCCAGTATTCCCAGATCTTTTCAATGGGTGCATTTACGTTGGCTTCTACAGTAATAAGTGTTTTTTGTTGCGTTTCCATTTTTATAGGTTTGTTTTGTTAATACGTTTGTTTTACAATGCAAACATCCGGCATTTAGCCAATATAGATGATGGGTAATTACGACTTTGAAGAGGGGGGATTTTGCGGCTGCTTTTTTGATCCCGGAAAAACCTGAAATAATATACGCTATTCTTTATTTTTAAACATGGCCATACAGAATTTTCCCGGAAAAATAATCCTGCTCAATGGCGCTTCCAGTGCAGGCAAGTCCACGCTTTGCGAAGCATTACAAGCTGAGTTAACAGTTCCCTTTTTACAATTTTCATTGGACTTCTTTATGTTCAACTCAAAGGTTTTGCCCAAACGCCGTGATCAAACAGGCCCGTTTTCATGGCCGGCCATCCGTCCTAAACTCTTCGAGGGATATTTTAATTGTCTGGCAGGGCTGGCCAATGCAGGCAATAATGTGCTTACGGATTATATTATTGAATCGCAGGAACAGCTGCAGCAGCTGATCCAAAAACTAAGGCACCTGGACGTATTCCTGGTGGGGGTGCATTGCCCGTTGCCGGAACTGGAACGGCGGGAAAAAATCCGTGGCAACCGGGGAATTGGCGATGCAAAAAGGGACCTGGAAACGGTTCATACCTTTACCAGATATGACTTTGAAGTTGATAGTACTAGGCCGCCGGATGAAAATGCCAAAGCCATTGCAGGGGCCTGGGAGTTAAGGCAAGGGCAGGGAGCTTTCGGGAGTAACGCATTGTCATAAAATAATATATGAATGAAAGTTGGTAATAAATAAAAAAGCTTCTTACATTTGCGTTCCCAATTGGGGACCTCGGGATGTAGCGCAGCCCGGAAGCGCGCGTCGTTCGGGACGACGTGGTCGCAGGTTCGAATCCTGTCATCCCGACTTAGAATACAAAATGGGAATAAATGGACAGAGATAGTCACATTTGTTCCCATTTTTGTTTAAATGGAATAATCTTTAAGCCAATACAACATTAGCTAAACTCCTTCCTAGTGGGGTATATATTTTTCCTTCTTGCTTAAACATTTCAACTTGGAAAATCTACCAGATGAATACGACTAGTGTTGGTTATTCTTATCTATTGATTTAACCGATGGACAGGGATGGAAATTGGCTCTTTTTGTTTTTTAGCCGCTGCCCAAAAAGAATTTAAGGCAGTATTATCTTCCATCATCTGTTTTAGCCTTTCTATTGGGGATTTGGAAAGCCAGATTTTTAGTTGCAGTTGTTTTATGTGAACAGGAGTATCTGTCATATTTCAAGAAGATTAAAAGTACTTAGATTAAGTTTGCTAATCCAGGTTTTAATATAGTTCCAATCCAGGTTTTCGAGCGAAGCCAGATTTTTGATATCCTCCATTTGTATCGGAGATTGATAAGTTTGAATCCATATAAGTTTAGAAATAAGCAGATCTTCAACCGAAACGACATAGACAACTTGACCGTAAAAATCTATTTGTACTTTTCTGCTGAACTCCATTTGTCTGAACGGATCAGACTTCAAAACAACAAAGTCTGCTTTAAAGCCAGAGGCATGATCAATAATATTAAACATGCTTCGGCGATTTATTGCATCTTGTATGGCATCTTTATCACAGTAATACCCAACTTCAAAATTTACAATAAAGCGACCGATATCTTTAGATTCAAACACTTTACAACTGCTGTTATTCCATCTTCAACATCCATTTTGAACAGAATTATTTACGATGCTCCCTTGTTAAAACCTATCGTCTCTCTGTAAATCTGCGGCGAAATCTCTGTTTTGACCTTAAATACTCTGCTGAAGTAGTACTCGTCGTCGTAGCCAAGTTCATAGGCGATTTCCTTAACTGTTTTATCTGTAAGGTATAATTCCCTTTTTGCTTCAACGATGATCCGTTCGGTAATCAGGTCCGAAAGTGTTTTATTGAAATGATTTTTAGTAACCCTGGCAAGGGCAACTGGTGTTACGTGCAGCATATCCGCGTAATCACTGGCAGAATGCATCATCCGGAAATTTTCCTCAATAGCATTTCTTAAATTTTGTACAATGGCCTGTTGTTTGCCGCTAAGCGCCTTTGTCTCCTGGATAGACTGCTGCTGGACTTTTATCCTGGTGGCAAGCACTAACATTATCTTCAGATAAGAAACAAGGACTTCATCTCTTCTTAAAGCGTCTGTTTTCAGCTCAGCTACGATTTCTCTGACGATATTTAACAAAGCTATCTTTGCATTTTCATCCAGGATGATGAATGGTTGCTCATAAACATTGTTAAATAATATACCATTGGCCGCGATCTCTTTATGGTGCCTGTATATGCAAAAGAAATCATGATGGAACTGAATGGAAATCCCAACTAATGGTCTTTTTGAAATCAGCATGAATGGCTGATAAGGGTAAAAAGCGAACAGGGTATTTTCCTTAAACGGATACTCACAAAGATCTACTTTGGCCAATCCCTCACCTGAGGTAATAATGATCAGGGTGAAATAATTGTTTCGCTGAATATGATCAAAATAACTGCTGTTGTCAAACTCAAAAACTTTGAACGACAAGTTACCATTCTGTTTATTGACAAGCGTGTAAACGGATTGTGACAACATCGTGTTTAGGTTTTATTTAACGTTTTTAAAAATTGATCGCTAAGTGCATTGCACTCCTCAAGACAGATGCCACTGATCACTTTGGGTTTGTTTCCCCATTTCGGTACCGCTTCAGTTGCAAGAACACTAAACTGCGAGGTCAATCCACCAATATACGGCACGGATGTGCCAAAAATGATTTCAGGTATCCTGTGGTGCCGGATCATATAGGAACACATGATACAAGGTTCATGTGTAGTATACATTTTCGACATTGCTAACTGTTCTGCATATCCGTTTCTGATCGCTGAGCGGACCGCCAAAATTTCTGCATGATTGGTGATATCACCAGTTGACTTACCAGCCTCCTGTCCTGTGCCAATCACCTTGTCTTCAAAAACAACAATAGCACCCACAGGAGGGTTACCCGCTGCCAGTGCAGCTTTAGCGATTTCCAGACACTGGCCCATATAATATTGATATTCTGCCTGCATAACTTCCCTTAATGATCCTGTTAATTTACTCAAAAAATTCACCATAGTCCTGGAATTAAAAACTGTCCTTCGCGGAAGCAAAGGACAGTTCAGACACCTATTTATAAAATCAAAAGATCGTAACCTTCGTTTCTCAGGTTCAGGAAACTCGGCAAGCCGGCAGTACCTGGTACTTCGTTATCGTTCAACAAATCATAACCGGAAACTTCAGTACCAAACACCGCAACGCAGCCTTTAGAAAGACCATGAACATGATCTTTAACTTCCGAATAAAGTCCATGAACCGGGTGTTCAGATTTCTCCAATTGTTCAGGCCATCTTACACCTGCTCCCTGAAAAATGATCTTTACATCTTCACCTGCATGTTTGAATTCATATGCCGATGCCAAAGCGTTAAATACGCGTCCAAGTGCTTCTTCTGAACCAGCCTTGGGGTCAGAAAGAATAATAATCGCTGTTTTTTTCATATCAACCATTTTTTATAGTGCAAAGTTGTGGCAATAATGATGCTTAGAGAATGGATGATCTTTACTATATCATGGAGACTTTTTATACTAAGGACATACCTTAAAGAGAACCCGGACGAACGAAGGTCTGCCATCCCCGCATGGTTTCGATAAAACGCTCGCTTAATCCCCCCTGGCGCAGGTATTCGGCCGTCACCGGCATCTTGGGGCTTTCGTAGATCGGGTTCGCTTTTACCTGAAGTGGGAAGTCCCGCTGCAAAATGCCAGCCCGCGCGATCAGCACAAAATCGCAACCTTCATTCAATAGCTCCGCGGCACGCTGTCCACTGTAGATCTTTCCGGCTGCCCCTAAACGAACACCCTTACGGGTGAGTTCTGTAAAAACACTGAGCAGGGTCTTCCCCTTGAATGTTCCCTCCCGAACAACCTGGGCTGAATCCCACAATGCCAGGTCCAGGTAGTCAATGAGCTCGCGATCAAAAATATCAGCGGTGATCTCACGCAGTTCCTCCAGGCGAAGTCCGTAGCGCTCAATCGATAAGCGCCAGCCAATCTGAAAATCAGGGCCACATGCCCGGCGAATGCCTTCAATCACCTCGATGGTTAGCCGTGCACGGTTCTCCAGGCTGCCTCCATATTTGTCCGTCCGGTCGTTTAAATTCGGAGACAGGAATTCTGAAAGGATCCATCCGAAAGCACCGTGTACCGATACGCCATCAAATCCTGCCGACTCAGCTCTCTTTGCTGCAGCTATAAAGCTATCGCGAATTCGCTCTACCTCTTCGGTCGTGATCGCCTTTACACCCGATACCGTTTTTCCTGACGCAGGCGACTGTATACCTCCCCATTGAGGAGTAGCACGGTGCCCGGCATGGTGTAACTGCACCGCGGAAAGCGCCCCCCCCTCACGAATGCTTGTCGCCATCCTTGCCAGGCCCGGCAAATGGTCATCGCTGTGGATACCCAGCTGCCGCTCAAATGCGATGCCTCCTGCTTCTACGGTAGCGGCACTGGTTTGTATCAAAGCATAACCGCTTTGTGCTAGCTGCTGGATCCAGAGTTGGTCGAACTGGGAAGCAATACCATCATGTTCGCTCTGTTGACTGGTGAGCGGCGCCATCATAAAACGATTTCTCATTTCAGGCCCGTGCAGCAAAGTGAGCGGCTTAAATAGATCAGGAACAGACATTTTTTTTAGTTTTTATGTATATAAATTTTTGCCTGTCAAAGATGGTTAGATACTCTTCAGGGAAAAATGGATATTTACTACAATCTCATGGATGTTTATTTATGTCCAATTAGCGGTCGGTAAAGATTCTTCCGGCGCTTTCAGCCTCTTTTGACCAATGACCTTTTCAATGATAGAAAATACTTCTTTAAGCTGGACAGAAGTAATGCCTACGTTCAGTGATCCGATGATATGTTTGCTGATAAAAGGATGATGCAATGCTGCCAGAACCGAAACCGTAATGATCTCGCGATCCGCAAAGCTCAGGATAGCCCTATCGGAAAGATGATCAAACATGTGCTTTTTAAGGAAGATATCCATGTCTCTGCCGGATCATCATTTTTTCCGGCTACGGCGCGCTGGGCAAGAACCTGTTTAAAAGTATGTAGGCTTAAAAGACTGACAAGAAACCCCGCATAGGCATGCACATGAATAAGTACTTCTTGATTGCATTTATATTCAGAGCTGCATCCAGTACTTCATGCTGGGTAAAGCTGGAAACTTCAACGTCATTTTCCGCTGCAAAGGCGGCAAGTTTAACCAGACATTGGTAACGCTCGTTTAGTATGGGATTGCTGTTCATGGTGTAAAATATCGTTTTCTAAGCGCCACTACTAGCCACCAGCTTTTGCTGCATCTGTTTAGGCGTATTACCGTATTTTTCCCTGAAAGAAGCGATAAAGTGTGCCGGAGTTTCAAAACCTACCTCGTAAGCGATCTCGGTAATGTTCATTTCTGATCGCAGCAACCGGTAAGCCTCCTCCAGCCTGCGCTGCATGATCCATTTTCCTGGGTTCGTCCTGAAGGTCTGATTGAACCTGCGTTTAAAGGTGGAAAGACTGCAATTGGCAAGGAAAGCGTATTGCTCCAGGGAAATATTCTCTTTATAATGACTTTGCATCAGCAGCAACAGGTCGGGATCTACAAAGGTGTCCAGGCTGCGCAGCTGCGTTTCAAAATGTTGGCCTCCGGGGCCGGATACTAACACTTGTAACAGTTCCCGTATTTTGACAGGTAAGAAGGATTGTAAGCGCTCAGGATTTGCATCCACTGTAAAACAGGATAATAGTTGCGATGTCAATATGCTCATCAGATCATCTTTTGGAAGCAAGGACATATCACGACAGGCTTGATTTAACGTGGGTGATGTTGCTCCGTTGGAGCATGCCAGAATACTCTCGGCCTGCGAGCGCAGCCATGCGTCTGAGAAAAAAATGATAATGGATTCATAACCACTATCCGGATCATCAACTTTATCAGAAACTACATAGGAACCTCTTTTCATAAAAAAGCCTGAGCCTGTGGGGACGATCATTTTACTGCCGTGGTCAAGAATTTCTTTTGTTCCCTGCAAGACGATACTAATCAGGTTCATATGCACACACATGTTAGCCCTTTTTATTTCCTGCGGCTGCCTGTAGTGCATGACATAAATATCTTCGTTCCAGGATAAAACTTCAGGATTCTCCTTAATGATACTACTACAATTAAGATCTATCATCATATATGAGTTGCATTAGATTCACCAAATATTGCTCGTCAGTAAAGATGGTATTTACGATCCGCAATCTTCCGGTATTTAAACAGGTGATAAATATGGAGATTCCGTAAATAATAAGCAATGGACAAATGCGATATTATCATGGATAATTTTTTCTTACTGTCTGCTCAAATGACACTGAACTCTATCCGATAGTTTTTGACCTTTTCAAGAAATTGCCTCTTTAAAAACGGGTCTAATTTTGTCTTATTAAAGATAGAATTATGAAAATGTTTTATTTCACAGACCCCATGTGTTCATGGTGTTATGGGTTTAGCCCTGCGGTAAAAAAATTAAAAGAGAACTATCCTGACATTGATCTGCAAATTATCTCCGGTGGATTTTCACCTTATAGTCAGCAAGTTGTTGATCAGGAGTATAAAGATTTCCTGGCATTTCATTGGAGAAATGTAAACCAACGAAGTAGACAGTTTTTCGACCATTCGATGAAATTCATTTCTGAAACCTTCCGCTATGATACAGAACCGTCAAGCCGTGCACTTACCGTCATGCAGGAATTATTGCCAAAACAGGATTTCGAATTTTTGAGCCTGATGCAAAAATCATTCTACGTGGAGGGTAAAGATATCACAAACGATGTTGTGCTGGCGCGGCTGGCCGAAGAATTTGGAATTGAAAAGAAGATCTTTTTAGAAAAGTTCCATTCCGAAGAAATGAAACGAAAAACAAATCAAGGGTTTCAGTTTAGCAGACAGCTGGGCGTTCAGGGATTTCCAACGATGCTCACTTTGGAAAATGGAAATACTAAAGTGATTACTCGTGGATTTCAGGATTATGACAGCCTAAAAGTAATTGTCGACAATTGGTTGAGTAACCTAAATGTTTCCCCAGCTAATAATGGGCAATCCTGTTCAGGCGACACTTGTGAATGCTGAAATTAAGAGAGGCTAAACTTACATGGAAAGCTATTTTTCTGATCCAAAGATCGCAGGGTGCACCTAAATCCGGATACCTGGCGATGTGGTCTTGACACCTTATCACGAGTTGAATGGTTATAAAGCCTGGGGAGCTACAGCCATGATGATCCGTGAATTGTTGACTGTTACACACGATGATCTTCCAGGTACCGAAAACTGATTAATCCGCTTATTGAAATGATACGCTCCACGACCACCTAACATCCCTACATCTCATGAAATAGAAGCGCTAAAAGGGAGGCTAATTTTTCCCCATTCAAAGCGCATAACAATTTCAATAAAATTCAAATCAAATGTCCGTTTCCAATTTATTTAAGCCACTCCCGCTGTTGCATGGCCCGGCAATGAGAAATCGCTTCATGATGGCGCCGCTGACCAATCAACAAAGTGAATATGACGGCACAGCATCCGAGTTCGATCAGATTTGGATGGAACAGCTTGCCCAAGGTGGTTACGCATTGATCCAAACCTGCGCTACGACTGTGGAAGCTGAGGGGATCGCGTTCGCGCGCCAGTTGGGTATTCACAGTGATGACCATTTGCCTGGCCTGGCAAAGATGGCATCAGTCATCCGTCAGGGTGGCGGATTGTCTGCGGTACAGTTACACCATGCGGGACACCGTGCAAATCCGCTGCTGGGGGGAGTACCGGCTCCTGCCTCGAGCGGGACTTTGCCGGGTATAAGGGCAATCACCACCGAAGAAGTGGAGCGAATCCGCGACAGCTTTATCACTGCTGCAAAAAGAGCACAACTGGCTGGGTTCGATGGCGTAGCCGTACACGGCGCCTTCGGATGGATACTCTCGGAATTCATGTCACCCTATTTGAACGACCGCAAGGATAAGTATGGAGGCAGCCTGGAGAACCGTGCACGGCGAACCATCGAGGTGATTGAAGGCATTCGCCGGGCATGCGGCCCTGATTTTCAGATTGGCTGGCGCTTGTCGATCGAGCGCTATGGACTGGTCCTGGAGGAATTGAGGGAAGTCACTGCAGAATTCTTTAATCGCGAGCTGATCGACTACCTGGACCTGGCGCTGTGGGATTCAGCCCAGGTTGTTCGGGAAGGATTATTCCGGGGAAAAACCATGCTTAGCGTCTTTACAGAAATACCGCGCAAAGGCGTCCGGTTAGGGGCAGCCGGAAAGATCTACAGTGGACAGCGTGCCGCAGAGCTATTGGATGAAGGTTGCGATTTTGTGCTGATCGCGCGGGCGGGCATCATTCAGCGGGACTTCCCGCTTCAGGTAAAAGCAAACCCGATGTATCACAGCCCCAAACTCCCGGTGATGGCCGAATACCTGCGTCAGGGAGGACTTAGCGAGCGATTTATCAATCACTTAAGAGGATGGCAGACCATTGTGCACCCAAACTCTCCGTGAGATGTACTGAACTTTATACGATAGTTTTTGAGCTTCTCATGAAATAGGCTCTTGACAAACCAGGGTAAATTTGCCTTATCAATAACAAATAAGAATATGAAAACAAAAATGACCACAGCTACCCTCGCTGTTATGCCCTTAACTAGTGTAGGTAGTGGGAAGTAAAGAAAGAATACTTCGTCTGAAAGACGAAACCAGGACAAACATTCTGAATGCTGCATTATACATTGCCCAGGTTGAGGGTTGGCAAGCGCTGAGTATGCGCAAAATTGCAGATCAGATTGAATATACAGCACCCATTATCTACGAATACTTCACCAACAAAGAAGGCATTTTGCTGGAGTTAACCAGAAGAGGTTATCTGATTTTGACCAGGGAGATACGTGAGGCCCGTGACAGATACGAAAAAGCAGAAGATAAAATGGAAGCCATGTGGATTGCCTATTGGAACTTCGCTTTTACTCACCAGGAATTTTACCGGCTAATGTACGGAGTAGACATGGTTCGCTGCAGCGATAGCAGTTCGATACCTGAAATTGACAACCTCTATGCAATGCTGTCCGAGGTCATCGAATCCCTGTTCAGGAAAAAACCGATTGCTGAAGAGAGTATCTGCTTGAAATATCATACCTATTGGTCGGTCATTCACGGACTGGTATCCATCAACTTAGTTCACCTGAATGGAAGAACAACCGATCAGCTAAACCAGCAAATTTTAAAAGACGCCATCAAGGGCATCACCTTATCCATAAACAGTTAATTTTTTTTACCCGATAATTTAACGCTGTTAAAATTTATCACACATAATCCATTAAATAAATATTAAAATATATAATCTCATGAATGTTACTAATTATTTTTTTGAGTCGCTTAACGCCGTTAAACGGCTTAAGCGGTCCAGACATTTGGTCGTTTTTATGTTAGCGGTTATCAGTCTCGTCAGCTGTAAAGCTTCAACTGATCACTCAGCCGCTGCGCCTCCGCCTGCGTTACCGGTTGCCATGGTTAATGAAAGCCCCGAAACCACTTTCGCCGAATATCCTGCTTCTATTAAGGGAACAGTGGACATAGAGGTGCGTCCGCAGGTGAGCGGGTATATACAAAGCGTACTGGTTAACGAAGGTGCCTATGTATCTGCCGGGCAAACGCTATTTCTAATCAATGCCCTACCTTATAAGGAGGCGTTAAACAACGCCAAGGCAACCCTGCAGGCCGCAGAAGCTGCGGTTTTAAACGCACAATTAGAGGTCGATAAATTAACTCCGCTGGTTGAAAACAAAGTCGTTTCAGAATTTCAGCTGCGCACAGCGAAAACCGCTTATCAGATCGCGCGCGCAAATGCAGAACAGGCCAAAGCCAGTGTGGCTTCAGCCCAGATTAATTTAGGCTATACCAATGTCAAGGCGACAGTAAGCGGCTACATCGGCCTGATCCCTAAAAAACAGGGAAGTTTGGTTTCACCTGCCGATCAAACTCCATTAACCCAGTTGTCCGATATCGACCAGGTGTATGTTTACTTTGCCCTGGCGGAAAATGATTTCAACAGTTTCAACAAAAACTATCCCGGAAAAACCCCGGCCGACAGGATTAAACATCTACCGCCTGTTGAATTACTGTTATCCGATAATTCTGTTTATCCTCTTAAAGGAAAAATCGATGTGATCAGTGGTCAGTTTGATAAAGGTACTGCTGCGATAACTTTAAGGGCTACTTTCCCCAATGCCAGTGGGAATTTACGTTCAGGAAATACCGGTAAGCTTCGCTTAGGTCTGATACATGACAAGGCGATTTTAGTTCCGCAGTCAGCAACATTGGAGATGCAGGACAAAGTCTTTGTATTTGTCCTGAGTAAAGGCAACAAAGTAACCAAAACGCCGATTTCGGTGATCGGAAAAACCGGAACAAACTATCTGATTAAAGATGGTTTGAAACCTGGCGACCAGATCGTGCTGAGCGGCCTTGACCGCTTGCAGGAAGGACAGGTGATCCAGCCTCAACAAACAGCCGCTATGGCTGCTCAATTAATTAGCAACAAATAAGTTCTACGACCATGTTCAAAATATTTATACAAAGACCTGTACTGGCCACCGTTATCTCCATTATACTGGTGATATTGGGTGTAATCAGCCTTATTAAGTTGCCCATACAGCAGTTCCCTGATATTGCGCCTCCTTCGGTAGTCGTCAGTGCGCTGTACCCGGGGGCAAATGCCGAAACGGTTCTACGTTCGGTAGCGCCATCGCTGGAAGAATCGATCAACGGTGTTGAAGATATGACCTACATGAATTCAACTGCCAGTAATGATGGTACCTTATCAATCGCCGTTTATTTTAAACTGGGTACGGACCCTGATCAGGCAGCGATCAACGTACAGAACCGCGTGTCACAGGCATTGAGTCATCTGCCTGCCGAAGTGGTTCAGCAAGGGATCACCACATCAAAACAACATGTTACTTTTATGATGGGTATCGGTTTGTATACCGAAGATGAATCCAGGTATGACCAGACTTTTGTAGGAAACTATGCCGAGATCAACATCATTCCGGAGCTAAAACGTATACCGGGTGTTGGTCTGGCAAGTTTATATGGCGGCTCAAAAGACTATTCTATGCGGATTTGGTTAAACCCATCCCAGATGGCAGCCCATCAGATCAGCCCTAACGAGGTAACGCAGGCCATTCAGGACAAAAGCCTGGAAGCAGCGCCCGGTAAATTTGGCCAGCACAGTAAAGAAGTATTTGAATATGTGATCAAATACAAAGGCAAATTTACCAAGCCGGAAGAATATGAAAATATCGCGATCAGATCGAACGCTGATGGTTCGGTACTTCGCTTAAAAGATGTAGCGAGAGTAGAACTGGGCACCTTTTCTTACAACAGCTTAACCCGTTTAAGTGGTAAAAAGGGTGTAGTTATTGGTATCCTTCAGTTATCAGGCGCAAACGCCAATGAAACACAGATAGCGGTACGAAAAGCGATGGAAAAGGCCTCAAAAAGTTTTCCGGCCGGAATAAAACACCAGATCTTTTTTAGCACTAAAATAGCTTTAGATGAATCCATTGCGCAGGTACAGGATACATTGATCGAAGCCTTTATTCTGGTATTTGTTGTGGTATTCCTGTTCCTGCAAGATTTCCGCTCAACTTTGATCCCTGCAATTGCTGTTCCGGTAGCCATATTAGGTACCTTCTTTTTCATGCATATATTTGGTTTCTCGATCAATTTACTAACCCTGTTTGCCCTGATCCTGGCCATCGGCATTGTGGAGGATGATGCGATTGTGGATGTCGTGGCGGTTCATGCCAAAATGGTGCATAAGGGCCTGTGACCGAAAGCGGCTACCCATGAAGCCATGCATGAAATTTCCGGGGCGATCATCTCTATCACTTTAGTAATGGCAGCGGTGTTCGTGCCGGTGGGTTCTATGGAAGGTTCTACCGGTTTGTTCTACCGTCAGTTTGCCTTTACCATGGCCATAGCTATCGCTATCTCGGCTGTAAACGCCCTGACTTTAAGCCCTGCATTGGCAGCTTTGTTCCTGAAAGATGTCCATGGTGCTCATACAAATGGAGAAGAAATACCGGTTAAAAAAGGGTTTAAAGAAAAGTTCTTCATCGGGTTTAACAGCAGTTTCAATGCGTTAACCAACCGTTATGTGGGCGGCTTAAAATTCCTGATCAATCATAAATGGTTAGGCATGACAGGTTTGGCCCTGGTAGCGCTAGCTACGGTAGTGATAGTAAAATTTACACCCTCAGCATTTATACCCACAGAAGACCAGGGATTTATCGCTATTGCATTAAATACGCCATCGGGAACGACACTGGATGGAACCCAGAAAGTAATGAAAGAGGCGGAAACCTCCTTAAAGAGAATGGAGGCTGTACGCTTTGTGACCGCCATTTCCGGTTTTGACGTGCTCACCAATTCCATGAGTCCGTCTAAAGGGATCATATACATTTTATTAAAACCCAGCAAAGAGCGGGGTAAGGTAAAAAATCTCGATGCTATTATGGATGAGGCAAGAGGTAAAATGAGTGAAATTACCGGGGCTGGTGCATTCGTTTTCAGTTTCCCGACAGTTCCTGGTTTCAGCAGCGTGGAAGCTTTGGACTTGGTCTTACAGGATAAAACAGGTGGTAAACTGGATAAATTCAGTGGTATTTCCCAGCAATTTATTGCAGCATTAATGAAACGCCCTGAGATTGGTGTAGCATTTACCAGCTTTAAAGCTGATTATCCACAATTACAAATGGAAATTAATGATGATAAAGCAGGCCAGCTTGGAGTCAATGTAAAAGATATCCTGGAAACCATGCAGGCTTATTTCGGCAGCGCCCAGGCGTCAGATTTTAACCGTTTTGGTAAATATTACAGGGTGATGGTTCAGGCTGATATTATTGACCGCGCAGATCCTTCAACTATAGACCGCGTTTTTGTTAAGAATAAGGCAGGTGATATGGTGCCGATGAATACCCTCGTGAAACTAAGCCGGGTATACGGTTCGGAGACGGTTTCAAGATATAACATGTTCAACTCGATCTCTGTCAACGCGATACCCAAGCCTGGCTTCAGTTCGGGTGCTGCCATCAAAGCGGTCGAGGAAGTGGCTGCACAGCAGCTGCCAGAGGGATACACTTACGAATTTTCCGGTCAAACGCGTGAAGAGATAGCTTCCGGAGGACAGTCAACCCTCGTTTTTATCTTATGTCTGCGATTTGTTTATTTCCTGCTAGCAGCGCAATAAGAAAGTTATATCCTTCCATTGGCGGTGATCTTATCTTTGCCCACCGGAATATTCGGTGTCTTCGTAGCCATTGGTTTAACTGGTATTTCCAACAGCATCTATGTTCAGGTAGCGCTGATCATGCTGGTAGGTTTGCTGGCTAAGAATGCGATTCTGATCGTTGAATTCGCGGTGCAGCGAAGAAAGGCCGGTCTGTCTTTATTCGATGCGGCAATAGAGGCAGCGAAGCTAAGACTCCGTCCAATCATCATGACCTCACTGGCTTTTGTGGCCGGTTTATTCCCGATGAGTATTGCCACCGGACCGTCTGCACAAGGTAATCATTCGATTAGCATCGGCGCTGCCGGAGGCATGGTATCCGGTGTATTATTAGGACTTTTCATTATCCCGGTCCTGTTCGTCATATTCCAGCACCTGCAGGAGAAAGTCAACGGTACACCGGTCGAAAAAGATCCGGACAAAGCTGGCCACGAGTATAATGAAACCATCATGATTTTTTAGTTCATACAATGAAATGAATAAATCTGACAGCTTCATCACAAGTAAAAAACGAACTACAAACAGATGAAAAAGATATTAAGCGCAGCAATCTTATTAATGATCATAAACGCCTGTAACGTTTCCAGGAACATGGAAACTCCAAAACTAGCATTGCCTTCAGCGTTCAGGAATGCAGTTGCCACTGCCGATACGAGTAGCATCGCTAACATACAGTGGAAAGACTTTTTTACCGATGAGATCCTGCAAAAGCTGATCGATAGTGCGATCAAAAATAACTTTGATATGCAGATCGCATTAAGAAACATGGAATCCTCACGACTGCTGTTCAAACAGATCAAATTTAACTATACGCCTCAGGTAAGTTTAAACGTTTCTGCAAATACCAACCGCCCATCAGACAATAGTTTGAATGGCCTGACCCTGGGACAGTTTTTAGGCACTAACCATATCGAAGATTACAACGCCAGCCTTTCCTTGTCATGGGAGGCCGATATCTGGGGCAAGATCCGCAATCAAAGCAAAGCTGCGCTGGCAAAATACCTGCAAACCGCCGAAGCCAGGAAGGCGATCCAGACCAATATTGTGTCATCTGTATCACAAGGCTATTATAACCTGTTGATGCTTGATGAACAGCTGGATATTGCCCGGCGCAACCTCAGGTTGAACGATAGTACACTGAAAATTATCAAATTGCAGTTGCAGGCAGGACAGGTCAGTTCGCTGGCTGTTCAGCAGGCAGAAGCACAGCAACTGGCAGCTGCCGGCCTGGTGCCTGAATTTGAGCAGAACATCGCCATACAGGAAAATGCCCTGCGCGTTCTTACCGGCGCTTTGCCGGATCATATTGAGCGCAGTACGCGTTTAAACCAGCTTACTGTGGCGGAAAGCATATCTGCTGGTCTGCCATCAGCGGTAGTGAGCCGCAGACCTGATGTTCGCAGTGCCGAGTTAGCGCTTAGTGTGGCCAACGCAAATGTTGGCTTTAATAAAGCCAGCATGTATCCGGTACTAAATATAACAGCCACGGGTGGCGTAAATTCATTGAAAGCCAGCAATTGGTTCAATATACCGGCATCATTGTTCGGAACTGTCGCCGGAAGTGTTTTACAACCGGTTTTAAACCGCAGAAAACTGAAGACCCAATACGAAGTATCAAAAATTGAGCGCGAGAAGGTGGTGCTGCAATTCCGCCAGTCAGTGCTCAATGCCGCCAGTGAAGTATCCGATGCATTGGTTAAAATTGAAAAGTTGAAAGCACGGCAGGCTATTATTGCCAGCCGTGTACGCACCTTACAGCAGGCCACAGGCAATGCCAATCTGTTGTTTAAAAATGGCATGGCTAATTACCTGGAGGTCATCACCGCCCAAAGTAATGTATTGCAAAGCGAACTGGAACTGGCCTCAGTAAAGCGCCAGCAGCTTAGCGCCGTAGCTGAGCTTTACCGCTCCCTTGGCGGTGGTTGGAATTAATACTCACAGCCGTTGCAGTCAGAAACAAAGCAACTATTTTGATCACAGATTGAATTTTCCATATAAGACATAAAGTCAATTAGCTTATGTGTCTTATATGGTTTAATCCATTCATCACCCCGTAATGTAACCACAATTCACCTTGAAGTAACGATCACTTAATTATCACTTAAGGCGCCCGAAAAAAAGGTATTTCAAGGTAAGGAGATGCCTTTAGCGCGCATTTAGATAAGTTTATTTGCTTTTATTTTACGCTATCTAAATCTTTAGACTGTTACTCGTGCTCATGTAAACCGGACGCTACCTTCACACTCGTGAATCTCATCTGGCTTTCACCTATTGTTCATAGATTTGCGCACGTCACAATTGAAGATTAAAAAGTGCTCGGGGAGCCCTCGGCCTGGACTGCTTTCACTGCAATTCAAATTAGCGATGGGGAATCTCAGTTACTTAAACGGAAAATCCGCGACGGTGTCGCGGATTTTGAATTTACCCAATTTGAAACCATGGATTGTTTTAGCATCATTTTATATCATTTGGAATGATCACCGCTAATTTCTAACTTAGCCGGGTAAACGTTTTCAGCGAGGTCGACTAATCGGTTGGTACAGAAATTTCCAAAATTAGTTGCAACACTCATGTTTTAGGGTTGAAATAAATCCTATTTCACAATATACAATAATTTAATGTATAGTGATGATGCCGCCATTTTCTATACTAGGTTTTCTACGATGAATGCATACTGGATTGTGGGCTCCTGCATCTATGCAATTTACGAAGAATAGAAGAAGACATTTGACCAGTTGATAAAGTTTGAACAGAATAAATTTTATAGCGTAATTGGTCCAATCCGAATAACAATTGCAGATAAAGGTCAGGCTGACAGAGCCTGACCTTTATATTTGGCGCCTGTTCTAAATTATATCTAATAAAATGACGATATAAAATACGAGAACCGAAGAGTTGCGACCTATTGGAATCAAAATATTTCCGTTCCGACCAAAACCGCCAATAGGCGTACAAAATCATATCAAATTGTATTATCTTAGCTACGCAGTTCTTTACAAAAAAGGCACAGGGACTAATTGGCAAATCCAACTGGTTATTGGCTGCAAATTATTGACTTTTATTTTTTTGAGAATACATTGGTCGAACTGTCGTCCTGACAGAAAGCATTTCAAGGAATGAAATTCCAAAAATTCGTTTTGACTTTACCAGCTTATTTTAACACAAAACGTGCAGGAACTAACTGGTGAACCAAATGCTTTTTTCGGCGCAAACCCGCTCCTGAGTGGGTCCTCGGTCGTCCAGTCATCCCGACCAAAGCAAAACGGCACCATTTGTCTTCAAATGGTGCCGTTTTTATATCCTAAAAGATCTGTTTTGAGTTAGGGGATTCTTTTTAAGAGCTAATTTCCAGCTTATAACCTTTGCCGCGTATAACAACAATCTTGATGTTCGGATCAAATTCCAGTTTTTTTCTGAGTTTTGATATGAACATAGCGAGGCAGCGGCCTACTATAACACCTACATCTTCCCATATCTCTTTTTGTAGCTGGCTTCGATCTATAGCCTTGTTAGGCGACAGCGCGAAAATGCGTAGTACACGGGTTTCAGTCCTGGTCAGCTCTATGGTGTTTCCATTTATCATGAGCTTACGGGCCTCTGTGTCGAACGACATTGAGCCCAAAGTGAACATATCAGTATGCCGGCTCTCAGGTGTTGACATATCAGTATTCCCACTCTCCGGTAAGGCCTTCCGCTGCTTAACAGGTCTCAAAAAAATAAATCCGGCTAATGCTAAAAATGACATTGTCCCCAGGAAATATTTAGTCTTTGCTGTAATGATAGCCGTTGGTTTAAATTTAATGTCGATCAGGTAACATGCTTTGGGTTGCTTCCTTCCTAAACAGGCTACAATATCATCTTCCTAATCTTTGGATATGGCATATCCATAAGCTACACTGCCATCTGCACAGTTCAGTATGTTAACAACATAATCACGTGTAAGCGGGTCTCCGGCTAACAAACGCTGGGTAGTATTCACCAGGAAGCCGGGTTGAAAGGTAAGATCATTCTCAAAACTGACCTGGTATTCATTTTCGGCGATCTTTTTTACCGGAAGTACCCGTGATGTACTGTCGCCGGACTGCAATAATATTTCATGGCCGATCCGGCGGAGTAAGATTTCTCTCCGGGCGACATCATAGCCGTCACTGCCAGCCAAACTGAAAGCCAGGCCGATTATAGAGATAAACATGAGTAGTAACAATCCACCCACGTACTTACGTTTTCCGGACAGGAGATTTCGGATATCAGGCATAATGTCAAGATATTATTTACAAAGGTTACATTTTAATTTACAATCCAGGTGCCTTCGTCTGAATATTATCAAAGTATTTTTGTTGCATCAACTTTAAAAGGATACGAAAACTAAAAAGATGCCTTAAACGGATCTGATTTATCTGGAGATCTATGTTAATTAAAACTATGAAAAATATGAAAAAAGTTATTTATGCGCTGACCTTACTGCTGGTTGTGGTAAGCGGACTAGTATTTGCCAATCGCGAAATCAAAAATGAAACTTCTAAAAAACCGGCCCCAAAGCCACTCTCTGCTGCTGAAAGGGAAGCCGCATTGAAACAATGGGAGGCTACCCCTGGTGGGCTACTGTTCAAAAAATGGGAAGCGTCTCCTGAAGGTAAAAAAGTGTATGCCGCTGAAGCTAAAATAAGGAAACACATTAATGATTATACCAATATGACGGCAGTTGTAACCTCTCTTTCTCTTCCGCCAGGCTCACGATTAGGTTTCGGAGTAATGGCCAGAATTAATGGTGACGATTATATTCTCAGGTTTGACGATGAGCCTCAGCAGCTACATAGTCTGAAGGTTAACGACAAAATAATTATAAGAAGCCATAGCGTATCGCACGCGCCCAAGTATGCATATTCAATAGTATCGGGCGAATATGCAGAACGGGATAGTAAAATAATTTATAAACATCCCCCTCGCAAAGGCGGTTGCTGAGCAAGTAAATTATGAAATACATACAAGTATATGCTTTGTTCCTGGTGGTTGTTCTTCATACCGCCTGTGGACAAACGCAAACTGAACCACATAAAGATAATATCAATAACGATATCAAAGACACCGTCACTACCTACGGGCCTCACACGATGGTTCGGAATGTAAAGCAAGATAAAAACGGAAACATTTTGTTTGCTGCATCATGGGATGGTGTTTTCCGATACGATGGAAAACTGTTTACCAAAATCTCAAGTAAAATTGGTTCGCGCAGATTCTGGGATGTTGGCGTTATGACGGCAGTGCCTTTACAAAGGTATCGCAGAGGGGTGCTTCTGCAATAATCGAAGATAAAAAAGGAAACATCTGGACTACTGGTAAAGTAAAACCCAATAAACCGAACATTGGGAATGATTGGGTACTTCAATAAAAAGCTAACTGTAACCGGGGTAAAGTCAAAATATGAAGGAAGTAAAGGAATGCTTTGTGGGATGTTAGAAGCTAATGACGGAAGTATTTTATATAGATCTCTTTTCGGAGTGTATTGTTATGATGGAAAGACCGTCACGGATTTTAAAAGCAAAAAAGGTTAGCAATAATGTGTATTGCTGATTTTAAGATCATTTGTCAATTATTATTAATCAACGTAATCCTATAGTATGAACAACAAGCTGTCAACCGCTTACTTAATTTTAATTATTGCTCATTTATTCTTCGGATGTGGTGGACCTGTAACAGGGGAAAATAAAAACAGTGCATCGGCAAGCTCCTTACCCTTACATGTTGTGGATGAAAAATATTTTATAATAGATACAAAGGAAAGTGTTGTAACATGGACCGGTTCCAGCGTCCAGGGGAAGCATGACGGGTACGCCTATATATCAAAAGGAGAATTGATGATTGGAAACGGTCAACTTATGGGTGGTACAGTTGAAATGGACATGAACAAAATTGAGGGTCCTGGCCACGGGACTGGTAATAACCTTATTAATCACTTAAAAAGTCCTGATTTTTTTGATGTTAAAAAATTTCCCATTTCTACAATCGTAATTACCAAAGTTGCAGCAGTAAATGATGAGAATAAAACGGTTACCGGGAATTTAACTATTAAGGGTATCACACACCCGGTTACTTTTCCAGCCAAAACAGAAGTTAAGGGCGGATTTGTGAATGCGTTTGGCAAACTGATCATTGATCGGACACTATGGGATGTCCGTTATAATTCAGGGAAGTTCTATGATAATTTAGCTGATCAAACTATTTCGGATTCCGTTGAATTCAATATAAAGATTGTAGCAAAAAAGTAAACACCTGGATCTTTAAAAGGCTTTGATCAAATCAGATCATGTTATTCTATCCCAGTACAAGAGCTGGTGGTGGCGGCCTTTCTCACTACACTATCCCTGTAATGGATTAACAAAAAACTTTCGGTCTGCGCGGGGTCTTGTCAGTACAATAGATTTTTTATAATACATTATTATGACTAAACACACAAAAGCCTTTACACTACTTTTTTTATCCCTATTCTTTTGTATCCAAACAAATATTCTGCTTGGACAAAATAATAATACAACCTATTCTAAAGAAGTACAAGCAAAAATTAAACAGTTCGAAAACAATTTAGGTTTATGGGTGCAAATAGGAAATCAGCAATTTACACTTGCCGACAGAATGAAAAGTAATCATATAAATGGAGTAAGTATCGCATTGATAAAAGATTATAAAATCGAGTGGGCAAAAGGATATGGTTGGGCAGATAGTGCGGAACAACGGCCTGTTACTACAAGCACATAATTCCAGGCAGGTTCAATCAGCAAATCATTAAACGGGGTTGGTATTTTAAAATTAGTACAGGAAGGCAAATTGAACCTTGATTCAGATATTAATATTTATTTGAAATCATGGAAATTCCCCTATGACTCTCTATCAAAAGGAAAAAAAATAACGATAGCAAATCTGTTAAGTCATACAGCAGGATTAACCGTACACGGATTTGACGGTTATGAAAAAGGAGATACCATACCTGCACTCATACAAATTTTAAATGGCGAAAAGCCGGCTAACAATAAAGCGATCCGGTCAATGTATGAGCCATCTCTTAAATCTCAATATTCAGGTGGAGGAACAACCATATCACAGCTGATATTGCAAGATGTAACAGGGCAACGGTACGATACATACATGTGGAACAATGTGTTAAACCCAATGGGAATGAGCAATAGTTTTTATACCCAACCGCCGCCTGCGGATAAAGAAAATTTATTAGCAACAGGTTATTATAATGATGGGGCAGCCGTGAAAGGGAAGTATCATATTTATCCTGAACAAGCTGCTGCGGGCCTATGGACAAACCCAACAGATCTAGCTAAATATATTATAGAAACGCAACTATCCTTACAAGGAAAAAGCAATAAAGTACTTTCCCAGGAAACAACCAGGCTTAGATTGACCCCTTATATTGATAGCTCTGCAGCGCTAGGAGTGTTTATTATTAAAAAGGGAAATGAAAAATATTTTAATCATGATGGTTCTGATGAAGGCTTTGTGGCGGCATACTTCGGCAGCATGGAAAACGGGAATGGAGCCGTAGTGATGGCCAATACCGATAATTGGAGTCTGTTAAGCGAAGTAGTCAATTCCCTGGCTGCTGTTTATAACTGGAAAGATTTTTATACTCCGAAAATTAAAAAGGTTGTTACCGTAAATAACGAAATATTGAAATCATACGTAGGAAACTACAAACTACATAGGAATACCCTTACTGTTACACTGCAAAAAGAAGGTTTGATGATAAGGTTGGACAGTAAAACGAAACACAAAATTTATTTTACTTCTGATACTGATTTCTTTATGTTGGAAATGGCTGGATCAGAAGTAAAATTTATAAAAGATAAAAACAATAAAGTAGTAGGCTTTGACATTGATGATAACGGTTATAAAATGCAAGCGGCAAAAATACAATAGCCAACCTGCCACTAACCTCAATTTGGCATTGCGGGCGTGACAATCAAATACTGAACTTTTGTAATTTGGTGGACTTTGGGGTCGATGTTCGCGAAATTCAGCTGGGCGCTTTTAGAAGAATCTCCTATTACCGTTCAATAGCGTTGCCTAACTTGGCCGAATACCACTGAAATAATGGTTCCCACCTTCATCATCAAACTCTTCACCGATGGATAATCCCGAAGTTGAAATTAGCTTTCTATATTGTCCAGCTCCTAAAGATCTCGAGGCCTGTTCCGTCATCGCATCTTTCCACTCAATTTTGTCAACAGGAGCGGTGAACAATAATTTTCCGCCGGGATTCAAAGCCGCAGCCATTTTGTGGATTAAGGCCCGCTGAGTTTCTTCAGAGAGCAGAAACATCAATCCAACGGAAATAATGCCGTCGAAGGTGCGATTAAAAAAAGGAGACCGCTCAACTGATTCACAAACAACAGACACATCGGGAAAATTCTGCCGGAAGTCTTCAACCATTTTGGGAGATGCATCCACTGCATAGGCGTTCAATCCCGCCTCAAGCAGGATCTTAGTGACCGGAATGCCGGTTCCGCATCCAAGATCCAGCACTATGGAACCTGCCTTTAAAGTTCGGGCCCAAGCGCGGGCAGTTGACGCACCTATTCCATTAATCGCCCGGCCTCTCCCATTAATATATATTTCTGCAATACTTTCGTAACCATTTGATTCGTCTATCATAGCTAGGTTTGAGTTTAAAATAACTGATACAAATTGATTTCACTAACATGCTAACATCCATGAAATCCCATGCACATTCCGCCGCTATCGAATGTATTGATTTCTGTATTGTCTCTCCATTTTTTTTTGTTTAATTATACAGTCAATGGAAACAGCATATTGGTCATTTTGCATTGGAGATAAATTATTCTTTCAGACTTTCAACCAAAAGTTTAATACTATTAATTACTGATCTGGGATCATCCCAGTGTATATAATGCCCAGCATGAGTAAGGTAAATAAGCGCCCCGCCTTTACCTGATGAATACATTAGCTTTTTCCATCGTTCCATGTTTGAGTTGTTCTTTATATGAAAAAAAGCTTCGTGGTCATAATCTTTACTTCTTTGCGCAGGAGGAACTTCAAATTTTCCGCCAACAAAAAAGTAAATCGGCACATTGGGTAATGGGAGTTTCGAAATTTCTGAAAAATCTGTTTTTCTCAGATCATTTAAAACCTGCCTTTCGCTCCAGGGTCCAAAATTTGCTGAATCAATGCTGGTTCTTTGCTGATAAAGACGATTGTATAACATTTCGTCAATTTTCTTTTCCGGAACCCCCATTGTTCTAAAAATAGCATTCCAATCATTTTTGGTTTCCGTAAAATCGGCGGGATCGATAAACACCAGGCCGGAAATTTCATTGGGGTAAAAACCTGCAAAGCTCCTGATATAAACACCTCCAAGAGAGTGCCCCACCAGTATATATGGAGGTGCTATTTTTAAAGTATTCAAAATATCATGCAGATTTTCAGATACAAATTTTGCGGTAGGCATTTTGAAAATTTTACCGGTTTTGCCTATTCCGGCACGGTCATATGCAAAAACAGGTGCAAATGATGACACATGATCCAATATTTTCTTCCAATTCCCCAGATCAACCCCCATCCCATTTTCAAAGATTATAGCCGGTGCATTTGCCACTCTGTTTTCAAATCCTTTTACAAAAACATGGTAATTATTGCCATTTACATTCACTGATCTTTCCTGCCCATAGGAAACGGAGGAAAGCGCAAACAGATATAGAACGAAAATTGTCTTCATTGGAGCTTAGCATTGGGTTTCTTTAAAATAAGCAAAATTCTTTAAAAATTCAGCCCTTAATAAAATAGCAAAAGGATATAAGGACGCGGCTCAAACAGCATCCGTTGATATTGATTTTCCGCTGGAAAATATTGATGGCGCAGGAACAGAGTATTCAACCACCGGAGATCTGTATAAATTAGACCAGGGACTTTATGCAGAAAGCCTCCTTTCTGAAAAGATGAAGGAACAGATGCTCAAACAGCATGTCCCGGGGAAGTATGGCTATGGCTGGTTCGTGAGGAAAAGAGGCGGGTGTTTGGGATGTAACGCCTTGATATTACCGGCATGAGTTCCTATTAGCGGGGAAATACGCTGCTTATATTGCCATCCTGATAAGTGAAAACCCCATTAATTCTTTCGGCGTCACCCCTTTTCGCTGGATGAAAATTTTTAGCTTAGTCCCGATGCCGTTTAGAAGATAATGGATCGCCGCCGCCTTTTCAGGACTGGAAGAAAAGTTATCTTCTTTCTTTTGTTCCTCCGTTCGCAAATAATCCATCAGGCCGAGGGATCGCAGGAAATGACCTTGTTCCGTGAATCCGCAGCATTCCAATCCACTTATTGAACCCCAGTGATCTAATGCAGAAAAGTTAACATGAGAGGTGATATCCTGCTCCCCTATATGGCGATAAGGATCCACATTTATCCTGTGTTCATGATAACATATAAGTGTACCATTGCATTGGTACTGGCTGTACAGTTCTGCAGAAGGGTAACCATAGTCAATAGTTAGTACAAATCCCTTTTTTAAGGACCAGGCAATTTCCTTCATCCAGTCTATTGCCTGCAAATTGACCTCTGTTCGAAAACCCTTTGACAAAACTATATGTAGCTCCTTCATATAACTCTTAAGTGCTTCCGAAGCCGGGCGCAGCAATTCAAAAAAACCATTTTCATAGCCTACATACACTTCCATAAGTTCGTCCGCCATAACAACCTCATGAACGGAGAAATTATCCAGCAGTTCATTAGATAATATGCAGCCGGTAACTGGGCCAATTGCAGCAATGGAATCATACCAGCTTACCTTCTCGCCTGGGAGATAGGCTTTTTCGGTCTTGCGCATGAATGGGCTCTTTTCAATGATACAATACCTCAGCTGATCATAAAATAGCTGGTTGCCTTTCAGGTACTGCAGCACGTCATGGCAAAGTGCACCCGTTCCCGCTCCATATTCTACAATGGTGAATGTTCCCCGCCCCATCAAATTCCACATTTCTTCGAGCTGACGCCCGATCATGGCCCCAAAAACTGTACTTAAATTGGTACTGGTGTAATAATCTCCCTTGGGGCCAATTTTATCCCGGTCAGAGGTATAATAACCTAATTGCGGGTAATACAACGCCATTTCCATGTACTCCTGGAAGGCAATAGGCCCATTCCTCCAGATCTTTTCCTTTATGATTTCGGAAAGTTGTGTACAGGCTCTTTCTGCGCTAGTGCAGGCTGTTATCAACTGTTTTTCCATGTGGGGTGCTTGATCTTGATTACAGCGACACAAAAACCATGCAAACAGCAGCTCTATGTTTTAGTACTTCCAACACCAAATGGATGGTTTCCTGACCGGCTTTTCTAATATTGTTCAATGTTTTGACCTATCGTACCAATATGTGGAAGGTTCTGCAGCAGGTGATACAATTAACCTATCATATTTTGATCTCATTATTTATATTTGGATTTAGTAATGATGAGATCCTTCGGTTATATTATTTTGCTGAGCTTACTATTCCAGGTTACCATTTCTTCATGTTATGGACAATATTATTTTAAGCATTACCAGGTGGATGATGGGTTAGTGCACAATTCGGTAACCGCTGTAATACAGGATAGTACAGGTTTCATATGGGTAGGAACCCGTGGTGGGCTGAACCGTTTTGACGGATACTCTTTTAAAGCCTACAAAAACAATAACGATAAATTCGGCAGCTTAGGGAATGATGTTATTAATTGTATAGCCGAGGATAAAAACAGGATGATCTGGATAGCTACCGGCAAAGGCATTTTTAAATATAACCCGTACAAGGAAGTTCTCACTGAGCTGGAAACCGTCCCGAAAGAATATACCAACAATATTGTAATAGACAAGGATAATAACCTATGGTTCCTCATTCAGTTTTCCCTGTATAAATACATACAGGCAGAGAACAGGGTTGAGGATTTAAAAACAAAGGCATCCTGTATTGCGCTGGATTCAAATATGAATTTATGGATGGGAGATAATGATGGCAATATTCATATTTACAATCCCAAAACAAAACCTGCTGCCAGGATAAGGGTCGTTAATAAAAATTTGCCTGCAAATGCCCGGTCTATTAGCAAAATATACCCCATCCGTAATAGCGAACTATTGATAGGTTGTTTTAAGCAGGGATTAAAAAGCTATGATACTAAAACCGGCATCGTCAGATCCTTATCACTGGATGCGGATAAAAATAAAGACATATTTGTCCGGGACATTGCAGCGGGTAACGATGGACAATACTGGATCGCTACCGAATCGGGAATTTATATTTATGACTTAGCCACCCATAAAAGCATAAGCCTGAGAAAACGGCCAGGCGATCCTTATGCCCTGGCAGACAATGCTGTTTATGCAATATGCAGGGATAACCAGGGGGGGATGTGGGCAGGTACTTTTTTCGGCGGGTTAAATTATTATTCAAAGGTCAATGCGCGATTTGAAAAGTATTATCCGCTGCCGGGGGCTAATGCTATTTCAGGAAATGCGGTAAGAGAGATCTGTTCTGATAGCAGCGGCCACTTATGGATCGGCACTGAAGATGCCGGCATCAGCAAATTGGATTTAAAAACAGGAATATTTACAAACTATACCGCTACCGGCAAAAAAGGAAGTATCTCTTACGATAATATACATGGGCTGTTTTCCTGGGGGAACGAGTTATTTATCGGCCCTTTTTTACAGGGTTTGGAAATAATGGATGTGCGTACAGGTTTGGTTACAAACCGGTTTAAACTTATTGGCGACAGCACCGGACCGGTAAGTGATTTTGTGATCTCAATCTACCGGACAAAAAACAATAAGCTGCTGGTGGGTACCGCATATCGTAATGCCGGATTGTTTGAGTATGATACGCATCACAAAACATTTAAGCGTATTAGCCAGATACCATACAACACTTATATTTACGATATATTTGAAGACTCAGCCGGGAATATCTGGACAGGCAGCGTAAAGGAAGGTGCATTTTATTATAATCCTAAAACCGGCCGGCGCGGGAATTTACATTTTGGCGATACCACCAAGGGAAAGACCATCAACGAATTTCCTGTGTACAATATTTTTGAAGACAGCAACCATGTTTTATGGTTTGCCACAACCGGCTGTGGCCTTATAAAACTAAGCCCTGACCGGAAAACCATCAAAAGATATACAACCGCAAACGGGCTGCCCAGCAACGTATTGTACAGCATCCTGGAAGACCAGTCAAAACATTTGTGGATCAGCTCCTCCAAAGGCCTTATTTGTTTTGACCTGCATACAGAACGGGTAAAAGTGTACACACAAGCCAACGGGTTGATAACGGATCAATTCAACTACAACTCAGCATATAAACATACTGATGGTAAGATGTACTTTGGCTCCGTTAAAGGAATGATTGCTTTTGACCCGGTTTTATTTAACCAAAGGGAGCCCAGCCCGCCTACCTATATTACAGGTTTCCAGATTAATAATATAGAAGCAGTACCCGGTGGGCATAACAGCCCCCTTTCCAAATCTATTTTATACACAGACACGGTTATATTGAAGTACGATCAAAACAATTTTAGTATTGAATTTGCCGCGTTGAACTTTTCGTCGCCCGGAGCAACGCGGTACAAATATCTGATGAAAGGCATTGACCAACCCTGGACCTATCTCACTACTAACCGTAAAGCCTATTTTACCGATCTTACCCACGGCACTTATGAATTTACTGTTCACGCTGAAAGCAACACAGGAAGCTGGATGGGCAGGGAGCGGCGGCTGTTCATCAAGATCCTGCCGCCTTTTTGGAAAAGCAATTCCGCTTATATTTTATACCTGCTGCTTTTAGGCACTATTATATTCATCACGGACCGTTTATACCGTCAGTACCTGGAGCGTAGAAATCTGCGGAAGCTGCAGTTATTTGAACATGAAAAGGAAAAGGAAATTTACCAGGCCAAAATCGAATTTTTTACCAATATCACTCATGAAATACAAACCCCGCTTACGCTTATAGCAGGACCTATTGAGTGGTTGAGCAAAAAATTTGACAAAGAACCGGATGTTAAAAAAAGCCTTGCAATAGCTGAAAAAAACACCCGGCGCCTGATAGAGCTGGCCAGCCAGCTACTCGACTTTAGAAAAACTGAGGCGGACCAGTTCAGCCTGAATTTTGTAAAAACAGATATTGCTGCGCTGATAGCTGATCTGGTAACGGGCTTTAAAGAACAGGCTGCACGAAAAAAAATTGACCTGAATGTAGTATTACCGGAGAAACACTTTATGGCTTTTGTAGACCGGGAGGCGCTCAGTAAAATATGTACCAATTTAGTGTCAAATGCTATTAAATATGCGGCTGCCACGGCCACCATTAATATAAACACTGTCAACGATTCCGATGAATATTTTACGATCCGGTTTAACAACGATGGCAAAGGCATACCGGAAGAGTTTAAAGACCAGATATTTGAGCCCTTTGTAAGGTTACGTGGAGATGATACACCAGGAACCGGTATAGGGCTATCGTTGGCCAAATCGCTCACAGAGCTGCACAACGGATCGCTCCGATTGATTTCCGGCAAAACTGATTTAGTTATATTTGAACTGCAGCTGCCGATACACCAAAAATTTGAATTTCAATTAAGCAGTTGGAAAAAGATAAAATAGTATGACCGAAAGTATTCTTATTATTGACGATAATGAAGATATCCTGGATTTCTTATCTGTAGTTTTGGGAGATTCCTACCAGCTGCACCTTGCAACCAACGGAGAAATTGCACAAACCGTTTTGGGCGAAGAAATTATACACCTCATCATATCAGATATTATGATGCCGGGAATTGACGGGTTTGAGCTGTGCCGGCTAATTAAATCCAATGTTGAATACTGCCATATCCCTATCATTTTATTAACGTCTAAAAACACCTATAAGGCCCACATCGAAGGACTGGAAGTAGGGGCAGATGCTTATATACAAAAACCTTTCTCATCAGAATTGCTGCAGGTACAGATTTCCAACCTGCTTAAAAACCGCCGTAAGATAAAGGAGCATTTTGCCAGCTCGCCTTTTGAAGATGTAAGGGTAATGGCGCATTCAAAAACAGATGAAGCCTTTTTAAAGAAACTGGATGAATATATCAGAACAAATATTAAAGACCCCAACATTGATATTGATATGCTTGCCGGACACATGTTCATGAGCCGCACTACATTATACCGCAAGATCAAATCCCTATCCTCACTATCTCCAAAAGAATTAATTGACATCACGCGCCTTAAACAAGCTGCCAGCTTAATTGCCCAAAATGAATTTTCATTTTACGAAATTTCAAAGATGATAGGTTACAGCTCGCAAAGCCTTTTCAGCCGCAACTTTCAGAAGTATTTTAAAATGTCGCCCATCGAATATTTTGATTCATTGCCAAGAGAGTAGGTTTTACAATACTACAATTGGTATCCACTTAGCCGTACTTGTTGAGCTAGTATTAGAAATAGCATCTTCCCCAGCCTCACAAACATAAGTATCTCTTATCCCTGGCCTGCGATCTCTCACCCACAAAAAGCGCTTCGTCCGTGTTTTTCCATTCCGATTTGTATTTTTTTCAGATTCATTGTTTAACTTTTTAATGTTATACCTAACGGATCCTCCAGCACGCCTCCTCCTTAATTTTTGTCCTCATCATTAACCGCATCTTCCCATTTCGTCCACATTTCCACACCCGGGGCATAACCGTTATAACCGGGGTTTTGGCTCAGTTTTCCGTACAGGTTTGCATCGATAGCCGATTGAGGAATTGGCCAGTAGATATTATGTGGCGCTATGGTATAGGATCTGCCCTTAACAATTACTTTGTGTTTGTTGTAATAATTGCTGTAATGTTGTATGCGCTGATACCAATAGCTGTTATCTGAAAGGGTATTTACGTTATAGGTATTTCCCCATTCATCTGGTTTACCACTTAAGGCCAGGCTATAGGACATACGGCTTAGTTCCATATGCCGCCATTCTTCCATCCATAATTCACGGGCACGTTCATTGGCAATGTCACCAATAGTAATAGTAGTGTATAATTGCTGGCATTTTGCTCTTTGTCTTACGATATTTACATCTGCTATAGCTGCGCCCGTATTCCCTTTATAAAATTGGGCCTCAGCACGAAGCAGATAGGTTTCTGCAAGACGGTAACAATACCAGTCGGCCGATCCGCCCCTATTGTTATTACTCGCAGGATTGCCGATATGATCAGGATCATTTGCAAAAACCTTATAATGCGGCCAGTCGAACCAGCTACGTACCGTATCGGTACACAAAAGCCTGTCGCCATTATAAAGTCTCACGTTTTTACCGAAGTACAGGGCATCTGAAGGATCATTATATTTCAGAGAATCCATTACTGCCCAATTACCTACCCTGCTGTTATGACGCAGATCTGCAGTGTCATTAATTCCGTTTACGTCCCAAAGATCATGCTCCGCAAAATAGGTAGGCCTGATCATTCCAATACCACGGCCCACAGCTGAGTTAAAATCCAGGTTAACCCGGTAAGAATTGCTTGATGAAGCGTAACATTGCATAAATTTTCCTGCAGGTGAAACTAATGCAGAAACATTCCACATCGGGCCCCAGTTCCGCATGGTACGCATTTTTATTGCGGCATCCGTATTATCACGGTCGGGCATTGCAAGAATGGTTTCTTTATTTGCCGGGATACATTTGTTCACAGGACGGTGCAGGTCCCATATCACGTTCCGCGTAATATGCCAGGTGGATTCCAGCGGGCTTTCAAATGTACCAAACGTATTTGTCATTAATGAATAACCTGAATTATTAATTAATATATCGGCTTGCGCAATAGCTTTGTCCCATTGACCAGTGGCAAGGTAACATTTGATCAGCAGCTGACGGCAGGCGCCTTTATTGATCATTCCTACATAAGCCATACTGGACTGATCAGGTACCCATTGCACGGCATCCTCCATATTTTTGGTGATCATTTCTAAAATAGCTTCACGGCTGGTGCTCTTATAGTTTTGTTTTGGAGTAGATGGGATCTGGGTTATTAAAGGCACATTGTTAAACTGAAAACATAAGGCCAGGTAACGGAATGACCTGTGAAAGTAGGCCCTGCCGATGTATTCATGTTTTGTAGCTTCATCCAGGCCGGGAACTTTATCAATAAACGAGGTGATCGTATTGGCATACTTAATGCCATTATAAGTTTCTCCCCAGAAATAGCTCAGCATGTTCACATCATTCGTGTACATCCCGTCTGTTGGAGTAAGGCGTGTAGCCACATCTGCAAAAATACTTCCATCGTCCGTTTTACCGGATACCGCCATGTCTGACAACATATACTCGGTGTTAATGGGAACCGAAATATCCCTTGTTGTAATGTAGCTCCAGTAGCTCCGCAGATGCTTGTCACACATTGCTATGGCAGCATCAAGCCCTGATTTGGTAGAGAAAGTAGCTTCAGGCTCATAAAAAGATAAAGGATCCGGATTAAGATATTTCTTACTGCAGGCGCTAATCATTACTAATGCAATCGCCACCAGAAAGATCTTTGTTGTATAATTGTTTTTCATCTGAATGTTTTTACTTGATTTTAGCCACATGTAGTTCGCGTTAGAATGTCAGGTTTAATCCAAGTGTGTAGATCCTTGGTGCAATATCACCGGTTTCTATGTCCCAGTAATTCCAGTTCTTATCTTTTTTCCACACAGCCACATTGCGAACCGTAGCATATAATTTCAGGTTTTCAATTGCTGCCCGTGAAATAAGCTTGTGGGGCATTGTATAACCAATTGTTACATTATCAAGCCTGATAAAAGAACGATCAAATACCCTGTTGGGGGCGGAAACTCCGGAAGGTCCTCTCGCATCCAGCCGCCCAAAAAAATCGCTCGGTTTATCAAGCGTCCAATAGGTTTTTTCATACGTATTGGCATTGTACGTAACCTGCGAAACGCCATTATCCTGGTTCAGGTAAGAAGTACTTGTGCTTTTATTGCCCCAGTAAGAATAGATGTTGAATGAGAAATTGAAGTTTTTATAGGTAAAATCATTTCGCAATGACCACATAATGGGTGCTGTAGTCTGGCCCAGGAATTCCTTATCCTTATTATTATAAACGGCCGTTGTAGTTCCATCCGTGTTTTTAATATCATCTGCCGTGTAATTATTAGCTACTTTAGGATCGCCGGGCCGTTGGCCGTATTTGGCAGCTTCAGCCGCCTCATTTACCTGCCATATTCCTGTTACACGGTAGTTCCAGATGCTGCTGATCGGTTGTCCTACAAACCATCCGTTGGATATATCATCAGATTCTTTTGTGGCTACTATATTTCCATTGGCATCTAACACATCCTCATACTGATAATAAAGATGCTTAACCGTGTTTTTATATTTCGAGAACCCCAAAGTAGTATTCCAGCTGAAATTGGGCGCTCTTATATTTTGTGCGCTGACTGAAAACTCGAACCCCTTGTTTTGTACTTCTCCTAAATTGGTAGTGATACTTGTAAAACCGGAAAAATCAGGCAACGACTGGCTCATGATCATATTAGTGGTGGGCATGTAATAATAATCGAGCGTAGTGCTGATCCGGTTATTTAAGAAAGCGAGATCCAGCCCGATATTATATGCGGTGGTTTTTTCCCATTGCAAATGAGGATTTGCCATGCGGTCAATTCTTAAATAGTAATACTGGATATAATTACCGTTGGCATCTACGTAACCCTGGGTGGTTGCGCCATTAGCAAGATTGGCCAATGCGATATAAGGATTGGCGAGCGACCTGTTCCCGTTTTGCCCATAGGATAAACGCAATTTACCATTGCTTAATACATTCCATTTAAAGAATTTTTCATTGGTAAATGTCCAGGCCAAAGCTGCTGAAAAAAAGGTGGCCCGCGGATTCGAAGTACCGAAAGCAGAGTAGCCGTCACGGCGCACAGAGGCCGTTAACATATAACGGTCATCATACGAATAAAACAAACGTGCAAGCATACCATCAGCCGTTTCACGGGAATCGTCCGTATTAAAGCTGCTGTTAAGCGGATCGCCGGTGGAAGTTTCATGGAATCCCAATGCATCACTTGGCAAAATATTACGTGCATTAATAACATCACTCCAATACTGCCGTTCTTCTGCTTCCTGAACCAGGGTTATATTTACCGTATGCTTTTCGGCGAAAGTTTTTTCCCAGCTGAGCGTATTATTCAAAGACCAGTCAAAACGTTTTGCCCAGTTCCGGTCTACACCATGATTAATTGGCAGCCAGTCGGGGTTCTCCGCCGATTCAAAATAGCGGTTATTATACCACTGATACCTGGGAGAAACATTGAAAGAGTACTTGATATTAAAAGGCAATTTTACTTTGGCGGAAAAAATGGTATTCAGAACAGTATAACCTCTTTCAAGTTTCATATACTGTTTATTGAAATCAAAATTATACCCTTTGCTGGCAGTCATTTCATCGCCCATAGGATGTATTTCCAGGTTTCCTTCCTCGTCTTTGTAAGATGCAAAAGGGCTGTTATTAGTAATCTGCGATCCCCAGTTAACTGCAATATTTCCGTCGGACCGGTCCTGGAAATTAACATTGGCGCTGATATCCAGCCAATCGGTAACCTTGCCATCTACTTTTAAGTTGGAGCGTACTGCCCTGTAATTATCACCCACAACCACTCCCTGGTTAGACAGATAACCTGCCGACAAATAATAATTGATCTTATCACTGGCGCCGGATACGCTGAGGTTATAATCCTGGTTAAAACCGGTACGGAAGCTATGGTCATACCAATCGAAGCTTTTACCTTTCAGATAGTTATCCAATGTTGTAAATTGAAGACCTAATCGTCTGGCCCGGATTTCGTTATCAGATGCATTAGCTGGATTCGTTGAATAGGCTCTCCAGTCGTCAATAGTGATCCCATATTTGTTCAGCATATCACCGGTTGGCATTTCATAGTATCCTAATTTACCCGCTGTTGCCGTTTCTGATATATAAGGTTCATAAGCTCCGGTTGTTGTATTGATGCCATACGTAGCAGCCTTATACCAGTCCTCCCGGTATTGCATATAACCTTCGGGGCCAAAAACCTTCCTGTTTGCGGCCATATCAGCAAGCCCAAAATTGGCCGTCATACTAATAGTAGGCTTGCCCTTCTTCCCTTTTTTTGTAGTTATGATAAGAACCCCGTTGGCTGATTTTGCCCCATAAATTGCAGCAGCTGACGCATCTTTAAGGATATCGATCTGGTCAATATCATCGGGATTAATTTCAGACAGCTCTCCATAAAAGATCATACCGTCCAGTATCAGCAAAGGATCATTATGCCCGCCATCCGTATAAACCGAACGCTGGCCCCGGATCCGTATTGTACCACCTCCTTTTGCAGAAGCATCAAAGCCTACGCTCACACCAGGTGTTCCGCGTATGATGTCCTGAACCGTTTTAGGATTCTCGTCTGCAATCTTATTCGGGCGGATAGAAGTTATTGCCCCGGTAAGGTCTTTTTTCCTCATGGTGCCATAACCAATAACAACCACATTATTCAGGTCGTTGGTAGCTTGTTGCAGTATAATAGTCAAAGGTTTACCATCCGGTATCACCTCCCTGCTGTTATAGCTTATGTGTGATGCTCTCAGGCTTACTCCTTTACCGGCCTGAATACTAAAGTTTCCCCAAACATCCGTTTTTGCAACCACTGCTGTTCCCTTAGCGGCAATTGTAACACCAGCTATGCCATTGCCCAGGGAGTCAGTAACCCGGCCTGTTATGGTCTGATTTTGTGCGTGGGCACAAAAGGAAAACAGTAAAAACAATAAGGCCGCGGATAATCCAGGCAATAAGAACCTCTTACAGAAAGAAGAAGCCTGGGTTTTCTTGGTTTTTGTATAGTTTTTCTCCATAATGATCATTTAGTCGTTATCGCGATGAAATTTATATTAGCATGTATTTGGTTGATGCACATAGGATACCAGTCTGCCCATTAATGAGCGGAAGGTTCATATTGGCTGGTGCAATCTTATAGTTGTCTACTATTGAGTAAATCCCCGCCTCTCTGGGTAATTCATAAGTGGACGTGCCTTTTTCCTTTAGCGGGAAACTGATCAACGTGGTCTATCTTTGTGGAATCATTAATCTAATATTGTAGTACGAAGTAAAAATTCTTTTCCCGTACGGTTTATTCAACTTTTTGTCGAATCGTTCCAAAATCGTGGAGTGTAAAAGGGAAGCTATCAGATCACAGGCAAGGGAAACGGGTATTCAGGCTAAGCCGTTGGTGTTCTGGCCTTTGTGGAAGGTCCTCAACACCAACGGCAGCATAAAACTTCGCAGCTATTTCCCTAAAAGTGCAGCTGCGCACCACAGATAGGGTGCCTGCCCATGAAGGTCTCCCGCATTACGTGGGCGGTCATGGTAATATTGTTTATCATTCTTTTTGCCTGTGCCGGTACAAACTTCGGTTACATTATTACGTTCATCAATATACGAGATCATAGTCATCCACGCTTTTCGTGCTGCCGGAGCATACTCAGCCGCATCTAACCACCCTTGCTGAACGCCCATGATAAATGCATAAGTAAACATTCCTGTACCGGATGTTTCCGGCCAAAAATCTGCTTCATCAATAAGCTGGTTCCACATTCCATTTGGTCTTTGGTGCTCTTTCAGACTTTTCATCATGGTAAGGTAACCTTGCATAATACGCGGGCGGTCTTTATGATCTTTAGGCAGCTCACGAAGCAGATCGGGCATACCTACTGCCATCCAGCCAGCTCCTCTTGCCCAATAGTATGGAACATCCGGCGCGTGGTAGAAAAGCCCGTTCGGGCGTTGCAGCTCATCCAGGTATAGTACCATTTCTTTTGCGGCTCTGTCAATATATTTGCGGTCGCCGGTTACTTTATAGGCCGCGATCTGCACAACAGTGATCATATACATATCGTCGATCCACAAACGGGTTTGCCATGAATACCCTTTATCCGCCCAGGCTTTTTCATCCGGTTTCGCATCCTTCGGCACTTCCCATTGTGTATCGGCATAGGCCAGCCCCATTTTCTTATAACGTTCGTCTTTAGTTACCTGGTAGAATTTCAGGGCAATGCTGCCAAACATATTGTAGTCCACATGGTTCATGGGAGGCAGTAATGGTTTTTCCCGGGTGAAGAGGGGTTCAAATTTATCTTGCAAAAGTTTGATAAGCTTTTGATCTTTTGTTTTTACAGCGTAGTCCAAAGCACCATTCCAGGTGCAAACTTCAGCATAGTGAATGTACCGTCCTGCATAGAGTTCATGCCGGCCGTCCACGAAATGGTAAGCCAATCGTTTGCCCACATCGTTGGGTGCAAATCCCTGTGGAAATTTGGTTAGAGAATTCTGCTGGGCAAATAAGAATTGAAAAGATATCATTGCCAGCAACGATAAGAATAATTTACGCATAACGCTTTTTGTTGAACTTATTTGAATTTTAGTAATTATTTCTAACGCTATGAACGACCGCCTCAATACGTTCATCCGGTGAATGCGCCTGGTAAAATGAAAGGATCTATTACCTGCCTCAGAAGTAATCACAATCATTTCCAGCGCTGAGATCGTAGCCCTGCGAAGAAATAAAATATCTTTCTTAAATTTTGTTCAGTTTTTTGTCGATTTGATCCAAAAAACAAGAGTGAACAAAAAGGGTTCCGGCAATTATGGGGGTCTTTTAAAGTTGACAGATCCATTGCAGGTAAAAGGTCTGTACATTATGGCTACAAAATATAGCTAAATTTGTCCAGGAGCGACTTAAACGAATGCCAGTCCAATATTGCTGCATTGAAAAGTATATTAAATTGGTTGGTATTATACCCATATTTACATTTGTCCATAAACGTTTTTAGTGCGGAGCTTATACAAGACGTAACCATTTCACAAAGCAAGTAAAATTTACCAATTGAAAAGCAAGATCTTCAGCGGCTTTGACGCACTGTTAATTCCTGTGGGGGATACGCAGATCTTCATCCGGAAAGCAGGTTCCGGTTATCCCGTTTTATTGTTGCACGGTTTTCCTCAGACGCATGTGATGTGGCGGGATGTAGCCCCCCTTTTGGCTGGGCATTTTACGGTTATCTGCGCTGATCTCACCGGCTATGGTGAGAGTGGTTGTCCCGGATCAGACCCCTTCCACAGCAGATACAGCAAACGTGCAATGGCAAATGATATGGTGGCTTTAATGAAAGCACTTGGCTTTGACCGCTTTGTTGTCGCAGGCCATGACCGGGGCGGGCGTGTGGCTTATCGTATGGCGCTTGATCATCCCGGGGCAATCAGCAGCCTGGCTGTGCTGGATATCATTCCCGGACTGGAAGTTTGGAATAGGATTAACCCGGAGCTAATGCTTGCCTTCTGGCCATGGTCTTTTATGGCGCAACCAGCTCCATTGCCTGAAGAACTGGTTGCATCTTCTGCCAGTACAATCATTGATCATACGCTTACGATGTGGGGTTCTTCATTTTCATCTTTTGATCCGCTGGTGCGCAGTACATATCAGAAAACACTGGAAGATCCCGCCCGGGTCCATGCAATCTGCGAGGAGTTCCGCGCAGCTGCTACTGTAGACCGTGACCATGATCAGCGGGATCGTGAGATAGGGATAAAGATTAAATGTCCTCTACTTGCAATCTGGTCAGCTGAGGGTGGATTAAACCGCTGGTATGAGCCGCAGGGAGGACCGCTCGGAATATGGAACCTATGGGCCGATACCGTTGCAGGCGGGCCTGTAAAAGGCGGGCATTTCTTTCCGGAGGAATTTCCAGTGGAGACAGCCGAACAATTGATAACGTTTTTTCTAAGCCGTGAACATAAATCTTAGGAGTTATCCGTAACGGAAAGCGCCACCACCAGCTTTAAACTGTTTAGTGACTTGAATCAGATGCTCAATAATATGTTTTTGTACTCAATGGAATATGGGCTAAAATCAATGCCCCTCTCCCGCCCAACTTAGGGATTCCTGAATTGCTTCCAACGAACTATACCGGGGACGGTAATCCAGTAACCGGCGCGCCTTTTCAATGCTGCCAATTGAACTATGCAATAAATGATCCCAGGAAAGACGGGCATCCTCTTCTGATACTGACTGACGAAATTCCTCCCAGGGAACAAAGCGCAGGTTTGCTTTTTGGCCGTACCATTCAGCCATAGCTTCCGCATATCCACGCCAGGTCATAGCTTTCTCTGACAGGATATGAAAATTTTCCCCAATTGCCTGCTCCCCGTTTATCAACGCCTGCATAAAACCTGCAGCAACATCATCGGCATGAACATGATGCAGCGTCTCCAAACCTAAGTTCGGGATCAGTACTTCCTGGCCATTGGCTAATTGAGAAAAAACCTGCCGGTTAAGGTTTCCCAAAGGATTAATAGGGTTCCATCCCGGGCCCACAATATGGCCGGGATGCAATACCGTAGCGGGAAAACGATCCTGATCTACTTCTTCTAATAAATAAGCTTCAATTGCTGCTTTCTGAATGCCATATTCGCCCAAAGGACGCCTTGGGTGCGATTCTTCAGACGGGGCTTCAACTTTATGCCCGTGTACCCAAATGGTTCCGCAATGCAGATAGTGCGCCAAACGATCTTGCAAAGCGTCAACTATCTGACGCGCACTTTCCAGCTTAAAACAAATGAGATCTATAACAACCTGTGGCGACAAGTCTGCTACAGCCTGGCCAAAAGCGCCATTTTCTTCGAGTTGTGTGCGGTCTAAAGTTACCCATTGAACATCCTGCCACGCATCATGCATCTGGTAAGGGGTTTTCTGTTGGCGGCTCACTACTGTTACCTGATGGCCAGCTTCAATCAAGCGCGGAATTAAAAATGTGCCTATATGTCCGGTACCGCCAATTACTACTACTTTCATACTGTTATAATTAAGTGTTGTGAAATACAGTTGTTATTTTATATCTAAATAATGAAAAAAAAGCTGAATTCCTAACCAGATTAGTGTATATTATTCTTTAGACAAGCCGCTCACTATGACCGTTATTATGACCAAAAGCAAAACAACCCTCTTCCTCCATTCAATTTTATACGCTGTACTTGTGCTGACTGTTTCCTTTTGCAGCGGACAGCAACGGGCAATACCAGGCGACAACCCGCTCCTAACCAGGCTGGATTCATTAGTTGATGAAAGCGCACGGCGTTATTTCCATGATAAAAAAGCTGTAGGGCTATCGATAGGAGTTGTGCAGAAAGGTACCGTTCACTTTTATAATTACGGAGAAACAAAAGCCGGCAACAAACAGCTTCCGGATAACCATACTATTTATGAGATCGGGTCAACTACCAAATCATTTACAGGCATCATACTAGGACAAGCGATATTAGACAAAAAGATCCGGCTGGACGATGATATACGCCTCTACCTGAAAGGGGATTATCCGAACCTGAGCTACAAGGGAATACCCATCAGGATACGTGACCTGACCAACCATACCTCAAGGATAACACGCATTTTTCCCAATATGTGGCAACGGCCGGATTACGATTCGCTTGATCCGCTGCACAATTATAACCGGCAGCTGCTTTATGAGGGCCTGCACCAGATGAAGATGGATAAACAGCCGGGCAAGGTCTATTCCTACTCCAACATGGCAGTGGCCTTGCTGGGTACTATATTGGAGGATGCTTACGGGCAGGGCTACTTTACACTGGTATCAGATAACATCCTTACCCCTTTGCAGATGAAGGACACCCGCATCGATATACGATCATTGCCGGCCAGCCGCATTGCCTGGCCGCATGACGAGCAGCGAAAAGTGGTGCCCTTATGGGATGTATCCCTGCTGCCTGCAATGGGTGCATTACGGTCTTCCACAGCCGACATGGTTAAATTTATCAGCGCCAACAACAAAGAGATTAGTCCCGCTATAACACTGTCCCACCGTGTTACATTCGGCACCGAAAAGGAAGGCATGGGCCTGAACTGGTTTATTCACAGTACACCTGAAGGTTATAAGGTGCTTGAACATAGCGGCGGAACAGGCGGTTCGCGCAGCTCGCTGGAATGTTTCCCGCAGCTTAACGCCGGTTTTGTGATACTCACCAACAGCCTTGCCAATCGTAATAACCTGGAAGATGAGCTGGCTGAAATTGTGGTTGCACAGTCAAAAGATTGAATCACACCCACCTTATTTTTTCCCGGTCCAGATATAGGCCCGCCTGGTTTGGTATTCCATATCCTTATGCGGGCGCCTCTCTATGGCATCAATAACATTAAAACCCGTTTCATAAAGTAATGCTACTATATCATCTGTCTTAAAAAAGAATAGATCAATATCTACTTCTTTATCATGAGCTTTGTCAAAGTGAACGATCTCATCCCCTACGTGATAAGAAAACAAAAAATCTCCCCCGGGCTTCAACACCCTGTTTATTTCTCCGAAACAGGTCTTCACCTGATCAAGAGTAAAATGTACGATCGCGTAGAATGCAAGCGCGCTTCCAAGATGTGCTGACGGATAATCGATATTCAACAAGTCCCTTGTTTCAAATTTAATCTGAGGGGAAAGTTTCCGGGCTACATTAACCATCGCAGGCGACAGGTCAGTACCAACAATATTTTTCATGCCATTGTCGTACAGGAATTTTGTTGTTTGTCCGGGACCGCAGCCAAAATCGGCACAGAGGCCCTTGTCTTTATTGGCAGATGCAAATTCCTTCAATAATAACCGGTCTACATGTTTTTTGTTGAGCTCATCAAAACGCTCAACTGCATAGTCGCCGGCTACCTGGTTATAACAGTCTAATACTTTTTCCTGTGAATTCATATTATTCCTGGTTTTTCAATACTAAGCGGATCTTTACTTCTCCTGTCCGTACCTTTTCTATTGCTTCATTCATTTCAGAGAATGACATAACCTCTACCATGCTCTCAATATTATGCTTTGCTGCAAAATCAAGCATATCCATCATATCCTTGCAGCTACCTACATAATTTCCATAAATAGTCCGCTGGGCATAATCGTATAACAAGCCAATGCTAATTGACTGCTTTTCCAGAGGCGAAGCCACCACGCAAAACTTCCCCTGCGGTTTAAGGGTCTTCAAAAAAGCGTCCAGGTCATACCCGGCATTCAAGGTGGAGATAATAAAATCAAATTTCTTATCCAGAGCTGATAGGCTATCCGGGTTTGAGCTAAGTATAAATTCAGCTCCCAGCTGGTTAATCATCTCTTTCTTTTCCAAAGAATGGGAAAATGCATAAACCTTATGCCCCATTTTATGTAAGAACTGGATTGCCAGCTGACCAAGGCCACCGGCTCCCAGAACGCCCACAACGGAATTGGCCGGCAATTGTGCTTTCACAATTCCTGCATACACGGCAAGGCCGGATGATAACAAAGGAACGGACTTTGCCGAATGAAGCGCCGGTGAAAGCTTGAAGGCAAACCGGTTATCAACAACAATATGTTCGGCCAGGCCGCCATAACAATGCACACCAATTACTTTTTGCTGCGCGCAAAACTGCTCATTACCCGCTTTACAGAACTCACACTCAAAACAAGCCTCCTGCTGATAACCAACACCAACAAGATCGCTCACTTTTAACGCTGTTACCCTGGAGCCGGTTTCTTCAACAGACCCCACAATTTCATGTCCCGGAACAAGCGGATATTTTGTATCGCCCCAGTCATTACTGATGAATTGAACATCTCCTCTTGCAATAGAACAGTAAAGGATCTTTATCCTTACCTCATTCTCACCAACAGATCTTTCATAGTAAAAAGGTTCCGCCTTTCCACCTTCCTGTTTAATTCCATATGCTTTTATTTTCATAAGCAGTACAATGAATTTATAGGTCTTAATGTAGATGCCGCTTTTCTTAAGAAAATTATCAGGATAGCTGTCTGTTATGGAAGAGTAGATCTTTTGTCAAAATGTCCAACTTATCTACTGTTTATCCTAAACGAAAATAACTATAGTAATATAGGTAAAAACTATCTATTGCCATTAATAGCAAATAAATCTCTAAAGCAAAAAAAGTTGCAGGGATGACCTGCAACTTTTTTTAAATGAATATCTTCACTCAATATCCAGGGTTTTGCACAAGTTTCGGATTCCGGTCTCTTGCATCCTGTGGCACCGGGTTCAGATACATCTTCGCGGTAAACACATGCGGATGGTTCAGTGGCACAACTTCGTACTTCCACACGCCTGAATTGTTATTGGGTACCGTATTCGAGATCTTCATAGCATGTTTGTCCACATTCATCACGGTGCTGGCGGTTTTCCAGCGGATGATATCATAAAAGCGTTTCTGCTCAAAGCAGAGCTCTACCCTCCTTTCGTGATAAATAGCGGTCCGCATCTCTGACTGGGATAGTCCGGGCGCCAGGTCGGGCAGACCCGCTCTTTTGCGGATCTGGTTAATGGCGTTGTATACGCTGGCATCAGGTCCCACGGCTTCGTTCTGTGCTTCCGCATATCCCAGCAATACTTCCGCGTAGCGGTAATAAATAAAGTTAGCGCCGCTTACTGCGCCACCGCCGGGCCGTACCAGTGGGTTAAGCCGCTTCTTAAAATAGTAGCCGGTGTTACCTACATCATCAGTTCCAAAATCAATCTGGTTTTTGGAAGGACGTACTTTATCTATCCGGGTGTATATGGTATCGCCTTTGTCCATCCAGGTCATTTTATAGGGTGCGCCGTCATATACGATCCAGTCGTAAAAGCGCTTCTCACGGCCTATGTAGGGGCGCTGTGGATCATAACCGGAAGTGGGGTCGGTGATGGATTTTCCATTTGCCATAAAAAACTGGTCTACCAGCTCCTGCGTGGGGCAGTAGTTACCCCAGGTGTAGTAGGCGCCGTTGATCCACACCGGGCCGCCATATTGTTCAAAGGAAGATCCCATTATGTTGGCCACTACCTGCCGGTCCCACACCACTTCCGAATGGTATTCATTGGCTTCGTACCAGATGGAGGAAGGATCGGGAAACAGCTCATATGCTTTGCCGTTGCCATAGCTGTCAATGAACTGTTTGAATGTAGCAGCGGCCTTGTTCCAGCGTTGAGCATCGTAGTCATTATAACCGGCTACTTTATGGGGGTCATTGCCTGCGGCGGGTTGTGCAGCGTTGAAAGCAGGGCTGGCGGCATAGAGCTCCACCCATCCCTTTAAGGCCAGCGCAGCACCAAGGGTGGCCCGGCCGGCATCTGCATCACCTTTGTTGTATTTAGGCGGCAGGTGACCATCTTTCGTGATGGAATCCAGCTGCGTGGTGATGAAACTTACTGTTTCAGCAAAGGTGCTCCTGGGAGTATAAATGGCGGCGCTGTCCATCGTACGCCTGTCTGCGGGAACGGTAATAATGGGCAGTCCGCCAATGTGCATCCACAGCTCACTGTAAAAAAAGGCGCGGAGGAACCGGGCTTCATCCAGCCGTTTGTTCAGCCACTCCGGTGTGAAGTTGGCTGCATTATTACGCACTTCTGTAATAAAAGTGTTGCATTTGCGGATGTTGGTGAAGGTAGTTGTCCAGTTGGTGAGATCCCCGGAACCGGTAATGCCCCCCCATACGGTATAGTCGTTGGAGGAGGCTTCTACAATGCCCTGTTTCCAGTTATAGGATGTATAATAAAAGCCGGCGTCGTTATCGTCGGTGAAGTTATCCAGGTTTTCCGGCTGGTTCCAATAGTTAGGTAATGCGCTGTAGATATCATTGAGGAAAAGATCGGCATTCCCTTCGGTGCTCCACTGGATGGCATCCGTAAGTTTTGTCTTATCGGTATTTTCCAGGAATTCTTTTTTGCACGACAGGATACTGAGCAACAGTATAACAGCGGGCAAGAGACGTATGAATCGGGTCATAATATTTTAGTTTAACGGGATGAATCTAAAAATTCACATTTAGTCCAAACACAAATACCTTCTGATTAGGATAGGCAGTTTCCAGATCAGTGTAACCTACTTCCGGGTCCATGAATTTCATTTTGCTGAAAGTGAGCAGGTTTTGCCCGGATACATAACAACGGACGCTCTGCATCTTCATTGCTTTGGAAATATTGGCAGGCAGCGTGTACCCCAGCACGGCAGTTTTTAAACGGAGATACCCCGTTTTCATCATCCAGAAATCAGAGTTCTGGGTGTTATTGGCGTAGGGCGACTGGTTTGCACGCGGATACTTTCCATCGGGCGTATTAGGTGTCCAGTGGTTGTTATAGTATTCGTAGGCTGAATTACTATTGTTGTTGTTAAAAGGCACTGTTTGAAAACCACGGAAGTTCAGGCTGGCCAGTGCAGCTCCCTGGAAGAATAAGCTGATGTCAAACCCTTTCCACGAGGCGCTGGGTGTGAAGCCGTAGGTGATGAAAGGGTATACCGGGTTACCGATCACGGTTTCATCATAGGAGTCTATTTTTCCGTCTGGCTTGCCATCGGGGCCGCCTATATCTGCATAGCGGATATCGCCGGGATGCAGCACACCAAACTGGGCAACGTTGTATCCGTCATTGCTGTCAATAATACCATCGCTGTTCTTATCATCTGCCAGGGAAAACAATCCCAGCGCATGATAGCCGAATTGCGTGCCGGTGGGCCTGCCTGTTCTGCTGCGGTTGGGATTATCGTGTGTGGCGGCAGTCTCAAACACCTGGATCATTTTGTTTTTGGCGTAGCTGAAATTGCCGTTCAGGTTTACCTGCAAGCCATTGGAGAAACGATGGGTAGTACCGGCAGAAATATCGACACCATGGTTTTCCATGATGCCCTGGTTTTCATCGGAGAGGTTCAGGCCGTATTCTACCGGCACTGTTACTGCCGGTGGCAGCAGCATGCCTGTTCTTCTTTCATGAAAATAATCTACTTCCAGTTTGAGCAAACCTTTCCATAAAGTAGCGTCTATCCCTATATCCGTTTTGGTGGATATTTCCCAGGTAATATTGGGATTGGCTTCCTGGGTGATGTTGGATCCCTGTACCATACTACCATTGCCAAAGGCATAGGCGTTGCCATATAAATTATAGCCGTTCAGGTACTGGAACGCCCTACCGGCCAGGTTTCCTGATTTTCCCCAGGATGCCCTTAGTTTAAGATACTCCAGCGCAGAGGGATGATCCGCTATAAAGTTTTCTTCAGAGATGATCCATCCTGCGGAGAAGGCAGGGAAGTAGCCCCAGCGTTTACCGGGAGCGAAGTAGTAGTGGCCGTCGTACCGGCCGGCTGCTTCAAAAAGATATTTCTGATCGTAGATGTAACCTACGCGGTATACAAATCCAAGCTGGCTGCCGGTAATGGTGGAGCCGTTGTTGTCAAAATCATTTTTGTTGGAGCTGCCCATCCCCAGCTCGTCGATATTCACTGCAAAGTTATTGCGCCGGGCAGAGAAGCCGGTAGAGTCATTCTTACGTGCTTCTGCTACCAGCAGCCCTGTGAAGTCGTGTTTGCCAAAACTGTTATGATAGTTGAGGAATCCCTGGTAGGTAAAGTACTGGTTTTTTGAATACTCCTGGTTCAGCCAGGTGTATGGAGCAGCGCTTCCTTCTGAAGTGGAGATCTGTTTCGTATAGGAGTAAGGGGTAGTTGCCGTATTCTGTGAATAAAAGTAATACGGCGTATGCCATCCTTTAACCGTAAAATCATTGGGGTCATAGCTGAAGGTTCCTTTTATGCTGAGCCCTTTAATGAAAGGCAGCTGTTGTTCCACAGCAATGGTGCTAAGCAGGGATGTGGCACTGCGGTGGGAGTAGCCTGCCTTCAGGATGCCTACCGGCGTATTACCTGCAAACTCGCCCCAGAGGCCATTACTATAATAAAGGTTGGTAATGGGGATCAGCTTGTACGCGCTGCGGAACAGCTGGCCCGGTGTGGTGGCCGCATCTACGCTGTTGGTGTTTTCGATGGCGCCAATAAGGGACAACGATACCGTGGTGGTAGGTGTGGCGCTTATTTCCATGTTTACGTTATAATCGTAGCGTTTGTAATTCACCGGGTCAAACATACCATCCTGCTTAAGGAAACCTAGACCGGCATAATACCGCACTACTTTGGTGCCGCCGCTTATCTGCAGGTTATAGTTTTGAATGGGCGCGTGCATACGTACCAGGTCTTTGGTATTGCTGATGGGGTATTTATCGGGATCTTTAGCGTTCAGATCTGCATACGTGTTAATGAGATCATCGGCGAAAGGTTGTTGTGTACCTCCGGGATTTTCATTCATATATGCTTCATTACGCAGGCGCATATAGTCCTGTGCATTCAGCATTTTAGGGTAATAGGTAGGCGTTTGAAAACCGTAATATGAATTTAATGCCAACGTTGGCATTCCTGTGTTGCCGCGTTTGGTCGTTATAAGGATAACACCATTGGCGCCCCCTAATCCATAAGGCGCTACTGCGGCGGCATCTTTCAACACAGTAACGGAGGCAATGGAGCTGGGCGAAATTTCGTTGATGTTATTGCGGATGATCCCATCCACCACTATCAGCGGTGCGTTGTTGCCGGTTGTGGCAATGCCCCTGATGTGTATATCAGGATTATCCCTGCCCGGCTGGCCGCCATTCGGGCGCATGCTGATGCCGGAAACATTTCCTGCCAGGGAATTGGAGATATTGGTAACCGGCGATTTTGCCAGCTCCTTTCCCTGCACAGCTGCTACAGACGCGGTAGAGGAAGTTTTCTTCTGCGTACCGAAACCAACCACCACTACTTCATTTAAGCCGCTGGCGCTTTCTTTCAGGATAATGTTGATGGGATCTGCAGTACTTACTATTTCGGCTTGTTCATAACCCACGTAACTGAATACCAGGGTAACGCCGGTAGCAGCCTGCAGCTCAAAATGGCCATTCTCATTGGTCATGGTACCAACATTGGTACCTTTTACTTTTACGGATACCCCAATGAGCGGATCGCCATGTTCATTTTTTACAGTGCCGCCTATTTTGGCGGCGCTTACATGCCCCGATCCAATCACAATAACGTTGTTATCCATTACAGTGTAGCGGAGCGCGGTACCGGTAAAGGTTTGGGTAAGCAGCTGTTCTACCGTGGCATTTTCTGCATGAATGGATACCGGTGGTTTTTCCGGCAGAATATCGTCGTTGTAGATAAGCCTGCAGCGGCTTTTTTGCTGAATGGTTTTCAGCACTGTTTTAATGCTGACCTTCTCCAGGGAGATGCTGATCTTTTCCTGGGTGGCAGAGGTTGCGTAGGCGGGCATGATGCCGGTGAGCAGCAAAACCCATAGGAACATTATTTTCATAACATGGAATGTAAGAGGGTGAAAAAAGTAAAGTGAGTGGATGTGTAATGCTTTTATGTCATAGTATTTATTTTTGAAGATGAAGAATGCGTATTAGTTACTGATGCGGACCTCTTTCCCGTTGACCTGGAAATTAAAAGGGCGTGAGAGCTGTAGCATGTTCAGCGCCTCGTCTACTGATTCTGTATCAATGATTCCGGAAAACCGCAGCTGCTCCAGGCTGTCAGATTCAAAATGAAAAGTAACGCCGTACCACTGGTTCATTTTAGCTGCCAGCTCGCCAAAGGTGTTATTGTCAAATACCAGCTTATTATTCAGCCAGGATATTTCAGGGAGCTGACCGCTGCTGTCCTTTTCCAGGTGTTTTTGCTGAAAGACGGCCGCCAGGCGGGTTAGCGGTACCGTTAATTTTTCATCCGGCTGCAGCACCACGGTTTTCTCCCGGAACGATACGGCTATTTTTCCACGGACCAGCGTAGTGAACACGGCGCTGTCGCCGGCATAGGCCTTCACATTAAAAGCAGTGCCGAGTACGCGGATATTCACTTTTCCTGCATGGATAATAAAAGGAACACCGTCACTTTTTGCGATATCAAAAAAGGCTTCACCGCTGAGCGTAATTTCACGGTGCTGTTTGCCAAAGCCGTTCTTTTCATAATCGAGCTGCGTATTGCGGTTGAGCAATACGATGGAACCATCGGGAAGCACTACCCTGGATTTCCCCCCCGGAGCGGAGCTGAGCTGCTGCAACACAGGAGCAGCCGGACGTGTAAATTGCCATCCGGTCCATATTACCCCGAATACAGCTGCCGCAGCAGCTGCTGCCACCAGCCTGCGCACAATAGTGTGGTGGCGGCGCGGTTGGAGCTGCGGGCTCACCGCATCCCAAATGCGTTCTTTACTATCATGAGTGGCGCTTACCTCCTGTATAGGCGTTTGCCAGATGCTGGCAGCAAGGTCCCGGGAAGCAGCCGCCTCCGGGTCATCTTTCAGCAAAACTTCCAGCTCTGACAGCTCTGCGGGTAAAATATCGCCGCTGAGCTGTTTTCCGAGTAATATCCATATACGATCGTTGCTCATAGTATTATTGAAAATGGTTGAATAAGGGCCGCTCCGGGGTAAAAGACAACACGAAGAAGAGAATACCCCCAAAGGGGCATGAATTTTTTTTGAGTGGGGGTCACTGACCGCCAGACAGCGGCGTGATCAGGAATGCTTTCATTCTGGTGAGCTTCTTCAGGGCAATGCCTACCTGGTTTTCCACCGTTTTTATGGAAACATTCAGCAGAACGGCTACCTCCCGGTATTTGAGCCCATCTTCTTTCACCAGCTTAAAGATAAGGCGGCACTGCGGGGGCAGCTCACTGATGGCCATATTAATATGCCGCATCATTTCATTGCTGATAAGCTGCGCTTCGGGGTTTATTTCATATTCCAGCGAATATGCTTCATCAAGATGCAGCGTTTTTTTATGGGCATATTTACGGAGGTAGTTAAGCGCAATATTACGGGTGGCCGCATAGAGGTACCATTTCAGGTTGCTTACCTGATGGAGGTCTTTCCTTTTTCTCCATACGGCAATAAACACATCTGCTACTATTTCTTCCGCCATTTCCCGGTTATGAACGATGGCCAGGGCTAACTGCAGCAATGGGGCGCAGCAGTAATCATATAATTCTTTAAATGCTTGTGTATCACCGTTATATATTCTGTTTTGCAATTCGGGGATATCGTCGCGCATGGAAGTAAAAATACCCAAATTATGCAAAAATGCAAACGTGCGGTTATTAAGTGTCGGATGGACAAAAATGGTGTTTGTTAAGGGGCTTCTGATGGAAACTAAGTAAATATAGCCGCTTTATAAGTAACGGGATTGGGTAAATTGCAATTTATTATGAAACTATCAGATGATTTCAAGCGTGTATTAAGACACTTTGCTTATTATTATACCAATGGTACGTTACCTTATGTAATTGGAGATGAAAATATTCTAAAAGGAATAGATTACCGGGAAATGTTAAAAAATGAGGCCAGCTTAGTGGATTAGACTGGTATGTAGAGAAGAAAATGATAAATATAAAGCTGAGCCGGAATTTGAAGATTGGGAGACATGCTTGTATTAAAAATCAGCTTTCCTGCGCCTTTTCCAGCGCTACTTCACTGACCGGCATAACCATTGGACGGCTTTTAGATTTGCTGCCAGAAAACGATAAGCCAATAGCAATTCCGTAAACGATCATGATTATACCGGTCATCAGAATAGTTTTAATGTTCCAGCCGATATCGCCAGATGGGAACGCAAATAAAAGTGTCAATACCGGCAGAATACCCCATGTTATAACACGCAGTAACCCGCTGTTAATCAGCGGTTCAAAAATATCCTCATCTTCATGATCGAAAATAGTGGCCCAGTTATTTTTCTGTACAATCAACATGGAATTAATTAACGAAAGCCCAATCAGCAGTTCCAGAAGAAAGAGGATCTTATAAAAAGAGTCGTACGGAATGGAAAAGCCCAATACATCCATATTTTCGAAATACCCCAAATATCTGTCCCTGATCTTTTGCTGGGCAACTGCTTTGGGAAGCTCTCCATACATAAGTGACAACCCGGCAACAGCATTACTATCCGGAACATGACCCGTATTACCTGTTAAAGCAAGTAAATCGGTTTTACCGGGAATGGTATCAACATAAACAGGCACTATCAGTTCCAACGGTTCAAAACTTCTTTGAGACTGCCGCCGGTTCATCCAGTTAAATATCAGGTTGAGCGAATCCCCGATAAGCCTGGCTGAAACCGTCAGGTCCCGCAGCGTTATTTCATTGAGTGTCTCTTCCCTTTCTTCCTTTGACAATTTTTGTTTTAGCCTCCCTTCGAGGAACCGGAGATAATCTTCATTTGATTCCCTAAGCATTGCCTCGATCCGGTTTAAGTCTATTAGCGCGGTATCAATGACGGCAACATAAGAAACAGACAATGGCTGTACTTTTTTAAGAAAGACACTTAATTGCTCATTAAACTTACCGTCAGGAGCCTTATACGGAACTCCCGGGCCCGGCGCCTTGGGCTGATATCCGGTATTGGTCAGGGCAAAGACATTTCGCCGGCTATTGGTATCTTTTGCATTTTTCAGCTCCTGTTCAGTGATGCCGTTATTAAGTAAAAATGTACTTAACTGTACCCTACTATAATGATTTTTCCTGTACTGTTCCGGATATTTCTTTGACAACCATTCCCTTATCTTTTCGTCAAGTTGATTGGCTGTTAATTCATCCTGGGAGCCATCTGGAACATATTTCATCACAACGTTGAGCATGTCATACTCATCTTTTGATTTGCCATTGTCCATTTTATGAAAGAGAAAGATCAGCCCCACCGTAAAAATTGCAACCAGATATTTTGTTGCCGAAACAAATCGTTTATGCACTTTTTCCATGGCATGAGATTTTGGGGATTAAAAGAGGATCTGTTCATTTATTCGGCGGGCAGCGGGATTCAACAGGCCGTTGCCGTCAGTAATTAAGGATTAAAATAAAATCTGCTCATTGATTAATAGCATTAACCAGGCCCGCGGCTGTTTGCTCATCAAAAGACGTATCATTGCTATCCAGGAATTTTTTCGCAGCGGCTGCAGCTGCAGCATCCTTTTCTATAGCTGATAAGAAGCTTTTTCTTTTTAAACTCACTTTAACGGGGACCCCATCTTTCAGGAGGAAATAGGTATAATCTCTTTTATATTCGTCGTAGTTATGTCCTGTTTGCGTTATGCCTTTATCTACAAAATTGGCGCGTTCAAATTTAACTTTTACTGCTTTCACCAATGAATATTTACCTGCTGCAAGCTGCTGTACAAACTGCAAACGGCCGTCCATATCTACATTCACAAAATGTGTTACCACATCATTCTTAACCAGGTGAAACGCTTGTATATAGCGGCTTTCAGGGGTATATGCTTTCCCCTCGGCGGCGGCGCGGATGATGAGGGTGTTTTTTTGCAGGTCCACGTTGGCGTCATAAACCATGGAGTGTTTCACGGGTTTGTTTTCCATGGAATCTATCCACAGGCGTCCCCAATCATCGTACAGGTAAGGGCTGCCGACTGTACTGCCTACCGGCCGGAAGCTGGTCGCCGTAAAATAATTATTGAGGCTCCTATAATTGTCCAGGATATTTGCGATATGCGTGGTTTGTACACGGCTCGCAGAGTCTTGTGCGGAAAGGGACAAAGTGGCTGTAAACAGCGCTAAAAGGGACAGGGTAACTTTTTTCATGACGGTAAATTGCCATACTAATATAAGGATTATTTCCCTTAGATAGCGCCCCAAAGCAGCATGCGGCCAACGGGGAAAGCCCCTTACGGGGCTAATTAAAAGTATTGCGCTAACGGCTTATAACAGTCCGCCGGCAACAGTGATCCGCTCACCGGTTACCCATCCCGCATCATCAGAAGCAAGAAAAACAGCCACTTTTGCAATATCTTCCGGCTGGCCGGTGCGGCCCAATGGCGTACGGGCCACCATTTGTTGCTCCAGGTCGCCGCCAATTATTCCGGCACTATGCGTTCCTTCCGTTTCTGTAACACCCGGTGCAATAGTATTGATCCGTATTTTTCTTCCTCCCAGCTCTTTTGCCAATAGCTTCGTCATATTGTCAACAGCTGCTTTGGCGGCGCAGTATACAACAAGGCCGGGGATGGGGTTCTGACTTACCGTTGAACTGATATTGATAATACTTCCACCACCATTCCCAAACATTTCAACCGCATTCTGAGTAGACAATAAGTTGCCCAGCACATGCGTGTTATATTGTGTATGGAAGCTTTCCTCTGTAACTGCCTCTACCGGCTCAAATTTGAATACGCCGGCATTGTTCACCAAAATATCCAGCCTGCCAAAGGTTTTTCCTGTTTCTTCAAAAAGCTTTTTTACATCTGCTGACCTGGTAACATCACCCTGAACAGCAATGGCCATACCGCCATTTTTTGTGATCTCATTTACAACTTTATCAGCGCCTTCTTTACTGGTTGCGTAATTGACAACCACTTTTGCGCCTGCAGCTGCAAATGCTTTTGCTATTCCTGCACCGATCCCTTTTGATGCACCGGTAACCACGGCTACCTTATCCTTTAATTTCAAGTCCATTGTTATTTGTTTTAATTGAATGCAAGGCTAGCGCAATTTTGTATCTTTGGCAAGTATGTACTTTTTTGTACCTTATGTACTAAAAAGTATGTATTATTGATAAACAAGGGATTAGACAGGAATAAAAATGAAAAATAAGTCAAATTCTTCCGAGACTACACAGTTGTGCGCCGTTGATTATGCTTTTAAACGCATTGGCGGAAAATACAAAGCGAGGATCTTGTGGTACCTGAATATGAAAACGGTGCTGCGCTACGGTGAGCTAAGCAGAACGTTGCCTGATATTACCACTAAAATGCTTACCCAGACTTTAAGGGAATTAGAAGACGATAAATTGATCACCCGGAAAATGTACCATGAGGTGCCGCCCAAAGTGGAATATTCATTAAGCGAAACCGGCCTGGAATTGATCCCGTTCATTAAACATTTACACAACTGGGGTAAGAAGCAAATAGGAAAAGAAGCATTAGCAGCTTGCCAGGCTGATTGCGGGATAGATTGATGGTATCAAGGCAGTTGTTTCAGTGATTTTACGTTATCAGTTACCGGTTATGATATGTTTGGAATGAAAATTAAAGCGTTATTTTAAATACCAGCCGGGAGTTTATCCGTGAAACGGTAAACTCATGGTCCTCGATCACCGGATCAGTTACCCTTATATAATACGGGTTACATTCATTGTCCGATCTTACTTCCTCGTTAATATAAGATAGCGTAGCACTTCCTACAGTGGGAATGTTTATTCTATATTTGAATGCCCCCTTTTTTGTATCAGCAATATGAAACATCAGTGATCCATGCATAGGTGAACCTGATTGTTTTATAATCACACCCTGTTCTGAAGGAAGATCTGCCGGTTCCGGAGTAATTGTTATGGTTGCAGTATCAATATTTTTTGCCAAAAGAATATTCTCTCCTGTTTGTCCATCCACAAATACCAGCCCCACCTGGGTAGGCATTCCTTCACTCAGTACGCCTTCGCAGGGATTAGATTGTTTTGATTTCTGACACCCTGACCCAAAACTTACAACGCCCAGTAATATCAATGGCAGGTAATAAAATTTCTTTGTAAGGAAATAAGCTAATCGTCTCTTTTTCATAAGGGATTTTGTGTTAAAGCAGCGTAATTTGTTCTTTACAGGCAACAACAAGTGGTATCAACAGGTAGCAAACAAAATTTATATTCATAACTGAGTTTACGCAACAAGTATAGGCTAAAACTTTCAAAAATAAAAAAACTACTAAAAAGGGCCAACCTTTTTGGTCAGCCCCTTATAATACAGTCCTGATGTCTAAAATGCAGTATTTATCTTGATACAATAACGTACACTTCTCCACTTTCCAATTCCCTTCTGCTACTGCTGTTTATTTACATTCTTCTCCGGGTATGCAGGCTTTCAAAATATGCTTTACCAACCGCTTGCTATTCATACGCCGCACCAATCTCAGACCTGTACTTTTCATACACCTCCAATGCTTTACCTATGCTGCTGCCTGCCGGCTGTACGGGAAAAACCTTTTGCTCATTTACCCAGCTCCACTCCCACTGCTTAATGTGCTTTTCAAACAATTTAAGGTCAGGTTCCGTTTGCAGGCGTAACGATTGTTGCAGCAGCTGGAAAAACTGCGCCCATCTTTTTTTATAGAAATCATTTATTAAACCGCTCCATTGCCGGTTAGCATATTCATGTAAGGGGCTCTCTGCATCACCCCACAGCGTTATCAGGTCACGGGCGTTACGTTCATATAAGGCCTGTTCTGCGACGGTAGTGCCGCAACGGCGTGCGCTTGCGATCCAGGGCCCCAGCATAAAATCTTTACGTGTTGCCAGCAGGCCGTCCATATCGCTCATTAGCTGCAGGAACCGGCGGCTGTATTCCGCAAACGCCGCACTGTCTTTATCCTTAAAAGCGCTTTTCCATTTTGCCTGTAACGGGAGCGCGTAATTGGCAAGCACCTGCCGGGTAATATCAACAAGGTCGTAACGGAAACCGTCTGTATTTACGCCGTTCTTCGCAGCATGAATGAATAGGTCCCATGCGGGCAATAGCTCACCAGGCGGGTAATTGAGCCGGGTGCGTGTCCATACGGTGGTTGAATCAAATGTAGGGCGGCCGGTAATAATTGATTCCGCGCCATCCCTTATATCTTTTCCATTGTAAGCGGTAGCCCTTAATATCTGCCAGGCTTTTAACAGACTATCATCAGCAACACCATAACGGTTCAGCACATATTTTTTCAGCCATTCGTTTAAGTCAACAGGTTTTGTTTGCCAGGTATGCTGCATCATCAGCTCATAGATCACGGGATTTTGTTCAATGGCTTCCATGGTCAGGCCAATGCCCGATAAACGTCCGGAAGCGCTGTCATTTAAAGCCATGGCAGGTCCGCTGGCTACGCCGTCCATTCTTCCAAACAGGTTTACATTGCCGCCAAAATTGTTAAGCATGTTCCAGATCCAGGGTTTGCCATAGAATGCGGCGGTTCTTTTCCATACAGGTTCTATTTCTGCAGCAAGGTCAAGCAGGATCATTTTATTATCCGGAACGGCCTTTAACAGGGCTTCTATCTGAGGAGCTTTCCAGAACTTCCTGTCACTGTAGAACAACCAGCCCTGCATCACCCAAACAGCCGCAGTATCCGCCTGCCGCATGCCTTCATAGATCCTTGCACTCAGCTTTGACAGGAAAGACGGATCATCAGAAGGAGGCTCATTTTCATTGAATGTATCGGCGGAATACAAGTGGTCGGTACCAAACAAGCGGGTTTGCGCTTCCAGGAATTTCTTTCCGATAGTTGCAAACAGCGGGTCTTCCGAATCCAGGATATAGGTATCAGAAAAGCCATTTGTCCAGTTGGTTGCTTTCAGCCTGGCCCCTGGAAATCTTTTCTTAAACGCAGCCGGAACATGGCCGGTAAAAGCAGGAAGTACAGGTGTCATGCCCAGCTCTCTTTCCCGTTTAAGGATCTGCTGCTGCAGCGCTTTATGGCTTTGCCTCCAGCTAAGCGGCAGCGGGCCGCCCCAGCCATCCAGGTTCCCCATCCAAAACCAGGAAAAATAAGAAGGGCCACAAAAAAAGTCTGCCAGCTCCTGATCGCTAAAGCCCATTTCTTTATACACCGTGTACCAGGTATATTCTTCACCTGTAATAGCCAGCGGCATATTAATGCCGTGGTGCGCCATCCAGTCAAGTACTTTTTCCCAGCGATCCCAATCCCACC
>NZ_JAGXJN010000016.1:126078-140669 GCF_019091455.1 Chitinophaga sp. GbtcB8
TTTTTTTTTTTTTTCTACTTTTTAATTTTTTTTATTGCCCTCTACTAACAACCCCACACCTATTACTGCCCCCAGGCCGCCGGCATAAGTAGGCCAACCCATCCATTTATTTTCTTTTTCCCAGCGTTCCCAATCCCACCAGCTCATGCTGTAGTTAAAAGTGCAGTAGTTAAGATAATAGCGGTATTGATAGGGTGTTTGCCTGCGAACCTTTTCTTTTAAGACCGGAAGCTTTTTGGGCAGATGAAGATTGGTACCATTCCAGGTTACCTGGGAATGGCAATATTCAGTAAGGTAATAATACAGTGCAGCAGCAACCGCCACACCATTGTTGCCCCTTAAAATAATTTTATTGGCGCTGCTTTCAATTTCAAAAACATCTTTTCCGTCCTGTTGGGGCAAAGCTTCCACTTTGAAAAAAGCCGCCTGTTGCGGGATCATCCTTTTAATAAGCCCGTAAGATGCCCGGGTATCCGGTTGTGCATTTACTTTCAGCAAAAGGGTCACACAGCATAACCATAAAATAAACTTTCTCATCATCAACCTTGCTTTTGGCGTAATATAACATTATGAAATTGAATAACCCGGGGACGGGTCCCCGGGTTATATAGATCTTTACTGATGGCTTACAACACCTAATAACCAGGATTCTGCTTAAGCGCGAGATTAAGACTTAATGCCGCGGTAGGTATAGGATAAATACGGCGATAGGTTTCGGTGTTTGTCTTAAAACCCCACTTATCCTCAAACTTGCCGAAGCGGATCATATCATTCCGGCGCCAGCCTTCCCAGGCAAATTCACGGGTACGCTCTGCATACAAAGTGGTAAGTGTTACCGCCGTCCAGGCTGCAGTAGTAGTACGTTGCGCCCTTACATCGTTCACAAGCGACAAGGCTGATTGACCGTTGGTGGCAGCACCACCCCGTAATATTGCCTCTGCCTTCATCAGCAATATATCCGCATACCTGAATACCGGTATATCATTATTCTGGTTACGGGTAGGAGAGCTTGCATCAGGATAGAACTTGATATTGCGGTAACCCATATTCCAGCCTATTTCATCGTTACCAACATCAAATTGTGATACATCGCCCTGCCTTAAGACAATATCAGGTGTAAGCTTTACATGGAACAATAATGCACCGGAAGGATCGCTTCCTGCATAAAACTGGTCATAGCCCAGGTTGGTAGTGGCAACGGTTATCGGCGTAACGCCGTCGTTCATATACTGCAAACCGGTAAGCCATTGTCCGTTCCGGACATCGCCAGGATCATTAAAGAAGGCATAGTATTCAGGCAGGGTGCTTCCAGGGCCGCCTGGCGTAAATGGCAGGTTGAATTTTTTTGTTTCACTGCGCGGCACATCATAACGGGAATGATTATTTACACTCCTGAAAGGGAAAGTGTTTGTTGATGTTGCATCGTAAGGAATAGCAAAAATAAATTCAGGCGTTAGCGGTCCATTGTCAGGATAAAAGATCTTAAGATAGCTATCCTTTGGCGCTAACGCATATTTGCCGGATTTAATGATGTTGTCGCAGGCTGCAATACAATCATCATTACGCTGAGTGCCGGTATAGACCTCTGCATTCAGGTACATTTTAGCCAGTAAGGCATAAGCGGTGTACAGGTTAGGCCTGCCATAGGTAGTAATACCGGTTACACTGCTTAAAGAAGGAATAGCAGCCTTGATCTCGCTTTCAATAAAATCAAATACCTGCGCACGGGGTATATTGGGTTTGGGAGTAAAATCGCCATACAGGGTATCTATAGGCACATTACCATAGTTATCCATCAGCATAAAATAAGCAAACGCCCGCACCATTTTAAGCTCTGCCAGGCTGGTTTGTTTAAACGCGCCGGCAGGCATATTTTTATTCAGCACGGACAGCGCCTGGTTGGTAGCCCCAATAGTTGTTACCAGCCAGGTCCAGTTGCCATTCACATAACCGTTGTCTTTTGTCCAGCTATGGTAATGCATTTCCTTATTCTGCCCCCCATCATACCAGTTACCGCCCCGGGCAGGCATAATGCCTTCATCGGTACTATAAGATTGCATAAAGAAATATTCAACGCCATAATTACCGCGCAGCGCAACATAGGCCGGGCCCGCAGCCTGTACGAACTGTGCGGAGTCCTGCGGAAAAACATCGGGTGTTAATTCCGTGGAAACCGGCACCTCCACCTTGTGACAGGCGCTGAGGGCAAAAGCCAGGCACCCTATACCAATACTATATTTGATTAACTTTTTCATGATAAATGATTTTTCGGATTAGATCAAAATGCCGCGTTCATGCCAAACAAAAAGGTGCGCGTTTTAGGATAGAAGTTGTTATAATCAACTCCGGGCGCAATACCTCCCTGGTTCACCTCAGGATCAACCCCTTTGAATTTTGTGATTACAAACAGGTTGTTCACAGACGTGTATAACCGGATGTTCTTAATATACCGGCCCGGGTTTTTGAAATTATAACCCAGCGTTGCATTATCAAATCTTACATAAGAGCCGCTTTCTATAAAACGGGAAGAGTATCTGTATGCATTCACATCAGCGATAGATTCATTACCGGCATCTACCAGAATGTTGGAGTATTGTGCAGTAGTAGGTCTGAAAAGATCCGCCCGGGTAGCGTTAAATATTTTGTTCCCGAACACCCCCCTGATAAAAATGTTGAGATCGAAAGCCTTATAGTGGAAACTGTTGGACCAGCCGGCCAGCAGCTTAGGCTGCGCGCTGCCCATGTAATGGTAGTCCCTGCCATTGGATGGTGAGGTGGTAAGCTTACCATCGCCTCCTACGTATTGAGATACACCATCCGGGTTCTTACCGGCATATTCCAATGTAAAGAACTGGCCCAGCGGTTTACCCGATTTTAACAGCTGTAAAGAGCTGCCGGACTGGCCACCGCCTTCCGGGAAACTTACTGCCAGCGAATCGCCACCAGTGAACAGCGGGTTTTTGAGGCTGGTTATTTTATTGGTGTTATGTGCCAGGTTCAGGTTGGAGGTCCAGCTGAAATCTTTGGTCTGCACGGGTGTGGCGCTAAGCCCCAGCTCAATGCCCTTGTTATTCATACTTCCTCCATTAGCCGTAATGGTTCCTGCAGGAACAAGCAGCGGGTCAACCCGGTACGGGTAGATCATACCCGTGGTATTCTTGTTATACCATTCCAGCGTTCCGCTTAATTTGCCTTTTAATATCGCAAAGTCAATACCGATGTTAGTGGTAGCTGTTTTCTCCCAGCGCAGGTCAGGGTTATCGGCCTGGGTAGGGCCATAAGCAGCTACCTGCACACCGTTATAATAATAAGTTCCCAGGCTGCCTGAAATGAGCCGTGCTGTATAGGCATTAAAACCGGTGGCATTACCTGTTACACCATAACTTGCTCTTAGCTTTAAGCTGGTGAAAACCTGCTGTTTGTCCATAAACGCTTCATTGCTGATACGCCATGCAGCACCTACAGAAGGAAAATAACCCCACTGGTTATCGGTTCCAAAAACAGAGCTGCCATCCCTTCTTATAGAACCTTGTAACAGGTACTTATCCTTAAAGTTATAGTTTAAGCGGGCAAAGTCTGAAATAAGCCTTGTTTCCTGGTAAATGCCGTTAGGGCCAAAGTTGATACGATAAGAGCTAACCGCATAAGGGTTACTTAATGCAAAGTTATTATAAGCTATATTATCAACCGGGAAATTGGAAGTAGATGCCTGGAAACCGTCGCCATTAACGTAATTCTGCCATGAGTATCCCAGCACCGCGTTTATGCTGTGCATACCAAACTTCTTATCCCAGGTAAGATAAGTTTCCAGCAGCTTGCTCGTGTTCTGGTACGAGCTTCTTACCGCCTGCCCGTTTGTGCCGAATGTTTGCTGCGTGTGGCCGCCCAGCCCCGGATCCGGGTTATCATACATGTTGGTGTAATGACTGGTAAAATACTTATCGTAATAGGCGCCATACAACAGGCTGGTGCTTTGGTAAGCAATGTTCATATCGTAGGTGAAGCCAAAAGGCAATTTAACCTGCGTGGTAAAGCTGCCGACCAGGGTATTGTTCTTATTGTTTACCTGGCTGTTATCCAGCATGGCTACCGGGTTATAGTAGTTCTGGTTCTGGAAATTCTCAAAAAATGTTCCATCCGCATTTTTAATGGGTGAAACCGGCAGGTACAGCGCAGACTGTAACAATACGGTATTCCGGTATGCAATGTCATCGGAATTGGTATGGGAGTTGGTTACTGTAAGCCCAAATTTTACTTTATCATTTAAAGCATATTGTTCTACAGCCATGCGGGCAATCACACGTTCCAGGGAGCTGGATGTAAGGATCCCTTCCTTACGCATGTAGTTAACACTGGCTATGTAGTTGCCGTGCTCTCCACCGCCGCTGAAAGACAGGTTATGATTATGCGAAACTGCGGAGCTGCGTTGTACGGAACTTTGCCAGTCGGTATTAGCGCCTTTGTCATCCGCGGGGGCGAAAGCCAGGCTATTCTTTTTAAGAAAATCCCTCAGCTGGCCGGCATCCATCATATCCAGCTTGTTGGATACTTTTTCCAGCCCAATGTAACTATTGTAACCCACCTGCATCTGACCGCTCCTGCCCTTCCTGGTGGTGACCATAATAACGCCGTTGGCGCCGCGGTTACCATAGATAGCCGTAGCTGCGGCATCTTTCAGCACATCTATTGAAGCAATATCATCCGGCGCTATTACGGATATATCTGCGCCGGGTATACCATCAATTACATAGAATGGTGTCTGTGAGCTGTTAATGGTGGAAGCGCCCCGCATAACAACTGCGGCCGGCTTATTAGGATCGCCGCTGGCTGAAATATTCAGGCCCGGCACCTTGCCCTGCAATAACTGCCCCACATCACTTATTGCGCCCCTGTTAAGATCTTCTGCCTTAACAGTTGAAATGGCGCTGGTTAAGGCTGCCCTGTTCTGCTTACCATAGCCTACCACTACAAAATCACTCAATGTTACTTTGCTTTCTGCAAGGTTAATGGCAACAAAAGGCTGATCACTAAACGCAAGCTCCTTTGGGTCATACCCCACATAGGAGAACACCAGCACCTCACCCTTATTAACGGTTATGGAAAACTCACCGTTGACATCAGTGGTGGTTCCCCGTTGCGTGTTCTTTACCAATACACTTACGCCAATGAGCGGTGTACCATCAATGGCGGTTACTTTTCCCTTTATATGCGCGGGTGGCAGCGGGGCCTGGTAGTCGGTCTTTTCCCCCGGCAGCTTTATAATAATGGTGTGATCCACTATAATATATTCAAAACCCTGGCTGTTCAGGCATTTCTTCAGGGCCTCGTCAATATTTACATCTTTGAGCTCTATAGAAATTTTATCTACATTTTTCAACAGCGATGACCTATACCAAAACGAGTAACCGCTTTGCTTTTCAATTTCTGAAAGCACTTTTACAAGTGGTACATTTTTAGCTTTAAGGGAAATTTTCTGGGCAACTCCCTTGGCGCTAACCTGTAATAAAGCAGCAAGTATTAAAATGGTGGTTAATTTCATAACCAATAACGTTTTGGATAATAACCGGCTTCGGGTAAAGGGATGCAAGGCAAGCCCTAACCTACCGGTTTTGCGGTAAGCAATCAGATTCATACATTTGTTTTGATTTGGTTAATAAATAAACAGTTCCTGAAACAATTGTTTAGTCTAAAGATTAGCTCAAATTAAACCGGGGACGGCTCCAACGTTCCCGGTCTTTATTTGGTCTAAAGTCAGCATTTCATTCTCTCATCATATTTAAGTGCTTGTTTTAGCAAAGTTGTGGTGATACAATTTCATGGTAAGTGCGTGGATTTTTTTCATTCCTTGTGGAACCGTTTTGCCGCGTAGGCTGCAGTATCCCGTGGATAATTTTTTCATTGTTCAATTTTCATAGTGGATCAATAGCGTTATTACTTACAACTTATATCAGGCCGTTACAATAATTTTTCTTCCTTCAATTTTAAAATGCAGATCGCTCAGCTCCAATATCTTAAGCACTTGTGTCAGGCTAATATTCTTTGATATTTTCCCTGTAAAACGATCAGTAGGTATAGGTCCTTCGTAACTTACTTCTACATCATACCACCGGCTCAGCTGGCGCATAATGGCAGGGAGCTCGGTATCATTATACTGGAACACGCCGTTTATCCAGGCGGTTTCTTCATCCGCATTAATACTGCCGGTTACTTTCAGATCGCTGTTCTGTTTAACCAGCCTTGCCTGCTGCATAGGGCTCAGTAATACGCTGTTATTACTTTTGGTTACTTTAACAGCTCCTTCGAGCAAGGTTGTTTTCACTATATTTTCATCGTCATAGGCCATTATATTAAAATGGGTTCCAAGCACCTCTACCTGCATACCGCTACCGGCATCCGCTTCATTTACATGCACAATAAAAGGCACATTGCGGCCGTCACGGGCAGTGTGCTTGCTCACTTCAAAATATGCTTCCCCGGTTATTTGCACGTTACGTTCTTTGCCGGTAAAAGCTGTTGGAAAACGCAGGCTGGATCCGGCATTGAGCCAAACCGTGGTATTATCAGGAAGTATTATTTTATAGGTACCGCCCCTGGGCGTTGATATAGTATTATATACTACCGCACCGGCTGCGCCCTTAGCCTGGTATGCAAGCTGGCCGTTATTTAACTTAATGATACTGGTATTGCCCTGCCGGGAAAGCTGGCCGTTCTTAGCGCTGTCAAGTGTAATGGTGCTGCCATCGGCCAGGGTTAATATTGCTTTATTACCACCGGGTTGCACATCTTTGATGGCAGCTGCTGACTCAGACCCTAAAGCCCCTGTTTCCTTTGCCCGGTTACCTGTATTGAAATAATACAAGCCGCCCAACACCAGGCCTGTTAAAACGGCAGCTGCGGCAAAACGCTTAAAAGAAAAAGATCTTTTAACCGGCATAGCTACTACCGGCGTCTGAGGTGCTTCCCCGGACCTTTTAAGTACTTCGGAAAACATTTCAGGCAACTGCCCTGCATCGGATAAACCCCTGTCCATTTTATTTTCAAGGCGGGCACGCAGCACATCGTCAATAACAGCAAGACCGGGCTCTTTTTGTACTTCCGCCAAAAAGACCGCAAGCTCTTCCTGCCCAATTGTTTCATCCAGAAACTTTTGCACCAAATGCTCAAATGCCTTCCTTTCCATAAAATATTACAAGGTTTATAAGGGAATTATATATTTATATTTTTAAATATACATTAAGCAGGGTGATAAAACACATGACTTAATACTCCCTCTCATATAATAAGACGTAATTAAAAGACTGAAGGGAGCGCCGGGGTTCAAATTTTTTTTTGCAGGAGTAATAACACGAACGTGTACAACAGTGAATTGCCCGTATGTTGTTCAAGAAGATGGCGTACCTGGACGATAGCCCTTACGATATAGCTTTTTACCGACTGTTTGGAGATCCCCATCTGACAGGCAATTTCCTCATGGCTTAAGCCCTGGAAACGGCTCAGGCGGAAAGCGGTTTGCTGTTGTGGAGGAAGGTGCCTGATTGCCTGATTTACCGCCTGTTCCAGCTCCTTAAGCTCAAGCTGCTGCCCGGGATGATAACATGTTTCTTCAAAATAATTCTTCAGATATTCTTCATTTTCATGCACATACACCTTTTTTCTGAGCCGGTCTATGATCAGGTTGCGGGTAGTGACGTACAAATAAGACTCGAATCTGCTTACGTTCTTCAGGGTCTCCTTTTTCATCCAGATCTGCACAAAAATATCCTGTGCAAGATCCATGGATATTTCAGCCGATTTGGTAAAAGTAAATGCAGTGGAGTATACCTGGTCCCAATAGTGGTTGAAAACAACCTGGTAAGATTGCTGATCTCCCTGCGCAATACAGTTCAGGAGATGTTTCTCATTATTTAACCCCTTTAAAAGCACCAGGTGTAATTTATTGCTTACAGAGCAAATAATCAAATATCGGGGGTAGGATAAGGGAAAAAGGGGGTGATGGGTACTGCACAACTCCATCTTTCTGATGCTCACTTTTACCATTTTAGGTTGCCTCAACCCTCCATTCCCACACACCAGCAAAAGAAAAACACGCAGGTAACTTAATTGAAAAACAGGTATCGAAGAGGTCCTCCCCGGTTTATTTTACTAACTTTATAAACCATGCATTCTCTCCTGGACGCCATTAAACAGAATAATAAGCTGCCGATACGCCTCGTCTCGCCCGGCTTTGGTCACCTCTCATCTGAGGAGGCCCGCCAATATGGTATACCCAACGCAGAACCTATTATTTCTTTCTTTTCATGGTGGATGGGTGCACACAACATCGTGTTGATCTTCAGCAATTAGATATAAACACAAATGAGCTGCTGGTTGTTCTTCCTCACCAGATGCATGAGCTTCCGGACCCGCAGCACGGCTCAGATTATTTTAAGATCGGCTTTGATGAAAGCTGTCTTTCCCTGTTACCCAAACAATACCCCTTCCTGGTAAATCCGCTGAACACTCAAAAGGTCACCTTCAGGCCATCTGCCGCCGCCAGGCTAAAGTCGGTCTTTGGGATACTACTCGAATTATTGAGCAGTATGAACACTGATCCGGAGCTTATCCTGACGTATCTTAACAGCTTACTAACAGAAGTAAATAGTGCATATTTCATCGCGGATCGAATGCCGGCTGATGAAAAGCTTTCCAAATATATTGGCTTCAAGGTTTTTGTGGAGAACAACCTTACCGGTCATCCTACGATCAGGGAAATTGCCGGGGAACTGGCTATTAACACGAATAGCTTATATAACATTGTGAAGCAATATTCCGGGCTTTCGCCCAAAGAGTTCATTATCAAACGCCTGATACTGGAAGCATGCCGCCGGTTGTATTATGGAGAGCACTCTTCTATCAAGGAGCTTGCCTTTGAGCTCGGCTTTAACGACCCCGAATATTTCTCCAGGCTGTTTAAGAAGGTTACGGGTAAAACTATTGCCAGGTTCTTTCACGATCTGTCAGGGTAATAATACATTTTGTCCGGCTGGTTAAGGAAGGTTCTGTTCATTTTTGTGCATCAAAAAGATCAGCAATGAACAGAACATTAGGAACAAACGGCCCATTGGTGTCCGCTATAGGTTTAGGATGCATGGGTATGTCCGGCGCATACGGGCAATCAGACGAAAAGGAAGCCATCGCTACCATTGAGCGGGCGCTTGAACTCGGTCACAATTTTTTAGATACCGCAGATTATTATAATGCAGGCCACAACGAGGAGTTGATCAGTCAGGCCATCAAAGGTAAACGCGAAAAAGCCTTTCTCTCTGTTAAAACAGGCCAGCTGCTTACTCCCGGCGCTAACGGAGGCATGGCCCCTGGCCGGGTAACTGCACATCCGGATCACCTGCGCAATGCGGTTTTTTACAGCTTACGCCGGCTAAAGACTGAGTATATCGATCTTTATACTCCGGCCAGGGTAGATCCAAACGTTCCAATTGAAGAAACGATCGGTGCACTGGCCGATCTCGTACAAAAGGGCGTGATCCGTTACATTGGTTTGTCGGAAGCATCAGCAGCAAGCATCAGAAGGGCCGCTGCCGTACATCCTGTTGCTGCGCTGCAGATAGAATACTCACTATGGAGCAGGGATATTGAGACAGCAGTGCTTCCAGCTATACGTGAATTGGGTATTGGCCTTGTTGCTTATGCGCCATTAAGCCGTGGCTTTTTAAGTGGAGAATTCAAGCAACCAGAGGACATTAAAGATAGCCGTGTAAACATGCCACGTTACCAGGGCGAAAACTTTTATAAAAATCTCAGGCTGGTTGTAAAGATCAGGACATTAGCTGCTGATAAAAGCTGCACACCGGCCCAATTAGCCATTGCCTGGGTACTCTCACAAGGCAATGACATCATCACTATTCCTGGCTCTAAGCGAATAAAACATCTTGAAGAAAATATTGCGGCTGGGAATGTTCAGCTTACCCGGGAAGACCTCGAAAGCATTGATGCCCTTATGCCTGCAGGTATTGTTTCCGGCACCCGGTACCCGGAAAAATTCCTAAGTGCTTTGAACCGGTGACAGCCGTTTTTGAGTTGCGGTAACATCTCCCCATTTATAGCAGCCTCCGGCTCAGGCAGGGGGCTGTATTCAAAATGATTGCCCCTACCTCCTCTTCACCGCTCTTACAACCACCTTCTCCCCCTGCTTAACTTCAAAGAGGTCAATAACACCGTCTCTCAGAGAACTTGAAAAAACGCAACTATCGGTTGGGGAAGACATAAGGAAGAAAGTATCTAATCCGGTAGCATACATTTTTTCCGGTCTTCGGTATAGCGTAAATATGTACAGAAACGGACACCTGCGTCCGGTTTTGCCACCAGGAGCTAAATGGCCGAAACTGTATAATTTATGTCCTTTGAGACAGGGCCATTAAATGCTAACTTTGCCACATGAACCATGACACCGAAGGCAATAATAACTATCCCCAAAAGAAACGGGTAGTGATTGTGGCATTGACCAGGCTCTTGCTGCTTGACTTTGCCGGCCCGGCAGATGTATTCAACTATGCTACAAGATGCCTGCAGGAAACCGGATCAGGTGAGGGATATGAGGTATTGGTTGTAGCCCCCGCTGCTGACAAGCTGGTTGCCATAGCAAGCGGGGTCGAAATCCGTTGCAAATTATCCGCAATGGAGGTTGGGTTTCCCATAGATACACTCATCATTGCCGGTAATGATTTCAGTGAAGATGCTGCAGCCGCGCTTGTGCCCTTTTATCAATGGTTATCGGCCGTTAATGAGGGCAATACCCGGCGGATCGCTTCTGTTTGTGGCGGCGCATTTGCGTTGGCGAAGGCAGGTTTATTAAATGGCCGCAAAGCAACTACGCATTGGGACCTGAACGAAAAATTGAAAAAGAGTTATCCTCAGGTGGAGGTAAATACGGATCCTTTTTTCACGAACGATGGAAATATTTACACCTCTGCCGGGGTATCTGCAGGAATTGATCTGGCGCTTGCGCTCGTGGAAGAGGACTTTGGAAAAGATATTGCGGTAAAGGTGGCGCGGCAGCTGGTATTTTACCTGAACAGGCCAGGCTTTCAATCTCAATTCGGAAATTTACTCCCCGTTTACGAGAGCTCAAACATTGCAAATAAGTTACAGGAATGGTTAAAAGGCCATTTACATGAACCATTGGATGTAAGCAGCATTGCAGCACATCTTAATATGAGCGTACGCAACCTGACACGCGTATTTCAGAAACAAACCGGTATGTCGCCTGCGAAATTCGTTGAAAAAGCGAGAGTGGAAACCGCCAGAAGGCTTTTAGAAGATACAGACCTTCCGCTGGAAAGGATCAGTGAACAATGCGGCCTGGGTGGCCTGGTATCCATGCGGCGAATATTCCTAAGACACCTCATGACAACACCCTCTGATTACAGGCGGGCCTTCCGTACCTCACTGAAGCATGCTGAAACGGAGCATTTGCTTTCCTGAGGGCCGCAAATAAGATCCAAACTATTTAAAACACCTGAAATGCACCCTAGTGCGTTAATGGGTAGCTATTGCCTTAATCACAGAAATATTTAATTGAAAAAATAACGACATGAAAATTGCAATCAATGGACTGGGCCGCATCGGCAGAATGACCCTCCGGGCATTACAAAACCATCCCGGAATTGAGGTGGTGGCGGTAAATGACTTAACAGATGCCAGCACACTGGCGCATTTATTAAAGTATGATACTGCGCATGGCCGCTTCCCTGGTGAAGTAACAGCAGAAGATAATGCGCTGACCGTAAACGGAAAACGTATCGCGCTGCTCAGTGAGCGCGACCCCGCAAAACTGCCCTGGGCATCTTTGGGAATTGATGCTGTCATTGAATCTACCGGCCGCTTTACTGATAAAACAACCGCACACGCGCATATTGATGCAGGAGCAAAAAAAGTGCTCATCACCGCACCTGCATCAGGCGGGGTTAAGACGATTGTGCACGGCGTTAATAATGAGCTGATCGGTGATGATGTGATCTATAGCACTGCTTCCTGCACAACCGGTGCTATTGCACCTGTACTGTCTGTGCTGGATAAAGAATTTGGCATCGAATCAGGTTATATGGTTACCATCCATGCCTTTACTGCAGATCAGAACCTGCAGGATGCTCCGCATAAGGACTTACGCCGGGCACGTGCAGCTACCTGGTCTATCATTCCTACATCAACAGGCGCTGCGAAAGCCATTGGCGATATACTCCCGGATCTCAAAGGAAAAATGGATGGATATTCATACCGCGTGCCGGTTATTGATGGCTCCATCGTGGATCTATCTATCAACCTAAAGAAGGAAGTATCAAAAGATGATGTTAAGAACATGCTGAAGCACTATGCTGAAACATCGCTGAAAGGCATCCTGGAATACACGGAAGAACCCTTCGTATCCTCGGATATCCTTGGAAATACCCATTCTTCTATTGTGGATGGCAGTCTTACCAAAACCATTGGCCGCCTGGTTAAAGTGGTTGCCTGGTACGACAATGAAGTAGGAATATCTAACCGCATTGCGGAGCTGATAAGCAAATTATAAGGAGCGGGTGGCGTAAAAATATTATCTTGAAAAGATAATAATGCTTCCTTATGAACGGGCATGCTAACACATCACCGGCAAAACCGGATGAAGGATCTGTTGTCATTCTTCGCTACCGTACTAATACGCCCCCTGCCAGGGCAAAAATAATGCTGCAGCAAAACCTGATCTCCTTTTTGCTTGAGGGCGAAAAAACGGTTCATTTTGCAGGCACAGAGGTTTCAATAAAGCCGCAGCAGTTTGTGATATTAGCTGCGGGGAATTGCCTCATGACTGAAAAGGTGGTTGCAAAAAATGCAGACTATCACAGCATTCTTATTTTCTTTGACAATAACCTGCTGGCTGATTTTTTTAACCGGCATGCTTTATTGCTGGATGAACAAACAAGGCAATCAGACAATCCTCCATTCCTGCTGTTTGAAAAGGATGAGTTCCTGGTGAATTTCACCCGCTCCCTTGACTGCATGCTTAGCGCTGATAAGCCTCTATATCATGGTCTGCAAAAGGTAAAGCTGGAAGAGCTGTTCTTATATCTTGCTATACAATACCCGGGACAGATCCGGCAGATCAGGAACCTGAGCTATGAAGCAAATGACGACCTGGTAGTGCGCCAGGCAGTTACCTCGCATATAAACAGCAATATCACTGTTGAGGAGCTTGCCTTTTTATGTAACATGAGCCTTTCTACTTTTAAACGCAGGTTCGCCCGTATTTATGGCAATAGCCCTAACAGATGGCTCCTGGAAAAAAGAATGGAAAGAGCTGCTAAAATGCTGCGGCAGGATGATTGCAAAGCAAGCGAGATCTATTATGAGCTGGGTTATGAAAACCTGTCCAGCTTTATACAATCCTTTAAGCAGATCTACGGTATAACGCCTAAACAGTACCAGTTATCAGGTTGAACGTTTAGCCATACTTTCTGAATGATTGCCTATCTTTTCCTGCTGGTCTTTGCAGCTACCTTTGAGTAATAATTCAAACAAAATGCAAAAGATCATGGCAACATTGAGCGGCAGTGCATCTGCACAAACATTTACCTTAAAAAGCAGGGAGCTTGGCGGGCAGCTGACCCAAAAGCAATATGCAAGCGGCATGGGTTTTAATGGTGAGAACCAGTCGCCGCAGCTCTATTGGGAGAATGCTCCAAAGGAAACACAAAGTTTTGCAGTAACGGTCTATGACCTGGATGCGCCTACAGGCAGTGGCTTTTGGCACTGGGTAGTTTTCAATATCCCGCAAAACATCCAGGAGCTAGCCCCTGGCGCCGGCGATCCGGATAAACACCTGCTGCCTGCAGAAGCCATTCAAAGCAATACGGATGTTGGTGCACCCGGTTATATTGGCGCGGCCCCGAATGAAGGCCCTGCCCACCGTTACCTGATCACGGTGTATGCGCTTAGCAAAAAGCTGGACTTAGATAAAAACGTTACGCCTGCTTTCGTTGGTTTTAACATGCACTTTGCCACATTAGCCCAGGCTTCGCTGATTGCTTACGGCCAAAAACAGGATTAAATGATTTGCCCCGGCACTAAAAAAATGCCGGGGCAATTATTGCTTGCCATTGTATTGGCGGAAGGAAATAATTAATGCAGGATCTCTATATAACCATCCGTACCGTTTATACGTATCCGTTGCCCGTCTTTTATCAGCCTGGTGGCATTCTCCACGCCAACAACAGCTGGTAACCCATATTCACGTGCAATAACAGCTCCATGGGTCATTAGGCCGCCTACTTCAGTAACCTGGCCTTTTATGGATACAAACAAGGGTGTCCAGCTGGGATCTGTAAATGTGGTTACTAAAATATCGCCGTCTTCTATGTTGGCATCTTCCATATTTAAAATAACACGTGCGCGCCCTTCTATAATCCCGGAAGAAACCGCCAGGCCTGCAATGGCTTCGGCAGGGATATTTTCCCGCTTGTACTGACCCGTTATAATTTCGCCATCAGAGGTGATCACACGTGGCGGAGTTAGTTTTTCATATAACCTGTACTCCTCTTTTCGTTTGTCGATGACCTGGTGAT
>NZ_JAGXJN010000160.1 GCF_019091455.1 Chitinophaga sp. GbtcB8
CTGCACGGTGCCCTCGACGTGTGGTGCGCTCCCGGAGTCGAACACGATGCGGCCCGTGTCGTCGGACATCGATACCTCGATGTCTGCTGGAGTCCCGAGGATGCGCGCCGCGTAGATCGGTTGGGTGGTGCTCACGGGATGACCTCCACGAAGGGCACCACGATCCACCATGCGGAGCGCGTGTCGTCGTCCAGTTCGATGTCGAGCTGCTCGCCCTCGGGACCGATGACGAAGGACATGTCGATAGCCGGCACGTCGGCGTCGCTGATGG
>NZ_JAGXJN010000161.1 GCF_019091455.1 Chitinophaga sp. GbtcB8
AATGAGCACACCTTTGCGTAGGAGTTAACGAAATAACTCATTCATGAGTGCTTGAAAGGTGGCGGGAGCATTCGAAAGACCCAAAGGCATTACTTCAAACTCGTAGTGTCCATCGTGTGTCCGAAAAGTGGTCTTGTGGATGTCGGCCTCGTGCATCCGAATTTGATAGTATTACTTCAAACCCGAATTTGACCCAAAGGCATTACTTCAAACCCATGTGCGCTTGTCTCCGAGACTACAGGGCAATCAAGAATGGCCATGAAGGGCCGCT
>NZ_JAGXJN010000162.1 GCF_019091455.1 Chitinophaga sp. GbtcB8
TTAAAAGGGGAGGTTAAAGGCGCGGGGGGAGGATTTGGGGGAAAGCGGCGACATCGGGGGAAAGGGCTTTATGATGGGGGGGGAATTGGTGGGTGCGCGGCAAAAAAAAAACCGGGCCCCCCAGCCCCCCAAAAAAAAAGGGGAAAATTGTTTTCGGCGCGGGCTGTTCATAGGGCGGGGGGTTTACCAGGCCAAGGTGCTCAGTTTGCTCCCCCCGCTCACCATACCCGGGGATATTCTACCGGTGGCTGTAAACATCCTCCATATTCCC
>NZ_JAGXJN010000163.1 GCF_019091455.1 Chitinophaga sp. GbtcB8
CAATGTTATAATGTTCATCATTCACTGTACTGGAAGAAAACGAAGAAAGGGAATGATGGATAATATCCCTGATTAGGAATGTGGACATAAAGTTTTGATCAAGGAACAAGGATGATTTAAAGTTCTACAATACCCTTGATTCACAACATACAGAAATAATCATGTTGCCAAAAGTATATTTTCTGAGAAAGGAAAAGACTCATAACTTGGTTGTTGGGTTGACAATGATGTTGTTCATGTGGAAGTTAATGAAAGGATGTACCTTTGGATG
>NZ_JAGXJN010000164.1 GCF_019091455.1 Chitinophaga sp. GbtcB8
GGGGATAGAACAGATTGAGCAGGCATATCGAGCTAAACAATGAGATCATGCGTCAAAAGGACGGCTTTTATCAGCTGGAAAAGGATAAGGAGGCCGTCGCCGAGTACCTCCGGGAAATCGAGGGGAAAAGCCTTCGTTTCGGTTCCATTATGGATCGAATCACTTACATGATCGAGAACGGCTACTATTATAACGTCCTGAAAGAGTACACGGCCGCGGAGGTAGTCTGGATCCATAAAATGGCCGAGGCTGCGGATCTGTCGTTCGCAT
>NZ_JAGXJN010000165.1 GCF_019091455.1 Chitinophaga sp. GbtcB8
GCCAGCCAGGGGAATGGGATCGTGGAAGAAAAGGACCCCCTGGCCCTTTCTTCCAATGCGCCGCGGAACATGGAAAATGAGGGCAATAACCCGGGGGAGGGAATTCGGAGGGGGGAGGGGAGGTGGGCCCGCGCCCCCCCCCAACCGGTAACCCGCTTACGCTGGGTTTTGCAAAAGGAGCCGTAGAAGGGTATAACCTGGGGAAAAGCGCCGCCACGGATTTCCTGACCACCAACTGCGCTTCTACAGATTATGTAGGGCCCCAGTTTG
>NZ_JAGXJN010000166.1 GCF_019091455.1 Chitinophaga sp. GbtcB8
GTGATACTTAATTATATACGAAAATATAAGTTTCTAGAAAACATACTCTTTTCCATTTTATCCTTAGTTATGCATTTTGATAATCTTAAAGACAAAAGAGTATAGGAATGTAACTATGTACTTACTCTTGAATTTTCAGAAGTGAAGTGAGGGTCTTGGTGTTGATATAAGGTTGGGCTTCTTTGACAAAGAGAGATCTACTCAAGAGAAAAAGAGTGAAGGGTATGATTTTGGTGTGGGAGCTTTTCTATTCAACTAAGGAAGTTTGT
>NZ_JAGXJN010000167.1 GCF_019091455.1 Chitinophaga sp. GbtcB8
GCCGACGAGCCGACGGAGAACAGCAAGCACGAGTACCGGATGCTGTCCGCGATCGTGCGCAAGCATCTGCCCGGCGTGCCGCTGCTCGAGGCGGTGGAGACGCATGACCTCGGCGGGGCCGTCGACATCTGGATCCCGAAGAACGTCTACTACGAGGAGCACCGCGCCGCGTTCGAGGAGATCCGGTCGCTCGGGGACCGGCTGTGGTTCTATACCTGCTGCTATCCGGGCGGCGCCTACCTGAACCGGCTGTGGGACATGCCTTTGCT
>NZ_JAGXJN010000168.1 GCF_019091455.1 Chitinophaga sp. GbtcB8
TGAAACAAGGAGGATAAGGAAAAAGCAAATAAAACTAGTCTCAGTGAAAACCATTATGCGACGAAGATAACATGTTCGTTATCTTGTTCGTCAGAAAATCTATGCGACCAAAATGGACGCTTCGTCTCATAAGTGAATCAACTTTTCGTCGGCAATTATACCCATGTTTCGTTGGTATAGAACTACGGACGACGAAAAATTGTTCGTCGAAACTGATATGTGACAACATTCGTCGTATAAGTGGACACCAGTATCGTCGCTTCTTTTC
>NZ_JAGXJN010000169.1 GCF_019091455.1 Chitinophaga sp. GbtcB8
CGACCAATTGACCTCCATAACTTTGATTTCTTTGGTATAATTTTCACTCTTCTTGGCTCGATGCCCAAACCCATGGCCCAAAGCCTTCTATCGATACGTCAACCGATCCTTCGGTTTGACATATAATCTTCTGACTTGTTTTTCTTCGACCTAACATGATTCTTTCTACTTTAATTGTCTCTTTATGATTAAAGCTTCCTACATAACTCAAAATGTAGATCAAATCATAAACACTATTAATTGATTTTATCATCAAAATCTGAGATTT
>NZ_JAGXJN010000017.1 GCF_019091455.1 Chitinophaga sp. GbtcB8
TCCTCTTCTTCATCATCATCGTCGAAATCCTCCTCGTCGTCTCCTACTTCATCACCATCTTCTTCATCCTCATCATCCCCCAGATCCTCATGCAGATCATCTTCTTCCTCATCTTCCACCTCATCATCGCCAGGGCCGGGGCCAATGGCTTCTATATCAGGAGTTGCTGCTTCATCATCAGCAATATTATCTTCCGTATCAGCAACCGGTTTGTTATCAGCGGTGGCTTCCACATCCGGATCCACATCCGCTTCTGTATCTACAGGCGGTACTTCAGTTCCGGTATCTGTGTGAGCTGCTTCGTCTATGATATTTACTGTTGGAATAAATGCATCTTCCAGCAGCTCACCATTTTCTGATACCATCAGCACACCATTATTATCTGTAAATACTTCGTCGGTAATAAGGGTAGGCTGTATCATGGTTTCTTCATCAAATACTTCACGCAGCTTGGGCAGATCAGCAGGGGAGTTTAATCCAAAGTAATCCATAAAAGCCTTGGAAGTGCTGTACAGCAGCGGCTTACCAGGCAGCTCTTCACTACGGCCGGAGATCACGATCAGCTCTTTTTCCAGGAGCTTCTGAATAGAGTAATCAGAACTTACCCCACGGATATGTTCTATTTCGCCTTTGGAAATAGGCTGTTTATAAGCAATAATGGCCAGGGTTTCCAGCGCCGCGGTGGAAAGGCGTTTCAGGAACTTTTCCCCGTTCAGCTGCGCTACTGTCTGGTAATAATCTTTTTTAGTAAGGAACTGGTAACCTCCGCCGCTTTCCCGCACTTCAAATGCATAAAATTCAGACAGGTATTTTTCACGGATGGCCTCCACGGCAGTTTCTACCTGGTCTAAAGTAGCACGGTCTTCCAAAAAAGCTAAAGCGTTATTGAGCAGATCCACTAATTCCAGCATAGGCAGGGGCCTGTCTGCAGCAAAGATCAGTGATTCAACATGCGGTATGATCTGAGAGATTTCCATTGATAATTAATTTGCAACATTACAACCTTACAGGTGGTTAAAACCTGCGTGTGCTGTAAACAAAAACGTCAAAGACCGAAAGTTACAGTCTTTGACGTTATGTAAGAAATCGAAATTTTTTGATGTTGATTTGTTGTGAATAACCTTCACTTTTAACCTGCCAAAGCGGCGGCGCCACTTACAATTTCTGTAAGTTCTGTAGTGATGGCAGCCTGACGGGCGCGGTTGTAGGAGAGTTTCAGGTTACGCAGCAGCTCATTGGCATTTTCTGTGGCTTTATCCATGGCTGTCATACGGGCGCCATGTTCAGAAGCATGTGCATCCAGGATGGCTTTAAAGAACTGCGTGTTTAAGATCTTGGGCATCAGCTCCGCGATCAGCGTTTCTTTTTCAGGTTCAAATATATAATCAGCTTTGATCTTCTGTTTAGCGTCCCCTTCTTTATGCTCTACTTTGGCAATGGGCAGGAATTGTTCTGCTGCATATACCTGGGTAGCGGCATTGCGGAACTGGCTGTACACAATATCCACAGCATCATACTCGCCTTTGATAAAACCGTTCAGCGCAATGGCAGCGGCCTGTTTTACGTGATCAAAGTTCAGGTCGGCAAACAGGTGCCAGTACTGGTCATTGATCTTGTAACCATTCTTTACAAAATGTTCCCAGCCTTTTTTACCAATGGGCATTATTTGTACCTGGCCTTTGGCATATTGCTCCGCGTATTTTTCGCGGATCAGCTGTTTGGCCAGCTTAATAAGGTTAGAGTTATATGCGCCGCACAGCCCGCGGTCAGAAGTAATTACCACGATCAGCACTTTTTCCACGGCACGTTGGTTAGCCAGGGCCATATCAATATCGCCTTCTGTGCTGGAAACAATGTTCTGCAGGATCTCCTGGAGCTTAACAGCATACGGGCGCATCTGTAAAATGGCATCCTGTGCACGCCTTAATTTGGCGGCGCTTACCATTTTCATAGCCTTAGTGATCTGCTGGCTGGATTGTACTGATTTTATGCGGTTACGAACTTCTTTAAGCTGTCCGGACATTTTTAATTATGAATTTTCAATTACGAATGGTGGGAGTATCCCGCTCAATTTGGCTGCAAAGGTAAGCATTGGCAACTTAATTAGGAAATGCCCCAAAAGGATTATTTGTACATGTAGTAAGCAATTAATTATGAACGAATTACGAATTATTCAATTACTAATTACGAATGTGATTGATGGGCATTGTATAAAGTAGAAAGTCCTGCAATAACCGCAGGACTTTCTGTATGTAATACTCAATTCGTAATCACCCTAGTATCCGTCGTTCTGCGGAAAATCGCCCGGGTTGCTCACACGGTCTATCTGGTCCTGTGGAATAGGCCGCAGCAGGTGTTTGGGCAGTATATTCTTAGCGGCATCCGGGTTATGCCGTTTTACCCTTTCCAGCAGCTTGCCGGTACGTTTCAGGTCAAACCAGCGGGTTTGCTCGCCTACCATTTCGCGGTCCCTTTCATCCAGCAGGAAATCCAGGGTTATCTGGGCCTCGGTTATTTTCATAGCCTCTTTATGGGCAGTAGTTTCTTCAGGTGTAGCACCTACCCTGGCGGCCCGCATACGTAGGGCATTCAGCAGGGGCACGGCTGCTCCTTTTTCCCCTTTCATGGTCAGCGCTTCTGCGGCATTCAGGTAATCTTCTGCCAGGCGGAAGGCAATAAAGGGCCGTACACCAGAGGCCTGGTTATCCGGGCGCGCCGCATCTGCAAACTTATTCAGGGATGGGTATAACACCAGCGTATAGTTACGGGGAGGTACCAGCAGGTAAGGTTTGCTCTTGATCATAGCATCCGTTACATCATAACCCGGCATCCATACAGAGGTGTCGCCTACTTTCAGCGTGGCTGTGGCGTTGTTCGCGCGCCATACTGAAGTAAAGAATTTTTCGTAACGGGTATCGTGTACACGTTCCTGGTAGAGGGTATCCAGCAGGAATTTTGTAGGCTTAAAACGCTTCCAGGGCGTACCGTTGGCCAGGTCGCGCTTCATACCGGCCAATATATCATACTGCATCAGGAAAAAGCGGCAGGCATTATTATCGCTGGAGTTGTACAATGCATCGGTAGTGTATTGCACCGCCCATACGGTTTCCGCGCTATTTTCCTTGCCCTGTGCCCAAACCTGTCCTACATCCGGCAGCAGTGCAAAGCCATAATTGTTGATCACCATTTGCGCATACTTAGCGGCATTGTCAAAGTCGGTAGCCTGTTTATAGGCGGTATACCCGCGGGTTAAATACACGCGGCCCAACAGGTGCTCTGCAGCCGGTTTGCTGGCGCGGCCCCATTCAGAAGGTGCATCCGGCAGGTTCTGTTCTGCATACAGCAGATCGTCAATAATGGCATTATAAATACTGCCTACAGAATCACGGTGCGCGTCTGTTTTGATCTCTGTGTTCTCCTGCAGGTTTAAGGGCACGGCACCAAACATCTGCGCCAGTATAAAGTAATAATGCGCGCGGCAAAAGCGTGCCTGGGCTACCCCATTCTTCTTAACCGCAGAATCCAGGCCCTGGATCTTATCAGCACGGCCTATCGCCACATTACAGGTATTAATGGTTTGGTAAGTGGTATTCCATAATTCCCGCAGGTGGGCATAACGGCCGTCCAGCTGGGAAGTATATTGATTTGCAAATTTAAAATCACCATCAGAGCCATTGGTGTAGGTATCTGTACCAAATACAGAAAGCGTCATGCCCCTTTCTGTGCTGTAAAAGCTGCGCATGGCCACATAAGAGCCGTTAACGGCAGCGGTAAAACCACTAGGCGTATTATAGAAATCGTCGTTTACAGTAGATACCAGCTTTTCTTCCAGCATCTTATTACAGCTTACTGCTGCAAAGCCCAGCAGCGCTATTAACCAGCATATTTTTCCAGTATTCATAACGTTCATTTTTTAACATTAAAAAGTAGCATTCAAACCAAACTGCAGCATCCAGGTGGCTGGTGCATCCACGGAAATGGTGGTCACATCTTCCGGGTCAATGCCTTTGTATTTCTGGCGGTAAGGCGCTATGATCAGCGGTTGTTTCACATCCGCATGCACGCGCAATGCCTGCATACCCCAGCGTTTCATTAAACTTTCCGGCAGATTGTAACCCACGCCTATGTTGCGGATCTTGAAGAAAGAACCATCAAAATAGCTGAGCGAGGTGTAGTTGTTAGGCCGCTCCTGGTTACGGTTAGGACGTGGAAACTCATTGGTTGGGTTAGAAGGTGTCCAGTAATTTACGTCCAGGTTATTGTAACGGCCGAACAGGGTATTGTAGTTCTGGTAAAAATCACTTTTAACCATGCCGCCTATACGTGCAAATGCTACAATGGAGAGGTCTATGCCTTTCCAGGAGAAGCGCTGCGTCATACCACCGGACCAATCCGGCTGCTGGGAGCCCAGGATCACGCGGTCATTGGCGTCCAGCTTTTTATCGTTATTCACATCATTCAGGCGTATCTCGCCCTGGTGCTGCTGGTACACCTGTGCTTCTGCTTCGGTTTGCCAGATGCCTACTTTCTGATAATCGTAGTACACTGTGATAGGCTCGCCAATGAACCAGGCATTACCCGGATCGCTCTTGGCGCCATTGCCCAGGGAAAGTATTTTTTCCCGGTTGGTGAAGAAGTTTACATCCATATTCCAGTTAAAACCATTGGGGTTCTGGATAATGGCGGTAGACAAAGCGATCTCCAAACCTGAGTTCTGGGTTTCCCCAACATTCACCAGCACAGAGCCAAACCCGTTGCTGATAGGCAGCAGCTTGTTCAACAGCAGGTCGCTGGTTTTCTGGCGGTACCAATCCACACTACCGGTTACACGGCCTTTAAACACGCTGAAATCAAAACCTGCGTTCACAGAGCTGGTAGTTTCCCAGGTAAGGTTGGGATTACGCAGCTGGTTGGGCAGGTAACCCAGCACGCCCTTGTTGTTATAGGAGTAAGGGCTGCGTAACAGTGAGCCCTGGGTAGCATAGGGCGGAATACCCGTGTTGCCTATTTTACCATAGCTGGCGCGCAGTTTCAGGTTATCCAGCCAGGTAACAGATTTCATGAAGTTTTCGTTGGTCATGTTCCAGGCAAGGGCCACGGAGGGGAAATAACCCCATTGTTTACCGGGCGCAAAGCGGGAGGAGCCATCTGCACGCAGGGTTAAGGTTACCAGGTAGCGGTCATCAAACCCATAGTTAATACGGCCCATGTAGGAGAGGATGGTCCAGGTGCCTAACTGGCTGCCCAGTGCAGTTACGTTACCGGCTTCGTCCAGGTTGTAGAACTGCTGCGCTTCTACAGGGATGCCTCTTACGCTGGCGTTGCTGGAATCTTCCCGCTGGCGTTGTACGCTATACAGGGCAGTAACGCCAAGGTTATGTTTCTGATGTATTACTTTGTTATAGGTTAAAAGGTTTTCCACAGTGTAAGCCAGCGTAGTATAGTTGGTCTTTTGGGCAGTAGCATCGCCACCGCCTATCAGCAGGTCGGTATTGTTCTTACCCTGGAAAAGACCGTAGTTGCTTTGCTGAATATCCGGGCCCACATTCAGGCGGTATTTAAGCCCATCTATAATATCCACCTCACCATACAGGCTGGTGAACAGGCGGAAGCGGTTGCGGTCCTCTACGCGGTTACCGGGCACATAATCCAGCAGGGCATTGGGTTGCTGGCTATCGCCGGTGGGCAGTATGATCAGGTTGCCATTGGCATCATAGGGATCTGCAATGGGCAGCATTTTTAACGCTGCGCTCATACCGTTATAGGTTTCCCCTCTCCGTTTGCTGTAGGTACCCAGTAAGGATACACCTGCACGGATGCGTTTACTGATCTCCTGGTCCAGGTTCAAATGTATATTATAGCGCTCATAGCTTTGCAGCTCAAACACGCCCTGTTGTTTAAAATATCCCAGGCTGGCCGCATACTTGGTTTTTTCTGAACCGCCGGATACACCCAGGTTATGGGAGGTTTGCCAGCCGGAAGAGAGCAGCAGCTTCTGCCAGTCGGTATTTACACCTCTTTTAATATTGGCGTATTCTGTGGCATTAAAAACAGCTGCATCGGAAGAATCGGGATTGTTATCATTATACTTGCCAATGGTGCGGTTGGCTTCCCGGCGCATGTTGGTATACTGTGTAGCATCCATCATATCTGATTTGCCCAGGGCCTTAATAATACCATAGTCCGCATTATAGGTAACGCGTACCGGGAAGGAGGATTTACCTCTTTGTGTAGTTACCAGGATAACACCGTTGGCCCCGCGGGAACCGTAGATAGCGGTAGCAGAGGCATCTTTCAGCACATCCATGGAGGCAATATCCGAAGGGTTAATATCATTCAGATTGCCCGCATACGGAATGCCATCTACAATGTACAACGGATCATTACCCGCAGTAATGGAGCGGTTACCACGTACACGTACACGAGGCTCATCGCCGGGTTTGTTACTATTGATCAATACATCAATACCTGCTACGCGGCCCTGCAACGCCTGTTGCGGGTTGGTAACAGATACTTCTTGTATGGATTTGGCATTAATAGAGGCAATAGCGCCGGTTACGTCCTTTTTCTTTTGGGCGCCATAACCTACTACTACCACTTCTTCCAGTTTTTTAAGGTCTTCGGCCAGCTGAATATCAATGCCGGAGCGGCCATTGATAGCCTGTTCCTGAGTCAGGTAGCCGATAAAAGAGAACACCAGTGTAGTGCCGCCGGCAGGTACCTGCAGCTTATAGCTACCCAGCCCATCGGTTTGGGCGCCGGTAGATTTACCTTTTACAGATACGGTTACTCCCGGCAGCGGGGCGCCGGATTTGGCATCTGTAACTTTTCCCTGAATAGTGGTGGTGTTTTGTGCGTGGATGACGAGGTGTTGGCATAGCAAAAATAGCAACAGTCCCCCCGTTTGTAACAAGTTCTTCATACCGTGTGAATTTCTATTTAACGATTAGCGGTTTGGTTCAAAAACGACTACAGTTTTAACACAATTTAACAGTTCGTGTACCCAAGATAGATAATTCTGTGGAAAATGCAAACGATTGCAGAAAGAAAACAAAAAACAGCACACAAGCTTATCCGAAAGGAACAGGCCGCTCATGGCCAATTGTGTGCTGTTAGAGATATATTGAATGATTACAGGGTACGGATGCGGATATTACGCCACCTTACTTTAATGCCGCCCCCGGAATGGATCTGTAAGGCGATCTGCCCGCTGCGGGCGCCTATTTTTTCATCGGTTAAAGTAATCATTTCATGCCCATTGAGCCAGGTGGTTACCTCATTGCCTTTTACTTTCACTTTCATGGTATTCCATTCTCCCATTTTCAGGTATTGTTCCTTATCGGCCGTTGGCTGTATCAGCCATCCGCGGCCGTAGGATTCATAGATACCGCCGGTATGCATATTGGGTGGGGCTACCTCTGCCTGCCAGCCGGTAATTTTAGTGCCTTCTATACTGGAGTGGAAGAATACACCGCTGTTGCCATTGGCCTCCTGCTTAAATTCCACGGTAAGCTCAAAATCTTTGTACTCTTTTTCAGTACCCAGGTAACCATACTCTTTATCCGGGCCGCTTTCACATATCAGGAAACCATCTTCCACATACCATTTTTCTGTTCCGTAAATTTTCCAGCCATCCAGGTTCTTACCGTTGAATAAGGCTTGTGTTTTCTGCGCCTGGGTATTGGTGGCAAGGCATAATAAAGCAATGGCCAGCAACCCGGCGTTCAGGTAGTAGCGTAACGACGTGAATTTTTTCATGATGCTGCTTAGTTAAGGAATTAATGATTCACAATGCCTTAAGATAAGCATTTCTATGAAAGTTAGCGGGTACAATCCAGCTGACCAGTAGTGGTATAAAACAGGGGAATGGTGGATTCCTGGTGGCTGCTCCCAACTACCTGTCCGTTTTGCAGGACGCTTTGTGTGTAGGTATAACCGGAGAAGTTGTTGGTTGACACAGTACGGTAATAAAGATCGTCCCAGAGCCAAAGGCCTTTCAGCGGGTTGGGCTTATTATCATAACCGGTAAAGGTTTCCTCCTTCCCATATAAAAAAAGCCCCGTTCACCAGGTGGCAAACGGGACTTTTTTATTATTCTTTTTAGCAATTACCGGGCAACGTTCACGGCGCGTTTTTCGCGGATCACCGTTACTTTGATCTGTCCGGGATACTGCATTTCTGTTTGAATCTTAGTGGCAATATCAAAAGAGAGGCGGTCTGCATCGCTGTCCGTTACTTTATCACTTTCAACAATTACGCGCAGCTCGCGGCCAGCCTGTATGGCGTAGGCTTTTTCCACACCGTCGTGGGCCAGGGCCAGGTTTTCCAGGTCTTTGATACGCTGCAGGTAGCTCTGCATAATTTCACGGCGTGCACCGGGGCGGGCGCCGCTGATGGCATCACAAGCCTGTACAATGGGGGAAATTACATACTGCATTTCCATTTCATCATGGTGGGCGCCTACGGCGTTCACCACAGCAGCATGCTCGCCATATTTTTCACACAGCTTGGCGCCTAAAAGGGCGTGGCTCAGCTCTGTTTCTTCATCCGGCACTTTACCAATATCGTGCAGCAGGCCTGCGCGTTTGGCCAGCTTGGGGTTCAGGCCCAGCTCTGCGGCCATTACACCACACAGGTTAGCGGTTTCTTTGGAGTGCATGAGCAGGTTTTGTCCGTAAGAGGAACGGAAACGCATTTTACCTACCAGGCGTACCAGCTCTTTATGCAGGCCATGGATGCCCAGCTCTATCACAGTCCTTTCACCAATGTCCATTACCTGCTCTTCCAGCTGTTTCTTAGTTTTTTCCACTACTTCCTCAATACGGGCGGGGTGTATACGGCCATCCTGTACCAGGCGCTGGAGGGAGAGGCGGGCTATTTCCCTGCGCAGGGGATCGAAGGAAGATAATACGATGGCTTCCGGGGTATCATCCACGATCAGGTCTACACCGGTAGCTGCTTCAATGGCGCGTATGTTACGGCCTTCACGGCCAATGATCTGGCCTTTAATTTCATCACTTTCCAGGTTAAATACGGTAATGGCATTTTCAATGGTTTGCTCAGCTGCCGTACGCTGGATGGATTGTATAATGATCTTCTTTGCTTCTTTATTGGCCTTGCTCTTGGCGTCTTCAATAATCTCCTGGATGTGGGCCAGGGCCTGGCTGCGGGCTTCTTCCTTCAGGCTTTCCACCAGCTGGTGCTTAGCTTCTTCTGCGGTAAGGCCGGCTACTTTTTCCAGGCGGCGGATATGTTCTTCCTGGTGTTTTTCCAGGTCATTGCGTTTGATGGCTACCAGCTCCATCTGCCGGTTCAGGTTTTCCTTGATGGCTTCATTTTCCTGTACCTGTTTCTGCAGCTGCTCGTTCTTCTGGTTCAGGCCTAACTCTTTCTGCTTAATGCGGTTCTCTGAATCGGCTAGCTTCTGATTACGCTGCAACACTTCCTTATCATGCTCCGTTTTTAGCTGCAGATATTTTTCCTTGGCTTCCAGTAACCTGTCTTTTTTCAGGTTCTCTGCACTTATCTGGGCATCACTTATGATCTTTTGGGCCTGTTGCTCTGCATCCTGTATCTTCTGCTGCGTGTTTTTGGCAAATATCACCTTACCTAACACTATTCCAATTACCAATGCCACCACCGCGGCTATTGTCGTTATTACAGTTGTATCCATACAAAAAATTTAAAATTGAATATATATTGCATTCTTCGTCACCGCCTTTCCCAGGCAATGGTAGAACTTGACGCGCGAAAATAACAAAAATAATGTGCAGATGTGCGATGTGCGGGTATGGAGAACGGTGTAAATCCCCTGTTTTACAACTTCTTTAACGAAATGGCAAGTAATTAAGGTACTTTATTTCAGTTGATTATGAATTAATGAAATAAATTTATATTACTCCCTGTTAATCTATTTTTTCAAAAGATCCCAACACAATCAAAAAACACACATCATTTCAACTGCTCATCCAACAGTGCTTCCAGCCTTTGCAATTTTTCCTGTAAATAGGGTGCTCCTTCTGCCTGTGCCTTTCCGCCACTGGTAACGGGGTGGGTAGCGTACATGATCAGCGCCATGGCAATATAATCCTGGAGGTCTTTACCGGCATAGGCCGTTTTGAACTCAATGATCTTGTCATTCACCTCTTTCATGATGCGGCGTACGGCTTCTTCTTCTTCCGGTTTGATCTTAATCCGGTAAGAGCGGTCTGCCACTACTATATTTACAGGAATCAGTTGTTCCATAACTACTAATTAACACTTTTCCCGGCTAACTGTTTAATAACGCTATACAACGGTCTATTTCTTTTATATAGTCGTTGATCCTGGTGCGCATTTCCTTTTTAAAGTCCTCATCCTCTTCCGGTGAGGCGGGGGGCCCGGCTGCTACCGTGGCTATTTTGGCCAGGTGCAGCTTTTGTTCCAGCTGAATAATGGTTTGCTGCTGTGTGCGCACCTCCTGCTGCTGGTGCTGCAGCTGCTCCTTCAGCCACGCATTTTCCTGCTGCTCCTGTTGCAGCTTTTTCAGCAGCAGTTGCAGCTTTTCTTCAATGCGTTGTATGTGTTGCTCCAGAGCCATTATTCAATGTGCCAATATGCAGATGGAATTATTTTCTTATTTGCGCCTGCAATTGTGTTTCAAAAGTTTTTACCAGCTTGTCCATTACGGCATCTATCTCTTTGTCTGTAAGCGTTTTCTGCGTATCCTGGAAAGTAAAGCTTACTGCGTAAGAGCGTTTGTTGGCTCCCAGCTTTTCACTTTCAAAAACGTCAAACAAATTAATATGTTGCAGCAGTGAGGATTTCACGGTGCGTGCAGCGGCTTCCACATCCGCAAACCGTACCTGTTTGTCCAGCACCAGTGCCAGATCCCTGCGTACGGCCGGGAATTTCGGAATTTCGCTGTAAAAGGTATCCTTTTTTGGTAAGGCGGCCAAAACAGCCTGCCAGTTAATATCGGCAAACCATACCGGCTGCTTAATATCAAACTGCTTGAGCCTGGAGCCGGATACGGCGCCCAGCTGCACCAGGGGCTGGCCGTTACCTTTAATCTGCCAGGCAAATTGCAGCCCGTCCACTTCCAGCTCTGCCCATTGTAGTGAGCGGATGCCCAGCTGGGCCAGCACATTGCCTACATATCCTTTCATGAAATAAAAATCTACCGGGGCTGCTTCGTATAACCAGCTTTCCGGTCTTTTACGGCCGGTAAGGTACAGGCACAGGTGCTCTGTTTCCTGGTACTTGCCCTGGCCCGTGGTGGCGTAGGTTTTACCAAATTCAAAGAACAGCAGGTCCTCATTTTTGCGGTTCAGGTTATAAGCTACGCTTTCCAGGCCGGTTTCCAGCATGGAGGGACGCATTACATCCAGGTCTGCACTGAGGTTGTTGATCATTTTTACCGTGCGCTCCAGCACTTCCGGCGTAAAATATTTGCTGTTGGTAATGGAGTTGGTGAATATTTCATTAAAACCGTTGCCTGCCAGGTAACCGGCTATTTTTTCGCGTACCGTTTCCCGGTCCGGCCTGGCCGTAATGGCCGGGGTAATAAGCACCTGGGAGGGGATCTCCACATTATCCAGGCCATCGATACGCATTATTTCTTCTACAATATCGGCGGGTATGGAAATATCCGGTTTGCTGTAGGGTACATTCACCTTCAGGTGCTCAGGTGTTTCCGCCAGTATTTCAAAACCCAGGCTGGCTAGTATGTTGCTGATCTTTTCTTTGCTGTATTCCTTGCCGCTCAGCTTTTTAATATAAGCCCAGGTAGCGGTTACTTCCGTTTTAGGTTTAGCCTGCGGGTAAACGTCTGTTACTTCGGACGCAATCTTACCGCCGGCCAGCTCACAAATAAGGGCGGCGGCGCGTTGCAGCACAAATACGGTATTGGATATATCCACTCCTTTTTCAAAACGGGTAGCGGCATCTGTACGCAGGCCGTGCCGGAAAGAGGAGGCGCGTATACCCGTGCCGGTAAAACAGGCGCTTTCAAGGAAAATGTTGTGCGTGGTATCTGTTACCCCGGAGTGCAGGCCGCCAAATACACCGGCTAAACACATGGGCTCACTGTTACCATTGCAGATCATAAGGTCTGCGGCATCCAGCTTACGTTCCTTGCCATCCAGCGTTACAAAGGCTGTTCCGGCAGGCAGGTTCTTTACGATCACTTTACTGCCGGTAATAACATCTGCATTAAAAGCATGCAGGGGCTGCCCGGTTTCGTGCAGTATAAAATTGGTGATGTCTACTATATTATTAATAGGCCGTACCCCAATGGCTAATAATTTATTGCGCAGCCAGTCCGGTGAGGGGGCGGTTTGCACCCCGGTAATGGATATACCGGCGTAGCGGGGGCAGGCGGCTGTGTTTTCCACACTAACGCTAATGGGTAATGGTGTTGCTGCTTTAGGCAGCTCCGGTATTACGGGCAGCTTAGCCTGGTACCGGCGGGTATTTTCCAGGTTATTATAATAGGCGCATACATCCCGGGCCACGCCTATATGGCTCATGGCGTCCATACGGTTGGGGGTAAGGCCAATTTCGTATATCCAGTCCTGTACGGGCTTAAATATTTCGCGGGCAGGGGTACCGGCTTGTAAGGCTGCATCCAGCACCAGTATGCCGGCGTGGCTGCTGCCCAGGCCAATTTCATCTTCTGCACAGATCATGCCCTGGCTTTCTTCACCGCGGATCTTTGCCTTTTTCATGGTCATGGGCTCGCCGCTTAGAGGGTAAATAGTAGCGCCAATAGGGGCTACCACCACTTTCTGGCCTACGGCTACATTGGGTGCGCCGCATACAATGTTCAGCGGTTCCGGGCCGCCAATATTTACGGTGGTCAGTTTCAGCTTATCTGCGTTCGGGTGGGGGATGGCTGTCAGCACTTCGCCTATCACCAGCCCTTCCAGGCTGCCTTTTACGGATTCAAATCTTTCCAGGCTTTCCACTTCCAGGCCTATACGCGTTAATATAACAGACAAATCCTCCGGTGAGGGCTGTACCGGCAAATATTCACAAAGCCAATTGTAAGAAATAGTCATTTTACAAGATAATAAAGTGGTGTAAAGATAATTAAAAAGTCCACAGTCCACGGTCTATGGTCCACAAGCTGTTAGGTGGTTTATAAAGGAGAAAACAGGCGGTTGGCCATCAAAGGCGGGTGCTAAAATGGATCGTGACCGGCGAACGCGTCCGGGTTTTTCTCCCACGAACATGTGAATTACGATCCAAGGATTATGTGGAAAATCTTTTTACACAAAGTGTGTGAATAATCGGAAATTTGCAGGGTATTTTTGTGCCAATTGGTGGATAACAGTAGTGCAGTCAGTGGATAACTGACAATTTGCGTGTGAATATCGTGTGCGTGATGTTTTATAAATATTATCCGCTTATGGTAAGGCTTTAATGAAAAAATGCGTTTACCTTAGTTTTTACAGCTCAAAAAAGTTTACAATTTGTTAAAGAAGAACTGAATACCGGGATGCTAAAAATTTGCAGGACCCATTGGGGAAACAGGCCATAACAATAGTACAGTAATCTATTTTTCATTCATTTTTCTTAATTCTTTTAACATAAATGGATCTTAATCTCAAGAAAGACCGTAAAGATGTACGTAGGAAGCCGTCCATTGATGTATCCAGCATGGTATACGGAAAAATACCACCACAGTCAAAAGATATGGAGGAGGCAGTACTGGGGGCCATCATGCTGGAAAAGGGCGCTTTTGATACCGTGATAGAGATCCTGAAACCGGAATGTTTTTATGTGGAGGCGCATCAGCGCATTTTCCTGTCTATGCAGCGGTTAGCCGCTAAATCCATGCCGGTGGATATCCTTACTGTGGTGGAAGAACTGAAATCTTCCGCAGAACTGGAAATGGTGGGTGGGCCTTTTTATGTTACCCGGCTTACCAACACCGTTGTTTCCTCTGCCAATATTGAGGCGCACGCGCGTATCATCCTGCAGAAATTTATTCAGCGGGAGCTCATACGTATATCCGGCGAAATACTGAGCGAGGCGTATGAAGATACGGCCGACGTGTTTGACCTGCTGGATGGAGCGGAATCCAAACTGTTTGAAATTACCAATAATCACCTGCGTAAGAACTATGATTCCATAGACCGCGTACTGGTGAATACCATGAAACGTATTGAGGACCTGCGTAATAAAGGCGACGATATTACCGGGGTACCTTCCGGGTTCCCATCGCTGGACAAGGTTACTTATGGATGGCAGCCCACGGATCTTATCATCATAGCGGCCCGTCCGTCAGTAGGTAAAACCGCGTTTGCGCTGAACCTGGCCAGGAATGCGGCCTTACACCCGCGTTTTGCCAAAGGCGCTGCGGTGTTCTCACTGGAAATGTCCTCCGGGCAGATCGTACAACGTATCCTGTCCGCGGAATCAGAGATCAAGCTGGAAAAAATTTCCCGTGGTAAGCTGGAAGAGTATGAGATGAAGAAGCTGATGACACACGGTATTGAACGTTTGGCCAAGGCCCCCATCTTTATTGATGATACGCCAGCGCTGAACATTTTTGAGCTGCGCGCCAAATGCCGCAGGCTGGTACATAACCACGGCGTAGGGGTGATCATCATTGACTACCTGCAGCTGATGAGCGGTGGCGGCGATGGCCGTAACACCAACCGTGAGCAGGAGATCAGTAAAATTTCCCGCGATCTGAAAGGCCTGGCAAAAGAGCTGCATGTACCGGTGATAGCACTGTCGCAGTTAAGCCGTGATGTGGAAAAACGTAAGGATGGTAACAAGATGCCGCAGCTGAGTGACCTGCGTGAATCCGGCGCCATTGAACAGGATGCGGACATGGTAATGTTCCTGTACCGCCCTGAATACTACGAAATTACCGCCAATGAAATGGGCGAATCCAATAAAGGTGAAACGCACGTGCGTATAGCCAAACACCGTAACGGCCAGCTGGATACCATTAAGCTGCGCGCGGTGCTGGAGTTCCAGCGTTTTGAGGATGATGGCAGCCTGGAAGGCGGCGGTGGTCCCGGTGGCGGCAACCCGTATGCGGGCATGCGCCAGGGCGGAAGCAGCAACGATGAAGCCAAGATGTTTATCCAGAAAGGTTCTAAAATGAACGATATGGATTTTGGAGATGATGGGTTGGAAGACGCTCCTTTCTAAATTCTGGTACTGTAAAAGAAATTCAAAGAAAAGGGAGAGGGGCACTTCTCTCTTTTTCTTTTTGTATTAGCATCATACTATTCTAGTTCCATGTTTTTAAAATACAAACCGTTTTATAAGGATAATTTCCGTTTAGCCTATCCCGTGGTTATTTCCCAGCTGGGGCATACCCTGGTGGGCTTATCTGACAGCATTATTATAGGTCATACCGGCGAAGTGCCGCTGGCAGCCGTTTCCCTGGGCAACAGTATTTTTACCATTTTCATGGTAACCGGTCTTGGCGTGTCCTATGGATTAACGCCGCTGATAGCGCAGGAGAACGGGCGGGGAAACAGATCTTACTGCGGTTGCCTGTTAAGCCAGAGCTTATTGATCAATATAACCGTAGGATTATTGTTATGCGCGGTAATTGTTACCGGCAGCCATTACATACCGCTGCTGGACCAGCCGACGGCGGTAGCTACACAGGCTAAGCCCTTTTTGCAGTTCCTGGGATTTTCCTTTTTCCCGTTAATGATCTACCAATCGTTTAAACAATTTGCAGAGGGGCTGGGCTTTACCCGGCAGGCCATGAACATCAGCATTATCGGGAATGTGATCAATATCCTGCTGGGCATTACGCTGGTGTTCGGGTTGTTTGGCTTACCACGTATGGGCGTTATAGGCGTGGGTATTGCCACCTTAACAGACCGTGTGCTGATGGCAGCTGCCATGGGCTGGTATGTGCTCAGGGCGCCGCGGTTCAAGCCATATTTGCAGGAGTTCCATTTCAGGGATGTATCGCAGGCCACTATACAAAAGATCCTGGGTATTGGCGCACCGGTGGCGCTGCAATACCTGTTTGAAGTAAGCGCTTTTAGCGGCGCCGTAGTAATGGTGGGCTGGATAGGCGCGCGTGAGCAGGCTGCTCACCAGATAGCCATTAGCCTGGCTACCATGACCTATATGATGGCCAGCGGCGTATCTGCCGCAGCGGGTATTAAAAGCGGTAATTTCTTTGGGGCCCGGCAGTTCCGGGAGCTGCGCCTGTCGGCCATTGCCAGCTATCATATGGTGCTGGTGCTGATGGGTACTGCTGCCCTGGTGTTTATGCTGGGGAACCATTTGCTGCCGCTGATGTATATTAAAGAGCCGGAAGTAATTCTGATTGCCAGCCACCTGCTTATTATTGCTGCTTTTTTCCAGCTGTTTGATGGTACACAGGTAGTAGGGCTGGGGATCTTAAGAGGCATGGGCGATGTGAAGGTGCCTACAATTATTACGCTGCTGGCTTACTGGGGGCTAGGTTTACCCGTTGGTTATTTACTGGGTATTCATCTGAACTTTGGTATACAGGGCATTTGGTGGGGGCTGTTACTGGGACTGCTCACGGCTTCCGTGTTATTGTTCATCCGCTTCCAGGTTAAAACGCGTAAGCATATTGTTTTGCCGGAGACTGTTATTTCAAATTAATCCTTAATTTTTAGCATGGAATTACCTGTTTTCTACGCCAAAGGCCTGGACCCTGCTGCCACTGCTTACACCATGGACGAGCCTACCTCTAAATACTGTGTGCAGGTACTGCGAAAGGAAAAAGGGCAGCAGGTGCTGCTGGCCAACGGGCAGGGGCAAAAATTTACAGCCACGATCACAGACGATAACCGGAAGAAATGTACAGTGCAGATCCTGCAATGTGAAACCCTGCCGGCTCCCGCACCCATTTTACGTATAGCCATTGCCTTTACCAAAAATACCAGCCGTATGGAGTGGTTCCTGGAAAAAGCTACGGAAATAGGGATACAGGGTATTATTCCCCTGCTTACCCATCGTACGGAAAAAGAAAAATTTAAAACAGAACGTTTAGAGAATATACTGGTAGCCGCTATGCTACAATCCCAGCAATATTATTTGCCGGAGCTGGCCGCCCCGGTTGTATTTGAGAACTTGGTAAAGCAGCCTGCAGCTGCACAGTGTTTTATAGCGCATTGCTTACCGGAGCAAAAAATGCATTTACAACAGGTTATGCAGCCCGGGTTGGATACCTTATTATTAATAGGACCGGAAGGCGATTTTACAGCAGCGGAAATAGAGCAGGCCCTGGGTCAGGGCTTTCAGCCGGTATCTTTAGGGAATACACGCTTACGTACGGAAACCGCCGGGGTGGTGGCGTGTGTGCTGATGAATGCGGGGAATGGAAGCTAAAAGAATGTAAAATCATAAATGTAAAATTTCAAATGTAAAAGTGGAATGCAGCGAAGCCTTGCCGGTATCTTATCCGCTGCATTCCACTTTTACATTTAGCATTTAAAATTTTACATTTTACATTCTTTTTGGTCAACACATCAGCACATTATTCCTTCTCTTTCACCGTCGGCTCCCGCAATTCTACAGGTTTTGTTGTTTTCTTGCGCATTACCATGTTCAGCATTTCTACGCCAAAGGAAAAAGCCATGGCAAAATATACGTAGTTCTTTAAGTGCAGGTCGTGCGCCCTTTCTGCATCCCAGCCTTCTATGATCAGGATGGCGCCTACCATTACCAGGAAGGAGAGGGCCAGCATTTTCAGCGTAGGATGTTTATGTATAAAGTCGCTGATGCGGGGTGCAAACAGGAACATAATGATCATGGCTATGATCACCGCAATGATCATAATGGGTACCTGTTTGGCAAGGCCCACTGCAGTAATAATACTATCAAAGGAAAACACGGTATCAATCACAATGATCTGCCCTACTACATTCAGGAGGGATACCTGTTTTCCGCCCCCTTTCATATTCAGCGTTTCTTCTTCCCCTTCCAGCTTGTGATGAATTTCGCGGGTGGTTTTAATCAGCAGGAATAAACCACCGCCCAGCATGATGAGATCGCGCAGGCTAAACCCATGGCTGCCTATGTGGAACAGCGGGTTCACCGCACGTACAATGTAACCGATACACAGCAGCAGTATAACGCGTACGCCTATACCGGTAAACATCCAGATGCGGCGGGCCTGCAGGCGTTTTTGCTCCGGCAGGCGGTTCATAACAATGGATACGAAAATAACATTGTCTATACCCAGTACAACTTCCATCAGCACCAGGGTCAGTAAGCTAATGAGGGATTCTGTAGTGAACAATTGTTCCATGATGGTATAAGTTGATGAATGGAGGATCAGCCTTTTAGTAATCCTTTACAAATATTTTTAACAATGGCAGGGCCTTCGTAAATGAACCCGGTATATACCTGCACCAGGGAAGCGCCGGCATCCAGCTTTTCTCTGGCATCGGCAGCCGTAAAAATGCCGCCGGCTGCAATAATGGGTATTTGCTCACCTGCGCGTTCATGAATATAGCGGATCACCGCAGTGGACTTATCTTTTACCGGCAGGCCGCTTAGTCCGCCCGCTCCTATGGCTGCTACTTCGGCGGCGGGTGTTTGCAGGCCTTCCCGGCTAATGGTGGTATTGGTAGCTACAATGCCGGCCAGCTTAGTTTCCAGCACAATTTCAATAATATCATCCAGCTGTTCGGTGCTCAGGTCCGGTGCTATTTTCAGTAAAATGGGTTTGGGTTTGCTTTTTTGCTGGTTCAGCAGCTGCAGGTGGTGCAGCAACTGCTTCAGCGGCTCTTTTTCCTGCAGGGCGCGCAGGTTGGGCGTGTTAGGCGAGCTTACATTTACCACAAAATAATCCACCACATCAAAGAGGGCATGAAAGCATTTTTCATAATCGCTCACTGCTTCCTCGTTTGGGGTTACCTTATTCTTACCAATATTCCCTCCTATAATAATATTGGAGCGGCGTTTTAGCAGGCGCTTGGCCGCTGCAACGGCGCCTTCATTATTAAAGCCCATCCGGTTTATGAGCGCCTGATCTGCCGGCAGGCGAAAAAGACGGGGCTGGTCATTACCCGGCTGGGGCAGGGGGGTTACCGTACCTATTTCCACAAATCCAAATCCCAGACTGGCCAGTTCGTCGGTATAGCGGGCATCTTTATCAAAACCGGCGGCCAGGCCTACCGGGTTGCGGAAGGTAAGTCCCCACAGCTCTTTTTCCAGGCCGGTGGTTTTGGTATTAAAGCTGGCATTCAGGATGGTTTTGCCCAGCGGCAGGCCATGAAGCAGCTTAATGCCCCGCATTACGCTATGGTGAATGCTTTCCGGGGGAAATTTGAACAGCAGTTGCTTAATAAGTTGATACATGTGTGGTGCAAAGATAAAAACTAATAGGTGAATTTGAGGGCCTGGCAGGAGGATACCGGCGGTACAAACTGCTTATGTGCCGATTTAACTTATTGTATACCTGCACTTCCGCTATTATTATTCTATTTTTGAGCCCGGAATAGGGGAATGCCTTTACCGGAACGTCTCATAAAAGAGAAGGCCGGCCGGTTTTATACCCCACTGTACTGTGCCATTCTGTAGTATGTCACATAAACTGTTTAACCATCAAACGATCAGTGTATCTATGTCATTAACCGCAAAGCTGCTGCTTGGAATGCTGTTGTGCTGTTTTCCGCTGCAGGTGCTGGCCTGGGACTGGCATACCAAAGTAACGCTTAGCCTGAAAGATCAAACCCTGCTGGTAGCCTGCCAGCTGCTGGAGAAAAATTATGGTATCCATTTTTCGTATAGCCGTGATGTAGTAGACCTTTCGCACCGCATAACGCTGGAAGTGCGCAACAAACCGCTTAAAAAAGTGCTGGAGCTCTTATTTGAGCCTTATGATATTTCCAGCTCCCGCATAGGCAACCAGGTGGTGCTGACTATGAAAAACAAGCCCTTGCGTACTATTAGCGGGTATGTGGAGGATGCACGCAACGGTGAAAAGCTGATCGGCGCCACGGTTTACTGTCCTGCGCAGCGGGCCGGTACGGTTACCAACCAATACGGCTTTTATAGTATTACCCTGAAAAAAGATACCAGCAGCCTTTATACCTCTTATATAGGTTATACCCCGCAACGTTATAAGCTGCCGGCTACCGGTAACCGGCAAATTGTCATGGCGCTGCAGCCCACCAACAGCCTACAGGAAATAGTGGTTACAGAAAATATGAAGGCGCATTTACAGGAGCAAACCCAGATGAGCAAGGTAAATATTCCTGTTACTGAAATAGAGGCTGTGCCCCGGCTGCTGGGTGAGGCTGATGTAATGCGTACCCTGCAAAGCCTGCCCGGTGTAACTGCCGGTGCAGATGGTAGCGGCGGAATGAGTGTGCGGGGCGGCAGCCCGGATCAGAACCTGATATTGCTGGATGGCACGCCGGTGTTTAATTCGGAACATGTGTTTGGCATCTTCTCCGTGTTTAACCCGGACATCATTAAAAATGCAGACCTGTACAAAGGCGCTTTCCCGGCGCGTTACGGTGGCCGGTTATCCTCTATCATAGATATTTCCATGAAGGATGGGGATATGAAAAATTATCATGGCGAGGTTTCTATCAGCACCATTGCCGCCAAGTTTATGGTAGAAGGGCCGTTGTGGAAGAATAAAACCTCTTTTATCCTATCTGCCCGCCGTTCTTATATAGATCTGTTAATGGACGGCGCTATCAAAAGCGGAATGGACCTGGGTGAAAATGGCGACTTCTTTGCTTTTTTTTATGATGCCAATGCGCGCATCAATCATATTTTTTCTCCCAAAGACCGTCTTTACCTAAGCGCTTATGGCGGTGAAGATGCACTGATCATAAGCCAGGATCATGACTACGAAACCACCGATGCGCCGGACCAGCGGCGTTACCAGGAGAAAAGCTCCTTTAAGCTGGGCTGGGGTAACCTTACCGGCACGCTGCGCTGGAACCATGTATTTAACCAGCGTTTGTTTTCCAACGTAACATTCAATTACTCGCAATACTTTTTCCTAACGCATTATCATTACAATTTTCAATCCTATACGATTGATGAGCATTCGCAGCTGTATGGCCGTTATACTTCCCGTATCCAGAATGCTGTAGGCAAAATAGATTTTGACTACCGCCCGCGGCCCGGCCATGCTATTAAGTTTGGAGTGGCCTCTACCACGCATATCTTTAAGCCAGGTACTTTTTTCTTTGAAGATGATTCTGCTACGCCATCCCTGCCGGATACCTCCTATAATAACTTTAACACTGTGGGGGTTGATATGGTATTGTACGGGGAAGATGACTGGCAGCTAACTCCTGACCTGCATTTGAATGCGGGCCTGCATGCGGCCGGATTTTTAGTGGAGAAACGTTTTTACCGTTCCGTGCAACCCAGGCTGGGCCTACGCTACCTGTTGCCTAAAAGCTGGGCGTTAAAGGCGGCTTACACCCATATGTACCAGCCCATTCACCTGCTTACCAATAACGGTACCAACCTGCCTACAGACCTCTGGGTACCATCTACCCCTAAGGTAAAACCCATGTTATCCAAGCAGATCACTATAGGCGTAGCTAAAACCACGGAAGATCACCAGTATGAATTTTCACTGGAAGGGTATTATAAAACCATGGATAACGTGATCGAATACACGGAGGATGCTTCTATGTTCAACTCTGCCGGTAAAAAGTGGGACGACCAGGTGATCATTGGTAAAGGCCGCAGCTATGGTACGGAAGTGCTGCTGGAAAAAAAGCAGGGCAGCACCAAAGGCTGGCTGGGGTATACACTGGCCTGGTCTGACCGGCAGTTTGCAGAAGTGAATAACGGTAAACGATTCCCGTATAAATATGATGCACGGCATAACCTGGAGCTAACGGTTATACACCAGTTTAATAAGAACTGGGAAATATCTGCCGGCTGGCAGTTCTCAACCGGCAAACCTTTAACGCTGCCGGTTGCCAGTTATGAGGGTATACAGGAACCTTCGCCCTACGATCCGCAGCAGCCTTTACCGCCAAGGGCAGATGAGCTGGGCGCGCGCAACCAGTTCCGCACCAGCAATATACACCGGCTGGATCTTAGCATTACCTATACTAAAAAGAAAAGGTTGTGGACCAAGAGCTGGAACCTGAGCCTGTATAATGCCTATAACCAGCAAAACCCATTTTATTATTACGTGAAATCGGACCCGGTTGCAAAAGAACGGTACCTGGCGCAAAAAACCATTTTGCCCATACTGCCCAGTATTGCCTATTCAATTAAATTTTAAAAAATTGTTTATGCGTTTTATTATCGTATACGCTATAGGGTTAGTAATGCTGCTCACCGCCTGCGACAAAAAAGCCCGGCTGGACCTGCCTTATGAAGGCGATAAAATTGTGCTGAACACTTTTATGCTGGCTGATAGTGTGGCTTATATCCGCGTAACTAGAAGCGAGCCGGTGGTATCCAGCAATGATCCTGAATTTCCGGAGCTTACCAATGCGCAGGTAACCATATTGGAAAACGGCCTGCCCTTTTCTGCCGTGCACCGGCAGGTGATAAACGGGCGCGGGTATTTTGTATCCGATAGTGTGATCAGGCCGGGGAAAATATATACGGTTACGGCGGCCGTTACGGGCTTAACGGCTGTAACCGCTACAGACAGTATTCCGGCCCAGCCGGAAGTGAACGGTCTTTTTGCGCAGAAAACAGCCAGCCAGATATCCTTCACGCTGAAAGACCCTGGAAATGTTATCAATTATTACCGCATTCATATTTATGCAGCAGACAGTACAGACGGAGCTATCCGCCCGCTGAGCCGCATTAAGTACCGCCTGGATCCTTCCTTTAATAATAACTTTGCCGATATTATCAGCGATGCCTATTACGAGGACCTGGTAGTAAAGGATGAGCGGATCTCCGGCAAGAGCATTGTTTTTGTGCTGCAAACTTCCCTGCCTGTTACCTATAAATATATGATAGCAGAAGTGGTTGGCTTAACAGAGCCGGGATACCGTTACCTTAAAAGTTTGGATGATCAGCAGGATAACCAGGAGGAAGGCAACTTCCTGGCGCAGCCGGTAAAAGTTTACTCCAACGTTGCAAATGGGTATGGCATAGTAGCTGGCATGTATGCAAAACGCATTACCTGTAAGGTGAAGGAGTGATCAATCATTAATATGATACCGGTTAATTACCTCGTTGATCTTACACGAAAATTTTACGCATTCCGTAATAATTACAGATTCCAGTTCCTTATAACCCTCTGATTCCAGGTGGTATAACTGTGGATACACCGTTTCAATCATTTTCTTGGTGGCTTCTATCAGGCCATCCTGCATGCTTACCAGCTGCTGCTGCTCATACATGGCATCCTGGTATAGAGGCGATAGCGGATTTAGAATTTCATCCCAGTCCATAATAGTGATGTGTGGTTTAATTAATGGATATGTATTGTAATCAGCGCAGGGCCGTAAAGAATAGAACAATTTCCAGCCGGTTTGGTTCAAAAGTGGGCCTGGCAGTTTTTCTTTTTGCGTAAATGAGCCGGGTTTAAATTCCCGATTTGATTAACGTTTTACATTTTCATGACGTAGCTTTGCCCTACTCCTTTACTCCGCCGCATGAATGTAGCCGTCTGCTGCTCCCCGTGTAAATTCCGCTTACACGCAGGCAGGCCCTGATATTCACATGAATCTGCTGTTTAAGAAACGTACCCGCCGTATTGCACATTATACGGTACAGGGATTAGTTTGCCCCTAAAGAAACTTGCCGGAACATGGCGGAGTAAAGTGTTCCAGGTAGGTGGTGGTTGGCCCGAACCCCGGGTAGGGTCAACCATTATTTTTTTTAAATACATACTGCTAATAGATCAAACTACTTATCATGCAACTAATCCGGCTACGGCCCCTGCTCATATTATTATTGGGTTCCCTCTTTTTTGCTGCTGCCACACAGGCGCAGCGCCGCATTGTATCCCTGAATGGCACCGTAACGGAAGTAGTGTGCGCCCTGGGTTTTGAAAAATCACTGGTAGGGGTGGATGTAACCAGCACTTACCCTGCCTCTGTACAAAAGCTGCCTAAAGTAGGGCATAACCGCAATATCTCTGCTGAACCTGTACTGGCCCTGCAACCGGATCTGATACTGGCTACTTCCAATTTCCTGGCGCCTTCGGTGATTGAACAGTTCAATGCTACCGGTGTAAAAACCGTAGTGCTGCAGCAGGAATATTCTGTGGAGGGAACCAAAAAGCTGATCCGCGAAATAGCTGCTGCCCTGCAAGCCACAGAAAAAGGCGCTGCCCTTTGCAAACAGCTGGATCAGCAGCAACAGGCGCTGAAGGTGATCCCCCAATCCAAAAAGGTGTTATTCATTTATGCACGTGGCGCGGGTACTATGATGGTAGCCGGCCAGGAAACCCCGCTGGATAAAATTATTACGCTGGCCGGTGCAAAAAATGCCGCCAGTGGTTTTAAAGATTTTAAACCGCTTACTACTGAAGCGCTGGTAGCTGCCAACCCGGACGTGATCTTATTATTTGATAGCGGCCTGGAAAGTGTAGGCGGGGTAACCGGTTTATTGAAAGTGCCGGGTGTTCCGCAAACCACCGCCGGCAAACAGCAAAAGATCATTGCTATGGACGGGCAGTTCCTGTCTGGTTTTGGGCCGCGTGTGTTGGAGGCGGTTAAAGTGTTGTCTGAAAAGCTAAAAGCGTAAAGCAGAAAGTGCAAAGCATAAAGCTGAAGGCACAAAGCCCTTAATAAATGCCAATAGCTTTTTGCTTTGCGCTTTCAGCTTTCCGCTCCCAAAAATTATGAAACGTATCAGCCTTTCCATACTAAGCGGCGCTTTGGTATTAGTGATGATCATTGCAATTGGTACCGGCGCTATGCATATGTCGCCATTGCAGGTAATAGGTATTTTACTAAAGGGTATTGGCATACAGCTGCCGGTAACCTATACGGAGCAAATGCCTGCGGTGTTGTGGATGATCCGCCTGCCGCGGGTGGTGCTGGCTGTAATAATAGGCGCCGGTTTAGGCATTTCAGGGGCAGCCCTGCAGGGATTATTCCGTAATCCGCTGGCTGATCCGGGCCTGATAGGCATTAGCGCAGGCGCTTCGTTAACAGCGGCTATGCTGATAGTGCTGCATGTGTATTTACCCTTTACGGTAAGCGGCGGCATTTTTCAAACCTATGCGCATAACATTATTACCCTTTTGGGCGCTATGCTTGCGGTGCTGATCGTATTTCGTATGTCCGTACACGGTAGCCGGTCTATTGTATCCGTAATGCTGCTGAGCGGTATTGCCATTAATGCCCTGTGCAGCGCTTTTACCGGGTTAATGACCTATGTGGCGGATAATGAGCAGCTGCGCAATATTACCTTCTGGACGTTGGGCAGCCTGGGTGGCGCCACCTGGCAAACGGTGCTGGCAGTACTGCCTTTTGTGCTGATACCAGTATTGATGCTGCCACGGATGGCGCCTGCGCTCAATGTATTTGCATTGGGTGAACAAGAGGCTATGCATAGCGGTGTGCAGGTGAACAGGCTGAAAACACAGCTCATTATTTACGCCACCATGGCCGTGGCGGCAGGGGTAGCTGTAGCGGGTATTATTGGTTTTATAGGGCTGGTGGTGCCGCATATCATCCGGCAGTTCACCGGGCCTGATCACCGCATTCTTATACCCAGCGCAGCTTTGGCCGGCGCTATTTTACTTACCGTGGCAGACCTGCTGTGCCGTACTATTATTGCCCCGGCTGAATTGCCGGTGGGTATTATTACAGCCATTACCGGCGCACCGGTTTTTATTTGGCTGATCTTAAAAGAGAAACGTTTAATTGCTGTATAATGCTGGTTGTAAAAGATGTTTCACTGTCGTTTGGTAATGTGCCGGTGCTAGAGCAAATGCAGCTGCAGGCGCAGCCGGGCGAGCTGTGTGTGTTGATGGGCGCTAACGGTGCCGGCAAATCTACCCTGCTGCGCACCATTGCAGGGGAGTATAAGCATTACCACGGCAGCATTCTGCTCAACGGGCAGGAGCTGCATCACATACCGGTAGATGCGCAGGCCCGGCAACGTGCGGTGCTTTCCCAGCAGCTGAACCTGCAAATGCCTTTTACAGTGGCAGAAGTAGCGGCCATGGGCCGTTATGCTTACCGCGCAGCAGAAAGGTTATACGATAAAGAGATCATAACCTATGCCTTAAAATTATTGCAGGTATACGACCTGAAAGAACGTAGTTATCCCACGCTTTCCGGCGGGCAGCAGCAACGCGTACAAATGGCGCGGGTATTGGCGCAGCTGCTGGAAGCGCCGGACCTGCATGCTATGGACTACACCGGTAAAAAAATGCTGCTGCTGGATGAGCCGGTAACGGGCATGGATATACTCCATCAACAGCTGGCTTTACAGCTGGCCGTACAATTAAGCCGGCAAGGTGTGCTGGTAATAGCCGTACTGCACGATTTTCAGCTGGCAGCCGCTTATGCGCAGCGCATTTTTTTCCTGAAGAACGGCCGTGTATATGCACAGGGGCCGGTAGATACCGTATTATCGCCCCTGCATATCAAGCATTGTTTTGGAGTGGATGTATCGGTGCTGCATCATTCATTGTGTGCTTATCCCCTGGTGGTTACCAATACAGCCGCCACTTTATTTTCATCATCTGCCCTACAGGCAACAAACGCTTATTAATAACCATGAACAATACAATTACCAATAACCTGAAAGCTCAATGGCAGGTTTACCGCCAGCAAAATCCGAAAACCAGGATCCGGGATGCCGCCCGCGCCCTGCAGGTAAGCGAAGGCCAGCTGGTAGCCGCCTGCACCGGGAGCACAGTACTGCATTTACAGAATGATTACCCCGCTTTGCTGCAACGCATGCCGGGCATAGGAAAAGTAATGGTGCTTACCCGCAATGAAAGCTGCGTAATGGAAAGGAAAGGTGTGTTTGAAGATGTGCGCACAGAAAGCCGCCATGTAGGCGTGGTAGTAGGTAAAGATATAGACCTGCGCATGTTCTTTTCAAAATGGATACATGGGTTTGCCGTAAAGGATGATGAAGCGCTGGGCTTCAAAAACTCCTTACAGGTATTTGACGGGCAGGGTAATGCCGTGATCAAAATATATACGGTGGCGGATACTAACCTGGCCACCTGGGAGCAGCTGGTGCAGGACTTTACCGCAGAGGAACAAGCTGCTGATATTACTATTACGCCTGCCGCTGCCGCACCCACCTATTCGCAAACGATAGATGCCAAAGCATTTTTGGATGAGTGGGCAGCATTGCAGGATACGCACGACTTTTTTCCGCTGCTCAATAAATACAAAGCCGGCCGCCTGCATGCGCTGGAAATAGCAGAAGGCCGCTTTACCCGCAAGGTAGCTGTTACCTGTGTAAAACTGCTGCTGGAACAGGCTGCAGCCAGCGGCCTGGAAATTATGGTATTTGTGAGCAACCATGGCAACATTGAAATTCACACCGGGCCGGTACATAAGATCGTGGAAATACCAGGATGGATCAATGTAATGGACCCTGACTTTAACCTGCACCTGAAAACAGATGATATTGCCCAATGCTGGGTAGTAGAAAAACCATCTGCAGACGGTACGGTTACTTCTATAGAAGTATTTGATGCAAATAATGAAATGATCGTACAATTCTTTGGCAAGCGTAAGCCCGGCCAGCCGGAGCTGGCGCAGTGGCGGGAGCTGGTGCATTCCTTTTCCCTTTAGCGTAAATACTTTTCCTGATCCGATCATCACTACTACTTACTGCTGCTTATTTTTGTATTGCCGTTCTCCGCCGGCGTATATAACAACATCTTTTTTCAGCATAATAGTTTTTTACGAATCTATGAAACCCATCTGTCTGCCCGCTATGCCGGCCAGGTACTTGCATGCGTATGGCGGGTATGACAGGCCAATAACAGCAGTTTGTTAAACAAGTAGTGTATGTGCGAAACCAGGATACTGGCCCGGAAAGGCCAGATGCATATAGGACATTGTATGCATTGTAAAACCGTTTTTCTGTGGCATGGCAATGTACTGCTGCATTTTACCCCGAACGACTTTGTACAGTTCAGCAAAACGCTGGAACACCGGGAATTTTGCGATCACTCGCTGCCTTTTCCGGATGATGAGGAAAGGGTGATCATTCACACGCCCTGCCAGGATATCAGCTTCACCTTTACCAAAGCGGAATGGGAAGCCCTGCGGGCAGCGGTGGAAGAGGCTTTGCTGATGCAGCAGGTGTATGCGCTGATATAAGCATACCAACAATAAATCAAATACCTGATGAAACAATTGATGGCACTATTCTTTTGCTGCCTCCTATGCCGCATAAACAGTTTTGCGCAGGATACCACTGTTCAGTTAAAGGATGTGGTAGTAACCGGGCAATACCAGGCCCAGTCTGTTAAACAATCCGTGTACCGGGTGCGCACCATTAACAGCGAACGTATTCAGCAACGGGGCGCTACGGATGTATTGGGGGTGATAAGCAATGAGCTGGGTATCCGCTTGTCTAACGATGCTACGCTGGGAGAAACAGATGTAGAGCTCATGGGCATGCCGGGCCAGAATGTAAAGGTATTGCTGGATGGCGTACCGCTGGTAGACCGTGGCAGCACCAAACAAAGCTTAAGCCAGGTAGATGTTAACTCCATTGAACGTATTGAAATTGTAGAAGGACCTATGTCTGTAGTATATGGTACAGATGCGCTGGCCGGCGTCATTAACATCATCACAAAAAAACGTACGGATAACCTGACGGTTACAGCCCGCGTGCAGGAAGAAACCGTGGGTACGGAGTACAAGCCCTTTAATAACAAAGGGCTGCATAACGAAAACATAGGCCTGCAATGGGGCCATGGCGGCTGGTTTGCCAATGGCGGTTATACCCGTAATAATTTTGGCGGCTGGCAGGGCGATTATACCGGCCGTAAAAAAGAATGGCATCCGAAAGACCAGTCTTTTGCCAGTGGGATGTTAGGTTACGGCAACCGTACCTGGGAAGTATGGTACCGGCTGGATTACCTGCATGAGAATATTAAAAACCAGGGCGATATTAATACCGGCAACTACAAAGCCACTGACCAGTTTTTTTATACCAACCGTTATACCCACCAGGCGCAGGCCGCCTGGAAACCCGGTGAGCGCCTGAGTGTGAACGGAGCGCTCTCTTACCAGGACTATCAGCGTAAAACAGAAACCACCATTAAAGATTTTCGTACCAATATCGCTACGCTGTCGGGCGATGCCAGTGCACAGGACGTATCTAAGTTCAGTACCATTTTTTTCAGGGGCACCGTACAATATAAAATATCAGATGGGGTATCATTGCAACCGGGTGTGGAATATAAAAGAGATGCCAGCAGCGGCCAGCGTATTGAAGGCTCGCCGGTGATCAGTGATTATGCCTTTTTCGCATCTGCAGAAGTGAAACCGGCGGCCTGGCTCAACATCAGGCCAGGGCTGCGTTTCAGTAAAAATTCTGTGTATGATGCGCCGCCCCTGATCCCTTCCGTTAATACCAAATTTGCATTAAGAAAAGACCTGGACCTGCGCCTGTCTTACGCGCGTGGTTTCCGGGCGCCTGCATTACGCGAATTATATTTTTACTTCTTTGATGCCAGCCATTCCATTAAAGGAAATCCCAGCCTGAAGGCGGAATATTCGCACAGCGCAAACGGCTCACTTAGCTGGCAGGTCCTTAGTAAAGATCCGCTGCATTACACCATTGCTTTGAGCGGTTTTTATAATGATTTCAATAACCTCATAGATATTGGGTATGATGCGGCTGACCCCAGTATCAGCACTTACATCAACATCAATAAGTTTAAAACTACCGGGGGCATGCTGGAACATACCCTGCAATGGAAAAACCTGCAGGCCACGGTAGGATTTCTGTACATAGGCCGCTACAACCGTTTTGCAGATGATACGGCTTATGCCAAAACGGGCAGCCCGCCCACCTTTACGTGGACGCCGGAAGTAAATGCAAATATCATCTATCACATTAAGCGTATAGGCGCTACCGTAAATGTGTTCTACAAGTTCAGCGGGGTACGGCCTACCTATGAGCTGGTGACTGTAAATAATGCGGAAGTAGTGCACCTGGCAAAAACAGCTGCTTTTCATTATGCGGATGTTACGGCTTCCAAACGCATTAACAAATACCTGACACTGAATGCAGGGGTGAAAAATGCGCTGAATGTGGACCGGCTTAAAAGCACCTCTGCAGATATCGGGCAGGCGCATAGCACAGGCGGCCCGGTGTTAATGTGGTATGGGCGCTCTTACTTCCTGGGGCTGAATTTCCGCTGGGCAAAAAATTAAGCATTAATAATTAAGCATTAATAAATAGAACATGTACACAACAAAACATTTACAGGCAGGTGGGCAGCGTATGCGGCAGATTTTTGTATGCCTTACCTTAATAGCAGCACTCAGCGCCTGCAGCAATGATGATGATACTATACCGGTTATACCACCTTCCGATGGTTCCGAAATGAAGCTGGATGGCGGTGGCGGCACCGGCGCGCCCAATGCGGTGTTTGTAGATCTGAGCGCAGCCAAACAAACTTCAGTAGCCCGCATAAGCTGGGATCTTGGATTTTATAGCGGCGCAGATTACCGTGTGATCCTGAACTATACCTCTTCCCTGTCTGTAAAAGCCCTGGCTAAAACAGATCTTACACAGGTTAGCCTGACGGATACCGTTGGTATTAGCCTGGCCCTGGGACAGGGAGCCGGCACCCTGGATATGGTGGACGATGTATATGGCGACCTGTCCAAAACAGCCATAGCAGCGGTATCTGCTACGGACGCGGAAAACAAGGTATACCTGGTAAAACCGGAAACGGCCAATGCTGCAGATCCAAAAACCTGGTATAAAATAAAGATCAGCCGTAATGGTAGCGGTTATAAGCTGCAATACGCCAGGCTGGATGAAACAGCCATTCAAACTGCTGATATCAGCAAGGACGGCAACTTTAATTTTACCTTCTATTCCTTCACCACCAATAAGGTGGTAACGGTGGAGCCTAAAAAAGCGGAATGGGACATTCAATGGTCATACGGTGTGTACCTGACCGGCGGTGGCGGGGTGTTCTTACCTTACCTGTTCTCTGATTTTGTGTACAGTAACAACCTTGCCGGTGTACAGGCAGCAGAAGCCACTACGGCCGATGGGTTTAGCTATGATACCTTTGCAGCTGCGGACCTTTCCAATACCAAACTGGTATACAGCGCTACCCGCGATGCTATTGGCAGTAAATGGCGGGTAACTTCCGGGGCAACGGTAGGCATAAAAACAGACCGCTTTTACGTGGTAAAAGATGCCGGCGGCAACTACTATAAGCTGAAGTTCATCAGTGCCGGGATAGGGCAGGATGGCGGCCAGCGCGGATATCCTGAAATTGCGTATAAATTGATAAAGTAAGTGTGAAAAGCACAAGGGCAGGGGTTGGCGTTAGCCGGCCCCTTTTTTATGCCTGCCGGTTATCCGGTAAAAGTGACAGCAGTATGGGCGGTGGTATATTTATTGATATCTTTAGTGCATTATGGAATTCAAGGATTATTATAAAATACTGGGCGTAGAGAAGGGGGCAACAGAAGCGGAGCTGAAAAAGGCTTACCGCAAGCTGGCTGTCAAGTATCACCCGGATAAAAATCCTGGTGACAAAGCGGCAGAGGAAAAGTTCAAGGAAATAAACGAAGCATACGAGGTGCTGGGCGATCCTGAAAAACGGAAAAAGTACGACCGGCTGGGTGAGAACTGGAAAAATTACGAGCAGCACGGCGGCCGCGCCCAGGATTATGACTGGGGCCAATGGGGCAGCGGCGGCCAAACCTATAGCTACCAGGGGAATGCGGAAGATATGTTTGGCGGGGAAGGCGGTTTTTCCGACTTCTTTGAACAGCTGTTCGGCCGGTCTTTTGGCGGCGGCAGCAAGCGCCAGCAAAGAGCCACACGGGGCCAGGATATTGCGGCTAACATGGAAGTATCCCTGGAGGATGCCTATGCAGGTGGCCCTAAGCAGGTGAACGTAAACGGATCACGGTTAAATATAAAGCTCAAACCCGGCCTGTATGAAGGGCAGGTGATACGCCTGAAAGGCAAGGGAGTACCGGGCCGCAACGGGGCAGAAAACGGCGACCTGCTCATTACCATACATTTAGCGCCGCACCCGCAGTTTGAGCTGAAAGGCCAGGATGTGTATGCTGATGTACCGGTAGACCTTTATACAGCTGTACTGGGCGGTAAAATTGCCGTGCAGGGCCTTGGCGGACCGTTGAATATGAATATCCCGGCAGGCACCGACAGCGGGCGGATCTTTCGCCTGAAAGGCATGGGCATGCCATCCTTCAATAATGCCTCCCAGCCGGGAGACTTGTACCTGACGGCCATGATCCACATTCCCCAGCATTTGAGCGAACAGGAAAAGGAGCTGTTCACACAGCTGGCTAACCTGCAAAAGAAATAACCCGCCAGGGTAAAACATGATTCAGCAGATTTTTTGACAGACAGCAGTAAAAGCGTACTGAACAAACAACAATTGTTGTAAATTTAGCTTTAAACCCAATTTGAATGATCATTAACGGTAATGGCCATACCAATAAGAAATGCATATTGGTGGCGGACGATGATGCCGATGACAGGGAGTTAATAAAAGTAGCTTTTGAGGAGAATGAGGCAGATACAGCCATCTATTTTGTGGAGAATGGAGAAGAGTTAGTACACTACCTGCATCGGCAGGGGAAGTATAAAGACGAGGGAAATTATCCCTTTCCCAGCCTGATACTGCTGGACCTGAACATGCCTAAGAAAGACGGCAGGGAGGCCCTTCGTGAAATAAAAAGTCATCAGCAGCTGAAAGCCCTGCCTATGGTCATCCTCACCACTTCTACAGCAGCCAAGGACATTGTACATTGTTATGAGCTGGGCGTGAACAGCTATATGATCAAGCCGGCTAATTTTTCCGACCTGGTGCAATTTGCAGCTATGTTACATGCTTACTGGTTTAACACCGTGCAGCTGCCTTTATAAGACTTGTTTGAAGAAATCTGTTTCCCTTGCCCACTCAAGAAGAAAAGATACCAGGAAATAACCCGATGATATGATCATCAGTCCTAATGCAAGTAATCCAATTTTGAAGAATGCCTTAATACTAAGAAGATCTGCTGCATTTGCGGCATAGGTAAGGAGTGCGAGTAATGCGCCGGTTACGAGTAGGGTAAGGGCAATTTTTTTCATTGATGAATTTAAATTGACGGGTATCTATATACCCTATACGAAGCATCAAAGATATCATCTTTGGCGATAGAAATAATCAAACCCGGCATGGTTTGAACTCCCTCAGAAATAATTATTTTTTTACCATGTAAAAAGGGCTGGCTAAAAGGCGCGAAGAACATTGTTGCAACATTAAAAACAGCAACCTTCAAGCCAGTAAAAAAGATGTTATAACACTTTATGCCGCCGGATCATTTTCTGTGGTATCAGCCGGCTTTTTCTTCCCGCTGCGGCCTTTTTCCACCCACCAGTATAACGGCGGTATAATTAATGGTGCAAACAGCAATGTGCTGGTTAAGCCACCTATGATCACAGTGGCCAGGGGGCGCTGCACATCCGAACCAATACCCGAAGAAGTAGCGGCAGGTATTAAACCTGCAATAGCCACTACCAGGATGGACAGGAGCGCGCTTAACTGCTCCCTGGAGGCCAGGTACACGCTTTCCTTCAGCTCATGATCGCCCGTGAGCTTTAAGCGGGTGATAGCTGATACCAGTAACACACCTGCCATTACCGAGATACCAAAAATGCTTACAAAACCTACGCCTGCCGACACATTAAAATGATACCCGCGTATGAACAATGCCATAATACCGCCGGCCATGGCAAAGAAAATGCAGCTGATGGTAACCGCTGTATGCGGCATGTTGCGGAACAGCATAAACAGCACCAGGAACACCATTACAATGGTTAACGGAATGGTGAATGAGAGCTGTTTGCTGGCTCTTTGCAGGTTCTCATACTGCCCGCCGTAAATAATGGCATAACCTTTTGGTATGTGCAGCTGCGCATTTATTTTGCTGCTCACTTCCTTTACAAAACCGCCCTGGTCGCGCCCGCGTATGTTGGTGCGCACAGTGATCATACGTTTGTTGTTGTACCGGTAAATGTTCGTTTGCCCCTGCACGTAGTCTATGCTGGCCAGCTGGTTCATGGGCACCAGCGCGCCCGTAGCAGCCGTTACCTGCAGGTTTTTCACGGCTTCAATGTTGTTGCGGTTCTCTGCTAAATAGCGGATCACAATATCGTAACGTTTAGTGCCATCATACAGGGTGCTGATGGCTTTGCCGCCAATAGCCGCTTCAATAATGTTCTGTATATCTGCCACGTTAATGCCAAAACGCGCGGCATTTTCCCGGTTAATGTTAATAGCTATCTGCTCCTGCGGGCCTTCCTGCTCAATGTTCACGGATTCTGAGCCGGCCATGTGCTGCACAATATTGGCAATGGTATCTGCTTTGCCGCGCATCATGGTCAGGTCGTCGCCTACAATGGAAATGGCCAGGTCTGCGGCGCTGCCGGTTACAATTTCCATTACCTGGTCAATAATAGGCTGGCCGGAGGAGAAGTGCACTGCGGGCATGGCCCGTTCCAGGTCGTGGCGTATGCTGGTTACCAGTGTTTTTTTGGAAATGGTATCGCTCCACAATTTATACTCCTTTAAGCCCACCAGGATCTCATTACGGTTAGCCGGGAAGGGATCGGTACCATCATCATTTCGGCCGGTTTGCGTGATCACAAAATCTATCTGCGGATATTTGGCAATGATCTCCCTGATCTTAGGTGCGTACCGGGCATTTTCCTGGATGGTGATACCAGATGGGAAGTTGCCGCGTAAAAAAATGGAGCCTTCATCCAGCTCCGGCAGAAACTCAGAACCCAGGCTGCCGCCTGCCAGTATCAGCATCACTACTATTGCAAAACCGCCAATGACGGATGTTTTGGGGCGTTTTAATACTGTGCGTAATGCTTTACCATACCCATTTGCCAGGAAGGTAAGCACCACATTTTTATGCTCTTTCAGCGGTTTACCCTGCCCGCTGAATGCTTTCTTATATGCAAAGGATATTAGTACCGGTATCAAGGTGAGCGCTGCCAGCATGGAGCCTATTACTGCAAAAGCCAGTGTAAGGGCCATGGGTGAGAACAGCTTGCCTTCCACACGCGTCATCAGCAAAATGGGCATGTAAGCCAGTATAATGATGGTAACAGAGAAGAAGATCTCCCGCCCGACTTCCTGTGCAGAGAGTAAGGTGAGGGCGATGATGCCTTTGCGTTTTTCTTCCATGGGCGCCGTGCGGTACGTTCGTATCAGGTGCTCCGCCATTACGCAGGCGCCATCTACAATAATCCCAAAGTCAATAGCGCCCAGGGAAAGCAGGTTGGCCGGTATGCCGGTGAGGCGCATTAATATAAACGCAAACAGCAATGAGAAGGGGATGGTAAGCGCTACTACCAGTGCGCTGCGCAGGCTGCCCAGGAAAAACACCAGGATAATGATCACGATGGATACCCCTTCCAGCAGCGTATGGCCTACGGTTTCCAGGGAGTGATCGATCAGAAAGCTACGATCATATAAGGTGCGCAGCTTAACGCCTTTGGGCAGCTCATCTGTTTCCAGGTCGGCAATGCGTTCTTTTAATATTTTTAATACTTCACTGGGGTTTTCGTAGCGGCGCAGAAGTATGATGCCTTCTACGCCATTATTGGAGCTTACGCCGGCGCTTTTAATAGTATACCCCATTACGCCACTGGGCGGTGGCGGCGCAATTTCCACGGTACCTACATCGCGCAGGAACACCGCCATGCCATTGCTTTCCGTGAGTACAATGTTCTCAATATCTGCTTCTGTTTTTACGGCGCCCAGGCTGCGCACGGCAAATCCCTGCTCGCCGCGGGCAATAATGTTACCGCCGGTGTTCCGGTTGTTCTTTTGCACGGCGTCTATTACATCTTCCATGGAAAGGCCGTACTTCCGCAGCTTGTCGGGCGAGGTAAGAATGTGGTATTCCTTTAGCGGTCCGCCAAAGGTGGTAATATCCGCAATGCCGGGTACCTGCAGCAGGTAAGGTTTAATAACCCAGTCCTGCAGGTCGCGTATATCAGTGGGGGTATAGGAGGGCGGGGCTTCTACCACGTACCGTAATATTTCCCCTACAGCAGTGGTCAGGGGCGCCAGCTCAGGACTTACACCATCCGGCAATTCGGCGGTGGCTATACGCTCATTTACCTGCTGCCGTGCAAAATAATCGTCGGTGCCGTCTTTAAAGGTTAGCTGCACTACGCTTAAACCAAAAATGGTGCGGCTTCTGCGGTCCAGCACATTGGGTGTGTTCTGCAAAGCCCTTTCAATAGGAATGGTAACCTGCTGCTCTACTTCTTCTGCTGCCCGGCCGGGATACTGCGCTACTATGATCACGTTGGTATCTGCAATATCCGGGTAGGCCTCTATTTTCAGCATAGTAAAGCACCAGTAGCCAATACCCATCAGGGCAGCGCCCATGAGTATAACGGCCCAGCGGTTCTTAAGCGAGAATATTAATAAGTTACGAATCATCTGATCTTAGATTTCAGATTTTAGATTACGATTTAATGGATGGCAGACCGGATTGTAAATCGTAAATCTCAAATCCTCTCCACCGGGTTCACTACAATAAAACCGCTGCTTATTTCCTTGCGCAGGGCTTTCAGCGCGTGTCTTACCTTTTCATCATCATCAATAAAAGTGATCAGCATAGGTGGTTCATCAAAGCTGAACCAGCTATCCGGCCGTTTCAGCTGGTGATGCACTCCAAAACCTATTTGCCCACGGAATGCAGTGGCGCCGGCTATTTTGTGCCGGATCAGGAACCGCATGATGAACTCATATAAGGGCTGTGCACCGTATACTTCGTCTTTGTCAATATAGATCTGTGCCTGAAGCATGAGGAAACGATGTTTTGAAGTTTTTCAGTATCCGAAACTTAATCCCTTTAACTGCATTACGCCATTCACCACTACCTGCTCGCTTCTTTCAAGGCCTTTGTAAATATTCACCCGGTCGCCTATTTGCAGGCCGGTGCTTACTTCCTTTCTTTCAAAGGTGGAGGGCGCTGTTTTTATAAATACGTAGCTGCGGCCCTGTGAAGTAATGAGCGCAGATTTGTTAATGCTGATCATGTTGCTGCTGCTACGCTCCGGGTCCGGCTTTACCGGGAAAGTTACCGTGGCAAACATACCGGCCTTGAGCTGCTGGCCCGGGTTGCTGATGCGGATGCGCAGCTTTACCATACGGGTGGTATTATCTATTACATCGGCAACATTTTCGATCTTGCCATTAATATGCATTTCCGGGAAAGAGGGCAGCACCATGGAACAGGCATTGCCTTCTTTTACATTACTGATCTGCGTTTCCGGTATATCGCAAATTACATAGGCGGTGCCGGGTGTGGCAGTACGTAAGGCTACCGGTTCAAAACCACCTGCTTTTAACCTGGCCTCATGTTCAATAATAGCGGCTCTTTCATTAGCCAGGTTGGTTTGTTCCATAGACAGCGCTGCCTGTGCATCCAGCAGGTCCTTGCCGGTGGCGGCTCCGTGGTTAAACAGGTCCTGCGCACGGTCCAGCTCTATTTTACGTTGTTTGATATTGATATCCTGTATATGCCGGATGTTGATCATGTGCTGCATCAGCTGTGTGTAGCTGCTTTCCAGGTCAGGGTTATCAAACAACACTACGTTCTGCGCGCCTTCCTGTGAAGTTAGTACGGTAGCGGCTATACGCGCAGGGGCATGCAGCTCACCGGAAAGGGCAGAGTCGCCGGCAGGCTCTGTCTGGAAAAAAGATACCATGGCTGTATCTGTAAAGGTGATACGCTTGCCATCATTCTCCACTTTAGGCACCGGGTCTGCCTCTGCGGTGGCTTCCTTTTTTTTATGGGTACATGCTGTTAAAAGCAGGCACGCCGTTAAAAAATATGTGGTTGTCCTGTTCATTATAATTGATTAATAAGGCCGGTTACAAATAATAATTGCAGATAGCTTTGGTAGTAGGATTGCAGCGCATCATAATACAGCAGGCGCGTATCATACCAGTTACGCTGGGCATCCAGAAAATCTATAATGGTGGTGCCGCCGCGCAGGTATGCATACTTCACATTATCCAGGATCTGCTGCGATTGTTGTAACACCCCGTTATATTGCTGTATGTTATTTTTTTGCACCACATAGGTTTTGTAGGCCGTGCTCACATCTGTTTGCACCTGCAGCTGTGTGGCCTGCAAGCTTTGTTCTGCCTGCGCTTTCTGGATCTCTGCTTTTTTGATCTGTCCCTGGTTACGGTCAAAAATGGGCAGGCTAATGGTGCCAAAGAAACCAACGTATGGCACGGAGTTCTGCGGGTTATAGATCACGCCCAGCTCCGGCTGCGGCCAGGAAAGGGATCTCTGGTAATGAATGCTGCTGGTGGTTTGTGCAATGGTGCTTTTTACCAGCATTACATCTGAACGGTTTTCCTGGCTCTGGTTAATTAAACTATCCAGCGTGGTAGTGGGTATTAATGTTTCCACGGCGCTGCTGGTATCTACCTGCACGCTGTCTGCCGCACCGGTTAAGAGTTTCAGGGTTGCCAGCTCATTGTTATAATCCTGGAAGAACACGGTTAACTGCAGGTTATATTGTTGCAGCAGCACCTGTGTACGGGTAAGGTCTGTTTGTGTGATCACCTGGTTTTTGTAACGCAGCTCATTGATCTTTACCAGGCTATCCAGGTTGGCGCGGCTTTCCTGCAGCAGGGTAAGCTTCTTTCTCAGCACCCAGGTGTTAACCCAGCTGCTGCCTACGTTCCAGGAAAGGTTACGTACATTTTCCTGGTAGGTATTATTGGCAACTGCAATAGTCTGGTTAGCGGATTCAATTTTATACTTACGCTGGCCCGGCCATTGTATTGGTTTGGTCAGCTGCCACCATACCTGCCGGTTGCTGTTATCAGACCATTTGGTGCCTGCCGGGAAATGCCCTGCATCAGCCAGCTGCAGGGTTTGATTGTTGAGATTAGGGTTAGGCCGTAATTTGGCAGTGATCACATCTGCCTGGGCAGCGCCAATATTCAGGTACTGTGCCTTCAATACCGGGCTGCTTTGCCGTGCCGTGTCTATGGCGGAGGACAGGGTAAATACTGTTTGGGCAACAGCATCTCCGGCGCCTGCAAGCAGGAAGGTAGCCACAGCAATAACAAGCTTTGGGTTCATGCTAATAGTTTACCACATTTTTAGATTACCGGGATAAAGTTCAACAAAGTTCATGCTCGCCTTGTTGTACAGTGCTGATTTTAAGGGTATTTTAAGAGGTACCTTAAAAACAGCTTAGAATGCTATAATTACCTATTAACAAACATTTACGCATAGGGTTCATCCAAAATAGAAAACCGCCTAAAGAGGCGGTTACACTAATATTCACGTTATGAAAACCCAAAAACAAACACCTTACAGGTGTTGTAAATCGCTTGATGATGTACAATATTAGCCCTTTCCTGGTCCATGAGTAGTTAATCGCCGGTTAAGGATTGGAAGGAAACCGGCTAGGGGAGCGGGTTAGTATGCAAATATGCAGATATGCAATGTGTAAATGTGGGAGGCATTTCATCTGCACATTTGCATATTTGCACATCGGCATATCATTATTGAATGGCCTGGTACACCGCTACTTTAAACTCCTCACCAATACGCCAATACGGGGAAAGATATTCCTGCGTGAACAGCAGCCCTACCAGCTGCTCCTGCGGGTCGGCCCAGTAATGTGTATTAAAAGCGCCGCCCCAGCCAAAAGTGCCGGTACTAAAGGGCAGCAGGTAATTGTTCTTTGCTGTTTCCAGCGCAAAACCAGCCAGGCTGAATTGAAAGTTTTCCGGTTGCGGCGGCAGTGGTGAAATGCGCATACTATCTGTAAGCTGGTTGGTAAGCATCAGCTCCACTGTTTTGCGGCCCAGCAATCTTTTATTCTTATATATGCCTTTATTTAGGTAAAGCGACAGGAACTTTGCATAATCCGCTACCGTGGAGCTTAAGCCTGCCCCGCCGGATAAATAGGTGCCGCCCAGGTTAGGGAACAGGGGATCTACCCCTTCATAAATAGGATGGGTTACCGGCAGCAGCGCTTCGCCCTTACTTTCATATAAGGTTACCAGACGGTTTTGCAGGCCGGCAGGTAAATGAAACCAGGTATCCGTCATTTCCAGCGGCTCAAATACCCGTTTGCGCAGGAAAACATCAAACGGCTGCCCGCTCCAGATCTCTACCAGATAGCCTAACAGATCGGTATTAATGCCGTAGGTAAAAGCTGCGCCGGGATCATGCTGCAAAGGCATTTGCGCCAGTAAGGCCATCTTTTCTTTAAGGGTGGACCGCGTAGTACCAATACCGCTGGGAATACCGGCTTTAGTATAAATAGCCCACATGGTTGGATCGCTGAAAATGGCCGGGTATGCAATGCCGGAAGTTTGACGCAGCAGGTCGCGGATGGTTATTTCCCTGCTGGCCGGGCGGGTAGTGTAGCTGCTGTCTGCTGCATTAAAATGCACGAGCACCCGTGGGTTTTTAAATGCAGGAATGTAATCGGATACCGGGTCGTCCAGCAGGAACTTCCCTTCCTCCCACAGCATCATTACCGCCAGGCTGGTAATGGCTTTGGACTGGGAGGCTGTACGGAAAATGCTGTTGGTTTGCATGGGCTTTTTAGCTGCAGCATCTGCATAGCCAAATGCTTTGTTGTATACGATCTGCCCATTACGGATGATCAGCGCAGTGGCGCCGGGTATATGCTGCGCGATAATGTGGCGGGTAATTAAGCTGTCAATACGGGCCAGGCGTGCAGGATCAATGCCCTGCTGTGCGTTTGCCAGGGGTACAGCAAAAAGGATCCCTGACAAAAGCAACACCTGCTTTTGCAAATATTTCATGATAAAAAAGTTATGATGGAATGTTATAGGAAGAAGGAGACGGGACTAAAAGAATGTAAAATCATAAATCATGAATGTAAAATGTAAAAGTTAAATGCTGCTATGCCTGGGATTAGGCGATCTACGCAGCATCCCATTTTTATATTTAGCATTTTACATTTTACATTTTACATTCTCTTATTTAGTCCTTATACAATTGATCTTACAATACCACCGTCTGCACGCAGGGCGGCGCCGTTGGTAGCGGCAGAAAGCGGGCTGGCTACATAGGTGACCAGGTTGGCTATTTCATCCACACCGGCAAAACGTTGTATGAGGGAAGAAGGGCGCATGCTTTTAAAGAAATCTGCTTCCACTTCCTGCTCTGTTATATTTTTGGAAGCGCCTATTTGTTTTATGAAATCGTCCACTCCTTCTGATCGGGTAGGGCCGGGCAGCACACTGTTCACCGTTACACCGGTACCTTTGGTCAGCTCTGCCAGGCCGCGGCTAATGGCCAGCTGCGCGGTTTTGGTAGTGCCGTAATGGATCATTTCTTCGGGGATGTAAATGGATGATTCACTGGAAATAAAAATGATGCGGCCCCAGTTCTTTTCCAGCATTTTCGGGAACAGTGCGCGGGACAGGCGTACACCGCTTAATACATTCACCTCAAAGAAACGCAGCCATTCTGCATCGGTAATTTCTGTGAAGGGTTTGGGCTCAAAAATGCCGGCGTTGTTAACAAGGATGTCTACCGCGCCCAGCTTGGCGATCAGCTGATCTACTTCTGCCGCTTTGGAAAAATCAGCTGTTATACCGGCAGCTTTGGCCCCGGGCACCTGCTGGTTCAGTTTTGCTACTGCCTTATCTATTTTCTGTTGTGATCTGCCGTTAATAGTAACGGTGGCGCCTTCCTGCAGCAGCTGTCTGGCAATGGCAAAACCAATGCCCTGTGTGGAGCCGCTCACGAAGGCTGTTTTGCCTTTTAACTGTAAGTCCATTTTATTAGTAGTTTATAAAGTTTGTTATCAATTTCGGGTGTAAAGGTCCGCATGAATTTCCTATAAATAAAATAGTTTGATTTATGGGTTGGTATAAATTTATTTATAGATTTGCCTCATGATCAACTTTGAGTGGTACCGCACCTTTAAAGCCATTTATCAAAGCGGTACCTTAACCGGCGCTGCGCAGGAGCTGCTGATCTCCCAGCCTAATGTAAGCCAGCACCTTTCCTCCCTGGAAAGTTACATAGGCCAGCAGCTGTTTGAACGTAAGCCCCGTAAAATGGTGCCAACTGATTACGGCAAGCTGTTCTACACGCAGATCATTGAAGCGGTGGAAAAGCTGGAGAATGTAGAAACGCATTTCCGACATGATTGTTTAGGCAAGCGGCTGCCGTTAACCAGCATTGGTGCGCCCAAAGAATTTTTTACCGCCATGCTGGCTCCCCATGTCAGCCAGCTGCCGGCGCCTATTGTAGCGGAATTTGGCGTTACCAAAGACCTGGTGCCCCGCCTTACCAAAGGGGAGCTGCATTTTTTAATTTCCACCAAACAGCTGGATCTGCCCAATATTATATATGAACCGGCCATGCATGAAAAATTTTTGCTGGTAGCTAATGCAGGGTTAAATGCCATGGAGTTTGAGCAGCATCTTGATAACGGTGAGCTGGATAAGGCAGAAGAATGGCTGCTCATGCAAAACTGGTTTGCCTACAGCAGTGACCTGATGATCATCCGCCGCTTCTGGTTAGAGAACTTCCGCAAAAGGCCTTCCGTAAAACCACAATTTATCATTCCCGACTTTGATGCCATTATCAGCTCCCTGGTGCATGGGGAGGGCGTTTCCATTGTTGCCGATTACCTGGTAAAGGACCTGCTGGCACAGGGGCCGCTGAAAGAACTATGGCCGGGCATTGCCACTACCGGGAACACGCTGTACCTCGCTTACGACAAAACAAAAGTCACCACCACCCAATTGGATATGATGCGTTACTGGCTGCAGCTATCTGTGCTTAGCATTGCGTAATGAACACATATTAACCGGAATTTTACCTGATTTTAACGCATCGGTTAAAAACTGGTTAAGATATGGGCATCTTAGGTAAAGATCAATAAAGGCATTTGTTGGGGCAATAGATAATTTTATGGCACTACAGTAAGAAGGGGGAAATTATCTGTAATTCTTGTTATATTAATATCGTATACATGTTGAGTGCTTTATCCATTGGATGATGATAGTACGTTGCTGCCTGCCAACAAGCAGCAAAAGCTGGTTTCCCCGAACAATGAAGAACAATGAAACAACTGTGAACCAAAACTAAAATCTAAGTCGTCATGAATCCTAAGCCGTATCTGCTATTCATAATAGCAATCGTGTGCTGTGTGGGAATGCGCGTCTATGCACAATCTGTTCCGCTTAAAGGTAAAGTAACCGATCAAGCCGGGAACCCTGTAATTGGCGCTACCATTAAGATCCAACACAGCAGTAAAGGCACCACTGTAGGCGCCGATGGCACTTTTGAGATCAGCGTGGAAGCTAACGCTGTACTGGAAGTAACCGCCATTGGCTTTGATCCGGCCCGGGTGAATGTAGCCAATCAAACCACTGTTACCATTACGCTTACTGAAAACAAAAAAGAGCTGAATGAAGTAGTAGTAACTGCTTTGGGCGTTAAGCGCGAAAAACGTGCGCTCACTTACAGCACGCAGGAAGTAAAAGGGGCTACGCTGGTAGAAGCCAAGGAGCCCAACATTGTAAATGCATTATCCGGCAAGGTAGCCGGCGTGCAGATCACCAGCTCTTCCGGTACACCGGGCAGCTCATCCCGTATTGTAATACGCGGCGCTACCTCCTTTTACGGGGAGAACCAGGCACTGATCATTGTAGACGGGGTGCCAGTGAATAATGATGAAACAGGCAACCTCAATTCCGGCCCGGGTACCAACCGCTTAGCGGATATTGACCCGGCTATTATTGAAAACATCAGCGTGCTGAAAGGTGCTGCTGCTACTGCGTTGTACGGTTCTGCCGGTGCAAGGGGCGTGATTATGATCACTACCAAAAGCGGAAGCGCGGTCACTAAAAAACCTTCGGTAACATTTTCACAGGATGTTTCTTTTGAAACACCCTGGCTGCCGGAAGTGCAGGATAAATATGCCCAGGGTGAATACAATACCGACACCAAACAATATGAATATTTTAATGGTGAGGATAAAAAGACCAGCAGCTCCTGGGGCCCGTTAATGGATACTTTAACGGTGAACGGGCAAAAGCTAAAGAAGTATAACCAGTCTAAAGACTTTTTTAAAACAGGCATTACCAGCAATAGCACCGTGAGTGTGAATGGCGGCAACGGCCTGTCAGACTACTTCATGTCCTACTCATACCTGAAGCAGACCGGTACTACTCCTAAAACGGATTATGACCGGCATGCGCTGTTTGCAAAATACAACACCAAAATATTAAACAACCTGACCAGCACTTTCCAGCTAAACTATTCCAGCTCGCAGAACGATCGTTTACCGGAAGGTTATATCCTGGAAGCGCCCATCTGGACGGTGCTTACCGCGCCTATTTCCTGGAACCCGCTGCCCTATGAGAATGCAGATGGTACCCAGCGTGTGTTCCGTTATTCAAGGAACAATCCTTACTGGGTGCTGGATAATATTTATAACAAAGCAACAGTGAACCGTTTTATACCGGTTGTAACGCTGCACTATACGCCTACCAACTGGTTAACCATCACAGAAAGAATGGGTGCGGATATCTATTCCGAGCAGGATAAGTATCGTGAATCCAGGGGATCCTCTGCAAACCCCGCGGGCCGTATTATTGAGCAGAATTTAAACTACCGACAGTTTAACCACGACTTTATTGTAAACGCCACTAAAGATGTGGGCGACTTTAACCTGAACCTGCTGCTGGGTAATAACGTATACTCTGCTTATAACCAAACAGAGTATGCAAAGGGTACGGGTTTGAATATTGATGATTTTGATAACATTGGCCAGGCATCTGCCATCGCCTATAATGAAACACATTACCAGAGCCGCAAAGTAGGTTTTTACGCACAGGCTAATATAGACTGGAAGCGGATGTTCATCCTGTCCCTTACCGGCCGTTACGACGGTAGCTCCGTACTGTCGCAGGATAAGAGCTTTTACCCTTACGGTTCTGTAGCCGGCAGCTTTGTGTTCTCAGAACTATTATCACCAGCGGTAACCGATGTAATGAATTTTGGTAAGATCCGTTTGTCTTATGCAACGGTGGGTAATGATAACGTACGTCCGTACCAGCTAAATACGCCTTATCAGCTGCCACAGGGTAGTGGTGATGCTTCCGGGGTAGCCGGTATTATTTTTACCAACTATGCTTTCCCCTTCCAGGGACAGACGGGGTATTTGCTGAGCCAAACGCTGGGTAACCCCAACCTGAAAAATGAACGCCTGAATGAGTTTGAAGTAGGCTTGGAAACTAACTTTTTCCGCAACCGCTTAGGGCTGGAAGCCTCTTACTTTGTACGTAAAACAAAAGACGGTATTATTCCCGGTGTGCCCATTGCACCCTCTACCGGTTATGCCGGTACTACGGTAAACTCTGCACAAATGCAGAATAAAGGGCTTGAAATATTGCTGAATGCCAAACCGGTACAAAGCAAGGATTTCAGCTGGGATATGACGATCAATTTCACCCGCATCCGTAATAAAGTATTAGCCATCTACAACGGCCAGTCACAGATAGGGAATGGTTTTACCAGCATTATTGTAGGCCAGCCTTACGGTGCAATTGTAGGTACCTTATTTAAAAGAACTGCCAGCGGGCAGCTGCTGATAGATGATGCCGGTTTGCCCTTCTCTGATTCCACCGGTGTAATAGGGGATATTAACCCTGACTGGATGGGAGGGATCTCCAACACCTTCCGGTACAAACAGTTTAGCCTGAGCTTTTTGTTTGACATGAAAAAGGGCGGCGATATACAGAATAACGTAGACGGCTATGGGTATTTTTACGGCACGCCCAAAGCAACGGAAGACCGTGCGGACCGGGTAGTGGAAGGTATCAATGCATCAGATAACAAGGCCAATACCACCGTGGTAACCGGGCAGGATTACTGGCGCCGTTTAAGCGCGGTGACAGAATCTGTGATACAGGATGGTACTTATGTGAAACTGCGTACTATTAGCCTGAGCTACGATTTTGGAAGATCACTTTTCCCGAACAGCTTTGTAAGATCAGCTTCGTTCATTGTAACCGGGCGTAACCTGTGGATCTATAGTCCGCACTTTACCGGCGGCGATCCGGAAGTAAGCTCCTTTGGCTCTTCCAGCGGATCACAGGGGATCTACTCATTCTCTACGCCCACCTCACGTTCTGTGAACTTTACCTTGAAAGTAAGTTTCTAAAAACTTAATTGAACTGTCATGAACAAAGTAATATATATCATTGCAATAGCGGGTTGCCTTTTGGCGGGTGGCTGTAAGAAATTCATTGATGTGAATAAAGATCCTAACCGCCCATCCTCTGTACAGGAGCCGCTGATACTGGCGCCTGCAGAGCTGGTGGTTACGCAGTCATTATATGCCGGCAATGTATCTACCATTATACAGGAATACGTGCAAACTATGGCGCTGAACCAGCCCGTACCTAATTCCGGCACTTATTTCATGGTGCAATCGGATATGAACGGCGACTGGACCGTTCTATATGCTACCTGCCTGAATAACCTGGCGCGGCTGGATTCTGTGGCTACCTTAAACGGCAATACGAATTATGCAGCCATTGCTAAAATACTGGAAGCATTCTGCTGGGGACAGGGTACTGACCTGTGGGGGGATATTCCTTATACGCAGGCATTAGCCGGCGCCGGTAACTATACACCAGTGTATGACAAACAGGAAGATATTTATAAAGGTATTCAGCAGCTGCTGGATGATGCCATTGCGGACATTGCCAAACAAGGCGTTATAGTACCGGGAGATGATGATTATTTGTATAAAGGAGATATGGATAAATGGCAACGGCTGGCCTATACGTTAAAAGCGCGCTTTTACATGCACCTTACCAAAGCGCCGGGTTATAATGCCGCTACCCAGGCCGATCTTGCATTACAGGCGCTGGACAAGGGTATGACCGCTAATGACGATGACCTGAAATTCCCTTACCAGGGCATTGAAGGGCAGGAAAACATCTGGTTCCAGACCTTTTTACCGGGATCAACCTTTATACTGGCATCCGGGTTTATAGATACATTGAAAAAGCGTAACGATCCCCGTTTGACCTATATGGTAAAACCTGCAACGGAAACAGGTTTATATACCGGCCGGCAGATAGGATCGGCATTAGGAAGCCTGGAAGCCTACTCCCGTCCCAGCAATTTTTACCAGGGTGCTAACGCCTACAATTATGTAGTGAACTATTCTGAGGCCCTGTTTCTGAAAGCGGAAGCCACCCTCATTAAATCCGGCTTTGCGGCAGCGCAGCCTGTTTACCAGCAGGCCATACTGTCGCACATGACAAAGCTGGGTGTAACCAGCGGCGCTGTAAGCACCTATATGACCGCACGTGGTACGCTAACTGCTGCCAATGCCCTGCAACGTATTATGGAAGAAAAAAGCACCGCTAACTTTTTATCTGTAGAGAATTTTACGGATTGGAGAAGGACCGGGTTCCCGGTAATAAAGAAAGTGCTGAATGGTTCTTCAGACGTGCCGCGCCGCCTGTTATACCCGCAGGTAGAGGTGATCTCTAACCCGCAACCGCAGCAGAGCGCCAAGTTGACGGACCGTGTGTGGTGGGATCAGCAGTAATGCGGAATGCGGAATGCGGAATGCTGAACGCATAACGCTAAACGCTTAATGCATAGATCATAACGCAGAATGCTTAACGCAAGACACAATTAGCGTTAAGCATTCTGCGTTAAGCGTAATTCGTTATTCGCTTCTTAAACTCTTTATTGGATTCATCAGGGCTGCTTTCATAGACTGGAAGCTGATGGTGAACACGGCTACCACCATCATTAGCAAACCGGCTATGGCAAAGGCCCACCAGGGTACGGTTATGCGGTAGGCAAAATCATCCAGCCATTTGTTCATCGTCCACCAGGCAATGGGTGTAGCTATTATCACGGCTATTATTACCAGGCGAATAAAATCCCGCGTCAGCAAATGTATAATGCCGGTAACGCTGGCGCCCAGTACTTTGCGGATGCCTATTTCCCGGGTACGGCGGCTTACACTGTAAGCAGTCAATCCCAGCAAACCCAGGCAGGTAATAAAAATGGTGAAGAAAGAAAAAATGGTAACGATCTGGCCTAAACGGGTGTCGGCCTGGTATTGCTGGTTAAACATGTCGTCCAGGAAAAAATAGTTGAATGGGTGATCTTTAAAATAAGCCTGCCATTTCTTTTCTACAGCACTCACCGTATTACGTATATCGCGGGCATTCATTTTCACTGCAAAATAATTGGCGTACCGTGGCTCATACACATGCACCATGGGCAGCAGGGCCTCTTTTAATGAACGCTGGTGATAGTTCTTCATTACGCCTGCAATTACCGACTGCCCGCCCCAGGAGTTTATTTTACTGCCAACTGCTGCTTCCGGCGATGTAAAGCCCAGCAGGCGCACAGTTTCTTCGTTCACCAGCACCTCGTTCTTATTGGGGGCGCCGGCTATAAAATTGCGGCCGGCAGCCATTTTAATATCCATGGCCGGTACAAAATCAGCATCTATACCATAGAGGTAATAATTATAGCTGGACTTTTGTTCTGCGCCTACCCGCGTTACGCCGCTGGTAGAGGAAATATCCCTGGTGTCCATACCAGGCATAGCGCCGCCCAGGGCCACCCTGCTTACACCGGCCAGCTGCTGCAGCTCATCTTTAAATGCAAGGTTGCTGGTGCTGTCATTTATCAGCGCAGGCGCTTTTATAACCATAAGCTGGTCCAGGTTTACACCCAGGTCCTGGCTACGCATAAAATATAATTGCTTGTATACAATAATAGAGGCCACCAATACCACAGAGGCAATGGTGAACTGCCCTACCACCAGCGTTTTTCTTAAAGCGCCGCCTTCCAGCGCATTGGTAAAGCTGCGGTTCAGCGCACTTACGGCTTTTACGGATGATAAGGCTATGGATGGATATAAACCGGATAACAGCCCGTTCAGCAGGAACAGCGCTGCGCAGATCATCCAAAAATAGCTGGTTGTAAAAATGCCCACTGTAGCCGCTTTACCAACAATATTGGCATACATGGGCAGGCATAGTTGCATAAGCACCAGCGCCAGCCCGAATGCCATGATGTTAATGAGCAGAGATTCTGTAAAGAACTGTTTCACCAGCGTCCACCGGTTGGCGCCCAGTATTTTTTTTATGCTGGCTTCTTTGAGGCGTTCTGCAGCACGGGCGGTAGTAAGGTTCACGTAGTTGATAGTGCCTATCAGCAATATCAGGAAAGCCACCACCAGCAGGAACTGTACAGTTTTGGCATCACCGTTCACTTCCGGCTCATAGGTTTTCCTGGAATGCAGGTGTATGTCTTTGATCAGTTCTGCTTTATAGATCTTATCCTTAAAACGTTCTTTGGTGAAGGCTTTCAGCTTGGCATTAAAGGCCGTCAGGCTGGTATGCGGGGCCATTTCCAGGTAAGTGAAATTATTATTGGCTTGCCAGCTGTCCAGATCAAAACCCTGCTTTGCCACAAAATTGAGGGACAGCAGGATGTTATATTTCAGGTGGGTGTTCTCCGGCACATCTTTTATTACCCCTGTTACGGTCACTATCTGCGATCTGAAGTTTAAAGTTTGTCCAATGGGATTTTGGTTCCCAAAGATCCTGGCTGCGGTACTTTGCGTGATCACTGCGTCCATGGCGCCTTTCAGTGCCGTGGAAGGATCGCCCTGTATAAAGCTGCAATTGAAAATGGAAAAGAAAGAGGCATCTGCTGCATATACATGATCTACCAGAAAAGCCTGATGCCGGGCGTTGGTTATTTCATTTTGTCCCAGCCGCTGTACCCGCACAAAATCCTTTACTTCGGGCAGCTGTTTTTTTACTGCCGGGGCCATGGGCGGATGTGTTTCGCAATCCGTTACCACGTAGGCGCCGTCTTTATACAGGTCCAGCGTTACGCGGTAAATATTATCTGCTTTGGTATAAAAATTCTCGTAGCTATTTTCAAAGCGCACATAATTTATAATAAGCAGGAAAGCGGCCATAGCTACGGCCAGCCCGGTAATATTGATGATGGAATAAAAACGGTCTTTCCAGAGATTACGCCAGGCAATTTTAAGCGAGTGGTTTTGCATGTCGGGTAGAATGAGTTGCGTACAAGGCACAGTCTTTATGCCAAATACGCATCCTGCTCATTTTCAATGAATAAGCGATGTGTCTGCCGGGTATTGTGTCCAAAAACGGACAAGGCCTGTCCGTTAATGTTAATCAAATAATTCCTGCTCTTCTGTGTAGTAAGTTTTGCGGCCACCCACTGCTTTGTGCTGAATGGTAGCACCGGAAGGGCTATGCGTTTTTTTAGGATTATGAATATTCATGAAATCACGTACTTCTCCGCTGATAATATCCGGGTGTGTTTTCAGGATCTCTTTTTCTGCTTTGTGCAGCACATCTTTAATGGATTTGGCCAGCGCTTTTATTTTAGTCTCCGGAATTTTCTGGCTGCTGGAAAAGGGTGAGATGCCGGCATCCCACAAAATTTCATCGGCATAAGCATTACCAATACCACGAATAATATGCTGGTCCAGCAGCAGGTTTTTGATATTACCTTTTGTTTTGGAAAGCTGTTCTTCCAAAAAGGCAGCTGTCATTTTAGGGGAAAGCGCATCAATGGCCTCCCGCTCTTCGGGGTTCAGTGTAGGGGTGGCTTGTCCAAAACCGTCTGTCATGGCCAGCCCGGTGTCATCATCAAACAACAACTCAATGATGGTATGTTTATTAGTGTTCTTTTTTTCAAATAAATGCAGCTGTCCGCGGAGCATTAAATGTAATGCCAGCACATCACCGCTATTAAAATCAAAATGCAGCTCTTTACCTACGCGGTGCACTTTTTTAAGCTTTTGATCCTTCAAGGTTTTTTGCAGGGCTGCGGCAGGTACGTTCAGCTTTTTTGTGTTGTGAACCGTAACTTTCTGCAACGTTTTTCCTGCCAGCTTTTTTTCCAGGTTACGGCTAAATACCTGCAGGTCTGGTAATTCAGGCATGTCGGTTTATTTTTTGTTGTACCAATTTAAGATTTCATTCCCAATGGCTTTTATAAATTTCTTATCAGTATTGCTGTCTGTTTTCCAGCCGCTTTTCAGGTAGCGTACAATGCCTATCTGCTCATCGTTCAGGGTTACATCCAGCTTGGTGCATACCCCATTCAAACAGGTTTGCGTAATGGGAATAGCTTCTCCTTTATAATCTTTTCCATTGTAGTTAAAGGCTACAGGTATGGGCTCTTGCTCCAGCTGCGCGATCAGCTCCTGTAAAAATTCCACTAAATGTTTGCGTTGGGTTTTGGCGCTTACGCTCCACTTTTCACTGTCGAAACGTTTATGCGCCAGTTTTAGCTTAAGCCCGCTCATGGACGTGGTATAGTCGTCTGCATTCAGCTTACGTACATTCTGGTGCGCAAATATATACCAGTGGTAAGCTGTGCCCACCGGCACCCCGCTGCCTTCCGGCGCTTTGCCTGCGCGGCGTTTGGTTACGGCGTAGGATATTTCCCACAGGTCCGGCGTGATCTTGGTTTCATGCCATTCCCCTTTATCATAATACCATTTGTGGCTTTTACCCACCTTCATACCGGTATACCGCTGCCCTTCAAATTCCTTGAACTGGTCGTAAGTAACGGAAAGGTCTTTGAGCGCTTCCTTTTTCTTGCGGGTAGCAGGCACCTTTTCCGTGGCAGTTGTTTTTTGGGTGGTTTTGCGTTTAACCGGTTTACGTTTGGCAGGGCTTACCCTGGTTTTGGATGCAGTGGCCATAAAAATATTTTTAATGAGCAGATGCTTACATAAGCCATAATGCTGTATTGCGTTACAGCTCATCAGTAGCGGGCGGTGGCTACATACTGCTCTTTTTAAGGGTAGCCTCAAAGCATGTGCCTAAATATGGCTGCCTAAATATGGCAGCTTTGCCGTATTTTGATGATATGATCTGCCGTTTGGGATTATTTACATTTTTAATGATGGCTTATTTTTCCGCATCTGCACAGCTGGAGCAATCCGTAAAGGATACGCTGGCTAAATATCCTGGTGTGTTTGCCGTGGCTTTTAAAGACCTGCAAACCGGCACTGAGCTGCTGATCAATGCACAGGAAACTTTTCATGCGGCCAGCACCATGAAAGTGCCGGTCATGATAGAAGTATTTAAACAGGCGGCTGCCGGGCGCTTTGCATTGTCGGATTCCGTAATGGTGAAGAATGAATTTAAAAGTATTGTAGATAGCAGCGTTTATCATTTAAACCCGGAGGATGACAGCCAGGAGGAGCTGTACCAGCAGGTGGGCACACGCAAAACCTTATCTGCATTAATGTATGAGATGATCATCATGAGCAGCAACCTGGCTACCAATCTTATCATTGAAATGGTGGATGCTAAAAATGTAACCCGAACCATGCGCGATCTGGGCGCTGCACATATACAGGTGTTGCGGGGTGTGGAAGATGATAAGGCCTTTGGAAAGGGATTGAATAATACTACCACGGCTTATGACCTGATGCTGTTATTTGAAAAAATAGCAGAAGGTAAGGCGGTAAATGCCCCAGCTTCCCAGGCTATGGTCAAAATATTACTGGATCAGCATTTTAATGATGTGATCCCCGCTCAGCTGCCGCCGGATGTAAAAGTGGCCCATAAAACCGGCGAGATCAGCGGTGTACGGCATGATGCAGGTATTGTATTTTTGCCCGATGGCCGCAAGTATGTACTGGTGCTGCTCTCCAAACAATTACCTGATATTAAGGCCGGCGTACAGGCCATGGCCAACGTTTCTGCCCTTATTTACCGGCATACGCAGGCAAAATAAACTATACTATAGTGTACTACCTATTTGTTTGTATATTGTGGTATTGATAATTCCTGTTATGAAGAAGTTCTCTATTGCTGTTCTTTTATTAATAAGTGTCTTTGGGACAGATATTCTGCATGCGCAGTCTAAGGCTACCTGGATCTGGTACCCCGGCGATTTTGAAATATGGCTGGGCAATAAAATGCAGAACCGGCGTACGGAGCGTGGCGCTTTCCTTCCCCCTTTCTGGCGCATGGACAGTCATTATGTGCTGATGGATTTTCACAAAGTATTTAATCTTGCTGCGCCGGAAGAGGTAACATTGTATGCAGAAGGATCTTATAACGTAAAGCTGGATAGCAAAATGCTGCCGGGCCGCCCGCAAAAAGTAACCATACCGGCCGGGAAACACCGGCTGAATATAAAAGTATATAACCAAACCCAGGTACCTGCCATTTTTGTGCAGGGCAAAACAGTGGTTTCTGATTCTACCTGGAAGGTGACCTACGAGGATAAGGAATGGATTGATGCCACGGGCATGGTATCCTCCCAGTCAGGCACCAAATGGCTGCAGGCCGGCTCCTGGAACTTTCATGACCCATTAATGCCGCCTTCCCAGTTCAAGTTGAATGTGCAGCCGCAATCGCCTGTAAAAACCACACGCAGCGGGCAATCTATGCTGGTGGATTTTGGTAAGGAAACATTTGGATTTATACAGCTGCATGGCTTAAAGGGGAATGGTAAAGTAGCCATTTATTACGGGGAGTCGCAGGAAGAAGCCCTGGCCACCACTACCTGTGAAACGCTGGACCAGCTGGATGTGCAGCAGGCTGCCGCTAAAGATTCCACCATGCCGCTTTCCAAAGCGTTCCGTTTTGTGAATATACAGTATGAAGGCGATGTGAAGATAGATTCCGTATCCATGTTGTACGAGTTTTTACCCGTAGCTAACCGTGGCAGCTTCCATTGTTCCGATGAGCAGGTGAACCAGATCTGGAACGTGGCCGCCTACACGCTGCACTTAAATACCCGTGAGTTTTTTATTGACGGCATTAAGCGCGACCGCTGGATATGGTCTGGCGATGCATACCAGAGCTTTCTGATGAACTATTACCTGTTCTTTGATGCGCCTACGGTATCCCGCACCCTGCTGGCCCTGCGTGGTAAAGACCCGGTGAGCAGCCATATAAATACCATCATGGATTATACCTTTTACTGGTTCCTGGGTATTTATGATTATTACCTGTACACAGGTGATGAAACTTTTATACAACAGTTTTACCCGCGCATGCAAAGCCTCATTGAGTTTTGCCTGCAACGCCGTAATAAGGATGGTATGCTGGAAGGCCTGCCCGGCGACTGGGTATTTATTGACTGGGCAGATGGGTTAAGCAAACAGGGAGAAGTAAGCTTTGAGCAGCTGTTATTTTGCCGCAGCCTGGAAACCATGGCCCTGTGTGCAGACCTTGTAAAGGATAAAACCGGCGCTACGCAGTACAAACAGCTGGCTGCTGACCTGCACACCAAACTGTTTGCCTACTACTGGGATGCGGGCAAACAGGCGCTGGTGCATAGCCGCATAAATGGTACCCCTACCAATTATGTAACACGTTACAGCAATATGTTCTCCATATTTTTTGATTACCTCAATGAGGCACAGAAACAGGGTGTAAAACAGCATGTGCTGCTGAATGATAGTGTGCAGCAGATCACCACGCCTTATATGCGTTTTTATGAGCTGGAAGCCTTATGCGCCATGGGTGAGCAAAATTATGTGCTGAAGGAAATGAAGGATTACTGGGGTGGTATGCTTAAGCTGGGCGCTACCTCTTTCTGGGAAAAGTATGATCCCAAAGAAAAGGGTGCGGAACATTATGCCATGTATGGCCGGCCCTTTGGGCGCAGCTTATGCCATGCCTGGGGCGCCAGCCCTATTTATTTGCTGGGCAAATATTATTTAGGTGTGCGGCCTACGGCGCCGGCTTATAAAAGCTGGATAATGGAGCCTGCCTTAGGCGGCCTGCAATGGATGGAGGGTACGGTGCCTACACCGGATGGAGATATTAAAGTGTATTGCAACACTAAACAGATCAAAGTGCAATCAGGTACGGGAACGGGTACACTGCGTTTTAAAAGCAGAAGCAAGCCCACTTGTGCGGGAGCGGAGATTAGTGCAAAGGGAAATGGTGTGTATGAGATAACAATAGAGAAAGGAAAGGCTTATGAGGTGAAGTATGGGTTATAACTTTATATCAAACACATCCCTCAACGCCCTTTTAGCCGCATGAAACCCGCACATACCATGTACGCCGCCACCGGGCGGTGTGGAAGAAGAACAGATATAAACACCCTTAGCAGATGTTCTATACGGCGACCAGCGCAATGCCGGGCGGGTATATAATTGCTGGATGTTTTGTATGCCGCCATTAATATCCCCACCAATATAGTTGGGATTATAAACCTGCATTTGCGCGGTATGCATGGTATGCCGGCCTATGATCAGCTTTTTAAAACCTGGTGCATAACGCTCTATCTGGTTCTCTATAATCTCCGTCATATCCTGCTGTGAGCCATTGGGTACATGGCAATACGCCCAGGCCACCTGCTTGCCATGCGGTGCACGGGAGGTATCAAACAAACTTTGCTGCGCTAATAATACATAAGGTTGCTGTACATGCTGCCCGGCGGCAGTAGCTTTTTCACCAGCAGCAATCTGTTCAAATGTACCGCCTAAATGCACGGTGCCCGCCTGCCGGCATTCCGCTGCAGTAAAGGGAATGGGCCCATCCAGCGCCCAGTCTGTTTTAAAAACACCCATACCATACTGGTAGTGCTGCAGCTGCCATTTGTATAAAGCAGAGAACTGGTCGCCGGCTATGTCCAGCAGCTGTTTGGGTGTTACATCCAGCAGCACGGCGCGGGAGGGGGGCAGCTGGTTCAGCTTCTGCACATAAAAGTTGGTTTCAATTTTTCCACCAAGAGACACAAAATAAGCGGCCAGCGCTTTGGCAATAGCTATGGAGCCACCAACCGGAACGGGCCAGCCCTGTGCATGCCCTGCTGCCAGCAATACCAGCCCAATGGCGGATGTGGTGAGGTTGCTAAGCGGTTGTATGGCATGCGCGGCCATGCCCGCCCATAAACCTCTTGCTTTTTGTGTATGAAATCGTTTAGCCAGGTACGTTGCAGATGTTAATGCATTCAGCCCAAAACGGGCCATCACTAAGGGGTGTTTGGGAAAACGCAAAGGCCCCAGTATATCAGGCGCCAGCTGTGGCAGATCCTTTACCAGTGGCTGTAACAGCTGCAGGTAGGTTTGCTCATCGCTTCCTAACAGCTGTGCAGTTTCCTGAATGGATTTTTTTAACACTGCGGCGCTGCCATCATCAAAAGGATGCGCTGCGGCTACTTCCGGGTATATGAATTGCAGGCCATGCTGCGCTAAAGGCAAAGAAGAAAAAAAAGGTGAGATAACAGCTGTGGGGTGAATAGCAGAACAGATATCGTGCACAAATCCTGGCAGCGTAAGCTCCGCAGAGCGTAAGCCGCCGCCAATAGTTTCCTTCCCCTCTACCAGTAAAACGGATAAGCCTGCCTGCTGCATAGCAATGGCGGCTGCCAGTCCATTGGGGCCGGAACCTACTACCACTGCATCATATTCGGGTTGCTGCATGTTATCAAAATAAGTGTTTTTTATTGACAATGTGGTGTGCTCATTTCCATTTTTCAGGTTTGAACAGCACCTTACCATCCCGCTGTATTACCCAGGCGGTAATGGGATTCATATGGTACCCTCCCATATCTGTGCCGCGTGCATTCACTAATTGTTGTAAGCTGGGCTGTGTATATCCTGTTTCATCAATGGCGCGGCTCATGATCTCTGTAGTATCGCCATTCCACTGCCATAAATAGCGGAAACCGGTATGCGCCTTGTCCAGCACAGGCTCCTGCAAACGGGCTGCCTGCCAGGTTTTACCGGCATCTGTGCTCACCTCTACTTTTACAATTTTACCCCATCCGCTCCACGCAATACCGCGGATCTCTATCCAGCCTTTGGCTACCTGCTGCGGAAAAGCAGGGAAGGTAATGATGGAGCGGGCATCCATCTCAAAGCTGAACTGGCGGATGCGGTCTTTTACGGCATAAGTGTATTTAGAAGTTTCTTCCCGTGTCATGTAAGGCTGGTCAGAAAGCTCCAGGCGGCGCAGCCATTTTACACTGGTATTGCCTTCCCAGCCCGGCAGCAATAAACGTGCGGGATAACCCTGCTCCGGGCGGATGGCTTCCCCGTTCTGCGCGTATACGATCATGGCATCATCCCAGGCTTTTTTAACAGGAATGCTGCGGGTCATAATGGCGGCATCACCACCTTCTGCCAGGAACCAGCTGGCTTTGGGCTGCACGCCTGTTTCACGGAACAGGGTGGAGAGCATTACACCCGTCCATTCACTTTGGCTGGTAAGGCCGCAGATTTCTTGCGGGGTAAGCGTTTCCTTACTATTGCGGAAGTTACCGGAGCATTCTAAAAAACAAATGCGGGATACAGAGGGGAAACGCTTCAGATCCGCCAGGGTGAACACCATGGGCTTATTCACCATGCCATGGATCAGCAGCTCATATTTATGCGGATCAATGGCCGGTACACCGGCATGATGGCGCTCATAATGCCGGTCTGATGGTGTAATGATCCCATACAGATCCTGCAGCGGTGTGCGCGAAGAAATGTCGGAAGGTTTTTTTACTACGTGCTCAAATGCAGAGCGGGTGCCTGTTTCGCCGGGCGGCGGTCCTATTGTTTTAGTAGGGTCTGCTGACTGCAGCACAGATTCCGGTATGCCCGCGTGGATCATTTTCCCGTAAGAGGATTTGAACAGCATTACAGCGGCAGTAGCGGCCCCGCCCAACATGGTACGCCGGCTGATCTTTCTTTTACTCATATATCACGGTTAGCGAATCTCCGGCCCCGCATGCCGGTTATCCGGTACAAATAATTTTTTTGCAGGCATGGTCACCTTCGGTAAAGATGCCGCGTTCATCGCTGTTTGCGCGGTAATAATATTGTTGGCATTTAAGATATAAGCGGTAAGGCTATATACTTCATTATCCGTTAAGGTGCCTGGCGCATTGTAAGGCATGGTCCTGCGTACATAATCAAAAATGGTAGTGGCATAGGGCCAGTAGTTACCAATGGTCTTTAGCTTGTTGCGGTCTGCGCCTGCGTTGTCATTCATCAGTGCAGGGCCGGGCAGTTTTACATCCATCGGTTCTGCACCAATGCCATGGCATGCGGCGCATTTAGCCATATAAATGGTTTTGCCGGTAGCGGCATCACCGGCGCCGGGTGGTAATCCTTTCCCATCCGGCCGTACATCTATATCCAGCTTTGCTATTTCAGCCTGCGTGGCCGGCCGGCCAAATCCAAAGGCAGCCGGCCAGTTAGCAGTATCTTGTAAAACCACTGTGCTGTTACTATTGTGCTTACAGGACATGCAGAGCATATAACTGTACAGTATATACGTTTTAATATTTACCTGCATCCAGTGTACTGGGTTTTACCTGGTAGGGCCGGTTCACGCGGTCCAGCACTACGTAAATAGAATCTTTATGCTCATCCACACCTTTCAGTATTACGTGCGATCCGTCTGTTGTTTCATATTGCAGCACCATGCGGTTCCGGTGCTCATTTTTGAGCGGCGCTGCAAATTCACGGTCGCGGCGGGCAGTCCATACTGTTTTATCGATCATGTGGTTCTCATCACCAATATGCGCCCAGGCTGCTTTGGAGATCCAGTTACGGTCAGTGGTATCCTTGTCATGCCTGCGGCCTTCTTTAGCCAGCGGCTTGCCGGCATTCAGATCATAATTCTGATCACCACCCACACCGGCTACACGGTTCCTGCGGTCGGGGATTGCTTTGTATTTATCCTGCAGGTATAACACATGGTCAATGCTGTCTGCATAGTAGTGGAAAACCCGCTGCCCGCCACCGGTACCCGTAAGCTCAAAGGTGCGGTTAATGTCCCGCATAGGATCACCACCACCGTTAGAGAGATCAATGAATGCAGCACGATTAACCGTATACGTTAGGCTGGTCCATTTTTCAAAGGTTACCCGTTGCCAGCGGATGCTATCAGTAGGGTCGTAAGGAATAACCCTGTTATTAATGCGGAATTCCGTTACCCGGTAGTTGCCTCTTAAAGCACGCACACCGGCAGTGGAAGGTTGTTTGTAGGGATCATACTTATAGTTCACCAGCTGCAGGTAATACAACACACCCAGGAACAATACGATCACACCGGTTTTCAATGCCACGCGCGCATACTGCCATCCTTTTGAGAATACAGGGAAATGGTATAACGGAACGGTATATTCTTCTTTGATCCAGTAGCGGTACAGCTTGGGCACATCCTGCACCAGCAGGAAGCCGCCTAACAGCACAAAGTAGGAGCTGTATACGTGCACACCGCCATCATAGGCAAAGTTCACATACACAATATCGCCTAAAGCGCCTACCAGCAGGGCTGCGCCCAGGGTAGTGGTTTTGCGGAAGAACAGCAGCGTACCGGCCGTTACCTCCACTATACCTGCAAATACCTGGTACCAGGGCACTATGCCTATGATAAGCCAGTAGATCTTTTGTGCAGAGAAATCGCCAAAGTTAGTGTTCAGCAATCCTAAAGATGGGAAAGGCATTTGTACCGGCAGCAGCTTGGTAAAACCAAAGCCAATAATGCCAATGCCTGCACGGTAACGCACCACTACCCGCAGCCAGTAATACAGCTGGTTATATTCCAGTGGCGGATCTTTACGGCGGCTGTCTATCACTGTCCATATTAAACCTCCTGCAACAGATACCAGGAAAGTAATGATCCAGTTGGCATAACCGTACAGGGGACTGCCAAAGATAGTGTTGCCAAATACATTGATGCCGGAGCCGAACCGCGCAATATCATACAGGTCGCGGTAATGCAGGCGCGTCCAGTTAATATGGAATACATGGCTATACCATTCCGCATTATTGGGAATGGAGATGGCCACAAAAAAGATGAATGCAATGCGGAAAGCAATCAGCTCATATGTTTTCCAGGGCGTGGAAATGCCGGCCAGGGGCGGAAGCTGGTTATCCCGTGCGGCATGTATTTCAGGAATGGTGATGGTAGACATAACAATATTTTTCAGATGAACTGATTATAGTTTGATGGACCTGCTACGGCCTTTTTTGGTCACTTCTTCCAGCAGGTATTTCTTATTCACCCGGTCTAATACAACGTACACAGAGTCTTTGGCCTGGTTAGCGCCAGCCAGGATGAGCGTACTATCATTAGGCCGCTCATAATGCAGCAGCCATTGCTCTGCACGATGGTGCGGGTTGCGGTTTTGCAGCACCAGCAGCTGGTGCACGGTATCGGCCTGGTAGCTGTAATAATGTCTTGCAGCACTGCCTTGTAGCTCAAAGGTGCGGTCCTGATCTGTGGTGTGAATGCTGTCCACATTCGTGGAATCAATAACCACCGGGCGGTTGGAGCGGATGCTGAGTGTATTCCATTTTTCCAATACCACATCCTGCCAGCGCACAGGATCAATATCACTGTAGGGTAATGTTTGATGATTGTAACGGAACTCGCGCACGTTATATAAACCCTGCACGCCTGCCAAACCAGGTGCAGCAGGATATTGATATTGTATAGCAGCATAAGTTTGCGCGCCATAGATGACGCCAAAGAACAGTACTACAAAAGCTTTCAGCGCTAAGCGGGCATACCGCAGCCTGGGCTGGGTGAATGAAGGCCGGTAATTATTGGGTGCGGTAGGGCGGCCAAAAGCCAGCAGGTTGGTGAGCTTAGGCACATCATACGCAAACAGGAACAGCGCAATTAATACCAGGTAAAAACTGTACACCGCTTCACCGCCACCGTAAGCCAGGTTAGACATAAACACGTTGCCGGTAAAAGCCAGTACAATGAATGCGCCCAGCGTAGTGGTTTTGCGGTATAACAGCAGTACTGCTGCAATGATCTCCACCAGCCCCAGGAAAGTTTCATAACCCGGTACAATGCCCAGGCTTAAGGAAAATAATTTCCACTCCGTAAAATCACCGTAAGGTGTATTCAGGTTACTCAGGGAAGGAGGGGGCGACTGCAGCGGGAAGAATTTTATAAATCCGTAAGCCAGCAATGCAATGGCCAGGCGGTAGCGCAACAGCACGCGCAGCCAGTAATACAGCGCATCGTAATTAGTGCTGTACTGGTTCTTTTTATCTAAATAACTCCATATTACAGTGCCGGCAGCTGCAATACCCAGAAAAATAGCCCAGTCTGCAAAACGCGTTTGCCCGGCAAAAAAGCTGGGCGTATAATGCGCAATGTTAAAAATGTCTGCATACTGCAGGTGCAGCCAGTTAATGGCAAAAAGATCCCGGTAAAATTTCCAGTCCAGCGGTAGTACCTGTACCAGGAAATAAATAAAGAACAACCGGAAGATGATCTTCTGATATGCTTTCCACCCCGTGGATGCAGGAGGCGTATGCGCGGGATTGTAGGTGGCTGTTGTCATGTTTTAAAATTTATGATAACACATTAATATCCTTTGTTCTGTTCAAGGTCTATATCATTCAGCACTTCGCCGGCTGGTATGGGCAGCACCTGTTTGTTAACATCGGTAACACCCAATACAGCAGCGGCCCTGTTGGTGCGCACCAGGTCGTACCAGCGGTGCCCTTCAAAAGCAAATTCCAGCCGTCTTTCATTTTCGATGGCCAGCAACAGGTCGCTTTTTGATGCTGCTTCGCTGGGCGGCACACCGGCCCGGCTGTGTACTGCATTCAGATCGCTGACAGCGCCGGTTAAGTTGTTGAGCTGTGCACGCGCTTCTGCACGTATCAGCCACAGCTCTGCAATACGTATTACAAATGCAGGATCCGTGGCCGGGCTGCGGTAATATAGATTGCCGTACCAAAGGCCGGCAGATGTTTTTGCTACCAGCGCGCTGCGGTTGCCTCCAATAGCGGGATCATTTACCAGCGCCAGGAAAGCATCATTGGGCGCCCATTGGCGCGTACCGCCATTAGCGGGCGGCTGCCAGCTATTGCGGTGTGAGTTGGTATAAGTGGCGCTGTAAGAAAGCTCCAGCACAGATTCGGAGGTGGCAGTGGCATTGTTGGCAAAAAATGCGCTGTAAGGCTGCACCAGCTTATAGTTGGCAGAATCGGCAATCACTTTGGTGGCATAGGTTTCCGCATCGGCCCATTGCTGGCGGTATAAATGATAACGCGCACGTAAGGCCCAGGCAGTTTTTTGCGTGGCGCGGAAACGGTTGGTGGTGGCGGGCAGCAGGGAATCTGCTGCTACCAGGTCGCTCAGCACCTGGTTATAGGTTTGATCCAGGCTGCTGCGTTTAATGCCGTATTTATCTGATGGGGTAATGGTGGGTGTAAGCGTGATCTGCACCCCGCCCCAGGTACGTGCCAGGTCAAAATAGCCCAGGGCTCTTACAAAATAAGCTTCCCCTGTAAACTGGTTTTTCAGCTGCTGTGTAAGCAAAGGATCAGTAACAGCCGGTACTTTGGCAATGATATGATTGGCGCGGTTAATAGTCGCATAAATGCCGGACCACGCGCTGGCTATATTGGCATTGTCGGCCCGCACATTATGGCTGATGAACTGCTGTATAATGGATTGGGAGCCGGTCCATACAATGTTATCGCCGGATAAATAGCCAATGGAAACAAAGTTGCTGCCGTAATAAGCGTCGGCTGATAAAGCCCGGTAAAGGCCCCTGGTTGCGGTTTCTGCGGATGATTTGTCCGTGATCGCTGCTGAATTATCATCTGAAATTGCATCCTGCGGCTGCACGTCCAGGAATTTTTTGCAGGACAGCAGCAGCACGGAGGCCAGGAACGGAAGTATATATTTACTTGTTTGCATTGTGTTCTTTTTTAACGGTTCATTAAAGCGTTACATTCACTCCAAACTGCACGGTGCGGGGCTGGGGCGCAGTGCCCAGGTCAAGCCCCTGTACGTTCTGCAGGGAGGTTACATTCACTTCCGGATCAGGCCCTGAGTATTTTTTAAACAGTAACAGGTTGCTGCCGGTGAAGTATACCCGCACGGTCTGGAAACCTGCACGGGAGGTAATGCTTTTGGGAACCGTGTATCCTAAGGTGAGGGAGCTGAGCTTCAGGAAAGAGCCATCTTCCAGGAAACGGTTGTTCTGCTCCAGCGTATAGTTGTTACCGTAAGCAGTAACGCGGGGCACATCGGTAATATCGCCGGGTTTCTGCCAGCGGTTTAGCTGGCCGGCAAATAATACGCGGTTGGCATCGCGGGTACCGCCTCCTTCACCAAAGAAACGGTTCAGGTTATATACATCGTTCCCGTACTGGAAGGTGAAGGCAACGCCCAGGTCAAAACCCTTATAGGTGAAGTTGTTGGTAATGCCGCCAAAAAATTTGGGAATAGCGCTGCCCATGATCTGCCGGTCTGCCACGGTGATCTGCCCGTCTTTATTCACATCTTCAAACACTGCGTTACCGGTTTGCGGATCCACATACAGCTGTTTATACAACCAGAAGGAGTACATAGAGTAACCCTGCTGCAGCCTTACCCAGTCGCGGTTGTAATAGGTGACTGGTATTGGCAGCTGTACTATTTTATTGCTGTTGCCGGAGATATTGAAATTTGTTTGCCAGGTAAAGTGGCGGTTGCGGATGTTAAAGGTATTAATGGCTACTTCATACCCTTTGTTGTTGATCACACCTGCATTGCTGGCGTAGGAGTTAAAACCGGAAATGGCGTTCACCGGCAGCTGTAACAAAGCATCTGTAGTATGTTTTGAATATAGGTTCACCTCAATGCCTATACGGTCATTTAACAATCCCAGGTCTACACCAATGTTGGCTTGCCTTGTTTTTTCCCAGCGCAGGTCAGGGTTAGAAAGCTGCAGCGGGTAAATGCCCGGCTGGTCGCCGCTGGTGGTGTTATCCGGGTAGCCGGCGCCGCCAGACCATAAGCCCTGTGCGGCAAAGTTGTTAATACCATTCTGGTTACCGGTAAGACCAATGCTGCCGCGCAGTTTCAGGTCGCTGATACTGTTCACATCTTTCAGGAAACCCTCTTCCTTCAAACGCCAGGCAGCGCCTACTGCCGGGAAATACCCGAACTGGTGATTGGCGCCAAAACGGGAGGACCCATCTGCACGCACGCTGAACTCTACAAAATATTTGTTGGCATAATTATAATCTACCCTGCCAAAGAAAGAGGCCAGGTTGGCTTTGCTCCATAATTGTGAGGAGGTGCGGGTAGCGGCAGCAGAGATCAGCTTAAATGCGTTACTGGGAAAACCGGAACCCTGTGCAGAGGTAGTGCTTTGTATATTACTCTGCAGGGTATTACCCACCAGGATACCAAAAGTGTGTACCGTGTTCAGTGTTTTACGGTAGGTTAATGTTTGTTCATTGATCCAGGTAGTGTTCTGCGTAAGCGCAGAAGTGGCCAAACCATTGGTAGGGGCGGATCCCAGCTGGGTAAGGTTGTTCCAGTACTCTGATTCATCGTAGTGATTATAATCCAGGCTCCAGCTGGTGCGGAACTTCAGGTCCGGGATGATCTCTGCCTCTGCATAGATATTGCCAATGTAACGGAGGCTGGTAGTATTTACATCATAATTATTCAGCAGCACATCCAGGTTATCAAAACCTGCGTAACGGGCAGGCGTACCATCCGGATTTACTTCCGGTAAATAAGTTGGCGTGTGCAGGGCTGTTTGTAATAAACCACCCTGGGGGCCATCGCCGGAGCGGGCCTGGTTGCGGAAGCTGCGATACAGGCTGTTGCTGGTACCTACGGTAATTTTATCGCCCACCTTCTGATCAAAGTTGAACTTTAAGCTGGCACGGTTAAAATCAATGGGTTTAATATCCGCCTGCTGCTGCGTGTAGCCGGCGCCGATATAATATTTATTGGTAGGACTGCCACCCTGCAAAGCCAGGTTGTAATTATGCAGCAAACCGGTGCGGAACAATTTATGCAGGCGGTCATAGGTCTGCTGTTCTTTCGGTGTGCCGCGGCCGCCGTCTGCTACAGGGCGGAAGGGCACCTGTGCATATTTTTTTATGCCTGCCTGGTCACCGGCTGCAATGGCATCTGCTTCTGAGTTCCTGTAAAACTCATTCATGATCTCCGCATGTTCCGGTCCGGTGGTAAGGTCCCACAGCTGGGGCGCCCATGCCCAGCCATGTGAAGTATTAAAAGTGACAGTGGGTTTGGTGCCAAACTTACCGCGTTTGGTAGTAATGATCACCACCCCGTTAGCGCCGCGTGATCCGTAAATGGCGGTGGCGCTGGCATCTTTCAGCACTTCAATGCTTTCAATATCTGCCGGGTTAATGTCTGCAATGGGAGAGGTAGCGCGGCCACCGGTGCTTACGGTTTGCAGGCTGGTGTTGTTAATGAATACGCCATCTACTACATACAAAGGGTCATTACTGGCATTAATGGAGGTAGCGCCGCGTACGCGGATAAATACTCCATCGCCCGGTACGCCGGTATTGGAGTTAATTTGTACGCCGGCTGCTTTACCTTGCAGCTGGGCATCTACACCGGCTACAGGAATGTCCTTAATGCCGCTTGCATTTACCTTTGAAATAGAGCTGATCAGGCTTTTACGTTGCTGTGTGCCATAACCTACTACCACTACATCATTCAGCTGTGTGTTGGCAGCCTCTAATCCAAGGACAATGCCGGTGCGCTGGTTAGCGGTTATTTCCGCCTGTTTATAGCCAATGTAAGAAACCTGGAACGTTATAGGCAGGCGCTGGCCGGTTAGGAAATTAAATTCACCCTTGTCGTTGGTTAAACCATCGTGCGTGGTATTCTTAATATGTACGGTGGCGCCGGGTAAAGGTGTTTTTGTTTGTGCATCTATGACTACGCCTGAAAGCGTGATGTTATCCTGGTTCTGTGCATAGGTAAAGAGCGGGAGCAGCATGATCCACGATATAATGGCAATCTTCATTATATTTGTATTGGTAATAAATAATAAGGCAGGTAGCTAGTGATTTACTCACTAACAGCCATTTAACTCAGCCTTTTTTTACTCGCCGGAATTGTTGCAGCAATTCCGGTTTTTCATTTTAAACGTGCGTTATAACATAGGCAGTCACGCGGTCTTACACCGCCTGCGCGGTGAAGGCCATTTCCTTTAGTTGTGTTCATGTTCCCCGATGTATTATAAAGTATGAATAAGATCCCAAAGACCTGTGCGCTGTACTACAGCTATGCTGCTGAAGAGTGGTGGGCTTAGCGGCAGCATATTACCTGGTGTGTTAAATCTGTCACAATATTAGATAAAAAATATTTAGTCTACAAGAGTGGTGGACTATTTTTTTATTAATTAATGGATGAACGGCGCGGATAGGGGCGGAGATGCGCCCAGATGGAGCAACAAAAAAACTTTTAAAAAAACACTGTTTTCCCCGGTCCTTTGAATCAGCCCCTTCGTCTTTATACCAGATGGCCATCTATTTGAAAAACTATATGTAGTATGTACCCTTACTCTCATTGATTAACACTAAAATGGAAAACTATGAAACCCAAAGTAATGAAAGCATTCATGGCAGGATGTTTATGCCTGCTGGTGATCACCTCCTGCAAAAAGGAAGAAACAGAGCAGTCCCCTTCAAACGGGCGTAAGGCAAACACGGAGCTGGCCATTGTGAGCTACTATGTTAATGGCGCCTCCGGTAACGATGCTAATGCCGGTACCAGCACTTCTACTGCTTTAAAGACCATACAGGCGGCCCTGAATAAAACAACAGAAGGTGCAGGCGCTACTATTCATGTTGTAGCGGGCACCTATAAAGAAAGGCTGTGGTGGCCGCATTCAGGCGCTTCTGCCGACGAGCCTATTACGCTTACCAATTATAATGACGGCGTGGTGATCCTGGATGGGGTAAATGCAACGAACGATACACAGGCCCAGATGATTGCTGTTAGCAGCAGAAGCCATATCCGCATTGATGGCATCAGAATAGCAAATAACATCCGCAATTTTGCTGCTGGTATTTATATTATCGGGTCGGGAACAGATGTAGAGGTATCCAACTGTAAGATCTATAACATTGGCTGGACCACTGATTCAACCGCCATGCCTTCTTCTTCTGACAATGCCAATCCGCTGGTAGTGGTAGGCTCCGGAGCCGATTCCTACAATGAGATCTTTGTAGGAGATAATGAAATATACAGCTGCAATACTGGTTATAGCGAAGGGCTTACCCTGTCCGGCAACGTGGAAAACTTCCTGATAGAAGGTAATGTTGTACACCATATCCGGAACATAGGTATTGATATGACCGGACATTATAGCTGGACAGGCGCACCGGATAATGTGAACTTTGCACGTAACGGTAATGTAAAATATAACATTGTACATCACTGCGTATCGCCGGTGGCTACCAATGGCGGCATTTATGTGGATGGCGGTAAATGGATCAATGTAGAGGGCAACACCTGTTACGAGAACCTGGCCGGTATTACGGTGGGTTGCGAGAACAATAATTACACCGCTGATGGCATCAACATCCGCGACAACTTTATTTATAATAATAAAGATGCCGGCATCATTTTCGGTTCCAATGCGCCCAACAGTAAAGTGATCAATTCAAGCATCACCAACAATACTTTCTTCAAGAATTATACGAAAGGAGGATGGGGCGGCGAGATCAGCCTGCAGAACACAGATGAAGCTACCATCAGGAATAACATTGTACAGTCCAACAGCAATATTGTTGTTATTGCCCTTTCCGGTTATACTTCCACCAACCTGCATATGGATTACAACCGTTATTATTCTGTTTCCGGCAGCGCAGCAACTGTTACGTTTGATTGGGCTATGACGGCAACAACCTATGGATCGCTGGCTGCTTTTGTAAGCGCCACCGGCCAGGATGTACATTCTACCTACGGTATCCCGTCTTTTGTGAACAGCAGCCTGTCCACGCTCAACCTGCATCTTGCCAGCGGCTCTGCTGCTGTGAATACAGGTGATCCGGCATTTGTGACCGGGTACCAGGAGTTTGATATTGATCAGCAGACCCGTGTAAGGAATGGCCGGGTGGATATTGGAGCGGATGAAACGTCGTTTTGAAGAATGTAAAAAGTAAATTTTTAAATCATAAATGTAAAAGTGAAATGCCGCGAACATAAGCCTATTCGATTTCGCGGCATTTCACTTTTACATTTATCCCGTTCATAAAGTCTTTTAAATGGCCTCTATGAACCTCCTTCACCGGTTTGAAATTTTACATTCTTTTTGGCTGTTTACAGCGGGCAATTCTCGTGGTAATCGATCAGCTCTATGGGCGTTCTTTGCAGCTCAAACCCGGCATAGGCCGTTAAGATCTCGTCCAGCACAGCTTCTACTTCCGTTACTTCCGTTAACCGGTTCAGCTTGTTGCGGTACTCTTTAATATTAGGTAGGCCCTTGAGATAGCTGGCATAACGGCCCCGCATTTCGTTGATGCCTACCCGTTGGTTCTGCCATTTAATAGCTTCGTGTAAATGTTTTCTGCAAACGGCTACTCTTTCCTCAACCGTGGGCGGGGGCAGTAATTCGCCGGTTTGTATATAATGTTTTATTTCGCGGAAGATCCAGGGATAACCAATGGCTGCGCGGCCTATCATTACGCCATCCACGCCGTAGCGGTTCTTATATTCCAGCGCTTTTTGCGGGCTGTCTATATCACCGTTACCGAAAATGGGAATGTGAATGCGGGGATTGTTCTTCACTTTAGCTATCAGGCTCCAGTCAGCTTCCCCTTTATACATCTGGCTGCGGGTGCGGCCATGGATGGAGAGGGCCTGTATGCCCACATCCTGCAGGCGTTCGGCTACTTCTTCAATGTTCTTGGTTTGTTCATCCCAGCCCAGGCGGGTTTTTACGGTAACCGGCAGTTTGGTGGCCTTTACACAGGCTGCGGTTAAGCGCACCATGAGATCCACATCCTTTAATACGCCGGCTCCGGCGCCTTTGCAGGCTACCTTTTTTACAGGGCAGCCAAAGTTAATGTCCAGCAGGTCGGGGTTGGTTACATCTACAATACCGGATGCCAGCGCCATGCTTTCCTCATCACCGCCAAAGATCTGGATGCCTACGGGGCGCTCTTCCTCAAAAATATCCAGCTTGCGGCGGCAGTTAATGGCATTGCGGATCAGGCCCTCACTGGAAATAAATTCCGTGTACATGAGGTCTGCCCCGTTATCCTTACACAGGATGCGGAAAGGCGGATCGCTCACATCTTCCATGGGCGCCAGCAGCAGCGGGAAATCCGGCAGTGATATGTTTCCTATTCTGATCAAAACTATCTTTGTAAATTTGCGCCGGCAAAGATACTCAATTTTCAGGGATGGAACTTAAAGACGCAATTGCACTGGTACAAAACGGGGGGATTCATACAAACGGCAGCGCTGCCTGGGCCGATCTGGGCTGTGGCGGGGGCTTATTCACGGCGGCTTTAGCCAGCCTGCTGCCTGCAAACAGCACTATTTACGCGGTTGACAAAGCGCCCGTAAAATTACAAAACAACGACTTTCCGCCCGGGGTGAAGGTACAGCCCCTGCGGCTGGATTTTGTGGCGAATGAGCTGCCTTTTCAGGACCTGGATGGGATACTAATGGCCAATTCCTTACATTATGTAAGCGACCAGCCAGGCTTTATCCGCAAGTTGAGCCGTCACTTAAAAGAAGATGGCTGTTTCCTGGTTTGTGAATATGATACGGATAACGCTAACCGCTGGGTGCCTTATCCACTAAGCTATCACAGCCTGTTACGGCTGTTTCACAAGGTTGGTTATACTACTATTGAACGGCTGCATGAACATCCTTCCATTTACGGCCGCGCTAATATTTATTCGGTACGGATCAGCCGGTAATATCTCATAATTACAATAGAAAGGCGCAGCGTTTCCACTGCACCTTTCTATTATAATTTATTGCTACCTCAGAAATTCATTTCATCTGCACTGGGGCCATAGCTGCCGGGGATGGGCACATCCAGCAGGCGCAGGTACACACCTAGCTGGGCGCGGTGGTGCACGGTTTGGCAGTATGCCATGCGGATCACCTCTGCCTTGGACCTGGTGCTATACACCTGGTCGCCATTGCGCAGGGTCCAGCTATCGGCAAGCTGCTCATCTTTAGCACCTTCCAGGGCAGCTTTGCCCTGGGAAAGGCTCCTGTTAAAGTAGGCTAACAGGTCATCGTTGTTTTCTATTACTTCCTGTTTGTAAGGGTTGTTGGCAAAATCCAGCTCGCTGGTGTGCAGGGTCATTTCTACCCAGCCTGGCAGCTCCGCTACGTGGGTGGCTAACCATTTCAGCGTACCGCTTTTAGGATGGGGTTTCCAGTCAAATTTGTCAGCTGGTACGCGTTCCAGCATTTTACGGGTGGTATTGGCTTCGTTTTCGAGTTCTGTAAGTAACAGTTGCATCTGTGTCATAGTGGTAGTTTTTTGTTTGTTGATACAAAGGAACTACCGGGTTGTGACAACCTTATGTCAGCAGGTTTTTAGAAAGTTTAATTATTTTTTCCAGGCCCTGCCGGATGTCAAGTATTCCATTCCCCTTGTCAAGACCAGGCAGGGTGTACTAACAGGATGTTGTTGTTTTGTGGTGAATAACAAATGATCCTTCACCTCAAAAACATGATTGTATGCAAAACATTGCTTTTAAACAAGCCCTGTTAGGAACCGGCCTGCTGGCCTTTTTCTGCCTGGCGCTGTTCTCATTTAAAGCGCCATTCGGGGTAGACAGCTATGAAATTTACCTGAACAACAAGCTGGTATTAAAACAATATGCTTCCAAAGAGATCAGCTTACAAAGCCTGGCGCTGGATAAGGCCAGCCCTGATGATCAGCTGGTGGTGTATTATACGCATTGCCACGGCAAAACATCCGGTACAGGGCGCAGCCTTACCATTAAAGATAATGGTGGCCGCATAGTAAAAGAATGGAAGTTTGAAGACAGTAAAAAAGAAATGACCATCCCGGTAAAGGCATTACAGCAGCTGGAAAAAAATAATGCCAAAAGCCACCTGACCCTGTACTATGCAGCATCTGAGCTGCCGGGCGGGCAAATGCTGGCCGCTTTGTAACATTCTAAATATTCAGCCAGTACACCAGCTTTAGCACCAATGCCCTGTTCTTTACATAAAAGGGCGCCGGCAGGTAGTTGTCGGTATATACAATGAACAGGTCCGATGCCGGGCGGTAACGCCACTGGAAACGGGTATTGAGGTTCATATTCTTCAGCTGTTCATTATACTGCATAAAACCGGTAAAGAACAGGGTGTTGGTCATGGTAACATCCAGGCGGGGTCCTACCAGCCAGAATTTATTATTTCCCCAGGGCTGGGGCAGGCGTATATCATTATACGTAGTGCTTAATGCAATGCTTACAAAGGGTTGAAAGCGGTAACCCAGCTCACTTCCCAGCGTAGTACGCGTACCATCTGCATAATAACCGCCATAGCGGCCGGAGAAGGAGTACGTGAAAAGGCTTTGCGGTTTGGATACATAATCCACCCCCACTGTATTCCAGTTATGCTGCGAGCCGGTTGGCAGGCTATCCTTACCGGTGTTGGTAGGGTCAAAAGGTAGTAACAGCTTAATGTAGTTGTTGGATGCCCAGGCAGTGAGCGTATTACGCTTGCGGAACACAATGGCGTAAGAGAGCATGGTTTCATTATCCGTACGTTTCATGTGCTCATCATAAAAGCTGGTGGATATGAGCTGCGGCCCGTGGCTCAGTACCGGCCCTGTTTTCGGGAAAAAGAGGTGTGTGATCTGAGGCCCCAGCTTTATATACCCCTGGCGTGGTACATACCCTACTTCTGCATTATAGTTACGGCCCACGTATTCATGCTGCCAGCCAATATTCCAGGTGCGGCTGGTATATTGCAGGTTAGCAGCCTGCGCCCAGTCATGCCCGCTTTTACCCGGGCTGGCGGACTTTAATAACAATGCTTTACCGGTCCAGAAATTATTGGCAGAGGCCAGGTTGTACTCCAGCCCCAGGTTGCGGTTATAACGGGAGTACAGGGGTTTTTCCGAAGTATTGTCCGGCGTATAGTTCAGTGATTCTTTGTTGATGAACAGGAAACCGATATTGGAGCGGGCAAATACACGCCGCTGCAAAGCCGCTACGGTAAAGTTCTGCGCCGGTAAGCCCAGGCCTTCATCTTTAGCTGTTTGCATGTTCATAAAACCCATGCGCCAGTTGCGGTTCAGCTTTCCGCTCAGGCGTGCGCCAAAACGGATAGGCACTCCTAATCCAATACGGCGCGAGAAAAAAGGCCGCAGCGTAGCGTATCCAAAGTTGGTGAACTGATCGCCGTTTTCCAGGAAGAACTGCCTTTTTTCCGGGTAAAACAGCTCAAAGCGGTCCAGGTTAGTGACCTGTTTATCTACATCCACCTGGGAAAAATCCGGGTTTACGGTCAGGTCCAGGTTCAGGGAAGAGGTAACGGCTATCTTGGCATCCACACCGGCTTCGCGGCGGTAATTATTTTTGGTGCCGGCTGTATAATCTTTATTAATGCCGCCCAGCAAATAGGGGATAATGGAAATATTGGGCCCGGGATCCGGTGGCGGCACATCCCATACCAGCACGCCGGTATAGGCCAGGGAAGCGGATGGGAACTGCCTTGGCACGGGCGCCCAGCTGCTTTTCTCCGTTGTTTTCAGATCATTGCGACCAAAATTTATACCCCATTTATTAATGCCTTTTTTATAACGTATAGTCTTAAACGGTATAGCGGCTTCAAACACCCATTTATCCGGGTAGTTCTTCACTACAGAGGTCCATTTGTTATCCCAGCTCAGGTCTACTTTACCGCCATCATACATCAGTCCATCCCACTGGGCCCCGGCGGCATTGGCGCCAAAGGAAAAACCATTGGTCTGGTCATCAAAGGGGTCCATGAACAAAAGGAAATTATCATTCTTCAGGAAAGCAAAGTCACGTTTCAGGGATTCCACCATGTAAGGCCCGGGCAGGGCGTTGTAGTTTTCAACCAGCAGGTAAAGGTGCTGTGCATCATAGGTCATGCGCACATCTGTACGCACATTGGCGTAGCTGGTATCCATGGGCAGGATCATGTAAAAGTTGGTGGCGGTGTCTGCCTGCTGCCAGCCTGCGTCGTCAATAATACCGTCTACCTTCACCGGGGTAGCGGTTCTGCGTATATGAAGCTGAAATGTTTCGTTCTTCTTTTGCGCCATTACCGGAAGGCAAAACAGGCAAAGGCAAAGCAAACGTGGAATAGTGCGCACAATAGTCAGTTGCTGGTTGACTGACAAAATACAAAAAACAGCTACCAAATACCAGCTTACACCTGCCGCTCATCATATTGTGCCTGTAAGGGCACTGCTGCAATGATCACAATGGCATCGTTGGATAGCGCTTCCAGCTCCACTTCCCTTATATCCCACAACGCCAATCCATCCCTGGCATTTAGCAGCCGGTACTGGACCTCAAAAGCGCCTTCCAGCACAAACACAAATAACCCCTGATCCGGGGCGGCCAGGGAGTGTACGGCTTCAGCCCGTCCGTTAAACTTCCCTATCCAGCACTGCCGCCCCATGGGAATCAGCTGGTCTTTATGCAGGTTCAGGTCAAAGTCTGTGAGTTGTTTAACACTGCTGTCTGCAGCTGCCCTGCACTTGAACCACCATTGTAAAAAGTTCACCAAAGCATTTTCGTAAGGGTTGCTGATAACCAGCACTACCTCCCTTGGTGAGGTGTAGTATAACGACTGGCCGGCGGTAACCTGCCCGGACTGGCCGGTACTGTCTTTCCAGGTAATAGCGCCCACCGTAGGCAGCAGCAGGATATCAGTAGCTGCATTTACATGCAGGGTAATGCTTTGCTCCGCATCCAGGGTATCTTCATGCAGGGCATACAGCGCGCCAAAAGGCGTTTTATGCTCATTATAGAATCCATCGGCATTAAAGGTGTAATAGCGCCGGTGCCCTGCATGCTCCTGCCGGCCTCTTTCGTCTGCCAGGAATATTTTCCCCTGTGATTGCGGTAGCATATTAAAGCAGCTTTATATCATGAATATTCAGGAAAGGCTGCAGCGTAAACAGTTCTGTAGTTAAACGCCCTTCCTCATCCGGCGTATCGTTTAAGGTTACCAGCAGCTGGTTGCCGATGGTATCGTACCAGGTAATGGGTTCCGATAAGAAATTGATGGCTACCTGGTGCTGCGTTTTTTGCCGGATGTTGCTGTTAATGATCTCGAACTTGAAGTTCCTGAACGGTAAAAAATGTTTTCCTACAGCATTCAGTATATCCGGAACCTTACTGTTTAAAGGCATCAGGTGCCCTGTTACGGCCGGGCTTACCAGGAAATGTAATTTCTCCGCACCCGGCACATAGGTAAGCAGCTCGCCAAACGTGCTGTACTTTTTTTCCTGGTTGTAGTACTGCGCCTGCATCAGGAATTCGGTATAGCTATCCTCAAACACATGCTGCTCCCATGTTTTGCGGGATTGTGCATCAATTACTTTCCGGTATAATAAACGGATGCTCTTTTTTGACATAGGTGATTATTATTATCAGGCGCTTACATAAATGGTTTGCGTGAGCGTGTAACCATCACTTACACTGCCTGTAACAGTAGCCAGCTCACTGCTTAAAGAATCGCTGAACACCATGTCGGCTGTATTGGCAGTGTCCTGCGTGCCGTGTGCTTTATAATCAGCTGCGGTAGTGTACACCGTATTACATACATCTGTAGGGAAAGCAATTTGCGTTACCATTAAAGAGGTGCCGCTGGAATTGTACACATGCACATGTATATGCGGTGCGCGGCCGGAATACCAGCCGGGGAAAATGCTGGTGAAGGTTACCAGGCCATTTGAATCCGTAGTCTGGCGGCCACGCAGGAAGTGGGAGCCGCTATAGTCTATGCTGGAATAACCGCCGCCCGGGTTTACTGTGTATTCAGAGTAATAACCTACGGATGTGCAATGCCAGATATCCACCAGCGCATTGGCCAGCGCACTACAGCTGTTCTTCACGTTCTTGATATAGATCTTAACGGTAAGCGGTACACCGGCCTGCCCATCTACAATATTGCTTCTTACATAAGAAGAAGGGCTTTTAGTGGGATAAGGCCCGGCGGTTTCAGTAGGTGTGGTAGAGCAGCTGCCGTCGCTGCTGGTTTCAGTGCCGGTAGTGGTAGTGGTGGTGGCGTCGTCTTTAGTGCAGGATTTAGCCAGTGGCGCTATTGCTGCCAGTCCTAAAGCGGCTAAACCGTTCTTTAAAAAGAGCTTTCTTTCCATACAATGTAGTTTTAGAAGGTTCCTGTGGTCGTTGTTGTGGCTTATTGCTGGTGTAAAGATTAGGGGAAGCGGGGAGCTAAAATGTTATCTGCCGTTAAAGGGAGGGTTTGTGCCGATGAACTTTTGGGGAATAAAAAAAGTCCTGCAGCGATGCAGGACTATTAGAAGAATGTAAAATGTAAAATTTTAAATGATAAATGTAAAAATAAATGCAGCGGAGATACTACCCCGACTTTTACATTTTAAATTTTACATTCATCATTTTACATTACTATAACTCCCTTACCCAGATATTGCGGAAGCTAGGCGGCTCGCTTTTATCGCCATGGGCCTGCAGCTTAATAGGCGCGGGACCGTGAGCGGCTTTCTCATAAGAGGCTTTACCAATATAACGGGTAGGGCCTTGCAGCTCCGTATTGTTCTGTACCAGCACGCCATTATGGATCACTGTTACATGGGCAGGTGATTTCAGAGAGCCATCGTCGTTAAAACGGGGCGCTGTCCAAAAGACATCGTACGACTGCCATTCGCCGGGTTTTTTACAGGCATTTGCCAGCGGCGGTGTTTGTTTGTACAAGCTGCCGGCCTGTCCGTTCACATAAGTAGCGTTGTTGTAATTATCCAATACCTGCAGCTCATATCCATCATCCCCTTTGCCAATGGATGCCAGGAAAATGCCGCTGTTGCCGCGTGCCTGACCGGTGCCGGTAATGCTGGCGGGTATACGGTATTCAATATGCAGCTGGTAATCAGTGAAGGTACGTTTGGTTTCTATGTTGCCCTGGGTTTTATCAACCGTTAAAATGCCGTTGGCCACTTTCCATTTGGCGGGCTGTCCTTCATTGTTTACAGATACCCATTCAGCCAGGTTGCTGCCATCAAAAAGTTTAATAGCGTCAGAAGGCGCATCGGCAGTGCTTTTGCCGGGTGTAACTACTTTTGGAACCGGGGACCATACCTCTGTTTCTTCAGGTTTGGTTTGAGCGAACGCGGAAGTGCTTAGCAGAGCAGCCGTTGCTGCTACAAGTATTCTCTTATGCATGATCACAATAATTTAATCCTCTAATTTAGCTTTCAAATTGATAAATTAACAGGATAAATTACCAGAAACTGGACGAACGGTTTTAGCGGTGTGCCTGCGCTTCCCTTTCCACGGCATGTAAAAGTGATTCATACGTTTCATCATAGGCTATCTTCTCCCCGTTCACAAAAAATGTAGGCGTGCCATTTACCCCGCTGCGGATGCCGCTTTCAAAATCAGCTTCTACTTTTTGCTGCAGGGCCTCACTTTTCCAGTCCTGCGCAAACTGCTGCATATCCAGGTCCAGCGCTTCTGCAAAGGAAAGCAGGCTGTTGCCATCGAGGTGATCCTGGTGCTCAAAAATAATATCGTGCATTAACCAGAACTTGCCCTGCTGGCCGGCTGCTTCTGCTGCCAGCGCAGCTATATAAGCGGCAGGGTGTGCTTCCTGCAAGGGGAAATTGCGGAACACAAACAGGATGTCCTTTTCTTTTTCTGCCAGTAATCTTTTGATGAACGGATGTGCAATACCGCAATGGCTGCATTGATAATCGCCGTATTCAACCAGCGTAACGGGGGCGCCACGGTAGCCGGTTTGCCGGTCGCTGCCGGAGACAGGGGGTTTTAATGTTGACATAAGCTGTTGTTTTAATGTTGACCATTATCCATGGTTTCCAGCGCTTCCAGGATACCGTCTGCACCGGGATTAATGCCATCCGGTGAAAGATAGCTCCATTGTATTACACCTTGTTCATCTATCACAAACAAAGCACGTTTACTTTGTCCATCTTCCTCGTTATAGGCGCCATACAGGCGGGATACTTCCCCCTTTGGCTCAAAATCGGCCAGCAGCGGAAAATGCAAATGGCGGTCCTGCTCAAAGGCCAGGTGGCACCATTTACTGTCTACTGAAATGCCGATCACTTCTGCGTTATGCTGCTGAAAAAGTTTGCGTGCTTCATTGTATACTGCCATCTGGTCACTGCATACCGGGCTCCAGTCTGCAGGGTAAAAGGCCAGTATCACCCGTTTGCCTTTCAGGTCGTGCAGCTTTAACCGTTGGTCAGGGGTGCAATGCAGATCAAAGTCCGGGGCAGCGGCGCCTTTTTCTAAAATGGATCCAGCCATATTGTTGTTGTGTTTTAAGTGTTACAACATAAAGCTAATATCATACCGTTGCTGCCGGGCAGGGCTATACACGCTTAACTGCTAACCTGAACCGTGCCCGGCGGACTATTCAGGGCCGGGGTATAGTGCCGGGGCCGCTGGCCTGCGTGGATTTTTATTCACAGCCCATTAGCAAGGATCGTCCTTACCCATGGTATGAGCAGTCCAGGTGTGGCCCTGGCGTGCAATCAGCGCTTCTGCATTTTCCGGCCCCCAGGTGCCTGCCTGGTAGTTGGGAAAATCCAGTGAATCGTGCGATTCCCAGTTCTCTAAAATGGGTGTGATCACATCCCAGGCAGTAAGCACCTGGTCAGAACGCATGAACAGGGTAGCATCGCCACGTAACGCATCCAGCAGCAGGGTTTCATAAGCCTCCGGCGTTTTCGTAGTAGCGTTATCGTAGTGGAACACCATTTCCACGGGGTTCAGGCTCATTTCCAGGCCCTGCTTTTTTGCGGTAAAGCGCAAACGGATATCCATTTGCGGCTGTATGTTTATGATCAGGCGGTTGGGCGTAAGGTTATCCGCATACTTATCCGGGAAGGTAGAATGCGGTACCGGCTTGAATTGTATGGTAATGGAGGAAGTTCTTTCCTGCATACGCTTGCCGGTGCGTAAATAAAAAGGCACATCCTGCCAGCGCCAGTTATCCAGGTAAAATTTAATAGCGGCGTAGGTTTCCGTATTGGATTCCGGTTTTACGCCGGGTTCTTCCCGGTAGCCCGGCACTTTTTTACCCTGCAGCCAGCCCGGCCCGTATTGCCCGCGCACTGCGTATTTATATACTTCCTCATGTTTAATGGGCCGTATGGCGCGCAGCACATCCACCTTGCGGTTGCGGATCTCCTCTGCTTCAAAAGACACCGGTGGCTCCATGGCCACCACACACAGAAGCTGCAGCAGGGGGTTCTGGCTCATATCACGTAAGGCGCCTGCGCCTTCATAATAGCTGCCGCGCTGCTCCACGCCTACCTGCTCTGCCACGGTGATCTGCACATAATCAATATAACTGCGGTTCCATAAAGGCTCAAACAGCGCGTTGGCAAAACGGAAGGCCAGTATGTTCTGCACCGTTTCCTTGCCCAGGTAATGATCTATACGGTAGATCTGGTTTTCCGGGAACGTGCTGGTGATCATATTATTCAGCGCAGTAGCGGTTTCCCGGTTAGAACCAAATGGTTTTTCTATAATAATACGGTCGGCCTGCGGGTCGGGTGCCAGGCCTACCCGGCCCATGTTAGCGGTAACGGGGCCAATGAAATGCGGTGCCACGGATAAATAAAATAAGCGGTCGGCACGCGTGCCCCTGGTTTGGTCCAGCTGCTGCAGCTGTGATAGCAGCGTGGTGTAAAAAGAAGGATCGTTAATATCCGACTTCAGGTAATGCACCCGTGATTTAAATTCATGCCATTTGGTTTCTTCCGGTGCACCGCTGCGGGAAAACTCCATTAATCCATCCAGTAAATGCTGGTGATACGCAGCATTGTCATAATTTTCCAGTCCTAACCCAATAATGTTAAAGCTTTCCGGCATCCACCCTTCAATAAAAAGGTTGTAAAAGGCGGGGATCAGCTTCCGTTTAGACAGATCGCCCGTGCCACCGAAAATAACAATAACAGAGGGTGTTGATTTTTGTACAGGTTTCATCCAAGCATGCTTTTACGATAATTAATAATTAAGAATAAATAATTAATAATTGTTATGCAGGTACTTCACATAAACGCAGCCCTCTTCATTATTAATTGTTCATTCTTAATTATGAAAGGTACTAATTACCAAAGGAATATTAATGCTTACCATGTGGAAATGCGGTAGCCGGAACTGGTTCCCGGATGCAATAGCTACTTATGCGGGATGTTTTAACCAATTAACAATACACATCAACCTATGCCGGCCAACGAGGGGCGTACGGATGAAGAATGGCTGCACTTGCTGCAAAACGGGGATGAGCGGGCATTAACATGGCTGTACAGGCGCCACTGGGAATCGTTATTCCTGGCTGCCTGCCAGGTATTTGTACCGGGTAGCGATAATAACCCGTTCTTTTGTTGAAAGTGAATCCAGCGGAACCGGTTTATCCTGCGGGCGCGACTGCTTTTGGTTGATGGTACCTAAGAGGCTCCATTTCCTGGTCATTTCTTTTGGTTCAGCAGCAGGTAGATCGTAACGGGTAAAGTCTATTACTTTTACAGGAGTATTCTTCTTCCAGTCTTTTAGTAATGCCAGGCGAAAATCTTTATTCATAAACCACCTTATCTCGTTATTCGCATCCGAACCGCCAATACCAGAGCCCCGTTCTACAAACCGGTAATTGAAATTATTACTTTTATAATGTTTGCGCCATAACAATCCAAACTCACCCTGGGTAATTAATTTGGTATCCGGCCAGCGTTCTCTGATGGCAATTAACCAGTTTTTTAAGGTAACAGGATCATAAGGCAAACTCAGCTCCCAGCAATTGGTAACCCAGCCGAAACCATTGAGGGCAAAGCCACTATCAAAATGAATGGCTGTTGTGTGCATCATCTCCTTCAATCCTGTTTCGTTGCCATATTTGCCAATGGTTTCAATGGGGCCAACGCCCATACGGCTATTAAATCCCTCCTTAAAACCTTCCCTTCTGGCCGCAAGGAAATCAACCGACCAGCCATCTAAATTTACACAATCAATAAAATCGTTTTTGTTTTGCGCAGGTTTACAGAAATGTTCTTTTGAAGGATAAAAAGGATAAACTACAGCTCCGTCACCATCCTGGTTATCAATACTGAACTGGCTCCATATATTCCCCTGGCACACATGGATCCCCTCCGTCTCCGCAAGATATTGTTGATTTTTTGCAGACATAAATCCTGCAACAATACTCAACGGACGATAACCGTTACCAACCATCTTCTCAATAATTTGTAATGCGTCGTGTACATCCTTGTTCACCTGCGCTGTGGTATTATAAGCATTGGCAAAATAAGCGCCGGGTATAAAAGTAACATCGTCGCCATATTTGTAATGGTATGCCACCACCAATTTTCTGATTTCCCGGTAATTCGCAGTGGTATCGTTCAGCGCAAGCCAGCTGAATGACCATGTCATTTTTCCGCCCGGAAAGCCTTCGGCAAATGCGTTTCTAAATGCTATAACTCTTGCCGGTGTATGTAGCGCGCGTTCATCTTCACCGACGTTACGGTTTCTCGAAACCTCTATCTGGTTAACCCGGATAACGGTATTAAAGGTAAGAAAACGGTTACCCATCAAGGTTAATGCCTTATTACCCTGGGCTTCCGCATCCGAAAATAAAAACAGCAGCAGGAACGCCATTGGCAGTATAGTCTTAAAGTTCATATATAGATAGTGTTTAGCAGCTTTATATTCAAATAGACAGGAAGGACCGGTGCATGGGGGTATTTTTTTTAAATTATTTCCTCCTTTGTTCCGCTTGCAGCGGCTGGTGGCCACAAACCCGGCTATGCGCCAGTCCTTTGAGAGAATGGTGCGGGAAAGGGAATATAAGTAACTGATACTGAAATAAAAACATGAAGATTATACATGATAAATAATTTTTTTATCTTTATATCAACACATACTAATTTATCCATTCTATGAAAAAGCTACTCGCCGGCCTGGCACTGTTCTATTGCAATGCCGCCTTTTCTCAAAACATCACTGCCGCTGAAAAAAGGCTGGTGGATGCATTCAAGTCATTAAATCATTGGGTAAGTTTTAAAGATGCCAGCAACAAGGATTCCCTGCAGGAAGCCAACCGTTATTTCCGGGAAAGCCTGCTGGCCGTTACTTCCACTGATCCTGCTTCCTTAACATATGATTTTAAGGCGCTGGAACGGGAAGGATTAAAGATTGCCAGTTCTGAAGATAAAACGTTCCGCATTTACTCCTGGCCTTCCGGCGGCGGTACTGCGCGTTTTGGTAATATTTATCAATACAAGATAGGTAATAAGGTAACGGCTGTGTTAAAAGAGGATGTTGCCGGTGCGCCCGGTTACTGGTACTCTGAAGTGTACCCGAAAAAAGCAGGTGGTAAAAATTATTATATTGGCATCAGCAACGCTACTTACTCTGAACATGATACTTACCAGGGCATCCGCATTTTTGCTACGGACCGCAATGGTTTGAACGATACCCTGTCTATTATTAAAACAGATAAACAGCTGAGCCCTGAGCTGGGTTTTACCTACGATATTAATACCGTGGCAAAAAAACGCGGCAAACCGGTGGACCTGATCGAGTATGATGATGAAACAGGTACACTTACTTTCCCTGATGTGGCGGAAGATGGTACGGTGAAGAATAAAAAGCTGAAGTACCGTTTTGTGGGCCGTTATTTTGTGAATGTGAAAGAGTAGCTTAGCCCGGCAGCTTTTCCGTTAAATACTTCCAGTACCGGCGCGGCATATGCTGAATATGCAATTTCATATTCCTGCGGGCCTGAATGTTGGTGCTGCCAAAATAAGTTCTCCATAAAGATTGGTAAAGGTCTTCCTGCTCATCATGCAAGGTACGCAGGGAGGCCTTGTCATTTAAGGTAGCTGCAAAATCAATGGTTACTTCTGTTACGCTGTGCAGATCGTAATACAATCCATACTTACGCCGGGTATCGTAAATAAGCCAGCGCTGGTCGGCATAGCGGTCTTCAAAATGTTTACGGATCAGGGGCAGCACATTAAAATCCGGTTCAACCGTGGCATAGAACAGCCCATCTTTTGTTTTCAGGAAACGGATAAAGGCTTCCATGCGGTGTTTTTCCCTGCCCATCTTACGCACTACCTGCCGGATCCACAATACATCCGGGTGGCTGTAATCTGTTTCAACGGACTGCGCGGCCTGCAGGGCATATTGGATATAGCGGAACAGCACATTCTCCATGCCTGGCTGTTCTGACAGGAGCACCCGGTAAATGTCTGCAAACGCATCTGCAGATAATTTTGCTTCCAGCTTTTTAATAACGCGTGTGGCTTTGGCAATATCCGTATGCACGGTATGCCGGCCGCCAAACAGGCTCACGTGGGCTGCGCCCTGCTGCTGAATATCCGGATCTTTTATTTTGTATTCGTAGATCTCGAATACCGCGGTAAAAAAGCCTTCAAAGCTGCTGTCGTATACCACGGTTTGCATGGCTAAAACAATTTCAGCTGCGGTGAAAAATTGGGTTTGTATTTGCTGCTGCCTTCATTTAAAATAAATTCTTTGATCTGCATGGGCTGGTAATCTTTCAGCACCGGTGCATCGCTGGTGGTAATAAAATATTTAGCGCGGTTCACGGCAATGCCTATCTTCTGTAAATGATGCATGCCCAGGCGGCTGAATTTACGGGCTTCACAGATCTTGCGGGCAGATTGTAAACCGATGCCCGGGATGCGCATAATAAGCATGTAATCTGCCTTATTAATATCAACCGGGAATAATTGCAGGTTGCGCAAAGCCCAGCTGAGCTTGGGATCTATCTGTGCATCCAGCAGGGGCTCCTGCGGGGATACAATTTCATCTACCCGGAAGTGGTAGAACCGCATCAGCCAGTCGGCCTGGTACAAACGGTTCTCGCGGATAAAGGGCACGGGCGTACCCATGGCAGGCAGGCGGTTATCATTACTTACCGGTACGTAACCGGAATAATACACGCGTTTTAAATGTATTTTCTGATAGAAAAAGTGCGACATGTACAGGATCTGCAGATCTGTTTCCGGCGTGGCGCCAATGACCATTTGCGTGCTTTGCCCGGCAGGGGCCAGGGTAGGGGCTTTTTTGAAAAGCTTTTTTTCTTCCTGGTTCTGGGTCAGCGCTTTGTCAATGTAACGCATGGGCTTCAGCATGTCGTTACGGTTCTTATCCGGCGCTAACAGCCGAAGGCTTTCCTTGGTAGGCATTTCCACGTTCACGCTCAGCCGGTCGGCATACAAGGCGGCTTCCTGCATCAGCTCATCGCTGGCGCCGGGAATGGTTTTCAGGTGAATGTAACCATTGAACTGATGTTCTGTGCGCAGCTTTTTAGCTACCAGCACCAGGCGCTCCATGGTATAATCCGCGTTTTTGAAAATGCCGGAGCTCAGGAACAGGCCTTCAATATAATTACGGCGGTAAAAATTCATGGTAAGGTCCACCACTTCCTGCACGGTAAAAGCGGCCCGTTTAATATCATTACTTTTACGGCTGATGCAATAGGCGCAATCGTAAATACAGAAATTGGTAAGCAGTATTTTCAGGAGGCTTACACATCGCCCGTCCTCTGTGTAGGCATGGCAGATACCGTTGGAGGCATTGCCCAGCCCTTTGTTCTCATTCTTGCGGTCGCTGCCGCTGCTGGCGCAGCTCACATCATACTTGGCCGCATCTGACAATATGGTTAGCTTCTCACTGATCCGCTCGCTCATGGTACACTTATTTAATGGGGATGGCACTCTCAAACATCCCTCTTCAAATATAGTGTAAATGCTAAAAAAATTAGTATTTTATTTATTGTTTTGCTAACCATTTTTTCAACACTCTGCCACAGAAACAATAGCTTTGAACCGGAAATGAATACAGATATGGATGTACACGCTCCCTTTATACAGCGTTGCCTGGAGCTGGCTGCAAGGGCTGCTGCGGAAGGTGAGAGCCCGGTGGGCAGCATTATTGTGAAGGATGGGATGATACTGGGCGAAGCTTATGAAAAAAGCAAACAGCTGAAAGATATAACCCGGCATGCAGAGGTACTGGCTGTGCTGGATGCCCTGCAGCGGCATGGCAGCTGCGCGGGCGCTACCTTATACAGCAACGTAGAGCCCTGCGCGTTATGTGCCTATGTGATCCGCCATCACCGTATAAGCCGGGTAGTGTTTACCCAAACATGCGGGCAGCTGGGCGGTACGGCGCGTTTTGATGTGCTAACGGCTAATGATATTACGGCCTGGGCGCCACCGCCGGAAGTGATCGTGTATCCTGCACCGTAGTTTACTTAAACCAATAACCTACCGGATTTTTATTGCCCCGTGTAGTGGCTTTCAGCTATCTGCCTTCCCGTTTATAGGTGCTCTTTTCAGGGAAATAAAACTACCATCGCAACATATTTCTTATTATTTTAGTAAGTATACCTATACAACAGTACTAAACCATCAACCAAAACTGCTTATGAAAACTACCCCCGGCAAAGCAGCCACGCGGAAAAATATTGCTACCTACCTGGTGCTTACCACTCTTTTTTGTTTGCCCATTTATTATTTGTGCGCCCGTAAGGGCAGCCTTAGCGGAGGATACTCCCCCGCGGGATATGCCTTAATGGTGATGTGGTGCCCCGGGCTGGCGGGCCTGCTTACCTGCCGGCTAAGAGGCATTCCCATTGCTTCCCTGGGCTGGAAATGGGGGCAAACCAAATACCAGCTGTGGTCTTACGCTGTGCCCATTTTATATGCATTGGCTACATACCTGGTGATCTGGATCAGTGGTAAAGGCGGTTTTTACGACCATGAGTTTGTGGCTAAGATAGAACAGGGCTTTGGCCTTACTTTGCCGGATGGCGTAACGATCTTTTTATTTGCACTACTGGCAGGCACCTTTGGCATGGCCCGTTCTTTAAGCTCCGCTTTGGGCGAGGAAATTGGCTGGCGTGGTTTCCTGACGCCGCAGCTGGCAAAGATCAATTCCTATACCGGTACTTCTTTGTGGATGGGATTGATCTGGGCTTTATACCATTACCCCTTACTGTTATTTTCCGATTATAATTCAGGCGGGCCGAAATGGTTAGCCCTGGTATGTTTTACGGTGATGGTAGTATCTTCCTGTTTCATTTTTACCTGGATGCGGTTAAAGTCCGGCAGCCTGTGGACCGGCGCTATTTTGCATGCCAGCCATAATCTTTTTATACAGGTTATTTTTACGCCGCTCACCGTGGATACCGGCAACACCAGCTTTTATATAGATGAATTTGGGATAGGCCTGCCCATTGCCACTGTGATCACCGCGTATATCTTCTGGCGTAAGCGGAAAGAGCTGCCGGCGCCGGAGGAAGCAAATACTTAACTTAACACCATTTTATAAGCGTTGCCGGTACTAATTTTGTCCTGTCAAAATCATTAAAACAAACATTACTATATGACACAGACAAATAAAATAGCGCTGGTAACCGGTGGCAGCCGTGGTTTAGGTAAGGATATGGCCCTGAGCCTGGCACAAAAAGGACATCATGTAATTATTACCTATAACAGCCAGCAGGGCGCTGCACAGGAAGTAATAAAAGCTATTGAGCAGCTGGGCGTAAAAGCCGCTGCCCTGCAGCTGAACACCGGCGATGTAAAAAGCTTTGATAAGTTCCTGAACGATCTTAAAGGTATACTGAAAAACAGCTTTAACACAGACCGGTTCCATTACCTGGTGAACAACGCAGGCACCGGTATTCACCAATCCTTTGCAGATACTACTGAAGCGCAGTTTGATGAGCTGCTGAACATACACTTCAAAGGCGTATTCTTTCTTACACAAAAAGCATTGCCCGTTATAGCAGATGGCGGGGCTATTGTAAATGTATCAACCGGCCTGGCCCGTTTTAGTACACCCGGTTATTCAGCCTATGCAGCTATGAAAGGCGGCATTGAAGTGCTTACCCGTTACCTGGCCAAAGAGCTGGGCGCAAGAGGCATACGCGCTAACATCATTGCACCGGGCGCTATTGAAACGGATTTTGCCGGTGGCACTGTGCGCGACAATGCACAGGTGAATACTGCAATTGCTTCACAAACTGCATTGGGCAGGGTAGGCTTGCCGGAAGATATTGGCAGCGTGGTTGCCTTCCTGTGCAGCGATGATGCCCGTTGGGTAACTGCCCAGCGCCTGGAAGCCTCTGGGGGCATGTTCCTGTAATTACTTTTTTTCTATAAAGGGCCTGGCTGGTTGTAAGACCGGTCAGGCCTTTTTTATACCTGGAACAGGAGCCAAATGAGTAATGGCAGGCTATAATCCTGGTTCATTTTTTCCCTTTCGCGTAAATAATTTTCCGGATCGGACAATAAAAAACCACCCTCCTGAGCCATCTTGCGCCAGCATTTTAAACAAATATTTGGGGTATGGCGCAAGTTTTTAATTATTGGGCAAAGACAGTATTAATAATTGTTTTGTGGAGCATGGGCTTTGCAAGCGTTTTTGCAAATGATAATGACAACGAGAACGGGGGTACCATCAAAGGAACGGTTACCACCGCAGATAATAAGCCTGCAGCAGCAGTATCCGTATTGCTGAAAGGCAGCAAAAAAGCAGCCCGTACAAGTGACGACGGCACTTTTGTATTACGCAATGTATCTCCCGGCACTTATACCGTAGAAGTATCATTGATAGGTTATGAAACGGTTTCCGAAACGGTAACAATAAAACAGAACGAGGCTATCAGCGTACAGCTGCAGTTAAACGTATCGTCAAAAAGCCTTTCAGAAGTGGTGGTAACAGGCGCCTATAGCCGGTTTACCCCAAGTAACAGTGAATATGTGGCCAAGCTGCCGCTTAAAAATATTGAGAATCCGCAGGTATATGCCGTAGTAGGTTCGGAAATGATCAAAGAGCAGGTAATTACCAGCTATGACGATGCGTTGAAGAATGCGCCGGGCCTCAGCAAGTTATGGTCCTCTACCGGCCGTGGCGGCGATGGCGCGGGTTATTACACGCTGCGCGGATTTGCGGTGCAGCCCACACTGGTAAATGGCCTGGCCGGCTTAACCAACAGCGGGCTGGATGTAGCGAATGTGGAAAGGATTGAAGTGATCAAAGGCCCTTCCGGCACCCTGTTTGGCAGCACGCTGGTTTCTTACGGCGGCCTTATTAATACGGTTACTAAAAGACCCTACGATCATTTTGGCGGTACCGTAAGCTTTGTTTCCGGCGGCTATGGCCTGAACCGTTTTACGGCTGATATTAACACCCCGCTGGATAAAGATCAAACCGTATTGCTGCGCGTAACAGGCGCTTATCATGACGAGAACAGCTTCCAGGATGCCGGTTTTAAGAAAAACCGTTTTCTGGCGCCCTCTCTTACTTACAAGGCTTCAGACAAGCTTACCTTTTTGCTGAATGCAGAATTTCTGAGCGCAGAAGGCACTAACCCCACCATGCTTTTCTTTGATCGTAGTGCGCCGCTGAGAGCCAAAAACCTGGCGGAGCTGGGATACAATAACAAGAACTCTTTTACCAGTAACAACCTTTCCATTAAAACGCCTACCACTACCCTGCAGGCACAAATGCAATATAAATTATCGAACCAATGGACCTCGCAAACCATATTGTCCAGGAGCAGCGCCAAATCACAGGGCTACTATTCTTACCTGTATGAAACCTCCAGCTCCATGCCGGGCTTCCCTGATATACCCAGCACCTTTGCACGTTATGTGAGCGACCAGAATTATCGCACTACCACCACTGATATACAGCAGAATTTTATAGGCGATTTTAAGCTGGGCAGCCTGCGCAACCGCGTAGTGATCGGTGTAGATTACCTGAAACAGGATGCGCAGGATAACAGTACCGATTATGCCATGAACGGTCTGGTGGACATGACCGGTTTTGATTCAGGTATTTTATCCAGGCAGCATATGGATTCCCTTTTACAGGGCGCTGCGGTAAGCAACAGCAATCTTTCACAGGAAGTGATCAGCGGTTATATCTCCAATGTAATTAACTTTTTACCACAGCTCTCTGCTATGGCCAGCTTGCGGGTAGATCATTTTAAAACAGGAGGCCTCAGTATTTCTGAAGATGCTAAATACAATCAAACTACCTTATCGCCAAAATTTGGCCTGGTGTACCAGCCGGTGCTGAACATAGTATCCCTTTTTGCCAACTACATGAACGGGTTTACCAATAGCGCGCCCCGCCGGCAGAATGATAATACTATTAAAACCTTTAAGCCGGAACATGCGAATCAATGGGAAGCAGGTATTAAAACTAACCTGGTGGCAGATATATTGACCGCCACGGTGAGCTATTATGATATAAAGGTTTCCAATACCATTATGCAGGACCCTACCCGGGTAGGTTTTTATACACAGGGCGGTAAACAATACAGCCGCGGTATAGATGCCGACATTGTGGCCAGCCCCGTAAGCGGGTTGAATATTGTGGCTGGTTACAGCTATAACAACAGCAAGGTGACTGCATCAGATGCCAAAGATTACCTGAACCGCCGCCCGGAAGGCGCCGGTCCCAAGCATATTGCCAATGCCTGGATCAGCTATAAATGCCCGGATGGTTACCTGCAGGGCTTTGGAGCAGGCTTTGGGGGCACCTATGCGGGTGAGAATATGATCCTGAACCGTGAGGTGACCGGTGTTTTTACCCTGCCTTCCTATACGGTATTAAATGCGGCATTATTTTATGACACCAAAAAATTCAATATCGCTTTTAAGCTGGATAACCTGACCAATAAGGAATATTACAAAGGCTGGTCAACCCTTGAGCCGCAAATGCCCCGGCGTTTTTCTGCCAGCGGCACTTTTAAATTCTGATCTGTTAACCCATATAATATCAGGGGGTAAGTGCGCATAGCATTACCCCCTGACTCATTTATATAACGGACTTTCTTTTTAAGGTAGAAAGGGTAGCATGGCCCTGCTGTTGTATCAGCTCCGCCAGTTTTACACGGCCTTCTTCCCCGTTGGCGATCACATAATCCAGCTCTGCCAGGGTCAGTAATTTTACATTCACCAGCTTAACAGATTCCAGTGAAAGCTGTACACTCCCGGGGATCTTTTCATCCGGCAGGCCCAGTAAAACGCCTACCCTTCCTTCTGCATTTTTATATTCAGCCGGTACATCCACATCATACAATTCTGTGGAAAGAAAAGGCATTTCTTCAAATAAGTTAATGATGCTGCCATTCTGGGCTACCAGCTGTGCCGCCTGGTATAAAAGCTGGAACTCCCAGGTGGTTTGTACGCCGCCTGTAATAGGTTCTGCAGCCACATACACCTCCAGCCCAAAACCATTATAGGGTGCATTGGCGGGATTGGTCTCCGAATCATCATAGGGATCGCTTAACCCATCACTGGCTATAATAGTACGTTCCGGGGTGCGGATGGTGGCAAAGGCCTGCCGGAGCGAGGGCCAGGCCGGGCCGCCCATGAAGCTGGGATTTATCATATGAGCTATTACATCGGGATCCAGTTTACCCACACTATTCCATAAGTCATTGCGTAACTCGCAGGAGGTATCAAAATGTTGCTGGTAAGTACTCATGTGTATTTTTTTGTATGTGTAAGATAGGGTTTATTTCAAAAAAAAGAGGCTGTTTACAAACAGCCTCCTTTAAGTGTATGTTAAATAGGATTGGTTAAAACCCGTAACGGATACCCAGCTGGATCTGCCAGGGATTACCGCCCGGCGAGATGACGCCGGAGTTTACATTCACATTGTATTTATAAGTGGAAGTAGCTTTGTCAAAACCACCCAGGGAGTAAATGTTCTGCTTACCCAGCAGCTTGGATACGCCCCAGTCTTTATTCAGCATGTTGGCTACGTTAAAGAAATCGCCGGAGATCTCCAGGCTTTGTGATTTATACAGCTTAAACTTCTTGGCTATCTTCAGATCCCATACACCGTAAAAGCCGTTTACCCCACCGTTACGTTCCGCTATTTTGCCACTGCTTTTGCTGATGTATTCTTTAAAACGTTCATTTGCCAGCGGGTTATTCAGGATCGTGTTGATGCCGGTGCGGATCTTTTCCGCCACATTAGGATCATTCCTGTCAAACACGTAAGCCAGGTCATTGGAGTTCACAAAATCGCCGTTTACGTTACCGCCTACGGCCAGGGAATAACGTGTACCGCCTATACCGGAATAACGTATGCCTACATTCACGCCCCAGAAGCTGGGCAGGGTGCCGTACACCACTATCTTATTGCGGAACTGCACATCGGAATAGGTCATTCTGCTCAGATCGCGCGGATCATCCTTTACCATCAGCGCCAGGGTAGCGGTATTGGCCACATCGCCGTTATAGGAAGTATTATCCTTGGTGTCGTTCCAGGTATAGCTGGCGCTTACTTCACCATCCCTGAAATAACGGAAGGTACCATCTACCACAAAAGCAAACTGGTTCACCTTACCGGCGCTGTTCAGCTCCAGCACACGGCCTACATTGCTGCTTTTACGGCCCTGCATCCAGTCTGTAGCGCCATTGCTCGCTGTAATGGAGCCGGCCGGCACATATACGCCACGGTTGGCTTCATTGGCCAGGCGGAAGTAAGGCTGGTCAACCATGTTCCGGTCTACATACATGTAGTTATTACGTGCAATGGTGGTAAAGAAGGTGACGCCCATTTTAAAGCGGTCGGTAAAGAAGTGGTTATAGGAAATATTGGCCTTGTACACTACGGGTATACGGGCATCTTTACCATTCATGTTAATGGTGCCCTGGCGGGGCAGGTTCTGCTGGTCAAACATTTCCTTGCCCGGTGCAGCTGCAGGATTTTTGCGGTACTCTGCAAAGTCGGGCCGGGGCACAGCAGCGCCCTGCACATCAATGGTCAATACTTTGGTGCCATCAAACAGCATGTTGTTGATCATTGCATAGTTGTTGATGTCGGAGCCAAAGATGGCTGCGCCAAAGCGCAGGTAATCCCTGTGCTGTTCATTCACATCCCAGTTGAACTGGATACGCGGCTGCAGCTGGAATGTTTTCAGTGAGTTATCGGTACGCAGGCCCAGCTCATTATATACCGTCTGGTTAAAGTTGGGATGGTTCAGGTAAGTGGTATAGTCTGCACGCAGGCCGGCTATCATTTCAAAACCTTTGAACAGGTTTGTCTGGATCTGTGCGTACAGCGCGGCATTAATAATGTTCTGGTTCACGGCCGGATCATCTGCCAGGGCTACTTCCCGCGCATAACGGTAAGGTGTTTGGGCTTCAAAGGCATTGAGGCCGGTGAAATAAAAACGGCCGTTCATTTCACTGCCATATAAAGAGTTCATATGGCTGTACTGTATGTCGGTGCCAAATGTATAGTTAGCCTTGTTGGTGCTGAAGTACACGTTATCCACCACCTGCACTACGTGGTTGTAAAAATGCTCCGGTGAGTAACGTTGTCCGCCCAGCTGTATATCGGTGTATACAGAATCGCTGCCAATGAGCGATCCCACCCGTTGTACAATGGCGCGGGGTATATTCTGTTTGGGCAGTTGGCTGCCGGGTGAGCTTTCTTCAAAAGTGTACAGGTGCTGCACTTTCAGCTCATTGGTTAAGCGCGGGTTCAATACGGTGCGCAGGGTAGCCAGTATGCTGTTGTTCACCGCCTTGGCATTGGCGTATACTTCATACAGGTTAATGGCGGTATTATCATCCCGTCCTAAAGGTGCACGGTCATTCACATAATTATCACGGATGGTAAGCAGGTTTTTTTCATTCAGCTGCCAGTCTATACGCGCAAAAATGGCATCAGTGCCTCTCTTTTTATCAAAGGATCCGAACTGCGGTGCAGCGGATACGCCGTAGCTGCTGCGGGCAATGTCCAGGTAACGGTCCAGGGATGATTGTGTAACGTTAAGCCGTTTTTCATCGGCCGGTGTTTTAATATCTGCCAGCTGCAGGGGGCGCGCATCTTTCTGGTGATCCCATGCTACAAAGAAATGCGCTTTGTCTTTAATGATAGGGCCTCCTAATGAGAAACCGTATTGGTAAGTGGAAAAATCGTTCTGGCGTTTATTGCCGCGGGTATCATAAGGGCTGGATAGCCAATCCGTTCTTCCAAATATAAATGCGCTGCCGGAAAAGGTATTGGTACCTGCTTTGGTAACGGTGCTGATGGTGCCGCCGCCGCTGCGGCCATACGTAACATCATACTGGTTGGTTACTACCTTGAACTCGCGGATGGCTTCCATGGAAAGTGCGTAAGGGCCGCCAATACGGCTGTTGGTGCCGCTGCTGGAAGTTGGGTTCTTGGCGGTGGTGCCATCAATAGTAATGTTGGTGGAGGAGCCTAATTGCCCGGCCAGGTTGCTGCCGCTGCTTAAAGGTGACAGATCAATGAGCGATGTAAAGTTACGGCCGTTCACCGGCAGGCGGTTAATGTCTTTAGCAGTAACGGTGGTGGCTGCACCAAAATTCTCTGTTTTGTTTTTTAAGCCGCCGGCCGTTACTGTTACTTCATTAATATTCACCGTGGAACTTTTCAGGTCAATATTAATGCGCACCAGGTCGCCCTGGTTCAGCGTATAGCCGGTACGTTTCTGTTCTCCGTAACCCATGGAGGTCACCGTAATAGTGTACGGGCCGCCCAAAGGCAGCTCTTTCAGGATAAACTCTCCTTTGGCATTGGTAACGGTGCGGGTGTTGAAGCCGGTAGATTCATTCCGTATCAGGATGGAAGCACCGGGAATGGCCTGTTTCGCATCATCAGTAATGATTCCGGTAAATGAGGCTTGCGTGGTTTGTGCAAATGCATGGTGCCGCACAATGCTGCATAATAACAGCAAGAATAAAGTCGCTAATATAGGTTTCATGGGCGCGAAAATAAAATAGTGAATATAGGCTTGCAATAATGCAATGAATCATAACGTAAAATTCATATTTCCCTGCGCTGATGTTACTGTAATAAGTATGTGCGAATAAGTTACAACGTTTTGTACAGATATAAAAACAGATAACCTGCCGGTTCCTGATGAGGATGGCAGGTTATGCGTTGCTGGTATAACTGGTATGGCTGTTTAAATAGTAGGCATACCACCGGTTACCTGTACTGTTGCGCCCGACATGTAGCTGCCTTCCTGGCTGGCCAGCAGCACAAATGCAGGGGCAACCTCTGCCGGTTGACCAGCCCTGCCCAGCGGCGTGTTCTTCCCAAATTCCTTTACATGATCTGCCGGGAAGCTACCGGGAATTAAAGGCGTCCAGATAGGGCCGGGTGCCACGCAATTTACGCGGATGCCTTTTTCGCCCCACAGCTGCGCCAGGGTAGAAGTAAAGTTTTGAATGGCTGCTTTGGTAGCCGTGTAAGGCACTAAGGTAGGCCGGGGCGTGTAGGCGTTAACGGAAGTAGTATTAATAACGGCACTGCCGGGTTTTAAATACGGCTCTGCTGCTTTACACAAATAAAACATGGCATGGATATTTGTTTTAAATGTGTAATCCCATTCTTCGCTGGGTATTTCCTGTAAGGATTTATACTCCATCTGGTAAGCGGCATTGTTAACCAGTATGTCTATGCCGCCCAGCTCCTGCACTGCTTTTTCAATCAGCTGTTTGCAGTGTTCTTCCTGGCTGATGTCGCCGGGTACCAGCACAGCTTTGCGGCCTACATCTTCTACCCACTTTGCGGTTTCGCGGGCATCTTCATCTTCTTTCAGATAAGAGATCAGTACATCGGCGCCTTCCCGTGCAAAGGCTATTGCAACCGCTTTACCAATGCCGGAGTCGCCCCCGGTAATAATAGCTTTACGTCCTTCCAGGCGGCCGCTTCCTTTGTAAGTGGTTTCACCGTGGTCCGGTTTAGGATCCATTTGCTGTTCGGTGCCAGGCATGGCCTGTTCCTGTGCAGGGAATGATTTGGGATATTGTTGCGTAGGATCCTGTGTTCCGGGTCTTTCAACAGTTTTCGTTGCCATGATTGAATGATTTTATGATGAGCAATGTTTTTCTATAAGAGCGGGCTATTATCATGCCAGTGGCGGATGTTAGAGGGAATGTGTATGTTACACTTCAGGCTGCTCTACAAAGAGGGGAGGGATTTTATGCACAATGTAAATTAATTGAACCCGGGCAGGCAGCAGTTTGTTCGTATTATGGGGGTTATTGTATAATAGCCAGGAGCTGTTTGTTTTTAAGTAACCAGTCAAAGCCGGGATCCTGGCGAACGTATTGTTTCAGTGTTGGGTTCTTTTCAATGGCTTTGGAAAGGTATTTTAATGCATCTGTTTTATTGTGCATGCAGCCGGACATGCTGGCGAGGTTATAATACGCCGACCCGTTACCGGCATCTGCTCTCAGGCTATGTTTAAAGCAGTCAAAGGCTTGCTCGTATTTGCCATGCATCTCATATGCCATGCCAAGCTCATTCCACAAATTGCTATCATTGGGAAAGAATTTTAACAAGGACTGAAAGTGCTCCGCCGCTTTATTATAGTTCGTTATATTTTTATAGAAAAAAGCAGCTGAAAGCAGCACTAATACGTTATTAGGATTAATAGCCAGTGCAGCTTCCATGTTTTTTTGCGCCTTTGCATAATTTCTTTCCTGGTAGTACATAAGCCCCAGTGAGTGCAATGCATTTACATAAACAGGATTGATCTGTAGCGCTCTTTCCAGGTAAACCTGTGCCTTTTTATAATCCTTCATTTTTCTGCATACATCTCCTAAATGGTACCAGGCTTCTGCATAAGTTGAGTCAACCCGGGTAGCATGTTCTAAATGTGTTTTAGCGGCAACAGTATCTTTTAAGCGAAGACATACATCTGCCAGTAATACCCAGATATCCGCATGGGCGGCGTGTATACGTAAGGATTTTTCAAAACAATCCCTCGCTTTCGCATAGATCTTCATATCCCTGTAAACATTGCCCAGTATGGCTAAATTCGTTTCGGTATCCGGTGTTAATTTTTGCAGGATCCGGTTATAATATTGATTACCGGTTGAAGTATCCTTTAAGATGTAATGCAAGCGTCCCATATTTAGTAATGCTTCCACATCATCCGGGCAATACGCCAGCGCTTTTTCAAAGTATGGTTTTGCTTCAACGTATTTATCCTGTCTTGTTAAAGCAACACCCAGGTGTATGGCTGCTTCTATATTACCGGGGTTGATCTTTAATACCTTTTCACAGTATATCCCGGCATTGATGTTGTCGTTTATAAAAAAATAACAGGCGCTTAGCAAGAACAGGATCTGTTCATTTTTATCAAAATCTTTGATCTGCCGGAACTTCTGAATGGCAGCAGAAAAATTCCGCTGTTTTATATCAGCTACGCCAGCTACCCAGCTTATGATATAGTCCATAGGGGCGGCACTGGTCCCTTCACGAAGATCTTTCAACCCTTCCATATCATGCATTTTATAGTTTGTTTGTGCCGGTATTCTTACCAGGTGCCAGTCTTTAAAGTTGGTGATGTAGTTGAAACATATTTTATCTGAAGTACCCCCTTCACATTCCTTATAGGAGTAGGCGCCATACAGGATCTGGTCGGCATGGTGGTGCCGCATGATCGAATCCGCCATTTGATGGGTAAAGTTACGGTAGTCGATGGAATCCGTCAGGTAATAGGCATCAATGTTTTCACCCTGGCTGCTGATATTGTCAAAACGTGATTTAATTACTGTTGCGATCTCACTTTTTTTCCCTTGATACTCGCATTGTTTTCCCCATGGTAAGATCAATACTTTGAATCTTTTATTGGTCAGGCTAAAAACCGGTTCCATACGCTTACGGGCGGCTAAAACATCGTCAGATGGATTGAATTCTTTATACAAAGCCATGGGCCATATCAGCAAAAATGCGCCTGCAAAAAAAAGTAGTAGCGGGTTGCCGAACTTTACGATCTTAAAAAGCCTCCCGGAAGGGCCGGCCCAGCTTATTTTACGATATTTAAACAGGATGAATATAATAATACCCGTTATTAATACGGGGATGGTAATATATATCGCCAGTTTTAGCGTAATGTGATTGTAGGCATCTGCTATTGAACACAGCCACCCTGTAACAGTAAGTGCGCCGGTGGCCATACATGTAAGAACGAACAAAAGTTGTTGCGGGGGCGTTTTTTTCATAACTGGATTATAGTAGGATCAGTGAAAGAGGTATTTATAAACTAATGCCTAATGACAATCTTAATGGCACAGAACAATGAGGTACTATCTATTATACGTTGTTTCAAGCGAATTGTACTATTTTCCCCAACCCTGTCCTATTTCCCTTTTCTCATTTGTTATACCCTTATAACATCAAAAACAAAATAACATGAGAAAGCTAACCGTATTCAACTTTATGACCCTTAACGGCTACTACAAAGGCCCTGATGGTGATATCAGCTGGCATAAGCAGGCAACAGGCGCAGAAGAAAATGAATATGCCAAAGAAGGCGCACAATCCGGATCTGCGCTGCTTTTCGGGCGGGTAACCTATGAAATGATGGCCGGCTACTGGCCTACGCCCGCCGCCCTGCAGCAGCACCCCGGAGTAGCGGAGGGCATGAACCGTTCGGAGAAGATCGTTTTTTCCAGGACGCTGAAAAGCGCAGACTGGAACAATACCACCCTGGTAAAAGAGGACCTGGTTACTGCGGTAAAACAGCTGAAACAACAACCCGGCGGCCCTATGACCATACTGGGCAGTGGCAGCATTGTAACCCAGCTGGCAGACCATGGGTTAATTGATGAATACCAGTTTATGCTGGATCCCCTGGCGCTGGGCAACGGCACGCCCATTTTTAGCGGCCTGCAGCAGCAGCTGAACCTGCAATTAAAGGATTCAAGGGTATTTAAAAGCGGCATCGTATTGCTTTGCTATCAACCGGCTAAATAGTATATTAACTAATAAAACCAAAGCAATATGGAAGAGTTTATCGTAATAATGCGCCTGGATATTTTAACCAAAGAAGCGCAGCCTTCCCCGGAACAAATGCAGGTGTATATGCAGCGGTATCATGATTGGGTGGGCGGCATTGCGGCACAGGATAAATTTGTTGGCGGCACAGGATTATCTAAAGAAGGCAAGGTGTTAAAGTTCAATGATGTGATGACCGATGGCCCTTATGCAGAGACCAAGGAATCCATTGCCGGCTTCATCACTATCCGGGCGAAAGACCTGGAAGAGGCCGTGAGCCTGGCTAAAGGCTGCCCTATCTTAAAAGGGGAGGGCAACACCGTAGAGGTTAGACAGATCGTAACCGGACATAATAAAGTCTGAGTAATTTTCCCCCGTATATGTTACGGGGGAAATTCCATTATGCAGCACACAACACTCATACCGCATTTATTCAGAACGGAGTACCGTAAAATAGTATCCGTGTTATGCCGGCATTTTGGCCTGCAGCAAATGGAAATTGCGGAAGACATAACCAGCGATACTTTTCTTACTGCTGCTGAAACCTGGCCGCTGAAAGGTATTCCGCAGCAGCCTGCGGCCTGGTTATACCATGTGGCTAAGAATAAAACAAAGAACTATTTACAGCGGGGCCTATTGTTTGCCACTAAAATTTCACCGGATATAAAAAATAATTCCGCTGAAGGTTACGAGGAAGAAATTGACCTTTCCCCGCAAAACGTGAACGACAGCCAGCTGCAGATGATGTTTGCTGTATGCCACCCTGCTATTTCAAGGGAGGCGCAGATCGGGCTGTCACTACGTATTCTTTGCGGGTTTGGCATAGAAGAAATAGCCGATGCATTTTTAACCAGCAAGGAAACCGTTAATAAACGTTTATTCCGCGCCAAAGAAAAGCTGAAAGAGGAGAAGATCAATATTGAGCTGCCGCCGCCAGCTGCAATGAATGAGCGCCTGGAAGCCGTGCTTATCATCATTTATTTATTATTTAACGAGGGCTATTATTCCGTTAGCCAGAATAAAACCCTGCGCAAAGATCTTTGCCTGGAAGCGATGCGCCTTTGTACCATGCTGGTGGAAAATGAAAGCACTAACAAACCGGCTGTAAATGCGCTGCTGGCGCCCATGTGTTTTCATGCCTCCCGCTTTGATGCACGTATCAGTGAGCATGGTGAGCATATTTTATACGAAGAGCAAGATGCTAAGCTCTGGAATGCAGACCTGATCAGCAAAGGGGGTTATTTCTTAAACCGGGCTGCCAGCGGTAATGAACTTTCAAAATACCACCTGGAAGCCGGTATTGCTTACTGGAACACCCAAAAGGAGGATACCAAAGAGAAATGGGCGAATATTTTATACTTCTATAACCGCCTGTTGCAAATAGCCTACTCGCCCATTGCAGCGCTGAACAGAACATATGCGCTGGCAAAAGTGAATGGGAAGCAGGCGGGGATTGCTGCTGCGGAGCAGCTGGAGCTAACCAGCAATCATTTTTATTTTGCGCTGCTGGGTGAGCTGTATACAGGAGTTGATGCGGCAAAGGCAAAGGAATATTATGAAAAGGCATTAGTGCTGGCAAAAACAGAAGCAGATAAGACAGCCATCAGGAAGAAACTGGATCATTTATAATCCTATTTTTTACGTATCTTAATGAAAATCACCGTGCCCATGAAAGAGTCCCGGAAATTCCCTCAACCGGATCAGCAGTCTCCCCGTTCCATACAGGGCAATGCTGCAAAAAAAGGCGCAGCATTACCCGCTGTTACGCCAATGCAGTTCGCCGGATTTGGCGCACATGTTGCACCCGCTGAACAAACAGCCGTTTCCGTAATAACCGCCACTACAGGGCTTAATGGAGGTGATGTAAAATTACCTTTTAACAAAGGTATAGGCAGCGCTACGGAAAAGGCCACACAGATAAGCGCGGAAATTGATAATACCACTGTTTCAAGCGCCAAGCGTGAGGATGACAAGAACCAGCTGAGCAAAATTACAGGGATGGCACGTGATGAGGCTTTTATACTATTAGGGGTGGATCCGCAAAAATTTTATGATGCAGGGCACCTGGTAGGCGACCAGCTGCTCAAAAAACTGGGCGCCAAATATTCATTCGTGCCCAAAAATCTGGCCCCTCAAACATCCGCTTTTAACTCACCCGCTTATGCCAATATTATGGAGGAACCCATTAAAGCAGCAGCAGAAGCAGGGAAAACAATTGATATGCAGGTGGCGCTTGAATATCCCAAACCTTATACAGTACCCGTATCTACTATACTGAACAGGGGCATCATTGAGGACGAGAAATATACGGTAGACGAAATTGCGGGAACAGCAACAATAGGGAGCAAAGTGCTGAATCTTAATGATCAGTTAACCTTTCCTCGCCGTATTCCTAAAAAATGGGCGCTAACGGCGAATGTAAAAAGCGGAACAGATACCTTACCAGCTTTTACCCAGAATAAAACCGACAAATCTGTGAGGCGCCTGGTAGATGGCCCTGAGCTGGACAAAAAGAACCTGTCCCTGAAGATCCCTTATAAGTATAGTGTGGAAGGTATTGACATGAGCAATTTAAGGGTGGTAGTGGATCCTACCCCAGTAACCATCTCCTTTGCGGAAGTAAGGTCCCGCATCCTGAAGGCCCGTCAATGGAAGCCGCCTGTGGAAGATAAGCTCAATAAGCACGAGCTGTCTGGTGCGCTGAACTATTTCTTCCCGAATGTAGAAGACCAGGAGCTGGGTGAGTTCTTCGGGATAGTGAAAAGAGAAGATTTTGCTACACTCCGGTATATAACCAGGGGCATGGTGCTCTCTATGGCAGAGATAGCGGGTACGGATATATCTTTTGATGAGCTGAGCTTATTTGGCCAGCGCTTATTTATAGAAATGAATAAGGCGGAGGAGAGTTATGCCAAACAGGACGACGCACAACTAAGGATCCACCTGCATAATGCACGCGCCGCACTGGACGATTTCCGGGAAACTACCGCAGCACTGGTGGAAGCATCAGACAAAATAAAAGATCATATAAGTATTAAACTGAAGCAGGTTTCAGCTGCCAGCCAGCAGCTTAACATCGGGACACTTTCAGTAATGGCAAAATGCTCGCACTCATTCAGCAAAACAAGCCTCACTAAACAAATGCAGCTTAACGGGTATATCATGAATGCAACCAACGCCATGTGGGCCAACAACCTAACCACTGTGCTGGAAAACCTGGTGCAGGCAGATAAATTATTACAGGAATGTTTTACAGACCTGGAACAGGAACGGCAGCGGATAGAAGCGGAAGAAAGAGAAAAACAGGCGCCAACCCCGATGTTAATGCTAACAGATACACCGTTTAATCCGTTCATGGGCCTGCCGCAAACATCGCTAACCCTGGATCAGGAAACTCCTAACCTGGAGGGGGATGGGCCGCCTCTTAAAAAAAGAAAGCTGAATGAAAAAAAGGATGGCGATCTTAATGATCCCGGTAACCAAACTTCATAATCACTTAACATAAAACCTCATGCTCCTTATCTAACTTCACACTTTAAAAGTGTGCTCCCAATTGCTCATTAGCCAACATGCGTAAACTAACTGATAAGGAATTACTGCAACGTATTCAGCAGGATGATGTATCTGCATTTGAAACGCTGTACCTGCGCCTGTGGGAATCGTTGTTCGTATTTGCCATGAAACGGCTGGGGTCAGAAGATGATGCGGAAGATGTGGCGCAGGAAGTATTTGCCAGTCTCTGGGCCAAACGCCACTCCCTGCAGATCAGGGAAAATTTTGACGCCTACCTTTACTCCGCCGTTAAATATAAAGTGATCAACAAAATAGCAGCCATGCTGCAAAACCCTGAAAAGCTGGAGCTGGTGCGGGAATCCCTGCTGCCCGCTGTGGATAATGCCGCTGAAACATTACAATCCAAAGAATTACAGGCAATTGTTAACCAGGAAGTACAATCCCTGCCGGAAAAAATGCGGGAAGTATACTTATTATATATAGAACAGCACCGCTCCGTGGCCGACATTGCCCGCGTACTTTCCCTCTCTGAACAAACCGTACGCAACCAGCTGGGCCTGGCCAGAACCCGCTTAAAGAAGTCGTTGCAGCACGCTATGCTGTTCACTTTTCTTTGTTAATATTTCCTTAACATTCGGATATGGTTAAAAGATGGTTTTACCGGACATATAGGTAAAGACGCTTTTTTAATGGACATAAACGGGTTTGAACAGGTTGTAGAAAGATATCTGAACGGACAGGCTACCAATGAAGATCTGCTGTTGATAGAACAATGGCTGCAACAAACGGGCAATAAAGAGTATGAGCTAACAGCAGAAAAGAAAAAGATCATTGCCGGGCGCCTGCTGCCGCGGCTAAAAGCCATTACCCAAACCGCAGCACCCGGAGCGCGGAAGCCCTTACACCTGTTCCCCAAACGTTTGGTACGTATTGCAGCCGCCATCCTGGTCCTTATTACTACCGGCACACTGGGCTGGATATTCCGGCAGCCGCTGGCAGACCGTATTGCACCTGTAGCAATGAACACCGTTAAAGCAGGCCCTTACGAAATAAAAAAAGTACAGCTGCCGGATCAGACAATGGTTACGCTGAATACCGGCGCATCTGTCAGCTACCCGGTTGCTTACCGTGGCAAACAGCGGACAGCTACCGTAGAAGGAGAAGCTTTTTTTGAAATAGCAGCAGATAAACACAAACCCTTTATTGTACATACACCCTCGCTGGATGTAACCGTACTGGGAACCTCCTTTGTGGTAAAGGAACAACAACACTTTGTTACCGTAAGCGTAATAACCGGTAAAGTAAAAGTAGCAGCAGCAGAACAATCACTGGCAGCGCTGGAAGCCGGCCGGCAGGTACAGTATAATAAACAATCGCATAAGGCAGCATTGCAGCCCGTAGATATACAGCAGGTAATGGCCTGGACCCGGCATAGTTTTTCTTTCCAGGAAGTGCCGCTGGAACAGGTACTGCAGGCCATTGCACAAAAATGGAATGTAAAGCTGGAACTACCGGGCGTAGCATCCGGGAAGGAGTTCTCCGGCGATTTTAGTAACAACGATAGTTTGGATGATATGATGGCAGCCCTGGCGCTGGCCACCGGCATTCATTGGGAAAAAACAGGAACAGGGATCATCAGGATAACCTATCCCTAAGAAAGCCAGCACCTCCAGGTGAGCAAGTTTAGCAGACGTAATTTTTTCATTGACCGCAATGAACAGGGCATCGCATTTTTAAAAATAAGTGAACGCATTAACAACCAGACAATAAATACTTATGTACCGGACAAAAAAAGTTTTTACAAATTGGGGCAATCGTATGCAGCGCGCCTGCATACTGATGGCAGGTTTGCTTCTATACCTGCTGCCGGCCATGGGTTTTACCCAAACGGCGAAATTAGCAGAGAGAAGAATATCGATTGAGCTGGCAAATGAAGAGCTGACCGCAGCCATACATAAAATTGAGAAAAAGGTCAACGCTCATTTTATGTATGATGCATCTGAATTAAAAAAGCTGGATAAAAAGATCACCGGCACATACCGGAATGAAACCGTGGCTATGGTGCTTTCAAACATCTTATCCGGTACCGGTTTTGGATATGAGCAGCTAAAAGAAAAAATTATTATTCACCGCCTGGCCAATACCCAGGCGGACAACAAAACCACGCAGGCCGGCGCCAACAGGGAAGATATTGTAGTGCGCGGCCGGGTAATTGATGAAAAGGGAGAACCTTTAATAGGTGTGAACATTAAAGCTAAGCACAGCCGCCAGGGAACGGTGAGTGATAAGAATGGTTTTTATACCATTACACTGCCTGCTGATCAGGGTGTGCTGATCTTTTCCTTTGTAGGATACACCAGCCGTGAGATCACCGTGGAAAGAACACAGGTGGTGGACCTTCGGCTGGCGCCTGACTCCAAAGGCCTGAATGAAGTAGTAGTAACCGCTTTGGGAATAAAACGTGAGGAGAAAGCGCTGGGTTATGCCACTACTGTAGTGCAGGGAGAGCAGCTTACTGAAACCCTGCCGGCTAACTGGACAGAGGCGTTGTCCGGAAAAGTAGCGGGCCTTAACCTGGTAAGATCAAATGCAGGACCCACCGGTTCCAATAAAATTATACTGCGTGGCGAGAATAACCTTACCGGCGATAATGAAGCGCTGATAGTAGTGGATGGGGTGGTGATAAACCAGGGCAGCGGCCGCCGTACCGGCGTTGCCGGTGAAAGTCCGTATGGCACGGGCAGCGATAATATGCCGGCAGATTATGGCACTGGTTTGAATGATATTAACCCGGAAGATATAGCGGCTGTTACGGTGCTGAAAGGACCCGGTGCAGCGGCCCTGTACGGGCAGCGCGGCGCCAACGGGGCTATTATTATCACTACAAAATCAGGCAGCAGCAAAAGAAAAGGCTGGGGCGTTACCTTTACCTCCAACGCATCCATGGAGCAGGTGAACCGCTGGCCTGATCTGCAGTATGAATACGGACAAGGGCTGGCCGGTGCGGATTATTATTCCTATGGCGCGTCTGCTGATGGCGCCAGCACCAGCGGCACCAGCTCTGCCTACGGTCCCCGTTTCGATGGGCAACAGTTTTACCAGTATGATCCCGTAACACAGGCGCAGGGTACTACAAAAACACCCTGGGTGCCTTATAAGAACGTAAACAAGTATTTTAATACCGGGCAAACCCTTACCAACACCATCAGCTTAGATGGTGGTACTGATAAAACCACCGCACGTTTTTCCTTTACCAATGTTGCTAACGATTGGATAGTACCCAATACCGGTTATAAACGGAATACCGTTGCATTGTCTGTAAACTCAAAGGTGAATGATAAGCTGCAGATATCGTCCAAGATCAATTACACCAATAAGTGGAGCGATAACCTGCCGGGATCAGGATATGGCAACCAGTCTATTATGTACTGGTATATATTCTGGCAGCCCAATGCCAATATAGACTGGCTGAAGAATTACTGGGCAAATGGCAAGGAAGGGCGCGCCATAAAATATCCTTATAGCTCCTACCCGGAAAACCCCTATGCAATAGCCTATGAGTTTATCAATAGTTCCAACAGGCACGGAGCCACGGGTAATGTGCAGGCAGTGTACAGCATCACCAATGAATTAAGCCTGCTGGTGAGATCATCTGTAGACTTCAGCTATGAAGGGCGCGAGCAGAAACGCCCATATGATGCCGGTACAAAATATCCCCATGGCAGCTATCGCACACAGAATATTTTTTCTATGGAAGCCAGCAGTGATTTCCTGCTGAAATATGCAAAGAAAGTAAATGAGGACTTTGACTTTACCATAACAGCAGGTGGCAGCACACTTACCAATAACTATAACAGGGATGAGGTGCGCGCGGACTCGCTCGTGTATCCCGGGATCTATACCATGGCCAATGCAGCCGGTCCTTTAGTGACCATGCCCTGGAAAAGTAAATACAAGATCAACAGCTTTTACGGCATGATCACTGCCAGTTATAAAGACTTTTTGTTTGCGGACCTGACCGGCCGCCAGGACTGGAACAGTGTGCTGGCTTCCCCGGACCGTACAGACAATGCAGGATTCTTTTACCCTTCTGTTAGCATGAGCTTTATTCCATCTGAAGTATGGAAGCTGCCACGGTTCGTCAACTTTGCAAAGCTGCGGTTCTCTGCATCCAGCGTAGGCAGCGGGCAAACCATACCTTACCGTACCGCCTATACGTATCCTACTGCCGGAAGCCAGTACAACGGTGGATTAGATAACCCTACCACATTGGCTAACCCGGACCTGAGGCCGCTGCGTACCATCACTTATGAAGCCGGCGCGAATGTGAAAATGCTCAATAACCGCCTGGGCTTTGACCTGGCCCTGTATACCGGCAGCACCAAAGACCAGATCCTGGAACGCATTGTAGACCGTGCTTCGGGTTATGCGAAAGAGATCATTAACGTGGGCAAGGTGAATAACAGCGGCATAGAGCTGGCAGTGAACGGTACGCCCTTGGCAATAAAGAATTTTAAATGGAACACCAATATCGTATTCTCCTCTAACCGTAACATCATTAAAGAGCTGGCAGATAGCTCCGTGGTATTACGTACCGGTAACGTTGGCGGCGGCCAGATCGTAGCAAAGCAAGGCGGCACCATGGGCGCGCTGTACGGAAAAGGTTATGTGCGCGCACCGGATGGGCAGATCGTATATGACGCCAATACAGGTTTTGCGCTGCTTTCAGAAGATGTGAAATACCTGGGTAATGTTACCCCCAAATGGAAGCTGGGTTTCAGCAACGATTTCCAGTATAAGCAATTTCATTTAGGCCTGCTGTTCGATGCGCAGTATGGTGCGGTAGCGCATTCACTGATGCATTACAAGATGGTGGAACAGGGTAAGCTGGCAAAAACACTGCCCGGAAGATATAGCGGTATTATAGGCAATGGCGTAATAATGGAAGCTGATGGAAAATACCGCAAGAATGATGTAACGGCAACGGATGTAGATGGTTACTACCGTTCCCACTGGGGCGCGGATAATGCAGAAGGCAGCACCTTCAGCACTGATTTTGTAAAATTCAGGGAAGCCCGCCTGGATTATACCGTGAACTCGCAAATACTCAGGAGACTGGGTTTGCAGAAATTGCTGATAGGGATCTATGGCCGTAACCTCTATACCTGGTCAAAATGGCCCATGTTCGATCCTGAATTTGGTACGCTTAACGGATCTGATATCCTGACTGGTTTTGAGGTGGGGCAGTTCCCATCCACACGCTCCTATGGCATTAACCTGGTTGTTGGACTTTAATTTGAAAAATAATGCAACAGATCATACATAAATTATTGGTGGCTGCAGGCTTGTGCAGCATGCTGCTGGCCGCCTGTACTAAAAATTTCAAAGAGATCAATACTGATCCGAATAATACTACGCAGGCCCTGCCGGAACAGCTGCTGGCGCCGGCGCTGGTAAGCACCTTAACGTACAACATGCGGCGGAACCGTGACTTCAACAATGAGCTGATGCAGGTGACCGTGAACATGAACGAGGCAGAAGGGCAGGTGTTCCGGTATGACTATCGTGATAACACATCCGATTATTTGTATAACGGCTGGTATACGGAGCTTACCAACTTTAAGGATATTTATAAAACCGCCAGCCAGGAGCTGAACTACAATGCATCCTACATGGGCATATCATTGATCTGCCAGTCGTGGATCTATTCTATGCTTACAGATACTTATGGCGATGTGCCTTATTCCCAGGCCAACTCCGGCAGGGACTCCGCTATCCTGGAACCTGCTTTTGACCGGCAGAAAGATATTTACCTGGATATTTTTAAGAAGCTGGACTCTGCCAACTCCCTGCTGAGCGCAGGTACTGCCATTAAGGCTACCAGCGACCCCGTATATAACGGTGATGTGGGCAGGTGGCGCAAGTTTGGCAACTCCCTGTATTTGCGGCTGCTGCTGCGCCTTTCCGGCAAAGCAGAAGTAGCGGAGCAGTGTATTGCAAAAATTAAGGAAATAGCGGAAACCAACACCGGCAAGTACCCGCTGATATCCAGCAATGCGGAATCGGCCATTTTGAAATGGACCGGTGCAGGTCCTTATGTTTCACCTTTTTATGCAAGCGTAAGGGAGCAGGATTTCAGAACGCCTGCCATTGCCAGTTTTTTCATTGATTATCTCTGGGCCTGGGGCGACCCGCGTATTGATATCCCCGTTTATGGCACTGATAATACTTTTAACAGGTGGGGCATTGCTCCCTACTCCGGCTCTTTCCAGGGTGTGGCCAGTGGTTACGCGCCCGGAACCAACCCAATAAAAAAGTGCTATTTCTATTCCTATACCTCTGCTGTTTCTTTACAAACCGATCCCCTTACCGGTATGATGCTGAATTATGCCGAAGTGCAGTTTATACTGGCAGAAGCAGCTGCAAAAGGATGGATAGGCGGTGCTGCAGGCACTTATTACAATAACGGTGCATTGAACAGTATCCGGCTCTGGCTGCCCAACTGGCCGGATACCGTTAAAACAACTATTCACAACATTGATGAGTACCTGGCAGCAGCAGATATTCAGTGGGACGAAGGCGCTTCGCTGAATGATAAGATGGAAAAGATACACCTGCAAAAATATTATGCGCTGTTCCTGGCCGACCTGGAGCAATGGTTTGAGTACCGCCGCACCGGCCACCCGGTATTGCCCAAAGGAACGGGTTTGAAAAATGGCGGGGTAATGCCGGCACGGATGAACTACCCGGTGTATGTGCAATCTACCAATCCCACCAATTATAAACAGGCTGTGGCCGTGCAGGGCCCTGATGAAATATCCACCCAGGTATGGTGGCAAAAACCTTAAAAAAATAATACAATGCAAAAGAAGATATTCATATATGCCTTCCTGTTAGTAGCAGTTGTTTTTTCAGGGGGATGCAAAAAAGATAATTATCCGGGTGGGCAGATCAGCCCCTATATTGCCATATTTGACGTGAGGAACCTGTATAAGGGACAGGATGTAAGCCTTACTACAAACAACATGTCCGGCTCTGACTACATTACCGGCGTGGTGGTATCAGACCATTCCGGCGGTAACCTGCCGGCCGGGCTGCTGGTAGTGCAGGACAACCGCCGTTTATCAAAGCTGAGAGGTATTGCTATTCCTTTGGGCGATGCTGCTGCTGATTTTGTACCGGGCGATTCTGTTGTTATTAAAGCAACGGGCGGTGTGCTGAAAAGAGTGGATGGTATTTTGCAGATCACCGGTATTACAAAAGACAAGGTTAACAGGGTGGCTGCCGGAAGTATGATCCTTGCCAACCAGATCTCCACCAGCACTATACTGGCTAATCCCGATGAGTATGAAAGCAGCTTATCTGTAATTGTAAAAGGTGGTTTTGATCCCCTGCCGGCCCCCGGTGATGTATTGGCGGGTGATAAGATCCTGAACGATGGATTCGGCAATATTACGCTGCATACAGAAGCCACTGCTGCTTTTGCCGATACGACAGCGCCGGTGCTCGCCAATTTTTACGGGATTATTTTCAATACAGCCGGGAAAGATGGTGCGCTGGTACCCCAGCTCCGTATGCGCAAAGCCAGTGATGTGGTAGTGCTGAGCTCCACCATCACCATTGCGCCGGTGCTGATAACCGGTTTTATGAGCGATGTGGTGAAAGGCAGCAAGGCAGATGGTAATTATGAGTATATACAGCTAATGGCTACGCGGGATATTGATTTTTCAGTAACACCATTTTCTGTAGTAACCACTAACAATGCCAATGCCTCTACCCCAACAGGTTATCCTGCCAAGGGATGGGCTACCGGGGGATTACGCACTTATAAATTTAACCTTACATCCGGCAAAGCGGCTAAAGGCACTTTCTTTTATGTAGGTGGCACGGCAAAAATGATCAATGGTGAAGTATCAACCGATATAAGCGCTGCCAACTGGATAAGCCCCTATAATTACGCTACCAACGCCGGGGCAGATTTTGGTACTAAAACCACCAATTTACTGGCCAATAGCGGGAATGCTTTTGGAATGGCGGTGTTTGAAGGCACCACGGTAACGGTTGATTCCATACCGGTAGATGTGATCTTTATATCTACCGGTGGTAGCTTGTATACAGCCGGCCCGCCTGCCCAGGGTTACCGTATCACCAATACAGACTGGTATGATGTAAAGAACCCTGTTTCGCTGAAGGACCAGCCGTTCTACAGGAGCGGTTCCAATACCCTTGCCCTTACCTATAATACCTCCGACGTGGGTATTTTTAATATGCTGGGCGGGGAATACCGCCCGTCTTTGGGAAGATGGACAACCGCCAGAAGCCAGCATAACATTACACTTACTAAAACATCTGCGCTGGCTGAGATTGAAGCAGAAGGATCTACCAAGCTGAAATGATGACTATCCTGTTATTATAAAAAAAGAGTGTTGCAACCGGTGCAACGCTCTTTTTTTGTGATCGGCAGTTAGGACTGCCGCGGTATTTGCTTAGGAAGCATGTGGCAGAACTCCACTTATTTTCCTTAGCTTTGGTTAGTTATTTAGCCCCAACATGAATAAGAAAGCAACCCCATGGATCTTTTTGACCTTGCTCGGTTTATCTATCGTATTCCTGTTCATTTTAGTGCTGTCAAATTACAGGTCCAGGTTTGAGGTACCGGTAACTACTTTCTTCTTCCTGCTTGTGATCTGTGACCTGGCTGCTACTTATTTACTTACCAAAGCGCTTAGGAGCGCGGCTTCCTATTCCGGCACTGTAATGAAGGGCAACCTTAAATTAACCGGGCCTGCAGTGGTGTTCTTTCTGATCCTGCTGATTGGTTACCGATTCAGGCCGGTTGAAAAAAGCCCGCTTTTTAATATGGCTATTTATGTAGCTGCGCCGGCTGATGATCCAAACACCGTGGAAGGAACCATCAGCATCCTTGCTAATAACGATGTTATAAGCGCTGCTATTGATAAGAACGGGAAGGCCATGTTCCCTAACCTGAACCGGGATTACCTGGGCGATTCCCTGCACATTACCTCCAGGATCGAAGGATATAAGATCTCCAAAAATAATGATACGCTGCTGCCCCTGCCCGGCGCAAGGGGCATACAGCTTAAGCTGCTGCCGGCAATAGATTCAATATTGTATGTGGGATATGTTTTAAAGGGTAACAATTTACCGGTGGCTAATGCAACGGTAAAATTTTCTGACTACCTGAAAAATGTGCAAACAGATGAAGAAGGCATGTTCCATGTTTACCTGCGTGCAAAACCCGGAGAGCGGGCAGATGTTATGGTTTTCAAGGATCAGGTAATGCGCTATTCAGATAAGATCTATTTGGGAAAGAATATCAAAATTGTTATTAATGATTAGCCGGCTGACCTGGATAATGGCCGCGCTGCTGTTTTGCAGTTTGCATGCCTTTTCCCAGGCAAAAGAATATGGTTTTCAGTTTGAAGTGCTGCTAAGCGGCAGTAAAACAAAAGCTGCTGCTAACATCATCTTTTTGTTTAACGGCAGCCGCCAATCCACCAACACGCAGGGAATGGCCTACATTACGCTGGACAACCGCAAAACTCTACCTATCAATATACGCCCGGTAGATGAACGGGAATACACCATTGTTGGTAATGAAACTATTTACCTGCCACCCAGTGCTGACATTATAACCACTATTACTATTGTGCGCTCATCCCAGAAGGAAGCAGCAGCCGCAGAAGAAATAACCAAATTATACCGGCAGCAGAACATGGACCGGAAGGAGATGGATAGCATCAGGCGTGTAGACCAGGCCATGTATACTCAAATGCTCAGCAAGCAGGACACCATTCTGAAAACCGTGATGAAAAATTTTAAGGTAACGGAAACCGAGCTGCGTTCTGCACGCGAGCTAATGGAGGGCAGGGACAAATACTTTGGTATTATATCCGGGAATCTGGAAGGTTACCTGAACGAAGCTAAGGATGTAAGAGATGCCTTTCAGAACCTGGTGATGTACTCACTGGAAAATCCCAAATCATTCAAATTGCTGGATTCTACTATAGAAGTATATAATCAATACTACAACCAGCTTAATAATACGAACGCCGAATGTGAAAAGGCCGTGCAGGACTACTGGAAAAGTTATGAGCTGGCTATGAGCTATCATAACCTGGTTGATTTTTCCATTAACAATATACACAGGGCCAGCATTATACCGCTGAATGCTTCCCTGATCAGGAAAATAAACGTTTACCTGAATGAGCCATCCAAAAAAAAGCGGAACACCTTAAAACAGGAGCTGACCCTGGAATTAAACAGCATTCTGCCTGTTTTTGATAATAACATCGGGATCCTGGACGTAAAAATTAAGGGCTTTATTACCAACCTTAGAGCAAAGAGAGATTTTCAGGGAGAATGATTGAATATTTAACCGCTAAATCTTTTTTATGAAAAGCATCTCCTCTGTACTTTCAGCAGCAGCGCTATTTTTGACTGTTTCCTGCGGCGATTCCCTGGGTGACCTGGGAAGCCTGGTAGGCAACTATGTACACAATTTTTCCAATCAATGGGAAGTAATAAAAGGCAAACCCACCGGGCTTTTTTTCTTTAATGTTTCTAATGTAGACAGCACCAAAGGAACCGGCAACCTGGATATCAATGAAAATACGCCGGGAGAAACATTCCTGCTGAAAGGAACCTTTGATAATCTGAAAGTAAGCATCCATTACCTTACAGATGATGAGCGTAAAGCTATTGATGGTGTAGATTCCAATGGCGCGCTGGCCGGCACTGCTTATAGCGGCTTGCTGGATACCTTACGCAAGCCGGTGATATTACGCATGGTGAACACCGCTGACGGTACGGATTCCCTGGTGCTTAAACAGGGATTCTAAAGCCATTACTGGTTATTGTTATTCTCCGGGGCAGCAGGTTTCTTCACCGGCGAAGCGCCATCTTCCATGATCATATAGCTGGCCTGTTTAAGCCCCTGGTTGGCATTTACCCGTTTTTCAACATTCCCATAATGGTTGTTGCGGATGAGCACATTGGAAGTATTGGTACCTACACCGCCCAGTGTGATGGCCTCTTTGGCTGTATTAATGCTGTTATCTTCTATAATAACATCCGTAACGGAATTAGGGTCTTTACCGGTAGAGGTGATGATGCAGCTGTAATCATATAAGCGGTTGCGCCGTACCAGCGCTCCTATGTTTAAACCGGCGCCACCGGAGCCAATGAGGTTAATGCTCTGGTAACCGGAATGCTGATCACCGGTGCCGTACCAGTGGCTGTAATTGCCCTCCCGCAGCTCACACTCTACCACATCATTATACCAGCTGGGCTGCTTGCCATGGTACAGCAAAGAGCCACGGCATACAATACCATCGCTCCTGCGCATTTTTAAACCGGCTATTACACAGTTCTGGGCAGAGCCGTATAACTGGTACGCCCCTCCGTCAGTAACCTCATTATTTACAAAGTATAAATTTTGCCGTACGGTGGTAATGCTGATAACGGAGCTGGCATCAGGCGCTACCAGGAAGGGCTGATCCAGCTGAATAACATCGGCCGTATGGCCCGTAATGCGCCTGAACTGCCCCGCACCCCTGCCTTCAATAATAAATACGCCGCCGCCATTCCATTTATTGGCCGGTGCCTGAATGGTATTACTGCCGCCCGGCAGGTTAATGGTATTGCCGTTTGCGCTGGCTACCGGGCCTGCATAGGCGCCACCGCCACCATCCAGGGTCATTACCTCACGGTCATTGGTATAATCAAAGGGCGTAATGTTCCTTGCTTCATACAGGTCGCGGCTTTCCAAGATCGTAGCGCCGTAAGCGTAACCGTCTGCCTGTTTATAACAATCTTCAAATATTAATCCTTTGGACTGGATGGTCATGTAAGGCTGGTTAATGCCGGTATTATTCCTTGTGAACCGGCAATGCTGTATAAAGCCGGTACCGGCAACGGTGTACATACCGCTGGCATTAAAATCGCAGTTACGTACTTTCAGGTTGTTGCCGCGTATTACAATACCGGTTTTGTTCCAGCGGCTGTTTAGCTCTGCATCCACAGAATCGCGGCTGGCTTTTGTGCGGTACATTTTGCTGCTCATTTGCGCGCTTTGCCTTACTACCAGGTTTTCCAGCAGCACATTTCCCATTTCCTCCACAGGACCGTTCTGTATAATAATGCCCCAGGCCCTGGTGGCCCATATATTCAGGTCTTTTATGGCAAAGTGATGGGTGCCGCTGATCAGGCTATTGGGTAATTTATTATAGTCCCAGCCCAGGGAGTTCCAGAACAGCTGCGTTACAGCGGCGGATTCGCCTTTCAGCATGGTGAAGGGCGGCAGCTGCAATTCAGCAGTTAGCATATACCGCCCGTGCGGTACATACACGGTGCCGCCGCCTTGCTGCTTGGCTGCATCCAGGGCGGACTGGAAGGCGCTGGTTTCGTTATTCACGCCATCGCCTTTGGCGCCATAGTCTTTTACGTTAAAGGTTTTTTTATCCCATTTATTGGGGGAGGGGTTCACTACGTTTACCTGTAAAGGCTCGCTCCACGCGGTTTTACCTCCCTGGCCGTTATGATAGTATAAATAATAAGCGCCGGGGCTTATGCTGCCGGGAATGTTCACGCTTACAGAAAAATCGTCAAAAGCATTTGCAACTTTAGCTCTTACCTGCTTGTTTTCTTTTGAGATCAATACTACCTGTCCGCTGAGGCCCTTTCTGAGCAGGTTTTTACCCTGCACACGTAAGTAGCTGCCGGCAGTTACATTCAGGCCTTCTTCGCTGATCACCCATTTCACCTGGGGAGCATTCACATAAAAATCCGTAACCTGGTTGCCGGCATCTGTGAGCTTTACGCTATATACACCCTCTTTCCAGGTGGCCGGTATTACGAATTTGAGGGATTGGCTGTTTTGCAGCAGCTTATCTGCCGGTTGATATTTATTTTCAGCTACATCTTTTGTCCTGCGGTCCGTACCGCCATGGTCCAGCGCATCATCTTCCCGGGGAAGAGGCATATAAGCCGGCAAAATATTGTCCACATTATCATCGGTGAGGCGGGCCACCTGCACCTGTGTAACCTTGTCCAGGTCTTCTCCCCGTACCAGTACGGCATCACCCGGCAGCGTTTCTGCAGTGGTTACCTGGAAAAGCTTTGGTGAATTGCTGCTGCCATTCTTAGCGTTTTGCGCCTGTGCGGCAAAAGTAAGCAGCGTACAAGCGGCAATTACTGCGAGCTTGCGATATGGTTTTAATGCTGGCATATGCTGGTCCCCGTTTTTAATGAAATGGTCCTAAAGGCCGGAGCGTTATTTAAGCAACCTAATATCAGGCCAAATAACCACCGGCTGCCAAAAATTAACGATCCCAAAATAAGATAATTGCCTGGTGCAAGTTTCCGGGCACTATTTTAATACTATTTTAAGAAAATTCCCTTTAGGCGCAGGGTAATAAAGATTTTTTATTTTATACAGTTATGATCTATTTTAGATGGATATACCTTGAATCCAATACCCATGAACAAAGGAGCTGCCCGGATCTTCAGCATTATACTTTCTATAACAACAGTGGTTTCAGCAAGCAGCTGCGCGCCAACAACCGCCCAAAAAGCAAAGCAGGATAATGCCGGTAGCGCCGCGCCGCAGCTGACTGTAAAAAGTATGCGGGATGATCTTTTTATACTTTGGTCAGCTATTAAAGAGATGCATCCTGCCTACGGCATTTATACACCCACAGATAGTTTGCAGCAGGTGTATGATGAAACGCTGGTTTCCATTAACGCGCCGCTTTCTGAAACGGATTTCATGAGCAGGGTATATCCTTTACTGAGCCGGCTGCGCTGCGGACATACACAGCTAAGGCATTCCGCCGGTTTTAAAGGAATAAATGAGCCCCGCCTGCCTTTTGAAGTGCTGGTACGGCAGCACCGCGCCTGGATCACCACGCATAAAACACCTGTTTTAAATACCGGCGATGAATTATTAACGCTGAATGGTGTACCTGTGGCTGATATTATCAGCCATGGCGCAGACCTGTATGCGGGCGACGGGTATAATGAAACCTTTAAGGAATTATTTTTAAGTGAGTTCGATGGGTTTGAAGATGCCTGCAACCATTATTACCATTGGCAGCCCCCTTACCAGGTATCGCTGCGTACCAAACAGGGACAGGTAAAAAATTTTCAGCTGGATACTGCGGTAACAGCAGGGTTAGTAGAGCCGGAAGCAGTAGCAGATACCAGCTGGATAACAGCTACCGGCACGGATTACCTGCAGCTCCGGTTCCTGAAGAACAAACCCACCGCATGGTTCCAGGCTGCTACTTATCAATATAACGATACGGTTATTTATAAAACGGTCTTTAAACAGATCCATGAAAAAGGGATCCAAAACCTGGTGCTGGATCTCCGGCACAATACGGGCGGCGATCTGAGGATTGCAGCTAAATTAGTGTCGTATCTGGCAGATGGGCCCTATCACATGATCAGCAATGTGCAGGCCAGGATCCCTAACCCTGCCATTAATCATTTTGAGCAATACTTTGATACTTCCCGTACTGAAAGTTTTAACCAGGGCTTTAAACCCGGGAAAAAAGAAGGCGCTTTTTATCATATTGATTTTACACCGGCATTTGGCGATATGCTGGGCGTGCTACCGCTGGATGCTGCTGGCCATTTTAATGGCTGCCTGTTTGTGCTGATTGATGGCGCTACCTTTTCTGCAGGTGCGCATACGGCAACAGCAATAAAGGCCCAGTGCAAAAATGCAGTATTCATAGGCCGCGAAACAGCTGGCGCCAGTGATGGCTGCAGTGGCGGTACAGTGCAGCATTTAACGCTGCCCAATACCGGGATAACAGTTGAATTTCCATGGATGCGGCTTTTGTCCGTTGATAAACATGCCACCTTTGGCCGCGGTGTGCTGCCGGATTATGACGTGGAGTACGAAGCGCAGGATGTAGTGGAAAAAAAGGACCGGGATATGGAAAAGGTGATGGGATTGATGAAGTAACTGATCTGCCGGGTAGCAGGTAACGTTACAAGTAGCCATGGTAAAGAAAATTTTTATGAGTCAGGTTAATTCAAGGAACTAATTTTTAATACAAACTGGTTTGATTTTTTGATAGATAAGCCCATAATGTTATCCAGTTGACAAATTTGATAACGCATGAGACCCTTTAGTAATAAGGATTTGCAGGGCAGCAGCACCTTTTTTCAGGTAATTTTTTTTTAACTTACAGTAGTAATTTTTAACCCATTGTACTTAACTGTCCGTCCCGCGGCTATCTATAAGTACATTACTGTAGCGCAAAATACATAGCATATGCTGGTTAGTAACAAGCATTTTACTCCTGTTATAGGACTGGATATACATATTGTAATATTGTTTGGTTTTCCCATTCCGTTACCGCATCCATATATCGGGTTTGTGGTAGACCCTATGGACTATATCCCCTTTTTAGGCGCCACCACAAAGATCAATCATGTACCCCGTGGTAAAAGCGATACCAGTGGTATTTTCATCATCCTGGTCCATATACCGATGGGTGGCCCCTTCCTGATGGCTCCTCTGATCGGGCATGATTCTGTGAACTTCTTCGGCAGCAAAACCGTGACGGTGGAAGGCAACCTGATGAGCCCTTCCGGCCATATGTTAATGACGTGTAATGATATTGGCATCCCACTTTCCCTGCAACCCGGCAAAAAGCTTAAACCTTTGCCCAGCATGTATTTACCCACTTCATTTTCCATACCGCTTTCTTTTGGCAGGCCGGTAACAGTGGGTGGCCCCTATGTGCCGGACTGGTCGGGCGCATTGCTGAACCTTGTTACCTCCTTTGGATTTGGCGCGCTCATGAAGGGATTAGGAAAAGGGATGAAAGCGCTGGGAAAAGCCGCTAAAAAGGCCAAAAAAAAGATCACTGATTTTAACCTGGCCCACCAGAAAAAAATTGGCGGGAGTGATAAGCTGAGCCGCCTGCTTTGTAAGCTGGGCTTTGAGCCTGTAGACCTTGTACAGGGCATTGTAATAAATGAGGGAACAGACTTTGAATTGCCAGGCCCTATACCGTTGAAATGGGAACGCTGCTGGAACAGTGATAGCCAGCATCATGGGTTATTAGGCCATGGCAACCATTTTTCCCATGACCTGCGGCTGTTGGAGCTGGCAAATGAAGATGCCACGGCCTTATTATTAGGCGACGGGCGCAGCACTACCTTTGAATATTTACCGTATGCGGGCAACAGCGGCTACAACCGTCCCGAACGGTTAACGCTTACCCGTACCGGCCTGGATGAATACCAGCTCTTCGATCACAGGGAACGTTTATACTACCACTTTCGCAGGTTGCATCCCCATGACCAACAGTACCGCCTATACGCTATCCGTAATGATGCCGGGGCCATGATCAGCTTTCACTACAATAATAAGGAGCACCTGGTACAGGTTATTGACAGCGCTAACCGGCAGCTGCATATAGAAACTGATACAGAAGGCCGTATGACACGTGTTACGGCACATCATCGCGGGCAGCAGCAGGTGCTGGTAAAATATGATTACAATGATGCAGGTGACCTTTGTGCAATTACCGATGCGCTGGATCAAACCACCCGCATACAATTCCGCAACCACCGGATGGTAGCTAAAACAGACCGTAACGGACAAACCTTCTACTGGGAATATGATAACAAAGGCCGTTGTACCCATACCTGGGGCGATGGTGGTATACTGGAAGGGTGGTTGGAATATTACCCGGAGAAAGGTTATAACACCGTAACCAATTCATTGGGGCATGTTACCACCTATTATTATACACCTGATTTTTTAGTTACGCAGATAAAAGACCCGCTGGGCAATTCCCGTTTCACAGAATATACTGATGAATTTGATATTTACCGGCAAATAGATGAGGAAGCTAATATTACCGGTTATTCCTATGATGAGCGTGGAAACCGTATCAGTATTGAAAAACCGGATGGCAGTGCCTTTACATTTAATTATGATGCGGAAGACCGCCTTACATTAGTAACAGATCCGCATGGCAACAGCCGTACTTATATTTACTATAAGCATGGGCCGCACAGAGGGTTGGTGCATACGATCACGGAGGCAACCGGCGGTATCACTATATTCCGTTATAACGCACAAAACCTGCTTAGTAAAGTAGAAGATGACCAGGGACATACTACCCTGCTGGAATATGATGAAGACCATAACCTTTCTGCACTTACCCTGCCGGACAAAGGGTTTGCCAGCTGGGAATATGACGCATGGGGACATTGTATTAAGGCGGTTAACCCCTTGCAACAGGAACAATCTTTCCGTTATGATGTGCTGGGGCGCGCCACCGATGCGCATTTGGTAGATGGAAATCACGTAGAGCTGCAGTACAATGCCTATATGCAGGTAGTGCAGGTAAGGGATAAGCATCATCATGTACATTACGGCTATACGCCTTTAGGTAACCTGAAGCTGCGGGAAGAAAACGGCGCCAGGATACACTTTGTATATGATAAACAGGAGCAGCTTACCGGGCTGGTAAACGAGCATGGAGAAATGTACCGGTTTACCCGCAACGGCCGTGGCGATATTATACAGGAAACCGGCTTTGATGGACTAACCCGTCATTACCACCGGAATGCTGCCCGCAAAGTGGCCCGGGTACAACGCCCCGGCAGGCAATGGACAGCATACGAATATGATTATAACGGGCTCATGACCCGGGTGGAGCATAGTGATGGCAGCTGGGAAACTTATAACTATAATCTTAACGGCCAGCTTACAGAAGCGGTGAATGAGCATTGTACTGTTAAATTACAGCGGGATGCAATGGGGCGTGTGATACAGGAATCGCAGAATGGGTACACCATCCATAGTAATTATGGTTATGACGGAAAACGCAGCCATATTAAAAGCAGCCTGGGTGCCGATATACACGTTACCCGCAATGCAGCCGGCGACATTACTGATATGCAGGCGCAAGGCACTAATACTCCCTGGGCTATGCACATTGAGCGTAATTTATTGGGTCTGGAAATAGAGCGTAGCCTGCCGGGTGGGGTTAAAAGCTGCTGGACCTATGACAAGACCGGCATGCCGGACACACATGCCGTGAACAGCAATGGGCGTAGAACCCGCCAGCTTAATTACCGCTGGGATGCCAATCAGCGGCTAAAGCAAATTACCAATGGCATTAGCGGTGGTATAACAAAATTCGGGCATGATGATTTTGCGAACCTGGCATGGGCCCAATATGAGAATGGGGAATATGATTATCGCCTGCCGGATAAAGCAGGCAATCTTTATAGAACGCAGCACCGTAACGACCGTAAATATGGCCCGGGTGGCAGGCTGCAGGAAACACAGAATGCGCGGTTTGTTTATGATGATGAGGGAAATGTGATTAAAAAGATCGTGAATGTTGCGCCGGCAGGACAAGCTGTTTGGGGATATGAATGGTATGCCAGTGGCGCGCTCAGGAAGGTAGTGCGCCCTGATGGTAAGGTGGTGGAGTTCCGTTATGATCCCTTGGGCCGGCGCATTGAAAAGCAGTATAACGGGCTGCTTACCCGTTTTGTGTGGGATGGGAAGGTGCCGCTGCATGAATGGAGCTACCCGGCAAAAGACCGGCCCGCGATCACTATTAATGAACTTGGGGATGTGGTACAGGACCACCCGGAACCAGTTCCGGCTGAAACATTGGCCTGCTGGGTGTTTGAAGAGGGCTCCTTTGCACCCGCAGCAAAAATTATTAATGGCAGGCACTACTCTGTTATCACCGACTATTTGGGTACGCCCTGCGAAGCCTATGATGAAGCAGGAGAAAAAGTATGGTCGTGCGGATTGGATATTTATGGGAAGGTGCGTAAGTTCGAAGGAGAAAGGAACTTAATACCGTTCCGGTATAAAGGCCAGTATGAAGATGAAGAAACAGGGTTATATTACAACCGGTTCCGGTATTACTGCCCGGAGGAAGGGCGGTACCTTAGCCAGGATCCGGTCAGGCTCAAAGGCGGGATGCAGTTATATAGTTATGTGTGGGATGTGAATAAGCAGACCGATGTATTTGGGCTGGCTATTGATTATACCGGAGTAGAGCTGGAAAACCAATTGGGCAATCCCCTGGGTGAATTTGACGGAATAGATATGGGAGCCGAAACATTTATTGAAGATAAATCGGCAGAGGGGCTTGCCATTCCGCACCCAAGAACCGGTGAAATGCCGGATCCCGGGAGATGGGCTGAAAAACAGATCTATAGAAAGACAGCAGTGAGGATTAATAACCTGGCCGTTGCCACGGCAACGCGGCCAACTGGGAACGGCTCTCCTGTAGTGCCAACAATAGAGGAAATAAGGAACTTCAGGAAATTACATTTTAAAATGGATGCTGATACGCCGGAATTACGCGCCGCCGTTGATACACAGCTCGCAAACCTGAAGAATAGTTTCCCTGATTGGTCCTTTTCAGCTGATTTTAATTGTAATTCTTAATTTACCAGATAGTATATATATGTCAGTAGCACTTTTTGGATTAACGATAAATGGGAACGAAGAGAATACCTACATTCCTCTTGCCACAGAAGAGGTATTTAATAAGATCTGGCTGCCTGCGGCGAGGGAGCACCAGCTGCAATGGATCAGTGCATTTGGAGCGGGGCATAGCTATACCAGGGAGGATATTGCTGGCATCCTGGAAGAGCTGGGCCGGCTAAGCGGTATAATTGAAAAAATGAAGAAAGAAGATGAGGTGCTGTTGCGGATTAAAACATTGCATGATTTTTTGAAAAAGCTGGAACATGAGGAGGGGACAATTGAGTTTTCGATAGGATAGGTTTTATTTTTATACTTATTACAGAACCCGCGTAATACCTGATTTACGCGGGTTTATTTTTTAGTTCCATTGCTGATGCTTCGTACCAGCTTTCGTTTTCTTTTCCTGGCATTGGACCATCCAGACACTTCCCATAAATATGCCGCCCATTTTATCAAGTACTTAAAACATTGTATAATACTTGCTTTTGTCAAGTATTATTTTTTACCTTTGTTCCATGAAAAAAGAGCTGGTAAATACCCTGCGCGATTTTAACCGGTTTTATACAACGGTGCTGGGCGTTGTCAATAACCACATCCTGGAAAGTGATTATTCGCTTACAGAAGCGAGGATTATTTATGAGGTGAACGAACAGGAAGGAATCACCGCAAGAGCCATAAAGGAAAAGCTGCAAATAGATGAAGGTTACATGAGCCGGATGGTGGCTAAGCTGGTAAAACAGGGTGCGGTGAAGAAAAAGCAATCCAAAGAAGACAAAAGGATCTTTGCCCTGGCGCTTACCGCCAAAGGCCGGCAAATAGCAGCAGATATTAACCGCCAGTCAGATGAGCAGGTGAAAAACCTGGTTAAGCACCTGGATCTAAAAGAGCGGGAACAGCTGGCTGGGTTAATTATGCAGGTAAAACAGCTGTTGGAAAAAGGAAATGCGGAAAAATAAAAATGCAGATGGAAAACATTCACTTTAAAATAGCAGAGACAGCGCAGGACTTTGAGGATGGAAAAAAACTTTTTGAAGAATATGCCGCCTCTCTTGATTTTGATCTTGGATTCCAGGGATTCAAAAATGAGCTTGCGGCCCTAAGCCGGCAATACCAGGCTCCTGAAGGAGCGCTGTTAATATGTACTTATAATGAGGACGCGGTTGGCTGTGCCGGTATCCGCAAACTTTCTGAAACCACCGCAGAACTAAAGCGGCTGTATGTAAAACCTGCATTCAGAAGCCTTAAGATCGGGAAAGAGTTGCTGGCCTTGGCAACAGGCACTGCAAAAAAGCTCCACTATCACTATATCCGGCTGGATACGGTGCCCGGCCAGGAAAAGGCACAAACATTGTATCATCACCTGGGATTTTACACCATTGACGCCTACCGGCATAACCCTATTGCAGGAACTATTTATATGGAGAAGAAGCTGATTGATTAATTTTGATGGAAAGTAAATGGTCATGAAAAATACGCCGCTTACACATATTAAAACAATCACTGAATATCATGCGCTCATAGGGATCGCCAAACCGGCACATCCATTGATCAGTGTAATAAGTTTTGAAGACATCAAACGCATGGATGAACATGCCTATAGCTTCACACATAATTTTTACTCCATAGGGCTTAAAAGGAATTTTAATGGCAAAATGAAATACGGTCAGCAAGAGTATGATTTTGACGAAGGAGTAATGATCTTTATTTCTCCCGGCCAGGTTTTTACTATTGAGGCGGAGGAAGAGCTAAAACATTCAGGATGGCTGCTGCTGGTGCATCCTGATTATTTATGGAATACCTCCTTAGCCAAAACAATAAAACAGTACGAATATTTTAGCTATGCAGTAAATGAAGCCTTGCATCTTTCAGAGAAAGAAGAAGTAATGGTTACCGGTATTATGCAAAATATTGAGCAGGAATACCATGCAAATATTGATAAGTTCAGCAAAAAAGTAATTATTGCCCAGCTTGAATTATTGCTAACCTATGCCGACCGGTTTTATCAGCGCCAGTTCATCACCCGGGAAATTACGAACCATAAGCTCCTTGACCGGCTGGAAGATCTTCTTGCGGAATATTTTAACAGCGATGCATTGGCAAAAAAGGGATTGCCAACGGTGCAATATATTGCCGGCGCATTAAATGTATCCCCCAATTATTTAAGTGTATTGCTAAACGTGTTAACGGGCCAAAGCACCCAGCAACACATACATGATAAGTTAATAGAAAAGGCAAAAGAGAAATTGTCCACTACCACTTTATCCGTTAGCGAAATTGCCTATGAAATAGGGTTAGAACATTCACAGTCTTTCAGCAAATTATTCAAAAGCAAAACTAATCTTTCACCTTTAGCCTTCCGGCAATCTTTCAACTAACCCGTATAGTAAAGAAACGGCTACAACAACCTGAGATTAAGCTACAGGAATAGATCCTGGAGGCAGGACCTTTGTGTAAGAAACAAAAGCGAAACATTTATGAAAGTTGTAGTAACAGGTTCTTTAGGGCATGTTGCCCAGCCACTGGCAAAGGGGCTGGTACAAAAAGGGCACAAGGTTACCGTGATCAGCAGCAAAGCAGAAAAACAAAAGGATATTGAAGCCCTGGGCGCCACGGCAGCTATTGGCTCGCTGGAAAACGTTGATTTCCTGGTAGCTGTTCTTACCGGCGCGGATGCCGTGTTTGCCATGGTGCCGCCAAACTTTGCTGAACCTGACCAGATAGCCTATTACAGCCGGATAGGCAGCAATTATGCACAGGCCATTCAGCAGTCGGGTATAAAACGCGTGGTACACCTTAGCAGTTATGGTGCGCACCTGGAAAAAGATTCAGGGTTCATCCTGGGGTCCCATAAGATAGAGGGCCTGCTGAATAGCCTGTCAGGGATAGCTATTACGCATCTGCGCGCAGGTTACTTCTATTATAATTTGTACAATCTTATAGATATAATAAAAGAGCAGGGTTTTATGGCCGCAAACTATGGTACAGATGATAAGCTGATACTGGTGCACCCGGAGGATATTGCTGCTGCTGCGCTGGACGAGCTGGAAACAGCTGCTACAGGAAAGAATGTGCGGTACGTGGTAAGCGATGAGCGTACAGCCAATGAAATTGCGGGCGTTTTAGGCGCTGCTATTGGCAAGCCGGATCTGAAATGGCTAACCTTTACCAATGAACAAACGCAGGAAAGGTTAGAAAAGAAAGGAGTGCCGGTGCATATTGCTGCCAAGCTGGTAGAAATGGGCGCCAGCCTCCATAGCGGTGCATTGATAGCGGATTATGAGCTGCATAAGCCGGCTGCCATGGGAAAAATAAAGCTGGAAACTTTTGCAAAGGAGTTTGCCGCTGCTTTTTAAAACAGGTTATTGTATTTACACAAAGGGCTGTTCCAAAAGGGGCAGCCTTTTTATTGTACAGTACTTTCTATCTTTCACCCTGTCCGGATCTCCCCATTATAATGTCTAATAAATACCCTATAACATATAAATTTAGACATTAGCTTTACCTCCTTTAACAGGAACACGTATATACTGCCCCGTGAGCCATTTAGTGTAAGGGCTTAAAATTTGAATAATCACAGTTATGAAAATGAAACAAGGCGAGTTTATTGCGCTGTCGGCCTGCACCATGATCCTGACAGCTTTGGGAATAGACATTATGCTCCCGGTGTTTGCGGAGCTGCGGAAGCATTTTGGGCTCCCGCCTGAATCTACTGCTACTGCACAGATCATTACGTTTTTTTTCCTGGGGCAAACTGCGCAGATCATTTTTGGCGCGTTTTCAGACCGTTACGGACGCCTGGCCATCCTACGGGTAGGATTCCCGCTTTATATCATTGGTGGAATAGCTGCCGCCTTTGCACCCAGCCTGCAGCTGATGTTTGCAGCCCGCTTTGTAGCCGGGGTGGGAGCATCAGCCGTATTTATGACCACCATTGCGGGGGTGCGTGACCGTTTTGTAGGGGACCAGATGGCCCGCATTATGTCCCTGATCTTTACCATCTTCCTGTTTACCCCGGTGCTGGCGCCTTTCTTAGGAATAGCTATTCTGTCCGTATCATCCTGGCAGATGGTATTTCTTACGCCTCCTTTGTTTGCGGTTATTATTTTTTGCTGGTCATTCAGGCTGGAAGAATCCCTTCCGCCGGAACAACGCAGCTCCCTTAACTGGACCGGTTTCGGCCAATCCATCCGCAAGGTTATCGGCAATCGCACTTTTCTTCGCTATACCACTGTTACCACGGCTCTTTTCACGGCATTAAGCTCGTACATTTCCAGCTCTGAGCATATTGTGGGGGAGATCTATGGCAGGCCCAAACTATTTCCCTGGATCTTTGGAGGTATGGGGCTGGTCATGTCGCTTTGTACCTTAATGAATGCCCGCCTTTCATCCCGGTATGGAGCGCGGCGCACCATCCGGGGACTCCTTATTATTTATACGATAATAGCGGGCCTCTTACTGCTGCTTACCTTCACTTTGGGCGATCCGCCCGGTATGCTTTTATTCTTTATTGCGGTGGCCCTGCTGATGGCGCTGAATTTAGCTGTGGAGCCAAACAGCAGCGCGTTAGCGCTGGAGCCAATGGGAAACATGGCAGGTATGGCTTCCGCTGTTTATGGCACCTACTTCTTTTGCATTGGCGCATCCCTGGGATCGGTTATTAGTCATTTAATGGTTACAGATGTTTTTCCACTGGTGCTAAGCTTTTTTGTAATAGGAGTTATTACGTTGCTATTGGTATTTAGTGACCGCCGGCCTTTGAACCGGCCGGTTTCTGAGTGAAGGATGCCGGCAGCAGCGCTTATCAGTTTAAAGGAGGTACAGCAGTTTAATATTTACGGAGTAAAGAGATTAAAGATACTACGCTGGATAGTGTGGGAAAAATGGTGTTATAATGTTAAGCTTTATAAATTTAAAGGGTTTCAGCTTGTTCAAAGCTGAAACCCTTTTTGCGTTAACAATTGATTCACTTATTAAATACCCAAATTAATTATTATGCCTAAGAGTAAAGAAATTCCCTTTTGAAAAGTCGCTCAAAGTAGGAAGCACTGAAACAATTTTAACTAAATCAACAAAAAAATGACCCTGAAGAAAGAAGAAATTAAAAGTCGTATTCCTGGTGAAAAATATTATTCTACAGGATTTGGACAACTTGATACAGAACTGGGGGGAGGATTGATCCAAAATGCCTTACATGTTTTTGCCGGTAGTCCTTTTCATGAAATATATAGTGTGTTGCTGTCGGTTATAAATCATTTTAGTAAATGTGGGATCAGTAGTGTGTTCATGGCGATTTCTGGTACCAATACTGTGAGCAGGGTAGAGCGCGAATTGTTGGCTAATAGCATCAATATTCCTGTTACAGGTCTGGATAAAACAGACGAATTAACAGCTGCACAAATTAATGCATTGGAGGCCGATATTAAGAACCTGGGCAACATTGAAGTAGTAACACCTTCATACAGGAATATGGACCACATTGAAGAAATGATCGGTAAATACTGTGATGAGGGTAAAAAGGTATTCTTCATTGACTCTCTGCAGAACTTACTGATCGGACCTTTTGAGAGAAAGTACGCTGCTAATTTTGAACAGGAATTTTCATCCAATTGTAAAAGGTTATGTGATATTATTAGGTCAAGGGATATTACAGTGGTTGCATTGTCTCTTTTGAATAAAGATATTGACAGGGATAATAAACCTGGTTCCCGCTATACAATAAGAGCCCCGCTGCTTGTAGATTTGCGGGATAGTAATGTGTTGGCTCAATCGGCTTATAATATTATTTTCCTGCACCGTCCCCAATTTTATAATCGGGATCTTTATTTTGATCCATCAGAAGAAGAGGCAAATTCACCATACTTATTTCTTGCAAGAAATGGTAATAAAGCAGGCCAAAATTCTTGCAGACTTAAGTATAACGAATCTACAGGGTTCTTTGTGGAAGGAAAGCCAGCCGCTAAGCCAAACCGTCATCCTTTTGGGAAGAATGACGATCAAAGTGAAACCAAACTTTTTATACATAAGGGCTCAAAGATGAAAGATTTGGACTTTGATGATGAGGGGTTGGATGACGCTCCTTTTTGATGGATGATAATAGTTTCAGGCTGCACAGCCATCCTTCCGTGAATGCTTCAACGCCGTTAAAAACTGGCATCCCATCTGTCAAAAAACAAAGTGCTGTTATTACGCAATTTCAGTGCGCGGCGCCAGTATACCTTTGATGGCCAATGGCGCTAATGTCACTTTAACCTGGTCTGCAAAACCATAATTGCAAAAAGCAGATAAGGAAACAGGCTGTATCAAATGTGATACAGCCTGTTTTTTCTAATAGCTCCTTAATTCCATCCGCCGCCTAATGCCTTGTAAATATTAACCATGGCATTCAATTGCTGCTTCTTGGTTTCGATCAGTTCAAACTTTGATTCCAGCGCATCGCGCTGGGTCATGAGTACTTCCATATAATCAGCCCGCGCTGATTTAAAAAGATCATTTGAAATAGTGATAGAGCGGGTAAGCGCGCCTACTTCCTGGGTTTTCAGATCATAACTTTTTTCCAGGTTATTGATCTTCGACAGCTGATTGGCCACTTCCACATAAGCGTTTAAAATGGTACGCTCGTAATTGTAAATAGCTTGTACCTGTTTTGCATTGGCCGTATAATAGTTAGCCTTGATTGCATTCTTATTAACCAGGGGCGCCACCAGGTCGCCTGCCAGGGAATACAGCAAGGATTTTGGCGTATTAAAAAGATACCTTGGATTAAATGCCTGGTAACCGATAGCTGCAGAAATACCTAAAGAAGGATAAAATTCAGCTTTTGCCACCTGTACATCCAGCTTGGATGCTGCCAGCTCCAGCTCCGCCTGTTTAATGTCAGGGCGGTTGGCTAACAGCTGCGATGGAATACCGGCATGAATAGCGTCAGGTATTGCATTGTCAAAAGTCTGCTCATTTCTTGGAACAGGCTGCGGATAACGGCCCAGCAGGAAATTGATTCGGTTCTCCGTTTCCGTGATCTGCTGCTGAATATTGTACTGCAGACTTTTGGTATTGAGCACCTCCGCTTCAAATTTACGTACGGCCAGCTCTGTTACCCGGGTAGCTTCTTTCTGCAGTTTTACGATCTCCAGGGCATTGTTCTGGATGTCGATGTTCTGTTTTACAATAGCCAGCTGGTAATCCAGCGCCAGTAGCTCGTAATAAGAATTAGCGATTTCGGCCACCAGGTTCGTAACGAGGAAATTTTTCCCCTCGACAGTAGACAGGTACCTGCTGATGGCTGCTTTTTTAGCGTTGTGCAGCTTTTTCCAGATATCCACTTCCCAGGATGCATAAGCTGCTAATAGGTAATCCGGCAGCGGGTCCGGCATTTCTTTTCCCGGTTTAATTTCGGTAGTAGCATCACCGGCGCCCTGGCTGGTATAGCGGCCTACCTTTTCAACGCCGGCTGCAGCTTTTACTCCTACAAACGGCAAATACTCTCCTTTCCTGGCCCTTATTTCGTTGCTGGCAATCTCCATTTCCTGTAAGGTAATATTCAGCTCCTGGTTATTCTTCAAAGCCGTATCTATCAGGGCGCCCAGGTAGGGATCCGTGAAATAATCTTTCCACTTCACTTTTGCCATATTAAGGGTATCCTGCGAGCTGTTATAACTCGCAGGAACTGTTTTATCTGCTGTTTTCCCAACCAAAGCAGGAATTTTACAAGCTGCATAAGCAAAGGAAATGCAGGCTACCCCTAAGTGCTTATATATTCTGCTTCTAAACATTATGATCAATTTCTTCTGTTAAAGGATTCTCTTCTTCATCTTTAATGAGCTTACGTTTTGCTGCCATGCTGCCAAATATGTAATACAAGCCGGGAATAATGATCACCCCGAAAACGGTCCCCAGCAGCATGCCGCCGGCAGAGGCAGCGCCTATGGTATGGTTGCCGATGGCGCCCGGGCCCGTAGCAAAAAGCAGCGGTATCAGGCCGGCAATAAAGGCAAGAGAAGTCATTAATATCGGGCGGAAACGCACGGTGGCACCTTCTATAGCTGCCTGGAGCAGCGGTACGCCGGAGCGGTGTTTCTGAACGGCAAACTCCACAATCAGTACCGCATTCTTACCCAGCAGGCCAACCAGCATTACCAGCCCTACCTGCGCATAAATATCATTGGCCAGGCCCATGAGCTTAACCAGCAGGAATGCACCGAAAACGCCTGCAGGCAGGGAAAATATAACTGCTAACGGCAGTATGAAACTTTCATACTGTGCGGCCAGTATCAGGTATACAAACGCTAATACAATGAGGAAAATGTAGAGCGCTTCGTTCCCACGTTCCGTTTCATCTTTTGAAAGGCCTTCCCAGTCAATACCATACCCGCGCGGCAGTGTTTGTGCAGCAACCTCCTGTATAGCTTTGGTGGCTTCACCGCTGCTATAACCCGGTGCAGGCTCGCCCCTTATTGCCGATGAAGTGTACATATTATAACGGGTGATCTCATTAAGCCCATGCGCCTTTTTTATTGACATGAAAGCTGAATAAGGTACCATCTCATCGCGGTTATTTTTAACGTACAGCTTCATAAGATCGTCCGGCAGCTTCCGGTATTCAGGCGCTGCCTGTACGTATACTTTCAGAAAGGTGCCGAAGCGGATAAAGCCCAGCTCATAGCTACTGCCTATCAGGATAGAGAGGTTATCCATTGCCTTACCAATAGAAACGCCTTTTTGCATGGCTGCTTTGTTATCGATCTGCAGCTCATACTGCGGATAGTTGGCGCTGAAGAAAGTAAACAAGCCCGTTAGCTCCTTACGTTTCCGCAGTGCATCCATGAACTGATCATTCACCTTTTCCAGCTCTTTATAATTATCGCTGTTGGTTTTATCCAGCAGGCGCAAGGCAAAACCGCCGGCTGCTCCATACCCGGGTACTGCCGGTGGCCCAAAGAATTCTATGGTTGCCCCGGGAATTTCCCTGGATTTTTCTTCCAGCTCACGGATGATCTCATTAACAGAATGTTTGCGTTGCGACCATTCCTTCAGATTTATAAGACAGGTGCCTGCATTGGACCCCCGGCCTTCGGTCAGCACTTCATAACCTGCCAGTGCGGAAACAGATTGAATACCTTCTACATGTTCTGCAATTTCCTGTACTTTCCTGGCCAGGTCATTGGTCCTTTCCAGCGTAGAGCCAGGGGGTGTTTGGATAATGGCATAGATCATTCCCTGGTCCTCACTGGGAATAAAGCCGGATGGCAGATCCCTGGATATGCCGAATATGCCGATGCCAAAAGCCGCCAGCATGACAAAGGTGACCACTCTGCGGTTTACGATCAATCTTAGCAGGCCCGCATATTTACCGGTAAGCTTTTCAAAGCCCCTGTTAAAGCCGTCAAGCGCCCTGTTCATCACTGTTTTCTTTCGCGGCTTCCCATGGTTATTCTTCAATATCATGGCGCAAAGCACCGGTGTAAGCGTAAGCGCCACTAAGCCGGAAAGTACAATAGAGGTAGCCATGGTAATGGCAAACTGCCGGTAGAAGATACCTACGGGGCCAGACATAAATGCCACCGGTATAAATACCGCGGTCATTACAAAAGTGATAGCTACAATGGCGCCGCTGATCTCATGGATCACCTTAATGGTGGCCTGGTACGGGGAAAGATGTTCTTCCTCCATTTTGGCATGTACAGCCTCAATTACCACAATAGCATTGTCCACCACAATACCAATGGCCAGCACCAGCGCAAATAACGTGATGAGGTTGATGGTGAGCCCAAAAAGCTGCATGAAGAAAAACGATCCCACCAGGGATACCGGAACAGCCAGGGTGGGGATGAGGGTAGAGCGCCAGTCGCCAAGGAACAGGAATACCACGATGGCCACCAGCACAAAAGCCTCGCCCAATGTATGCACTACTTTTTCAATAGAGGCGTTCAGGAAGTCGGATACATCATAGCTGATCTCATAGTCCATTCCCGGGGGAAAAGAGTTGCCTTTAATTTCTTCCAGCTTGGCTTTTATTCTTTTAATTACATCACTGGCATTACTGCCATAGGTTTGCTTCAGCACAATAGCCGCTGAAGGATGGTTATTGAGATTAGAATAAATATCATAGAACTCACTTCCCAGCTCAATATCTGCAATGTCTTTCAGGTAAAGGATCTCACCGTCAGGATTAGCCCGTATAATAACATCCTTATACTGTTCCGGTTTGTTATATCTTCCCTGGTATGTCAGCACGTATTCAAGCGCCTCTGAACGTTTGCCGTCGCTTCTGCCTATTCTGCCAGGTGAGCCTATGATACTCTGGTTACCCAGCGCCTCCATTACTTCGTCTGTTGAAACGTTATAGGCCCGCATCCGGTCGGGCTTTAGCCAGATACGCATTGCATATTGCCGGCTGCCCAGGATCTTGGCATTCCCGATACCTTTTACCCTTCTCAGCTCCTGCAGTATATTAATATTGGCATAGTTGTAAAGAAAATTTTCGTCTGCCTTGGGATCTTTACTGTATACGTTAACATACATCAGCATGTTGGGCTGTAAAATATTAACCACTATCCCTTCCCGTTGTACCAGCGGGGGCAGCCTGTTGGTAACCTGCTCTATACGGTTCTTAACGTTCACCACCGCCTGGCTGGGATCTGTACCCAGGTCAAAAACTACCTGTATATTGGCTTCACCTGCGCTGGTGGCATCAGAGGTCATATACTTCATACCCGGAACACCGTTAACGGCTTTTTCCATTGGAATAAGTACAGACTTCACCAGCACATCGGCGCTGGCGCCAGGGTAAGCTACGCTCACTATTACCCTTGGCGGCGCAATAGAAGGGAACTGTGATGTAGGCAGGGTGTAAATGGCCAGTACGCCCATGAAGACAATGACAAGTGATATCACTATCGCAAAGACCGGCCTTTTCATGAATATATTAAACATTCGCTCGCTTTTTTTGGATACTTACATTATTCTGTTGGTAACATTAAATGGGAGATCACTGCCCCCGGCTGCTCATAATCATATGAGATCTTATCATTGTTCTTTACCTTCCGCAAACCATCCAGTAATATTTTTTCATGGTCGGCCAATCCTTCTTTTACTACATACAGGTCCGGCATTTCAGCGCCAATGGTAATAGGCCTTAATTTCACCACGTTATCTTTACCTACTACATACACATATTTTTTATCCATGATCTCAAGCGTGGCTTTCTGTGGGATGATCAATGCATCCTTAACCGGTTTTTTTATGAGTATGGTGCCTGTTTCGCCGTGCCTTAACAGCCCTTCTGTGTTGGGAAAAGTAGCCCTGAATGCAATGTTGCCGGTTTCGTTATTAAACTCGCTTTCAATGGTTTCAACTACGCCGGGATGCCGGAACAGCTGTTTGTCGGCCGTTAGCAGGTACACGGGCAGCTTGCCGTTTGCGGCAGCCTGTTTTTTATAGCTGAGGTATTCCGGTTCTGAAACATTGAAATACACCCACATCTGGCGGTTATCGCTCAGGGTGGTCAGTAATTCGCCTTCTTCTACCAGGCTGCCCAGCTTTAAATGCAGGCGGTCAACCAGGCCGTCAAAAGGAGCCCTGATGTCTGTAAAGGCCAGGTGGGCTTTGGCCAGCGCTAATTCCGCTTTTGCCTTTTCCAGTTTGGCCTGGGCCATGGCCAGCTCATTTTTTGATACTACTTTTTTATCAGCAAGGGGTTGGGTGTTCTGCACTTCAATAGTAGCGATATCAACCTCTGCCTGCGCGCTCTGTAGCTCGGCCTCATAGAGGGTAGGCATGATCTTGAACAGGAGCTGTCCCTTTTTTACAAACTGGCCTTCATCTACAAAAATGTCCTGCAGGTATCCCTTTTCCTGGGCTCTTAGCTCAATGTTACGTATGGAACGGATCTGGCACACATATTCATTGGTTAAGGTGGTATCCATTTTCAACGGACTGGTAACCAGCAATTTTGTTCCGCCTTCCTTTTCTTCTTTTTGTGTTTTACAGGCGGTATGGCACAACAAGGCGTACACGCCTGTGAGCATGAGTATTCGCTTCATAATAGTTATGAATTTTAAATAAATGACAATCTGTTGGTAATGCTGTTCTGAACAGCACATAACACCATCACCTCAATAGCTGAATGCTATGACGGCATGTAGTAAAAAAGTATGAATGGAGCTGGCTTGTTACAGAAGATGGATCAGATCCGGATCACCCGGTATACAATGAATTTATTGGAGGAAGAATAGGAAAAGTGTTTGCAGAAAGGTAAGGGGCGCTTAAAGCAGGGATAGAAAGATGCGGGTTCGCAGGTGGAAAAAAAGTTGGTACAGCTGTTGCTGATCTTTAACTGCTTTTTGGAAGCAGGTATTTCATCGTCGTCCTGAACTTCCGTAGCCTTGGATTTGTAGATCTCTTTTCTTGCACCAGGGGTGGTAGTATGGTTTACCACCTGGCTCACTGGAACATCGGAAAGGCTGTATGGTACCAGGTATTTGAGATATGCTTTAGGAGCGTTGTAAGTACAATGCTGGATTGTATCTGCATACAAATTACTATCTCCCCTTATCAGAAAAAAGCAGAGCGATAGAAAAAACTTAATTAATACCCTCATCATTTGACCACAAAAATAATATGAAGTTCGTTAAATAGATAGAGGGATATTAAAAATTTAACGCTTATACTACTTTCGGGGAATAAATGTCCTTTCAGGTGAAAGGCTTTAGTGACCTCCTGGGCAGGGGTTAAAAAAATATTCTTTTCAAGTAGTACCAAACCGCTTTACAAACGACTCCTCATTTGTGAACACTGGATCAGTGAGCAAACAATATGACCTATCTTCTGTCTGCGCAAGCTATTGAACATGAGAGCCAATTCCTAAAAAAAACCATATACAATGAAAACAACTCTATGGATAAGAGCAGGTTTCCTGTCCTGTGTATTGCTTATCACATCCCTATTTTCTTTTGCACAATTTAAAGTAGTAGGGTACATGCCCTCCTGGTCCGGTGATGTAAATGCTATACAATACAGTAAGCTTACACACATCAACTATGCTTTCCTGCTGCCAACAACAACCGGTGGTTTCCAGGCAATTGAAAATCCCGGCAAGCTCCAAAGCCTGGTTTCTTTGGGCCATGCCAACGGCGTAAAGGTATTGATAGCGGTAGGTGGCTGGAACGATGGCAACGACGGCGGTTTTGAATCAACAGCAGGTAACAGCAGCTACCGTACTGCTTTTGTAAACAATATCCTCAGCTTTATTAATCAATATGGCCTTGATGGGGTGGATATTGATTGGGAATACCCCGACCAGGGCGCATCCGCTAATAACTATGTGGCCCTGATGACACAGCTGGCCGGCGCTTTACATGCCCAGGGTAAATTGTTAACATCTGCCGTAGTAGGTACGGGTGGAGAGAGCATTCTTCCCGCTGTATTTTCACAGGTTGATTTCCTGAACCTGATGGCTTATGATTTTAACAATTATGATCACTCCACTTATAACTATGCATCCCAGTCGCTTGCATACTGGAAAGGCAAGGGATTACCTGCTTCCAAAGCCGTACTGGGTGTGCCTTTTTATGGCCGTCCCAGCTGGGAAAGTTATGCTACGCTGATAGCACGCGGCGCCAGCCCCTATTCTGATACCTACAATGGAGTGGGTTATAATGGCATTACCACTATTAAAAGTAAAACGGACCTGGCCTATACCCAGGGTGGCGGTATTATGATGTGGGAGCTTTCACAGGATGCTGTTGGCACCTACTCCCTCTTATCCGCCATTCATGACGAAGTGCTTGCCAATGGCGGCAATGGTGGTAACCACGCACCAACCGTGAATATTACTTCCCCGGCAGGAAATGCTTCATTCACAGCCCCTGCTACCGTTACAATTAATGCGAATGCTTCAGATCAGGACGGCTCCATTACCAAAGTAGAATTTTACAATGGCGCCACTAAGCTGGGTGAAGATAATTCAAGTCCCTATACCTATTCATGGACCAATGTAGGAGCCGGGAACTACAACATTAGCGCTAAAGCTACTGATAATGCCGGCGCCGTTACTACTTCTGCTACTGTTGCTATTGTTGTAACCGGCGTTGGTGGTAACACCTGCAATGGTATTGCAGCCTGGTCTGCATCTGCCGTTTATACCAATGGTAACCAGGTAGTTTATAACAGTAAGCTCTATACTGCAAAATGGTGGACACAGAACGAACAGCCGGATATTAATTCAGGCGATTCCAAGCCCTGGGCTTATGTGCGTGATTGTACCGGCAGCGGAGGCAATAACGCGCCGGCAGTGAACATCACTTCACCAGCCAACAATGCCTCATTCAGTGCACCTGCCAGCATCACCCTTCAGGCTACTGCTACCGACAGCGACGGTTCTATTGCGAAAGTAGAGTTCTTTAACGGCGGCAGTAAGCTGGGCGAAGCTACCGGCGCGCCTTACAGCTTTACCTGGACTAACGTGGCCGCAGGTACCTATATGCTTACGGCAAAAGCTACTGATAATGCCAGTGCTGCAACTACATCTGCTGCAGTAACGGTAGTAGTTGGCGGCGGCGGAAATACTGGCAATTGCGCCGGTGTAGCTACCTACGAGCCTTACCCCAAGATCTATAGCAAAGGAGATCGTGTTGTGTATAACGGCGTGCTGTATGAAAGCCTGTCCGATGCGTTGTACAACGTAACGCCCGGAACAGCTGACTGGTGGTGGAAACCGCTTGGCGCATGTGGCGCAGCTGCAAGAATGGCTGCTACCAGCACTGCAGTGCAACCTGCTGCTGAAGTTAAGACGCTGACAGTATATCCTAACCCTGTTACTGGTTCCACCTTGCAGGTGGCGGTAAAAGGAGCTGCCGCTGCTGAAAAGATATATATTGATGTGTGGAGCGTGAATGGTAATGCCCCTGTGTTACACAAGGAGTATGTTACCGGAGCAAAAGGAGGTCAGTTTATCAGCATTGATATCAGCCAGCTGCCGCAAGGTACCTGGATCATCAAAGCCAGCGACGCTACCGGCGCACCTAAAGGCAGCGCCAAGATCATACGCATGTAATATCACGTGTAGTATCAATAAATACGCAGGGCTGACCCATAAGGTCAGCCTTGTTTTTTAACCGGATCTTTTGTAAGATGATTACCTGCTAAATGTTTTTTGCTCAATACCTCCCCCTGTGATCGTCAGCTTTTTCCAGCCGGGCGGCAGGGCCGTTTTGAGCTGTAATATGCCTTTGGGTGTAATTTCCAATCCGCCAAAACCCATGAGCACTGCCTGCAGCAGCCCTCCGGCGCCTGTTGCAAAATAAGGATTGGTGCCTCCTTTTGTTTCTGCGATCACACGGAACGGAGGATTTAAGTTCTGCAGGTATGCATCCTGAAACCAGTGATATGCTTTACCGCCATTTCCCAAACGTGCATATAACAAAGCAAAAACAGCTTGTGTCATTGCAGGCGTTCCTTCATTGGGCACTCTTGTTTCATAATACTCCAGGTCTTTTTGCACCTGCTTTGGATCCGTAATTTCTGCTAAAGGATAGGCAAGCAGGTTCGCATCCGCCTGTTTAATACCTTCACCATGATAGGCGGCATGTTCCTGTGTAACGCCGTTATCCATTTTTAAGATGGGGATGTTGCCGGCAACTACCATCCAATCCGCATCCGGTTTAATGCCAAGAATGTTAGCTGCCTGTGTGGCATAATTCAGATTGGCTTTTGCTGCCGCATTAGTGAACGCGTTGTTGTCAACATTCTCCGCCCATTCATCTGCTGCCACCACATTTTTTATATCATAGTGGCCAGGCCCATTCCTTTCAACGCGGCTTGCCCAAAAATCTGCTGTGGCGGACAGGATCGGGTAACCTTTTTCACGAAGCCATTGTTTATCCTGTGTTACGGCATAATAATTCCACGCTGCAGCGGCAACATCTGCCGTGATATGATGTTCAAAAGGCCCGCTCAGCGCCCACACCGGCGTTTCTTCCACGCCGCTTTCCGCACTCTCCCAGGGATACATAGCACCTTTGAATCCATTTGCAAAAGCATTCCGTTTAGCGGCTTCCAGCCGCTGGTAACGATATTCGATCATACTTTTTGCCAGCTCAGGATGAAGTACCAGCAAGGCGGGATACATCCACAGCTCAGCATCCCAGAAAACATGTCCGTTGTAACCAAGGCCGCTTAATCCCATGGGCGAGGGCGAATATGCCGTGCCTTCACGAACAAAGGAGTAGAGGTGATACATCATGCTGTGCACATCCTGCTGCGCCTGCGGATCACCGTCAATTACAATATCGCTTTTCCAGAGACTGTCCCAGGCTTGCTGATGGTGTTGCAGCAAACGGTCATGTCCCTCCAGCTTTGCATAAATAGTTAAGCGTTCTGCTTCATTTAAGGGATCATCATGATGAGCAGAGGTGAGCGAAGAACCTGCAATGGAAAAACGATAAGGCTGCCCGGCTTTGAGCGTTTTTGAAAACTTCATCAGGTGCATGTTGTTGTCCCACATTTCGTGGATCACGCGGGGCTCCTGTCCATGCGGTTCGCTAAACAGGAATGTATTGGAAGCGCACATCAGCAATTTACCCGTTGGCGACTTTGCAGTGGATGTTAGCAGGCTAATGACCACATGCGGGCGATCAATTTCGTTGTAATAATTCTGCACGTCTTTTAAGGCATCCGGTGCCTCCATTACACTGGCGCCGGTAATGCTAATATCTTTTTTAGGGATGATGCTTACATCCATTAATACGGTGTAGGGCAGCTGCCGCAATGAATAGTAAGTATAGCTAATAGTAGCTTTATCGCCATATTCAAAAGCCGTGGTAAAGGCAGCCTGCCGCATATCCAGCTCCTGCTTAAAACCGGAAATGCTTTTGGCATCTATGCGGCGGCCATCCACCTCCAGGTACATGTTCAGCAAATTAAAGCTGCGAAGGAAATTGCTCACGCGGCCGCGGCCATACAGATCATACGCTCCGGCCAGCACCACATCCTTTACCTTAAACGGCTCCGGTGACGATACAATACCGATCATACCATTGGCAACGGTAATACCATAATAGTTGGATGGATCGATCTGCGTAGCCGTGAGCTTCCAGGGATCCTGGGAAAAGGAGCGATGAGGAATGAGCAATAAAAAATTAAGAAGGATGAGCGCGTATTTCATAATGTAGCGTTTCTATTTAACCGGTATGAATTTAACAACAAAGCTGCTTAGAACCAACCTATGCTGCTAAAAATCAGCAAACATGCGGGCGTTTTTCAATGCTCTTCCAAAAGAAAATATTTCAGATCGGCTATGCTGTATGTTCCCGGAAGCTGAAACCCGTTTAAAAAAAAGGTCGGTGTATATTCAATATTCATTTTATCGCACCACCCACGCATGATTTCTATCTGCTTATCCTGCTGCAGCAATAACCCGTTTACCGGGTATTTCCCGGCGAATGTTTCGTAATCCTTTTTACCGGCAAGGTACCAATCATCCAAAGCTCTTCTGATCAGCAGGGGAGTGCTTTTGATCCGGGGGAAACCGTTAATATGGCCTGTGTGCCTGAACTATTTTTCAACGGATTTTCCGAGCAAGCGATCGATGATCTGGAGTACAATATGCTGGCTTTATTGGATAAAGCGGCTCCGTTGGAAGAATTGTTGAAAGCGCTGGAAGCCTGTTTTTCTACAGATGAAATTGAGCACGATTATGATAGTATTTATGAATTGATATTAATGAAAATTAAACGCCTTGCACTGAAAAGATGTGTTTTCATTAAAGGATAACATTTTTTTTGTATTTGGTAAACGGCCGGGAATTTAATGCTAACACCTCATCTGTATTTACTATATTTAATCAGGCGTAATCTGATCATTTGAACGCCGTTGACCGGAGCAATATTTTTATACAGTATACCCAAAGAGGTAGATAGCGAGGATTTTCCTATAATAGGTTTTAACTATTGAAATATAGAATTAATTGATTTTATCTATAGTTTCAATATCCTACTTTTACGAATCTGCACGAATCAGCAAGTGTTCATTCAATACCCATAAACTTATAAAAATGGAAAAAGAGTCAAACGACATCAGTAAATGCCCCTTTCACAATGGGAGTCTAAAGCAGAATGTTGGCGGCGGTGGCACCAGGAACCGCGATTGGTGGCCCAACCAGTTAAAGCTAAATATTCTTCGCCAGCACTCGTCCTTGTCAAGTCCGATGGATGAAGATTTTAACTATGCCGAAGCTTTTAAAAGCCTCGACCTGGAAGCTGTAAAAAAAGATCTTCATGCACTCATGACCGATTCGCAGGATTGGTGGCCGGCAGACTTCGGGCATTATGGCCCCCTGTTCATCCGTATGGCCTGGCATAGCGCAGGCACCTATCGTGTGGGGGATGGCCGTGGTGGCGCAGGCTCAGGACAGCAACGTTTTGCCCCGCTTAACAGCTGGCCTGATAATGTAAGCCTGGATAAAGCCCGCAGGCTGCTTTGGCCCATTAAACAAAAGTATGGAAGCAAAATTTCATGGGCAGATCTGCTGATCCTTACCGGTAATGTAGCGCTGGAATCAATGGGATTCAAAACATTTGGCTTTGCCGGTGGACGTGCAGATGTATGGGAGCCGGATGAGGATGTGTATTGGGGCTCAGAAGCCACCTGGCTGGGCGGCGACCTGCGTTATGCGCATGGCTCCCCGGGTGTGGTAGAGGGACATGGCGTACTGGTGTCTGATGATGATGCGGACGGTGATATCCACTCCCGTAACCTGGAAAGACCGCTGGCTGCCGTGCAGATGGGGCTGATCTATGTGAATCCCGAAGGTCCAGACGGTAATCCTGATCCTATTGCTGCCGCTAAAGATATCCGTGATACTTTTGGCCGCATGGCAATGAACGATGAAGAAACCGTTGCCCTGATAGCAGGCGGGCATAGCTTTGGTAAAACCCATGGCGCTGCTCCTGCTACCCACGTAGCCAAAGAACCTGAAGCCGCCGGCCTTGAAATGCAGGGCCTGGGCTGGAGCAACAGCTATGGTTCCGGTAAAGGTGCTGACACGATTACAAGCGGGCTTGAAGTAACCTGGACAAAAACACCCACCCAATGGAGTAATAATTTCTTCGAAAACCTGTTCGGCTTTGAATGGCAGCTTTCTAAAAGCCCCGCCGGCGCCCACCAGTGGGTGGCTAAAGATGCAACGGGTATTATCCCGGATGCGTATGATGGTTCAAAAAAGCATTTACCAACCATGCTTACTACCGATCTTTCTTTAAGATTTGATCCGGTATATGAAAAAATATCCAGGCGCTTCCTGGAAGATCCCGCAGCATTTGCAGATGCTTTTGCCCGCGCATGGTTTAAATTAACGCACCGCGATATGGGACCCCGTGCACGTTACCTGGGGCCTGATGTACCACAGGAAGAGCTGCTTTGGCAGGATCCCATTCCTGCAGTTGACCATGTATTAATAGATGCAAATGATATTGCAGCCCTGAAGGCGAAAGTGCTGGAATCCGGGTTAAGCGTATCTGAGCTGGTTTCCACCGCATGGGCTTCAGCCTCCACCTTCCGTGGTTCTGACAAACGCGGTGGCGCTAATGGCGCCCGCATCCGCCTGGCTCCTCAAAAACACTGGCGCGTAAACAATCCTCCGCAGCTGCAGAAAGTATTGGATACATTGACAGGCATTCAGTCAGCATTTAACAGTGCGCAGTCAGGCGGTAAAAAAGTTTCGCTGGCAGATCTGATCGTACTGGCGGGTTGCGCCGGTGTTGAAAAAGCAGCAAGAGATGCAGGACAGGCAATCACTGTTCCTTTTACACCTGGCCGTACGGATGCTTCGCAGGAGCAAACCGATGTTGAATCAATAGGCCACCTGGAGCCCGCTGCAGATGGTTTCCGTAACTACCGCAAATCAATGAATGCGGCAGTATCCACTGAAGCCCTGCTGATAGACAAGGCCCAATTGCTTACGCTTTCAGCACCTGAGCTAACCGTATTAGTAGGCGGCATGCGTGTATTAGATACTAATTTTGAGGGCGGCAAACATGGTGTTTTCACTCAACGTCCGGGCCAGCTTACTAATGATTTCTTTGTGAACCTGCTGGACATGAACACAGCATGGAAAACAGTATCTGCAGACAGAGAATTTTACGAAGGCAGT
>NZ_JAGXJN010000170.1 GCF_019091455.1 Chitinophaga sp. GbtcB8
CGTGGCTGGACTCTCCGCTTGTCGGGACTGTAACGAGTCAAACGGCTGCGCTTTATAGCAATATGATGCTGATTTTTATGGCGCTTGTGGCGTTTGGCGGTACCCTCTTCGTTATGTTGTCTAGGCGGAATAGTTAGGATGATGTAAAGCTCCGGGGTTTCCCGGAGCTTTGCTTTGTTGTAAAACCCTATTCTCGTAGTTTCTCTGCATACAACGTTGGGGTATATCCCTCCAACAGCGGCCCCTCCCCAGAAAGTGATGTAACTCT
>NZ_JAGXJN010000171.1 GCF_019091455.1 Chitinophaga sp. GbtcB8
ATGACGACGACTTAGCACTTATAACAAGAAATTTTAAAAAATTCATAAGAAGAATGAAATAAAAAAGGATCAAATCATTTGCTATGAATGCAAGAAGCCAGGGCACTTCAAAAATGAATGTCCCCAAATAAAGAAGAAGCAAGATAAAAAGAAGAAGACACTTAAAGCAACTTGTGATGACTCAAGTGCATCCGAAGAAAAGGAGCCAACCAACAAAGAGCAAGTTGCTCACTATGCACTAATGGCTATTGGAGATGAGAAATGTTT
>NZ_JAGXJN010000172.1 GCF_019091455.1 Chitinophaga sp. GbtcB8
TTATCTCTCAACACTAAACTTACGACAAGCTCAAACACCAAACTCATGTTCACTTCGAAATCCCAATATTAACTCTGAACATCTAACACTTCGGACAATTAAAAATTTACTATTAATAAATCAAATTAATTCGAGTATCTTTTAACCAATATGATATAGTTTAAATTGGTTGAATGCAATTGACTTGAAACCAAATCAATTCCATAATAATATTTGAGTTCGGTGAAGTTATCTCCAAATGTTTCAAACGTTTATAATAGGCAAAAT
>NZ_JAGXJN010000173.1 GCF_019091455.1 Chitinophaga sp. GbtcB8
TGTTCTGTAGTAGTAGTAGTAGTAGTTGTTGTTCCAAGATGTGTGGTTGGATTCTATCCAAGATTGGGGTTTGAACTCCGATCTTGGTTTCGTTATTCCTGTTTCTGTTGTTCTTTAGAGTCGCGGATGGTTTCTTGGTTGTTACTTGTGTCGGGCTTTGAAAGGCTTCGTAGAAATTGGCTTATCTGAATTTGATGATTCACGGAGATGGTTGCGTGCCAATTAATCTAAAATAACGATTTAAACGAGCAAAAGAAGAGAGTGCGT
>NZ_JAGXJN010000174.1 GCF_019091455.1 Chitinophaga sp. GbtcB8
GCGAGAAGACGGATTCGGCTTGTTTAAGTCCCAAAATCGTACAGCTGCAAGGGGATTTACGGAAGCTGTGGATCGATCACGCGGTTTGGACGCAAAGATACGTTGTCAGCGCGTTGGCCAATCTCCCGGATCAAAATGAAACGCTGGCAAGACTGCTGCAAAATCAACAGGACATTGGAAATGCTTTCAAGCCCTATTATGGAGAAGAGGCCGGCAATAAGCTGGCTGAACTGTTAAGGGAACATATCCAGATCGCAGGAAAAATCG
>NZ_JAGXJN010000175.1 GCF_019091455.1 Chitinophaga sp. GbtcB8
AATGTTGTCCAACTCGGCAGATGACTCATTGTAGGCTCAACTATAGCTGGTAAATTGAAGCTTGGACGAAGTCCAAAGAGGTCCGTAAGACCAAGGAGGATCATGGGGAAAGCACCTTGGGAGGGTCCCCCTTCATTCAACAAAATCAAGAAAATCTTATCCCGCCCAACTTTCGCCTCCTAACGTTGGAGGCCTATGATGGCGGTTCCGATTCGGTGAAGCATGTCATTGTCTTTCAGGCCTATATGGCCATGTATGGCACATTCA
>NZ_JAGXJN010000176.1 GCF_019091455.1 Chitinophaga sp. GbtcB8
AGAGCCGGCGGATCACACCTTGCTGTACCTGATGGCAGTAGCCCTGCTGGCCGGCGAAGTATGGCCACAGCAATTTTTGCCGGGGCGTATTCGCCGGGCAGATGGGCGGGCATGGCTGCAAAGGGGGGAAACAGGCACCGGTTTGCCTTAACATTCACCCCGAAAGTTCAAAGAAAAAATTGACCCGAATACGGCTCAATATCTTGAAAAATGGATAACCAAAGTTTGTGAAAAATAAAAAAGGGAGGAGGACAACGGAATAAAAAA
>NZ_JAGXJN010000177.1 GCF_019091455.1 Chitinophaga sp. GbtcB8
AACAATGCGGCCAATACTGTTAAGGGAAAAGCCATCCCCGGAGATGCTAATGGCGTAGGCGCTAAGTTCAATGATAAAACAAACCTGTACCAGGCAGAGTTCATGTATAACTTCAGCGTCCTGATCCCCTTTGCCGAAGTACTGGTGGGCGGCAACTACCGTGTATATGCCCTTAACTCCGGCGGATCTCTTTTTGCTCTGGATGATAACGGCAAAGAATTCCGCATCAATGAATACGGTGGTTATGTGCAGGTGGCTATAAGCCT
>NZ_JAGXJN010000178.1 GCF_019091455.1 Chitinophaga sp. GbtcB8
AGCCGGATTTATTTTGCAGGTAACTCACCGGAACGCCGGCAGCAGCTGCAAAAGCTGAACAATCCATACCTGCAGCAGCTGGACCAGGTTGATTTTGACGCCTTGCCCACTGGTAGCCGGGTAGATTATATCCTGTTCAGAAGAGACCTGCAGGCACAACTGCACAGCTTACAGGTAGAAGAAACGCAATACACCCAATTAAAAGAATGGGTCCCTTTGGCAGAGAAGATCTACGCAGTGGAAAAGGTTCGCAGGCGGGGTGCAGA
>NZ_JAGXJN010000179.1 GCF_019091455.1 Chitinophaga sp. GbtcB8
TACGCATTAAAAAAAATCACCCGGGACAACATATATCCAGCCTAACAAAAAATAAAAATGCGGGTGGGGTTAGCAATCAGCATTTGGTACATTTCTAAAAAATTATAGGGTTTGGCCTTACTCCACTGTTTCCATCTCCCACTTAATATTACCCCCCACACTGGGTTTTGGCAGGGGGCTTACGGGCGGCCCATCCAGCGGGGCATTAAGGGCCGCGCGCACATCCTGGCCATTCAGGGGCTGATCATTCCCGGGGGGGGCATCAC
>NZ_JAGXJN010000018.1 GCF_019091455.1 Chitinophaga sp. GbtcB8
GCGTTTATTGTGCTGCTCGCGGATTTGCAGGGCTATACGCAGTGCGCGGTTGCCCTGGGCGTCAATACTTACGCCAATGATACGGCCGGGAATAGCGCGTTTAAAATCATCTTTCACAGCAAAAAAAGCAGCGTGCGGGCCGCCAAAGCCTAAGGGTACGCCAAAACGCTGGGCAGATCCCAGGGCAGCATCCGCACCCAGCTCACCCGGAGGGGTAAGCAGGGTAAGCGCCAGCAGGTCTGTAGCCATGGCTACATAAGCGCCGGCAGCATGTACCTTTTCAATAAAGGCGCGGTAATCTTCTACTGCACCCAGATCATTGGGGTATTGCAGCAGGGCGCCAAAATAGGAATCATCCGGCTGGGCGGTTTTATAATCGCCGTACACCACTTCAATATCCAATGGGGTAGCGCGGGTAAGCACTACATCTTTGGTTTGCGGGAATACGTTGTTATCTACAAAAAATTTAGGACGGGCCAGGTGATCATGATCGCGGTTCAGCGCGTTGAAGAACATGGTCATGGCTTCTGCTGCAGCGGTAGCCTCATCCAGCAGGGAAGCATTGGCAATAGGCAGGCCGGTAAGGTCGCTCACCATGGTCTGGAAGTTCAGCAGGCTTTCCAAACGGCCCTGTGAAATTTCTGCCTGGAAAGGCGTATACGGGGTATACCATCCCGGGTTCTCAAAAATGTTACGCAATATCACGCTGGGGGTAATAGTATCGTAATAACCCTGGCCAATATAGTTACGGAACACTTTGTTCTTCAGTGAAACCTCTTTCAGATGACGCAGGTAGTCGCTTTCACTCATGGAAGCCGGTATAGCCAGCGGCTGCTGCATGCGGATGTTACCGGGTACGGTTTTATCCACTAAAGCTTCCAGGGAGGGTACGCCGATGGTGTCCAGCATCTGGTTGGTTTCAGATTCATTTGGCCCGATATGACGGGACACGAACTCATTTTGTTGAATATCAAAAAGATTCATGATATAAAAGCAGGTAGTTTGAATAGAATGTGCAAAGCTATAACGATTTTAAGCAACTGCCAAACGGGCGGCAGGGTTGTGGAAACTGTGGTGATAAATGAGTGATTGGAAGCTGTTCTATTGTCATGGATTTGTTGCTTCGCTGTCACTACGCGGTCGATGGTCCATCGTCCATGGCATACACCAAGGTGAAGGTACTGCGAATGAATGCAGTAATCAGGCAGGTGTGCAGGGATTAATACCTCCATTCCCCGAAGGGCTCGTTCCCATGATCTATGCAATGGACGATGGACCATCGACTTTTCTTACCTTTGCGCTCAAATGAACCACTTACTAGAGAACTGGGAGCTGAAGGCAAAAGAAAAGCAGAAGGCCAACAAGCAATTCCTGCAAAAGCTGCAAACCAAAAGAGGCAAGGGCGTAGAAAAGCTGTTGCCGGAGCTGCATGAGGAAGCTTTTAGCCATATTGACTGCCTGCAATGCGCCGGTTGCTGTAAAACCATTAGCCCCCGGTTTAAAACGCCGGATATTAAACGCATTTCCAAACACCTGGGCCTGAAAGAATCCGTATTCATTGAAACCTATCTGCGCCTGGATGAAGAGGGCGATTATGTAGTGAAAAGAACGCCCTGCCCTTTCCTGGGAGCAGATAATTACTGTGGCATTTACGACGTGCGTCCCGGCGATTGTGAGAATTACCCCTATACAGATAGTTACGATTTCTTTAAACGGCCTAATACCACTTTCCTGAACAGTACCATTTGCCCGGCAGTGTATTATGTGCTGGAACGGTTAAAGACGATCATGAAATGACCGGGAAAGCAGGATCTAAGAGGTAAGCTGGATGGCCTGACGTGGACTTCACCAGGGATGGACCAGGGAAAAACATGGGATCTAGTAGGGAAAGACATGAGAAACTCATGGGAAACCCATGAAGTTTTACGCCTTCAGATCCAGCTTGCGCATAGCCGGTGAAATAATGTAAGTAGTGATCACCACTCCCAGGGTTACACATCCGCCAAACACCACAGAGGGCACCAACCCCAGCGCCCGCGCCATAAACCCGCTTTCAAAAGCGCCCAGCTCATTGGACGATCCTACAAACATAGAGCTTACAGAAGCCACGCGGCCCCGCATATCATCCGGTGTTTTCAGCTGCAGGATAGTTTGACGGATGATCACACTAATACCATCCAGCATACCGCTTAGCAGCAGCGCAAAGAACGACAGGTAAAAGCTTGTGGATAAACCGAAAATAATAATACACAACCCAAAGCCGAAAACTGCCGCCAGCAGCTTAATGCCTGGCTTGTTCACCAGGGGCCGGTAAGCCAGTATGAACATAGTAACCAGCGATCCCACAGCCACTGCCGCCCGCAAAAAGCCAAATTCCAGTGAGCCCACATGCAGCACATCTGTAGCAAAAGCAGGCAGCATAGCGGTGGCGCCGCCAAATAATACGGCAAACATATCCAGCGCCATAGCGTTCAGCACTACCTTGGTATTCCAGACAAAACGCATGCCTTTGGTAAGGCCTTCTATAAAACCTTCGCCCTGTGATTTATAGTAAATGGGTTTGGGCTTTATCTGCAACAGGCAAAACATAGACAGTATAAAAAACGCCACTACCACCAGCATAGACCAGTGCACGCCAAACAGGTGTATGAAAAGCCCGCCCAGCGCAGGACCCGTCATGCCGCCTATTTGCCAGGCGCTGCTGCTCCACGTAGAGGCATTGGCGTATAATGAACGCGGTACCAGTAACGCCAGCATAGAAAAGTTGGAAGGGCTGGTAAATGCCCGCACAATACCACCCAGGAACACCAGCGCGTAAATAAGGTTCAGCACCAATTGGGTAGAGAAACCCTGCACAGCACGGTCCCAGGTAAGCAGGAACAAACCGGTGCCTATTACAATGTAAGAGATAATACAGGCCAGCAGCATGCCCCTTTTTTCCCGCTTATCTACCATATGGCCGGCAAAAGGAGCCAGCAGCACGGCGGGTATCACCTCTGCCAAACCTATTAAGCCTAATGTAAAGGGATCATGGGAAAGAGCATACACCTTCCATTCAATAATGGTGAACTGCATGCTAAGGGCAAATACAATTGCAAAACGGATAACAAGGTAAAAGTTAAATTCCTGTATGCGTAGGGAGGCATATGGATCATTCTTTGCAGGAGTCGCCGTGTCCAAGCTGATGCGTTTTATTGAGTGATAAGGTGATACAAATTTAAAATAATTGCTGAAAAGTTAAGAACGAATTATGGAAATGCGCTACAGCAGCGGGCTGCAGCGTATCTGTATTATACCCGGAAGGGAATAACCTGAACGGAGTATAATAATTGTTGAACGGTAGCAGCTATCACTTTAAGATGATTATTTTTATAGTAAAGAAGCTCCGTTTATGAATGCATTTCGTTTATTGATGGCCGTACCTGTGCTGGCCTTTTCCATTGCCTGCCAGGCTGCCCCTTTATTGAAAGAACCTCCTGCGCGTAAAGCCCGTTTACAACTGGTAACCAATAAATTCATTTCTCCTGTAGCATTGGGCGTACCGGGTGATGGCAGCGGGCGTTTATTCATTTGCCAGAAAGAAGGAAAAGTATGGTTAATACAGAACGGGCAAGTTGCCGCACAGCCTTTCCTGGATGTAAGCAGTGAAATGGTGAAGATCAACCCCGGTTATGATGAACGTGGATTGCTGGGCATAGCTTTTCATCCGCGGTTTAAACAAAACAAAAAGTTTTATGTGTATTACAGCGTGCCTTCCAATACGGCCGGCAGCAACCATAAAAGCCGTATTTCAGAATTTACGGTATCAGCCAGTAACCCCAATGTAGCTGACCCGGCCAGCAAGCGGGTAATAATGGAAATAGAGCAGCCGGAATCCAACCACAATGGCGGCGACCTGGTATTTGGCCCTGATGGTTATTTATACATAGGCCTGGGCGATGGCGGCGGCGGTGGCGATAAACATGGCACTATAGGCAATGGCCAGAACCTGAATACTTTGCTGGGTAAAATTTTACGTATAGACGTTAACGGTAATCCGTACAATGTACCAAAAGATAATCCCTTTGTAGGTAAGCCAAATGTACGGCCGGAAATATGGGCCTATGGCCTGCGAAACCCCTGGCGTATTTCTTTTGACAAAGCCACCAAACGGCTGTTTGCCGGCGATGTGGGACAGAACAAGTATGAGGAAGTGGATGTTATTACCAAAGGTGGTAATTACGGCTGGCGTATTATAGAAGGTTATCATGATTTTAACGTACCGGCTGGCGCAGATAAGAGTAAGCTGATAGCCCCTATTGATGAATATAGCCACGACCTGGGGATTAGTGTTACAGGCGGGTATGTGTACCGTGGAAAGGCCCTGCCGGCCCTGAAAGGCAACTATGTATTTGGCGATTATAACGGTAAATCCTGGGTGCTGGTACAAAATGGCAGTAAATGGGAACGGGCCGACCTGGAGCTGGAAGGGCGCCCCGCCGAAGGCTTACAAATATTAAGTTGGGGCGAAGATGAAGCAGGTGAGCTATATATGCTTTGCAGTTCTTCTACAAGTGAAGGTTTTAAAGGATCCGTGTATAAATTGGTAGGATTTTAGCGGTAATGTTTTGTTAAACCAACGCTAACCCGCTCTGACGGGAGCCAATTTTAGTTTAAATTTGATAAAGTTCAATTGTTCCATATGAGAAGAATGAAAGTGATTATTCCGGTGTTGCTAATAGTTATCTCCGGCGGCGTACTGGCTTTCAATAAGTTAGGCAAAACAGACGATCCTCCCGGGCGGTATGAGATTATCATGAACCTGGTAGGGCAAATATTAAAAGAGGGCCATTACCAGCCCAAAGCACTGGACGATGCATTTTCTAAAGAGGTATTTACCAAGTATTTGAAAGACCTGGACAGTGAAAAGAAGTTCCTCCTGAAAAGTGATATACAGAAGCTGAGCACTTTATCAACCCACGTTGATGACGAGCTGCAGGGCGCTCCGCTGGATTGCTTTAACAGCGTAAATGCCATCATTAAACAACGGGTAAGCGAAGCCGCTTTGTTATACCCGGCCATTCTGTCCCAGCCTTTTGATTTTACCAAAGATGAAAAAGTAGTGTTGGACCCCGACAAAATAGATTACCCGGCTGATGAAGCAGCCCGCAAAGAAGCGTGGCGCAAAGTGCTGAAATACCGCACCCTGGAAAAATTAACCGATCTGCAGGAAATGCAGGCAAAAGATAAATCCAAACCGGACGCTAAACCCAAAACCGACGCAGAGCTGGAAGTAGAAGCCCGGGCCAAGGTAAAACAGCTGTACGACCGTTATTTTGACCGCCTGAAGAACAAACAGGATGATAACGACCGCTTTAGCCTGTATGTAAATGCCATTACCACTACCATGGACCCGCACACGGACTTTATGCCGCCTGCAGAGAAAAGGTATTTTGAAGAGCAGATGGCCGGTAAGTTCTTTGGCATTGGCGCTCAGCTGAGGGAAGAAGATGATAAGATCAAGATCGCGAGCGTAGTAACCGGCAGCCCCAGCTGGAAACAAGGCCAGCTGAAAGCAAATGATGTGATCCTGAAAGTAGCGCAGGGCGATAAGGAGCCGATAGACATTACCGGTTATACCGTAGAAGATGCCGTAAAGATCATCCGCGGGGCTAAAGGATCTACCGTTAAGCTGACCGTAAAAAGTACCGATGGTACGGTAAAAGAAATAGCCATTGTGCGGGATGAGATCGTGCTGGATGACACCTTTGCAAAATCTGCCATTATCAATGGCCAGCATAAAATAGGATACATTTACTTACCGGAATTTTACGCTGACTTCCAGGACAGGAACGGCGCACGTTCTGCAGTAGATGTAGCTAAGGAAGTACAGAAGCTGAAAGCGGAAAATGTAGAAGGCATTATCCTGGATCTGCGCTATAATGGCGGCGGTTCCCTGCAGGATGTGGTACAAATGGCCGGCCTGTTTATTCCGGATGGCCCCATAGTACAGGTACGCTCCCGCGGTGGTGATAAGGTTGTACTGCCTGATCGTGATAAGAATGTACAGTATGATGGCCCGCTGGCTATTATGGTAAACGAATACAGCGCCTCTGCCTCCGAAATTATGGCAGCAGCCATGCAGGATTATAAACGTGCAGTGATCATAGGCAGCGGATCTACCTTTGGTAAAGGCACCGTGCAGCGCATGTATAACCTGGACGACTTTTTCCCCAGCAAGCCTGAAATTGGCGCGCTGGGCGCTTTGAAACTTACTGTGCAGAAGTTTTACCGTGCAAACGGTGGATCTACCCAGTTAAGAGGTGTGAGCTCTGACATTGTATTACCCGATCCGTATGCTGAAGTAGGGGAGAAGAAAGATGAAGATGCGCTGGCCTGGGATGAAATACCCAAAGCTAACTACACCACCTGGTACGATCCCGTGAATGTAGAAGCGCTGAAAAAGAAAAGCGAACAACGGGTAGGCAGCAGCGAAGCATTTAAGACCATGACGGAAAATATCAGCGCCATTAAGAGCATAGACAAACAGGAATCTTACCCGCTGAATATGCAAACGTATAAGACCGAACAAAAGAACAATACCGCAGCATTGAAGAAATATGATTCTGTAAATGATAAGGTGAAGGAGCTGAATATTGCCAGCCTGAAAACAGACCTCGACAAGCTGGGTAATGATACCGGCAAAGTGGCCCGTAATAAGGATTGGTTAAAATTCCGCGCAAAAGATCCTTACCTGGATGAGGCTGTGAATGTGATGAATGACCTGATCGTAATGTCTTATCCCAAAATGAAAGGAAAACAGGAAAGCAATTAAAAGCTTAATGCAAAACATATAATGCAGAACGCTGATCACCACGAAGGGATCGGCGTTTTGCTTTTTATATTATCAACCACCAGTGTATATGAATGCCAAATTCACTATTGCCACCCTTAGCAGCCAGCCGGCAACTATTGCCGCCCTGGCAAACCTGATCATTGACACGGTTGCCAATGGCGGCTCCATTAGTTTTATGCACCCCTTAGCGCCTGAAAAAGCTACCGCCTTCTGGGAGGCCTCACTGGCAGCTGCCGGCCGTGGAGAACGGGTAATACTGGGCGCCTATGAGGGCAGCCTGCTGATCAGTACTGTAACCTTGTTGCTGGATTGCCCGCCCAACCAGCCACACCGCGCAGAAATAGCCAAAATGATGACCCGCGTGGAATACCGCGGCCAGGGTGCGGCCCGTATGCTGCTGCAGGCGGCAGAGCGTATTGCTGTTGAACAAGGTAAAACCCTGCTTACGCTGGATACTGCGGAAGATGAAGGTGCGGCAGGGCTGTATGATAAAATGGGGTACCAGCGGACCGGGGTTATCCCGGATTTTGCATTAAAGCCACACGGCGGGCTTACCGGTACTATTATTTACTGGAAACGTTTATAAACACAAACGCTGATTGCGGCATTGTTATATGCACCAATCAGCGTTTGGCGTTAAGCTTTAGCATTCAGCGTTAATCCGCCAGCATATTGATCAGGTTCACCAGCTCATCATACCTGTACCGTTCTTTATCTTCCTGGAAACATTTGGCCAGCTCCTCCAGCAAAAAACGGATGATCTGTTTATTGGATTGCGGGCGGTAGTAGGCCGGCACCGGCGGTACAGATACCCTTTTCAGGTAGGTTTCTACATCCTGGTGGGAGTAGATCTGCCCCTGCATGGGATCTATGAAGAACAGGATGCGGTAATCATCCGGTTTGGGCGGTTCCGCAAAATCGTAAAAGGAATCAAAGTAAGCCAGTATGAATTGCCGGGGAATGTTTACGGCATATACCGGCAGGTCCAGCATGGCGCACAGGCTTTGGTAAATAATGCCGTTAGTGATGGGGTTACCCCTTTTGGCTTCCATTACCTGGTTAATGAAGAACTGGTTCTTACGCATGTAAGCCACTTCCTCGCCCTTTAGCCCAAAGTAGTTATAGATCATGCTGTTGAGCACATTGATCTGCTCCAGCGGGGTAAGATAGTTGTTCAGCTCTAACCAGATGTTGCGTTTAATGCGCTCAATCTCTGTCATTACCGGGTTGGGCTGCATATCCGGGAACTGGTAGCGGGCTACCAGCATGGCGCCCTGCAGCAGGTCCGGTGTTTCTGCGCGGGTCCAGTGTTGTATAGCTATCTGCAGGTCCTGGTAATGTACGCGGTGTATAAGCTGTTCTATCCGTTCCTGGATAGATTCATCAATTGTATTCTCCCACAAATTCTCCAGGTTGGGTATGATTTCTTTCCCAAACAGCAATATTTTACTGGCTACGGTATCAAATACTTCCTGATCCGGGTCGTCCAGCAAATGGAACAGAGCATTAATTTCTTTTGTTTCATTCATACGCGTCACAATGTGCTAATGTGCTGATATGCTAATGTGCTGATGTGGCGGAAAGTATTGCAACAGCATATATTTGCACATCTGCAAATTATTCAGTCTTCTTCTTTCTAGGCGGTGCCTTTTTCTTGGGTGGGTTGGCCTTTACATCTTCAATAATGGCTTTGGCTTCTTCCACGGTAATATCCGCAGCGTGATCAATCCTTTCCTTCGGTATCTTATAGTTCTTCAACCCTTGCTTTATATATGGGCCGTAAGGGCCTTTTAAGATCTGGATCTTTTCTTTTTCAAATACCTTGATCGTACGTTCGTCTTTGGCAGTACGTTTTTCCACGATCAGGGGCCCTATTTCTTCCAGCTCTACGGTGTAAGGGTCCATTTCCTTTTTAAGGGAGTAGAACTTCTTATCGTGCTGTGCATAGGGGCCAAAGCGGCCTATGTTCACCGTTACTTCCTGGCCTTCAAACATGCCCAGGTTACGGGGCAGGCGGAACAGCTCCATGGCATCTGCCATACTAATGGTTTCAATGCTTTGGGTGGCTTTCAGCTTGGCAAAACGGGGCTTTTCCTCATCTTCAGCCTTGCCTATCTGTATCATGGGGCCATAGCGTCCCATGCGGGCTACTACAGGCTTGCCGGATTCAGGATCCTCGCCCAGTAAACGCTCACCCTTCACCCGTTCTGCCTTTTCCAGGGTATTGGCTACATCCTGGTGAAAGGGCTCATAGAACTCGTTGAGCATTTTGTTCCAAACCTTTTTGCCGTTGGCTATTTCATCAAACTCCTCTTCAATTTTGGCGGTAAAGCCATAGTCCATTACAGAATCAAAGTACTGGTTCAGGAAGTCGGTAACGATCATGCCCAGATCTGTAGGGAACAGTTTAGACTTTTCTGCGCCGGTATTTTCTGTATCGGCGGTTTTAGTGATATTATCCGCTTTCAGCGTCATGATACGGAACTCACGTTTTATCCCTTCTTTATCGCGCTTTTCCACATAACTCCGTTTCTGGATGGTGGTAATGGTAGGCGCGTAGGTAGAGGGGCGGCCTATGCCCAGCTCCTCCAGCTTTTTTACCAGGCTGGCTTCCGTATAACGGGGGGCCGGGCGGGTAAAACGTTCGGTAGCCTTCATTTCTTTCAGGTCCACCACCTGTTTTACTGCCAGGGGAGGCAGCACGCCTTCCTGGTCTTCTTCATCCGAATCTTCATCATCGCGGCCTTCCATATATATTTTCAGGAAGCCGTCAAATTTCAGCACTTCACCGCTGGCTGTCAGCTCCTCGTGATTGGTGGAAATATCAATTTTAGCGATGGTTTTTTCCAGTTCTGCATCGGCCATCTGGCTGGCAATGGTACGCTTCCAGATCAGCTCATATAAACGGCGGGTATCGCTATCATCAATAGTAGCATTGTCCATGTAGGTAGGACGGATGGCTTCGTGCGCTTCCTGGGCCGATTCGTTCTTGTTCTTGAACTTACGGTGCTGGTGGTAACGCTGGCCATAGCTCTTTTCAATGGCTTGTTTAATATCAGTAAGTGCGGTATCGGACAGGTTTACGGAATCCGTACGCATGTACGTGATCTTACCGCTTTCGTACAATTTTTGGGCCAGCAGCATGGTTTTGGAAACGCTGTAGCCCAGCTTACGGCTGGCCTCCTGCTGCAGGGTGGAAGTGGTAAAAGGCGCTGCCGGCGATTTTTTGGCCGGTTTTACCTGTATATCCTTTACCGTATAGGTAGCGCCTATGCACTGTTGCAGGAATTTTTCCGCATCTTCCGCCGTTTTAAACCGGGAAGGGCCTTCGGCCTTAAAGCTCAGGGATCTACCCTGGTTATCCTTAGCGGTAAAAAAGGCTTCTACCCTAAAGCTGCTTACTGAGTTAAAGGTATTGATCTCCCGCTCCCGCTCTACAATGAGCCTTACGGCTACTGATTGTACGCGGCCGGCAGAGAGGGAGTTGCGCATGCTCATTTTGCGCCATAGCACCGGAGACAGCTCAAAACCCACAATACGGTCCAGTATACGGCGGGCCTGCTGGGCATTCACCAGGTTCATATCCAGCAAACGGGGCTGTTGTACGGCCCTTTCTATGGCAGGTTTGGTAATTTCATGGAAAACTATGCGTTTGGTGGTCTGGGGGTCCAGCCCCAATACCTCACATAAATGCCAGGATATGGCCTCCCCCTCACGGTCCTCATCCGTTGCCAGCCATACTTCGTCGGTATCCTTGGCTAACTTCTTTAACTCCTTCACTATCTTTTCCTTATCTTCGGGAACAGCATATTTAGGTTTGAAGTTATTATTAATGTCGATACCCATATCGTCCTTTTCCAGGTCGCGTATGTGACCAAAACAAGATTTTACCTCAAAGTCACTTCCTAATATCTTTTCTATGGTCTTAGCCTTGGCCGGGGACTCAACTATAACTAGATTTTTTGCCATGAATGCCTTCTTTATTGCGAGCTAAATATGCAAAATTTAATATAAAAAATAACAATACGATTTTTGCAAGTATAGAAATTAAGGGTGAAAATAAAAAATAAGGCTTTGTTTTATTGCGTTATAGGTTGTTTTAATGTGAATAATGGCAAGGGGAAGGTTACATATGGCCGTATATTCATATATTCGGCGTCGCAGAAGATTAAAAACGGATAAAAAGGACCAATTCTATGGAGATTGTAATTATAGGTGCCGGTAATGTAGCACATGCTTTCGGACAATTATTAAAGATCAACGGGCACCAGATCAAGCAAGTCATCAGTCGCAGCGCAGAGAGCGCTAAAGAGCTGGGCGAGGTATTACATGCGCCTGCTACCAACGATCTACTGGATATTTATATGGAGGCGGATGTGTATATACTGGCGGTAAATGATACGGCCATACCGGCGTTGAATGATGAGCTGCGCCTGGGCCGGCGCATAGTAGCGCACACGGCAGGGGCCGTACCTCTGGATGCTATTAGCCGTATATCCACCCACACAGGGGTATTATATCCGCTGCAATCCCTGCGGAAGGAAATTAAGACCCCGCCACCCATTCCAATTATGCTGGAGGCCGGTAATGATGAGACCCTGCGCCGTTTACAGTCCCTTGCGCAAAGCATTGCTTCCCGCATAGAGATCGTAGACTCGCACCAGCGTCTGCAATTACACCTGGCTGCGGTGCTGTGTAATAACTTTACCAACCACCTGATTGCCCGGGCAAAGGTATATTGTGAGCAGGAGGGGCTTGATTTTAGCCTCCTGCAGCCTATTATAAGGGAAACTTTTGAGCGCCTGGATAAATATCCGCCGGAGGCGGTGCAAACAGGGCCGGCTATGCGGGGCGATACAGCTACCATGCAGCTGCACCAGCAGCTATTGGGTAATGATGCCCTGTTCCAGCAGCTTTACAAAGTACTGTCAGACAGTATTTACCAATTCCAGGCAAATAAACTTTAGCCAATAAAACATATTTTTGCGATCTGCTGAGTAACCTGTATTACGCGAATGCCACACCATATATATAATATGGTCACGCGCGCACTACAGGTTACCCAGGTATCATTAAAAAGACACACTGATTTCCCGCTTCCAATCATTAAATCAAAGAATGAACGTTTTATCACTTTTCAAGCCTATCACCACGTTTGTATTGGATGTGGACGGTGTGCTTACAGACGGTACGGTGCAATTGCTGCCCGGTGGGGAAATGTCCCGGAAAATGAGTGTAAAGGATGGTTATGCGCTGCAGCTGGCTGTGAAAAAAGGCTACCGGATCGTGATCATTTCCGGCGGCAGGTCTGAAAGCACGGTGAGCCGCCTGCAGGGGCTGGGTATAAAAGATATATACCTCAACGTTACCCATAAAGAAGAACGCCTGCAGGATTATGTAATAGAACATGACCTGCGCTGGGAAGAAATGTTATATATGGGGGATGATATACCGGACTACCGCTGTATGCAAATGGTAGGGCTGGCAGTGTGCCCGGCTGATGCGGTGCCGGAGATCAAAGGCATTTGCCGTTATATATCACCTCTTAATGGCGGCAACGGCTGTGTGCGGGATATACTGGAAAAGGTATTGAAGCTGAACGGGCATTGGGAAATTGATGAAACCATCGCGTCGAAATAGTTACAGTTGCCAGTTTGGAAATACTTTATATTGCCAGCTACAACCAATTGCAACTATATATTCAAATTGTGAAGAACTTTTATGAAACTACTGGCTGCATTTTTAAAGCTGATACGCTACCCCAACCTGATCTATATCGGGTTAACGCAGTTTTTACTGCAATTCTGCGTAGTAGCGCCGGTACTGGCAAACAGCGGGGAACGCCCTTCTCTTTCTGTGCTATGTTTTGTGCTATTATGTATTTCCACGGTGCTGGTAGCTGCCGGTGGTTACATTATTAACGATTATTTTGATATTAATATAGATATCGTTAATAAGCCGGATAAAATGGTGCTGGACAAGATCATCAGCCGCCGCTGGGCCATGGCCTGGCATACCCTGTTTAATATGGCCGGCGTATCCATCGGGTTTATAGTGGCCTGGAAAATAGGGCAGATCTACCTGGGCTTTACCCAGGTGCTGTGCTCCCTTTTATTATGGTTTTACTCCACCTCTTTTAAACGGCAGGTGCTGATAGGCAATGTGGTGATCTCTTTATTAACGGCCCTGTCTGTAGTGGTGGTGGGCTTTTATGAAAAGCAGATCTACGAAAGCCTGGAAGCCATTATGTCTACGGCCGGGCGTAAGCTGATACAGATCATTGGTGTATATGCAACCTTTGCCTTTGTAATATCTATGATACGGGAAGTGGTGAAAGACCTGGAAGATATGATCGGCGACAGTAAAGACGGCTGCCGTACTATTCCTATTGTATGGGGTGTGCTGCCGGCCAAGCGCTTATGTTATGGCCTGCTGCTGGTATTGCAGGTATTGCTGCTGCTGGTGGAGATCAGGGTAGCTATACCCGGCTGGTACCTGGCCATTGCCTATTTGCTGCTGCTGGTGCAGGCGCCTGCTATTTATATATGGTTCCTATTAAAGAAGGCGCATTTGACGGAACATTATCATAAAGTAAGCTCGCTCATAAAATGGGTAATGCTTAGCGGCATTTTATCCATGATATTCTTTAAAATCTATCATTAATGTATAAGGGACAACGTGTGGTATTGGCATCGCAATCGCCCCGGCGTAAGCAATTGCTGGAGCAGGCAGGCATTCCTTTTGAAGTGAAGGTGGTGGAAACAGCGGAAACTTTTCCGCCGGATATGCATATACCGGATGTGCCCGTACATATAGCCCGCCAAAAGGCAGCTGCCGTAACGGTGCTGTGCGATAGTAATGATATTATAATTGCGGCAGATACCGTAGTAGTGCTGGATGATACTATTATTGGCAAACCCAAGGACCGGGAAGATGCTGTTAACATTCTTACTACCCTGAGCGGCCGCATTCACCAGGTAATGACGGGTGTAGTTATTAAACAGGGCCCTGCCCATGAGGTTAGTTTTGTAGATATTACAGAAGTGCATTTTAAACCCCTTACACAGGAACAGATCATTTATTATATAGATCATTACAAACCCTATGATAAAGCCGGCGCCTATGGGGTGCAGGACTGGATAGGCGCTGTGGGCATTGACCGTATTAACGGCTGCTTTTACAATGTAATGGGGCTGCCGGTAAGCAAGGTAGTAGAGCAGCTAACACGGTTGGCAACAGCAGCAGCAGTGCAATAATAAAAAACGGTCCACCGCCTAAAAGGCCGTGGACCGCGGACTGTGAACCGTGGATACTTATTCCAGCACCAGTAAGTTCACATCTTTATTCCTCAGCCAGTTATTTTCTTTCAACTTTTGCAGGTTAATAATGCCTACTACATAGCGGTAGGTAGGGGATTCGTATTTCTCTGAAATGTTGTAGAACGCGGTCAGGTCTACCTGGTCAGGTGTTTTATAACGCAGGTATACTTTCAGCTGCACATCGTTTGTAAAGGTGGGCTGGTTGTTTTGCTTGATCTTTTTATACTCGTAGCGGTAGTTATACAGCAGCGCTGAAATATCAGACAGCACTGCGCTGCCGGTGGCTGTACCACCTGCGCCCTTGCCTACAAAGAACTGCTTATCTGTAAACGCGCTTTCCAGCAAAATACCGTTATACTCGTTGTATACATCATACAGCAGGTTATGCTCTTTAATAAGGTGTGGCAGCACATAAGCATTTACATGCCCGTTCTGCCGGCGGCAGTTACCAATGAGCTTGATGGTGGAGTCGCGCTGGCGGGCAAACTGTATATCAAAATCATTGAGGTGATGAATGCCGAAGTTGAATACTTCTTCCGGTTTTACAAAGGTGCCAAAAGCATGCAGCAGCAGGATCACTATTTTAAACTTGGGGTCATAACCTTCAATGTCCAGCGTAGGATCCGTTTCTGCAAAACCCAGCTCCTGCGCCTGTTGCAGGGCGGTTTCAAAGCTCAGGCCTTCTTCAAATATTTTGGTGAGTATATAGTTGGTGGATCCGTTGCAGATGCCTTCTACTGCATTCAGCAGATCATTGTCATAATACTCTTCCAGGTTGCGGATAATGGGAATACTGGCGCAGCTGGAAGCTTCATACAGGAAGGGTACCCTGTTCTCTACCTGCAGCTGGTACAGAGCGGGCAGGTTTTCCGCAATCATACGTTTGCTGGCGCTTACTACGGCTTTGCCATTACGCAGGGCGGTGCTTACGATCTCAAAAGCTGCTTCTGTTTCGTTGATCAGCTCTACCACTACATCAATGGTAGGGTCTTCCAGTATCTCGTTCTTGTCCGTGGTGAAATAGCTCATGTCTATAGGACGAGCTTTGTTAGGGTCTTTAATGCATATTTTTTTGATGCGGGCATTAATGCCTTTTGTTCTGTTCAATACTTCGTAAAGTCCCTGTCCTACGCATCCAAATCCGAAAATGCCAAGGTTAATGATCTTACTTTCCATAATTTAATTTAATGCTTAGTGCTTAACGCTTAATGCTGAACGCTTCCTGCCATGCTTAAAGGCGTTTTGCGTTAAGCGTTCGGCGTTTAGCTTGCTATTGTAAAACGGTGGTTTGTTTGCCAGATGGTTGGTTTAATTTATCTAAAGCCTGTTTCAGGTCGCTGATCAGGTCATCTGCATCTTCAATACCTACAGACAGGCGTATGCAGCTATCCTGCAGGCCGGCACGCTTACGGAAGTCTTCCGGTATGTTACGGTGCGTCATGGTAGCCGGGTGATCCAGCATACTTTTTACGCCGCCAAAACTTTCTGCCAGCTTAAACAGGCGCGTTGCATTTACAATACGGATGGCGTTTTTGATATTGTCGCTTTTAAGGGAAAAGCTCACCAGGCCGCCATACAGCTTTTGCTGCTTGCGGGCTATGTGATGGTTCTTGTGGGTGGCCAGGCCCGGGTAAAATACTTTATCTATCGCCGGGTGGGTAGCCAGCCAGCTGGCTATGGACTGTGCATTGCTGCACTGTTTTTCCAGGCGCAGGTACAGGGTTTCAATACCCCGTATGGTAAGCCAGGCTTCAAACGGGCTCAGGATGCTACCGGAAATGTTCTGGTTAAAACGCAGCTGGTCGGCCAGTGATTTGTTGTTCACCACTACCAGGCCTGCAATTACATCCGTATGGCCGGCCAGGTATTTGGTGGCGCTGTGTATTACAATGTCGGCCCCCATTGGTATGGGCTGCTGCAACAAGGGCGTACACAGGGTATTATCTACTACCAGCAGGGTGTTATGCTGCTTGGCTATTTTGCTGATGGATTTAATGTCGGAGATCTTCAACGTAGGGTTGGTGGGTGATTCCAGCCATATGAACTTTGTTTTGGGCGTAATGGCGGCCGTTACGTTATCAATGTTGCTGGTATCTGTAAAGTTCACTTTAATGCCAAAACGCTCAATCATGTGGTTGAACATCTGGAAAATGCCGCCGTAGGTATCTTCTACCGCCAGTATTTCGTCGCCGGTCTTTAACAGCTTTAACACCGCATCTATGGCTGCCATACCGCTGGCAAAGGCAAAACCTGCATAGCCTTCTTCCAGGGTGCAGATGAGGTTTTCCAATACTTTGCGGGTGGGGTTGTTGGCACGGGAAAACTCAAAACCTTTATTAATGCCGGGCGATTCCTGCACAAAGGTGGAGGTTTGATAGATGGGCACAGAGATGGCGCCTGTGAGCTCATCTACCGGGATGCTATGAATGAGTTGAGTGGCTGTTTTCATGCAAATAAAAAAGTTCTTTTTAATGGTGTTATCCGGAAAGGGGTGGAAATAAAAAAGGGCTCTTCCTGTAGTTGGAAGAGCCCCTTTTAAATATTATGCGGGAAGAATTACCTCTGCCAACTTATCTTTCCCCGGTATGTACCGGGGCAGGAATTAGCACCTTTTTTCTGCTGGTAACAGCAGAATTGGTTGCTAAGGCATCGCAGGGCCAAGTCCCTCCGCCTTTCTGGATAAGTGATGTTTAAGAACTGGGTGCAAAGGTAATAGTACTTTTATGAATTTTCCAAATTTGGAAAACCGGAGGGAGGGATGTATATTGCTAATAATTTTAGCAAAGAGAGTGCTTTTATTGTTGACCTTTAAACACCAAAACCAATGATCGCAAGCGTTAGCCCTTTATTAACCGAAGATCTTTTTCAGCATATCTGGAAATGCCGTTTATTTAATACTACCGGTTTAACAACGATTGATGGGGTTCCGGTAGAGGTGCAGTATACCGGCGTGCATAACCATGATGCAGGGCCTGATTTTACGGCAGCTAAAATAAAGATCGGTAATACCCTGTGGGCCGGCAATGTGGAGCTGCATGTGCGCACATCTGACTGGTACCGCCACGGGCACCAGCACAACCAGCAGTACAGCAATGTGATCCTGCATGTGGTATTTGAGCATGATGTAGATGTTTATGATACGGATCATATGCCCCCCTGTATAGCCCTGGAGCAGCAAATTCCAAAAATGTTGCTGAGCCGTTATGAGGATTTCCGGCAAGCATCCGTGTTTGTACCCTGTGAATACAGTGCCAGTGAGGTGCCGGACCTGATCTGGCATAACTGGAAAGAGCGCTTACTGATAGAACGCTGGGAGCGTAAAACCACTACCCTGCATACCTGGCTGCTGCAAACTAAATATAACTGGGAAGAAGTTTGTTACCGGGCCATTGCCCAAAGTTTTGGCGTGCCGGTAAATGCACCGGCGTTCTTACAGCTGGCGCAAAGCTTACCCCATAATTTGCTGACCAGGCACCGGCCCAGCCTTTTACAGCTGGAGGCTTTGTTATTTGGCCAGGCCGGTATGCTGCAGGAAGCCTTTGAAGATGAATATCCGCTGGAACTGCAACAGGAATATAATTACCTGCGGCATAAATATAAGCTGCAGCCTATACCCACACATTTGTGGAAATGGCTGCGCATGCGCCCTGCCTCATTCCCTACCTTACGTATAGCTTCCCTGGCGGTTTTGCTGCATAAAACGCCTCACCTGTTCTCTAAAATACTGGAAACGGAAACTATTACCGGGTTTGAGCAGCTGTTTTCCATACAGCTCTCTCCCTATTGGCATGAACATTATCATTTGGATGGGCCGCTTACGCAAACTTATTGCCCCGGCAAGCTGGCCGTACATAATATATTGATCAATACTATACTGCCCCTGTTATTCCTTTATGGCCGTGAGAAAGGATTGAGCTATTACCAGGACCGTGCATTAGACCTGATAGAACAGCTGCCTGCAGAAGAAAACCGCATTACCCAGGGCTGGGATGATATTGGCGTTTGCCAAAAAAGTGCGCTGGATTCCCAGGCGCTGTTACAGCTAAAGCAAAACTACTGTGATAAAAAGCGCTGCCTGGAATGCGCAATAGGAGCTAAGCTGCTGCGGCAGGGAATAATCTGATGTGCAGATGGAAGATGTGCAGATATGCAAATGAATGTGCTCGTGCTAATGTGTTGGTCTTTGTTGATGAGTGATAGTGATATATGGTTGGTGATTGTGTGAATGTATTTCAACAAAAACCAGCACATTAGCATACCAGCACACTAACAATTACCAGTTAAAAGTTACATCCTGTAATATATCCGGGTGTACGCTTTTAGCTACCGGGCAGGTAAGGGCCGCTCTTTCCAGAACAGTCTTTTCCTTATCACCTAAAGTATGGTTGGGCGGAAAGTCAAACACCACCTTTACGCCGGTAATACGGCGGGGCTCTGTGCCCATGATCTTTTGTATACCTACCTGGGTGCCTTCTATCGACCAGCCATTTTCGCGGGCCTTAATACCCATAATAGTAAGCATGCAGGATCCCAGGGCAGTAGCTACCAGGTCAGTTGGGGAAAAACGTTCCCCCTTGCCGTTATTGTCTACCGGGGCGTCTGTTTCTATGGTAGTGCTGCTTTGCAGGTGTGTGGCGGAAGTCCGTAATTCGCCGTTATATACGATCTTGGAGGTTTGCATATGATAAGAGTTTTATTGGCTGCTGGTTTAATTAAAATGTAAAGTAAAAGCATTTTTTATAATGGACCAGGCCAATTTATATATGCACAGAAAATCGGGTAAGTTTGTAACAATAAATGAAAACCGGCGTTTATTATAGGAGGCGTTTGAAGAGGAGAGTTTGGGATTTTCATTACATTTGATACAAATAGCCCAATTACTGTGAAAAAATTACACTTATTCTTGTTCTTATTATTAGTGGCAGGCAGCTTGCAGGCCCAGTCTGATAAAGAAACCAAAAAACAGGAGCGGGAACAAAGAAAGCTGAAACGCATTTCCCTGTTCAGGGAGCTGGAAGAAGGGGAGAATAATTATGACCGGGAGTTTTCTATAGGGGGCCGGCTAAACACAGACGGTTGGAGCGGCTTTTTTGAGCTGGGCTACCGCAAGAACCGGAAAATAGTGAACTACTTCCAGTTTGAATTTGCAGAAAAGAAAGACCCCAAGGAAGATAAAAAACCGGGCGCCTTTGTACCGGTAGGCGACTTTGCTTATTCAGAAAAGCCTTACATCTACGGGAAACAAAATAATTTTTACCAGGCCAAACTGGGTATAGGCCAGCGCTACCTGATAGGCGGCAAAGGCAATAAGAATGGGGTAGAGGTAAATGCCATTTATTATGGTGGTATTTCTATAGGCCTGCAGAAACCCTATTACCTGAAAGTAGAAACCCCCAGCGGAGAAGTAAAGGATATTAAATATGGTACGGATCCTGACCTGGACACCGCCTTTATTACGCCCTCCAAGATCATTGCCGGCGGCGGTTTTGGCAAAGGCTGGGGCGAGCTGACCGTGGTACCCGGGCTGCACGCCAAAGCAGGCCTGCGGTTTGACTGGGCCAAGTTCAATGAAGTGGTAAGCGCCCTGGAAATAGGTATAAATGCAGAATACTATACTAAAAGTGTACCCATACTGGTGTACCAGGATAATAAAAAGTTCTTTTTCAACGCGTACCTGAGCCTGCAGTTCGGCAAGCGTTGGGATAAGAAGTAAATTATTGGATGGTTATATTGTTAAATGGTTGATTATCTGATGGATAATAGCCCTGCAACGGTATAACCATTTTTAGTGAATAATAGGTAACTTTGTTGCTCTTAAAGAAAGGAGTTAGCGATGCAAGAACAAACCGTATGTGGAACACCGGCAGCAGCCCCCAGGACCAAAAAACCAGATTGGCTGCGTGTGAAATTACCAATAGGAGAAAGCTACAAACAGGTACGTAACCTGGTTGATACCCATAAATTACATACTATTTGCGAAAGCGGTAACTGTCCTAACATGGGAGAATGTTGGGGCGCAGGCACCGCTACCTTTATGATACTGGGCAACATTTGCACCCGTAGCTGCGGCTTTTGCGCCGTGGCCACCGGCCGCCCTGAAGCAGTTGACTGGGATGAGCCCCAGCGTGTGGCAGAAGCCATTTATTTAATGAAGGTGAAACATGCCGTGTTAACCTCTGTAGACAGGGATGAGCTGAAAGATGGCGGCTCCATCATCTGGGCCAATACCATCAAAGCCATCCGTGCCCTGAATCCTGATACCACCCTGGAAACCCTGATCCCCGATTTCAGAGGCCAGTGGGAAAATCTGCAGCGCATTATAGAAGTAGCGCCGGAAGTAGTATCCCATAACCTGGAAACAGTGGAAAGGCTCACCAAGCAGGTACGTATCCAGGCCAAGTACCACCGCAGCCTGGAAGTTATCCGCCGGTTAAAAGAAGGCGGCATGCGTACCAAAAGCGGTATTATGCTGGGATTGGGTGAAACCAAGGAAGAAGTGATACAGGCTATGCAGGACCTGTATGATAATGGGGTAGATGTAATAACCCTGGGCCAGTACCTGCAGCCCACCCCCAAACATTTACCGGTAGTACGCTTTGTACACCCCGATGAGTTTGCAGAATATCGTGAAATTGGCTATGCCATGGGCATTGATTACGTAGAATCAGGCCCGCTGGTACGCTCCTCTTACCATGCGGAAAAACATATTCATAGCGGACGTAATAAATAATGCATGGTTAAATAGGTATTTAACCACTTAACCAGATATCCATATAAATTTGGATTGCATTGCTATCTTTGCGTAACATTTAACACCTAAAACCTACCTGATACGCAGTTGGGGCATCGCCCAACGGCTTAGCAACCTTAATAGCGGGCTATTAGCGGATTTAATATTCCGTTAATCAACTTTTTGTAATAATTGTATAAATTATTACGAAGTGGCGTACTTATAACCATTTACGGGTGCCCGTTGTTATATTCTGATTGGTATAAGATGAATTGATCGTTAAATATGAAAAAAACACTTTTCCTGGCGGTGATAATAGGTATGGCTTTCCATACCAGTTATACATACGCACAGCAATTACCTGATTCATTATTGCCCGATGCCAATTTACGCGATTGTATCAAGTATGCATTATCTCACCAACCGGTAGTAAGGCAGTCCATGATAGATGAAGCGATTACGGAAGCTACGATCAAAAGTAAGCTGGCAGACTGGTATCCGCAGATCAACCTGGATTATAATATTCAGCATTACCTGCAGGTGCCCACCAGCTATTTTAACGGCAGCCCCATTAGGGCAGGGGTGGAAAACAGCTCCACAGTAGGCTTTTCCCTGAATCAAAACCTCTTTAACCGCGATGTACTATTGGCCAGCCGCACGGCAAGGGATGTACGTAACCAGGCTAAGCAAAACACCGCCAGCAGCCAGATAGATGTGATCACCAATGTAAGCAAGGCCTATTATAATGTGCTGCTTACCAAACGGCAGATCTCTGTGCTGGAAGAGGACATTATTCGCCTGGAGCGCAGCCAGAAAGATGCGTATAACCAATACCAGGGCGGCATTGTAGATAAAACAGATTACAAGCGCGCCAACATTTCCCTGAACAATGCCAAAGGCCAGCGCAAAACCGCGCAGGAACAGCTGAACAGCGCCTATGCACAGCTGCGCCAGCTAATGGGCTACCCCAATACCGGCGACCTGAAGCTGATAGATGATACGCTGCAAATGGAAAGCGAAGTATCGCTGGATACATCCGTTACCGTTACTTACGAGAACCGTATAGAATACCAGCTGCTGCAAACACAGCAACGTTTGCTGCAGGCAGAGCTGACCTATAATAAATGGAGTTTTTTGCCCACCGTATCGGCCTTTGCCAACTATAACGCCGCATACCTGAATAATGAGTTCTCCAAACTGTACAACAATAATTTCCCTAACTCTTTCTTTGGGTTAAAATTGTCTGTACCTATTTTCCAGGGCACCAAACGTACGCAGAACATACGCGCAGCAGAGCTGCAGCTGAAACGTACCGACTGGGATTTTGCATCGCTGAGAAGCCAGATCAGTACAGAGTATACGCAGGCCATGGCCGCTTATAAAAGTAACTTCTATAACTATACGTTACAGCGGCAAAATATGCAGGAAGCCAAAGAGGTGTATGACCTGATTGCCCTGCAATACAAGGAAGGTGTAAAAACCTACCTGGAAGTGATCACCTCTGAAACAGACCTGCGCAGCGCACAGCTGAATTATTTTAATTCACTGTACGATGTACTGTCCAGCAAAATAGATCTGCAGAGATCATTAGGAACGTTAACAGCTAATAATTAAAAAAGATAACCTGTCCGGATGGGCCTTCACACAGCTTTTCCGGCCAATGCAAGACAAACGATTATCAGATGAAAAATGAATTCGTAGTTATTATTTGCGCTTTCGGCATGCTTTCCTGGACCGCCTGTAAGGGTCCGGCTCAAAAAGGTGCCCCTGTTATGCCGCCTACCCAAGTGAATACAGTGGTGGCACAAGAAGCCCCCGCCATTTATTATGATAAATATCCTGCCACGGTGGTAGCTGTGAACAGTGTGGAGCTGCGTGCGCAGGTATCCGGTTTTATTACCGGCATCTTCTTTAAAGAAGGGGATGTAGTACAAAAGGGTAAAGCCCTATATGAAATTGACCGCCGCAAATATGAAGCCGCTGTTCGCCAGGCAGAGGCCAATATCCTGAGCGCCAAAGCTAATTTTATCAGGGCCCAGAAAGATATGGACCGTTACCAGCGCCTTGCAGAGCAGGACGCCATTGCCCGCCAAACGCTGGACAATGCTACGGCCACACTGGAAGCTAACCGCAGCCAGGTAGCCGCCGGCGAAGCCAGCCTGCTTGCAGCCCGTACAGACCTGGATTATTCCATCATCAAAGCCCCGTTCACCGGCCGCATTGGTATATCACAGGTAAAGCTGGGCGCACAGGTAAGCCCCGGCACTACGCTGCTGAACACTATATCCAGCGAAAACCCCATTATGGTGGATTTTGTGGTGAATGAAACAGAAATAAGCCGTTTTGCAAATATGCGTGGTAAAACCATTAACCCGGCAGACAGCACTTTCCGCCTGCAGCTGCCCGGCGGCGGTATTTATAAACATACCGGCCATATCACCACTGTTGACCGCGGGGTAGATAACCAAACCGGTACCATTAAAGTAAGGATAGAGTTTGAAAACCCGGACGATGAGCTGAAAGACGGTATGAGCTGTGTACTGAATGTACTCAATGACCTTTCAGGTCAAAGGCTGATCATCCCTTACAAAGCCGTAACAGAGCAAATGGGCGAATTCTTTGTGTATGTAGCTAAAGATTCTATTGCCCTGCAACGTAAAGTGCACCTGGGGCCCAAGCTGAAAGACCGGATCGTGATCGTAGATGGGATACAAGCCGGTGATAAGGTGATCACAGAAGGTTTCCAACGTTTACGCGATAGCGGTAAAATACAGTTAGGCGCACCCCCGCAACAGGGCGGCAAGCCATAATGTGAAAGGTGAAAGTGAAGTAAAACAGATTGAATCAATAGAAGACAACGATCATGATTGCAGATACTTTTATACGCAGACCAGTTACCGCTATAGTAATTGCTATTGTATTGGTGCTGGTAGGCTTACTGGCAATGACCACCCTGCCGGTAGGGCAGTACCCGGATATTACACCACCCACGGTGCAGATCACCGGTACCTATACCGGCGCTGATGCACAAACGGTGGAACAAACCGTGGCCACACCGGTAGAAGTACAGGTGAATGGTACACCGGGCATGACCTACCTGCAAAGTAACAGTACCAGTAACGGTGCAGTAAGCTTAACAGCCAACTTTGAAGTAGGAACAGACATTAATATTGCAGCGCTGGATGTGCAGAACCGTGTAGGTATTGCACAACCTACCCTGCCACAGGAAGTACAACGTTTAGGCCTGATAGTGAGAAAGCGTAATCCCAGCATCTTAATGCTGGTTGCTATTTACTCACCCAAAGGCACGCACGACATTACTTTCCTGGATAACTATACCAACGTATTTGCAAAAGATGCGTTGCTACGTGCAAAAGGGGTGGGTGATATCTTTACCCGTGCAGATGATTTTAGTATGCGCGTGTGGCTGAAGCCTGACCGGTTAGCCGAAATGGGGGTTACCGCCAATGAGGTAAGAGCTGCCATCACAGAACAAAATGCGCAGATCACCGCAGGTACCGTAGGCGCCCCGCCTGCGCAGGCCGGCCAAACGTTTGAATACACCATACAGGTAAAAGGCCGTTTGGTTACCCCGGAGGAATTTGGTAACATCATTATTAAAACCAAACCGGAAAATGGTAACCTGGTGTACCTGAAAGATGTAGCCCGCGTAGAGCTGGGTAAATTCAACTACGCCAGTAACTCTTATGTGGATGGCAAACGCGCATCCTACCTGCTGGTATACCAGGCGCCGGGTAGTAACGCTATTGCAACTGCCGAGAATGTATATGCCACTATGGAGCAGCTGAAGAAAAGCTTTCCGGTTGATGTGGATTATGTAGTGCCGTTTGAATCTGTTACCGTAATCCGGGTATCCATACACGAAGTGGTAGAAACGCTGCTGGAAGCCCTGGCGCTGGTGGTAGTAGTGGTGTTCCTGTTCTTACAGAGCTGGCGCGCTACGCTGATCCCTGTACTGGCTATCCCGGTATCTATTATTGCAACATTCATCTTCTTTATACCATTAGGTTTTACCATTAACACCCTTACCCTGTTCGGGTTTGTGCTGGCCATTGGTATTGTGGTGGATGATGCCATTGTGGTGGTGGAAGCGGTGCAGCATAATATTGACCATGGGCATATGACGCCTAAAGAGGCCACAACGCAGGCCATGAAGGAAATATCCGGGCCTGTAATTGCCATTGCATTAATATTGGCGGCGGTGTTTGTGCCGGTAGGTTTTATACCCGGTATTGTAGGCCGTTTGTACCAGCAGTTTGCCATCACCATCGCCATCTCCGTACTGATCTCCGCTTTTGTGGCCTTATCGCTTACACCGGCATTGTGTATTTTGATATTGCGCCCCATGCATCTGGATAAGGATTCCAAAGGTTTGAACCAGTTCTTCTTCCGGTTTAACCGCTGGTTTGGGCATACTACCTCCCGCTACTCTGTAGGGGTGAAGAAAAGTATCCGCTGGTCGCGGTATGTAATGATATTGCTGCTGTGCATATGCATAGGCGCTGTATTATTGTTTAAGAACAAGCCTTCCGGTTTTATTCCTACGGAAGATGACGGCCGTATGTACATTACCTTCGATCTGCCGGAATCTTCCGCTACAGAGCGTACCATATCGGTAATGAGCCAGATGATGAAGATACTGGACAGCGTGCCTGCCATTGGCCACTATGCTGCATTAGGTGGCTTGAACGTGGTGAACTTTGCTACCAAATCAAACAGTGCTACCATCTTCTGCCAGCTGAAACCCTGGGATCAGCGTAAGAAAAAATCTGAACAGATCTTTGGCCTGGTAGCGCAGATACAACAAAAGCTTTCCCGTTTCAAGGAAGCCAACGTGGTGGTAATTCCGCCGCCGGCTATTCCTGGTCTGGGTCAAACAGCCGGTTTCTCCTTCATTTTACAACAAAGGAGTGGTACGGATATTAAACAGTTTGAAGGGGTGCTGCAGAAATTCACTGCCGCTATTAACCAGCGGCCGGAAATACTCCGCGCCTTCTCTTTCTTCACAGCGCGCACACCCGGTTACCTGCTGGAAATAGACCGTGAAAAAGCCAAGAAGCTGGGCGTACAGGTATCAGACATAGCTACTGCCCTGCAAACCTATATGGGTAGCGCTTATATCAATGACTTTACGATATACGGACGTAACTTCCGCGTGGTAACGCAGGCTGACTCCATATACCGCGGGGATATTAAGAACCTGGGACAATACTATGTACGTAACCAGGCCGGTGGTATGGTGCCATTAAGCACCTTAACCAGCTATAAGGTAATAGAAAGCGCACCGGTAATTTCCCACTACAACCTATTCCGCTCCGCGGAAATAAACGGTAGCCCGGCGCCGGGTTACAGTAGCGGCGATGCAATCAGAGCGCTGCAGGAAGTAGCTGCACAGGAACTGCCGGATGGGTATGGGTACGAGTTCTCCGGCCTAAGCCGTGAGGAATTATTATCCGGCTCCAAAACCGTATATATATTCGCGTTATCCATCATTTTCGTGTTCCTGTTCCTGGCAGCTTTATATGAAAGCTGGGCCGTACCATTCTCTGTACTGCTGGCAGTGCCAATAGGTATGTTCGGCGCCATCCTGGTGCTTACTTTCCTGCCTAATTTAAGTAACAACGTATATGCACAGATAGGTATGATCACACTGATAGGTTTGGCGGCTAAGAACGCCATCCTGATCGTGGAATATGCCAAAGAGCGTGTGGACAGGGGGATGGAGCTGGTAACGGCCAGCGTAGAGGCAGCCAAGCTGCGCTTACGCCCCATTATCATGACCTCTATGGCGTTCCTGCTGGGTATATTACCACTGGTACTTTCCTCCGGCGCAGGTGCAGAAGCACGTAAAACCATGGGCTGGACGGTATTAGGCGGTATGTTCACCGCTACCTTCCTGGCCATCTTTATTGTACCGGTATTATTTGTGATAATTACACGGCTGGCTTATGGTAAAGCCAAGCTGGAAAAAATGAGAGAGAATTATACAGCTATCCCTGATCACGATGTGCAGGGTGGTTAAAACTCGATAGATTTAAGTACAGTGTTTTAAGTAAGGGCGCTCCATTTTGGGGCGCCTTTTTTTGGGAGGTTATTCCGGTTCCGTATCTGCAGGGTCGCGTTTGTTGCCTTCTTCGTCAAATTCCTGTCCCAGCATCCATTCCGTATAACCTACCATGTATAAGGCGCCAATTACCACCGGGCTAATAGTTACATAAAAGAAAAGTTCCGTTTGCTTTTCAAAGAACAGTGCGCTGGCAATACCAAATACAAACAGCAATATGCCTATACGGAGGGAGATATGCGAGGCATAGGTATTGGCGGCACGCCAGGTTTCAATATTCTGGGTGGAGTAAAAGCTGCGGTAACCATACCAGGTTTTTAAACTTTTAGGAGGATACCGGCGAATGAAATAACCCATAAAAAGGAACAGCAAACCTGCCAGCAGACTGGCATTGCAATAGGTGCTATGCAGCAATGTTGTCATGAACTTGGCATTTAAGGTTAGTATAAGATACGAAAAAAAACCGTCCCGGTGGCTGGCCGGAACGGTGAGTATATCTGAAATCGCAAATCTAATTATTGCTCTTTTTTCTTTTTAAGCAGGCCATTCAGCGTATTCTTTAAAGTTTGTTCTGCCTGTTTGCCTGTATTCTGAGCCGGTTGTTTGTTAGCGGTATCTTTTTGCCCGCTCAGCTGTTTTGCCAGCTGGTCTTTGATGGCATTGGTGGCATTGTTCTTTATCTGGTTCAGTGAATCTTTTACCGTGTTCTTTACAGTGTCTACTTTATTCTTCACCAAAGCAGCGGCCTGGTCTTTCAGACCGGCAGCCATGCTGGAAGCTGTTTCCTGCAGATCTGTTTTATAAGTGGGTTTGGCAATGTTACCACCCAGCAATACCTGCAGGTGCACACTATCGCTCACGTTAACAGGTACGCCCTTATTGGCGGCCTGTGTAACCAGGTTATTAATAAGTGAGTTAGCCTGCGCGCCCATAACGCTGCGGGGCAGGGCCAGCTGCAGCGTATAGTCCAGCGACTGATCAAAGCCGTGGGAGCCGGCTATGGCCATATTAATGTTGCTTACCTTTATTTTGAACGGATTTACTTTTACGCGGCCGTTCTCAAATGCAAAATAGGTTTTAACATCACGCAGGGAAACATCTTTCAGCTGGCTTACATTTAATTGACTGGCCAGCTGATCTACCGGTGCAAATTTTTTCAGGAAACCTTCTATCAGCAGCAGGTTGCCATCGCCGTTCAGGGAGCTTAATTGCGGCATCATATCCTTACCCAGCTTGCCTGCCAGCTTTAGCTGGCTGGTGATCTTACCGGAAAGGAACTGCCCGATAGGCATTAGTTTTTGTACGGTATTAAATGCATTAAAGGTTTGCTGTACATCCAGGTCCTGCACATTATAAGCCAGGTTAATATCCGGGTTTTGCTTACTGTTCTTGGTGCTGTAGCTGCCATTCACTTCCATGCTGCCCTGTAAGGCATTACCTTTTATTTGTTGCAGGGTTACTGTTTCATCTTTTATCTGCAGGCTGCCGGTTAAGTTGGTCATGTCCAGCTTATCATAATGCACTTTGCCTACCTGTGCCTGTAAGTTCAGATCCAGGTTGCCGGGTACGGCAAAAGGCGCTGTAGCGGCGGTATCTGCGGTAGTAGTAGTGGCTGTGGTCGTGCCCATCCATTTGTCAAGATCTACCTGGTCTGCTTTCATATTCAGCTTACCATCCAGCGGGGCATTTTTAAACATATAGGCCAGCAGGTTATTTACCTCGCCATTTGCCTGGAAGTTGGTGCCCATATACTGCCCGTCAAACTTTTCCACGGTTACATTACGCGGGTTAAATTTCAGGGAAAGGTTATTCACCTTTACGCCATCCGGGTAATCTTTGCTGCGGTACAGCAGGTTATTTACCAGCAGGCTGCCGGCTGCATAAAAACGGTCGTACTGCTGTTTTTCAATAGCGCTCATATTGCCTTTGGCGCTGATGTCTGCATCCAGCAAACCGGTAAGCTGTGTGCCGGATTCCAGTTTTACAAACTGGGTTACCTTGGAAAGGTCTAAGCGGCCTTTTGCCGCGCCATCCACATACATATCAGATACCGGTGTTTTTACCAGCAGGCGCAGGTCCAGCGGGGTATTATCCATTTCAAGATGGGCGGAAGGCATGTCTACCACAGTATGGTCGGGCACCCCATCCGGGTTGCTCACGTTAACGGCTAATTGAATATTTTTTACCGGTTTAGGCAGGTCAGGATATTGGAAGAAACCATTCTTCACGGCCAGGTGCAAGCCAAAGGCCGGCATTTGTGTGCTGCTATAAGTACCTTTTACAAAACCGTCAAATGCGGCTGTACCTTCTGTTTTAATCTTATTAAAATCCTGCTGATACATAATAGGCACCAGTGATAATAAGTCTTTGAAGTTGGTAGAGGGCGCTTTAAAGCTCAGGTCCATACCATAGGTACTATCATTCACCAGCCTGAAAAAGCCCTGTACGGCTACTTTCAGGTTATTGAGCAATACATTGCCATCCTTGAAGGTATAGGTGCTGGTTTTATTATCTACGCTGATATCTGCATCTATTTTAGCGGCTGTGTTGGAGAGGTAAGGCACCAGGCCGTAGCGGTAAGTTACTGCCTGCGCGGTGGTGCTGGTTTCCAGGGTAAACAGGTCCTGGGTAAAATCACCTTTGCCTTCGTGGTCCAGGTGTTCTATAATGGCCTGCATGTTACCCTGCTGATCGTCATAATTTACATAGGCATCAGCGATCTTATAACTTTGCAGGCTCATGGAAAATTTGCTGGCAGCGGTATCTGCGCTGGCCTGCGCGGTGTCCGGTTTGGTAATGTTCCAGTTCACTTCCCCGTTACTGTGCACAATTGCATGTATGCGGGGCTGGTCCAGCGTTACGTTATAGATCTCCATTTTATCGCCCTTTATTACGCTCATGAGGTTCAGGGCAGCATCAATCTGTTTTACGGATACCAGCGTATCGCCCTCAAAGGGAGCTACGTTAATAACCTGCAGCTCCTCTAAACCTACGGCCAGGCGTGGGAAATGGCGGAACAGGCTAATATCCACATCTTTAAAATCTACTTTGGCTACCAGGTTTTTGTTAAGCTCTGTTTTTACCAGGGCCATGATCTTATCTTTAAAGAAATAAGGGATGGCAAAGGCGGCTATAATCAGCACCAGTAATAATACGAGTACGACTTTCAGTACTTTTTTAAACATAGGAATGTTGTGTTTGTATAGAACGGTGAAGATAAGGAGGTAATTGTAATTACCAAACCGGTTACTTTATCATTGCTAACCAATTACTTATCGTAGAGGACACCGTAAATGTTCACAAACCTCATGGAAGTACCGATGCTTTTTGGCCTAAAATATACTTAATCCTGGTCAGGCTATCTGCCGGAGAAGCCAGCGTAAGGTCAGCGCCTTCATATTGGCGGTAGGTGGCTGTTGTGCCGCTGCCGTTTGCTGCCATTGTGCTTACCAGCTCCAGTGTTTGCAGCTGGCCGGGTATGCTGGCGCCGTACCAGCGTTTATCTTCCTGCTGTTTCCAGGTTACCAGCGCTAAAGCTGCGCCGGGCGGGTAGCTGCCGGAGGCGCCGGTGGTGGCGTATTTGAAAGCTGCCTCATTTCCATAAAGGGTAGACATAGTAGCCTGCTGCCGGTTAATAAAAGAGGTGATCACCTTCCAGCCCTGCTTATTAAAGTTAAAGGCAGCCGGTAATGATGCGGTTTTATTAAGTGTTCCGGCATCTTCCATTTTGTTGGTGCAGCTAACTAAAAAGAGTGCAGCCAGTAAGATATATGTATACTTCATTGTTGACAGGGTTTTAAAATTTAACAGGCATGGTAAAAACAAAGTCGTTGTCTTTTACGGGGCGGTGGCAATTGATACATTCCATGGTGAACATTTTATCTTTCCCATAAGGTTTCAGCTCCGGTGTTTTCCAGCGCGCCCAGCCCCAGCCTTTGGTATCAGCATATTTTTTATCGTCTTTGATCATGTATTCCACCTGTTTAAACGCGCCGGTGCGCACATTACCATCTGCATCCTGCAGCTGATCCCAGGCTACTTTTGCAAAGATGGTACCGTTGGGCCAGGGGTTAATATGGTTTTCCTGAATGGCTTTAATGGCAACATCGTTACCATATATCACACGCATGGTGCCGTTATCAAAACGGTCTGTAGTGCTTACTACCTGCCAGTTCTTGTAGTCGGGCAAATAGTCAATGCCGTTGGGTGTGGGCTGTACCTTACTGTCTGCAACAGCGGCTGTTTTCCATTTATTGTACTGCTTATCCGCTGTGTTTATCAGGGCAGTATCCGCCGGTTTAACGGACACCATGCCGGCTACATAATGCTTTAAAACAGCTACATCATTTTCAGAGAGCACGGCATCCCGGTGTACCAATGCATAATCTTTCAGCGGCATAGCGCCTGCCTGCACCTGGTTAAAGGATTCAAACAGCTTGCCCTTCTGATCTGCCGGGGACAGGTTTTGCCATTCGGAAAAGTTTAATCCCTTTCTGCCATCTTTTATATGTTGGGCCACCCGCCAGTAGGCCGGTGCAATCTGGTCGTACCAGCGTAGCTGCGTTTGGTTGGAGTGGCAGTCGTAACAAGCTCTTTGCAGTATACTCTTTACTTCCGGTGGGGCCTGCAGGTCGCCGGTAACAGGTGGGTGGGGCACTTCCGGCCTTATGAACTGCAGCAGTATAAACACAGCGCCCAGCAATACGATCACCTGCAATATTCTTTTTCGGGTAGTTGTTTGCATGGTATCAATTTTTATTGTACAAAGAAAGGTTATACGGCCTTACCTGTAAAGATGCCTGCCGTGAATAAGGCAGAATAGGGGATGAACCAGGCATAAATGCAGGTGGAGGTACAAACCGTAGCTTTGTAAATGAGGTAGCTTCTGTTTATTTTTATGGAGTAAAGGTACTTTATGTTCAACCAGTTAGATGCATCTGTAGCCCGTTTTATTCAGTTAACAGCAGAAGAGCTGGAACTGTTCCACTCTTTGCTGCAATTTAAAAAAGTAAAGAAAAAGCAGTTCCTGTTACAGGAAGGAGAGGTGTGCGATTTTGAGGCTTACCTGTTAAAAGGCTGCTGCCGCTCCTATTACCTGGATAAAGAAGGTACGGAAACTATTTTGCTGTTTGCGGTAGAGGACTGGTGGGTGAGCGACCTGTCCAGCTTTTCAGAGCAAACGCCTTCCAACATGTTTATAGAAACAGTAGAAGATTGCGAGATGCTGCTGATCAACTACGACAATAAAATGCAGCTGTTTGAGCAGGTGCCTAAGTTTGAAAAATTCTACCGCCTGCTGGTGCAGCGCTCTTTGGGTGTGCTGCAGAAACGTTTTTATGCATCTGTTTCACAAACGGCAGAGGAACGCTACCTGGCCTTTATGGAAAAGTACCCGCATATTGTACAGCGGGTGCCGCAGCACCAGATAGCGCGGTATATAGGTGTATCGCCGGAGTTTTTGAGTAAAGTAAGGAGTAATATGTATAAGAAGTAATACATAGGTATTTATTACTTTTGACCCCAGCAAAACCGGATTATGACACCTGAACGCAGGGAACGATTAACAGGCGTGTTAAACAAGCGCCAGCCCGACCTTACTGTTGTACTGGAAAATGTACAGGACCCGCATAACATTTCTGCCGTAATGCGTACCTGCGATGCTGTGGGCATACAGGAAATATATGTGCTTACCAATAAAATACCACGGCATAAGAAATGGGGCGCTAAAAGCTCGTCCAGCGCGGCTAAGTGGCTTACTATCCACCAGTTTGAAGATGCTGCAGCGTGTATGGCTGCCCTGCGGAAAAAATATGATAAGATCTACACCACTCACCTGGCGGCTGATTCCATTAGCTTATATGAAATAGATTTTACCAGTTCTGTAGCCCTTGTGTTTGGTAATGAGCATATGGGTGTAAGTGAGGAGATCCGTGCACAGGCAGATGGGAATTTCATTATTCCGCAAATGGGTATTATCCGTTCCCTGAATATTTCTGTGGCTTGCGCCGTGAGCATTTATGAAGGGCTGCGGCAAAAAACAGCGGCCGGGCATTATGAAAAGCGCCGCCTGCCGGATGGGCAGTATAATGAACTGTGGAAACAATGGAGCAGCCCGCATGCAGATGCTGAGCCGCTGAAAGGGGGCGAGGAGTGAGGGCGGCTGCATTTATTCCATTTGCATTGGCAAGCCTTATCGCTGCTTACAGGATTTTTATTTATTGTATTGTTTCATTTGCATTGGTAAGCCCTATTGCTGCATGTAGCCCTCTTTATTCTAAACCTTGTTTTTCCCACTACGCTTATTTAACGCATTTACCGGCCGAAGATCCGCTGAATGATCAACCCAACAGAAAACCAGGAGAGATGCAGGTGATGACCACCATTTCACCACATTGTTTTCAATGTTCCCTGTAAAGTTGTGTAACCGGTGGAGGATGGCTGCTCCCTCTTGATTATTGCCATAGTATCCCCTGTAAAGCTGTGTACCGGCTGGCGCGTATAGTTTCCCCATGCGATCATTACCTTTCTGTTACCAGCCAATTGGCCTTTGCCAAAATGTGATAATTCACTAACTTTGTAAAGTTACTTTATTAATTTACTTTATTATTATGAATCGTGCCCAGGATATAGCGCTGGCCTCAGATATGCGGGCTGCTTTGTCGCGCTTGTTGCGCCAGTTTCGCAAGCAGGCAGTGCCTTACCAGGTTTCTGTAACAGAAAATACTACCCTGGCCTTGCTTGACCAGCATAAGCAGCTATTGCCTTCTGAGCTGGCTGCCATGGAAAAAGTAACGGCCCAGGCTATGTCGCAGATACTGAATAACCTGGAGGCGCAGGGTTATATTAAAAGAACACCCCTGGAAGATGATAAGCGTAAAGTGCAGGTATCGCTCAGTAAAGAAGGCGCCAGGGTGCTGGCTGAAATAAGGAACATCCGGGCTGAATGGCTGGCCAGGGCTATGGGCGTGCTGTTAAATGCAGATGAAATGAAAGTGTTGAAGCAGGCAGCTGGTATTATACAGCGGCTGGCGGATTACGATGAGCCGAAAGCGTAAAGCGCAAAGCAGAAAGCTTAATGCTGAATGCTTAACGCAGAACGCTGAGGGCGCAAGGCAGAAGTATAAAGCTTAATGCAGCATGCTGCCGCGCAAAGAAGAACGCAAGCCTAAATGCTTAGTGTAAATGTTTAAAGTTTAATGTGGCAACCAGCTTCGATGCTTTTGAACATAACATTTAGAATAGTTCAAAGTTCATAATACAGGCGCCAGGTAATTTAAACATAACACTGGCAGCGTTCAGCATTAAGCATAAAAAAACCAATTTGAAACCATCTCAACTATTCCGTTCACTAAGATCACGTAACTACCGGTTATACTTCACCGGGCAATCCATTTCCCTTATTGGTACCTGGATGCAGCGCATGGCGGTAAGCTGGCTGGTATACCGGCTTACCCACTCCCCGCTGATGCTGGGTGTTGTAGGTTTTGCAGGGCTTATTCCTTCTATGCTGTTCTCACCTTATGCCGGTACACTCTCTGACCGGCATAGCCGTTATAAGATATTACTCATCTCGCAAATTGCTTCCATGATACAGTCCGGCGTGCTTGCGGGGCTGGTATTGTTTAAGTTCTATAATATCACAGCTATTATATTATTAGCCATTGCGCAGGGCATTATTAATGCATTTGATACCACCTCCCGTCAATCCCTGATGATAGACCTGATCGATAACAAGGAAGACCTGCCTAATGCTATTGCGCTCAATTCCTCAATGGTAAACCTGGCGCGGCTTTTAGGCCCTGCTATTGCAGGGGTGATATTGAGCGTGTTTGGGGAAGGTATTTGTTTCCTGATAGACTTCCTCACGTTTATTGCCGTAATTATTTCGCTGCTGATGATGCGCTTACAGCTCCTGGCGCCTCCTAAAACAGATGCCAATATCTGGGAAGGGTTAAGAGAGGGATATGTTTATTTAAAACAATCACCCAACATAAGATCTGCTATTATGATACTGGGGGCTTCGGGCCTATTCCTGATGTCGTTCAGTACATTAACGCCTGTTTTTGCCAAAGAGGTGTTTGGCGGTGATGCGGAAACGTATAGCTGGTTTGCCAGTGTTACCGGCCTGGGCGCGCTGATGAGCGCCATTTATATGGCAGGGCTTAAACCTGGTAAAGACCTGTTAAAGTTCATTGGCATTGCGGCGGTAGTATTTGGGATAAGCGTGGTCCTTTTTTCACGCGTTACCTCGTTGCCGCTGGCCTTGTTCTTCATTATGCTTTCAGGTGCGGGTATGATGGGGCAGATCGCAGCTACCAACACGTACGTACAAACCAATGTACCCGGGTATATGCGTGGCCGTATGATCAGCTATTATGCAATGGCTTTCCAGGGCACGCTGCCGATAGGCAGTTTGCTGACCGGTTTGGTGGCACACCAGATAGGCGCGCCGCTTACGGTATGTTTGCAGGGTACTGCTGGTATTATTTGTGCAGGATTATTTATCTGGGGTATACGCAGGCGCCGGCAGGCACAGGCGCAAAAGCCCACTCTTGAGTATAGTGATATTGCGTAACACATATTTTTCAAAGCACTAAAAAACATGCTATGGCTATTACCACATTAGACCAACGGACGGCACTGGTATTAATTGACCTGCAGAAAGGTGTTGCCCAAAATACCGTACCACCGGTAGCAGACGTAATTACAAATGCCATTAGTTTAATAACAGCCTTCCGGGCTGCCAAATTGCCCATTGTGGTGGTGAATGTAAGCTTTGCAAAGGACTATGCAGATGCGCTGAAAACCCGCACAGAGGAAAAAGGCAGCCGCACATTTAGCGGGGATTGGGATCAGCTGTTGCCGGAGCTGCCGCTGCAGCAGGACGATATTTACATCACTAAACACAACTGGAGCGCCTTTTATGGTACTGACCTGGACCTGCAGCTGCGGCGCCGCGGTATTACCAATATTGTGCTGGCAGGCATTGCTACCAGCATTGGCGTAGAAGGTACTGCGCGCAGTGCGCATGAAAGAGCTTATAACCTCACGTTTGCCAAAGACGCTATGAGCGACCGTTCCCTGCCGGCGCATGAGCACAGCTTACAGGTTATTTTTCCAAGAATAGGGGAAACCGGCACTACCATAGAGATCATTGAGCAGCTGAAGGCGCTGAAGTAATGTAGTAGTATAATGATAAATAACATGCAGCAAAAACTCCGGGAACATATAGAAAAAATAGTGCCGCTCACGGATGATGAGTTTGCGTTTGTGCTCTCTCATTTCACTACTAAAAGTTATAAAAAGCGCGAGTTCCTTATCCGGGAAGGTAACAGTGTAAAGTATGCTTATTTCGTGGTCTCAGGGCTTTTAATGCTGATATATAACAACGAATCGGGAAAGCAGCATATTGTTTCCTTTGCAATGGAAGACTGGTGGGAGAGTGATTTCCTGGCCTATCATACGCAAACAAAGGCCACCATGTCGTTACAGTGCCTTGAAGATACGGATGTGTTTTGCCTTTCTTTGGAAGATTACCAGCAATTATGTGCAGGCCTCCAAAAGATGGAACATTTTTTTCTTAGAAAAGCCAATGCCGGTCACATTGGATCGCAGCAGCGCATATTGTCTTTCCTTACCTCCAATGCAAAGGAGCGTTATGAACAGCTGCTTAAACGATATCCTTCCCTGTTTCAAAGAGTACCTAAATCCCTGCTGGCTTCCTATTTAGGTGTTTCGCGCGAAACCCTGAGCCGGCTTGCCCGCTGATCTTATTTCCATCCATTTTAAATTGTGATGTTTGTCACGCAGGGGAATTGCCTGTTGTGCCCATCTTTGCAGGGTACAATTTTTTTATTAATTGTTTGTATCAGCTGCAGAGGTGCAAACTAAAAAAGTAAACTCATGGAAAAACGGATCATTAATCCCTGGCAATGGCAGAATGAACGCAGCTATGTGCAGGCCGTTGAAGTAAAACAGGCAGCAGGTACGCTCTATTGTTCAGGACAAGCTGCGGTGCATGCTGACGGACAATCAAGCACCGATGATATGAAAACACAATTGATCCTGGCCATACAAAACCTGGAGCAGGTTATCAGTGAGGCTGGTTATGAATGTAAGTGTATTGTGCGGTTAAATGTGCTTACCACTTCTTCAGCGGAATTTTTCACCTGCTTTAATGTTTTGCAGGACTGGATAGCTAAGCATGGCATTAAGCAAGCCACCACTTTGTTTGAGGTGAAAACCCTTTTTGAAACATTAAAAGTTGAGCTTGAAGCTACTGTAGTGAAATAATCATCCACAAAAAAGGGACCGGCAATCGCCGGCCCCTTTTGCTTCTATATAGTTACACTTTTACGCACTGCAGGTTACGCAACCTTCTTCCATGGTGCAAACCGCGCCTTCCGGAATATCTTCCAGCATGGTTTGTCCCGCTTGCGCTGCGGCTACCACAGGCTCCATTTGCTGGCCGCCCTGTTTTTCTACCGTAAACTGTACGGCTTGTGTGGCTGCCTGTGTACGCAGGTAGTACATACCGGTCTTTAAACCTTTCTTCCAGGCATAGAAGTGCATGGAGGTGAGCTTGGCGGCAGACGGTGTATCTACGAACAGGTTCAGGGATTGTGACTGGCAGATGAACGCACCGCGTTCTGCCGCCATATCAATGATGGTGCGTTGTTTGATCTCCCAAACGGTTTTATACAGTTCCTTCACGTTAGAAGGAATTTCATCTATCTGTTGTATAGAGCCATTGGCAGCAATGATCTTGTTCTTCATGTCATTATCCCACAGGCCCAGCTCTACCAGGTCTTTCAGGAGGTGTTTGTTCACTACCACAAACTCACCGCTCAGTACACGGCGGGTGTAAATGTTGGAAGTGTAAGGTTCAAAACACTCATTGTTACCCAGTATCTGGGAGGTAGATGCTGTAGGCATGGGCGCCAGCAGCAGGGAGTTACGGATACCGTGCTCCACTACGCTTGCCTTCAGCGAATCCCAGTTCCAGCGGTCGGAGGGTTTTACATCCCACATATCAAACTGCAGGATGCCTTTGGATGCAGGTGAGCCGGGAAACGTTTCATATGCGCCATGTTCTTTGGCCATATCGTTAGAGGCGGTTAAGGCTGCAAAATAAATAGTTTCAAAGATCTCTGAGTTCAGCTTGCGTGCTGCTTCGCTTTCAAAGGGATAACGGAGCAGGATAAACGCATCTGCCAGGCCCTGTACGCCCAAGCCAATGGGGCGGTGACGCAGGTTGCTGCGGCGGGCTTCTTCTATTGGGTAATAGTTGTTGTCAATGATCTTGTTCAGGTTCAGGGTAGCCTGGTAGGTTACCTCGTACAGCTTCTCATGATCAAACTTACCATCTATTACAAAGCGGGGCAGGGCCAGGGAAGCCAGGTTACATACTGCTACTTCATTGGCATCTGTATATTCAATGATCTCTGTGCAAAGGTTAGAGCTTTTGATAGTACCCAGGTTCTGCTGGTTGGATTTGCGGTTGGCAGAATCTTTATACAGCAGGTAAGGTGTACCGGTTTCTATCTGTGCATCCAGGATGGCAAACCAAAGGTCCTGCGCTTTCACGGTTTTACGCGCGCGGCCTTCCTGCTCGTATTTTGCATATAGCGCTTCAAACTCAGTACCCCAGCTGTCGGCCAGTCCTGGTGCTTCGTGCGGGCAAAACAGGCTCCAGTCGCCGTTGGATTCTACGCGTTTCATGAACAGGTCCGGTACCCACAGGGCATAGAACAGGTCGCGGGCGCGCATTTCTTCCTTACCATGGTTCTTACGCAGGTCCAGGAATTCAAATACATCAGCATGCCAGGGCTCCAGGTATATGGCAAAAGCGCCTTTACGCTTGCCACCGCCCTGGTCCACATAACGGGCAGTATCGTTAAACACACGCAGCATGGGAATGATACCATTGGAAGTACCGTTGGTACCGCTAATGTAAGAACCTGTAGCGCGGATGTTGTGAATGCTTAAACCAATACCACCGGCGCTCTGGGAGATCTTGGCGGTTTGTTTCAGCGTATCGTAAATACCATCAATGCTATCGCCTTTCATAGTGAGCAGGAAGCAGGATGACATTTGCGGTTTGGGCGTACCTGCATTGAACAGGGTAGGAGTGGCGTGTGTGAACCAGCGCTCACTCATAAGGTTATACGTTTTAATGGCCGCATCAATATCCTCTTTATGGATGCCTACCGATACACGCATGAACATATGTTGCGGGCGCTCTGCAATTTTACCGTCTACCTTCAGCAGGTAAGAACGTTCCAGTGTTTTAAAACCGAAATAGTCAAAAGCAAAGTCACGGTCATATATAATATTGGAATCCAGGATCTCCGCATTTTTATTAATGATCTCCCACACGTCGTCAGATAACAGCGGAGCAGGTTTACCTATTTTCGGGTCCACATATTCGTACAGCTTCTTCATCGTTGTGGAAAACGATTTCACGGTATTTTTATGCAGATTGCTAACTGCTATGCGGGATGCCAGCAGCGCGTAGTCCGGGTGTTTGGTAGTTAAAGAGGCGGCGGTTTCTGCTGCCAGGTTATCCAGTTCTGTAGTGGTTACGCCATCATACAAACCCTGGATCACTTTTTTAGCTACGTCAATGGAATCCACATACTCTGATGCAAGTCCATAACACAGCTTTTCAATACGTGCGGTGATCTTATCAAACTTTACCGCTTCTTTGCGGCCATCTCTTTTTTTTAGAAACATTTGTATTGAAATTTAAGAGGTTAGTAAAAAAGGGCTATTAGCTGTTAGCCGTTAGCTCTTAGCTAGCTAAGAGGCTAATGGCTAACAGCTTTTTATTAAAAGTCTTCGTCTAAGCTGAATGTTTGTGTGTCTTTGCCGGACAGTACACCCGGTTTCTGGTAAACGGCTCCCCGTCTTTCTAAGAAGTTGGTCTTTCCCTGCAGGGAGATCATTTCCATATAACCTAAGGGGTTAGCGGCATTGAACATTTTGGCGTATCCCAGCTCAGATAACCAGCGGTCGGCTACAAACTCAATGTACTGGGCCATCAGGCGGCTGTTCATGCCTATGAGGTCAACTGGCAGCGCATTGATAATAAAATCTTTTTCAATGGCTACTGCGTCGCCAATAATTTGGTGTACTTCTTCCTGCGTAAGTTTCTGCTGCAGCATGCTGTATAACAAACAGGCAAATTCGCAGTGCAGTCCTTCATCGCGGGTGATCAGCTCTTTGGGGGACCTAAAGCCGGGCACCAACCCTCTTTTCTTTTACCAGAAAATAGGGCCGAAACCCCCGCCGAAGAAAATGCCTTCCCCGGCCGCCAAGGCTTCCAGGCGTTGTGCCAAGTTGCCGTTCTCAATCCAGCGCAGTGCCCATTCTGCTTTTTTCTTCACAGCAGGCACCGTATCAATGGCATGGAATAAGCGATCTTTTTCAGCAGGATCTTTTACGTAGGTATCGATCAATAAAGCATAGGTTTCTGAATGTATATTCTCCATCATGATCTGGAGGCCATAGAAACAGCGGGCTTCCGGGTTCTGTACTTCGCTCATGAAGTTTACAGCCAGGTTCTCATCCACAATACCATCGCTGGCCGCAAAAAAGGCTAACACATGGGTAATAAAATGGCGTTCACCATCGTTCAGGGCACCCCAGTCTTTCAGGTCTCCGCTAAGGTCAATTTCTTCTGCTGTCCAGAAGCTGGCCTCATGCCGTTTATACACTTCCCACACTTTCGGATAATTAATGGGCAGCAATACGAAGCGATCTTTGTTCTCTTTTAACAAGATCTCATTTTCATGGTTCATACGCCAAATATTTTTTTATTAACTGTACTCTAAAAATGGATAAGGGGGGTTGACGGGAGATACCTATCCATGGAGTGAGGAAGGTGTCACTTGCGTCAATACCTTATACGCGAAGGTTGATGACAAATTGTTGCGCCTGGCAGGTATCTGGCTTCCCTGATCAAGAACATCACATGTGGGGGGATCAGGAATCACAGTAGCGCGTCTGCTCGTGATTCTAACACGATTCCCTATTAATTCCGGGGGTTTATTCCGGAAACCATTGCAACTAAGTCAAGAACTGACACAAATGTAGTACGAAACAGATGGGCGCCATTTTAAAGTTTTTAACACGTGTGGAAAAAGAAGCTTCTATTTTTGGAAACGCAGCGCCCTATTGAGAGAAGGTGTGAAAAAGTAATCATTAAGCATTAGATGCGTTTTTAATACAAGATTTATTTTCTAATATTAACATATGCTCACACTACAACATATACAAAAAAGGTACTATGATAGGCTGATAATCAACATCCCGCAGCTGGAGCTGCCGGCCGGCATTTACTGGATGCAGGGCGGTAATGGCGCGGGCAAAACCACCTGCCTGAAAATTATGTCTGGGTTAATTCCTTTTGATGGAGAGGTGAGGATCAATACTGATATAAGTAGTAAGCAGCATCCCGTACGGTACCGGCAGCTGGTGAACTATGCGGAGGCAGAGCCTTTATATCCTGCTTTCCTTACGGGGCGCGACCTGGTGCAGCTGCACATTACTACCAAGGGTGCAGGGCATGAAGATATCCACGCACTATCCACATCGCTGGGTATCCCTGATTTTATTAATAACCCGGTAAGCAGCTATTCAAGCGGTATGTTAAAGAAATTATCCCTGCTGCTGGCCTTTACCGGCAAGCCCTCTTTTATATTGCTTGATGAGCCGCTGATCACGCTGGATACTGCTGCTATACAGGAGCTATACACCTGGATACACCGCTTTCATACGCAGCATAACGTTTCTTTCCTGATCACTTCCCATCAGCCGCTGTTAGATGGCGCACTGCCGGTGCGCGCTACACTTGTTCTGAGCGACGGGCAATTAATAATTAAGAATGAATAATTAACATAACGGGAATAGTACAACGATGAAAAATAAGTTGATCATATTGAAGTATTATTGGGCGCTCCGCTACGGTTATTAATTGTTAATTATGCTAACGATCCTCAGCAAGATATTTATACAACGTTTTTACGCGCGTAATACGGGCTTTTTCTTTTTACTTTTTTATTTATTGTTCGGGATTGTACCGGGCGGGCAGCTGGTATCCTATCATTACGGGTTAATGACGGGCATTGTGAGCACTACTGGTTTCCTGTTGCTGGCGCTGGGTTTGTGGCTGCTGTATAATTTAAAATGTATGGGCCACGTACTGAGTACTATGAGTGCAAAGGAATATAACTTTTTATATCAGACTGTAGGCGCTGTAGCTGCCCCGCGGCAACGGCTTAACTGGTGTATGGTGCACCTGGGTATTTATGCGCCGGTATTGGTGTATAGCTCAATAGCCGCAGTAGTGGCTGGCTCTAAAAGATATTACGGAGTAGTGGCCGTGTTGCTGGTTTTTAATGTGCTGATGTGTTTATTACCCGTGTTTGTATATCATCGTTTGATACAACAACCTGGTGCTGTCTTTTTTTATCACCGCTGGATACAATGGTTCAACCGACGGGTGCATAAACCTTTGTCACTATACTACATTTATGAGCTGGCTACCAGCCGTACACGCACGCTGCTGATTGTAAAAGTATTGTCGTGTGTAATACTGATCGCAACTTTTAGTTTTATGGAAGATGGGTATGATATACGGGTGGTATTAACCGGTTTATTAGTTTCCCTGCTGCTGCATAGCATACTGGTATTTGAGCACCGGCATTTTGATGATCAGTATTTAGCGTTTACCCGCCACCTGCCCATACCGCTCTGGAAGCGGTATGGCATGTTGTGTATCACCTACAGCTGTTTATTGCTGCCGGAGTTTGGCCTGCTCATCGTACATACATTACCGTATAATAGCTGGCATTGGTTGCTGCTGGTGGCTTTTGGTGCATCTTTACTGCCGCTGTTCCGATGTTTGCTTTACTTTCCCCGGCTGGACCAGGATAAATACCTGCGCTGGGTGTTCCTGGTATTTTGCGTGCTGTTGTTTATGACCCTGGGATATTTATATAGCTGGGCTATTGTAGGCATGCAGGTGGCAGCCTTTGTGTTATTTACAGGAAGGTTTTATAAGTATGAGCCGATGTATGAGCAGGTGCAGTAGGACTTATTATACGACGCTTAGTTTCTTACTTAGTTCTGTGAGCGCTGTAAGCAATTGAGGTATTAACTTCTTCGCTGTTTCATCCGTTAAGTTACCATCTTCATCAAACTTAGTTTGCGCAGCAGCGATCATTACTTCCGGCCGGTTTACGGCATAAGCATTTAAATATACCATTACCTGCCTTAAATGATATTGCATACGCGCCGTACCCAATGGCCCCATGCTGGCGCCCATAATGGCCACTGCCTTGTTATCAAACGGTTTATTAGGATGGCGGGAAAGTATGTCTATGGCATTTTTCAATGCGCCGGGAATAGAATAATTGTACTCCGGGGATACGAACAGCACACCATCGGCTGCTTTGATCTTTGCTACCAGGCGTTCCACACTGTCCGGAAATCCGTCTGAATGCAGGTCGGCATTGTAAAAGGGAATATCGCTGATGCTTTCCTGTTCAATGGTAATATTTGCAGGGGCTAATTTTTGTGCGGCTTTCAGGGCCATTGTGTTGTAGGATCCGTGACGTAAACTGCCGGAAATAGCAATAACGTGAAACTGTTTTTCAGACATGATCAGGTTTGGTTTTTCAATGCGCTAAAGATAATAAAAGGCGGTAATCTTACCTAGATCCTGGGCTCCTTTTTCAGGAACTTCCGCTTAATTACCTCCTGCACCGGTACGCCTTCTATCTTACTTTCCAGCCAGCTGATAATATCCAGGTACAGGAAAGAGCGGCGCTCATACGGGTTCCTGGATATCTGCACCAGCCTTTCCTTCAGGTCGGCAAACGCGCTGCGTAAGGCCTTGGGATGGGCATAGATATTCTTGCGCAGGAACTTCAGGATCTCTTCCATCGTTTGCCCCAGATCCTTATTCTTGGCAATAAAGTGGTATACGGATTTTATCAGGTATTCCACCAGCCCGTAGTTCTCCAGCTCATAATGCGCTATCAGGTGCAGAATGCGGGCAAAACACTGTATATCCGCCCGCAGGGCGCCTATGCGTAAATGAATGATCTTATTCAAGTACACAATGGCCTTGTTATTATCCCCGCTGCCAAAGTACAGGCAGGCTATTTTGTAGTAAAATACCAGTACGCGGTGCTGGTCTACCTTCAGCTGGTGTTCGGCAATACGTTCTTCCAGCTCCGGCACCAGGCTAAGCCCTTCGCTGAAAGTGCCTTCCAGGAAATGCCGGTTTATTTTGGCGGTGTACAGGTACACAAAGGCATTGGTACGGGTGTTCTCGCTGAAATTCTCCTGGTTATCGTCAATAAAATTTTCCATTTCCTGCAGCACGGCGGTGAACTTCTCATCGTTCATGGTGTAAAAGTGCGCGGTGAGCAGGTTGTGCATGGCTTTAATGTACATGTCCACATCCGTTTTCAGCAGGGAAGGGTATTCCTTGAACAGGTTCACCCATTTCTGCGTATAACGGTAGTACATTACAAAGTCCTGCAGAATATAGTAATACCAGCAGTAGGCCTGGTACAGGTAGATCTTCTCGTAAAAGCTCATATGCGTTTTAGCGAGCTGGGGCGCATTCTCTTCAAAAAAGCGCTTCACCATTTCCGCGTCCTTCTCATTACGGGCATGGCCCAGCTTCAGGTACAGGCCGTACAGGCGCAGTGATAAGGTGCTGAGGCGGTTAATGCTGGATAATTGCTGCTCTATTACCCGGGATTCCTCGCTCAGCTCCTCTGCCCGGTTTTCCAGGCTGCGGGTAATATGGCGGGACTCTATCAGCTTCTCAAACTCCACAATTTCGTAGGTAAGCATTACCTCTTCCTGCTCCATTGCCATGCTTTTGGCGCGGGAAAGGAGCTTAAGGCTTTGGGTGTACAGCCCCTTGTTATAGAGTACCCGGGCATAATCCAGCTGCTCGCGCAGGTCTATCAGCGGGTCTTTTTGTTTGTACAGCAGGCGCAGGCTGGTAAGCAATTGTTTGTACAGGTGGGCTTTTACATTACTGAGCTGCTGTTTCTTGATGGCCGGTATCTTCTTCAGGATCTGCTCTTCATCGTAGTCCTTCATTTTGTCCAGGGTGTTAAATAGCTGGATGAAGAGTACATCCTCTTTGGTGTTGTTTTTATTAAAAGCCAGTTGGAAATTCCTTTTTTCTGCTTTTGTAAGCGTTTTTATGAGTATGAATAGCGCGTCATGCTGACTGTTGGGCATCGTTATTAAAGTCTTGTAAGTAATTGTTTTTCAATTAAATAATGGTTTTCATTTCACCTTAAAGATCGTAATTATACCAAATTTAACGATATGGCAATTAGCTATTGACCATTAGATTTGGAGATATAAACTATCAGGAAGCATAAAAATACTCAACAAAGACCAATTTACGCGTTAACAGAACCGGCTTTCCGGCAGGAAAATAACGGGCAGCTATACACGGGAATAGGTTGTAAAGCAATTACGGATGGGAAAAACATTGGTTGATAAGATATGGGATGCCCACGTGGTGGTGAGTAAACCGGGATTTCCGGATGCCGTGTACATAAACACGCACTTTATTCACGAGGTAACCAGCCCCCAGGCTTTTGACGGGCTGCGTAAGAGAGGTATCCCGGTGTTCCGCCCGCAAAAGACGAGGGCCACGGCAGATCATAATGTACCTACCATTGACCAGCACTTGCCCATTAAGGAAGCGCTGAGCCGCCACCAGGTGGAGATGCTGACCAAAAATACTACTGAATTTGGCGTAGAGCTGTACGGCCTGGGCCACCCTTACCAGGGTATTGTGCATGTAATAGGGCCTGAGCTGGGTATTACCCTGCCGGGTATGACCATCGTTTGCGGGGATAGCCATACCAGCACCCACGGAGCTTTTGGCGCTATTGCCTTTGGCATTGGCACTTCTGAGGTAGAGCAGGTGCTGGCCACCCAGTGCATTTTGCAGTACCGCCCCAAACGCATGAAGATCGAGATCAACGGCCAGCTGAAGAAAGGCGTGGTATCCAAAGATATTATCCTGTATGTCATCTCTAAGATCTCCGCATCCGGCGCTACCGGCTATTTTGTGGAGTTTTGCGGGGAGGCCATCCGCAGCCTGAGCATGGAAGCGCGTATGACCATCTGCAACATGAGCATTGAAATGGGTGCCCGCGGCGGCCTTATAGCCCCGGACGAAACTACATTCAGCTACCTGCAGGGCCGCGAGTTTGCACCCAAAGGGGCTGACTGGGATAAAGCCCTGGCTTACTGGAAAACCCTGCAATCCGATGCGGATGCAGTGTTTGATACCACCCTCACCTTTGATGCTGCGGATATTGAGCCTATGATCACCTACGGTACCAATCCCGGTATGGGCATGGGTGTTACCCAGCACATTCCGGCACTGGAACAGCTGGAAGCACAGGAAAGACCCTCCTTCAAAAAATCACTGGACTATATGGCCCTGGAGCCAGGCAGCGCGCTGCTGGGTAAAAAGGTAGATTATGTATTTATAGGCAGCTGTACCAACTCCCGCATTGAGGACCTGCGTATGGTGGCCGATTTTGTGAAAGGCAAGCACAAGGCCAGCGGAGTGGTAGTGTGGATAGTGCCAGGCTCCAAGCAGGTAGAGGCGCAGGCTAAGAAAGAGGGGATTGACAAGATCTTTGAAGAAGCCGGGTTCCACTTACGGGAGCCGGGTTGCAGCGCCTGTTTGGGCATGAATGAAGATAAGGTGCCGGCAGGTATGTACTGCATCTCCACCTCTAACCGCAACTTTGAAGGCCGGCAGGGGCCCAATGCCCGCACCCTTTTAGCCAGCCCCTTAACAGCAGCAGCAGCGGCTATAACAGGGAAGGTGATGGATGTAAGAGAAATGGTGTAAATCTAAGATCAGCAACATGTCCTGGAACGCAAACTTATATAAAAGCAACTACGCCTTTGTTTTTCAATACGGCAACAGCCTCATTGAATGGCTGCAACCGCAGGCCGGCGAACATATACTGGACCTGGGCTGCGGCACCGGCGAGCTTACCGCCAAGCTGGCGGAAACCGGCGCACAGGTAACCGGGCTGGATGCTTCCGCTTCCATGATAGAAAGCGCACAACGCAACTTTCCGCAGCTGGATTTTGTAGTGGCCAATGCCGCTTCTTTTTCCCTGCCCAAACAATACGACGCTATTTTTTCAAATGCAGCCCTGCACTGGATGCTGGACAAAGAGGCCGTAGCCGCCCGCATGTACCAGCACTTAAAACCCGGTGGCCGCTTAATACTGGAAATGGGCGCGCAGGGTAATGTAGCCAGTTTGCTACAGGCACTGGAACAGGCCATGCAGCAGCACGGGTATAGCTACACACCGTTCTGGTATTTTCCCTCTGTAGGCGAGTATACCTCCCTGTTAGAGAAATACGGTTTCAGCGTGCAGCAGGCGCTTTATTTTGACCGTGCCACGGAACTGGCCGATCCGGAGAATGGCATTATTGACTGGTTTAATATGTTTGGCGATCACTTTTTTGAAAATATGCCGGCTGCAACGCGTACAGCCATTTTGCAGCAGGCGCAGGAAAGCCTGCGGCCCACCCACTTCCGGGAAGGCAAATGGGTGGCGGATTATGTGCGGTTAAGAATAGCAGCGGTAAAACATTAATAGCATGAAAAAGAATTTTCAACATCTTATTTCCACAGCGGTACCCTTACCGATCGAAAATATTGATACAGACCAGATCATCCCTGCACGCTTCCTGAAAGCCACCACCCGGGAAGGTTTTGGAGAGAATTTGTTCCGGGACTGGCGCTTTGATGCCCATAACCAGCCCAAGCCGGATTTTGTGCTGAACAATCCTTTATATAAAGGTGAGATCCTGGTGGCCGGTAAGAACTTTGGCTGCGGCTCCTCCCGCGAGCATGCTGCCTGGTCGCTGGGCGATTATGGTTTTAAAGCAGTCGTGAGCAGCTTTTTTGCTGATATTTTTAAGAACAATGCGCTGAACAATTTCATTTTACCCATCCAGGTGAGTGATGCGTTCCTGCAGAAAATATTCAAAGCCATTGAGGCCGATGCGCAGGCCCGGCTGGAAGTGGACCTGCAAGCGCAGTTCATTAAGATCGTTGCCACGGGTGAGCAGGAGGGTTTTGACATTAACCCTTACAAAAAGGCCTGCCTCATCAACGGGTATGATGATATTGACTATCTCCTGAGCCTGCGCAGCAATATAGAGGCGTATGAGGTCAGCAGGGAATTTAACTTTTGATACTAATCAAATGTCCTGCACCGTTATGGAGCAGGACATTTGCATATAATTACAAACCAAATTTAATAACCTAACAAAACCACATGGGTGTCGCTAAAAAGATACTGGTAATTCCGGGAGATGGCATAGGACAGGAAGTAACCGCCTGGGGACAGAAAGTACTGTCTGCTATTGCTGAAAACTTCAAACACGAATTCACTTTTGAAGAAGGCATTATGGGCCATGTGGCTATAGAAGCCACCGGCAACCCGCTGCCCGACGAAACACTGGAAAAAGCCAGGAAAAGCGATGCCATCCTGTTTGGCGCTATCGGTCATGCTAAATACGATAACGACCCCACACTGAAGGTGCGCCCGGAACAAGGCCTGCTAAAGATCCGCAAGGAGCTGGGCCTGTACGCCAACCTGCGCCCCATAAAGCTGTTTGACGAGCTGCTGGAAGCATCCAGCATTAAGCCGGAAATACTGCGCGGCTCCGATATCCTGTTCTTCCGCGAGCTTACGGGCGACGTATACTTTGGAGAAAAGAACCGTACAGCAGACCGTAATACAGCTTCTGACCTGATGATCTATCACCGTTATGAAGTAGAGCGTATAGCCCGCAAAGCATATGAAGCTGCCCGCACCCGCCGCAGCAAGGTATGTTCTGTAGATAAGGCAAACGTACTGGAGGCCAGCCGCCTGTGGCGCGAGGTAGTACAGGAAGTAGCCAAAGAATACCCGGATGTGGAAACAGAACATATGTTCATTGACAATGCCGCCATGCAGCTGATCAAAGATCCGAAACGGTTTGATGTGGTAGTAACCGGCAACCTGTTTGGTGATATACTGACCGATGAAGCCTCACAGATAGCCGGCTCCATGGGAATGCTGGCCTCAGCCTCCATAGGCGACAGCACCGGGTTCTACGAGCCCATACATGGCTCTGCACATGATATTGCCGGTAAAGGGCTTGCCAACCCGCTGGCCTCTATATTATCAGCAGCGCTGATGCTGGACATTTCTTTTGGATTAAAAATGGAATCCCAGCGTGTGATCAAAGCTGTAGAAGCTACGCTGCGCCAAGGTTACCGCACCATGGATATTGCCAATAAGCATACGGAAAATGCCCTGATCATGGGTACGGATGCGATGGGAGGAAAGGTGTTGGAGAACCTGAATTAAATCTTGTTTACGTTTAAAACCTACATATAAAATGGATAAAAATCGTGTATACGTTTTCGATACTACCCTTCGGGATGGGGAACAGGTGCCAGGCTGCCAGTTAACTACTGTAGAAAAGATAGAAGTGGCAAAAGAGCTGGAGGCATTAGGCGTGGATGTTATTGAAGCAGGTTTTCCCATTTCCAGCCCTGGTGATTTCCAGAGCGTGGTAGAGATCTCCAAAGCCGTATCAGAGCCGGTGATCTGCGCGCTTACCCGTGCCAATACCATGGATATTGATGCCGCAGTAGATGCCCTGCGTTTTGCCAAACGTAAACGCATTCATACGGGTATCGGCTCATCTGACATGCACATTAAGTATAAATTCAACAGCACCCGGGAAGATATATTGAAACGTGCAGTAGATGCGGTGAAGTACGCCCGCAAATTTGTAGACGATATTGAATTTTATGCGGAAGATGCAGGCCGCGCAGATGATGAATACCTGGCCCGTATGATAGAAGCAGTGATAGCTGCAGGCGCTACGGTTGTGAACATACCGGACACCAATGGCTACTGCCTGCCCGATCAGTATGGCGCAAAGATCAAGTACCTGATGGATCATGTATCCAACATAGATAAAGCCATTATTTCCGTACACTGCCATAACGATCTTGGCCTGGCTACTGCCAACACCATTGCCGGTGTAATGAACGGCGCCCGCCAGGTAGAGTGTACCATTAATGGTATTGGCGAACGCGCCGGTAATACTTCGCTGGAAGAAGTGGCCATGATCCTGAAAACGCATCATGCCCTGGGATACCATACCGGTATTAATTCCAAACAGATCTACGGCATCAGCAACCTGGTATCTACTATGATGCGTATGCCGGTGCAGCCTAACAAAGCTATCGTTGGCCGCAATGCTTTTGCGCATAGCTCCGGCATTCACCAGGATGGGGTGCTGAAACACCGCGAGAACTACGAGATCCTGAACCCGGAAGATGTGGGGCTGGCTACCAACTCCATCATCCTTACCGCGCGCAGTGGCCGTCATGCATTAAAACATCACCTGCAACGTTTGGATTATAAGCTGGATAAGATCAACCTGGATGAAGTATACCAGCGCTTCCTTATTATGGCCGATCAGAAAAAAGAGATCAGCGATGCCGACTTACAGCAGCTGATGGGAGATGGCGATGAAAAAAACTACGATGACCGGGCTATTAAAGTAATCCTGCTGCAGGTGGTATGCGGAGATCCGCTGCGCCCTATGGCTACTGTGAAGCTGAAGATCAATGGTACCGAAAAAGAGGCAAGCGCCGCGGGCAACGGCCCGGTGAATGCTACCATTAATGCCATTCACGAGATCATTAAAGATGATATTGACCTGGACGAATTTAGCATACAGGCTATGCACGGCGGTAGTGAAGATGTGAGCAAGGTGAATATGCGCGTTAAGCACAATGGGCAATCATACTACGGTTTCGGTTATTCTACAGATATTGTGAATGCCTCTGTGAATGCGTATGTGGATGCGTTGAATAAGATCTATTAAGCGTAAAGCATAAAGCAAAAAGCGAAGCCAGTGCATATTTAGGTGCGCCGGCTTCGCTTTTTTATAAGTATTGTTACAGCAGCTCTGTTAAATGTTTATAATTCGATTTTACGGTGTCAAGGACTTCGTCCATACGCCCGCCCAGTATCAGTTTGCTCATGGATAAGGCATAACCCTTTACCTGCTCCCATTCCACTTTAGGGGGCATGGCCAGCGCCGCGGGGTTGGTCATAATATTTACCAGCACCGGGCCCTCATCATCAATAGCGGTTTGCAGCGCAACTTTTACGCCTTCGGGGGAGTGTACTGTAATGCCTTTGAAACCCATGGCCCTGGCTATTACGCCAAAATCCGGGTTCACCATATCCGTTTCATTATCCGGTAAGCCCTGTACTTCCATTTCCAGCTTTACCATACCCAATGCGCGGTTGTTGAACACAATCAGCTTAATGGGCAGGTTATACTGGCGTATGGTGGCCAGGTCGCCCAGCAGCATGGATAAACCGCCGTCGCCGCACAGGGCAAATACCTGCCGGCCGGGATAGGTAAGTGCAGCGCCAATGGCCATAGGCATGGCATTGGCCATAGAACCGTGGTTAAAGGAACCCAGCATTTTGCGTTTGCCCGTAGCTGTTATATAACGGGCGCCCCATACGCAGCACATACCGGTATCCATGGTAAAAATGGCATCACCGGCAGCCAGCTCGTTCAGCGTAGCTGCTACAAACTCAGGTTGTATATTATTATTAGTGCCGGTTTCCTGTACAAATTTCTGCAGGTGCTCCTTTACCTTATCATACAGCTCCAGCTGTATCTTTAAAAAGTGATCATCCGTTTTAGGCGTAAGGTGAGGCATCAGCGCACGCAGGGTATCCTTAATGTTGCCGCACAGGCCCATTGCCAGCTTAGCACGCCTGCCCAGTCTTTCCGGCTTTTCATCGATCTGCACGATCTTGTTCTTCACCGGCATAAATGGCGTGTAGGGGAAATCGGTACCCAGCAGCAATACCACATCTGCTTCGTGCATGCTGTGGTAGGCAGAGGGGAGCCCCAGCAAACCGGTCATACCTACCTCATAAGGGTTGTTATATTGTATGCCCATTTTACCGCGGAAAGAGTAACCTACCGGCGCCTGTAACCTGCCGGCCAGCTCCACTACCTCTTTATGCGCAGCCGTTGCTCCCACACCGCAAAAGATAGTCACTTTGCTGCTTTCATTTAAAAGGCCGGCCAGGGTTTCCAGCTCATGGTCTGCAGGCCGCAGCACAGTATCGCTTTTATAATTCTGCATAGCTGTAATGCTTTCTTCCGCTGCCATGGCAGATACATCGCCCGGCAACCCGAATACCGCTACCCCTTTATGGTGAATGGCGTGCTGTATGGCGCTTTGCAACATACGCGCGGCTTGTGCGGGGGTGCTGGCTACCTGGTTATAACAGCTGCAATCGTCAAATAATTTAATAGTATTGGTGCCCTGGAAATAATCTGTACCAAATTCCGGGGTGTTAATGGTGGAAGCAATGGCTATAACAGGTACGCCTGTACGGTGTGCATCATATAAACCATTTATCAGGTGCACATGACCCGGCCCGCAGCTGCCTGCACAACACGCCAGCCCTTCCAGTTCGGCTTCCGCGGCCGCTGCGTATGCGCCCGCTTCCTCATGCCGTACATGGATCCATTTGATCTGGCCATTCCTTCTTACAGCATCATTCAGCTCATTTAAACTGTCTCCGGCCACAGCGTAGATCCTTTTTACGCCGTTTGCTATCAGCATATCCACTACCTGGTCTGCTACTTTTCTCATGATTCCTTGGTTTTAAAATGAAAAGAATAAATATGGTTTCCTGAAATGGGGTGCATCCGAATGGTAAAGTTAGTGTTTTACAGCCCGGTCCGCTAACCGTAACTTCTATAAGCTGAGTTGCAAATCTTGTTCCTGCTTTGTCCCGTTCTTAGAAAAAGATCCTAAAAACAGATGTTTTTCGTATAGCTGACGGCTATAAAAATGCCGTGTTTGTACTGTGTCCGGTAGGTGTTGCATCTAAATAATCCGGTTTAAGGTTTGCAGCAGGTGGTAGTGATCCTGCTTACAGTTTACAGAACAGGTTCATATTTTCAGCTCCCAGCCGTTCAACGGGCATGAGGCTGCCAGGGCGCAACGTTAGGCGCACCAACAAGGCACGGAACAATAAGCTTGGAAAGTTTATGGGTTATCGGAAGGTATCAAAACCCAGGTCCAGTAAAGGGTATTTTTGATAGTCTGAGAGGTAAAAGTGCCACCACTCTGTTTCCAGGGCAGTAAAGCCGTGCTGCTCCATTATGCGGCGTAACAGGGCACGGTTGGCGAATACAGCGGTATCTGCAGGGCGATAGCTGTAATGTGCTTTTTCTGTAAAATCATCATAACCGGTAGGCATGGGAATGGTATCCCCGCTGGATATTTGTATAAGGGTAAGATCTACCGCTACACCCCGGTTATGCCCGCTGCCTTTGCGCGGGTCAGCAGCATAGCGGTCGTCGGGTACAATGGTCCACATTTTTTCAGTGATGGCATAGGGCCGGTAAGCGTCGAATATTTTTAAGGCAAGTCCCCGGGTGCTGAGCTGCTGCTGCACGGCCTTTAAGGCTTTAGCAGCAGGCAGGCGTAATAAAACCCTGGTATGCGGGTACAATACCTGTTGTGTAAAGTTATGCGTGGTGGCATAACGCACATCTGTACGAATGCCGGGAATATAACGGGTCACATCTACCAGCTGCTGATTACTATCTGCTGCAACCTGCTGCCGGTACAGGGCAGGGCTGTTCACTACCGGCAAACCATAATGGTTTAAAGGTATTTGCTGTGCAAATGAGCTGTGCCAACCTGGCATCATTAACAATAATAAGCTAATCCAGTTGTAGAAAAATACCCTCATCGTTATATGGTTTTCTTAAAATTAGTCAAGAAAGTATACATTACAGGTAAAAAACAATTGTAAACCCCGGCTGAAATTAGGTATTTTAGAACCCTTAAAAAACTAAGGGAAGATGAGTTTATTTCGGTTAGATAACAAGGTGGCGGTAGTTACCGGTGCCGGTAGCGGTATAGGCCAGGCTATTGCCAAATCTTTTGCGGAGCAGGGTGCTTTTGTGCACATTATAGAGCTGAATGAAGATGGCGGTAAAGGCACGGTGGCTGATATTGTAGCTGCAGGCGGCAAAGCAAAGGCACATGGCTGTAACGTGGCACAGCAGGCCGATGTGATCAAAACCATTGACAGCATACAGGCCGCTGACGGCCGTATAGATATATTGGTGAACTGTGCGGGCATTGCCCACATAGGTAAGCTGGAAACCACTGCTGAAGCAGATTTTGACCGCGTGTTCAGCGTAAATGTTAAAGGCACCTATAACTGTATGTACGCTGCTATCAAACACATGAAGCAGCAGGGTGGGGGCGTTATCCTTAACATTGCCTCCGTTGCCTCTACCGTAGGTATCCCTGACCGTTTTGCTTACTCCATGAGCAAAGGCGCCGTATTAACCATGACCCTTTCCGTAGCTAAAGATTATATACATGATAATATCCGCTGTAACTGTGTATCACCTGCCAGGGTGCATACCCCGTTTGTAGATGGGTTCCTGCAAAAGAACTACCCGGATAATGTACAGGAGATGTTTGAAAAATTATCCAAAACACAGCCTATTGGCCGTATGGCTAAACCGGAAGAAGTAGGCTGGCTGGCGCTGTACCTGTGCTCTGAGCAGGCTGGTTTTATTACCGGCTGTGATTACCCGATAGATGGTGGTTTTATAAAATTGAATAACTGATAGCCCTTATATTGCAGGATATATCAATCACCGTATGCAACATTTCAGCAAAGTAATTTTAATAACGGCGCTTTCCACCAGCCTGTGGGCCTGCGGTGGCGCCGGTACACAGTCCGGCAGCAGGCAGGATAGCACCGCTACAGCTTTTACACCGGCAAAACCTGCCGGCACCGTACAGGTATCTTTTGAACAGGATACAGATACGCCGAAAGTAAAGATCCATTTTGCTATTGCCGATAAAACAATAGACAAATCTTTTGAGCTGCCGCTGGCGCAGGATATGGATTCAGAAGACCTGTACCGCACCGTATGGGACCAGCCAACCAGCTGTTACATTGGCGTGTTAAAAAATAACCGCGGCACCCGTTATTACCATGCCAGCCAGGGAGAAGACGGCGGGCTGAAAATTTTCCAGGTAGGTACGCCGCCGGAAGCTGTATGGCATTATGCAGAGGGTGAGCTGGGGCTAGGCAAGGCCACCAATAAATCAAAACTAACAGATCATTACAAAAGGAATGTAACCTCCGGTAAGATCATTGCTGATTTTATTGTGCGGCTGGAACCGGCTGCCAGTAAAGATTCTGTACAGCTGTACACAGAGTTTGGCGGTTTAAATGAAAGAAAAACGCTGCAGGTGCCAGGTGGTTATGCGCCTAAGATACAACCCACAGAAGACCCTGAGCATTGCATATTCGGTTTGCAGCGTGATGATGGATTTGATCCGGTGCTGGATATAAAAGTGGAGAATGCGAAGCTGATATTGAAAGAGCTTGGGAGAGTGCAGTAAAGCTGAACGCTTAACGCAAAATGCTTAACGCAAAATGGCTACTCTACGCTGCATTAAGCGTTTAGCATTCAGCTTAAGCATTATTTAACAGGAAAATATTTACAAATGAAACTGATACGATTCGGACAACCGGGTGAAGAGAAACCAGGTGTAGTTACAGCAGATGGCAGCTTTGATGTAAGCGCTTTCGGAGAAGATTACGGCGAAAAATTCTTTGAGACCAATGGGCTGGAACGCCTGGCGAAATGGTGGGCTGCCAATAGTGGAACAGCGCCCCGCATACCGGATAATACGCGCCTGGGATCGCCCATACAGCGGCCTTCCAAGATCATTTGCATTGGCCTGAACTATGCGGATCATGCTAAGGAAAGCAATATGCAGATCCCTACGGAACCGATCGTGTTCTTCAAAAGCACCTCCTCACTGGTAGGCCCCAACGATAACCTGATCATTCCTAAGAACAGTAAAAAAACAGATTGGGAAGTGGAGCTGGCCGTAGTGATCGGCAAGAAAGCCACCTATGTGGAAGAAAAAGACGCAATGGATTATATAGCCGGTTATGCGCTGCATAATGATTATAGTGAGCGTGAGTTTCAGCTGGAACGTAACGGGCAGTGGGTAAAAGGCAAAAGCGCTGATACCTTTGCGCCGCTGGGCCCCTGGCTGGTTACCAAAGATGAAGTTAAGGATGTAAATAACCTGGGCATCTGGTTAAGCCTGAATGGTAAAAAGGTGCAGAATGGCACTACCGCCAACCTGATATTCAGCGTGCCTTTCCTGGTGTCTTACCTGAGCCAGTTTATGAGCCTGTTGCCGGGTGATGTGATCTCTACCGGTACGCCGGCAGGCGTAGGCCTGGGCATGAACCCGCAGGTATATATTAAGGAGGGTGATGTAATGGAGCTGGGCATTGATGGTTTGGGCACCTCCAAACAAACGGCCTTTGCCTGGAAATAACAATTATTCCACTCAATGTGTTAATGCAGATAGTTATGAAAAGATATTGCCTGGCACTGGACCTTAAGAATGATCCGCAGCTGATAGCGGAGTATGAAAAATATCACCAGGAAGTATGGCCGGAGATCAGGCAAAGCATTAGCGGCAGCGGTATTGAAAACATGGAGATCTACCGGGTTATGAACCGTTTGTTCATGATCATGGAAGTGAATGAAACCTTTTCCGCTGAAAAGAAAGCGGCTGCAGATGCCACCAATCCTAAGGTACAGGAATGGGAAGCGCTCATGTGGAAATACCAGCAGGCATTGCCAATTGCAAAACCCGGAGAGAAGTGGATAGTGATGGATAAGATATTTTCTTTAAATGCATAGCTGAAAGCATAAAGCATAAAGCTGAAAGCATAATGCAGGTAGCTTTTTGCTTTATGCTTTGCGCTTTCTGCTCAAATTCCAATTATGGTCATCGATTCCCATCAACATTTCTGGAAATACCACCCGGTGAAAGATGCCTGGATCACAGACGATATGAAAGTGATACAGGATGATTTTTTGCCGCATAACCTGCTGCCCGTATTACAACAGAACGCTGTGGATGCCTGTGTGGCCGTACAGGCCGATCAGTCGGAAGAGGAAACACAATTCCTGCTGGACCTGGCCGCTGCACACCCCTTTGTGAAAGGCGTGGTAGGCTGGGTAGACCTGCGTGCAGAGAACCTGGAAGAACGCCTGCAGCACTATACACAATTCAAAACGCTGAAAGGATTCCGCCATATTGTGCAGGGAGAGCCTGATCCGGCCTTTTTGTTAAAGGAAGGATTTTGTAAAGGCATCCGTGCATTACAGCCGTATAATTTTACGTACGATATTCTCGTATATCCCATACAGTTACCCGCGGTAGAAAAATTCGTGCAGCTGTTCCCGCAGCAAAAGCTGGTCATAGATCATATGGCCAAGCCTTATTGCAAAACGGGTGATATAGCTGTATGGGAAAAAAGCATGCGGACTATTGCAGCATCATCCAACGTATACTGCAAGATCAGCGGGCTGGTAACGGAAGCCGACTGGCAAAACTGGAATGCCGGTATGTTTAAGCCTTACCTGGATGTAGTGCTGGAAGCCTTTGGCCCCCAGCGCCTGATGTATGGATCCGACTGGCCGGTATGTTTGGTAGCAGGGCAGTATGCTGAAGTAAAAGGTATGGTAACAGACTACATCAGCGGGTTAAGCGGAACAGAGCAGGCCGCCATTATGGGAGGCAATGCCGCTGCGTTCTACAACCTTGTTTAATAGCACATTTATTTATTGATTATTATTGAAAACGTTTTCAAATAACAACTTATGGATCTGGGATTAAAAGATAAAGTGATCATTGTAACAGGCGGCGCCAAAGGTATTGGAGAAGCTATTTCCAAGCTGGTAGCAGCAGAAGGCGCTATTGCCGTAATTGCAGGCCGTAGCGCGGTAGATAATGAAAAAACAATAGCTGCCATCAAAGCGGCCGGTGGTAAGGCTTTTGGTATTGAAGCAGAGCTGGGCGACCCCGCTGCCTGCAAAAAAGTGATTGATATCACTGTTAAAGAATTTGGTACTCTGCACGCCCTGGTGAACAATGCCGGTGTGAATGATGGCGTAGGTCTGGAAAGCGGTAACCCGGAAAAGTTCATGGCATCATTGCAAAAAAATGTGTCGCACTATTATAACCTGGCGCATTATGCATTGCCTTACCTGAAACAGAACAAGGGCAGCATAGTGAACATTGGCTCTAAAGTAGCTACCACCGGGCAGGGTAATACTTCCGGTTATGCTGCTTCCAAAGGCGCTATTAACGCCTTAACAAGGGAGTGGGCGGTAGAGCTGCTGCCATTTTCCATTCGGGTGAATACCGTAATACCCGCAGAAGTGTGGACCCCGCTGTATGAAACCTGGATCAGCTCTTTGCCCAATCCTAAGGAAAAGCTGGCCTCCATTGTTTCTAAAATCCCCCTGGAGCAGCGTATGACCACCTCTGAAGAAATTGCCGGTATGACGGTATTCCTGTTGTCCGCACAATCATCGCACACCACAGGGCAGATCATTTATGTGGATGGCGGGTACACACACCTGGACAGATCGATTAGCCAATAAAACAGCTATTAGCTGTTAGCTTTTAGCCAGCTAATAGCTAAAGGCTAATAACTAAAAGCTTATATTTAACTACCACAAAACTTTTTCCCCTATGGCTGGAGCCACTGTTTCCACGAGCTCTGTAACTGCGGTTACAGACAGTAAGAAAAGCTACTTATTCCCGTTCATACTGGTTACCAGCCTGTTCTTCCTGTGGGGACTGGCTTACGGCCTGCTGGATGTGCTGAACAAACATTTCCAGGAGGTGTTGAATATTACTAAAACCCGCTCCACCTTATTACAGCTGGCCTACTTTGGCGCTTACTTCCTGATGGCTTTACCCGCCAGTATTTTCATGAGTAAGTACGGTTATAAAAAAGGCATCATCTTAGGGTTACTGTTATATGCAATAGGTGCATTCCTGTTTTACCCATCAGCCCATTATGCCAACTTTGAAGCCTTTTTGCTATCGTTGTTTGTGCTGGCCAGCGGGCTTACCTGCCTGGAAACAGCTGCCAATCCATACGTAACGGTGCTGGGCAGCGCAGAAACATCAGAGTTCCGCCTGAATCTTTCCCAATGTTTTAATGGTGTGGGTTCTTTCCTGGGGCCGGTAATTGGCGGTGCATTATTCTTTAGCGGTGATAAAGAAGCTGCAGGCAACCTGAGCTCCGTACAGTCAACATATATTGTGATTGGAGCAGTGGTGCTGCTGATCGCATTTTTCTTTTACAGAACATCCTTACCGGAAATAAAAGAAGTAAGCACGGAAGAAGGTGCAGGCAGCATACAAACAGCCAAACCACTGTTTGCGCACAGCCATTTTGTATGGGGTGTAATTGCACAATTCTTTTATGTAGCTGCACAAGTGGGTGTGGGTGCGCTTTTCATTAATTATGTAACGGAATACTGGCAGGGCGCCACCAGTGAAAAAGGCGCTTACCTGTTAGCCGTTAGCCTGGTATTATTTACTGCCGGCCGTTTTGTGGGCACCGCTATTATGAGAACGGTAGCGCCCAATAAGCTGCTGGCTGCTTATGCGCTCATAAACCTGGTGTTGTGTATGGTGGTAATGGCCGGTAAAGGCGCCATTTCCGTATATGCGCTGATGGCCGTTTTCTTTTTCATGTCTATTATGTTCCCAACCATATTTGCATTAGGCGTAAAAGATCTGGGCGTGCACACCAAAAAGGGCGGCGCATTCATTATCATGTCTATTGTGGGTGGTGCTGTTGTACCGTATGTAATGGGTATTATTGCAGATAGCCAGTCTACCGCCGGCGCTTACGCCGTACCGCTGGTATGTTTTGCCATAGTGTTCTATTACGGCTGGAAAGGATACAAGAGAGCTTAACACATCATTTTTCCCGGTTCCGCAAATTCATTGTAATTTACTGTAGTAAAACATACGATGAATTTGCGGAACTTTCATTTATACCTGCCTGCTGCCTGCCTTTGCCTGCTCCTTTTCACCGGGGCCAATACCTTTCATAGCGCTCCCATGCAATTACAGTTCACCCATGTAGTGAATGGGAAACCCATGGCGTTGCAAACGGGCATTTACACCAATGCGGTAGGCGATTCCTTTAACATTACTATGTTCAAATATTACGTGAGCAACTTTTCGCTCACTACCAGCAGCGGGCAGGAAGTAAGCCTGCCGCCGGCCTATTTCCTGGTAAATGAAAGCGATACCGCTTCCAAGACCATTACGCTGCCACCTATACCGGAAGGCATGTACAGCAGCATTTCCTTTTTGATAGGGGTAGATAGCATCCGCAATATGAGCGGTGCGCAAACCGGCGCTTTAGACCCAATGAACGGTATGTTCTGGACCTGGAACAGCGGTTACATTATGGCCAAGCTGGAAGGGCTGTCGCCGGTATCCAAACAACCCAATAAGCTCATAGAATTTCATATTGGCGGTTTCCAGGGCACGCGTAATACGCTGCGCAGGGTAACGCTTACTTTTGCCAAACCATTTTCATTACCGCAGCCGGAACCGGTGGTAATGCCCATAGTGGCCGATGCCTATACCTGGTTCAGCCAGCCGAATACCGTTAGCTTTCAGCACGTATCATCCTGCACTACGCCGGGGGCGCAGGCTATGCGCATCGCAGATAATTACCAGCACATGTTCAGCATAAAGAGGGATTAGTGAAGGCTGTTTATTTCATAACATTTTTTTGCCTGCTGCTTTTGCTGGCCGCTTCCGAAGCTAATAACCGGAAAGCAGCCGTCATTGCGGTTCCTGAACCTTACCACCTGGAGCTGCCGCCAGGTTTACCGGCCCCTGTGTATGATTTTTCGCAGAACCCGCTTACCAAACAAGGTATTGCGCTGGGCAGGCACCTGTTTTACGATCCAAAGCTTTCCCGCGACAGCAGCATCTCCTGCGGGTTTTGCCATCAGCAGTTTGCAGCCTTCGGGCATTTTGATCATGCCCTGGCGCATGGGGTAGAGGGGCGCATTGGCACCCGCTCCGTACCTACCTTGTTCAACCTGATCTGGCAAAAGAATTTTATGTGGGATGGAGGCGTGAACAACCTGGAAATACAGCCGCTTACACCCCTTACTGATGAAAATGAAATGGGTATGGACCTGGCTGTATTGGTAAAACGCCTGCAGGCCGATGCCGGCTACCGTAAAATGTTCAGGGCCGCTTATGGCACAGAGGAGGTGAACAGCCAGCGCTTATTCAGGGCTATTACGCAGTTCCTGGCCACTATGATCTCTTTTCAATCCAAATATGACAGCATAATGCGTAAGGCCCCTGGCGTGGCTTTTACGCCCGAAGAACAGGAGGGTTATGTGATCTTTAAGCAAAAGTGTGCAGCCTGCCATAAAGAGCCTTTTTTTACGGATTACAGCTATCGCAATAATGGCCTGCCTTACCTGCCTAATTTAAATGATGTGGGCCGTATGCGTATTACCAGCAGCACCGGCGATTACCTGAAGTTTAAGGTGCCTACATTGCGCAACATCCTGAAAAGCTCGCCCTACATGCACGATGGTCGCTTTTTTGACATTTACCAGGTATTTAACCAATATGCCCATGGCATAAAGCCCAATGCCAGCCCCACCATAGACCCCCTGGTGAAAAATGGCATCCCCCTGTCCGACAAAGAGCAGCGGGAGCTGTATATGTTCCTGAATACGCTCACTGACCCCGGTTTTATTGCCAATTCGTCATTCAGCGAAATTCTTATACGATAGGCCACATATTTAACTTACTTGAAACCAATAAACTGTAAATGGCGGTAATTTATACCTGTTTTCCAAGCATGGTTTTTGCCTTTGCAGGGGTATGATGAAACACATTAAAACAGGGTTCAAAATTTTAGTGGTAATTGCCATACTGACCCCGCCTTTATGGCTGGGCCGGGAAAAAAAGCGACCTGTGGTAGTGGCGAAAAAGTCAGACATGGGTACGGCCAGTTATTATGCGGATAAGTTCGAAGGCCGCAAAACGGCCAGCGGAGAAGTTTTCGATAATGACAGCATGACCGCCGCCCATAACACCCTGCCATTAGGTACCTTGGTTAAAGTGACCAACCTGAGTAACGGCCGCTCTGTGATCGTTAAGATCACAGACCGCCTGCATGCCACTAATTCCCGCATCATTGACCTTACACAAACTGCCGCACGTGAATTAGGCTTTTTAACAAGAGGTCTTGCACGTGTAAGAGTAGAAAGGGTGTAGGGAATAGTCTTTTTTATGGTTAAATGCGCAGCAGTTTATGCTGCGCATTTTTTATTTTTTGCTGCGTTTAAAGCAGGTAGTTAAATGATCATTTACCATACCGGTTGCCTGCATATAGGCGTAACAGATAGTAGAGCCTACAAATTTAAATCCCCTCTTCAGCAGGTCTTTGCTCATGGCATCTGATATGGGCGATTTGGGCGGTACTTCACTCAATGTTTTAAAGTGATGAATAACCGGTTTGTGATCTACGAATTGCCAGATATATTTATCAAAGCTGCCGAACTCTTTTTGTACAGCTAAAAAAGCTTTGGCATTGCTGATGGTGGCGGCCACCTTTAATTTGTTGCGGATAATGCCGGGGTCCTGTAATAGCTTTTCTACTTTTTTATCAGTATAACGTGCAATCTTTTGCGCATCCCAGTTATCAAATGCTTTACGGTAATTTTCGCGTTTAGTGAGCACCGTATACCAGCTTAGGCCGGCCTGCGCACCTTCCAGGTTCAACATCTCAAACAGGCGGGTATCATCGTGCAGGGGAATGCCCCATTCGTTGTCGTGGTAGTCTTTATAAAGCTGATCTTTCAAGGACCAGCCGCAGCGTGATTTATTATCCTCCATAGAATTAATTTACAAATTACTAATATAATGTTTGCAAGGCTTAACACCATCCTCTGCTTTTAAAATGATCAAAAACGGACAAGCCTGTACCGGAAGCGGACATGATGCAATACTGTAAATGATTAATAATCAATGAATATTGACAGCGGCATGCCGTTGGTAATCCTGTTGGCATCACATTATTCACCATTCAATGTTCAAATAATCATGAAAAGGTTTAAGCATTTATTATTCATGGCCCTTGTGCTTTTCGTGTACACTGCTCATGCACAGGAGCTTGTTAAACATATAGACAGCAGCTTTAGCGTTCAATACAAAGAGCACGAATTTTCCGGCAATGTGCTGGTAGCGGAAAAAGGGAAAGTGGTCTATGAAAAGTCTTTCGGGTATGCAGACCTGGAGCACAAGACACTGAACTGCTCTGTATCTGCTTTTCAGCTGGCCTCTGTATCAAAAATATTTACATCAGTAGCAGTGCTGCAGCTGAAAGAAAAAGGACAGCTACAGCTGGATGATGCCGTGGTAAAGTATTTGCCCGCTTTCCCGTACGGAAATATTACCATCCGGCATTTGCTGTCACATACCTCCGGCCTGCCAGATTACCAGATCTTTGAACAGCCGAACCGGGAAGATACTACCCGCATTTTTAACAATGAAGATATTATTCCTGCGCTCAAAGCAGCTAAGCGGCTATTACATTCCCAACCCGGTGAAAGCTGGAGTTATTCCAATACCGGCTATGGATTGCTGGCATTGATCGTTGAAAAGGTAAGCGGTGAAAAATTCCAGGACTACCTGAAACAGCATGTTTTTAAGCCCGCGCATATGAAGTATACGTACATAGAAACATCGCTCATGTTCCTGAATAATAAGAACCGCACCAGGAACTATGATTTTCAGGAGTACGCCCCCGGCAAGCTGAAGCAGGTATACAGCTTTCAAAGAAATAAAATACCAACGCTTATACTGGGCAACATTGTAGGCCCCGGCCATGTGGTAAGCACCACCGGCGATCTGTTGCAGTTTGATGAAGCCCTATACAACGGAACGCTGCTGCAGCCGGCTACCCTGGAAGAAGCGTTTACCCCGGTAAAATTAGCCAATGGCACACTGGCCACTACCGGCTGGGCCAATGGCCGGTCTTATTACGGTTTGGGCTGGATGATCCTGTGCGATAGTACTATGGGTAAAGTGGTATGGCATTCCGGCGGCGCACCGGGCATAGTAACTGCTTTTATCAGGAATATTACCCGCCACCAAACAGTGATTGCGCTGGATAATATTACCCACCGCGGTGTACATACAGCTGGCATTAATGCGCTGTGCATGCTGAATGATCAACCGGCGTTTGTTGGCAAAAAATCGCTGGCGCATATCTATGCACGCAAGTTGTTTGAACAGGGGCCGGTAGCTGCCTCCGCACTTTTTAATACGCTGCAGGCAGATACCGTGCATTATTTCCTGGATGAGCAGGCCCTGAACACCTGCGGACTGCAGCTGCTTTTTGATGGCTACCTGGAAGAGGGGCTGGATGCATTACAGCTGAACACCGTGTTATTCCCCAACAGCTGGAATGCGTACGATAGTTTTGCAGAAGCCTTGTTGCTGAATGGTAAAGAGCAGTCGGCCATTGCCATGTATAAAAAGTCAATTGCTATGAACCCTGAGAACCAGGGCGGGAGAGAGGCGTTGCGGAAAATAAGTGGGAAATAGAATGTAAAATCATAAATGCCAAATTTAAAATGTAAAAGGGAAATGCAGCGGATATTGACTCGCTGCATTTCCCTTTTACATTTATCATTTAAAATTTTACATTTTACATTCCCGAATTCTTTGCGAGCGCTTTCACTTGTTTCTTGTACTGCTTTAGCTCTGTAATGGTTTGTTGTATAAAGCTATTGTCTTCCAGCTTGCCTACTACGGCTTCCATGTCTGCTTTGTTTTCGTAGGTCATGCTGCGGTAGGGGTTCTGGTAATCTTTTTCACGGGAGCGGTAAATACCCTCTGTGATCCAGCTCATGGTGGTAACAGATTGTTCCAGGTTTTGCTGAAAGCGTTCAGCGGTAAATGTTCTGGTGCTGAGGCCCTGTACGTATAAGAGGCTGGCTACTGCATGTTCCAGTTTTTCCTGTGCATATTGTTGTCCCTGCTGTTCATAGGTTTCATGCAGCTGTGCCCAGCTGCTGATCTTCCCTTTTTTGATCTTTGTTTTCAGATCGTCTACCGTGGAGGCTTTCATCAGCTGCCCGCCAACATTGATCCAGGGGCCGCGTTTGGCAGTTTTGGCAAGTGATTGCAGGGCGGCAAAAGAATCTATGCCCTGCGCTAATATATTCCTGATGCCGTATAACACTACCAGTGCGCGGAACAGGGGATAGGCCTTATGTACTTTCAGCAGCTGTGCTTTGCGCTGGCTGTTCTCCATACCATGTACCAGTATGGTGAGTTTGGCTACTTCTTCCGGTTGTTGTAACAGCAGCTCCTTACCTTTTTGCAGCAGCTCATTTTCGCTGAGCTGGTCTGTGGTTTGTCCCTGTGCGGCATACCAGGCCCGTGCTGTAGCCATTTCCATAATGGGCAGGGAGGCCAGTATTTCCTCTACACTGTCCGGCGCCAGGTAATCATATTCTATGAGCTGGATTTTGTCGGTACGTTTATCGCGGTCCACATATTTCCAGGAGTTACGGGCCAGGGCATACATATTATGCAGGAACCAGTAACCGGGCATTATCTTCAGTGTATTATCATGTTCGCTGTTCAGGATCAGGCTAAAGGGAATAGGGATGTGCAGCTCCTGCATGTAAGTGCCTTTGGCAATTAATGCAAAGCTGGCAAACTTGGAATTATGTTTCAGGCTTACGCACAGGCCCGGCCAGAAACCGCGCCCGGCAATGATCTCACCATCTGCGCCGCGTGAGTTATGGTTAGAGCCAATGGTGGCGCCGGCGGCCATATTACTCTGCCCCATGATAAGGGCCGCACACAAAAAGGAATTGTTATGGTGCTGCTCATGCGCCGGGAAAATAAGTGAGTTCAATACTTCGCAGCAGGAAATAGTAGCATTGTTGCCCAGGTAAGAGTTGATCAAACGGGCGCCATACTTCAGCTGTGAATGGGAAGCCATTACAAAACGTACGGCCTTTACGCCATAGAACACACGGCAGCCGTAACCAATGATACCGTTCACCAGCTCGCAGCCTTCGCCTATTTGCGAAGCTGCACCGGCCCTGCTGTTAATGGTAAGGTTCTTTAATTTGTTAGCGCCTTTGAGGTAAGCATCGGTGCCAATGGTTACATCTTTAATGATCTTACAATTTTTGATCACACTGCGGTCGCCTACCAAACCGTAGTGCCCCCGTTTTTTATCAAACTGTTTTTCAGTGAATGCTTTGAACTTCGCCTGCAGGGCTTCGTCATCGCGGTTGCGGGTCCACAGGTAGGCATCGCCGGGTAGCATGCCATCAAAGGGCATTACACTGCGGCCGCCGTTCTCATTACACAGCTCCAGCCATATGCGTACATTTTCCGGCTCACCTTCTTTTATAATACCGTTCCCGAACTTAGAATGATCGGTAGTGGCCATTTCATTAACATTGGCAATGATCACTTCATTACCGATGATGTAATGTGAGAGGAAATTCACATTATGCACTACCACGTTATCACCAAAATCGCAGGCGCAAATGGTGCTGTTATATAAACCTACCGGCAAACGCAGGTTATGAAATTCCAGGAAATAAGGCTCCAGCTTACCAATACGTACCATGCCAAAAAAGTGGCAATGTTTTACCAGCCGGGCATCAAATTCGTTGGCTACAAAGATCTGGTTCCAGTCATCAGAGGTATTATCGTTCTGTACAAGGGTTTCTATTTCAAGCGCGTTCAGCTTGCGGTATCCGTTACGTTTGCCCCATTGCTCATTACGCAGGTAGTATTCATCTTTTCCTTTGGGTAGGGAGGTTTCATCTACAAATTGGTACCCCAGCTGGCTTAGTGGTTTTTTCTGAATGTGGTTCATGGAATTTTTTTGGGATGAATAAGTAGGAAGTAAGATCCGTTTACTCAACTGTTACAGACTTGGCTAAGTTCCTTGGCTTATCTACATCATATCCTTTCAGTACACCTATATGATAGGCCAGCAATTGTAAGGGGATCGTGGAAATTACCGGCGCCACCAGCTCATCTGCAGCCGGCACTTCTATCACATCATCGGCCAGGTCGGCAATGGTGGTATCGCCTTCTGTAACAATGGCTATCACCTTGCCTTTGCGGGCTTTGATCTCCTGTATGTTGGAAACTATTTTTTCATAATAACTATCGCGGGTGGCTACAAATACCACGGGCAGGTTTTCGTCTACCAGCGCAATAGGACCGTGTTTCATCTCCGCAGCAGGGTAACCTTCTGCATGTATGTAAGAGATCTCTTTCAGCTTCAGCGCACCTTCCAGCGCTACGGGGAAATTGTATCCACGGCCCAGGTACAGGAAATCGCGGGCATCTTTATATTTGGCGGCTACTGCTTTTACTTTTTCATTGAGCTGTAAAGCAGCGGCTACTTTTTCAGGGAGGTCCTGCAGCTCATCCAGCAAATGCTGAAAACGTTGCTGGGTAATGGTACCTCTTTCTTTGGCTACTTTCAAACCTATTAAACATAATACCACCAGCTGTGCGGTAAAGGCTTTGGTGCTGGCTACCCCTATTTCCGGGCCGGCATGCGTATAGGCGCCGGCGTGGGAAAGGCGTGCAATGGAAGATCCTACCACGTTACATACACCCAAAATAATGGCGCCCTGTTGCTTAGCGCTTTCAATGGCTACCAGCGTATCGGCCGTTTCCCCGGACTGTGATACTGCAATGATCACATCCCCTTTACCTACTACCGGGTTGCGGTAGCGGAACTCCGATGCATATTCTACTTCTACCGGGGTGCGGCACAGCTCTTCAATCATATATTCTGCTATGAGGCCGGCATGCCAGGAGGTGCCGCAGGCCACGATAATGATGCGGTTGGCATTCTTCAGCAGATCGGCATATTCATCGCGGATACCGCCTAAGGTCAGCTGTCCGTTCTTAGCATCCAGGCGGCCGCGCAGGCTGTCGAAAATAGTTTGCGGCTGCTCAAAGATCTCTTTGAGCATAAAGTGATCGTAACCGCCTTTTTCAATAGCGGTAAGCTCAATATCCAGCTTTTGTATGTAAGGCGTTTGCCGTTCGTTGGTAATGTTCTTCAGGATCAGCTCATCGGCTTTTACAATGGCAATCTCATAATCATTTACATACACTACTTCTTTGGTGTACTCCACAATAGGGGAAGCGTCGGAGGCTAAAAAGTGTTCGCCCTTGCCTACGCCTATTACCAGGGGGCTGCCTTTGCGGGCGGCTATCAGGGTATCCGGGTTATCTTCATCCACAATTACAATCACGTAGGCGCCTACCACTCTTTTTAATGCAATGCGCAGGGCTTCTTCTACTGAGCACTGGTTGCTGTTGCGGATCTCTTCTATAAAGTGGATGAGCACTTCAGTATCGGTATCGCTCTGGAAAACGTGCCCTTTTTTTATCAGCTCCTGTTTTAGCTGTGCATAGTTTTCGATAATACCGTTGTGGATCATTGCCAGCTTACCATCGCCGGATACATGGGGATGGGAGTTGCGGTCGCAGGGCTCCCCGTGTGTGGCCCAGCGGGTATGGCCAATGGCAATGGTGCTTTGCATGTTCTTACCGGTCAGGAAATCTTCCAGCCCGGCTACTTTGCCCATTTTCTTATAAACGTGTAATCCGTGGTTGATAATGGCTACACCGGCGCTGTCGTACCCGCGGTACTCCAGTCTTTTGAGACCCTTTAATACAACGGGGTAGGCCTCACGGTTGCCTATATAAGCTACAATTCCACACATTTTTGCTAAATTTTAGCACGCAATATCCGTAATAATTGTGAATTAGCGAATAAATGCTTAATGCTGAACGCTTAACGCTGAACGCTTTGTAATTTTTTTAAAAAGTAGTACGCAAAATGCGATAAAGTGCTGAATGCTTAATGCCGAATGCATAACGCTGAGTACTATGTTTAAGAAGTAGTACATAAAATGTGAAGTGCAAATCCTAACCTGCTTAACACGTTTTACAATTAAGGGTGTAATAATAGCGGTAAGCATTCAGCGTTCGGCTTTCAGCGTAACAAAGTTTCATCAAACAACTTCAAGATCCGCTTATACTCATCTGTCCAGCTGCTGGGGGTAGTAAAGCCATGATCTTCTACCGGGAATACGGCCAGCTCCCAGTTATCTTTACCCAGCTCAATAAGGCGTTGCGACAGCCGTACAATATCCTGGAAATGCACATTCTCATCTACCATACCATGGCACATCAGCAGGCGGCCTTTTAATCCGTTTGCAAAATAAATGGGAGAGGAGCGGCGGTAAGCAATACTATCTGTAAAAGGCTCATTCAAAATGTTGCTGGTATAACCGTGGTTATAATGCGCCCAGTCTGTAACAGAGCGCAGGGCAGCGCCGCCGGCAAATACATCCGGCGTGGTGAACAGGGCCATCAGCGTCATAAAACCACCATAGCTGCCACCGTATATGCCTATACGTTTTTTATCAATGCCCTGCTGGGTAACCAGGTATTGAGCGCCATCTACCTGGTCGTCCAGGTCTTTGCCTCCCATATAACGGTAAATGCCCGTGCGCCAGCTGCGCCCGTAACCGGCGCTGCCGCGGTAGTCAATATCCAGCACAGTATAACCTTTATCGGCCAGCAGGTTATGGAACATGTATTCTCTAAAGTACTGGCTCCACCATTTATGTGCATTTTGCAGGTAGCCTGCGCCATGTACAAATATTACAGCAGCGCCATTCTTTTTACCGGCAGCAGGTGTAAAGAGGCGGGCATACACGGTAGCGCCATCGCGGGCAGTGAAGGTTACTACTTCCGCATCGCGCCAGGGGTAAGCACGGAATTCGGCAGATTGCGCCTGGTTGGTTACCTGCACGGGCTGCGCGCCGGTTTTGTTAGCTACTACATATAGTTCCCAGGGTTTGGTAGTATAGGAATAGCGGTAAGCGATCCACTGTTCATCCGGCGACAGGAACATTTCATGCGCCCCTTTATTATGGGTAAGCTGCTCTTTATTGCTGCCATTGATGTTAATGCGGTACAGCTGTTTTTCGCCGGGATGTACTTCATTGGTTACAATGTAAAAGTGCTGCTTATCCTGCGACAGCTGCACATCCTGCACTTCATACTTACCGCTGGTAATGGCTTTGGTTTGCAGGGTGTTTACATTGGTAGTGTATAAATGGGCGTAACCGCTGGCCTCTGACTGGTACCAGCAGGTGTTCTCATCTATCCAGCCCAGGTTGGCGCGGCCTGCCCAGCCTATGCCGGGGCCGGCTATCCAGGCTTCATCGCGCTGGCGGTTCAGCAGTTTTAGCTGCCCGGTAAGGGCATCCAGCAGCATGATCCAGCGGTCTTTATTGTCTTCTGAACGGATGTCAACTATAGCATGTGTACCATTATCAGACCAGTAAGGGCCATGGATCACTACGGGCCTGGGTTTGGGCGTTTTAACGGTATCCTTCTTTTTCGTATAATCTTTCAGGTAATCCGGCTGGTCGGTAATGCCGGGTATATGATTTGTGCGGATGGCAATAATGGTATCCCGCTGCCGGTCGTACACAAAACTTTCAAAGGTACCCTGTGCTGCGCCTACTTTGGTGCGGCCGGAGATATCTTCTGTAAACCCGCTTTCTGTTACATAACTGGGCACAATGGTAGTATGCACACCGGTAGGCCCGCGGTACAGGCGGTAGGTAATAAAACGTCCGTCCGGGCTAATGATGGTGTTTTCATGGTTCTTGTCGGCTGTATAAATGGTGCGCAGCTTTTCCGGCTCCTGTGCCTTACGGAATAGTTTGGCGCTGTCTTTTTTTACTTTGGCATCTTTCAGCACCTGCATCAGCTCCAGCTGCTGGTTATGCAGGTATTCTTCCTGGTCGTTGAGGCTGGAGGGGCTTTCAGAAGGGGCGCTGCCTTTCTGGAAGCTGGTGAGCTGCTCTGTTACGCCGCTGCTGAGATCCCAGGCAAACAGGTTTTGCTCCTGCTGGTACACGATCTTCTTTTCTGCAAAGCTGAACAGGGGGTTGCTTTCATATACATTGGTGCTGGTAATACGGCGTATATTGCCGGTTCTTACTTCCAGCAGGTAAATGTCGCCGTTATAGCTATACACCATTAAAGACTTGTCCCGGTTATAGCTGCCGCCGGATTGTGCCAGCAGCAAAGCCCTGTTGCGGGCAGGGGTTTTAAGCGGGGTAGTATTATCTACCGTAGCCATGTACAGGGAATCTGACAGCGTTTTTTCCGGGTTCCAGGTAAAATAGATGGTTTTATTATCAGTGCCCCAGAACACATTATCAGGGGAGGTACCTATCCATTTCGGGTCGCGCATGATCATATTCACGGTTAGGGCGGGCGCCTGTTGTGCATAGGTATTTTCAAAGCTCAATAAAATAATGGCCGGGATCATCCATTTTCTCATAGCAGAGTTTTATTTTGCTAAAAGTATAAAAAGGGGAAACATAATCCTATGAGACCGGTACCTGACCTGCGGTTATGTGCCGGGTAATTTATAAACCAATAGCCAGATGAAATACCATTTATATTTACTGTTCCTGCTGGCAGTGGCCTGCCAAACCGCTCCTGTAAAGCAGCCTGAGCCTGTTACAGAGGATAACACCTTTTTAACCGGTACTTTTTTCCTGGTACGGCATGCTGAAAAGAATCCGGGGGTAGATTCTACTCTTACGCTGGAAGGGGAGGAGCGGGCCCGGAAACTCCTGGAGCTGTTAAAAGATTCCGGTTTACAGAAGATCTACTTTACGCCCTATAAAAGAACGGTACAAACTGCCGACCCGCTGGTAGCGCAGCTGCACCTGGATACGGTGTTCTACAAAGCGGATAGCTCCGGTGAATCACTCATTTATGAAATTACCCGCCACCAGGACTGGGGTAAACGTGTACTGATCGTAGGCCACAGCAATACCCTCATACCGATGCTGCATGCCCTGAAAGCTAAGCCGCTGCCGGATTCCATTGGAGACAGTCAGTTCGGTAATCTCTTTATTGTTTATAAGCGCCGTGATTCGGTACGTTTGCTGCATCAGCAGTATTAATCGTCATTGCTTCGTTCCTCGCAATGATGTGCGCGCAGCCTCGCAATGACGGTGACGGCAGTTTTATTAATTAAAGCAGAATACCCTGCATCAGCGCGTACGCTACACTGAAATAGATGAGCAGTCCCGTTACATCAACCAGGGTGGCTACAAAGGGTGCGGAAGAAGTAGCCGGGTCAGCGCCCAGCCTTTTCAATAATAAGGGTAACATGGAGCCGGAAAGGGTGCCCCATAATACTACGCCTACCAGGGAAAAACCTACGGTAGTGCCAATGAGAAAAGTATGCTCCCCATAGGTATGGAACAGGGAGTTCCATAACAGGATGCGCATAAAACCGATCAGGCCCAGGATGCCGCCCAGCATCAGGCCGGAGAGGATCTCGCGGCGCATTACACGCCACCAGTCGGCAATAGAGATCTCGCCCAGGGCCATGGCCTGTATAATAAGGGTAGAGGCCTGTGAGCCGCTGTTGCCCCCACTGGAAATAATAAGCGGTACAAACAGGGCCAGCACTACGGCTTTGGCAATTTCATCCTCAAAAAATCCCATAGCTGTAGCCGTAAGCATTTCACCAATGAACAGCACTACCAGCCAGCCTACCCGTTTTTTTACCAGCTTTAGCAGCGGCATATCCAGGTAGGGCTCGTCCAGGGCTTCGGTACCACCTATCTTTTGAATATCTTCAGTATGTTCTTCATTGGCTATCCACAGCATATCGTCAATGGTCACAATGCCTAATAGTATGCCCTGGTCGTCAATAACCGGCAGGGCCACACGGTTTTCCACCCGGAAGGTCTGGATGGCTTCTTCCTGGTCATCATTGGCATGCAGGGCTACAAAGCGGTCATCCATCAGCGTATGCACCTGTGTATCCGGCGATACCAGCAGGAACTCCCGGATCCGGAAGTCGTCCATCAGCTTGCCTTTATCATCCACCACATAGATCACGTCAATGGTTTCGCTATCCTTGCCATGCTCGCGGATGTAGTCCAGCACCTGTTTTACGCTCCACTCTTCCAGCACGGCAATGTAGTCCGGCGTCATGATACGGCCTACACTGGTTTCGGGGTAACCTAACAGGGATAAGGTGATCTTTCGTTCTTCGGGTGTGAGCAGCTTGATCAGCTCTTTCACGGCCTCACTGGGCAGCTCACCTAAGAATGCGGCGCGGTCATCGGCCGGCAGCTCGTTCAGCAGCTCCGCTACTTTAGCGGCGGGCTGGTTGCGGATCACTTCTTCCTGCAGGGGAAAGTCCAGGATCCTGAAAGCTGCGGCAGCACGGGTTAAAGACAGATTATTGAAGATCAGATCAGCCTGTTCAGGAAGCTCATAAATGAGCTCTGCTATATCTGTAATAAGCTGATCATCCAGGTACACACGAAGTTCCGGGTGATTATGCTCATCTGCCAGCATGCTGAATTTTTCCAGTAAGGCTTCATTTTCCATAGACCATCAACTATCTGAACGAAAATAAATAAAAAAAAGTGGTTAGTGGTTAGCGGGCCTTTATATAAGTTCTGCCACGTGCTTACGGATGTTTTCACAGATAGTATCCGTAGGCAGGTCATTGGCATCTTTACCAAACGGATCTTCGATCTCTTCCGCTATCAGCTCCATACTGGCCAGCACATAAAAAATGAACACCACCATGGGTATGATCAGGTACCCTACACTGAACACATAACCAATGGGCAGGGTCATTACATAAAAGAAGATGAACTTTTTCAGGAACACGCTGTAAGAAAACGGGATAGGCGTATTCTTTATACGTTCGCAGGCGCCGCAAATGTCTGTGAAAGATTGCAGCTCCTGGTTAATGGTGATCAGCTGATCGCCACTGATCTGCTGCTGCCGGTATAGCTCATGTATGCGGCTTAAGATATGAGCGGCTGCCTGGTTGGGCACATGCTGCCCGGGCTGCGGCGTAAAGCCTGGCACTGCTTCCAGCTCCTGCGGTTCAAAACTATTCCTTAAATGATTTTTAACGCAAAAGGCATAGTTAGGGATCATGCTGCGGAAATAGGCCCGGGCAGCATCATTGCCCACCGGTAAAATGGCCTGCAGCTTTAAAGCCAGGTTACGGCTGTTATTCACCAAAGCGCCCCATTGCTTACGGCCCTCCCACCAACGGTCATACGCCGTATTGGTGCGGAACACCAGCAACAGGGAGATCACAAAACCCAGCAGGCTGTGTACAATGGAGAGCTGTTGCAGCTCTGTGTACCTGCGCAGGTTAAATACCTCCAGCTCCAGCGCGCCTATTATACCGGCATAAACGCTAAGGCCCAGGAACATAGGCGCCAGCTTACGCACGGTATCGGCCCGGTGTATGCGGAAGATAAAAGTGAACCACTCCTTTGGATTATAATTGATCATTATACTAACTATTTACACGGTAAAATATCCTTTTCCGGCCGCAAACCTAAAATTTTTACGCCTGATTTTGATAACTTGTTCCTTTACCTTTACTTTACGCTTCTTAACATATACAAGAATACAGAGCGAGCGCTATGATCAAGCCGTATTTATACATTGAAAAAACAAAGAAAAAGGGCCGGGGTGTTTTTACGAAAGAAAGGATACCCGCCGGCACCAGGATTGAAACATCGCCCGTGATCGTACTATCTTTTGATGATACGGCAAAGGCAGACAAAACCAAACTACACAACTATCTTTTTTTATGGGGCGTTCGGGAAACCCGCTCCTGTGTGGCTTTAGGCTTTTGCTCTATCTACAATCACTCTTATGATCCCAATTGTGAGTACGAGATGGACTTTGATGCGGAAACCATGAGCATCATTACCCGCCGGGAGATCAAGAAAGGCGAGGAGCTAAGCATTAACTATAATGGAGAAGTAGACAATACTTCACCGGTATGGTTTGATGTGAAGCGCCAGTAATATAAAGGGCTTCGTAAAATTATAAGGGGAGTTATCTGCCTGCCGGAATTAAAATTTGCCGGAAAGATAATTTCCCTAAATTTGTAGCTAAATATATAAGTGCTTATATAATTTGGAGCCGAAAGCGCAAAGCAGAAAGCAAAAAGCTTAATGCAGAATGCTTGACGCCGAACGCTAAAAGCTAACTGCCAACCGCTAACCGCTAAAAGCTAAAAGCATGTCCTTCTATCCATCTCTTGGTTTCCTGGTATTTGGCAGCCGTTTACGGAGGCTTAGCGAGTACTTCCTGATGGAAGTGAACAAGGTATACGAGCAGGCCGGTATACCCTTTGATGCCAGCTGGTTCCCGGTGTTCTATGTACTCTCAAAGCAACAACCCGTTCCCCTGATAGACATCGCAGATACACTGGAAATATCCCACTCCGCCGTAAGCCAGATGGTCACCAGCCTGCGAAAAAAAGGACTGGTAAAAACGGCTCCCTGCCCGGATGACGGGCGGCGGCAGCTGGTAATGCTTACTAAAAAAGGAGAGGACCTGCTGCAACAGGTACAGCCTATATGGACCGCCATTTCCGGCGCCATGACACAGCTAACGGCTTCGCATAAACAAAGCCGGCAGATCCTGGACGCCATTGCGCAGGTGGAACAGGCGGTGCAGCAGGTGCCTTTGTCGGCCCGTATTACAACTGAACTGGTGCAAACCCATCCCATACAACAATAACATACACCAAACTATGAGCGAAGCTTTCAGATACGGTATAGACCAGCTAACGGCAGGCCGTGCGCTGGACATAGCAGCCGGCCGCATACCCGCCATACTTACCCCGCAGGTAATGGCCAAAGTAAAAGCCAGCTATGAACATGTACAAACCATTGTAGCGCAGCATTCCATTGTATACGGCATTAACACCGGCTTTGGCCCTTTGTGCGATACCAAGATCTCCGAAGAGGATACCCGCGCTTTGCAATACAACATCCTGCAAAGCCATAGTGTAGGCGTAGGGGATAGTATCCCGGATGAAATAGCCCGCCTGATGCTGATCACCAAAGTGCACGCGCTGGCACAGGGCTACTCCGGTATTGCACTGGCCACGCTGGAACGTATTATATGGTTTATTGAACAGGGCATTACCCCCCTGGTGCCGGAAAAAGGCTCTGTAGGCGCTTCCGGCGATCTGGCACCGCTTGCACACCTGTTCCTTCCATTAATAGGATTGGGACATGTAAAGTATAAAGGCCAAACTATTACCGGTGCTGAAGCTTTGCAACGGGAAGGGCTGGAACCGGTTATATTAGGCCCTAAAGAAGGCCTGGCCCTGATCAATGGCACGCAGTTTATTTTAGCCTTTGCAGTAAAGGCTTTGGAGCGATTGTATTATGCGCTGGAAGCAGCGGATATTATTGGCGCTATGTCGCTGGAAGGGTTAATGGGCACCGCCAAGCCGTTTGATCCGCGCCTGCACGTTCTCCGTCCTTTCCCCGGTAACCAGCTGGTGGCGCACCGTTTAAAGGTAATGCTGGAAAATTCGGAGATCATGGCATCGCATGTGGATTGCGGCCGTGTGCAGGACCCTTACTCCCTGCGTTGTATGCCGCAGGTGCACGGCGCATCGCGCACTGCCTGGAAGCACCTGCTGGAGCTTACCTCCATTGAGCTGAATGCGGTAACGGACAACCCGATTATTTTTAGTGCAGATGATACCATCAGTGGCGGCAACTTTCACGGGCAGCCCATGGCCTTACCGCTGGATTATGCCACCATAGCGGCTGCGGAGCTGGGCAATATTTCAGACCGGCGCAGCTATATGATGATAGAAGGACGTTATGGCCTGCCTAAGCTGCTGATTGAAAATGCCGGCCTGAACTCCGGTTTTATGATCCCGCAATACACTACAGCTGCATTGGTCACAGAAAATAAAACGCTGTGTTTCCCTGCCAGCGCAGATAGCGTGCCTACCTCCCTGGGGCAGGAAGATCATGTATCCATGGGCTCCATCAGCGGTCGTAAGCTGCACCAGGTAATAGGCAACCTGGAATACATACTGGCTATAGAGCTGCTGTATGCCGCGCAGGCCGTGGATTTCCGCCGCCCCTTACAATCCGGTCCCATACTGGAAGCCTGCCACCGTTTTACGCGGGAGCAGGTAAGCTTTGCCAAAAAGGACCGTGTATTTGCTTATGATATACAAGCCTTACATACCATCGTCACCAATCAATCATTGGTGCGTGTAGCCAATGAAGCGGCTTTACAGCATCAATTAACTTTAAACGGTATTCATCATGACCAGTTCGGACTTTATTAACACCTACGCGGCACACCCGCATTATAAAGCGCCCCGCGGCACACAGCTGCATGCTAAAAGCTGGCAAACAGAAGCGCCTCTGCGCATGCTGCTCAATAACCTGGATCACGAAGTAGCAGAGAACCCCGATGAGCTGGTGGTGTATGGCGGCATAGGCCAGGCGGCCCGTAACCGCGAAGCCCTGCAAAAGATCATACAGCTGCTGCTGGAGCTTGATGAAGAACATTCGCTGCTTATACAATCCGGTAAGCCGGTAGGTATTGTACGTACGCATGCACAGGCGCCGCGGGTATTGCTGGCCAATAGTAACCTGGTGCCTAAATGGGCTACCTGGGAACATTTTAACGAGCTGCGTGCAAAAGGTTTAATGATGTTTGGGCAAATGACAGCCGGCAGCTGGATCTATATAGGTACGCAGGGCATTTTACAGGGCACCTATGAAACCTTTGTGGAATGCGGGCGCCGGCATTTTGATGGCAGCCTGAAAGGTAAGCTGTTAGTAACAGCCGGTTTAGGTGGTATGGGGGGCGCTCAGCCACTGGCCGCTACCATGGCCGGTGCAGTGTTACTGGGTGCAGATGTGGACCCGGCACGTATTCAGAAACGCCTGGATACCCGCTACATTGACCGCATGACGCACTCTTACGAAGAAGCCATACAATGGGCGCAGGAAGCTAAAGCCAAAGGGCAGGCGCTTTCTATAGGGCTGGTAAGCGATGCAGGTGATCTGCTGGAAAAGCTGCTGCGCGATAACATTATCCCTGATATACTTACTGATCAAACTTCTGCACACGACCCGCTGAATGGTTACATACCCAACGGCCTTTCTTTAACGGAAGCTGCTGCGCTGCGTAAAAAAGATGCCGCGGCCTATGAGCAGCGCTCATTAAAAAGCATGGCCCGCCATGTTGGTTATATGCTGGCCTTGCAGGATAAGGGTGCGGTAACATTTGATTACGGCAACAACCTGCGCGAGTTTGCCAAAGCAGGCGGAGAAGCCAGGGCCTTTAATTTCCCGGGGTTCACGCCGGCGTATATACGTCCTTTGTTCTGCGAAGGTAAAGGACCTTTCCGCTGGGTAGCATTAACGGGTGATCCGGAAGATATTTATACTACCGACCGTGCGCTGATGGAAGCCTTCCCGGAGAACACCGCGCTCATTAGCTGGTTACAACAGGCGCAGCAAAAAATTGCCTTCCAGGGCTTACCCTCCCGCATATGCTGGCTGGGTTTGGGTGAGCGTGAAAAAGCAGGGCTGATCTTTAATGAGCTGGTACGTACCGGCAAAGTAAAAGCGCCCATTGTAATAGGACGCGATCATTTGGATTGTGGTTCCGTAGCCTCTCCCAACCGGGAAACAGAAGCTATGAAAGACGGCTCTGATGCGGTATCCGACTGGCCTTTGCTGAACCTGATGTCTAATACAGCAGGTGGCGCTACCTGGGTATCGTTCCACCATGGTGGCGGCGTAGGCATGGGATACTCCCAGCATGCAGGTATGGTGGTATTAGCAGATGGTACAGACCGTGCAGCTGCCTGCCTGCAGCGCGTACTGTTCAATGATCCTGCTATGGGCATTTTCCGCCATGCAGATGCAGGTTATGAAAAAGCGCAGGAGTGGGGAGATAAATTCGGGATCAGTATTTATTAGTACCTGAGTCTTTACCTAAACTTTTTTACATGTTACTGATAGGCCCTTTTTCCCAGATATTGCCCATGAGCGGGCTGCCGTTAAAAGGCCCTTTGCAGGATGAGCGATTGCCGCTGATAGAAAAGGGCGGTATACTCATAACCGGTGATACTATTACTGCCGTTGGCCGCTTTGCCATCTTGCAGCAGCAATATCCGCAATGTGAAGTACATTTTATTGACAAGCCTATGGTGCTGCTGCCGGGTTTTATTGATTGCCATACACATATTTGTTTTGATGGTAACCGCAACCGCGACTATGCTATGCGCATTGCCGGGAAAAGCTACCTGGAAATAGCCCGTGCCGGCGGCGGTATATGGGATTCAGTAATGAAAACCCGTATAGCCGATGATGTTACTTTGGCAGAGAACACCGTAGCCCGCGCCAACCGTCATTTACAGGAGGGGGTTACTACCATTGAAGTGAAAAGCGGTTACGGGCTGGATCTCGTGAATGAGGTCAAAATGCTGCAGGCCATACAAAGCGCTTCCCTGCATACCGCTGCTACGCTGGTACCTACCTGCCTGGCAGCACATATGCTGCCCAAAGATTATAAGGGTGCCCCGGCTGAATATTTAAGCTGGATCCTGGCAGAGCTATTACCCGTAATACAGGCAGAACAGCTGGCTAAGCGGGTGGATATTTTCATTGAAGAAACGGCCTTTACGCCAACGGATGCACGTACTTTTTTACTGGCTGCCAAACAGCTGGGATTTGCCGCTACGGTGCATGCAGACCAGTTCAGCGCCGGTGGCAGCGCTGTAGCTGTGGAAGCCGGCGCCCTGTCTGCCGACCACCTGGAAGCCAGTACTGAAAAAGAAATTGCACTATTGGCTGCTTCCAACACCACTGCCGTAGTATTACCCGGCGCTTCCCTGGGTTTAGGCATGCACTACGCACCGGCGCGCAAGCTGCTGGATGCAGGCGCCAGCCTGGCCATCGCCAGCGACTGGAACCCCGGCTCTGCCCCTATGGGCGACCTGCTGATACAGGCAGCTGTACTAAGCGCCGCCCAGCATTTATCCATGGCAGAAACACTGGCCGCATTAACTGTACGGGCTGCACCCGCTTTACAGCTTACGCAGGTTGGGCAGCTGGAAGCGCAATATGCAGCAGATATACAGGCTTATGCCACTGCCGATTACCGTGATATACTATATTACCAGGGTAAGCTAAAACCGGAGCTGGTATGGAAGGCCGGTATCCTGATCCAATAAACAACACATAAATGACAGCAGGCAACTATTACCAACCCACCGCTGCAAATGTATGGACCGGCCGCATTGACGGCACGGACCCGGATGTATTAAGATGGCATCAGCGTGTACAACCGGTGCATCTTTTACAGCTGCCTTCCTTAAAACCCGGCCAGCAAGGCATAGCGCTGTTAGGGTTTGCCTGTGATGAAGGAGTGCGCCGTAACAAAGGCAGGGTAGGGGCTGCCCAGGGGCCAATGGCCTTGCGTAAGGCCTGCGCTAACCTGCCGGTACATTTTAATGAGCAGCTTGTATTACTGGATGCAGGAGATATTGTTTGCCCTGATCAAAACCTGGAAGCAGCACAGGGCGCACTAAGCGATGCCGTACAACAGCTGCACGCTGCAGGTTATACTCCCATTTTACTGGGCGGCGGGCATGAAATTACGTATGGGCATGCCCGTGGTATCTATCACTCCTTTCCGGGGCAAAAGACCGGGTTAATTAATTTTGACGCCCACTTTGACCTGCGCATTCCCGCTGAGGAAGGCCCCAGCTCCGGCACCGGTTTCTGGCAGCTGGCGCAGGATTGCAGGTTGCAGGAAAAGCCTTTTCATTACCTGGCCTTAGGCATTCAAATGCATAGCAACACGCAGCAGCTATTTCGCACAGCGCGGGAGCTGGGTGTGCAAATTATTCCGGCATCGGTATTTCAGATGCAGGATCTAACCACCCTCCAAACAGCCATCACACAGTTCTTGCAACAGGTAGATAAGATCTACCTCACCATTGACCTGGATGTATTTGCCGCGCCTTTTGCGCCTGGTGTAAGCGCTACCGCTTATAACGGCATTTTACCCGGCGGCGTTTTTATGGAATGTTACCGGCTGTTATTACAAAGCGGTAAGCTGGCCGGCCTGGATATTGCAGAACTAAACCCCGCATTTGATATTGATAACCGCACGGCAAAGCTGGGAGCAGCGCTGGTGTTTGAGGCAATTACGAATTGAATGATCCCTGGTCCACCGTTGTTCGTTTCCGGACATTTTGTATTGAAACCGGACAGTGAGCGCATTATTTAGCAGTTGTACTCCATTGATTTTCATATAAATATCAAAGTGGCACTGTGTTCGTTGCGCAGGCTGTTATGCTCAACAACTATTTCAAAACCGGCTTCCGCAACCTGTTGCGTAACAGGACCCACTTCTTTGTGAATATTACAGGACTGGTGGTAGGGTTTAGCGCCTTTCTGCTGATCTTCCTGGTATTGGCATATGAGAAAAGCTTTGATACTTTTCATGCCAACAAAGAGCATATTTACCGGGTGGTAAGAATGAATAAACAGGGTGGCTATTCCGCTACGGCCTCTTTTCCCTTGGCAGCAGCATTAAGAGCAGAGCTTCCGCAGGTAGAAAGGTCGGCGGCTATTTATGGCGACCGGGATGTGCAGGTAATTGTTACCGGCGCTGCAGGTGAAACCGTGAAAAAGTTTAAAGAGCCTATTGGTGTTTTCTTTGCAGAGCCGCAGTTCTTCAGCATGTTTGATTTCAACATTATTGCAGGTAATCCCGCTAATGTCCTTAGCGAAACAAATACGGCAGTGCTTACAAAAGCAATCGCCACAAAATATTTTGGTAGCTGGCAACAGGCCATGGGCAGGGTTTTTAAAGTGTACAACCTGCCTATAAGGGTTACAGGTATTATTAATGATCCGCCATCCAATACGGATTTTCCTTTAGGTGTAGTTATATCCCATGCCACCATCAAAGCGATAGCAGGAAAAAATATAGAGAGCTGGGTGGAGCTGTGGGATGATCATTATTGTTTTGTGCAGCTGCGTGCCAACATTACTGAAGCGCGTGTGAATGCGCTGCTGCCGGCTTTCTTAAGCAAATACGTACCGGTTGATGCCGGTTATGAGCTAATGCTGCAACCGCTGAAAGAGATCCATTTTGATAAACGTTTTGATAATTTCAATCACCGCGTTTTCAGCACAGCGCTCATCACTGCATTAAGCCTTATTGGTATTTTCCTGCTTATTATTGCCTGTGTTAATTTTATAAATCTTTCAACTGCGAATGCTGTTAACCGTTCCCGGGAAGTAGGGGTGCGCAAGGCATTGGGCAGCAACCGGCAGCAATTGATAGCACAGTTCTTTGGTGAAACGGGTATTACCTGTTTTATTGCTATTGCAGTCGCTGTTATAGTGGCTGTTATTTGCATGCCTTTTATAAACCGGCTGCTGGAAATTAAAATGCCGCTGAATTTATTATTTAGTCCTGCTATTATTGGGTTTATACTATGCACCTGGCTGGTGGTAACCCTGTTGTCCGGCTTTTACCCGGCGCTGGTGCTCTCTGGTTTTAATCCCATTAGTGTGCTTAAGAACAGGGTCAGCGTGGAAAAAACAAAAGGTATCACACTCCGCAGGGGACTGGTGATCCTGCAGTTCGTAATTGCGCAGGTATTGATCATTGCCACGCTGGTAGTGGTTTCCCAGCTGAATTATTTCAGCAATGCAGATATGGGTTTTAATAAAGAAGCGGTTATAAATGCAGGTTTTCCGCAGGACAGTGTAAGCCAGGCTAAATTAACACTGGTGCACAACCTGTTAATGCAGGAGCCGGGCATACAGGCCGTAAGTTTCAGCGCCTTTGCACCGGTGGGTAGTGCCGGCTGGGCTACAGAACTGCGCCTGGGTACCAATAATACCGGTAAGGCAGATCTCATCGTGAATATGAAGCCGGCAGATACCGGCTATTTTAATATTTACAAACTGCAGCTGCTGGCAGGGCGTACTTATTTTGCTTCAGATACTGTACGGGAGTTTATTGTGAATGAAAGCCTGGCGAAAAAACTGGGTTTCAGCAACCCGCAGGATGCCATCGGCAAGCTCATTGCAGCACCGGCAAGCCGCCACCCCTGGCCTATTGTAGGCGTAGTAAAGGACTATCATATCAGCTCTCTTCGCGATCCTGTGAGTGAGGTGGTAATGACCACTTTAAAAGGATCTTACCGCATGACCAACATTAAAATAGCGCCCGGTAAAACCAGGGTGGCCATAGCTGCCATAGAAAAGGTCTGGAACAAAGTGTTCCCGGATTATGCGTTTGACTACAATTTTGTTGATGACACAGTAGCGGATTATTATAAACAGGAAAACCAGCTTTCACAGCTTTTTAAAATATTTGCAGGTCTGGCCATCTTTATATCCTGCCTGGGTTTGTACGGGCTGGTATCTTTTATGGCAGCGCGGCGCAAAAAGGAAATTGGCATCCGCAAGGTGCTGGGCGCATCTGCCGGTAATATTGTGCTGTTGTTATCCCGCGAGTTTACCATACTTATTACCATTGCATTCCTGGTAGCTGCGCCAATAGCCTGGTACTGCATGCAGGAGTGGCTGCAGCAGTATACTTTCCGGATTAACCTTGGGGTAGGATTCTTTATTATTACGCTGCTGTCTTCTGTATTGATTGCATGGCTTACTGTAGGGCATTCTGCATTAAAAGCAGCCGTAGCCAATCCGGTGAAAAGTTTGCGCACGGAATAGCATATTAATTAGACCATTGTACTCCTGGTTTTTGCTTTATCCATTCCCTGCTATGTTGCAGCTGTTGTTGCGTATCTGCGGCCAGCTGTTTCAATAAACCATCTATACCGCGCGGCGGGGCAATTTGCTCGCTGTGCATTAGCTGCATGCTGTTGCGTATGAATTGCTGCAGCGCCAGAAGGTCGTGCCAGCTGCCTAAGCGGCTGCCTGCTTCGTCTGTGAACTGTAACATAACGGGCAACGCTGCAGATCCTTCAAACAAGGGCTGCGATATTTCCAGCTGGTAATGCAGGCGTTTGATCTCTTTACGCAGATCATGCCATTTCTCCGCTGCTATATGGCCCGCAGGTATGGCAATGGCGGCATATTGCTCCTGTAAATGTTTGCTAAGCTGTTTATGGGAAAGGTGTGGTAATTGTGCCGGCTGTTTACGCAGCTTTTTAATAAAAGCCTGGGGGAAGGCCTGTATAGTAGCCTGGGCCTGCTCTTTGGCCTGCCGGGCATGATCTTTTAACAGTGCTTTAAAAAAACGGTACTGTTGCGGGCTCTTTTTAGTGTATTGCCGTAAGCTTTCCTGCTGCAGCTGCAGATCGCGCAGCGCGCCTGCCGCCTGTTGTAATATTTTCAGGAGCTTAGCATAGCGTTTCCCTTTGAACTGCTTACTGCTGAATTGTTTGATCAGTGTAAGGCAGGCCCGTGCCCTTTTTATAGAGGTGCGCAGCTTGTGCACGTGATCCGGGGCGGCCTTTTTGCCGATGGCCGGCAGCAGATCCGCTATGGTAGCACATTGCGTATCCAGGTAATGATATAAAGTTTCCCACATCATGGTCAGCTTTCTAAAGTTAACATATATTTGCTACCTAATTAAAATCCCCAATTGTCATGAAATTAATCCCCGTATTGGCAGCTACATTACTGGTAGCTGCGTTAGCAGCACCCGCAAGTGCCCAGAAATTAAAAGTAACAGAAGGCAGCCTGTCTGCACTCAAGGGACAAACAGAAATTAACACGGAGTTTACGTACGATGGTTTGAAAGTGGGCAAGTTTGATAATGAAGCCGACTACATCCAGAAGAAAACCACGGAGTATAACTCCAAAGAGGCCGGCCGTGGCGATACCTGGGCCAAAGCCTGGAAAGAGGACCGCGAAGCCCGTTACGAGCCCAAGTTTGCAGAGCTGTTTAATGAGTATGGCGGCATAAAGTCTGTGCATAACAAAAGCGCAAAGTACACGCTGATCTTTAAAACCACTTTTATTGAACCGGGTTTTAACGTAGGCGTATGGCGCAAGAATGCTTCTATGGATGCTGAAGTATGGATTGTGGAAACGGCCAGCCCGGATAAGGCAGTTGCTAAAATATCCGTTGAAAAGGCACAGGGCCGTGTGTTTGGTGGATATGACTTTGATACCGGCGTACGTATTGCAGAAGCTTATGCAGATGCCGGTAAAGCGTTAGGCAAGTTTATTAAAAGTAAAGCAGAGTAATAAGTAAAAAGTAAAAAAGCAAAAATTAAGAGGAGCAGCGGATAATCATCCCCGTTTGTTCTTTTTAATTTTTGCTTTTTTATTTTAAAATACGATGGTTTTGTTGCCGTGCACAATTACCCGGTCTTCAATATGTGCTTTTACTGCACGGGTAAGCACCTGCCTTTCAATATCGCGTCCCAGCAGCACCAGGTCATCTACCGCATGTTTATGGCTTACACGGGCCACATCCTGTTCAATAATGGGCCCTTCATCCAGGTCGTTGGTAACATAATGCGCGGTAGCGCCAATTAGTTTTACACCCCGCGTATAGGCATTCAGGTAAGGGCGTGCGCCTGCAAAGGCAGGTAAAAAAGAGTGATGGATATTAATGATGCGGCCGGGAAATTCTTTCACAAAATCAGGCGATAAGATCTGCATGTAACGCGCCAGCACAATGAAATCCACCTGTTGCTGCTGTAACAGCGTAATGGCCTGCTGTTCCTGCTGCGCTTTGTTTTGCGCGGTTACCGGCAGGTAATGAAAGGGAATATCAAAGTCGGCTGCCAGCTTTTGCAGATCATTGTGGTTAGAGATCACTACAGGAATATCTACTTCCAGCTCCCCGCTGCGCCAGCGCCACAGCAGCTCCATAATGCAGTGGTCATATCTGGATACCATGATGGCCATCCGTTTGCGATGGTCTGTATAGTCAATACGCCATTCCATATGCCGGGGTAAAGCCACCTTTTCCCGGAAATCGGCCTCCAGCTGCTCCCGGCTGATGCTGGTATTTTCCAGGTGAAAGACCATGCGCATAAAGAACAGGCCTTCCCGCGGATCGGTGCTGTGCTGGCTGGCATCCAGGATATTGGCGCCATGGGAGTACAGGAACTGGGATACCCCCGCCACAATGCCGGGACGGTCAGGGCAGCAGATCAATAGGCGGCCGGTGATATCGGTATATGGATGCATGTAAATAGTAGCTTTTATGGATATGTAAAATAATAAGAAAAGTCCACAGGCCATAGTCCAGGGTCCAGGGATCGCAGACTGTGGACTATCGATCATTTATATAAAGGGCCATTGACTTTTGTTAGATTTGCTTTCCAGGACAGCAAGCATGAAAAAAATAGGCCTTCTTTCAGATACCCACAGCTACCTGCATCCGCAGGTGTTCAAACATTTTGAGAATGTAGACGAGATCTGGCATGCCGGTGATATCGGCAATACCGGCCTGGCCGATGAGCTGGAAGCCTTTAAACCTTTCAGGGCTGTGTATGGCAATATTGACGGCGCGGATATCCGTATCCGTTACCCTGAAAACCTGCATTTTGAGGTAGAGGGCGTAAAAGTGTTCATGACCCATATAGGCGGTTACCCGGGCAAATATGCGCCCGGCGTAAAAGCGCAGCTGTTGCAGCAGCAGCCCAAACTATTTATTTGCGGGCATTCCCACATTCTGAAAGTAATTCCTGATCCTGCCCTGCAGCTGCTGCACATTAATCCCGGAGCCTGCGGTTTGCAGGGCTGGCATAAAGTAAAAACGCTGGTGCGGTTTGAGCTGCATGCGGGCAACATCCAACAGCTGGAAGTAATAGAAATTAAATAGCCTGATTATTAACTATTAGCTAATAAGCTGTTATTCACTGCTGAAAGCTCTAAATTGTATTGTTGGCTGGCCTGGGCAGTACGATGGTTAAAAATAAACCCTCCCCTAAATGCAAAGAGCACTGATGCTTGTAACACCAGTGCTCTTTATTATTCATTCTTAATCTTAATTCTTAATTATTTCGCTTTTGCGAATTCGGAGCGGATCACATTCAGTGCGCCACCGGCTTTAAACCACTCGATCTGTTGTTCGTTATAAGTGTGGTTTACGGTAATGCTATCGCTGGTGCCGTTTTTGTGATTAACTACTACGGTCAGGGTTTTGCCGGGCGTAAAATCAGTCAGGCCAATAATATCAAACGTATCATCTTCCTGGATCTTTTCGTAATCATCCTTATCCACAAAGGTCAGTGCCAGCATACCCTGTTTTTTCAGGTTGGTTTCGTGTATGCGTGCAAATGATTTTACCAGGATGGCTCTTACACCCAGGTGGCGGGGCTCCATAGCTGCGTGCTCGCGGCTGGAACCTTCCCCATAGTTTTCATCGCCCACCACCACAGAACCAATGCCTGCAGCTTTGTAAGCGCGCTGGGTAGCCGGTACCGGGCCGTATTCGCCTGTCAGCTCATTCTTAACGGTATCGGTTTTATCGTTAAAGGCATTTACTGCGCCTATCAGCATGTTGTTGGAGATATTATCCAGGTGTCCACGGTATTTTAACCAGGGGCCGGCCATGGAAATTTGGTCCGTAGTACATTTACCTTTTGCTTTGATCAGCAGCTTCAAACCTTTCAGGTCAACACCTTCCCAGGCGCTGAACGGAGCCAGTAGCTCCAAACGGTCGCTTGTGGGGGATACAACTACCTGTACACCGCGGCCATCGGCAGCAGGAGCCTGGTAACCCGCATCTTCTACAGCAAAGCCTTTGGAAGGCATTTCGTAACCGGTAGGTTCATCCAGCATTACTTCTTTACCGTCTTTGGTTTTCAGCTTATCTGTCAGCGGGTTAAAGGTCAGGTTGCCGGCAATGGCCAGCGCCGTTACTATTTCCGGAGAAGCCACAAATGCGTGCGTAGAGGCCAGGCCGTCATTACGTTTTGCAAAGTTGCGGTTAAAGGAGGTAATGATAGAGTTCTTACGGTTAGGATCGTCTATATGACGCGCCCATTGCCCGATACAGGGACCGCAGGCATTGGCCAGCACCACACCGCCTATTTTGTCAAAGGTATCCAGCAGGCCATCTCTTTCAATGGTGAAACGTACCAGCTCAGAACCGGGGGTAATGGTAAATTCGGATCTTACATCCAGGTTCTTGTCAATGGCTTGTTTGGCCAGGGAGGCAGAACGGGAAATATCTTCGTAGGAAGAGTTGGTGCAGGAGCCTATCAGGGCTACTTCCAGTTTTTCCGGCCAGTTGTTTTCTTTAACTGCCTGTGCAAATTTAGAGATAGGCCACGCCAGGTCCGGAGTAAAAGGACCATTCACATAAGGTTCCAGCTCATTCAGGTCTATTTCAATCACCTGGTCATAGAACTTATCAGAACCGGTATATACTTCCGGGTCAGGACGCAGGTGCTCTTTTACAGCATCAGCCAGGGCAGCAACATCTGCACGGCCGGTGCCTTTCAGGTAAGCAGCCATTTTATCATCATAGGCGAATACGGAACAGGTAGCACCTATTTCCGCACCCATGTTACAGATGGTAGCTTTACCGGTAGCGCTCAGGCTATCTGCGCCTTCGCCAAAATATTCAACAATAGCACCGGTACCGCCTTTTACGGTCAGGATGCCGGCTACTTTCAGGATCACGTCTTTGGCAGAGGTCCAGCCGCTCATTTTACCGGTCAGCTTTACACCGATCAGCTTAGGCATTTTCAGTTCCCAGGGCAGGCCGGCCATTACGTCTACAGCGTCTGCACCGCCTACGCCAATGGCTAACATACCTAAACCGCCCGCATTGGGCGTGTGGGAATCCGTACCGATCATCATACCACCGGGAAATGCATAGTTCTCCAGCACTACCTGGTGAATGATGCCTGCACCGGGTTTCCAGAAACCGATACCGTATTTATTAGAGATTGAGGAGAGAAATTCGTAAACTTCCTTATTGGTGTCTTTTGCCGTGGCCAGGTCAGCTACCGCGCCTGTTTTGGCTTGAATGAGGTGATCACAGTGTACAGTGGATGGAACCGCTACTTTATCGCGCCCGCAGGTCATGAACTGTAACAAGGCCATCTGGGCGGTGGCATCCTGCATGGCTACACGGTCCGGGGCAAATTCTACGTAGGATTTGCCTCTTGCAAACGGCGAAGTAGCAGGTGCATACAGGTGAGCATATAAGATCTTTTCTGCCAATGTAAGCGGACGGCCTAACATTTTGCGGGTAGCTTCCACTTTACCCGGTAGTGCCGCGTACACTCCTTTAATCATTTCAATATCAAACACCATGAGAAATAAATATTTAAGTGCGGTTAAAAATTGCACCGCGAAATTAACTAAAATCACGAAGTTTTTAAAATACTAAGCGCTCGATCCTGCACAGTTTATAGCTGCATTTAATGCATATGTTTTTCATAAACTATTATAAATCATTCTATAATACATAGTTAGGATGCAGTGTTTGCTGTTCCGGGGCTTTTGCAGGTGAGGAATTTAACATAAAAGGCGATAAAAAGATCAGAAGATCCCGGTTGATAGTCCGTGCATTACGGCTTTCAGGCGGCCAACAGCGGGCTGCACTCACAGCGTTCTCTTGGTTTTCACACCGGATTTTAATAAATTTGAAGTCATGAAGCGCTTTAAGGATTTTGTGGAATGGCAGGCGTTCGGAGTCTGTGCCGCTATTGGAGATAAGCTAGGGGTGGCTACCTCCCGTATCCGCTTGTTTTTTATCTACACATCTTTCCTTACTATGGGATCACCGGTAATTATTTACATGATCCTGGCTTTTTGGGTAAACATGAAAAATTATATTCTCAACGCCCGTCGCAATCCGTTGAGGTATTTGTAGAACAATTGCAAACGCAGGTATTGCATCCCCTTTGAACTACTAAAAATTTAGCCATGGCCCGCACACCCTCCCACATGGTTCCGTTAGGAACGCCTGCCCCCGACTTTAAATTGCTGGATGTTATATCAGGTAAATGGCTGCAGTTAAAAGAATCACCGGCTGCCATTGGTACCGTGGTGATGTTCATTTGTAATCACTGTCCGTTTGTGCGTTACATACAACCTGAGCTGGTGCGGCTTTCCAAGGAATATATTGCCAAAGGCATCCGCTTCCTGGCCATCAGCGCCAATGATGCGCAGCAATACCCTGAAGACGGGCCTGCGCATATGCGGGAAGTAGCCATTGAGCTGGATTATACTTTTCCTTACTTATACGATGAAAGCCAGGAAACAGCGCATGCCTACCAGGCCGCCTGTACCCCCGACTTTTTTATTTATGATCAGTCACTGCAGCTGGTATACCGCGGGCAGCTGGATGATGCCCGTCCCGGAAATGATCAGCCCCTGAATGGCAAGGATGTGCGCGCGGCACTTAATGCCCTGCTGGATGGGCAGCCCGTAAGCCCATTGCAAAAACCCAGTGTGGGGTGTAATATTAAGTGGAAGATGGAAACAGTGAAGTAAGGCAAAACACTATAATTATTAAGAAATATACAAAATGCTGATTGCTAACACAATCGGCATTTTTATTTTATGTAAGGCTGGATATATGTTGTCACGGATGATTTTTTTTAATGCGTATTTAAACTTTCTTTAACAAACCATATCTAAATCCGAGAAAGCCGCAAAAAAGGCGATACTAAAACCAATACACTTTTATGAGCAATTCATTGAGAAACCTACTTACAGGCACACTTGCTTTGGCTGGCCTATGTTACTTTTCGTCCTGTTCCAAAAATGAGAACAATAGCGGGCAGGCACATTTACAGGTAGCGCTTACTGACGGACCGGGTGATTTTAAAGCCGTTTATATTGATGTACAGGATGTGAATATTAATTATACCGACAGTGATGATAATGGCTGGCAGTCATTATCCGGTTTCAGAAAAGGCCGTTACAACCTGCTTACACTGGTGAATGATAAAGACACTGTGCTGGCTGATGCTTACATTAAATCAGGTACTATCAAAGAGATCCGCCTGGTATTGGGCGATGACAACTGGGTAGTAACTCATGACGGCGATTCCGTTCATCTGCAAACACCCAGCGGGCAATCATCCGGTCTTAAACTGAAATTGAATTCAGATGTAACCGGCGATGTGCTTTACAAACTGGTGCTGGATTTCGACGTAGCAAAGTCTATCCATGAAGCAGGTGCTGCCGGCAAATTTATGCTTAAGCCTGTTATCAGGGGTTTTATGCAGGCGCAGGGTGGTGCTATCAGGGGTGTAACAACACCGGATTCCATTGCCACGGCTGTATTAGCGCTCAATGGTAATGATACGGTAGCCAGCACTTATACTGATCATGGTCATTACCTGATCAAAGGTATTAATGCCGGTACTTATACGCTGCACTTTATTCCCTCAGATACATTACTGAATACAATTGTGAAAGATGGGGTAACCGTAACATTAGGTCAGGTTACCACTGTGGATACCGTAAAATTGAAGTAAGCATAAAGGAAAAAGCATAAAGCAAAAAGCTGATTGCCTCGCAGATATTCGCGACAATCAGCTTTTTGCTTTATGCCTTATGCTTTCAGCTAATCTAAGTGGAAATTAGTCATGATATGATAATGATTCTGGAGCTGGTTCACGGTAAGCGCGCCCTTGATTTCCCGGTGCTCATCACGGTAGGCCAGGCGGGTTATATCGTGGCCGCCTTCCTGGGCCAGCTGTACGCTGAAAGGCCCCCGTACATACACCGCTGTATGGCCATTGCCGGTAGCGGCCGATTCATCTTTCTGGAACTTCAGCTTCAGCAGCTGTGATTCATCCAGGGGAATTTCATACAGGTCATCCAGCGAGTACCAGAATTCCTGCTGTTCATGGGTCAGTACACAAGCCTGTCTGTCCTCAGGGTTCACTTCCAGTACCTTGCCTTCCAGCAGCTCTCCTTCATACGATACTAACACTGTATCACCTGCTTTAACGTCATGTAAACGGATCATGGTGAAATTGTTTTTAGTGTGGTATGAATATAATAAAAATTGTGCACACTAACGGTGGGGAGCGGTTACATTTTTACTCACGGCTTCCCGTATACGAACCAGCTGTTCCAGCAGCTCCTCCAGCAGATCCAGGCGCAGCATGTTAGCCCCGTCTGATAAGGCTTTGGAAGGATCAGGATGCGTTTCTATGAACAGCCCGTCTGCCCCGGTAGCAATCGCTGCCTTGGCTATAGTGCTGATCATTTGCGGATTACCGCCGGTAACGCCGCTGGTTTGATTAGGCTGCTGCAGGGAGTGGGTGCAATCCATTACCACCGGTACGCCATGCCCGCGCATAATGGGAATGTTACGGTAGTCCACTACCAGGTCCTGGTAGCCAAAAGTGGTACCGCGTTCTGTAAGTATCACCTGGTTATTGCCCGCCTGTTTAATTTTTTCCACGGCAAACTTCATAGCGTCGCCACTCACAAACTGTCCCTTTTTTACGTTCACTACCTTGCCGGTTTCTGCGGCTGCCAGCAGAATGTCTGTTTGCCGGCATAAAAAGGCCGGTATCTGCAGCACATCCACATAAGCGGCTGCCATAGCTGCTTCTGCGGCAGAGTGAATATCAGAAGTTACCGGCAGGTTAAAGGTTTGCCCGGTTTTTTGCAGCAGGTCCAGCCCTTCCACATCGCCCATACCGGTAAAGGAATGAATGCTGGTGCGGTTAGCCTTGCGGTACGATGCTTTGAAAATATAAGGGATGTTCAGCCGCTTGCAGATGCCGGAAACCTTCTCTGCCACGGTTGTTAACAGCTCCTCGCTTTCCACTACACAGGGGCCGGCTATCAGGAAAAAATTGTCAGGATTATATTGCTCTTTGAACAAAGATTTCAAATGATTCATCTGCATTTTAATTTGAGGACGTAAAGGTACGGAATCCGCTAAATGTTTAAATTGTCATAATATTGTAACCGGCCAATCATCACCACCGGTTATGCTAATGATGTAAAGAGAAGATTGTTGAATCATTGTCATGTACCCGTGTGCAATGTTCTTAATATTCCCTGAAGCCATTAATATTACGGATCAAATGTGTGCTGCACTTAAATACGCGAAATGAAAAAGGATAAAATACTGGTAATAGGCGCCTGCGGGCAAATAGGCGTGGAGCTTACCCTGACGCTACGTAAAATATATGGGGATACCAACGTTGTAGCATCTGACCTGCGTGAGGAGCATGAGCTGCTGAAAGGCTCCGGCCCTTATGTATCGCTGGATGTAATGAACAAAGAAATGCTGCACGTGCTGGTTATCCGCCATAACATTACCCAGATCTACCTGCTGGCCGCCATCCTTTCTGCTACCGGTGAAAAAAATCCTTTGCTGGCATGGCATATCAACATGCAAAGCCTTTTAAACGTGCTGGATATTGCCAAGGAAGAAGGCCTGGATAAAGTATACTGGCCCAGCTCCATTGCCGTATTTGGCCCTAATTCCCCTAAAGAAACCACCCCGCAGCATACAGTTATAGAACCTACTACCATTTACGGCATCAGTAAATTTGCCGGTGAGCGCTGGTGCGAGTACTACAACCACCGTTATGGCGTGGATGTAAGAAGCCTGCGCTACCCGGGGCTGATCAGCTATAAATCCGCACCTGGTGGCGGTACTACAGACTATGCCATTGAGATCTTCCACGAAGCGCTGGAAGAGAAAAAGTATACCTGCTTCCTTTCCGAAGATACTTATCTGCCCATGATGTATATGCCGGATGCCATCCGCGCTACCATTGAGCTGATGGAAGCAGCGCAGTCTAAAATATCAGTACGCTCCTCCTACAACCTGGGCGCTATGAGTTTTTCACCCAAAGAGATAGCTGCAGAGATCAAAAAGCATATCCCTGACTTTACTATCAGCTACCAACCCGATTACCGGCAGCAGATCGCAGACGGCTGGCCCAAGAGCATTAATGATGAACTGGCCCGCAAAGACTGGGGCTGGAAGCCGGATTATGACCTGCCTAAAATGGTAACGGATATGTTGAAGAACCTGTAAGGTTCTTTATTGCAACAGCTTTAGCACCATGGGGAGTACGCCGTGTTTACCGCCATACTTACCATCATTTAAAACCAGCTGCCCGATCTTATAAATATCCCGGGTGTGCATTTCCAGGCCCAGTAAACCGCTGCCGTCATAATACCCATCCTTCATTTTAGACCAGTTATAGGTTTGGATGCCTAATGGATCAAACAAATATTTTTGCGCAAAATCGCGGGTACTAAGGCCGCTGGTATTGGTAATGATCACGGATAACAGGTGGGTTACCGCATTGCTGTAATGGAAGCTGTCTGCCGGGTTACTAACCATTTCAGCGGTTAACACCTTTTGGGAAGGGTTGGGCAGGTCCAGGTAAGCTTTTACCCCTCCCAGGCTTTCCAGGTCCTCATGCCATAGGCCGGAAGCCTGGTTCATGACTTCCCGGATGGTAACCCGTTGTTTTCTTTTATCTTTATCCTGCAAAAGCGATGGGAAAAAACGGGACAGGGGTTCATCTGCCGACTGAATGTAACCCTTGTTGATAGTATACCAACCAATAAAGACATTCATCTTTGGTGAGAGATTGACTGTTGAAAAGATCATTTGCATTTTTACCGTTACAATATTTTTCATATTTAACGTTATTATGCTGGGCAACAAGCAGTGCATAAATAGCTGGATTCCTGGTCAGTGATGCAGCAGTATCCAGGGCCGATTGCTGAGCATGAGCGCTACCAACCAAAATCAACAAAAATAAACTTGTAATTAACCTTCCCATTGTATAATATTAATAAAACTTTCATTTTGATGAATATGCCATTCTTGCTAATTTATCATTTGAAATCTGTTACATTTTTTATGAGAAAAAAAACGGGGGACCTTTTTCTGCTGCTAAGCTTTTGTTTGCTAGCCCACACCGCCTTTGGCCAGCAAGGTCCCAGCAAGGGATTTGGCCGCTATTTCCTGATCGCGCACCGGGGCGGGGTAGTGGACACCTCCAATGCAGAGAACAGCATGGCCGCCCTGCAGGATGCTATAGAACGCGGTTACTGGATGGTGGAGATGGACCTGCGCCTTACCAAAGACAGTGTAATGATCATTAACCACGATAATAACTTTAAACGTTATTATGGGGTGGATAAACCCGTGAGCGCTATGTCATGGGAAGAGATCAGTGAGCTGCGTACACCCAGAGGCAGCCAGGTGTTGCGCCTGGAAGATGCGCTGGCAGCGGCCAGCGGCCATATACAGGTAATGCTGGATAATAAGATCGCTAGTGGCGACACCCTGTTAATGGGGCAGGTGGTGAACTTATTACAGCAATACGGCCTGGATAAGCAGGCCCTGATGATCGGGGCCGATGAATCTACCGACTATTTTACCGGTAAGGTAAAGCTTAGCTGCACCCGTCAGCAGCTGGAAATAAATATTCTGAAACCCGGCTATAACCCGGATTACTACTACCTTTTCGGGGATGTGAGCACCATGTCGGAAGATGATGTGAAGTGGGCGCAGGCGCAGAATATTATGGTGGTAGGCGTAATTAACTGGGCTAAATACAAGGGCAGGTCAAGGGTTGCTTATGCAGCGGCTGCACGCGATATAGCCCGGCTGAAAAACTGGGGCGTGCTTTACTTTCAGCTGGATTCAGAGTTTGATAAGTACTTCCGGTAGGTAATTAATAATGAAGAATGAATAATTAATAATCGTAGGAATGGTATTTCAGTGAAATACATTTTCCGCAGCCAGCAAAATAAAGAGGGCGATATTTCAATTGAAGTATCGCCCTCTTTATTATTAATTATTCATTCTTCATTATTAATTACTCAACGAATCCCACTGCTACCGTAGCATTGCTATGCTCATCTACCAGTATAAATGCGCCATTGGCGGGGTTTACATGGTAAGCATCTGCAAAAATAGGATGGGCGGTTTTAAGGGTGATCTTTCCAATATCGTTCAGGCCCAGCTCTTTCTTATCTTCAATAGTACGGTTGGTGGTAACTTCTATTACATGTTGTATACCCTGTACTTTGGCTTTTACGCGGTTAATGCCGTGCTGCAGCAGGTAGGTTTTGCCGGGCACAAGCTTGGTCTGGTCCATCCAGCAAATGTGCGCACTGATCTCTTTCAGCGCAGCAGGCTCCTGGCCGGGTTTGGCCAGCATGTTACCACGGCTGGTATCTATCTCGTTTTCCAGCGTTATCACTACACTTTCGCGGGCATTGGCCGTAGCTAACTGTGTTTCAAACTGCTGTATAGTTTTAATACGGCTGGTTTGCATGGAGGGCAGGGATATTACCTCATCGCCCACATTAAAATGGCCGCTGGCCACTTTACCGGCAAAACCACGGAAGTCGTGGTAGGCGTCGGTTTTAGGCCGTATTACATGCTGTACCGGGAAACGGGCCGGGTGGTTGCTATCGCCATGGTCAAAGGTGATCTGTTCCAGGTATTCCAGTAACGCTTCTCCCTTATACCAGTTTATTTTTTCAGAGCGGGTAGCCAGGTTTTCCCCGTAAATGGAGGAAATGGGAATGAACCGTACCACCTGTTCCTTGAAGGCGGCATTATCCAGCAGCTGCTGAAAATCCGTAACAATTTCGTTAAAGCGGTTCTGGTCATAATCTACCAGGTCCATTTTATTGATGCATACCACCAGGTGAGGAATGCGCAGCAGGTTGGCTATAAAAAAGTGCCGGTAAGTTTGCTCCACAATGCCTTTACGGGCGTCTATCAGTATCAGGGACACCTGCGCATTGGATGCGCCGGTAACCATGTTACGTGTATATTCCACGTGGCCGGGCGTATCTGCAATAATGTATTTACGGGTAGGGGTAGAAAAATAGATATGCGCCACATCAATGGTAATGCCCTGTTCCCGCTCAGCCACCAACCCGTCTGTTAACAGGGAAAGGTCTGTAAAGTCAAGCCCCTTGCGTTTGCTGGCTGCATGCAGGGCTTCCAACTTATCCTGGGGAATAGAGTTGGTATCGTATAATAAACGGCCTATCAGGGTACTTTTACCATCATCCACACTACCGGAAGTGGTTATACGTAATACTTCCATAATTTATTTAGCTTTTGGCTTTTAGCCTTAGGTTTATTATTGTAGTAATAAGTTATATCATCATACGGAGGGCAGCTAAAAGCCAACAGCTAATAGCTAACAGCTCCCTAAAAATACCCCGCCTGTTTTCTTTTCTCCATGGCGGCTTCAGAGCGCTTATCATCCATACGTGCGCCTCTTTCAGATATTTTGGCTTCCAGTATTTCAGAGATAATATCTTCCAGCTTATCAGCTTCAGAGATCACGGCTGCGGTACAGGTCATATCGCCTACGGTACGGAAACGTACTTTCTGTTTAAAAGGTACTTCTTCTTCCGTGGTGTTCAGAAAAGGGGAGTACGGCCAGTACATGCCATCCCGTTCTATGATCTCTCTTTCATGAGAGAAGTAGATGGAAGGAATGTCCAGCTTTTCGCGGCGGATGTAGTTCCATACGTCCAGCTCTGTCCAGTTGGAGATGGGGAACACTCTCACGCCTTCGCCTATATGAATTTTACCATTCAGCATATCAAACAGCTCCGGGCGCTGCATTTTGGCGTTCCACTGCCCAAACTCGTCGCGTACAGAAAAGATCCTTTCCTTGGCGCGGGCTTTTTCCTCATCACGGCGGGCGCCGCCAATACAGGCATCATACTTCATTTCCTCGATGGCATCCAGCAGGGTAACGGTTTGTAAGGCGTTACGGCTGGCATACTTACCGGTTTCTTCCTGCACCTTACCCTGGTTAATGCTATCCTGCACATTACGCACCACCAGGTCTACACCCAGGGAAGCTACCAGCTGATCGCGGAACTCAATGGTTTCCGGGAAGTTATGGCCGGTATCAATATGCAGCAGGGGAAAAGGTATTTTACCGGGGTAAAATGCCTTTTGCGCCAGGCGCACAATGGTAATAGAATCTTTACCGCCTGAAAACAGGATAGCCGGCCGTTCAAACTGGGCGGCGGTTTCACGGAGAATATAGATCGCTTCATCTTCCAATGCCTGCGGAAACTCCCAATTTATTTGATTACTCATAACTACGTTATAATTAATAATGAATAATTAAGAATTAATAATCGTGGATCCACTACTGCGGGATAAGCCTGTTTTCTTAATTATCATCAATTATTTACTTTAACAATTAAATGAATCATTAACGCTTCAAGTTACTACGGCGGCGTAATTATTCATTCATTTTATTTAACTATTTACAAATTAACAATAAACCATTAAGGACTTCTCTCTCACGCTATCCTGCCCCTTAATTATTCATTCTTAATTCTTAATTAATTAGCCGTGGAGCCCGCACTCTTTCTTGGATTGCTCCCACCACCAGCGGCCCGCGCGGGGATGCTCTCCCGGCTCAATGGCGCGGGTACAGGGGGCGCAGCCGATGCTTACAAAGCCCTGGTTGTGCAATTTGTTGAAGGGTACGTTGTGCTTGTCCAGGTAGGCCAGCATTTCCTCATAGGTCCAGTTCACCAGGGGGTTAAATTTGTATAACCCGCGGGCTTCGTCCCATTCCAGGGCTTCCAGTGCCTGCCGGTTCTCGGATTGCTCTGCCCGCAGGCCCGTGATCCATACTTTAACGCCCTGTAACGCACGGTTCAGCGGTACTACTTTACGAATGAAACAACACTCCTTGCGGTTCTCCACCGAATCATAAAAGCTGTTAAAGCCTTTTTCCGCTACCAGTTTTTCCACGGCAGCGGTTTCAGGGAAATAAGTTTCAAAGGGCTGTTTGTAGCGGGCGCGGGTAAGGTCCATCAGCTCATAGGTTTCCTGGAACAGGCGGCCGGTGTCCAGCGTAAACACCCGTACGGGTAATTTATTGCGCCAGATCATATCCGCCAGTACCTGGTCTTCCTGTCCAAAAGAGGTGGAAAAAGCCACAGCACCCGGAAACTGTTCTGTAAGATATTGAATGGCAGCTGTTTCAGACAGTCCTGCCAATGCGGTTTTAATGTCTGTCATGTACTTCCTTAGCTAGAGCAAAAATACATAAATCCTATAAAAACTATAGGATATAGGGGTAAAAATAGTTAAGAATTTATGCACGGCTGACAAAACGGGGGAGGACCTGCAGAGCATAAGCCACCGCAGCAGGCCAAACGCCTGCAACATAAGCAACAGATCATAAAGAAGAAGGAGGGATTTCAGAGGATGGGGTTGCTGTAAAGGCCAATAAAAAGCAGCTACCAAAGTTTGGTAGCTGCAGCTAATTACGTGTAAGAATGTCTTTCAATGTTTTGTTTTCCAGCAATTTAAGCGTTGCATCCCTCACCTTCGACATTACCTCGTTCAACCCGCAAACGGCTTCGTTCTTACAGGTTTCACAGCGCTCATAATAGTTCAGGCTTACGCATGGCAGCAGGGCTATAGGCCCGTCCAGCAAGCGTATAATGCGGGCCAGCGGTATTTCCTTGGGCGTGCGCATCAGGTAATATCCACCACCTTTTCCTTTCTTACTCCCCAAAATTCCGGCATTCTTTAATTCCAGCAGTATATTTTCCAGGAACTTAATGGAAATATTCTTTTCCTGGGCAATCTCCGAAATCAGAACGGGACCCTTATCTGCATTTTCTGCCAGGTGTATCAAGGCATGAAAGGCATATTGTGTTTTTTTTGAAAGCATATAAAAACGATTTGCATCTCCTCACCCAGATGTGCGAATTGCTGGCAAATATATTTAAAAGTTTGAAGTTTACAGGCTAAGCACGTCCTTCATGGTAAAGATGCCCTTTTTGCCATTCAGCCATTCAGCTGCTATTACAGCGCCGGCAGCAAATCCCTCGCGGGAGTGGGCCGTATGGGTAATGGAGATATCGTCAATAGCAGAGGTGTAGGTAATACTATGGGTACCTGGGGCGGGGTCTTCCCGTTTGCTGATGATGGACAGCTCCTGCGGCTGGCTGCTTTCCTGGTTCACCCAGCCGGCCTTACGGTCCAGCTTATCCAGGATATGCTCTGCCAGTGTAATGGCTGTGCCGCTGGGCGCATCCTTCTTCTGGGTATGGTGGATCTCTTCCATCTTCACATCATACTGGGACTGGGTAGACATCAGCTCTGCTAGGCGTTTATTGATCTCGAAAAAAATATTCACCCCAATGCTGAAGTTACTGGCGTACAGGAAGCCCTGGTGTTTTTCCAGGCAGTGTGCCTTTACATCCGGCAGCTTTTCCAGCCAGCCTGTAGTGCCGCATACCACCGGTACATTGGCTTCAAAACATTTCAGTATATTGGAATAGGCGGTTTCCGGGGTGGTAAATTCAATAGCTACATCGGCCTGCTGCAGGTGTTCCTTTTCCAGCAGGTGTTTATTGTCCAGGTCTATACGATGAATCACTGTATGTCCTTTCGCTGTTGCAATGGCTTCTATAGCCTTTCCCATTTTACCGTATCCGATAAGTGCTATTTTCATAAATTGATCTGATTACTTAACTATTTTCCGAAAACCCATCCACCTTTATTCTTTCCCTTTACCTTACCCAGGTTTATTTGCAGGCTTAAACCCAGGGAGCGGTTATCCAGCATTTTGGGAACAACCCGCATACTCAGGTCGTCATTCATATTCCAGTCGCGCAGGTGTGCAAACACCGTGGCATCAATAATATTCAGGCCATAGGCCAGTATAAATACCAGCACGGAATAATCCACGTACTGCCGGTAGGCATCGCGCAGGATCTTCAGGGATTCTGCATTATTATAGATCTCCGCATACTTGTCAACCGTATTGGCATTACCATCCATACGAATGCGGTAAGCATCGCGGTAGTCTTTATAGTAGTTAAAGTTGCCGATAAAAAAACCGGCGGAAATGCCCATAGCGGCATATACCAAAGGTATTTTCCAGTACTCGCGGTTATAGGCCTGGCCCAAACCCGGCACCACGGCAGAGTAGAAGGCAGCCTTACGCGGACTGTGGGGATTCTTAAACAAGCCGGATACAATAACGGAATCCTTTTTAGCAGCAGGTTTGTGCGTAGTATCCGTACCAGGCTTCAATGTGTTGGGAATAATGGTATCCTGCGCGTATAACGGCCTGCAGGTGCAGCCAGCTATAAGCAGGAGAAGGAGGAAACGGCATAGTAGGTAGTGAAATGTATGCCCGGCCTTATTTTTTGCCACCGTATAAATCTATTTTTTCCAGTATGCTGTCCAGCTCTTCGTCTGAGTAAAATTCAATCGTAACACTGCCTTTACCCGTCTTTGATCTATCCAGCAATACTTTAGTTGCAAAATGAGAGGCTAAGTTATCTTCTATTTTCTGATATGCCGGGGGAAGGGAATTTTTTATTGGTTTTTTAACAGTTCCTTTTTCAACATGGTTCACCTTTCTTACCAGCTCTTCTGCCTGGCGTACGGAAAGACCGTTCTTAACCACCTCGTTAAAAATGAACAGCTGTTTTTCTACGTTCTCCACACCGATCAGCGCGCGGGCATGGCCCATGCTGATCTGCGCATTGCGCACTGCTACCTGTATATCAGGGGGCAGCTTCAGTAAGCGGATATAATTGGTAACGGTGCTTCTTTCTTTGCCCATCCGGTCGGCCACCTGCTCCTGTGTAAAGGTGCATTCATCCATCAGGCGTTTGTAGCTCAGGCCAATTTCTATAGCATTCAGGTTTTCCCTTTGCAGGTTTTCCAGCAGGGCCAGCTCCAGCAATTCCTGGTCATTGGCCTGCCGTACATACGCGGGAATATCCTTTATGCCGGCCATTTTGCTGGCGCGTAAACGCCTTTCACCTGCTATCAGCTGGAACTTTTTACCAACTTTGGCTACGGTAATGGGCTGTATAATATCGTGCAGCTTAATGGAATGGCTCAACTCCTGTAACGCCTGCTCATCAAAGTCACGCCGCGGCTGCTTTGGGTTCACCTCGATCTGATCCAGCGGAATACGCTCAATACCGGTAGCGGCAGCCACCACTTTATCTCCCAGGGCACTGGAAGTTTGTTTCAGATCAGTATCAATGTTTTGCAGCAGCGAGCGGATGCCTTTTCCCAACGCCTCTTTCTTACTCGGATTGGTCATCGTTTATGGCTAGTATTTTATCTTCTAAGTTAATTTTTGTAAAGTTATTCTTCTGTAATATTTCTTTGGCCAGGTTCAGATAGTTAATGGCGCCGGTGCTGGCAGCATCATACATGATCACGGATTTACCGAAGCTGGGCGCTTCACCCAGTTTGGTATTACGGTGAATGATCGTATTGAATACGCTTTCTTCAAAGTGTTGTTTTACCTCGTCCACCACCTGGTTGCTCAGGCGCAAACGGCCATCGTACATGGTCATCAGAATGCCTTCTATTTCGAGGGATGTATTCAGCCTGCTTTGAACGATCTTAATGGTATTCAGCAACTTACCCAAACCTTCCAGTGCAAAGAACTCGCACTGTACGGGTATGATCACAGAATCGGAAGCCACCAGGGCATTCACGGTGATCAGGCCCAGGGAAGGGGAGCAGTCTACAATCACAAAATCATAATCCTGCTTCACGGAATCTATCACCTGTTTCATCACCTGCTCACGGCTGGGGTGGTTGATCAGCTCCAGCTCCGCACCTACCAGGTCAATATGGGCGGGCAGCACTTTCAGGTTCGGGGTATCTGATTCCAGTACCACATCTTTGGCCTGCACATCATTCACCATGCAATCATACAGGCTTTGCTGTATGTTACGCAGGTCAAAACCCAACCCGGTGGTGCTGTTCGCCTGCGGGTCTGCGTCTACCAGCAAGGTTTTAAATTCCAGCACGGCCAGGCTGCTGGCCAGGTTTATTGCGCTGGTGGTTTTACCTACGCCCCCTTTTTGATTGGCGATTGCGATTGTTCTTGCCATTTGTTAAATTGAATATTCTTAGGTTATTTATAGGATAATAGGATAATAAATAAACTCTTAGCTGTTGGTTGATTAGTTTTTAGCAATGGCCGTTTGTTAAAGCTAACGGCTAAATGCTAACCGCTAAAGGCTGATCGTGCTATTGATCTCCGGAAGCAACAGCTCCAGTCCGGCATCCGCAAAAGCCTGTTTGGCTTTGTCCGTGTCTATCTTAATAAACCCAAAAGTATCGTAATGAACTCCTATAATACGCTTACATTCTATAAACTCTGCGGCAATAATGGCGTCCTCTACGCCCATGGTAAAATTATCGCCAATAGGCAGCACTGCAAAATCTAATTTAGCAAAGCGGGGCACCAGCTCCATATCAAAGGTGAGGGCTGTATCGCCGCTATAATAAAAGTTACCTGCCGGGGTAGTGAAAATGAACCCTAAGGGATTACCGCCATAGGACCCGTCCGGCAAGCCGCTGGAGTGGTGGGCCACTACGCATTTTACCGTGCCAAAGTCAAACTGCCACTTACCACCCGTGTTCATGGGATGGGTTTTTTCAATACCCTGCTTACCGGCCCAGGTAGCCAGCTCATAGCTGCCTACTACAGTAGCATTTGTACGGCGGGCCAGGTTCACCAGGTCGGCCACATGGTCGTCATGCCCATGGGAAACAAAGATGTAATCTGCACCTATCGTGTTCACATCCACCGCTTTAGCCAGCTCATTATAGGTAATGAAGGGGTCAAAAAGGATCTTTTTGCCCTGGATCTCTACCGAAAAACAAGAATGGCCGTAATAAGTAAATTGCATTGGCTAACTGCTTTATAATGAATGGTTCATTATTGATACAACATCCCGAATGTGACAAAAATACAACGATTAGGCTAATATATGCGGTGCCCACTTATTTATTTATTCACAAAAATTGGTGGAGTTTAATGTTAATAGGATGGAAATGAAGCTTTTGCAGCCAGGGATGTGCTCCCTGCATAATTGTAGCAACATTTTTGATGTGGTCATACAATATGACGGATCGTCAATCGTCTTCATCAATTTGACACATATAACTTTACTAATACCATGCGCTCAGGAGTTAATTCGCTTGTTCTTATATTATTGATCATTTGCCTGGATATTTACGTTTTTATGGGTATACGGGCTATTATGAACGGGGCCGCTCCCCGCACCCGTGGCATTGTGTACGGCATTTACTGGCTGATATCCATTGCCTGTATCCTTACCATTGTATTGCTGCCTTACCTGCATTGGCACGACTGGAAGCCTATTGTACGCTCTTACGTGATGGCGGTGCTTATAGGGCTGGTAATGGCCAAGCTGCTGGTAACCCTGTTCCTGCTGGTAGATGATATACGCCGGGGCATTATGTGGCTCATACAACGGTTTGGTAACCGGCCAGCCCCCACAGCGGGCGAGCTGCCTGCAGGCATTTCCCGATCGCAGTTCCTTACCAAAATGGGCCTGTTAATGGGCGGCAGCTTGTTTGCCACCCTTACTTACGGCTTCTCCAATAAATACAATTACCGCGTTCACAAAATGAAGCTGGCCTTTAAGAACCTGCCGCAGGCATTTAAAGGGCTGCGCATTGTACAGATCTCTGACGTGCACTCCGGCAGCTTTAATAACAAGGAGGCCGTGCTGAAAGGGATAGAGCTGATCAAGGCCCAGCAGGCCGACCTGATCCTGTTTACCGGCGACCTGGTAAATGACCGCGCCACGGAAATGGACGGTTACATGGATGTGTTTAACCAGCTAAAAGCCCCTATGGGCGTATATTCTACCCTGGGTAACCATGATTATGGCGACTATTACCCCTGGCCGGACCGCGATGAAACCGGTTACAGCCACCAGCGCGCCCAGAACCTGGACCGCCTGAAACAGATCCATGGCGAATTAGGCTGGCGCCTGCTGATGAATGAGCACGTAGTACTGGAACGCGATGGACAGCAGATAGCATTGATAGGCATTGAGAACTGGAGCGCCATGAGCCGTTTTCCCAAGTACGGCGATCTGAAAAAGGCATATGAAGGCAGCTCCCACATTCCCTTTAAAATATTATTGTCGCACGATCCCACCCATTGGGATGCCCAGGTACGCCCGGAATACCCGGATATAGATCTGATGCTGGCCGGCCATACCCATGGTATGCAGTTTGGTGTGGAAATACCCGGTGTGCGCTGGAGCCCTGCCCAGTACTTTTATAAGGAATGGGCCGGCCTGTATAAGGAAGGCGCCCAACGCCTGTATGTGAACCGTGGTTACGGCTTTTTAGGTTATCCCGGCCGCGTAGGCATATTGCCGGAAATTACGGTGATAGAGTTGGCGTAGGTTCCCGAAATCTCCTATCTTGCGTCCATGTGGAAACACCGGTGCATTATACTTTTATCCCTATTATGCTGCAGCCGGATGGTTGCAGGACAATCACTGGCAGAGCTGGAACGGCAGCTGGATTCCCTGTTGCAAAAACAGGCTACGAACGATGTGCTGTTAAGTATAGGCTACGGTAATAACCCTGCTTATGGCAGCAAAACAACCAACTTTGAGCGGCCCATCGTAATGAAGACTTTTCTCTCGCCCTCTGTTGCCTACTATCATAAGTCCGGTTTTTTTGGATCGCTGAGCGGTTACTATCTTACAGATTCAGAAAAGAATCCCTGGTTTGAATGGGACCTCTCTGCCGGTTACGACTACACGAAAAGCCGGAAGTTCCTGGCTGGTATTTCGTATACCCATTACTTTTTTTCAGACTCCAGTGATGTACCGCTTACCCCTATAAAAAATGAATTGTTTGCCTACTTCTATTACCGTGGCTGGTGGCTGCAGCCCGGCATTAGCCTGGATTTTGGCTGGGGACAGCAAACAGGTACCACTACCTCTTACCGGCAAATAGGCCGTTTGCCCATCCGGATACGGGATGAGGTGACCACTACAGAATCCGGCAGGGATTTTAATATGATACTGGCCGTACGCCATCCGTTTATTTTTATGGATGTATTAAAGTATGATGATGTATTGCTCATTACACCTTCTCTTGGGTTAACTATGGGCACTGCGCATTATTACAGCAATATGAAGGCCTTCCAGTACATATCCCGCTCTGCAAAGATCAAACAGGATATTAAAAAAAGTAAAAAGAATGTGAATGGCCAGCCCATGGAATCCAGTGACCATACCGGCTTTGAGCCCCGCGCGCTGGATCTGACCCTAAATTGCTCTTACCTCATAGGCCGCTTTACCCTGGCGCCGGCTTACACGGTATTTAAACCCCTGCAGGGAGAAGATACCAGTATTATGAGTTACTTCACCGCTAAAGTTAGTTTTGAATTTTAACAGATTACCGGTTTTTTTATTGTGTTGAGCACAGTTTATGAATGTTTAAGAAACATAGCATAGATTTTGCTACTACAAAAAAATAACAATGCTGTGTAGGGGAAAAGGAAACAGATTCCGTCTATAAGCAGAAGTCATATCAATAGAAAAACACCATCAAATCAAAACAACTGCACATGAAAAAACTGATTCTTGCGGTGGCAGTACTTGTCGTAACTGCTTTTTCATTTTCTACCGCCCATGCTCAGGACAGACTATTACGCTTTGGATTTAAAGGAGGTGCAAACCTTGGTAAACTGGATGGTACCGGTTACAATGACGGATTTAAGCTGGGCTATCACCTGGGCGGTTTTGCGCAGGTAAACCTGGTAAAAGGTTTTGGTGTACAGGGTGAATTGATCTTCTCTTCCACCAAAACAAAAACAACGGATAATTTCAGTGAGATCTATAATACAGATAACCTGAACGATCCATCCAACGACAACAAAAAGATCAGCTTAAATTATTTAAGCATTCCCATCCTGGCTAACTTCAATTTAGGTACGCCCCGTTTGAAGCTGCAGGTAGGTCCCCAGTTCAGCGCATTGCTGGGTGGCAAGAATGCCCTGGAAGGTACTAAAGATGCCTTTAAAGGCAGCGACGTAGCAGGCGCAGCCGGCTTATGGATACAGCTGCCTATTGTGAACATCAGCGCCCGTTACATCATTGGTTTTACCGATGTGAAAAATGCAAGCGATGTAGCTAATACCAGCAACTGGAAAAACCAGTCTATTCAGCTGGGCGTGGGTGTAACGTTGTAATTACGAATTGAGTACTGTATAAATTAAAAGGCCTGCATCTTAAATGCAGGCTTTTTAATTTATAGTATTTTGCTCAATTGCATTTCCATCATTTACTGCATGCTAATTGCTAGTTGATCAATTTAGCTCTCATCCCCACTAATCCATCCACTGCATTCCAGTTCGCAATTCGTAATTCAAAATTTATGTGGCATTATCCTTGAACCATATACTATAATACTAAAAATAGGGGGTAACATAGCCTTTGGGCTGACAAATTGTCTACCTTCACATGGAATTAAACTATTGCGATGAATAGATTTTATTTAGCGAATCCGGAAGAGGAGATGGAGTTTATGCCGATAATCCCTTTGAACGAGGATGTTGATGGTCAGGAAGATGATAAAATACCCGATGAACTTTCCATATTACCATTAAGAAATACAGTTCTGTTTCCCGGTGTGGTATTGCCCATTACCGTAGGCAGGGACAAATCTATAAAGGCGGTGAATGATGCGTACCGGACTGACAAATTGATTGGTGTGGTAGCGCAAAAAGACAGTACGGTAGAAGATCCTATAATTGCCGATCTGGCCAGCGTAGGCACTGTAGCCCGCATTGTAAAGCTCATTAAAATGCCGGACGGCGGCACCACCATCATTATACAGGGGCGCAAACGTTTTAAGATAGATGCCATCACAACGGAAGATCCGTATTTCAAAGCCAACATTACCATATTAAACGATGAAGTAGGAGAGGACGACGCCGAGTTTGACGCCTACATTTCATCTATTAAGGACCTGGCCGGGCAGATCATCCAGCTATCGCCCAACTTACCGTCTGAAGCCAGCGTAATATTAAAGAATATTGAAAATGCAGCCTTCCTGGTGCACTTTGTTTCCTCTAACCTGAACAGTGAATTAAAAGATAAACAGGAACTGCTGGAGATCAACAACCTGCGCACCCGTGCAGAAACCCTGCTGAAGTTATTGCAGGTAGAGCTGCAGCTGGCAGAGCTGAAAAATAAGATCACCAACAAAACCAAAGCCGACCTGGATAAGCAGCAGCGGGAATACTTCCTGCAGCAGCAGCTGAAATCCATTAAGGAAGAACTGGGCGGTGATACCAATGATCGCGAGATCCGCGAAATGCAGCGCAAAGCAGAACAGAAAAAGTGGACAGAATCTGCTGCAGACCTGTTCCGTAAAGGAGTGGAAAAGCTGGAGCGCATGCATCCCAGCACACCGGATTACAGCGTGGTGTACAACCACCTTGACCTTATGCTGGACCTGCCCTGGCAGGAGTATACCCTGGATAGCTACGACCTGAAGAAAGCGCAGAAAGTGCTGGATAATGACCATTACGGGATGGACAAGATCAAAGAACGCATCCTTGAATACCTCGCCGTACTGAAGCTGAAGGGGGATATGAAATCGCCTATCCTGTGTTTTGTGGGCCCTCCGGGTATTGGTAAAACATCCTTAGGCCGTTCTATTGCCAATGCTATTGGCCGTAAATATGTACGTTTAAGCTTAGGCGGTTTGCATGATGAAAGCGAGATCCGCGGCCACCGTAAAACCTATATCGGGGCGATGCCTGGCCGCATTTTGCAATCCATCCGCAAAACAAGATCCTCCAACCCGGTAATGATCCTGGATGAGATAGATAAGATAGGCAATGATTTCCGTGGCGATCCCAGCTCCGCATTACTGGAAGTGCTGGATCCTGAGCAGAACAGCACCTTTTACGATAATTACCTGGAGCTGGAATATGACCTGAGCAAAGTATTGTTCATTGCTACTGCCAATAATATTGCGGCTATAAACCCTGCCCTGCGTGACCGTTTGGAGATCATTGACCTGAGCGGGTATTCAATAGAGGAAAAGGTGGAAATAGCCAAACGCCATCTGGTGCCCAAACAGCGGGAAATGCATGGCCTGAAGGATGTGAAGATCAAATTTCCCGGCCAGGTGCTTACTAAAATGGTACAGGAATATACCCGGGAAAGCGGCGTACGTGAGCTGGACCGTTTACTGGCATCTATAATGCGCTCCCTGGCTAAGAATGTAGCGCTGGATGAGAAGCTGCCTGATACGCTTACCGAAGAAATGCTGGCTAAGATCCTGGGCAAATCCCGCTACTCCAACGAGCTGTATAAAGTAGGGAACCCTCCTGGTGTGGCTGTAGGCCTGGCCTGGACCTATGTAGGCGGCGATATACTGTTTATAGAAACCAGCCTGAGCGAAGGTAAGGGAGAATTAAAGCTGACGGGTAATTTAGGGAACGTGATGAAGGAATCTGTGTCCACGGCGCTGAGCTACCTGCAGGCCAATGCTTCAGATTATAAGATAGATCCAAAAGTATTTGCGCATAAAAATGTGCATGTGCACGTGCCGGAAGGCGCTGTACCTAAAGATGGCCCCAGTGCAGGCGTAACTATGCTAACCGCATTATCTTCTGCCTACACCGGCCGTAAGGTAAAACCTTACCTGGCCATGACGGGTGAAATTACCCTGCGCGGACAAGTATTACCGGTAGGTGGCATCAAGGAAAAAATACTGGCTGCCAAACGCGCCGGTATTAAGGAAATATTGCTTTGCTGGCAGAATGAGAAAGATATTAAAGACATTAACCCGGACTATATCAAAGGCCTGAAGTTCCATTTTGTAAAAGAAATGACGCAGGTGCTGGATATAGCGCTGCTGAAGAAGTAATTAGAGGTTACGCTGAATGCTTAAGGCCTAACGCTGAACGCCTGATGCTGAACGCTGATGTAAGTATACTACATGAAGCGTTCGTAGCATCAGGCGTTATTTTTTTCTGCATGGGGCATTAAGCGTTAAGCCTTCTGCGTTATGCGTTGGGCGCATTTCGTAACTGATAATTCGTAATTATTCCTAATTTGTGTCTTAATGTTACGCCGCGCTTCTTTCCTCATCCTCAGTATCCTATGTATCTCTTCCCTGGGTTTTGCGCAGGTGCTGGGGGGCAAAAGCGTTTTCCCTTTCCTGGACCTGCCGGCTGCTCCGCAGCTTACCGCCTTGGGTAGCATGAATGTAAGCCAGCAGAATAATGATCTTTCCCTGACGCTGGTAAATCCCGCTTTGCTGCGCCCTTCCATGCACGGGCATTTACAGGTGAACTATACCAGCTATTTTGCGGATGTGAATTATGGTCATGCCATGCTGGGATATTATGCGGATAAGCTGCAAACCACTTTCGCCGGCAGCGTGCAATATGTACATTATGGTACGCTTACACAAACAGATGCTGCGGGCAATGTGCAGGGCACTTTTAAACCGCGGGATATTGCATGGCAGCTATCGGCCAGCCGCCAGTATTTGGAGCGCTGGTATTATGGCATCAATTTAAAATATATCCATTCCCGTTATCAGCAATATGGTTCCAGCGGTTTGGCGGCAGACGTGGGTATTACTTACCAGGATACCGCCCGGCAGCTGCAAATAGGGCTGGTGGCCCGTAATATGGGCGCCCAGCTAAGCAGTTATGTGAATGATAATAAAGAGCCTTTACCCTTTGATCTGCAGATAGGTATTTCCAAACGCCTGCAGCATTTACCGTTGCAGCTTTCCGCTACCTTGCATCACTTATACCAGTTTGATATCCGTTATGCGGATCCTGCGCTGGAAGATGAAGGGTTGGTTTCAAACGGGGATACGACCGGTACCGGCAGCAAAACATTTGATAAGCTGTTCCGCCATGTAGTGCTGGCCGCCCAGTGGGAGATAGGGCGGTATGTTGAGCTGACCGTATCTTACAACCATTTACGCCGGCAGGAGCTGGCTGTATCCGGGCAGCAGGGCCTGGGCGGGTTTGGCGCAGGCATCGGTATTGTTACAAAAAAGATCCAGCTACGGTATGCCCGCTCCTGGTACCAGCGCGCAGCCGCTTTTAACCAGTTAGGTATTAACTTTCCTTTACAGCAGTGGGGATTGCTAAACTAATGTGCAGATGTGCAAATATGCATATGTGCAGATGAATGTGCTGATGTGTTATATGCTAATGTGCTGGTAATACATCTGCACATCTGCATATTTGCACATTTTTTAATCTGCCAGCTGCCTCTTATATAACTGGATAGTATTTTCCAGCCCCAGGTACAGCGCATCACACACCAGGGCATGCCCGATAGACACTTCTTTTAACTGGGGAATATGCAGCTTAAAAAAGCGCAGGTTATCCAGGTTCAGGTCATGGCCGGCATTGAGCTCCAGGCCAAGGGTTACTGCTTCCCGGGCGGTATTCTTATAATCATTGAACAGCTGCAGGTTCTGCGGCTGGGTATAAGCATTGGCATATTCTTCCGCATAAGGGCCGGTGTATAGCTCAATACGGTCAGCGCCGGCGCTTTTGGCGCCTGCTACTTTATCAACCTGTGCATTCAGGAAAATAGATACGCGGATGCCGGCTTTTTTTAACTGGCCTATCACATCTTTCAGGAAAGCCTGGTGTTTGACTGTATCCCAGCCCGTGTTGGAGGTAATGGCATCCGGCGGGTCGGGTACCAGTGTGCATTGGTGCGGTTTTACAGCCAGCACCAGCTCCATAAATTCCCGGGAAGGGTAGCCTTCTATATTAAACTCAGTGGTAACCAGTGGTTTCAGGTCCCATACATCCTGGTAGCGGATGTGCCGCTGGTCGGGGCGGGGGTGTACGGTTATACCTTCTGCACCAAAACGCTCACAGTCCTGGGCTACTTTTAATAGATCGGGCATATTGCCGCCGCGCGCATTACGCAGAGTGGCAAACTTGTTAATGTTAACGCTTAATTTGGTCATGGCGCAAAGGTAAATAACAATGGATAATTAAACAGCTATAAAGCAGAATAGTGAAGGCTGCGTTCCGGACGGAACATGACCTCCACTATTGCTGTTAAATTATTCCCTTTTCCTTATATAAAAACTTAGTACCTGTAGTAATCAGGTTTGTAAGGACCTGCTGCAGGAATACCCAGGTATTCAGACTGGGCGCTGGTCAGCACATCCAGCTCAACACCCACTTTTTTCAGGTGCAGGCGGGCAACTTTCTCATCCAGGTGTTTGGGCAGCACGTATACTTTATTTTCGTACTGATCATTGTTCAGCCACAGCTCCAGCTGTGCCAGTACCTGGTTGGTAAAGGAGTTGCTCATTACAAAAGAAGGGTGGCCTGTAGCGCAACCCAGGTTCACCAGGCGGCCTTCTGCCAGCAGGATGATGTCTTTACCATCAATGGTATATTTATCTACCTGCGGTTTGATCTCAACTTTGGTTTTACCGTAGTTCTTGTTCAGCCAGGCAACATCTATTTCAATATCAAAGTGGCCGATATTGGAAACGATGCATTTGTCTTTCATGGCTTTAAAGTGCTCGCCGGTAATGATATCGCGGCAACCGGTAGTGGTTACAATAATATCAGCTTCTTTAACGGCATCAGCCATTTTCTTTACTTCATAACCTTCCATAGCAGCCTGCAGGGCGCAGATGGGGTCAATTTCAGTAACGATCACACGGGCGCCGGCGCCTCTCAGGGATTCGGCAGAGCCTTTGCCCACATCGCCAAAACCTGCAACTACCGCTACTTTACCGGCAATCATGACATCGGTAGCACGGCGGATAGCATCCACACAGGATTCGCGGCAACCGTATTTGTTATCAAATTTGGATTTGGTAACAGAATCATTGATGTTGATAGCAGGTAAGGGCAGGGTACCGTTCTTCATGCGGTCGTATAAGCGGTGAACACCGGTAGTGGTTTCTTCGCTTAATCCTTTTATATGCTGTATCAGTTCAGTGTAAGTATCCAGCACCATGTTGGTCAGGTCACCACCGTCGTCCAGGATCATGTTCAAAGGGCGGTCGGCGCTGCCAAAGAACAGGGTTTGTTCTATACACCAGTCAAATTCTTCAGCGTTCATACCTTTCCAGGCAAAAACCGGGATACCGGCAGCGGCAATGGCAGCAGCGGCATGGTCCTGTGTGGAAAAGATGTTGCAGGAGCTCCAGCGAACTTCTGCACCCAGGTGTACCAGGGTTTCAATGAGCACGGCCGTTTGTATGGTCATGTGCAGGCAGCCTGCTACGCGGGCGCCTTTCAGGGGTTTGGAAGCGCCATATTCTTCTCTCAAAGACATGAGGCCCGGCATTTCGGCTTCTGCCAGCTCAATTTCCTTCCGACCCCATTCGGCCAAAGACATATCTTTTACCTTATACTGAAGGCTAAAGTCAATGTTGGATTTAGCGATTGTTGACATGCTTTTACGATTTTGGGCAAATCTACCGTTAATTTATTTTATAGCGTAATGCTCAGTAGAAAAATCCAGAATACTGTCTGCCAGTAGTAATTTGTTCCATTTACCCGAGGTTTTCCACATTTTACCCGTAAAAAATTCTAGCACAAACAAAGTCTGGGGCTGCATTCCGGGCTGTACGGTTATCCCCGTAGTTGTTAACATAGTGTGGAAAAATTAAATTTAATTGTTTTGATATATTTATTTTATATAAATTTGATATGGATTTAATATGACAGAAGCCCTATCTATCGGCACATCCAACCTACAACTGTAAGCTAAGATGTTGATATATAAGGCTTGTACGCCAATAATGGCGGGACAAGGGCCAACCCATACAGCAAATATGACATGTACGCTAACAGGGGTTATATGAAAGATCGGTTTCATTGCGCCGCTATATCTGTTGGATTTAAAATAAGATGGATGATTAGAAATTTACATGCCTTATGTTAGTGCTGTCCTATACAATGAAAAGCAATACCCGGGTGGTTTGCGCTAAAGCCGTGCAATGGCTGCTGCGAAAACTGCTGGTAGGTGCCCTTCTGCTATTAGCCGGCAGTCCAGTAAGCGCCCAGGTAATTGAAACTATTAATGAAACGGGAGGCACTATTGCCGATCCGGGTTTAAAGATCGAAATTCTTGCAGATGGCTCGTTCCGGGTGTACCGCCTGGGTATGAGCCAAACCTATGAAGGCACGGATGATCCCCGGGGTATTGCTACGTTCATAGGTATGAACGAATTTATTTCGGGCGATCCGCGCCAGGTAAAACAAGTGAACTGGGGTTTTGTCTCTCCCCAATCCGGTTTAGGTACCCCGGCCTCTCCGTGGAAAGTGCAAATGGTTGGTAATGTGGTAAATTTCAGAGCTGATGGGCAGAACACTATCATCTGTGACCTGAGTTATGTAAAAGACCAGCCTTATTATATATTAAACTACACGATCGCTGCTATTACAGACAAGCTGACCGTTCATGCACACCTGTTCCTGGCAGAACATGCTGTACTGGATGCCATCACCGGTGACTGGGGTGGCAACAGCGCCTGTACCAAAGGTTTAGGTCCGGATTACCCGGGCCCTTATAATACTATAGGTGTGTATCGCGATGATCCCTGCGGCAGCTATCCTACAGGCCGTTCGCACGTGCTGCGTATGAAGAACGGCTTTACCTCCTTCATGGCTACTGATGCTGCCGGTATGGTTTCCAACATACCGGAAAGCTGTACGTTACCTAATATTTATAATAACACCTATGATGGTACAGAGAATGGTATCATTGTGCATAAAGATATGGGCGATGTATTTGGGGGTAATGTGAATGCAGAAAGAGTGTATACAGCCCGTATCCTGTCCGGTTACGGAAGCACCATGACAGATCTTGATGGTGTTACCGGTATAGACAGTGTGCCCCCTGCCGTAACCCGCCAGCTAACTATTGCATTTGAAAAAGATACCGCTTCCGGCATGGAAGGGGATATCCGTCATAGTGCAGATAACCTGAAAATAAAAGTATACAACGGCAGTAATACACAAACCATTGTAGTTACGGCTCCGTTATATGTACCGGTAATTGCTGCACCTACAGGCGCCAATCCCGGCATAGCGGGCGTAGATTATGAATGCAAGCGTGGTATTATGATACCGCCCGGCAGCTATAATAACACCGGGAAGCTGATCAGTGTGGATACCAGTGTTATGATACTGGGTAATACCAATTTGCAGAACAACCGCACCATGACCTTAACGCTGGATAATAGTGTTAATAATAACCTGGTGAAGGTGAACACTTCTAACAATGTACTAACCTATACCATTAAGGATGATGAATCAAAGAGCATCACCTTAAATATGCCGGTAGAAGTGGATGAAGGCCAAAACGCCAGTGCAACAGTAAGCCTGCCTTCCGGCGTACTGGCTGCTGCCGATATAACTGTTACGCTTACACGCAAAGCGACCTCCACCACTTCGGCTTCAGATGTGGTATTACCTGCCAGCGTAGTAATTAAGCAAAACACCAACTCTGCCACCTTTACCTTCCAGGCGCAGAGTGATAAGATCCTGGAATACCTGGAAACACTGGAAGTACAGGCAGATGCTACTGTGTTAGGGCTGCCGCAAACGGCCAGTGCTTCCGTGAATATTAAAGACCGCACTTATGATGATCCGGCCAACCGCATTATTACCATGCGGCCGGTACCGGGTATTACGGTAACAGAGCCTTACAACGGCGGCCTGCAATTCAGCCTGCCGGCCGGGGTAACCACCGACATACCGATCAACATTACGCTGGGGGTTATGCATGCTGATCCGCAGTCCACAGCATCCGCATCTGATTATACGATTGCCAGCACTGCATTCTCTATCAACAGCGGCAATTCTGTAACCATACCGTTTACCGTAATAGATGATAACCTGGCAGAAGGCACTGAGAAATTACATGTAACGGCTACGGCTACAGATGTGCTGTCACGCCCATACAACTTTACGCCGTATGATATACAAATACTGGATGATGACGCTAACGCGCTGCAGATACAGCCTACTGCCGGACAAACAGAGATGACAGAAGGCGGCGCAGCGGTTACCTTTACCGTAAGCCTGCCTGCAGGTACTACTGCCAGCGCAGATATTCCGCTTAGCATTACGCTTTCCGGCGAAGGTACAGCGGCCGACATCAGCGCATTACCGGATGCGGCATTTAAAATACCATCCGGCGCCAACAACGCTACCTTCACCATCAATGCGCTGACAGATAACCTGTTGGAAGGCGATGAAAGCCTGACGCTGAATGGCAACTCCAGCGACTTTACGGTGAAACCCTATACCATCACCATCAAAGACGCCACCTGGAGCGATCCGAACAACCGCAAGCTGCAACTCAGCATCGCCAGCAGCCCTATCAAGGAAGGCAATAACAGTGCGCTGAAGGTTGGTTTTGTAAATAATATAATTGCAGGTAAGCCCATTGTGGTTACCTTAACACATAACACCGGTTCTGTAGCCAGCGCTACGGATTATACGCTGGCCTCCACCACTATTACCATTCCTGCCGGACAGCGGGAAATAACAGTGCCTGGTTTTATTACTGCACAAACAGACCTGATACTGGAAAAGAGTGAAAGCTTTACGCTGGATGGCGCATCTTCCGACATCCCCAGCTTAACCGTTGCTCCTGACAGTGCATATATTGATGATGCCACCGGCGATAATGCAGTGAATAAGGTAATAACCATTGCCGCACAACAGGCGGTAATGAATGAAGGCACCGGTTACACGGTTACGTATAGCCTGCCCGCTGGCATTACCACGGAAGTGCCCATTCATATTACGCCTAAAACCGGCACCGGCTCAACTGCAGCAGATACAGATTATACCTTTACTACTATACCACCGCTGGATAAAGGCAATCCTGCTGTAACCGGTACTATTAATATTACCGCAGATGGCTTGCTGGAATCGGATGAAACCCTTGTGCTGGACGGTGCTTCTGCCGACCTGCCGGGTATTACCTTCACCACGGCCAGTGTTACCATTAAAGACCTGGATTATGTAGCCGGCATGCCTATTACCATGACGGCCGATAATAATACCATTACGGAAGGCAGCACCACAGGTGCATTGGTAACCCTGTCATTACCGGCTGGTAAGAAAACCACTTACGATATCCCGGTAACGATCACTAAGGATGCGGCTTCCACCGCATCAGACGGGGAGCATACCGCCCTGCCCACCACGGTGATCATTAAACAGGGCACCGGTTCTGTAACCTTCCCCGCAGCGATCCTGGCCAGCACCGACAACCTGCTGGAAGATGATGAAACAATTATCATCAATCAAAGCGCCATTGGTTTTGCAGGCAGCAATCTGACCCTTACTATTAAGGACGGCAGCAACCCGAAAATAACCGTGCAGCCGCAACCTTACTCTGCCGGTAATAAAGTGGCAGAAGGCAACAGCTATACCGTACGGATAGCGCTGGCCGCAGGTATTACACCTTACAAACCGTTTAAGGTAACGCTGACCGCCGGCAGCGCCTCTACTGCTGCAGTTACGGATTACAGCGGATTGCCCGTAACCGTAACCATCAGCCCGGGCCAGAACTTTAAGGATATAACGTTATCGGCTATATCAGATAATATCATTGAACCGCTGGAGCTGATCCGTTTAAAAGGTACCGCCTCCGACTTTACAGGTCTTTCAGTTGACAGCCTGGATGTGTTTATTGATGATGTGACCAGTAAAGATCCTTCCAACCTGAAGCTGAGAGTAGTGGTAGATTCTACTACCCTGCATGAAGGTAATAATGCCAAAGTAACAGTAGGTTTTGTAAAAGCGGCTATTACCGCTTCCACTAATATTTCCATAGGCATTGCGCCGGATGCCAGTTTCAGCGCAGGCGCTGCAGATTATACCGGCGTACCTGCTAGTGTAGTATTACCTGCCGGTACTAACCAAATGCAGCTTACCCTGAATATGGTGGCAGATAACCTGGTAGAAGGTACAGAACAGTTACAGCTGAAAGCTACGGTACCAGCTCCCTACGCAGTTACCTCACCGGCTGTTATTACTATACCGGAAGCACCGGTGCAGGTGCTGGCCCTTAAAACGGCTGATGCCGCAGAACCGGCCACCAATGGAGCGTTTGTAATTAAGCTTACCAGCACGCAAATGGCAGGTAAGGATGTGAATATAACATTTACCCTGGGTGGTACGGCTAGTGCTGCAGACTGGAAAGTAGTGCCTGCCACTGCTGTTATAAAAGCCGGCACCAATAGCATAACTATCCCGGTGAATGTAACAGACGATAAGCTGGTAGAGGGTGATGAAACGGTTACACTGCAGCTGGTATCTGCCAAAATGGGTACTATTATCTTCCCGGTAGATGCTACTCTGCAAACAGTGACACTGAAAGATGATGAGAACAATGCAGCAGGCCGCGCTATGATGATAGAAAAGATAGGGAATGCTGCAGAACCTTCCACGAAGGGCAGCTTCCGCATCCGCTTCTCAGATTCACAGCTAACGGTAATGAGAGATGTGCAGGTGACCTATAATGTAAACGGCACCGCAGCCGCCGGTTCAGACTACCTGACCCTGCCGGGAACCTTAACCATTCCTGCCGGCCAGAATGGTGTAGCCGTGAACATTACACCGATTGATGATAAGCTGGTAGAGGATACTGAATTTGTACATATTCAGCTGGCAAATGTAACCAGCACTATGACCGGTATTACCTGGCCGCTGTCAGCCAGCTCGCAGATAAATGTGCCTATTGTTGATAATGATACCATGAAGCTGGATCTGTTCTCCACACCGGCTACGGTAAAAGAAGGGGAGCAGGTGCAGATCACCCTTAAATCACCCAGCATTAATACCAAGGACATACCGGTAGCGCTGAAAGTGATCCATGATGCCGCCAGGACCATCACCACCAGTGTAGGCTCCCTGAACGGTAACGGTGATACGCTTACGGTAATACTACCTGCCGGTTCTACGGAATACACATTCACGATCACCTCTTTTGATAATACTACGAATGATGATGAAGGATTTGTGAACCTGCAGATCGTACCCGATCCTTCCGGTAACCTGATCCCGAATTATGTACCGGGACTGGCCAGCCAGGTGAATGTGATCGTGGAAGATAATGATCCGCTGGACCTTTCTTTCAATGCGCCGCAGTACATGGTAAATGAAGGCAATAAACCAGGTGAGAGTATTCTGATGGTGGAAGTGAAGCTGAGCCGCGCCGCCTCCCGCCCGGTGACCCTGCCATACCAGTTCTACAAAACAGCCGGTGTATCCTTCATTGGTACCGCAGTGCCGGGATCGGATTATGACAGTATTGTAAAACCAATTGAAATAGAGCCAGGGCAGCTGATAGGCTATATCCCGATCTCTATTGTAGGCGATGAAATATTTGAACGGAACGATTCTTTCAGCATCCGGCTGCAGCAGCCTTCCGTATTCTCCGGCCAGAATGTACCTACTGTAGGAATGCCGGATTCCGCGGTGTGCATCATTATAAATGATGATCCGTTCTGCCCCACCTGCGATACGGATGGGGATGGTGTATCGGATGGCAAGGAAGACCGCAACGGTAATAATGATCCTACAGATGATGATGCCGACAATGATGGCATTCCCAACTACATGGATCTGGATTCCGATAACGACGGGGTACCGGACAGCGTGGAAGGCTGGATCACAGATGGCCGCTGGGTAAATGATAACAAGGGTAAGATCCGCGTGCATCCTGCTGTATCACCTAATGCTGATGGTATGGGTAATGATGCAATGTATGTAGAGAACATTGAAAAGTATCCCAAGAACGAAGTGGTGATCTTTAACCGCTGGGGTGGTACTGTGTACAAAACAAGCAACTATAATAACCAGGATAATAACTTCAAAGGCTTAAACAACGGCGGTAAGGAAGTAACAGACGGTTCTTATTTCTACCTTATTTACATCTATGATGAAACGGGTAAGAAGGAGCAGTATGCAGGGTTTATAGTTATTAAGCGGAAATAGTCAGAACAGAGAACATGGCGATCATGAAATTACATAAGCACCTTTTTAAACTACTGGCAGCGCTGCTGCTGGCGGGGTGCTGCTGGCATCCGGCACAGGCGCAGCAGGATCCTATTTACTCCCAGTATATGATGAACGGGATGGTAATAAACCCGGCTTATATGAGTATGGACGATGCGGTGAACCTTACGCTGGTAGGCCGTAACCAGTGGGTAGGGGTGGATGGTGCGCCTAAAACAGCTTCTCTTTCTTTTTATACTCCGTTTAAAGCAACCAATACCAGCCTGGGTTTTTCTGCCATGAATGAAAAGATCACGGTGCAGTCGCGCACTGGATTTAACTTTCATGTATCCCAGAAGATAAACCTGAATGAGAACCTGCGTTTATCCCTGGGTATCAAGCTGGGCATGTCGCAGTTCAAAGAGAATAACAGCCAGCTTACTACTACCGATCCCATATTTGCAGAAAATGCCAGCTACATGAAATCCGAAGTGGGCTTTGGAATGATGTTTTATTCGGATAAATTTTTTGTAGGCCTTTCATCGCCCACCTTCCAGAGTTTTGATATGGGTAATAAGGTTAACAAGATCGTTTATAAGTCGCATTACTACCTTCAGGCGGGTTATTTGATGGATGCGGGTGATAATGTGAAAATAAAACCCAACATCCTGGTGCGGAAAGTAAGCGGCAGCGGCCTGGGAATTGATTTTAATACCAGCCTGCTTATTAAGGAGCTGGTATGGCTAGGTGTTTCTTACCGTACTGAAAAAACCATTACAGGTATGGTACAGGTGCGGGTTACGCCTAATTTCTCTTTCGGTTATTCTTACGATACGCCTATGTCGTCTAACCTGAAGGGAGCGCAGTCTGTTTCGCATGAAATTATGCTCAACTACCGCTTTAACTGGTCTAAAGAGCAGGAATTATCAACGCGTTATTTCTAATTAAGGATTCTATTAACCAAATACACCCGTTTATTTTAAAGGTCCCGCACAGCTAACTGTGCGGGCTTTTTTAGTGTGTAAATGGCTGTTAAAAGGGTGATTTAAGCGGCCTTTTGAAAAAAGACAGTTCCGGCTAAATCCGCCAGGGAAGAATTGTCGTAAATAATATAGAAGTAATATTACCGGATACACTTACAGAGCATCGAAAACATAAAATGAAGTTGTGTCTTTTTAATGGTTAACATGGGAATCAGCCTGGCATTTCTTACCAGGCTGCCTTTTTAAACAGTCTACGGACTACAGACAATGGACCACAGTCCGCGGCCCTTCGCTCATATATTTGTTGGTAAATGTTTTTTTGTTGACAGCCCACAGACCATGCTGTTCGCAGGTCTTACAGAGGTTTCTGCATTACATAATCTGTCATTAAATACCCATTCCCTATATCGGTATCTTTATTTTTAAGGATGCTGAATCCTTGTTTCTCATAAAAGAAGCGGGCTTTGTTTTCGCGGTTCACATCCAGCTCCAGGATCTGTGCGCCGGCTGTTTTTACGCGGTCTGTAACCGTGTCCATAAAGAATTTACCTACTCCTTTTCCCTGGTAATTACCATGAACATAGATCTTGTGCAGCTTATAAATACCCGGTGTATCCAGGGTACTGTAAGAGGCAAATCCAATAGGAGTAGCATCATCATACAGCAAAAGAAACTGATGCTGCAGCTCCGTCATTTGTTTGGTTAATGCGGTAGTGCTGTACATCATATCCAGCATATATTCTATTTGCGCAGGCGTAAGTAAATCCTTGTAAGTTGGGCGCCATATTATTTCGGTGAGTTCTTGTATCAGCGGTATGTCTGCCGTGGTGGCGTTTTTTACCAGTAAGTTCATTTTAGTAATTAAGAATTAAAGATTAATAATCAATAATCAGGGATGCAACAGCTTCAAGTGATTATATGTATGCTGCGTTGGCAGGTTCAGATACTTTAGGTAATTGTGTCCGTGATTATTAATTCTTTATTATTCATTATTAATTAATTCGGGCGGCACGCCGCTGCTGCAAGAAGGTTTCCAGCGCGGTTCTGTCAAAGCTGCTCAGGTTTTTTTCTTTGGTGAGGCCACCTTTGCGGGCGGCCAGGGTACCGTAGTAAATATCTTTATACCCTTCAATGCTGTGTGCATCCGGGTCAATGGAGATGAGCACATTTTTTTCCAGCGCATAGGGCAGCCACTGCCAGTCCATATCCAGGCGGCGGGGATGTGCGTTCAGCTCTATCACTACATTATTGGCAGCACAGGCATCAATAATTTTCTGGTGATCAACCGGGTAACCATTACGGCTAAGCAGCAGCCGGCCGGTCATATGGCCTAATATGGTGGTGTAAGGGTTTTCAATAGCCTTTAATAAGCGGGCCATGGCTTTTTCCTCCGTCATTTTCAGAATGGAGTGCACAGAGGCTATTACCAGGTCAAAAGTAGCCAGTATTTCGTCCGGGTAGTCCAGGCTGCCATCATATAAAATATCGGCTTCTACGCTCTTAAAAATGCGAAAGGGCGCTAATGTTTTATTCAGCTCATCTATCTGCTGTTGTTGCGCCTGTATGCGTTCAATGCTTAAACCATTGGCATAAAAAGCAGAGCGGGAGTGGTCGCTGATCACCAGGTATTCCAATCCCTTTGCTTTGGCGGCTGTGGCCATTTCTTCCAGGGTATTTACGCCATCGCTCCATTGGCTATGGGAGTGGATAATGCCTTTAATATCTTCCGGGGAAATGAGGGTGGGCAATTGTTTGCGTTTGGCCAGGTCCAGCGCCAGGCCGCCATTACGCATGCAGGGCTCAATCACATCCAGTCCTGCCTTTTCAAAAATAGCGGCTTCAGAAGTGGCGCCATTCAGCAGGGCAGCTGCTTGTCCGCCTGCATCAAAATGTTCCAGGAAAGCGGCATCTGCGGTAGTTATGAATAGTGTTTTTGCAAAGTCTTCCGGAAGGCAGGAATAGATACGCATTTTCACACGCTGTTCGTGCTGCCATAACTGTGAGTGGTCAGTCGTTTCTACCAGTGTAAAATCCGGGATGGCGCTTAACTGCTGTTCAATAACCGCGGGTGCTGCGCTTACTACCAGCTCAACTTCGTCAATAATTATTTCTGTACGCCGTACCTGTCCGGTGAGCGATACCAGGGCCGGGGCTAACATTTGCTGTAATCTTTTTTCCAGCTCCTGCGCCATGACAGCTATTTCTGCATACAGGGAGCGGTCGCGGTTGGAGAAGTAGAATTCAATGCTTTGTTTAACATTGTCCTGCGTTTTTTGTCCAAAACCTTTCAGCAGGGTCAGGCGGTTTTCATCACAGGCATATAACAGCTCACCTAAGGTTTCTACCTCCAGCTCTTTCCAGATGGTGGCTATTTTCTTGGGCCCCAGGCCTTTTATTTTCAGCATTTCCAATATGCCGGGGGGAGTTTTGACAATAAAATTTTCCAGCAGGGATAATTGCCCTGTCTGCAGCATTTCCTGGATGGCTTTGTTGGTAGAGCTGCCAATGCCTTTAATGCGGGCAATGTCTTCCGGCGCAGTTTCTTTCAGCTGGCCCGGCAGCTTTTCTATGGTAAAGGAAGCGCTGGCAAATGATTTTGCTTTAAAGCTATCCTCGCCATGGATGTCCATCAGTTTGGAGAGGAGGGAGAAGTTATCGGCAATGGTGTAGTTATCCATAAGTGCAAGCTAAAGAAGATTTACGATTTTGGATTTACGATTTTAGATTTTGATGGATGGGATTAATGCCCGGCTTCTTTACTACCATGGCGCATCCGGTATAAGGATTATGCTGTCAGGCAGCAAGCTACCGGCTAAACTATTATTCCAGCCCGGCCTTTGAACTTTTACGGCTCTAGGGCCATAAATAAAAAAAATCCCGGCATTTGCCGGGATTTTTTATTCTACAAGTTGTAAATCCGATCTTACATTGCCGGACTAGAAGGAGCTGAAGGAGCTGAAGGTGCAGAAGGTTTCTTCTTAGCAGCAGCTTTCTTTTTAGGAGCAGCTTTCTTAGCAGCGGCTTTCTTTTTAGGAGCAGCTTTCTTAGCAGCGGCTTTCTTTTTAGGAGCGGCTTTCTTAGCAGCAGCTTTCTTTTTAGGAGCGGCTTTCTTAGCAGCAGCTTTCTTTTTAGGAGCGGCTTTCTTAGCAGCAGCTTTTTTCTTAGGCGCTGCTTTTTTAGCAGCTTTTTTAATTGTTGCCATTGTTTTTTGAATTTGGGTTAGTAAATGATAATTGGGTATTAAAAAAAACTTTATGGCAAACACCGCATAGCTTTCGCTTATGCGGTGGCGTCAAGTGCTTTAACGGAAACGTAGGTTCTGTTCTCACGTCCTTTACGGAACTCAACTACACCGTCGCTGGTGGCAAAAATGGTGAAATCTTTACCAACACCTACATTTGTACCAGGATGGTATACGGTACCTCTCTGGCGGATAATTATGTTACCGGCTACAGCAGCTTGTCCACCGAAAATCTTTACACCCAGTCTTTTGCTCTGGGAGTCGCGGCCGTTCTTTACGCTGCCTTCACCTTTTTTGTGTGCCATTCTATTTTAGAATTTAAACTTTAAAAAATTAAGCAATGTCGCTGATCTTGATCTTAGTAAAGTGAGTACGGTGACCAACTTTCTTTCTGAAGCCTTTTCTTCTCTTCATTTTGAAAGCGATTACTTTATCACCCTGAACATGACCCAGGATCTCTGCTTTAACCACTGATTTTACATCAGTACCTATTGTCAGCGTGCCAGCGTTATCTGTCAGCAGTACATCAGAGAACTCGACTTTGTCGCCGATATTACCTGTTAACTGCTGTACAAAGATCTCCTGGTCTTTTTGTACTTTGAATTGCTGACCTGCGATTTTTACAACTGCAAACATAATTAGCCAAAAATAATTTCCTGCAAAAGTACTACTTGTTTTTTAATTGACAAACTTTTCTGCTTTATTTAGTATTTCTAAATTAAAAGCAAATTGCCACATATAAGCTAATGACCCCAAATGAGAAAGAGCTTATTCTTTTCAAAGATACGTAGTTTATTCAATTTTAGATTTATTTAATGGGTCCGTGGTCCATAGTTGATGGTCCATGGCATAGTTCATTTTATAAGTGGTGTCCTATTAGCGTCCATGGTCCATTGCATCCTTCATGGCAAACAGTATACAGGGATAGGCAATGACCCGGATCTTGGAGGTTTTTACCACTTGCAGCAGGCAGTGGATCATGGTCTGTGGTCCATGGACCGTTTACCCAAAAACCGTTAACTTGCCGTGCAAAGCATCACAATTTTTATACTTTTGTCATTTCAACCATTCTAAACTAAAGGGCATGAAGTTTAAGTCACTGCTGGCCAAACCATTTGCTTCCATTGTGAGCAGCAAGATCAGGAAGGAAATGCAACGGGCAGTAGAAGACCAGGATGCCATCCTGGAGGATTTGGTAAAAACAGGCAGGAATACGGATTTTGGGAAAGAGCATAATTTTGATGCCATCCATACCTATAATGAGTTTAAAGCTGCGGTGCCCATCCGGGATTATGAGCAGTTTAAACCATATATTAATAAAATAAAAGAGGGCCGGCATCACGTGCTCTGGAAAGGGCAGCCTATTTACCTGGCTAAAACCTCCGGCACCACCAGCGGTATTAAATATATACCTATCAGTAAAGAATCCATTTCAAATCATATAGACACCGCGCGGAATGCCCTGCTGTATTATATGTCTGAAACCGGTAATTCCTCTTTTGCCGATGGTAAAATGATCTTCCTCTCCGGCTCCCCTGAGCTGGAACGTATTGCCGGTGTACCTACCGGGCGCCTCAGCGGTATCGTGAACCACCATGTGCCCCGTTACCTGCGCACCAACCAGCTACCCTCTTATGAAACGAATTGTATTGAAGACTGGGAAACCAAGCTGGATCAGATAGTGGAAGAAACCATCAACCAGGACATGACGCTCATTAGCGGCATACCCCCCTGGGTACAAATGTATTTTGACCGCCTGATAGCCCGCAGCGGCAAGCCGGTAGGGGAGCTGTTCAAGAACCTGGACCTGCTGGTATATGGCGGTGTAAACTTTGAACCTTACCGCGCCAAGCTGATGGAATCCATTGGCCGGCCTATTCATACTATTGAAACATTCCCCGCCTCTGAAGGTTTTATCGCTTTCCAGGATGTGCAGGGAGGGGAAGGGCTGCTGCTGAACACCAACTCCGGGATCTTCTTTGAGTTTGTGCCGGCACAGGAAATATTTAATGAAAAGCCTACCCGTTTGTCTTTAAAAGAAGTGGAGCTGGGTGTGAACTATGCTTTAATTATTAACAGCAATGCGGGTTTGTGGGGATATAATATAGGTGATACAGTGAAATTTGTATCCCTGAATCCTTACCGTATTGTGGTAACAGGGCGTATTAAACATTTTATATCTGCCTTTGGAGAGCATGTGATAGGGGAGGAAGTGGAGCACAGCCTGATGAAAGCTGCGGGGGAAGAGCAGGTGCGCATCACGGAATTTACCGTGGCGCCTATGGTGCAAACCAATGGAGAGCTGCCGTACCACGAGTGGTTTGTAGAATTTGAGACCATGCCGGCTGATTTGGCTACCTTTGCTGCCAGGGTGGATGAGAACTTACGACAGAAGAACATCTATTACGATGACCTTTTAACCGGTAATATATTGCAACCCCTGAAGATAAGACCTGTACGCCGGCAGGGATTCATAGATTATATGAAGTCCATCGGCAAGCTGGGTGGTCAGAACAAGGTACCCCGTTTAAGCAACGACAGAACATTCGCAGAACAACTGATGCAATACCTTCAATGATAGTGGATTGCAGATTTTTAACATTTCCAACGCAATCTTGGATCAGTGATAATTGATATTATTGTAAAATGAGTAAGAAGAACATAGCCATTCTAGGTTCCACAGGCTCCATTGGTATACAGGCATTAGACGTAATAGCAGCGCACCCCGACAAGTTCCGGGCAGAGGTGCTGACCGCCCGCCAGAATGCGGACCTGCTGATAGAGCAGGCCCTGAAATTCAGGCCCAATGCAGTGGTGATCGCAGATGAAACGCAGTATGAGCAGGTAAAGAGTGTACTGTTTGATAAAGGGATAAAGGTATTTGCCGGTACCCGCGCCATGGTAGAGGTAGCGGCATGGGATAGCATAGATATGGTGCTGGCCGCCATTATGGGATTTGCCGGTCTGGCGCCTACCTTGTCTGCCATTGAAAGCGGCACGCCCGTAGCGCTGGCCAATAAGGAAACCCTGGTAGTAGCAGGTGATATTGTGATGGCTGCTGCCCGTAAAAAGAATGTGCCGGTAATACCTGTAGATTCTGAGCATGCCGCCATTTTCCAGTGTCTGCAGGGCGAGCAGGCAAACAAGGTGGAAAAAGTGATCCTCACCGCATCCGGCGGACCTTTCCTGGGTAAAAAGCCCAACTTCCTTATTAATGTAAAAAAGGATCATGCGCTGCAGCATCCTAACTGGAGCATGGGCGCCAAAATAACCATTGATTCTGCCACCCTGATGAATAAAGGGCTGGAAATGATAGAAGCCCGCTGGTTATTTGGCCTGCAACCGGACCAGATAGAAGTAGTGGTACATCCGCAATCCATCATTCATTCGATGGTGCAGTTTGTGGATGGTTCCATGAAAGCGCAGATGGGCCTGCCGGATATGAAGCTGCCCATACAGTATGCAATGGGCTACCCGGAGCGGCTGGCAAATGATTTCCCCCGTTTTTCCTTTAAAAATTACCCTTCGCTTACTTTTGAGCAGCCGGATACCAAAACTTTCCGTAACCTTGCGATTGCTATTGAAGCATTACGCAAAGGCGGTAACGCAGCCTGTATCATGAATGCGGCCAACGAAGAGGTAGTACATGCATTTTTACGTAACCGGATCGGTTTCCTGCAAATGACGGAAGTTATAGAGGAAACGCTGGTAAAGGTGCCACATATTGAAGTACCCACCCTACACGATTATTATGAAAGCGATACGGCGGCCCGCGAACATGCCGCTTCGCTGATCAATGCCATCGTGATCTGATTTCAGATATAATGATTTACGGTCTTGGATTTAGAATGGAGTGAACCGCATTATTCCGATCTAAGATCACAAACAATAAATAATCTTATTTTAAGCGGAGATTTTAAGCTACATGACAACACAAGAAATATTAGTGAAAGCCGGGCAGCTGATCCTGTCACTCTCTATCCTGGTAGTATTGCATGAGTTAGGGCACTTTATCCCGGCCAAGCTATTTAAAACAAAGGTGGAAAAATTCTACCTGTTCTTTGATCCCTGGTTTTCCCTATTCAAATTCAAGAAAGGTGAAACAGAATATGGCGTAGGCTGGTTACCCTTAGGCGGTTACGTGAAAATTTCCGGCATGATCGATGAGAGCATGGACCGTGACCAGCTGGCGAAAGAGCCGCAACCCTGGGAATTCCGCTCTAAGCCAGCCTGGCAAAGGCTGATCATTATGATAGGCGGGGTAACGGTGAACCTGATCCTGGGCTTTTTGATCTATGCCATGATGTTGTGGTACTGGGGCGAAACCTACCTGCCTACACAGAATGTAAAATACGGGGTATCAGTGGATTCGCTGGCGCAAAGCATTGGCCTGCGCGATGGTGATAAGATACTGAGCATTGACAACCGGAAAGTAGAGAACTTCCAGGCTATACCGGCAGAGATCATTTTGCACGAGGCTAAGAGCATACAGGTAGAACGTGACGGGCAGGAGCTGAATGTGGCTATCCCTCCGGGTTTCATCCGGCAGATGATCAAGCAGAAATCGCCTTTTGCAGTGCCACGGGTACCTTATTATGTAGGGTATTTCAGTAAAGAATCTGCTGGTGAAAAGGCCGGGTTAAAGAAAGGGGATAAGATGATCTCCTTCAACGGGGAACCTGCCACCTACCTGAGTGATTTTAAGAGCCGGCTGCAGAAATACAAGAACCAGACCGTGCAAATAGGGGTTCTACGCGGTACCGATACCATGCAGGTGAATGTGAAAGTGCCGGATACCGGCATACTGGGTGTGTACATTGATGCTGACATGTCTAAGTTCTTTGCGCTGAACACTAAGAAATACACCTTCTTTCAGGCAATACCGGCCGGTTTTAATAAATGCATTAATACCCTGGTAAAATACGTTCAGCAGCTGCGGCTGATCTTTGTATCCAAAGAAGTAAAGGCCAGCGAATCACTGGGCGGTTTCCTGACCATAGGTAACCTGTTTCCCGGTGAGTGGGACTGGATGTCGTTCTGGGAAATGACGGCGCTGTTATCCATCATCCTGGCATTTATGAACATTTTGCCTATCCCGGCGCTGGATGGGGGACATGTACTGTTCCTGCTGTACGAGATCGTTACCGGCCGTAAGCCCAGCGAAAAGTTCCTGGAGTATGCGCAGATCGTGGGTATGGTGTTGTTGTTTGGATTGCTGCTGTATGCGAACGGGCTGGATCTGTGGAGGAATATATTTAGTAAATGGTTTTCGTAGAGGTACGAAATTGAGTATAGCATATTTAGAGGCCCTGCATGAGAATGCAGGGCTTTTTTTGTGGTAATTATTGTGGCCGGTTTTATAGAAGCAGCTAAATTTATCGCGGGATGCGGGATTGTTGCAGTAATTATTGTGATAAAACGGGATGTTACTTTGATGATGACGTTTAGATAGTGGGAGTTTTGCGGTAATGATTGTGTTTGGAGGGTTTAACGGACTTCAGGATCGTAATTTCATAACCATCATTTATTTTCAATGACATTTCCCGTTTTGCCGGGCAGGTAGGGCAGGGCAATTCGTAATTATTCATAATCATAATTACTTTCAATGGCATTCATGAATGCTCCGCATTTCGTAATTAATTATTCCGTATCTTTGTAGGCTAGTAAAAAAACTGGGGCCGCCTGGTTTTGACAGCATAGGTCTTTGAAAGTGTAAGCATGCCGTGCGTTGGATAATTAGCACGTTAATCTGAATACCCAAACTTTAATTGGCGAATCTAACTACGCCATGGCTGCCTAATTAAATTAGCGCACCCATTATAGCCGCCGGAGTTGCTGCCCGCTACGACTCCCGCCGCCGAATCAAACCATAGAGGGATAGGTACACATGGTTTCTGTGAGTGTGTAATGAAAATCTAAACGGATACGAACGGGGTTGGTTAGTTCTGCTCCTGCCACGTTTCGACAACCCAATGCAGAAATAAGCATGTAGAAAGCTTTTGGAGGATATGTTTGGACGCGGGTTCGATTCCCGCCGGCTCCACTTGAAAGAGTATTAAAGCTCGCTAATTCAATATTGGCGGGCTTTTTTGTTTTTATATCTTACCGCAGGTAAGCCTCTTTTTGATCAAAAAGGTAACAAAAAAGGTAATACCCATTTAGAAAAAAGGTACAAACACTTTCCGCTGTAATCTACACTGGTAAAAAATCTCACTGATTTTAAATACTGTTATTTAAAGGGCTGCCTGCCTAAAACAGCTTTTTCAATATTTGTCTTAATCCATTCCAACGCCTCACTGATATGAACAAGAGTTGTTGCCCCATCTTCAATAATAACATAAGTAAGGTCTATATCTACAGAGCGTGTCGATGTGAGGAAGATAGGTATTGCGATAATAAATGGAAGGAAGTAATTTTAACATTCAAAAATGGCAGTACACACCACTCATGATTGATCACAAGGGTGCTGTAAATAATACACTGATGCTAGGAGAAAAACTGCACACATTTAGTATTTATGCTAATACCCATAGTGGATTTTAATAAATGGTTAATTACCAGTACCGGTCCGGCAGGGATATTCTATTATTGATATCCTATCCAAGGGCAGTATTGCATTTTCATTGATGTATTATCTATGGCAGGAACTAAAATAGGTTGACAATTTGTTACATGACCAGAAGATTTAGTGATAACAAAAGAAGGATTGAACAGCTATTTAACAACCGTTTTGACGATATATCCAGACGGCTTGAGACGCTTATATTTTATAAATCATACCTGGAGGCAAACTTAAAATTTCCGGTTCGCATTACTGGAATTGAAGATTTTGACTGGGAAGAGTTTTACATTTTAGGTCCGGGAGGGAAACGGGAATATGAAATCCTAAAGAAAACCCAGCCATCATATACAGATATATTCAATATGATTAAGATCGATCCTTATTATGATGAGGATTATGGCTTGTTTGCAAAAGCAATAAGACTCTCAGATAAAAAGTGTTTTCCGCTCCCACTGGCAGATATGAAAGCCATAGATGAGAAATCATCAGAATATAAGTTGCTTGAAGACTATTCTGTTTGGTTTATTAATTATCAGTAAAGCCATCTGGTTCCTGGAATTCAAAAGTGGGCCTATAGGCTAGCCTAGGACTCTGATCCAATGTTCAAAATCCTTCAAATAGTTCGACAACTCCCAGCCCTTTTCCACACCTGATGGGGAGTGATCGAAAAATCATCCCTTTGTCGCTGTTTTTTAGAAAAATATATAATATAAAATCTTATAAATAATTTTTATCTGCTTCCTTGGAGTTGCTTCTTTTGTAATTCTTACTAGCTTAGAACGTTAACTTGGATAATAAATATCTATTTTTAGATCAAAATGAACTGAGTAATGCCATTACTCGAATATTTTTTGTGAGATGAGTCAAATATTTTCATACTTTAGCATTCTCTTTATGAGATGCAAACAACAATAAAACATATCGCGGATTTATTTAGTGGCATTTATGTGAATTCCTCAACTTCCAGGGGACAAACTGTTTACTATTTACAGGTACGGCATTGGGATAAGAAAAGAAATTGGGCCAGCAATATTGAACCCGAGTTATGGGAAGAGAACAGGCTGTTTAAAAACTATCTGCAATACGGTGACATATTGCTGGCAACGAAAGGTGTCGATCATTTTGCTGCACTGTATGACGGACGCTATACACCTGCTGTTGCCTCATCCGTCTTTACCATATTACGCATTAAAGATCCAAAAACTGTTTTACCTGCGTATCTGCAATGGTATCTGAACCATCCTGCTACCACAAAAATATTGGCGGCAGCATCTAAAGGTACTTCCATGCCGCTTATTACACGGGATGTGATTGAGCAATTGGAGATACCGGTACCATCATTGGAAAAACAGCAGATTATTTTACAGGTACAGGGCCTCGAACAACAGGCCATGCAGCTGCGCTTGCGGATAAACCAGCTCACCGAAACTATTTTTCGTCATAACCTCTTAAAAACTGCTTATAAATAATGACACAGAAGATGATCAGCGCCGACGACATCAACCGGATAGTATGGAAAGCCTGCGATACTTTTCGCGGTTTGATTGATCCCAGCCAATACAAGGACTATATCCTTACTATGCTCTTTCTTAAGTATGTGAGTGACGTACATGCAGACATCTACCAACAATACCTGGCCAAATATAAAGGAGATAAAAGCCGCACAGAACGTGCAATGAAAATGGAGCGTTTTCTGCTGCCGGAGCAGTGCAGTTTTAACTACCTGTATGAACATCGGGCAGCTTCCAATATCGGTACACTAATCAATATTGCCCTTAACGACCTGGAAGAAACCAACCGGGAGAAGCTTTTCAGTGAAGATGGTACAGGTATTTTCCGTAATATAGATTTCAACAGCAGTAATCTGGGCGACGTGAAAGATAAAAACACCCGCCTCAAAAACCTGCTTATTGATTTTAGCGAGCTGGATCTCAGCCCTTCACATCTTGAGCATAATGATGTAATTGGGGATGCCTACGAATATCTCATCAGCCAGTTTGCGTCAGATGCCGGTAAAAAAGCAGGTGAGTTCTATACCCCTTCCATGGTATCTACTCTGTTGGCAAAGCTTACCAAGGCGCAGCCGGGGGCCCGCATCTGTGACCCTACGTGTGGCTCCGCGTCATTGCTTATTAAAGCGGGTCGTGAAGTAGGCTCCACTAATGTATCCCTGTATGGGCAGGAGGCTAACGGAAGTACCTGGGCTTTGGCTGTACAGAACATGTTCCTGCATGGCTTTGACGGAGCTGTTATCCGCTGGGGTGATACTATCCGTAACCCGAAGCTCAAAGAAGGAGATCATTTGATGAAATTTGATGTGGTGGTAGCAAATCCACCCTTTTCATTAGACAAGTGGGGCGCTGACGATACAGAGAAAGAAGACAAAAAGAAAGGAGATAAAAGCAGTGCCGGACAGCCACAGAGTGGTTACAAAGCCGTTGCAGATCCTTACCAGCGTTTCTGGCGTGGTGTGCCGCCCAAAAGCAAGGGCGACTGGGCATTTATAAGTCACATGATAGAAGTTGCCTATGAAGGACATGGTAAAGTAGGTGTAGTAGTACCACATGGTGTACTTTTCCGGGGCAGCAGCGAAGGAAAGATCCGCCAGAAAACTATCGAGGATAACCAGCTGGATGCCGTGGTTGGCCTGCCTGCCAACCTATTCTATGGCACCGGTATACCTGCTGCTATTCTCATTTTTAACAAAGGCAGGGGCAAACGCACTGATGTGCTGTTCATTGACGCCAGTCAGCGTTTTGAAAGCGGCAAGAACCAGAACCGCCTGCGCCCGCGGGATATAGAGGATATAGTACAAACCTACCGCCGCTTTTCCGAAGGCAAACTATCTGCTGGTGCGGTTGAGGATAAATACAGTTATGTAGCCACACAGGAAGAAATAGCCGGCAACGACTTCAATCTCAATATCCCCCGTTATGTAGACACCTTTGAAGAGGAAGCTGAGATTGACATTGCGGCCACACAGAAAGAAATAGCACAGCTGAGAACAGAACTGACTGCTGTAGAGGCTGAAATGGCGAAATACCTGAAAGAATTAGGGATAAAATAGCTGATATGGAAAAGTTTGAAATACTGTTTTATACGGCGCTGGAAGGAGATCGCCATATTGAGGTTTTCTTTGAGGATGAAACCTTTTGGTTGCCACAAAAAAAGATGGCCGCGTTATTTGATGTGGATGTGCGAACCATTAGTGAGCATCTCAGGAATATATACACATCCGGTGAGCTCGAAGAAACATCAACTATCCGGAATTTCCGGATAGTTCAAAAAGAAGGGGCGAGAGAAGTTACAAGAAATATAGATTGCTATAACCTGGATGCCATTATTTCCGTTGGCTATCGCGTAAACAGTATTTCCGCTACGCGTTTCCGTATATGGGCCACCAATACCCTGCGTGAATTTATCATTAAAGGATTTGTGCTGGATGATGAACGGCTGAAGCAGGGGAAACAATTCGGCAGGGATTATTTTGATGAGTTGCTGGAACGGATACGTGAGATAAGGGCCAGTGAACGCCGCTTTTATCAGAAGATCACGGATATTTATGCGCAATGCAGTATTGATTATGATCCGTATGCATCCCTTACCCAAACCTTCTATAAAACGGTTCAAAATAAGCTGCATTGGGCAATTACAGGAAAGACAGCGGCTGAAATCATTGCAGAAAGGGCCAAATCACAAAGCCCTAATATGGGCCTGACTACCTGGAAGAAGGCTCCTGAAGGAAAAATTCTGAAATCAGATGTAAGCATTGCTAAAAACTACTTTTCTATTGAAGAAATAGACGAGTTGAACCGTATTGTGGTTATGTATCTTGACTATGCAGAGAACCAGGCTAAACGAAAAATACCTATGGCTATGAAGGAATGGGTGGAGCGCCTGGATGCTTTCCTTCAGTTTAATGACTATGTGGTACTGAAGGATGCCGGCAGGATCAGCCACGAAATAACCCGCAATCTTGCGGAAACCGAATATGAACAGTTCAGGGTAATCCAGGATAAAGCTTTTCGCAGTGATTTTGATAAATCATTGTCAGAAGATGATGCCGACCTGGATAATGTCTTAAAACGATTGCAGGGAGGCAAAAGTAAAAAAGAATAAGTGGAAATCTCGTTTTGGCGGGTTCTTAAAAATAACCAGGTTAATAAGAGAAAAATGAAAGAAACAATCATTAGCAATATTACACGAAGGGACTTTGAAGGAAAGCGGATACGTATACTCTCGCATCAAAAAGAGTTGTTTCCGCCGGAACAATATGGTTTTCCAAAAACCTATGATGTAATTGTTACCTGGGGAGATAGCTCCTATAGGTGTACATACAGGATCGGCTCAAAAGATGGCAAGGCCCGCAGCGGTGTTTTAAGGTTGAAGGATGGCTTAGCGGAGGTATTGGGCGACAGGGTGGGGATGGCATTAGCATTGAAAAGGATTGACAATAATAAGTATTATTTAACGGCTATATAATGAATAAACCAGGTTATAAACAAACGTCGCTGGGATGGATACCGGAGGATTGGGAGGTGAAGAGACTTGAAGAATTATGCGCAATTCAGCAAGGTGTTTCAAAAGGTAGGGTAATTGCAATAGAAGATGCAATTACTGTTCCTTATATGCGTGTAGCAAATGTAAAGGACGGAGAGATTGATTTAACGGAAGTAAAAGAAATAATGATCCATAAAGATGAGCTTTCTAAATATACACTTGCAGAAGGAGATATTCTTATTACTGAGGGCGGGGATCCTGATAAGCTGGGTCGCGGAGGAATTTGGAGTGATTTAATTGAAAATTGTGTTTTTCAGAACCATTTATTTAGAATACGAGCAAATAGCAAAACATTATCTCATTTCTACTTATATAATTATTTTCAAGGATTTAGAGCAAAAACCTACTTTTTATCGTGTGCAAAGCAAACTACAGGTATAGCTTCGATAAATTGAGACTATTACAAAAAGTGTGTCAGTAAAAAGTTGATTAACTTTAAACTGACCATATGGAAAAGCAAAACTTTGATT
>NZ_JAGXJN010000180.1 GCF_019091455.1 Chitinophaga sp. GbtcB8
GGTTAAAGTAATTTGGAAGCATCATCCTGCAAATGAAGCGACTTGGGAGCTAGAGGAAGAAATGAATAAAGCTTATCCTCATCTTTTCCTGAAAGAGGTATGACAAATTTAGAGGACTAAATTTTCTTTTCAGAAGGGGAGAGTGTAACATCCCTCATTTAAAAAAAAAAAAATGCTTATATAGTACTTTAATAGTTCAGTTTATTATATCAATATTAAATTGTATGGAGGACTTGTGGCATTAGCAAGGATGAGCCACTTGCACT
>NZ_JAGXJN010000181.1 GCF_019091455.1 Chitinophaga sp. GbtcB8
TTTTCCTTTATAGTTTACACATGTTGAATTCATATTTCAGTTATTTTATATGAATTTTGGTGATACATGATGAACAGGAAGTTAGTATGGTTTACTAATATCGTCTGTTTTTTTTAATGTATTTTTTTCCTTTAGCCGACGAAATACACTATAATTCGTCGGTTAAGATGGTTTTTGCCGACGAATAACCTAATATTTCGTCGGCTATTCTGGTATTTTTTAATTTTTTAATTACATAATATAGCTGACGAAAAAAGCCTTAATTC
>NZ_JAGXJN010000182.1 GCF_019091455.1 Chitinophaga sp. GbtcB8
TTGTGGAATATTGTAAAGAAAATAATTGGGGGATAAGATAAATATTTCATAAAGACACCATGTCATAAAAAAATAAGACCTCTTGAATTACAAAAGACATGATTTATTTTACCAAATCTCATTTATTTTTGTAAATGTCAAAAAGAAATGTAGGAGATCAAATGTTATAGTATCTTGATTCTAACATAAGAAACCTTAAGTTATAAATTTCGAAAAATCAAGATAAGTCTTATACAAATTCAAATCATCAAATCAAAATCTCAACA
>NZ_JAGXJN010000183.1 GCF_019091455.1 Chitinophaga sp. GbtcB8
CTCGACCAAAATGACTAAAATAGCCCTTGTTATGGTTTTCCCTCAATTATAGTAGATCAAAACCTTAATCCTTTTACCCTCCCTCTCTCTCTCTCCGATCTGGCACTTTTTTTGCTTCTCTTCTCTCCTTTGATTTCTTCCCTCTCACAACCCATATTTGATTGGGTAGGGATCGGTTTTAAGATCGGCATTGTCGTCCATGGGAAGAGGTGTGTGGCGTTGGCCGAAGGTGGAAGGCCCAAGTGGTGTTCAGTTGAAGGGTCTT
>NZ_JAGXJN010000184.1 GCF_019091455.1 Chitinophaga sp. GbtcB8
TGATAACAGATAATAATTTTATATTTTTTATATATTTTAATCCTCAATCGATTTAAATATATAATTTAAGTATACGATCAATTAATCTATAGATCCGATCACAGCCTCTCGCCCTCCTTGCTGCTGCCTTACAGATCTTCAGATCAAGCCAATCTTAACAATTGATTTTGATTTCCCACTTTTAGATTCTAGCATCGTCTGACTCCTCATATCTCCACCGTATGTAATTACATAACTAATGCGCACTTCTCAATCTCATTCGTTA
>NZ_JAGXJN010000185.1 GCF_019091455.1 Chitinophaga sp. GbtcB8
CGCATAGCCGTGCAGGAGCACGGCATAGCTTTGTATGAAGCGGGCATCATTTTTCCCGATCCGCTGGACCTGCGTTCCTTCATCGACGGTCTGAAGCAAGCCGGTATTGTGCCGCATTCTTATTATTTTGCCCATGACCGCAGAAGAGGGCGTACCCCGGCGGGTTATTATGACGGCGATGCTCTCAGCGTACCGGTTCTGATTCAAGAGCTGCGCGATAACGGGTGGATTTCCCCTAATTTTACGTTCGATACCGGAACGCGCT
>NZ_JAGXJN010000186.1 GCF_019091455.1 Chitinophaga sp. GbtcB8
TTTGGTTGCCACTAACATATGATACATTGGATCGAAATATCATAAAATGCTATTCCTAATATATGATGTTATCGCGGATGCGAGATTTCAATGGAGTCATTCAAATTTATATTTTTAGCTGAAGTATTCATAATCTCTTAAATATGCTAATGTTTATCTATTTTATTAATCCTAATGGCATTGTCTTGAACAAATTAACATCAATTTAGTCATCATATAATAATTTAGTTTTTTCTTGTATCATCAATTTGAAAGCTAATTATAT
>NZ_JAGXJN010000187.1 GCF_019091455.1 Chitinophaga sp. GbtcB8
TGCTACAATTTACGGTAAAACTAGATATCTCTATAATTGAAAAATCATTGAAATGTTACCATACACTAGTAGTTAGGAAATCAACACCAGTAGAACCACATATGACATGATGCATTAGAGATGAATAATGGAACAGAAATTAGATTTTATTCCAACAGAAATATGATAAACATAATCAGGCAGCTAGTGGTTACTGCAAAAATATTTTTTTGACAAATCTATGAAGACCATCATTAGATAAGGCGTGGGGAAGCACATGCCTATT
>NZ_JAGXJN010000188.1 GCF_019091455.1 Chitinophaga sp. GbtcB8
GGAGATTAACTTTGATGTTAAGGTGAGATTATGTTTACCCACCATATTTCTAACTCGGTAGACATGATAATAAGAGTTTTAGATGTAACGTGCTTTGGCTATACCTAAGTTCGCTTTGCTGCAGTTTTAGATAGCCGAAACGCTTCATTTTTTTCTAACGATCTTGTGATTTATGGGGTAGCTTTAGGGGAAACGGTTTCTCTGCTGAATTAGAAAGTATTGTTTGTTCAGAGTTTAGGGTATCGAGGACAATGCATGTCCTGAT
>NZ_JAGXJN010000189.1 GCF_019091455.1 Chitinophaga sp. GbtcB8
CGTTCGATTTTCGGCAGCGAGCCGGCAGCGAGTGGACACCGCGGAATGTCGCACGCCCTGACGGAGACGGAGTCGGGCCCCCGTAGATCGAGGCGCGCGCCGTCGAAGCGCGACGGCAAGCCGCCGCGGCGCCGCCGGGTGTGGCGCTGGATCGCCCTGGGCCTGGCCGTCGTCCTGCTCGGGGCGGGCGGAACGGTCTGGTGGATGTACGAGAGCCTCAACTCGAACCTCTCCGACGTCGACATCGACAAGGCGCTCGGGGACG
>NZ_JAGXJN010000019.1:0-103503 GCF_019091455.1 Chitinophaga sp. GbtcB8
TCCACCAGCTGCCCCTCCGTAGGGTGTAATACCTGTTCATTTTTTACCAGCTGTGCATCTATATTCCCTTCGCTCTTGTCATTCACTATAACGGCTACAGGTAAATGTTCGCGGTTAGCCAGCACATGGTTAAGCAGCGTGGTTTTACCGGCGCCTAAAAAGCCGCTCAGTACCGTCACGGGTAATTTTTTCATGGCAATATGTGTGTGGGTGTATTAATGCCTGCACTTATGCAGGTTCCATATGTGTGCAATGATGATGAGTAAAGCGCCTGCTGTAATAACAATGGGCTTCCATACCGGCGGCATTGCATAGTGCCCCAGCAGCAGGCCTGCAAAACCAGCCAGGAACAATAACAGCGGCAGCAGCTGCCGGTGCTGGTGGCGGTATCCCCTGAACAATGCCAGGCATCCGATCGCAAACGTGCAGGCCATTAACCCATACTCCAGCTTTTCATTTTCCAGCAGGTGGGAACCCAGCAATGGTAGCAGGGTAATCAGCACCGGCAGCAGCGCACAGTGTATGGCACAAAGCAAAGAGGCGCCAATACCCAGCACATCCAGGTTCAATTTTCGCAATAACTTCTCAGGCATATCATTCAAATTATACCACGGGCAAAAGCTTCTCTACAGCGGCCCACAGCGGGCCGTAATCAATTTTAATGTTAACCGCACTTCTCTTTCACTACTCCGGCAAAGCTACATATTTATTTGCAACATTGTTGCAAATAAATTCCCGGTGTTATTTTTTACCGGCTGAACGGCCGGTTTACACCCTCCCGGAATGGATGTTTTTGTTGTACCTTTGCATACATTAAAGCGGGGATATTTATGTCAAAAAAGGCCGTATTCTTAATAACTTTCTTTGTGCTGCTTAGTGCAGCTTTCCTAACCTATGCCGGCTACGTGATCATGGATGAAACAGGCAGTTTTTTCGGGAAGGAGAAATTACCGGTGCTGGGTAGCCCCGGCCATGTGGTAGGCGGTTTTTCTTTTACCAACCAGGAAGGCAAAACTATTACCAGTAAAGATGTAATGGGTAAAATATATGTATCAGAGTATTTTTTTACTACCTGTACCGGCATTTGCCCCAAGATGAACAAGAACATGGAAAAGGTGTATGCCAGGTACAAGGATAATCCAAACTTCCTCATTCTTTCCCATACGGTAGATCCGGAGCATGATAGTGTGCCGGTGCTGAAAGCCTATGCTATTAAACATGGTGCAGATGCCCGCAACTGGTGGTTTATGACCGGTACCAAAAAAGAGTTGTATAAGCTGGCGCGCCAGGGTTATATGCTGGATGATGGTACCTATGCCGGTGAAGAAGATTTTGTGCATACCCAGTGGTTTGCCCTGGTGGATGGTGAAGGCCGGGTACGGGGCTTGTATGAAGGAACAAAAGTGACCGACGTGGATAAACTGATCAATGACATTGACCGGTTAATGAAAGAGTAGTTGTTGTAATTTAATTTTTCATCATCATGAAAAATACGAAAGACCAGATCAGCGATATATTACGAAGCAGCCATTTGAGCGTAACAGATACCCGGGTAAAAATACTGGAGCTGTTCATGAAAAGCAATGGTGCGCTTGAACACAGTGATTTTGAGAAAAAGCTGGCGGGGCAAGCCTTTGACCGGGTTACTATTTACCGTACCCTGCAGGCTTTTATTGATAAAGGTATTATTCATAAGATCCCTACTACGGATACCAGTGTACAGTATGCCCTGTGCAGGTCAGAATGTTCCGCAGAAGACCATCACGATCATCATGTGCATTTCAAATGTGAAGAATGTGGTAATACGCTTTGCCTGGATGACACAGACATTCCTGCTATTCAATTACCCAAAGGATATGCAGCGCATAATATAGAAGTAGTGGTAAGCGGGGTGTGTAAGCACTGTAAATAATGTGCAAATGAATGATACCATTCATTTGCACATTAGCATATCAGCACATTAACTAATTGTAATTGCATCCAGCTCTTTCTGCACAAAATCCGCCAGCTCTTTCACATAAGCGGGTGAAAAATCAAAACGGATACCGGCCGCTTTATACAGCTCCGGTAAGGTGCGGGTGCCACCCAGGCTTAACGCTTTCACATAATTGTCCAGGGCCTGCTGCTTATTCTCCTTATACTGTTTCCACATAGCAATAGCCCCTAACTGCGCAATACCGTATTCAATATAATAGAAAGGCACTTCAAACAGGTGCAGCTGCTTTTGCCAGGTAATAGCGCGATAGTCTTCCAAACCGCTCCAATCCACCATGCTGGTGGCAAACTCATTCAGGATATTTACCCAGGCTGCCGTACGTTCTGCTACGGTATGCTGCGGATGTTCATATACCCAGTGCTGGAATTTATCAATGGTTGCTATCCATGGGAAAATGATGATGGCGCGTTCCAGCTGCTGTACTTTAGCACGGCGCAGCTCTTCTTTATCATAAAAGAAAATATCCCAGTGGTCCATGGTGAACAGCTCCATGCTCATGCTGGCCACTTCGGCAATTTCCATCGGGTATTCCTTAAATGCGCTTAACGGTAAATAATGGCTCAGGAAAGAATGTACTGCATGGCCGCCTTCGTGCACCATGGTGGTCAGGTCTTTCATTTGCCCGGCAGCATTCATGAAAATAAAGGGTACACCGGTTTCTGCCAGCGGGCAGTTATAACCACCAGGGGCTTTGCCTTTGCGGCTTTCCAGGTCCAGCCGGCCCATTTGCTGCATTACGCGCAGGCAGTTGCCAAAGAAAGGTCCCAGCTCATCAAAACAGGCAATGGCTTTATTAATCAGCTCAGTACCGGTTTGGAAAGGTTCCAGCGGTTTGGTGCCAGCTGCTTCTGCATCAGCATCCCAGGGTTTTAAAACCTCCAGGTTCAGCTTTTTGGCCTGGCGTTTTTGAATGCTTTCTACTAAAGGTAAAATGTGCTCTTTTACCGCAGTATGGAACTGGAAGCAATCCTCTTTGGTATAGTCAAAGCGGCCCAGGTCCTCAAACTTATAATCACGGTAATTGGCAAAACCGGCATTCTTAGCTACCTGGTCGCGCTTTTCCACCAGGGTGGTGTACAGCTTGTCCATGGTTTCCTTATCCTGTAAGCGGCGCTCATTAGTTTTACGGAACACCTCTTCCCGCAGGGCGCGGTCGCTGTTCTCTAAAAATTTGGCGGCTTGCTGTAAGGTATATTCCTGGCCATTTACTTCAATGGTCATTTTACCGGATATTACACCGTATTGCTGGGCCATTACGCTCAGCTCTGCCAGCAAGGGCACATTCTGTTCGCGGAACAGCTTTACCTGCTTACGTACGCTGCGCAGGTAAGTTTCATAATTATCGCCCAGCTGTTTGGAAAGATCGGTATCCAGCAGCTTACGGTTCAGCGCATCTGCATAGGGCTGCAGCTTGGGCTGTATTTCCATGCAGAAATAGGTAAAGGCTTCTTCCAGCTGTTTATCTGTTGTATCGCAGGTCATGCGGATCTGCCGCCAGCAGGCATCTTCACTCACCACGGCTTCCAGCTCGCTCACATCCTTTAACCATTGCTCCAGTTCAGGCAGGGTATTCAGCGGACGTTGTTTCAGCTCCTCAAAATAAGGCTGTAACACCTCCCAGGTGGTAACGGTAAAGTTATCGGGTAAAAACCGGCGGGGCAGTTTTTCAATATTTGCATTTAAAGTTTCCATCCCACTAAGATAATTACGAATTGGCAATTACGGATTGGAGAGAGAAGGGAATTACGAATTATTCAATTACGATCCCGCCAAAACGGGACATGAGCACCATTGAAAAATAGATATGAATGCGAATAATTGAGGGGGTCGTGGAGGACGATGAGCATGAAATTATAGGCAGGAGCGGGTAAATTATGAAACGAAAGCGTTCATAGCCTGCCCTGCAAAGACGGGGAATACTATTGAAAGTAATTTATGATATGAATGATTATGATTGGGTCGTACGTAAAGGAGGGCCTGAAATACAGGCGGATGAGTTATTACAAATGTTCAATTGCGAAAGAGGAACACAGTCTGCCAAAGCAGAAGGGCTTAAAGGCTAATTGAAAGAGCAAGGTATGGGAGATATATTAATACGAATTGTCAATTACGAATTAGAATGGAAATATGCAATGTTAAGTTGTATTGTAAGGAATGAGTGCATGTAATGGAATAATGTGTACTCACTACATGCACCCCACCTTTTAGCACCGCTGCATTTTAATTACTCATATCATAATTAATTTTCAACGGCATTCATGTCCCGCTTTGGCGGGATCGTAATTGACAATCCGCAATGCTGAACTGTTATTCTTCAGTCTTTTTCTTCTTTGTAGTTTTCTTCGGCGCAGCTTCTTCATCACCGGCGGCTTCTTCCTTCTTAGGTTTGGCAGCAGCTTTTTTAGCCGGCTTTTCAGCAGGGGCTTCAGCGCTGGCTTCTTCCTTAGCGGCAGCCTTCGGCGCTTTCGCTTTTTTGGCTGGTTTTTCCTCTGCTACCACTTCCGGTGCAGCAGCGGGTTCGCCTACCAGTGCTTCGGCATCTTCGTCGCCTTCTTCTGCCGGGTTCAGGATCTCGTCAAATTTCAGGAGGTCATTCGTCTTCAGGATGGCATACCATTTTACCATCTTCTTCATATCGCTTACGTATACCTTATCTTCATCAAAAGAAGGGTATACTTTCCGGAAATAGGTCTTAATCGCAGTATTATCTGCATTAGCGGCTACTACTTTGTGGTCCGCTTCCTGTTCCTGCATGGCTTTAAATACCTCTGCCAGGTTTACATTATCACCAGTGGTAAATACTTCAATACTTTCCAGCGGGGTAAAGTTGTGTACACGGGATGAAACAAAGCGGGTGCTTTTGTCTTCCAGTGAACGAACGATCGCGCCGTCCTGTTTACTGGCTAATAATTGAAACAATCCGCCGAGACCGGTTACTGCAACAATTTCTCTGTACTGCATGTTCAAATTTTTAGGAGCGCAAATATAAATAATTAATTTAAGATGGTTACCCGGTGATTTACAGTTTTTTAGTTTAACCGCCGGGCCACTACCACAGGGAGTTTCCAGCGTTTTACGCGTCCCTGCAGGTCAAAAACCTCAGTAAATGCAATATAAATGCCAACCGGTAATTGCTGTTTATTTTCTCCCAGCCCGTCCCAGATAATATTATTCCGGTTACCCAGCACCCCGTTTTGCAACAGCTGCCGTACCGGCCGGCCCTGCGCATCAAATATAGTAATGTTGCCTATATAACCAACTTCCGGCAGCTGGCAGGTGATCACTGCCAGGTCATCCATCCCATCATTATCCGGCGAAAATACCTGCGGCTGCAGGCTTACCTCTCCTGCGGCCTGTTTCAGGTTAAGCTGCTGGGAATTCAGGTAACCTGGCGTAGCATCGCCGGCCGTAGTAGCGGCAGGGTGCCAGTTGCTTATATCGCTGGCCGGCTGCGCAGCGCTCAGGCGCTCCAATGACACGCCCTTGGTGTTACTGGCCAGGGATAGCTGCATATCCGGCGTGTAAGAGAACACATCTACCACCCCATTGGCTGTATTATATAATCCAATGGTGCCGCCTTCATTGGGAAAAGCCGGCAGGTTATTAATCTCCAGCAAATTTTCCCAGGCCTTGCAGGTATAGTTCCGGCACAATGCATCGGCATTGCGGGTAAGGGCCAGGTATTGGCCCGGCAATAGCAGGCGGGGTGTAGCGCTTACCGCCACGGGCGCACCCGGCTGCCCGTCCCGGTCTATTATGGCAATGTAGAGCTGCTGCACATCAATGGCGCGGCTGCTACGGTTATAGAGCTCCACAAACTCCGGGGCAGTGGGTTTAGGATCAAAGAGCAGCTCATTGATCACGATGGTACCGCTATCCGCTACTGTGGGCAGGGCCAGTATAACACTGTCACGGCCCATGGGCTGCCCGGCACAACCGGTAATATCCTTGACCCTAAGTGTATAAATACCTTCCGGCTGCAGGGGTGCGGAAAGCTGCAGCTGTACTGTATTAAATAATGGCGCCACCACATTAGCTGCTGCTACCGCAGGCGTTAGCTGGTAATGATCCGGGGTAGCTGCCAGCGTACTATCCAGTGTTTTGCTGAAATACAGCACCAGGTGCAGGCTATCAATTACGTAGGCGCGTAACAGGTCCGTGAAAGCGGTATCCGTCACTGGCGCCACTACGGAATTAGGATGCCCCGGTGTGCTGCCGGTAGCAGCAGTAGCTGCTTTCCAGTTAGTGCTGCCATTGCAGGGCGCAGCAGGCGAGATCATTTCCAGGCTCCAGCCGCCGTCCTCTTTTTTTGCATCGGCATACCAGCTTTTATCATAGGCCACTGCATGCATTACGCTGCCCGCAGCATTATACAGGATCAGCGTATCATCCTCATTCCCCAGGGCCGGAAAATCACTTAAGACTAAACTATTACCTCCCGGCAGCATTTTTTTAGATAACAGCAGCAGGCTATCCGGCTGCAGCTCATAAAAAGGCAGTTGCACCTGCCCGCTGTTGGAGGTAAAACGCCAGCCGTTTAATTGCACCGGGTGAGGCCCCGTATTCCGGATTTCTACAAATTCTGGCAATTCGGCCCCCATTGGAGGTTCCGGATCGGGAAATATTTCGTGAATTATTACCTCATAGCGGAAGGGCTGATAATACAAACATGGGATAGAAGCCGTCTGCATTAGGTTTCCGGCCAGGTCAGCAACACCTGTTACCTGTAACTGCACCGTATCGCCGTTTGGAAACGGGCTATTAAAAAACAGGTGCATTCCTTCTGCTGTTTGTTGCACAGAAGCGGGGCTACCCATACTTCCTGCCTGGTAATGGCTGGCCAGCAGGGCTGCAGTACTGTCTACCGGTTCTGAGAACCGCAACAACAGCTCCCGGTCATTGAGCGCTGTTACCGAATTTACTACCGGGGGCAGGGTATCTTTTACGAACCGCATTACCTGCACCTCATCAAAGAAATGTTTCTGGAAAAAGCCAGGAGTGGATTGGCGTACCAGGATGCCGAAACAAGGGCTGGCATTTAACGGGGCCGGGGCAGCGGTACCTTCCAGTATATAATACTGCCCGGTGCCGGTAGTATCTGTCCATAAATGCCAGGCGCCTCTGTCATCACAGGTCACTTTTAGCTTCAGGATAGTAGCCGAATGGTTGGTAATTCCATTCCGGCCATTTATGACCATCTCCGGCTCATTTCCGGCAGTTTTACGGTACAGGCATACTTTGTCATCTTTGTCGCCTATCCGCACAAAATAGCCTGTTAAAGCGGTGCTCAGCAAGTTACTGCTATCCGCCTGCAGGTACACCTCCACATAATTATTGGAAGAGGTGTTGAAATCCAGCTGCATCCACCATTCCCAGCTGGCGGGCAGTCCAATGCCGGCCGGGGCCCATAGGCCAAACCGGCTGTTCGGTTGCAGATAATTGCTTTGCAGCCGGCTATTTTTTACCTGCCAGGCAGTATCTATTCCCTTCCAGGGAACAGATGGTAAAGCATCAAAATGTTCAATGATCTGACTATGAGAGAGAGAGGAGAGCAACAGCAGCGCCACACAAAATTTGAGTGTGCGCATAATAAAATAATTGGTTGGTTAAGCTGCGAATATAGAGAATAAGATAGTATTTTTGCACCTCCAAAAATCGTTCTTTTTCTGATCATATTGAGGCCCATACAGTTATATTATCAGGCTTCGTCCATATGATCGCAAAACCAAATTATTCCCACAATGAAAGTTACCGTAGTGGGCGCTACCGGACTGGTAGGCTCTAAAATGTTACAAGTGTTAACGGAAAGAAATTTCCCGGTTACAGAACTCATTCCTGTAGCTTCTGAGAAGTCTGTTGGTAAGGAAGTAACATTCAAGGGTAAGCAGTATAAGGTAGTAACTGCCGAAACGGCCATTTCCATGAAACCCAATGTGGCGCTGTTCTCTGCCGGAGGCAGCATCTCCCTGGAGTGGGCGCCTAAATTTGCGGCTGCCGGTATTACGGTGATCGACAATTCCAGCGCCTGGAGAATGGATCCCAGCAAAAAGCTGGTAGTACCGGAAATAAACGGTAAGACCTTAACAACTGAAGACAAGATCATAGCAAATCCCAATTGCTCTACCATACAAATGGTGTTGGTGCTGAGCCCTTTGCATGAGTTATATAAAATTAACCGGGTGGTAGTTTCTACCTATCAATCCGTAACCGGTACCGGCGTAAAAGCGGTGAACCAGTTAATGAATGAAAGAAAAGGAATAAGTGGTGAAATGGCTTATGCATATCCCATTGATCTGAATGTAATTCCGCAGATAGATGTGTTCCTGGATAACGGATATACCAAGGAAGAAATGAAGATGGTGAACGAAACCAAGAAGATTATGGGCGATGATCGTATACGCGTTACCGCTACTACGGTTCGTATACCCGTGATCGGTGGACACAGCGAATCAGTGAATATTGAATTTGAGAAAGACTTCGAACTCAATGAAGTACGTAAAACTTTAGCCGCAACACCGGGTGTTATTGTGGTGGATGAGCCATCTGCACAACAGTACCCGATGCCTAAAGATGCGCATGATAAAGACGAAGTTTTTGTGGGCCGTATACGCCGTGATGAAACACAGGCTAATACGCTGAATATGTGGATAGTAGCGGATAACCTGCGAAAAGGCGCTGCAACAAATGCAGTGCAGATAGCAGAATATCTGCACGCGCAAAAAATGATTTAAACTGGCAATTATACATCTCAACTGCTCATATATGTATCTTTCATTAATGCATATACGATTTTTGAGTATAAGTGATTGAAAGCCGCCGGATTATAACGAAGCTTTTTGATTAAATTTTAGTAAAAGCAAAAAGGTACAAGCGTAAAAATTACACGGAAGTAGTATTGATTACTGCTGTATAAAATTGGATTTTGGTATCATAATCCTATGCCGACTTGCTTCTTATGAAAAATTATCAACTTATGCCAATACAAGAGAGAGTGCTACGCAGCAATCGTATATTTTGTCTAATCTGTAAACACCCTTAATCCTATGAAGACCAACACCAATCGCGAGCTTTTATTGATGCACAAATTCACAGAAGAGTGGAGCAGCAACTTCTCTTCCCAGGTATCCCGTATTATGAACATCGTAGATCAGCAGGATACGCTGGATGGCATCATTCCAATTATTGAAGTGGCTAATGTGTACAACCAGAAATTTGCACACACACGCACTGACAAGGAAAACTTATTAAAAAACCGTAAAGCCCGCCCGTTTGAGTTTTTGATACACAAAAATTAATTTAAGGGAATTACAGAAGAAATTGATAAGGAGAAAAGGACTGTTGAGCCTTTTCTCCTTTTTCCTCTCCATGCGCCACGTCCTGCAAGATGGCGCACAGATCCGGGCATTATTCATGCACGGCCCGGTCCAAAAATTTTACAAAAGGCTGCATTACTGCAAATACTTTCAGTATTTCACGCACCAGGGCTGGTTGCGTACAGGTTTCATCTGACATGCTGTGCCATACGGTAAAGCTTTTCAGCTTGAGGTAGGCAATGGCAGGGTTATCCGGCTGGTAGCCCTGTGGCGCTGTTTTAAGGGCCTCCCCGTCTATTTTACCGAAGTACTTAATAAATTCTTTATTGCCGATGATCTGCTGAAATTCAGGGAAGTTATAATCTATTTCCTGCCGTACCTTTTTCAGCACCGGGGCTTCCGGCATCCAGATACCGCCGCCGGCAAAACTATTGCCGCCCGGCTCCAGGTGAAAATAATAACCCGGCCGGGGCGATTTGCGGCCACCTGGTGAAAAGGCAGCGCCCATATTTGTTTTGTAGGGTGTTTTGTCTTTGGAGAATCTAACGTCTTTGTATATACGAAAAGTGCAATCCTTTACCTGCAAGCCGCTCACCTCCGCATCCTGGCGGCTAAGGCCGTCAATCAGCTGCTGTACCAGGGTATCATAATCTGATTTTGCATCCTGGTATTCTGGTTTGTGCTCATCAAACCATTCCTTGTTATTATTCTTAGCGAGGTTCTTTAAAAATTTCAACGTGGTGGCTTGCAACATGCTCGGTGAATTTGGCGTACAATATAATAAAAAAAGGTCCGATGGACCTTTTTTCAATTACGAATTATTCAATTACGAAATGCGAATGGATTGGTGCAGAAATAATATTTAATAATTCACCTGATAACATTTCACACAACAGCTGCATTACGCCTAATTAAAAGTGGTATGCTGCTGCCACCAGTACATTGGCCGTGCTGCCGGTAGGGGCGCCGGAATGTTTGTTGAAAATATCAACGGAAGCGTTATCCAGCCGGAATTCCGGCATAATGGTAAGGTTGCCTACCTTATAGTTGAATGTGAGCGTGCCTGCCATTATATGGCCTCCATCCAGCGCGCTGGCAAAAGTTTTCAGGCCATCCTTATCTTCAAAATATTCACCCCGTAATGTTAAACCAAAAGTTTCTGTGAAGTCAAGATTTACATAGAGTGCAGAACCCCACCATTTCACGCTTTGCGATCCTTCCTCTCCGTTCTTTAAGTGGGAGTTCCTGTAGGTGCTGAAGGTACCATTATAACCCAGGCCCAGGATGGAGTTCACCTGGTAGGTAGCTACAAGGTCCAGCTGGTGGTTTTGTACGCCGGCAGTATCCTTACCTTCCAGGTAGTTCAGGTATAATTTTGCGGGCGTGTTAACGGGCGTAAAGCCAACCTGTGCGCCTATATATTTATGATCGCTGAAATCTACTGACTTCAGGTCTGTTGGGTTAAATACCCCCACCATGGCGCTTAAGTAAGGAGTAATAGCAAAATCTGCTTTTACGCCGGTGTTAAAGAAAGGCCCGTTGCTGAACATATAACTCATGCTGTAGTTGCGGTTCAGGTAAGCATCTACCAGCTCATAGCCTACATGCGTAGCAAAACTTCCCAGGCTTACTTTTATTTTATCTGTTACCTGGTAGCCCACGTATAATTGTTTAATGGCCATGGCCATTCCATTCTTACTATTCAGCGTATCGTTATAGGAAAATTCTGCAGCACGGCGGCCAAAGCCAAGATCAGCTACTATGCTGCCTTTCTTAAACCCGTGTTCCACCTTCAGGGAGATCATTCCCAGCTCAAAAGAATTCTGCGAGTTGGTGAAGCTGGTTTTGTTATCCGTTACATTCCTGTTGAAATTATACTTGTAATACACATCTGCAGAGCCGGAGAGCTTAAAGGATTCCTGCGGTTTTGTAGTATCTGCCGTTTGGGCAAACGCAGCAAAAAAAGTGCAGGCAGCAAAGGTGGTCATAATGGTTTTTTTCATCCTTTTGTTTTTGCGTTCTCAAAGGCACACAAAGCCCCGTACCTGTTTTTTGCAGGCAATTGGAATTTAACGGGCATGACTGAGCTGTTTCAATCATACCGGCTTCATGGCAAATGAAACTGGTTGATAAAAATTTGGTGGAACAGAATTAATAAATGAATGTTGAAATGCGTCTAGCGTGCTACCTTTCTTCTAGTGTTGTGTTGCTTGCTTTGCTTGCTTTGCTTGCTGCTTGCTTTGGGTGTAGGAGGGATAATTAATAATGAATAATTAATAATTAACTGGAATACTTCACTGTGGTGTACTGATTAATTATTAATTATTCATTATTAATTCAATAGTTGTGTTATATTCTGATTAGTGTAAAATATCTTCTTCTCTGAGTGTGCCTATACCGTTCACGCTCATCAGCGCAGGGTGATAGTGTTCGTTGTGCTGAGAGGCATCCAGGCCCAGTGTTTCTTCTTCGTCGCTTACACGCAGCGGGTGGATGAAGTTGATCAGCTTAAAGATGCCGTAAGATACGGTGAAGCTGTAAGCAACTACCAGCAGTAAACCTAATACCTGGTTCTTGAACAGGTCAAAGTTACCATAGAACCAGCCATCGTTACCAGCGCCGTTAATGGCTTTGGTAGCAAAGATACCGGTCAGCAGCATACCCGTCATACCACCAATACCATGGCAGGGGAATACATCCAGTGTATCGTCAATGCTGGTTTTGGATTTATAATGTACCATCAGGTTAGAAACGATGGCTGCAATGAAACCAATGAACACGCTTTGCGGTACGGCTACATAACCGGCGGCAGGCGTAATGGCTACCAGGCCAACTACAGCGCCTATGCAGAAACCTAAAGCAGAGGGCTTGCGGCCGCGGATCACATCAAAGAACAACCATGACAAACCAGCGGCAGCAGCAGCGGTGTTGGTAGAAGCAAAGGCAGATACTGCCAGGCCGTTAGCGGCTACTGCAGAACCGGCGTTAAAACCAAACCAGCCGAACCACAGCAAACCGGTACCCATTAAAACAAAAGGAATATTGGCGGGCTGCAGCTCTTTCTTTTCTATATGATCTTTTCTGCGTTTCAGCACAATGGCGCCTGCAAGGGCTGCGCAACCGGCAGAAATATGTACCACGGTACCTCCGGCAAAATCCAGCACACCCAGCTTAAACAGGATGCCATCCGGATGCCAGGTCCAGTGGGCGATAGGTGCGTATACCAGCAGGCTGAATAACACCATAAATAATACGTAAGAAGTAAAACGGATCCTTTCTGCAGTAGCACCTACTACCAGCGCGGGAGTGATGATAGCAAACTTCATCTGGAACAGCGCAAACAGCAGCAGGGGAATGGTGGGTGCACCAGCCCAGGGAGCTCCGGAGCCTACACCTTTAAAGAAGAAAAAGGTGGAAGGATTCCCGATCAAACCATGCCAGGATTGGCCAAAACAAAGGCTGAACCCTACTATTACCCATAATACGCTTATTAAGCCGGTGGCTATGAAGCTCTGCATCATGGTATTGATCACGTTTTTGCGGTTTACCATGCCTCCGTAAAAGAAAGATAAACCCGGTGTCATTAAAAACACCAATGAGGTAGCCACTAAGATCCAGGCAATATCACCATAGTTATACTTGCTGGCATCAGCATAAGTAGCCACTGTAGGCATAAATATGCCAATTACTGCTATTGCAGCAAGGACGATAAAGGGAATGTAATCCTGAAAGGCAGTTTTCTTCATAGCGTTGCGTTTTTAGGTATTTTCTCCAATAAAAGTATTTATTTATTCTAAACACTCAAACAAAAGCGAGAAAAATAGAAATGATTGAATAAAAAACAGCATTATTGATCTGAAATTAACCACATTACGTTTTATTATAATATTATAGTGGATTTACTAATTACTTACGTAGTGCACGTAGGTACTTTAAATGGGTTAAGCAGCTGGTAAACAATCAATTAGTGAATAGTTGGTATAGGATTTAACAATTTTCTAACCTTAGGAGTTGGCTTGTTACTGTAAAGTGTGGCAAATTACTATAATATATTACATTTCAAACAAGTACGTATAATATAAAACTTGTTGCATGCTAATCAAAATAGCTACCCCAAAAACACATGTCATTATTTATAATATTAAAAAGGGCCGGTAGCCGGCCCTTTTTAATATTCCTTATTTCATTTCTTCCAGCTCCCGCTGCAGGGCAAACATCTGGTCGCGGAGACGGGCAGCCTCCATGAAATCCAGGTCCTTGGCGGCTTTTTCCATCTCTTTCTTTACCCGGGTAATGGCTTTTTCCAGCTGCGGGATGGTTTTAGCATTAGCAGCCTCGCCTTTTGCGTACGTAATGGCGTCTTCTGCCACTAATGACATTTCCTGGTGCACGGCGTAAGGTGAGTGCTCATCATAATTCTTGATCTCCAGCACAGAGGTTTGCCCCATGATCTGCTCAATAGACTTACGTACCGTTCTGGGTGTAATGCCGTGTTTTATATTATAGGCCACCTGTTTTTCCCGGCGGCGGTTGGTTTCATCTATCGTGCGCTGCATGCTATCCGTGATCTTATCTGCATAAAAGATCACCAGGCCATCCACGTTACGGGCGGCACGGCCGGCAGTTTGGGTCAGGGAGCGCTCATCACGTAAGAAGCCCTCCTTATCGGCATCCAGGATGGCTACCAGGGATACTTCCGGCAGATCCAGGCCCTCACGCAGCAGGTTTACGCCTACCAGCACATCTATTTTACCCAGGCGCAGGTCGCGGAGGATCTCTACGCGCTCCAGGGTATCTACTTCGGAGTGTATGTAGCGGGACTTAATATTAATACGTCCCAGGTATTTATCCATTTCCTCCGCCATGCGTTTGGTAAGGGTGGTTACCAGCACGCGGTCGCCTTTTGTTACCCGGCGGTCTATTTCATCCAGCAGATCATCTACCTGGTTCACGCTGGGCCTTATTTCTATGGGGGGGACCAGCAGGCCGGTGGGGCGCACTACCTGCTCTACCACTACGCCTTCTGTTTGCTGCAGCTCATACTCGCCAGGGGTAGCGCTTACAAACACTACCTGGTGCACCAGGTTCTCAAACTCATAAAAGTTCAGCGGGCGGTTATCCATGGCTGAGGGCAGGCGGAAACCAAAGTCTACCAGCGTAAGCTTACGGGAACGGTCGCCGCCATACATACCGCTGATCTGGGGAATGGTCTGGTGGCTCTCATCCACCACCAGCAGGAAATCATCGGGGAAGTAATCCAGCAGGCAGAAGGGGCGGGTACCCGGCATACGCCGGTCCAGGAAGCGGGAATAGTTTTCTATGCCGCTGCAGTAACCCAGTTCCCGGATCATTTCCAGGTCGTAGTTCACCCGTTCGGAAAGGCGCTGCGCTTCCAGGTGCTTACCCTGGGCGCGGAAATACTCTACCTGTGCCAGCAGCTCGTCCTGGATCTCGAAAATGATCTGCTGCATCATATCCTTGGGCGCCAGGTACAGGTTGGCCGGGAAAATGGCCGCATTGTCCATGAGCATAATACGCTTGCCGTTGGCGGTATCAATACTTTCTATCTGCTCAATCTCATCTCCAAAAAAGGTAATACGGTAGCCGTAATCCACGTAAGGCAGGTTCACATCCACGGTATCGCCCTGCACCCGGAAGGAGCCACGGGTAAAATCGCCGGTGGTACGGGTGTACAGGGAATTTACCAGGCCATGCAGCAGGGCATTGCGGCTAATGGTCTGGCCCTGGTTAATACGCAGGATACCGTTTTCCAGCTCCGTAGGGTTACCCATACCATATATACAGGATACGCTGGCTACCACAATAATGTCGCGGCGGCCGGAGAGCAGGTTGGAGGTGGCCCGTAAGCGCAGCTTATCCAGCTCCTCATTAATGGACAGGTCTTTTTCTATATAGGTATCGCTTACAGGCATGTAAGCTTCCGGCTGGTAGTAATCGTAGTAGGATACAAAGTATTCTACGGCATTTTCCGGGAAGAACTGGCGGAACTCGCCATACAGCTGGGCTACCAACGTTTTGTTATGGGTAAGCACCAGTGTGGGCCTTTGGACGTTCTGGATCACGTTGGCCATGGTAAATGTTTTACCGGAGCCGGTAACTCCCAGCAGGGTCTGAAAAAGATTGCCTTCCTGAATTCCTTCTGTTAACTGTTTAATGGCAGCGGGCTGATCGCCAGCCGGTTCGTATGGTGAATGTATCTTAAATGGCATGTTTATCTAGTAATGGCGCTTATTGTTATTGGATGTATCAAATTTACAAAACTTGTAGCGTTCCACCTTACGGGGAGATGGGCAGATGAGTAATGTGCAAATGGTCATGAAGAAGATCTGCGGCGCTAATGCTCTATTGAAACACGGCAGGCATCCCTGCCTGCCCACCGTTATTACCGGCTATGGTACCAGTTACATGAATGGCGCTGGTTATCCGGAGTTATTTTTACATATTTGAGGCTTACAATTTGTTTATGCGCTCAACAATTCTTTACCGGCTGCTTTTAAGCTGTTTATTATTACCGTTGTTACCCCTGGCAAGCTTTGGCTGGGGCCCTACCGGCCACCGTGTGGTGGCGGAAATTGCCTGGCAGCACCTGACCCCACAGGCCCGCAAAGCCGTTATAGCCCTGCTGGGCCGGCAGCCTTTGGCCATGATCGCCAACTGGCCGGACTTTATTAAGTCGGATACTACGCACAAGTACGATCATACTTCACCCTGGCACTACATGGATTTTCCGGGAAATATTTCCCGGGAGCGGTTTAATGCGCTGCTGCCTGCGGGCAAAGGTGAAAACCTGTACGTGGAAACAAATGCTATGGTACAGCAGCTGAAATCCACCACCGCTACCAAAGAGGAGAAAGTATTTGCGCTTAGCTTTTTAGTGCACCTGATAGGCGATATGCACCAACCCCTGCACGTAGGCCGCGATGAAGACCAGGGTGGCAACAAGGTGAGCGTGTTCTGGTTTGACCGGCCTACTAACCTTCATCGTATGTGGGATGAGCACCTGATAGAGTTCCAGCAGCTGAGCTATACAGAATATGCCAAAGCCCTGGATATAACACCTGACGCAACCGTGAAGAAGCTGCAGGGCGGCAGTATTGCAGACTGGATGTATGAATCGCATATACTGTCTGATAAGATCTACGCTAAGACCAAAGAAGGTGATAAGCTAAGTTACCGGTATAATTACTGGTTCCTGGACGATCTGAACCAGCAGCTGCTGAAAGGCGGGTTAAGACTGGCGGCAGTGCTGAATGCAACGTTTAAGTGAGCTGAAAGCATAAAGCTAAAAGCTGGCAAAGAACCAATCAACTAAATAAACAAAAAGCTGAAAGCCATCGGAGAAACTGCTCCGCGCTTTCAGCTTCGTGTTTTATCCTTTCAGCTTTCTGCTAAACTAAATCAATATCAAAATTCACCAGCTCCACAAACTGCTCTAAACGGGCGCTGATATCTTCGTGGGTAATTTCTTTCAGGCGGCTGGTGCCAAACTTCTCCACACAAAAAGAAGCCATTGCAGAACCTACAATGATGGCCGTTTTCATGTTCTCAAAAGAAATATCCTTGGTTTTTGCCAGGTGGCCTATGAAGCCGCCGGCAAAGGTATCGCCTGCACCGGTGGGGTCAAACACATCTTCCAGCGGTAAGGCAGGTGCAAAAAATACGTGGTTCTCATGGAACAGCAGCGCACCGTGCTCCCCTTTCTTAATAATTAAATAACGAGGGCCCATGGTCAGGATCTTCCTGGCGGCTTTAACCAGGGAGTATTCGCCGCTCAGCTGCCGGGCTTCACCATCGTTGATCATCAGCACATCTACCATGGTCAGCACTTTCTTCAGGTCGTCCAGGGCTACTTCCATCCAGAAGTTCATGGTATCCAGCACAATCAGCTTGGGACGTACTTTCATCTGGTTAATAACGCTGATCTGTACCTGGGGCGACAAGTTACCCAGCACCAGGAACTCACTGCCCTGGTAGCTTTCCGGGATCACCGGATCAAAATCACCCAGTACGTTCAGCTCTGTTACCAAGGTGTCGCGGGTGTTCATATCCATATGGTACTTACCGGACCAGTAAAAGGAAGGGCGGTCTTTTTTGATCTGTACCCCTTCCAGCGCCACGCCTTTGGCAGCCAGGGCATTCAGGTCAGCCTGCGGAAAATCGCCGCCGACAACAGACACCTGGTTAATGGGCTGTACGAAATTGGATGCGGTCCATGCAATAAAAGTTGCAGAACCACCAATGATCCGTCCTGATTTTCCGAAAGGCGTTTCTATTTCATCAAACGCCATAGAGCCTACGACAATGAGCGACATATTTGCTTTTAGTTTACTGGTTTATAGGTAAAACAGGGGCAAAGGTAATAAAATAATATGCTGTTATAACAACCGTCAGATGCCTGCATGAAAAGAATGCCCTCTGCATATAAACGCAGTATTTGTATACGTAAACATCGTATGCATTTACCGGGTACCCGGCAGCATTTTACGTATATACATGTGCGTTATAACTATCAGCGCTTTCCCCTGTAACCCACAATATTTGTTGCAACTACGAACCCGCTACAGTAGCGCCTATGCGGGCAAAGCGGATCTGGCATATTTCAAAAAGAATGTTTGTGTTTTTTTATGTACTCTTGTAACCTTTTACGTAAATGCCCGTTTAACATACACATTCTGCAAGGGCAAACTGAGCTAAACCGTTGACCAGAAAATACAGAAAAAGACCTTTTATATAAACAGGAACCATGCTTATGTTTCAGCTATTATTTAGTTAGTAAGTAACCATTCTACCTATATTTTGTACTCGTTTATTGAACAACCGGAAACCATTATCAGTAAGTAGTCAAGGAGTGATGAAAAAAGCGAATAGCCGGCAAATAATGCCGGCTATTCCTTTTCGTGGTAGGTGTGCTGGTTATAGGATATGGTTCCAGCTTCTTTTGGGACTATCCATTACTGTAACTGGGGCTGGATACGCAAAACCTTAAATTCCGTGCGCCTGTTTAGCTGGCGTCCATCGGGGTTATCTTTTCCATTAGGCATTGTATTGGGGGCAATTGGCCTTGATTCTCCATAACCCTTGGCCACCATCCGGGAGGTGGGAATACCTTTACCTGCCAGGTAATCCACGCAGGACTGTGCCCTGGCCTGTGATAACTTCATGTTATACACATCGGTGCCTTTACTATCAGTATGTGATCCCATTTCTATAATAATATTCGGGTTATCCTGCATAATAGATACTACAGTATCCAGTACGATCAGCGACTGCGGCCGTAACACGGCTTTGTTATAGTCATAGTAAATATCTTTCAGGATAATGGGCTTGCCTATCTCATAACGTTTTAAGCACAGGGAGGGATTCATGAGGGAATCTACACTCACCAGCTCATCCGTATTGAAATAGATGGCTTTGGAAAAGTAGTTCTCTTTCTCTGCCATTACCTTGTAATCTTTTTGTATGTCCACATCAAAGCTGTAATGCCCGCTTTCATCTACTGTTACCTGCTGCAGTACTTTCTGCTGCACGGTATCCAGAAGGGTAACGGTGGCGCCGGTAAGCGGCAGCTGCCCATCGCAATCCAGGATCATACCCCCGGCGCTCTTGGCTTTCCTTTTAAGGCTGAACAGCTCCAGGCAGCATACGGATTCCCGGTCGGAGCTGATGTAACCGCCGTTCAGCGGATGATTCTTATCTAAAGGTGTATAGTAAATATCATCTTTGGATGAGTTCAGCGGCAGTCCCATGTTCTTAGGGGCTGACCAATTACCTAAAGCGCCCTGGCTCACGAAGAAGTCCAGCCCGCCAAAACCTACCCGGCCATCTGAACTGAAAATGAGGGTGCCGCTCCGGGTATCATAATAAGGCGCCTGCTCTTCATCGCGGGAGTTAATACCGGTACCCATGTTCTTGGCGGCGCCGGGTGTGCCGCTTTGTAATGGGCTGTACCATATATCGTTCTTTCCCATACCACCGGGGCGGTTAGAGGCAAAGAACAGGTATTTATCGTCCGGGGTAACAAAGGGCTGCATGGAGCTAAAACCGGGTACATTCACTTCCTGCCCTAATGGTTTTGGCTCAGACCAGCCTGCACCCTGCCGGGTACTTACGTAAATGGAGGCCTGTTTTTCCCCGTTCACGCGGGTCCAGCGGGTAACGAATAGCATGCTTCCATTGGAGGTAAGCGCCGCCACGCCCTGATCCACCCCTTTAACGGTGGGTATGGTTACTTTCACGCTGCTATCAAAATCAGTACCCCGGCCTGCTGCGGTAAACAGGTCATTTACATAGGGATTATCTTTTTTCTTTTTGTCATCATCAGTATTCACCGGGTTTTCCGGGCGTGATGAGGTGAATAACAGCAGGTTGTTATCCACTGCTACCGGTGCATAGTTAGCGCCGCCGGTATTTACATTGCCCCCTACCTTGCTGATGCTGTAACGGGGATTCATTTTTTCTGACAATCCAAATTCACAGACCTCTATTTCCAGCGCCAAACGGGTGCTGATAGCATCTGCATTGGTATAACTTTGCTTGAACTGGTTGAACTGGTCCAGCGCTTCCTGGTACTTGCCATTGGCGCGCAAACACACGCCATACCAGAAGCGGGCCAGCGGAAATGCCGCGTTATTATTATAGCTGACGGTTTGTGCATAATAAATTTCTGCATTGCCAAAGTCATTGTACTGGCGGTAAGATTCCGCCAGCCGGTATACAACCGTTTCATAATCCTTGATCTTGTTGCTTCTTTCCTTGGGTGCTGCATTCACGCCGCCATTCACGGCATAGGGCAATACATGCAGGGGAGGGCTTTTATACGTACCTAATGCCTTGCTATAATATTGCGCTGCAGAGTAATAATCCTTTGCATTGTAATACACATCGGCAGTGCGCCGGTAATCATACACCAGCTGTGCATGTACGGCGTTGATACTCCATAACAGGATGATAAGCCAACAGCGTATAAATTTTTTCATCTGACGGGTTTTAATCTTTTACAGCCTTGGACAAATAAAATATTCTTCTGTCATTACTCTTCTCTTACGACTTATAAATGACAGGGAGAGCTCAAAACTATTGTTGCTGCCAGTGGTCAGCCGGTGCAGGCCGGATGTATTGGCATCATAGCTCAGGCCCAGTACAAAGTTCTTGTAATGGAAGCCGGTAAAGGGTATTACGGCATCATTAAAGCGGTAGGTGGCGCCGGCCAGCAGATCAAACTCCGGGTTTACCGTATACTGGCCATATACCCCCAATACCTTTTCTTCTGCATTGCCCTGGCGCATGTACAAACCATGCGGGGTAATGCTTACCTCTTCCGTTAATTTTATTTTGGTACCGCCATGCGCCAGGTAGCGCAGCGGGTATTTGCGGTTATCATTGGCTACGAACGGATCTTCCGGCTGCGTTAAGTGACCGGCAGAGACGCCTGCAAAAGGGTTAAAGCGATGGTTGGGATTACCATCAAAGAACAAAACACCTGCTGCTGCATCAAAGGCGGTAGAGGATGTTTTATTCAGGTTTTCGCCATTATACATGCTGGGATCAAAGCCCATTACCGGGTTCCACTGGCTGCCGGTCTGGAACTTGGAGGGGTCTACCTTGCGGCTGATAATACCTGCCTGGATGCCAAAAACAACGCGCGTAGTTTGTGTAGCGCCCAGCTTTACACCGCTATAGGAGAAGCTGGCCATGGCATTGAAGTAATTATAACCTGCATCACCGGCTGACATGTTCAGCACATTTAAGCCTACTCCCATATTCTTATCCGTAGCGGCATCTACTGAAACGCCGGTGGTGGCAAAAGCCTTACCATAGTTGGTCCACTGGTTGCGGTAGTTAGCGCTAACGCGGTAATCGCCATCCAGCACGCCGGTTAATGCGGGGTTTAACCACAAGGGATATGCATAGTATTGGGAAAAATGCGGGTCCACCTGCGCCCATGCAGACCTGGGCAGTACAGCGCTTATTAAAAGCCCCAGAACAATTATACTTTTCCTCATTGGAAATCTTTTTAGCATGTTATTGAATCCCCGTTCCGGTGTTCCCGGAACGGGGCATGAATAATAGGTTTTAACGTATCAGCGTAATGTTTCCTTTCTTTTTCACCGTTGCGCCATTCTGCAGCTTCACGTTTATGATATACACATATACACCGGAGGGTTGCGGTTTGCCGCTCATACGGCCATCCCATCCCTGGCGCAGGTCTTTAGACTGGAATACTTCCTGGCCCCAGTAGTTGAAGATGTGCAGCTCCAGGGTGGCAATGGTATTACCATACACCATCAGCACATCATTCACACCATCACCGTTGGGGCTGAACAGGTTGGGAACAAATACCTGGTCGCCTGCCGGGTTGGATGCCCTGCCGGTTACAGCTGCTGACAGCTGACTGGTTTGGCAGCTATTTTCCGCTATGGCCCTTACCTGCAGCATTACTATCTGGTTAGGTGTTAATCCTGTTATGGTATGTGTGGTGCCATTGGCGCCGGAGCTGGGAGAGGTAAAGGTGCTGCCGTCTGTGCTTACCTCATACCGTATAGCGCCTGCAACAGGGCTCCAGCTAAAGGTTACGGAGGTGGCGGCAGAATCACTTACGGTTACTACCGGTGTGGCCAGCTCCTGTAATACTGCTACGGTTACCTCTTTGCGGGTGGCGCTTACACAACCGGTACCTGCAAACACTTCCACATAATAAGTAGCCGTGCTATCCAGCGGCGGCGTGGTGAAAGTGGCGCCGGTGGCCAGCTGAGTGCCGCCCGTGGCGGTGCTGTACCAGCGGAAATCAGCACCTGGTACGGAGGCTGCTGATGCGGTAAGCGTTACCGCTGATCCCGGGCATTGCGGATCCGGCGCATTTACAATGATATCATTTGCATCCGGTGCGCCTACTGTAACGCTTACGGCAGTACGTTGTGCGCTGGCGCATCCACCTGGATTTACTGCTTCTACATAATACTGCTGGTTTGCGCTCAGCGGGCCGGTAGTATAAGCAGGCCCGGTAGTTACTGCGGTACCACCGGTGGGTGTGGTGTACCAGCCATAGGTAACATTGGCTGCAGGGTTCTGTACCTGCAGGGTTGCTGTCTGGCCGGGGCATACCGTTATAGCGGCGCTGGCTACCGTTGGTGCAGCAGGTGCGCTATTTACCGTTACGCTTACCGGTGTGCGGCTTACGCTTACACAACCGCCGCCACTGGCTGATTCCACATAATAAGTAGTGTTGCCGGATAATGCCGGTGTGGTAAAGCTGGTGCCGGTAAAGAGGGCCGTGCCGCCGGTAGCGGTACTATACCACCTGTAGAATATGCCTGCCTGCGGGCTGCGTACGGTGAGCACCGCGGTTTGGCCGGCACAGGAAGTAACAGCATCTGCCAGCGGGGCATCAATGGTGCTTACCACGGTAGCGGTTACGCCTGTACGCGCGGTGCTTACACAACCGGCGTTATAGGCAGCTTCCACATAATAGGTAGTGGTGCTGTTCAATGCTGCTGTAGTGTAGGCAGTGCCTATGGCCAGCAGGGTACCGTTAGCCGGTTGGTTATACCAGCGGTAGGTAACTGCGGGATCCGGGTTCAGGATGCTGAAGGTGGCAGTACCTCCTATGCAGGTAATTACGTTATTGGAGGCCACCGTTGGCGCTGCAGGCGCGCTGCCTGCCTGTATGCTTACCCTGGTGCGGGTGGCGCTTATACATTTGTTATTTAATACGGATTGTACATAATAATCGCGGTTGCCGGTTACAGCTGCTACGGTGAATACCGGCCCTGTAAATACCTGGGTGCCGCCGGTGGGCGCATCAAACCACTGGTAGGTGAAGCCGGGGAGCGGGTTCTGTACTACCAGCACTGCATCCTGCCCGGAACATACTTTCACCGTTGCTGCGGCTACTACCGGTGGTGTGGTGTTATTGCTCACCGTGATAATGTATACCTGGTTGGTATCTTTTGTACCGCCAGGCAGGGTAGACTCTACCAGGTAAGTGATGGCTGCGTTAAGCACCGGTGTGGTAAAGCTGGTGCCGGTAAATACCAGGCTGTTGTTAGCGGTATTGTACCAACGGTAAGTAACCCCAGCCTGCGGGTTCACCGCGTTCAGTGTAAGGCTGGTAGCTGCGCAGATGGTAATGCTGGTAGTATCACCGGTATCGCCACCGCCATTGTTGCTGTTCTTCACCGTTACTACGGCGCGGGTGCTGCTTACGCAGGCGCCTACACTGGCTTCCACATAATACTTCATACTGTCGGCCGTTAACGGCGGGGTGGTGAAGCTGGTGCCTATTGCCAGCGGCGTGCCGCCGGTAGCTACATTGTACCATTTGTAGGTAACACCGCCCTGCGGGTTAGCTATTGTAAAGGTAGCGGTGCCACCCAGGTTAGTGCTTTGTGAGCTGGTTACCAGCACCGGCGGCTGCAGGTTGTTCACAACCCTTACCGTAGCGGTAGCCCGGCTGGTGCTGGCGCAGGTACCTATTACAGCGCCTGCATAATATTTCACGCTGTCCACACCGGAAGGCGGTGTTACGCTTAAGGTGGTACCGGTGCCTAACAGCGTGCCGCCGGTGAGCGCATTATACCAGTTATAGGTAACGCCGGGTTGCGGATTAAGAATGGCTAATTGTACGGGACCGCTGCCGCAGGTAACTACTGTGCTGTTCACCAATACCGGCACTACCGGCGGATCTGTTACCGTAATGGGGAAGATGCCCGTGGTATCGCGGAAACCGCCGCTAAATACTGCTTCCAGGCGGTAAGTGGTATTTGCATTCAGCGCTGGTGTGGTAAAGCTGGTGCCGGTACCAACCTGGGCGCCGGTGGCGGCATTAAACCACTGGTAGGTGGCGCCTGCCTGCACACTGTCTACTGTGAGCGTAGTGCTGCTACCCCTGCAGATGGTAATGGCTGTTGTATCCACTGTACCGTTTCCACAATTGATGGCCAATACGGTTACGGATGTACGTACCGGGTTGGGACAACCGTTACGGCTGGTTTCAATATAGTAGGTAGTGCTGGCCTGGTTTAATGCGGGTGTATTAAACACAGGGCCGGTAGCCAGCGGCGTGCCGCCGGTGGCGGTGGCAAACCAGCGGATAGTTACACCGGCTGTATCTGTTGCTGTCAGCTGCGCGCTGCTGCCCCTGCATACCTGCAGGGAGGAGGAAGCAGCAGAAGGTTTGGCCGGCACTAATCTTTGTTCTGCAATAAATACATCCATGGAGGTAATGGCAGTTAACACCCCGCCAATGCTTATGTACACTGCATCATAATCAACCGGTGCTGCAAAGGTGGCGTTGAACTTATTACCGTTCAGCAGCTGCAGTTTCACTACGCCCAAACCTCCGTTCAGGAAGATGGCGTTGCCCACCGGGCTGCCATTCTTATACATTTGTGCGCGTACGCCTCCCAGCACCTGCACATCTGCCAGGCCGCCGGGTAATGCCAGTGTTAAGCGGATGCTATCCCCTGCAAGACCTGGCTGGCGGAAATGTAATACCTGCCCTACATAACCAATGCCTACGCCCGCAGTTACCCTGGCGGAAGTAGTGCTATCAGCATCTACTGCGTTATCAGGGCTAGTTACACCGCACAGCAAACAAATGCTTACGGGCGCGGTATATACCGGGCTTTGTGCTGTATTGGCCACATAACAAGGTCCGTTACCGCCATTGCTGGCACGTACGGTAGCTACGCCCCGTGCGCTGCTTACGCATGCGCCGGCGCTGGCCGCCACATAATATTTAGCACTGTCGCCTATAAGGGCCGGCGTGGTAAAGCTGGTGCCGGTGGCCAGCGGCGTGCCGCCGGAAGGTGTGTCGTACCAGGTATAAGTTACCCCGCCCAGGGAGCCGGCTACTGTAAAGGTGGCCGTACCACCTGGCGTGGTAGTGATATTGCCGGTTACCAGGGCCGGTGTGGCCAGGCTGTCCTGCACTGTTATTTCATATACGCGGATGGTATCTTTTGCACCGCCGGTGAATGTAGCTTCCAGGCGATACATGATATCTGCATTCAGGGCCGGTGTGGTAAATGAGCTGCCGGTTGCGGCCAGGTTGTTATTAGCAGCGTTATACCACTGGTAAGTAACGCCTGCCTGCACACTGTCTACCCGCAGGGTTACCGTACCGCCGTTACAGATAGTAAGCGTAGCGGTATCGCCGGTATTACCACCACTACATTTAGTGAATATATATGCGGTGCCTGCTGTACGGCTGCTGCTGGTGCAGCTGCCTGCGCCGGCTTCTACATAATAGCGTGCGGTATCTACACCGGTGGCTGCCGGTACTACATTTAGCACGGCGCCGGTATCTACCAGGTTACCACCCGTTGGCGCATCGTACCATTTATAGGCGATGCCTGCCTGCGGATTCTGCACGGAGAAAGTAGCGGTTTGCCCTACGCATACATTTACACCGGTAGCTGCAAGCTGCGGTGCTGCCGGTTGCGGCACTGTTTTAACAGTAACGGGTATACGTATCGGATTGGGACAGCCATTACGGCTGGTTTCAATATAATAAGTAGTACCGGGCTGGTTAAGTGCCGGGGTATTGAACACTGCGCCAGTGAATACCGGTAACCCGCCGGTAGCCGTAGCATACCATTTCACAATTACACCGGCAGTATCGGTGGCTTCCAACCGTGCGCTGCTGCCCAAACATACCGTGAGCGAATTGCTTGCTGCGGTTGGTTTGGCGGGCAACAGCTGTTGCTGTGCATTATATATTTCCAGGGTGGTTAAAGCAGTTAATACACCACCAATGCTTACATATACTGCATTGTAATTAACCGGTGCGGTAAAGGTAACGGCAAACTTATTACCAGTTATGACCTGCAGCTTCAACACGCCCAAACCATCGTTCAGGGAGAGGGCGTTACCTGCTGCGCTACCGTTATTATACATTTGCACCCTGATGCCGCCCAGCAGCTGCGCATCTGCCAGGCCGGTTGGTAAGCCCAGTATCAGGCGGATGCTGTCGCCGGCCAGGCCGGGTTGCTGGAAGTTTAATACCTGTCCTATGTATCCTATTCCAATATTTGCACGTACCTGTGAGGCTGTTGTGGAATCGCCATCCACTGCCATATCAGCATCTGTTACGCCACACAGCAAGCAAATGCTGATTGGTGCGGTGTAAACAGGGCTTTGGGTGCTGTTGGCAATGCTGCAGGGCACACCCGTACCATTGCCGGTTCTTACGGTGGCTACACCACGGGCTGCGCTTACGCAGGCGCCGGCACTGGCTTCTACATAATATTTAGCGCTATCGCCGGTTAATGGCGGTGTGGTAAAGCTGGTACCTGTATCCAGCGGGGTACCGCCAATGGGGGTGCTGTACCATTTATACATTACACCTCCCAGGGAGTTGGCTACCGTAAAGGTGGCCGTACCACCCGGCGTGGTAAAGGCTTCTGCTGCCAGTAAGGCTGGTGTGGCCAGGTTGTCCTGCACGGTAATATCATACACACGCACTGTGTCGCGGATGCCGCCGGCAAAGGCAGCTTCCAGGCGGTACATAATATTTGCATTCAGGGCTGGTGTAACAAAGCTGGCGCCGGTAAATGCCAGCGTATTATTGGCGGCATTGTACCACTGGTAAGTGGCGCCTGCTTCTATACTGTCTACCCTGAGCGTTATGCTGGCGCCTTTACAAATAGTAAGGGTAGCTGTATCGCCGGTATTACCGCCATTGCAGCGGGTTGATACATATACGGTTCCGCCGGTGCGGCTGCTGCTGATGCAGGTAACCCTGCCTGCCTGTACATAATAATGCAGGGTATCCACACCGGTTGTAGCAGGTACTACATCCAGGGTGGCGCCGGTATCTACCTGGTTGCCGCCGGTTGGCGCATCGTACCAGGTGTAGGTAATGCCTGCCTGTGGGTTTAACACAGACAATGCAGCTACCTGCCCAACACAAATATTGATAGCTGCTGCTGTTAGCTGTGGTGCTGCAGGCTGTGCTACCGCTTTTACGGTAACGGGTATACGCTGTGTATTGGCACAGCCATTCCGGCTGCTGCCTATGTAATAAGTAGTGCTGGCCTGGTTAAGCGCCGGGGTGTTGAAAATGCCGCCGGTGAACAGGGGCGAACCACCTGTGGGGGCTGTATACCAGCCTACTGTTATGCCGGTAGTATCCATTGCTACAATGCGTGCGCTGCTGCCTAAGCATACTGTGAGCGAATCACTTTCCGGGCTGGGTTTGGCCGGTAACATCACCTGTTCTGCGTTGTATACATCCAGGGTAGTTAAGGCAGATAATACACCGCCCAGGCTAATCCTTACTGCATCATAGGCAGTTTGTACCGGTACAGTGGCTATAAATTTATTAGCGTTTATAAGTTTCAGGGTCAGCAGGAAGTCGTTCAGGAAAACGGGGTCACCTACCGGGCTGCCGGCATTATAGGTTTGTACCTGTACGCCGCCCAGCAGCTGTGCATCTGCCAGACCGGCGGGCAGGCCCAGTATCAGGCGAATGCTATCACCCGCCATACCAGGATGCTGGAACTGCAGGTGCTGGCCTATATAACCAATACCTACATTAGAGCGGATGTGGGAAGCGGTAGTGGTATCCCCATCTATAGCATTACCCGGGTTGGTAACACTGCACAACAGGCAAATGCTGAGCGGTGCGGTGTATACGGGGCTTTGCTGCGCATTGCTGTAGGTACAGGGCAAACCACCGGGTGCATTTACCAGCTGTATAACGCCTACTGCACGGGTGCGGCTGGCCTGGTCAGAGGCATTCACCGCCTCTGCATATATCTTTCCATTTGCAGTTATGGCAGGGGTAGTATAGATAGTATCTGTAGCCAGCACCACGCCGCCGCTATCCACACTATACCAGCGGTAAGTAAGCGCCGGATCAGGGTTAGCAATGCGGAAGGTGGCTCTTTGGCCGGTGCTTACATAGGCTGTATCCGGAATAATATCCGGTACCGGCGGTAAGGTGGAGATAATAACGTAAACGGGAGTACGCTTACTGCTGCAGCCACTGGAATCTGCCTGTGCATAGTAAACGGTATTAGAATCCAGCGCAGCAGTTATGAATTGTGCGCCGGTGTGAATGGCTGTGCCGCCGGTATTTGCCGTAAACCAGTGGTAAGTATAATTAGGGTTAGGAGATACTACATTGAAGGTGGCTGTATGCCCCTTGTCTATTGTAATGGTAGACGGGTTAACCGCAACATCGGGCAGCCCCAGCTTCACCTGAACCGGTGTGCGGGTATTGCTGCCGCAGGCATCTGCCCCGGTGGATACTGCTTCTACATAAAAAGTAGTATCTGAAGTAATGTTGTTAGCGTTAAATGTTGCGCCGGTGAATAACAGGTTACCACCGGAATAGGAATCGTACCAGCGGAATGTGCTGCCTGCCGGCTGGGTAGCCGTTAATGTTACGCCGCTGCCGGGGCAGGTCCTTACCACGCTATCTGCCACCACCGCATTGGGCGGGGTAAATTTAGCGTAGTAGAGCTTGAAGGAGCTGATGGCTGCCAGTAATGCATTGAAGTCTACTTTTACACTGTCGAATGCTACGCCGGGTGCAAAAACAATTTCTGCACGGGCAGTATCATCCAGCAGGCGCAGATCCAGTAGGGCTGCGTTATTAACCTGCGCTACCTGGGTATTACCGCTATAAAGTGTAAAGGTTAAGCCGGATAAAGCGCCCAGGTCTATCAGGCCGGAATTAACGCCTACGCCTACACGCAATGTATCTTTGGTGCCACTTAATGCGCTAAAACCTAAACCCTGGTACACCCCGCCCAGCAGGCCAATGCTTACACGCAGCTCTGATGCACTATTCACATCGCCATCAATAGCCAGTAAGGGATTTATTACGGAACAACCCAAACAGGCTATACCGCTGGTGCCGGTGGATTGTGTGGCGGCAGCCCCGCACAGGAGGTTATTCACTGCCTTGGCAAAAATAGGTACGGCTGTACGTATCAGGCTATGCAAGCCATCGTTGGGTGAAAATGCTTCTACATAATACACCTTGTTATCCAATATGTCAGGGGTGGTAAAGTTAGCGCCGGTAAATACAGGGGTACCGCCCGTAGGTGTTTCATACCAGCTGAAGGTGGCATTGGGAATACGCGGAATGGCGGCTGTAAAGCTGGCCGTTTTGCCCACTTCTACGGTATCGGATGCAGGGTTTACCCTGGTTACCTGTACCGGCATCATGGCAGCGGCTTCGTATACATTTAAACCGTCTAATAAACCTACAGTGGATGTGAGGTCTATACGGGTACCATCAAACGGCTGTGTAGCGGCAAAGGCTACGCGGAATTTCTGGATACCACCGTCTATGCCCAGCAGGTCCAGCTTAATAAGGTTATTGTTCAGGAAGGTGGCGTCTCCATTGGGAGTAGCGCCATTGAACGTTTGTACCCGGATGCCGTTCAGCAAATTGGCGGTAGCCAGGGGATTATTCCGGGTGCCTAAGAAAAATACCACACTGTCGCCGGCCTGATATTCAGCCGGGAAGCGGATCTGCTGACCTACGTAGGTAGCTACGCCTACGGGCAGCACCAGGCGGGAGGCGGTAGTGGTATCCTCATCCACAGCCAGGTTAGGGTTGTTAACGGCGCATAAAACACAGGCAAGACCGCCGGTTATGGGGCTTTGCTGGTCCACACCATACGTCCACAAGGGGCCGGCGCCACCGGCTACTATTACGGGTACGGCGGTACGTTTAAAGCTGGTTTTACCCAGCGGGTCTACTGCTTCTACGTAATAGGTTGCATTGCGGGTAAGCGGCGGGGTAGTAAATGTACCGGTGGCCAAAGGTGCGCCACCGGTGGGAGATGCATACCAGTTGTAGGTAGCGCCTGCTATACGGGATGAGGGTGTTAAAGTAGCGGTTTGATGATAAGCCACTGTGTCGGGCGAAGGGGTAACCGTTACCGGTACCATAGCCACCGCTTCATATAATTGCAGGTTTTGCGCCAGTGAAAGCGATACGGTAGATCTCAGGTTCACCTGCACTGCATCGCAGGTATCCTGTATAGGCAGGGTAACCCTGAATTTACGGTTGCCGCCGGAAAGACCTAACAGGTCTACCCGCGCCAGCTGAGCATCCAGCACCGTTGCATCATCATTTGCTACCGGAGTGCCCAGGATAGCATCATGATAGGTCTGTACAATGAGGTTAGGTAATAACTGCCCGGTGAGGAGGTTCTCCGGTGTTTCCAGGATCAGCACCAGGCTATCGCCGGGGTAGTACACACCCGGGAATATCACCCGCTGGCCTAATGTGGTGGCCAATCCCAGCGGCATTGAGAAAGCGGATGCGGTGGTGGTATCGCCATCTGCTGCCTGTGCAGGGTTGCTTACCGAACACAATACGCAGGCGGCGCCGCCAACAAAGGGACTTGCCTGTTCATCGCCATACGTCCAGATAGGGCCGGGTGCACCGGACACTCTAACTACAACGGGCGTACGTATATAGCTGCTTAAATTATCGGGAGTGGTAGCCTCTACATAATAGGTAGTTGCTGCTGTAAGGGCCGGGGTATTAAAGGTAGCGCCGGTGTGCAGGGCAGTGCCGCCGGTGGGGGTGCTGTACCATTTGAACTGCGTGCCTGATAAGCGGGAGGCAGCGCTGAAAGAAGCGCTTTGCCCGGATACGACCACTGCACTATCAGGGTTCACGGTTACCGGTACAATAGCCGCAGCCTCATAGATCCTTAAGGAGCCTAAAGCTGCCAGCGTAGAACCGGTAGTTACCTGCACGGCATTAAAGGCCTTGGTTACCGGTAGTATTGCACGGAACTTATTAGCTGCGCTGCCTAACAAATTTACCTGGACCAGGGATCCATTTAAAGTGGTTGCATCATTATTCAGCGTTCCGTTATTGAGTGTTTGTACGGTAATGCCGGACAATAAGCCACCGGCCAGCAGCTGGCCGGGCACTTCCAGGTCCAGCGCTATCTGATCACCGGCCTGGTAATCGCCGGCAAAAGTAAGCCGTTGTGTTACGGTACCGCCTACACCCACCAGTGTTACCAGGGCAGAGTAGGTGGTGGTATCGCTATCAACAGCGCGGGCGGGGTTGGTTACCCCGCAGCCCAGGCATATGCCGGTAACAAAATTGCTTTGGGTAGCTGCAAAGCTCCATAAGGGGCCGGGTGCGCCGCCAAAAAAGCGTATAGCCGTTTCCTTTAGTGCAAAGGGAGCAAAGGGATGATCCTGCAGGTAAGCCTGCTGCCAGCTGTTATAGGTTTGGCGGGAAAATACAGCCTTTGCAGGAGCAATACGGGCATAGGCTCCCATAACCAGGAGAAGCGGGATACAGGAGATAACAGCAAAAATAAAAGCTCTTAAAGAACCTTTAGGAGTAACTTTTAAATGCATAGACAGCAAATATTAGTTTGGTAGATATAATTGTGCGTTCTGGTTTTACATAGTGATCACTATGCATCTAAATCTCTGGCTAGGTTATGAACGGGGAGTAAGGTTTCAAACGGATCTTAAATTTCTTACTGGCGGTATAGCATTTCTCACAATCTGTTAAAGAAGTGTTATTGTATTCGCGTAACGAAAGTACTCTCAAAAGGGAGGAAACGAAAATTCATTTCATTCATGTGAGCGCTTATATTCAGCATTATTCAGTAAATAATGATTTGTTCATTTTGTTCATTTCAGGTTGTTGGGAGAGGATCTACATCCGGGAGTTCGCTTTTATAGCAAGAGAGCAGGAGAGATTAAATGCAAACCCCGAAAAATGATGTAGGGTTTTATGTAGGGGGGAGGAGTTGCGCAGCAATGTCGCAGCAATTACGGGGCCTTTTTAGGAGGGAAGCATACCAATAACACCCGAATCAAACTGCCATTATACTACTTAAAAATAGTGGCCGCCTGCGGCTTTAGCGCAGTTGCGCTGCTGCCTGCAGCTATTTTATAGCTATTAAGAATAAATGGATCAGTCAATTCAATCACCGGTATTGATTGCAGAAATTAAGCTTCACGAAATATAATAGTGTAATCAATGCTGTTAGACATAATGAATTTCTTTCTAAGCCCTGCAACAGTTTAGCAGCCGATCATATATAACATTTGCCACTACTAATATTACAACCGATCTATTTTGCTAAATAAAAATCTAAATGTGTAATCTATACGTAACTATTCTTGAAATCTAAAGTCAATCACCTAAAATCCATTATTGTTCCCTATGATAGATCTATCCTATGATTTTATCGTAGCGCTGCAAAAAGAAGTGCTGTATAGATTTGGCGTGGAAGTAATGTTACCGGGAGACTGTAAGCATCTCTCCCAATCTATCCTGGACGCCACTACTAAGCTGGTAAGTGAAACCACACTTAAACGTGTATTTGGTTTTGCTGTTGCCCAGCATAGTTTTTCGCGTTATACGCTGAACACCTTATCGCAATACTGCCGGTATAAGGATTGGGAAGATTTTCAAACCCATCAATACAAACAGCTAAGCGGAGATATTATTGTTGATAACGACAAATGGTCTGATCTTAAGAATAAGGCAGACGCTGTTTCCTATTACACAATTGTAACCTTAAAGAACCGTTCCGGTATTCCTTTTAACAACACTGTACCGCGGCAATACTGCACTGCGCATATAGAACGTTTCCTGGAAAGCGACTATGCAGCTACTGCGCTTATTGCACCTTCCGGCTGGGGTAAATCCGTTTCGCTGGTTCATTTAGCTGAACATTTCTGGTTTGGCCGGGAGGCCCGTTACAAACAGGATATCTGCTGGTTCATACATGCGCATGCAGCGGGCAGCCTGCTGTTAAAAGGCTTCTCCCTTTCCTCCTGGCTGGATAACCAGCTGAATCTTGGCAGTGGTGAAAACTTCCGGGAATACTTTGCGCGTAATTTTGATAAGAAGGGCGGCCGCCTGGTGCTGATCATTGACGGCTTTGATGAAATAGCTGTGGCGGGCGATAAGCTGCGCCTTATGTACACCAAGCTGGAAGATTTTGTGTATTCCAACGACCTGTTCCCCTGGGTGAAAGTGATCCTTTCTATCCGCAGCAATACCTGGTCAGAGATCTTCCAGCACTCCGTGCAATACCCTGCATTTCGCCGCTACTGGTATGTGGGCGCTGAAATGGATGAAGAAACCAATACCAACCTGCCCCTGCTTACTGAACAGGAAGTAAAATCCGTTTTATACAGCCATCAGCTTAACCCGGCCACTGTACGTACCTTCAGTGAGCCGTTCCTGCAAAAGCTGCGTTACCCTTATTACCTGCAGCTATTTTGCCAGCTGAATACAGGACCCGATCAATCGTTTATAGATGAACGCCTGAGCCTTTTTGAGATCGTATCGCGGTTTGTGCAGCAGCGGGTGTTTAACTCACAGAATAATTCCTTTAAGATCAGGATCCTTGATCAGCTGCTTGCCCTGCTGGACTATGGGCGTAACGGTCAGTATACGGATAAGCTGCTGTTGCTGAACCAGCAGGACCTGGCTCTTGCACAAGCGTATAAAGAGCTGCTGGCAGATAATATACTGGTGGAGGAAAACCTGAGCCAGGAGATCATGTTCCATGTGAAGGTGCGCTTTGCGCATAATTTTCTGCTGGAATATTTTACCGCCATGCATTTTATGCGTGAAAGCGGGCAGCAGCTTACGGATGATATGCTGCAACAAATTCTTACACATTTCCCGGCATCCGCTTACCGGGGCAGCATCTTTAAATGGCTGCTGCGTTATGCTATTAACCAGCGGCAAACAGACAACACGCATAAAATACTTTGCCTGCCGCTTTCCAACCTGGAAAAATCTGTGCTGCTGGAATACCTGGTGCTGCATTACCAGCAGGAAGGCGACCGGCAGCCGGACCTAAAGCATATTTTTCCGCCTGGTTATTTTAAAAAATACCCGCTGAACAGCTTTATCAGTGATGACTTTTTACACCCCGGCAAACGTAAGGTGCTTACAGCATTACTTACACTGGCAGAGGCACCGGAAGACCGGCTGAAGATACGCAGCATCCTGTTCCGCCTGGCGCTGCTGCAGCTGGATGCGGAACAGTGCGAGGCGGAGCTGAACAACATTAAAAAGATCTGCGGCAAAGAACCGCAGGATGAAGGGCTGTGGGTAAGCCCCTATGAAATATGCCTGTTCATTTATGAGTACCTGAAATTCGGGATCGTGAATGAAGGCATCCGTGAAAAGATCTACGATTACGCACGTTACTGGAATGGCAGCAGCCGGCAACCTATTACTGTGGCACAGGAAGTTGTGTACCGTAATATGGGATTTATATTCCTGCTGCTGGAAGATTATGAGCACCTGTTTAACTTCAGTAAACGGTTGTTTGCCTATCACCCCACCCTGCCCTACCGCACTACAGACAGCTTACGCCAGGTACTGCTTTGCTGGCAGGCCTATGCACAGCTGCAGCTGGGACATCCGGACACTGCTTCCAGAATATGCCGCCATGTGGACATAGTTCTGAGCAAAAATGCTACGGACCGTTACTGTATACGGCATGTGGAAACACTGCAAAAGATCATTATGGCACATGTGTATAATAACCGGCAGGAGTATAACAAGGCCCTGCGTGCGACTGAAGGGGCTATGGAAATAGCGCTGAAGCAGGACATGAAGCTACTGGCGCTCCTTAACTTTTCCCTGCTGCGGAAGATCTATAAACAGCTGCAGCTGGAAAAACAGCTGGATCAGGCGCAGCAACAGGTAGAACTTTTTCATAAAAGCACCTCCTTTAAACAAACGGCCCGGTTATGGTAAAGAGGTAGAATGATTACATTTGTAATTTACATTTTACCTTCATATGAATGGCGATTGATGAAAGCAGATACTCCGGCCTGCAGCAATTCCTGCTCAACCTTTTGAGCCTGTTAACCGTGCTGCCCCTGGCGCCGTACCTGAACCGGTACCTGCCACAAATAGTGGCCGGTGGCTGGCACTTGGATATGATGGTGGCCATTATCCTTTCCTTTTTATTTACCCGCCTGCTGTTATGGATCTTTAAACCGCTGATCATACCGGCATTTTTGCTAGTGTGCGGCGTATTGGTATTCAACTACTTCACTGATAGCTACAGCTTTGCCAACGTTTTAAATGATTATAAAGGCGTGGTACAGGGCAACTGGGGCGCCAAGGACAGCAAACAGCTGGATATTTTAAGCCTGTACCCCCGCCGTGTGGAAACCTACCGGGATAAAACCGTACGGGGTATAAAGTCGCGGGTGGATTTCCAGGATTCTGTGGTACGCAATTTTTCTGTGCGGCACTCCCTGGAAGATTTTGATGAATATTTTCCAAAGTATGGGAGGGTGGTACGCTTTCTTTCCCTGTTCCGCTACATTAACACTCATTTCAAATATGTGCAGGATACCCGGCGCGATGAATATTTTGCCACAGCCCGGGAAACCATCTTAAACGGGCTGGGCGGGGATTGTGATGATCACTCCATTCTCATGGCCGCCTGCCTGCAATCTATTGGCGCCCAATGCCGTATTGTACTGATACAGGGGCATGCCTACCCGGAGCTTTACTGTGGCAGCAAAGAAGATTTTGAAGCCATGAAGCAGGCTATAATCACGCTTTTCCCCCGGCCGGCAGTAAAGGAGATCTACTACCACGAAATGAAAGGTATGTACTGGATAAACCTGGATTATACCGCCCGCCACCCCGGTGGCCCTTATATGAATGATAAGGTGTATGCGCTCATAGAGTTATGAGCGTGATCCATGGCCGATGACCGCCCGCAAGCCACGGCTAAACATACTTTATTACATTTGCACCATGAGCCAATATAGCCGGATACGGAAATACCATAGCTTTTTCAGATTTAAACAGGATTTTGAACGGTACAGCCTGAAAAAGGCCCGGAGTTACGAGATCATTATTCATTGGCTGCACAGTAAAATGAGCCGTAGCCAGTTCCTGATGCTGTCCGGTATACTGGTGGGTACTGCTGCCGGGCTGGGCGGGGTAGCGCTGAAAATGCTGGTACATTACATCCATTATGTTATTACGTATAAAGTGCACTTCAGCACGCAGATCATATTTTATGCGCTGTTCCCTTTCCTGGGTATTGTGCTCACCACGCTGATGGTGATCTGGTTCTTCAAAGGGCAGTCGCGCAAGGGCATACCCGCTATTTTGTATGAAATAGCGCAGAACAGCAGCCTGGTGCCGGCTGTAAAAATGTATTCACAGATCTTACAAAGTGCGGTAACCGTGGGCCTGGGCGGCTCTGCAGGGCTGGAAAGCCCCATAGCGGTAACGGGCGCGGCCATCGGCTCCAACTATGCACGCATTTACCATTTAGGCTATAAGGAAAGAACGCTGCTGCTGGCAGCCGGCGCTACGGCCGGTATTGCTGCTGCCTTTAATGCGCCTATTGCAGGTATGATGTTCGCGTTTGAGATATTGCTCACCGGCGTAGTGTTCTCTGATTTTATTCCGCTGATACTGGCGGCCGTATGCGGCAGCCTTTTATCCAAAGTTATTTTGCAGGAGGAGGTATTGTTCCACTTTCAATCGCGGGAGCCGTTTAACTATCATAACCTTCCTTATTACATTATACTATCCATCTTATGCGGGTTGTATGCCCGCTACTTTGTAGTGTTTTCCCAGTGGGTGGAGCATTTTTTTCACCGCCGGCAATGGAGCAAGCTGCAAAAAGCCATGCTGGGCGGCGGGGTAGTAGCGCTGCTGTGCGTGATCATGCCACCACTGTTCGGGGAAGGTTATACCTCTGTAAAGCTGCTGGTGAACGGCGATGCCGGGAATATTATAGAGCATAGCTTTTTACGGTACGTACACCTGGAAAACTGGATCGTGCTGCTGTTTGCGGGCAGCGTATGCCTGCTGAAAGTGTTTGCCACTTCCTTTACCATTCATAGCGGGGGTAATGGCGGTAACTTTGCACCATCCTTGTTTGCAGGCGCTTTCCTGGGTTACTTTTTTGCCATGGTATGTGAGCAGGCAGGTATGAAGGATGTGCCGATAGTGAACCTGGTAATTGTGGGTATGGCCGGCGTAATGAGCGGTGTGCTGTATGCCCCGTTAACGGCCATTTTCCTGATCGCAGAATCCAGCTCCGGGTACGACCTGTTTATTCCGCTGATGCTGGTATCCACTATTTCCTTCCTGATAGGCAAATGGTTCTCCCCCATTTCACCGGACCTGAAAGAGCTGGCAGATGCGGGCAAGATCTTTACCCGCGAGCATGACCGCAACATATTATCCATCCTGAAAATTGAGCCGCTGATTGAAAAAGATGTGCAGCAAATAGATATACAATGTTCCCTGCGGCAGCTGGTGGAACTGGTGAAACAGGGCAAACGTAATATGGTGGCGGTGGTGAACCAGCAGCAATTCCTGGAAGGCATTATTACACTGGAAGATATACGGCCTATTATGTTTAACCCGGCCCTGTACGATAGCACCACCGTAGGGGAGCTTATGAAAGCGCCGCCCGCCCTGGTGCACCCGGAGGACAGCGCTGCTTTTGTAATGCAAAAGCTGGATGAGACCCATAGCTGGAACCTGCCGGTGGTGGAGCAAAACCGCCTGCTGGGATTTGTATCGAAATCAGGTATCTTAAATCGCTATCGCCAACTGTTACAGGAGTACTCGAATGATGATTAATTAAAAATGAAGAATTAATCATCGTGGAGAAACTCTTCGCGTGATTATTAATTGTTCATTTTTAATTGTTAATTTATTGTATGGCCAAAATACTTATCCTGTTTGCGCATCCTGCGCTGGAGAAATCACGCATACATGCCGGCTTGCTAAAGAATATCAAAGGCACGCAGGGTGTTACCCTGCATGACCTTTACGAGGTATATCCTGATCTGAATATAGATGCAGAGCGGGAGCAGGCGCTGTTGCTGCAGCACGATATTATTCTTTTCCAACACCCGTTCTACTGGTACAGCGCACCTGCTATTATTAAACAATGGCAGGACCTGGTGCTGGAACATGGCTGGGCCTACGGGCATACCGGCAAAGCTTTAAGCGGCAAACGGATAGGCAATGTGATCAGCACCGGCGGCTCACAGCAGTCCTATACTGTTGGCGGGCACCATGGCTGTACCATTCATGATTTTTTGCTGCCTTTCCGGCAAACAGCCCGCCTTTGCAACATGGAGTATTTACCGCCTTTTGTAATACATGGCACGCACCGCCTGAAACGGCAGGACCTGCCTTTTTGCTGCATGCAGTACCGGGAAACGCTGGAAGCCCTGCGGGATGATAAGTATACCCCGGCCATGCTGCAGGAAGCGGCCTACCTGAATGACCTGATAGCACAAACCAGCGATAGTAACTGATAGCAGCCATTTGCCAACCTTCTTAAACTTTTGTACGGATGAACGAGCATTCCTTTTTCTTTACTGCCATGATATACCTGGCCGCAGCGGTAGTATGTGTGCCGGTGGCTAAAAAGCTGGGGCTGGGATCTGTGCTGGGCTACCTGCTGGCGGGTATTTTCATAGGGCCGAATGTAATGGGGTTCATTGGAGCTGAAGGGCAGGACATTCTGCACTTTGGGGAGTTTGGCGTGGTAATGATGCTGTTCCTCATAGGTATTGAGCTGGAGCCCTCGCTGCTCTGGAAGCTGCGCGCGCCTATTGTTGGTCTGGGCGGTATGCAGGTGCTGATCAGCACCGCTGTGATCTCTGTTATTGCCTGGTGGATGGGGCAACCCTGGAATGCAGCGCTGGCGTTGGGTATGACCTTCTCCCTTTCCTCTACCGCCATTGTATTACAGATCCTGAAAGAAAAAGGCTGGATGCCTTCTGCTGCGGGACAAAGCGCATTTTCCGTGCTGCTGTTCCAGGATATTGCAGTAATTCCCATGCTGGCTATTTTCCCATTACTGGCGCCGGTAGGCGCTGTTACCAGCACCGGCGGGCATACGTTCAGGGATGGCCTCCCCGGCTGGATGCAAACGCTGATGGTATTTGGCGCAGTGATCACCATTATACTGGCAGGGCGTTACCTGGTAAGGCCGCTACTGCGGCTGGTGGCGCAGGTACGGGTGCGGGAGCTGTTCACCACCTTTGCGCTGCTGCTGGTAGTAGGCATATCTGTACTCATGACCTTAGTGGGCTTAAGCCCTGCGCTGGGCGCGTTCTTAGGCGGGGTGGTGCTGGCCAACAGCGAATACCGGCATGAGCTGGAAAGTGATATAGAACCGTTCAAAGGTTTGCTGTTAGGACTATTCTTTATTGCCGTAGGCGCTTCTATAGATTTTCACCTGATACTTTCCCAACCCCTGGTAATGCTGGGATTAGTGCTGGCCCTGATGATGGTGAAATGCCTGATCTTAATGGGGCTGGGAAAAATATTTAAGCTAAGCACGGATCAGAACCTGCTGTTTGGTTACAGCTTATCGCAGGTAGGTGAATTTGCTTTTGTGCTGCTGTCCTTTACCCGCCAAAACGGTATACTGCCGGATGCCACTGCCAGTATGATGACGGCTGTAGTGGCGCTCAGCATGGCCTTTACGCCGCTGGTGATCCTGCTTTATGAAAAGTTATTGCAGCCCCGCTTTACCATTACGGAAAGCAGTACCCGGGAGGCAGATGCCATTGATGAAAAGAACCCGGTAATACTGGCGGGCTTTGGAAAAACAGGGAATGTAATAGGCCGCTTTTTGCTGGCCAATGGTGTGCCCACTACTATCCTGGACCTGGACTCTGACCGCATAGATATGCTGCACAACCTGGGCATACGCGCTTATTACGGAGATGCATCCCGCCAGGATCTGCTGCATGCCGCCGGTGCAGCAGAGGCTAAAATAATTATTATTGCTACAGACACTATTGACCAAACAACGGAAATAGTAAAAGTGGTGCGCCAGCATTTTCCCAACCTGCAAATGCTGGTAAAGGCAGCTACCATACCGGATACCTTTGACCTGATGGAGCTGGGCGTGCTGCATATTTACCGGGAATCGCTGGATACTTCCCTGCGCATGGGAGCCGATGCGCTGCATATGCTGGGTTTCCGCGCCTATAACGCGCGCCGCGCTGCCAGCACTTTCCGGCAGCATGATGAAAAAGCGTTGAAAGAACTATCAGCCCTGCGCGATGACCGCAAAACCTATCTGAATACTTTTAAGGAACGTATTGAAGAAATGTCCACGCTCATTCAAACAGATAAGGTGAAACCCTGGAACGATGAAATACTGAGCTGGGATGAGCGCTCCCTGATGGAGGAAGAAGGAAACCCCGAGATAGAAGGGATCCCGGATGCCAATAGTAGTGCAGAAATATTGAATGTGAAAAAAGAAAATACGTAGTATTTATTTTCCGCTTCCGGTTATTCATTCGTTGCGGTTCCTTCGCCATTTACGTGCGCGGCTATACGCTGCGCTACATCTTCCACTAAGCCGGCATCTATATTGCCCGCCTGGGCGTGATTGTCTGCAATGGCGCGCGGGTAGCCTTCTTCATCCGGTTCAAAGGTAATTTCATGCTCCTGTATGATCACCTTATAAACGGTTTTATATTGCTGGTCCCAGGTCTTTACCTCAAGGATATGCGGGTGACCTTTGTATTCAAATTTCAGTGTAAAGTAGTCCACGGCATTAGGTTTTTTCTGTTGTTTCAAAAGTAACCGTTTTTGTGGTACAAGAGTTGAGGCTATTTAGAAAAATCTAAGTGTTTTATGGCCCAGCTTGTTTTATTATCCAGCGAAATACAACCATATGCCTTCCGGGACGATGGCATTTTTCCCAATAACCCACACCTGCCGGCTTTGTTTTATGAAGATTGTTTGCAGGTACCGGATGACTTTACTGCAGCAGCTGCTATAGAAGCATTGTTCACCAGCAATGGGTGGACAGGCATCTGGGAAAGCGGTATCTATAATTTTCATCACTATCACAGCACCTCGCACGAAGTACTGGGCGTTTGCAGCGGGGAAGCCACCGTACAGCTGGGCGGCCCGCATGGCATTAACCTGGAAATAAGAATGGGCGACGTACTGATCATACCTGCCGGTGTGGCGCATTGCAGCCTGAATAGCAGCGCTGATTTCAGCTGCATTGGCGCTTACCCCCCCGGGCAGGAGCAATATGATGTTTGCCGGGGCGATACCAGTGAAAGGCCGGAGGCAGATGAACGCATTGAGCATTTACCGCTGCCTGTTATAGACCCGGTGTACGGGGCCGATGGCCCGATGCGCCAGTACTGGTTAGAGTGGCGGCTGGCCTAGCGCTTTAGCGGCCGCCTGCAATGCCCCGCTGTAACCCAAGCAGGGCTGCCAGCCCCTTCATTCTACCAATAACGGTATAACCGGGGTTGCAGTGTTTTTGCAGATCATCCAGCATACGATGCCCGTGGTCCGGGCGGAATGGAATGGGCAGCGGTTGCTGCTGCTGCAATTGCAGCAGGGTTTTCATAATGGTGTACATGTCTACGTCTCCCTGCAAATGATCCGCTTCGTAAAAATTGCCGCTGGTATCCTGCTGTACATTACGTAAATGCACAAAGTTTACGCGGTTGCCTATCATGCGCAAAATAGCCGGCAGATCGTTATGCGTGCCGGCGCCCAGGGAGCCGGTGCAGTAACAGATACCATTGGCGGGGCTGTCTACCATCTGCAGTATAAAAGCAATATCATCATGGCTGCTTACAATACGGGGCAGGCCCAGCACATCAAACGGAGGATCATCCGGGTGAATGGCCAGCTTAATGTCCAGCTTTTCTGCCACCGGCACTACCTGCTGTAAAAAATATTGCAGGTGCTGCCGCAGCTGCTGGCGGGTAATATGTTTATAATGCTGGAGGCGCTCCCTGATGCCGGGTATATCCAGCTTTTTTTCACTGGGAATGCCCAGCAGGATGGTATCTGCAATGGCCTGCTTTTGCGCATCCGTGTACTGCTGCCAGCGTTGGGCGGCAGCAGCTACGGTGGCCGCATCATAATCATTAGCGGCATTTTTTCTTTCCAGTAAGTGAATATCAAATAAGGCCAGGTCGGCTTTATCAAAATACAATGCTTCTGCACCATTGGGCAGGCGGTAGCTGATATTGGTACGTACCCAGTCCAGCACCGGCATAAAATTGTACGTTACAATGCGGATGCCGCAAGCCGCCAGGTTCTCCAGTGTAAGCTTATATTTTTCTATGTAACCGGTATAATCGCCGGTTTGTGTTTTAATGGATTCATGCACGGTTACGCTTTCCACCACATCCCAGCTAAGGCCTGCCTGCTCAATTAATTGTTTGCGGGCGGCAATAGCAGCCATGGGCCACACTTCGCCATGCGGAATATCATGTAAGGCTGTTACAATGCCGGTGGCATCTGTTTGCCTTATTTCCTGCAGCGTTACAGGATCATCCGGCCCAAACCAGCGCCAGGTAGGTTTTAATAGTTTCATATAATGCGGAACCATGTTCATAACTAAAAAGTAATCTCTAAAGTAACAAAGGATATTTAAATTTATAGCTTTAATACCGGCGTATGATTCAACGATCTTTTTTACTATCCTGCATTGGCTGTTTTTTTACCTTATTATCTTTTGCGCAGGATACTTCCCTGCATACAGTACCCAACCGCAGCAACAGCGCCGTACAGCAGCAGAAACCTTATGTGATCCTTATTTCCATTGACGGCATGCGGTATGATTTTGCAGAGAAATATCATGCAAAAAATTTACTGCGCCTGTCGGCCAATGGTGTGCGTGCAAAGAGCATGCAGCCCAGTTTTCCTACCTTAACATTTCCCAACCATTATACGCTGGTAACAGGTTTGTATCCCTCCCACCACGGCCTTGTTGACAATGATTTTTATGATCCGCAACGGCGTAAAAGATATTATGTGCATGACCGTGATGTGGTGGAGGATGGCAGCTGGTATGGCGGCACGCCTTTATGGGTGCTGGCGGAAAAACAGCAAATGGTAAGCGCCAGTTATTTCTGGGTAGGCTCAGAAGCTGCCATACAGGATACCCGCCCTACTTATTCATTTACCTATAATGAAAAACAAGGCATAGATCAGCGCATACAACAGGTAGTGGACTGGTTAAGCCTGCCGGCAGATAAGCGCCCGCACCTGGTAGCTTTTTACTTCCCGGAAGTAGACCACGCAGCACACCATGCAGGGCCAGATTCAGACAGCGCCCGCAAAGCCGTTCAGTTTGTAGATGAAAGCATTGGCAAAATGGTGCAGGCAGTAGCTAAGCTGCAATTGCCTGTAAATTTTATTGTAGTATCAGATCATGGTATGGCGCAGGCGGATATACAACATCCTATTTACTTAGACAGCACCCTTAATCTCAGTGACTGTAACCTGTCACTGGGAAATGAAAAGATCATGATCTATAACAGTGATACAACACGCATCCGGCAGTTATATGATACGTTAAAGGCAAAGGCCCATCATTACCGGGTATTCCTGAAAAAAGAAACCCCTGTCCGCTGGCATTACGGACAGGAAGACCGTTACAACCGTATTGGCAACATCATATTAGTTGCGGATGCAGGGTATGTTTTTGGTAAGAAAAATATGCGTACCTACCCCGGCCATCATGGGTATGATAATAATGACACCCGTATGAATGCCACTTTTATGGCCTGGGGGCCAGCCTTTAAAAAACATTATACGCAGCCTGCTTTTGCCAACGTGCATGTGTACCCGTTAGTAACCAGCATCTTAGGATTAAAGATCACAGAACCGGTAGACGGAAAAGCCGAAGTGCTGAAAAATATATTACAGAAATAACGCTTAATACATATAAAAAACAATTAATGCGATTATCTTTGTGGGTTATAAAAAATAACCCTATTATCCATGAAGAAAATTGCACTGTATGCTTTTTCGCTGGCTGCCCTTTCAGCCTGTTCGAAAAACGACGACAAACCTCAGCCTACCCCTGAGCAGGACAAACAATCACTGGAAGTACAAGTTTACAACACCTTAACCTGGAGCGTGGATAAACCTGTTGGCTCACCCGCCACCAACGCCACCGTAAAGCTGTTTAAAACAAAGGCTGCATTTAACAGCGGCACAGCTGCGTACACACAAGCCACCGATGCCAACGGTAAAGCCAGTTTTGCCAGCATTGATACCGGCCAGTATTTTATTGTGGCCACCAGTACCGATGGTGATAACCTTTTAGGCGCAAAACAGGTAGATGGCGCGTATGTAGGTTATGTGGCAGATTCCCTGTACCAGACCACCGCAGAAATTGCCAACTCGCCTCTTAACAAGTATGCAGCGCCCGGCAACTTCCGCTTAGAAGACCTGAACATGGACGGGATAGTAAATAGTAATGATGTTACAGAGCTGCCCGCACAATCCATTCACATAGCAGCCAAAAGCAGCAACAGCAAACGCATCCTGATCGGCAAGCTGGATAACCGGCCTATAGGCTTCAGTAATAAGGCAGCAGTAGCGGCCGCCCTGCAAAGCAGCATTACAAGCCTGAATAACTTTCATGAGGTGCAGGTAACCCTGGATGCCGTGTATACGGACGATGCAGCCTGTGGCAGCATGGGCCCTGACTGGTGCGGTATAGATGCCTACACCGCTATGAACGCTGCCAATAGTACCGCGCTCCTGCTCTGGCAAACTGGCTACCAGATTATATCGCAGCTGAATAAAGTAATTAATTATACCAATGCGGTAAGCGATATGCAAACCGCCGAAAAAGAGCTGGCCATTGCACAGGCCAAAGGTGTAAAAGCATATGTATATTTTCAGCTTACTGCTTATTTTGGCAATGTACCTATGCAGAACGACCTTGCATTACCTACCACCGCAGGCCGGCCCAATACCAATGACATCCGCACCTATATAGATACGCTGTTAACAACTGCAGCAGCAAAGCTGGGCAGCAATACAGATATTATTTCTGCTGCGGCCTGTAAAGCCATACAGGCTAAGCTGGCCCTGGAAGCAGATGATTTTGTGAATGCAAAAACCTATAGCAGCGCAGTGATTGCCAATACGGCCTATGCGCTGGTGGATACACCTTTGATATTTACCCAAACCGGTAATAAAGAGCTGTTGTGGAACACCTCCAACACCCTGACAAGCAGCTGGGTGCAGAGCGTATTTAAGAGAGGTACTTTTTTACCTGAGCTGCGCTTAACAGAAATGTACCTGATCAATGCAGAAGCTAACCTTCATGCAGGCACTATGAACGATGCGGTTAGCAGCCTGAATAAAATACGCCGGCGCGAAAAGTTAGCAGACCTGGCAAACACTATCAGCCCGGACAATTTCCGTACAGAGCTGATGACCGCCTGGAAACGCAATATGCGTACAGAAGGCAACCGCTTACTTGCTTTACGCCGCTGGGATGCTGATCTGACAGTGTTAGGACCACTGGGTTATCAGAAGTATAATGAGCTGCTGCCCATTCCCATCAGCATACTGGAGACTTATCCCAACTTATATCAAAACGTAGGATATTAAACTTTTCCCTGAATAGGGCTAAAGGTTACAAATTAGATAAACATGCAACAGGCTGCCTTTCCAGGCGGCCTTTTTTGTTTTATACCGGAGTGTTAAACAACGTTAACGGTTTAAACTCTTGTTACCTGCGCACATCTAACTATTGGATCAAAAATTTGCGAACATGAAACGCTTAATACTTGTAGCCCTGCTGTTCACTGGCAGCATCGCCTTTCACAAAAATGCCAACGCACAGGTAAGAGTTAACGTAAATTTTAACATTGGCAGCCAGCCTGAATGGGGCCCTGCAGGATATGATTACGCGCAGTACTACTATTTACCTGATATAGATGCTTATTATAATGTGCCTGCACGGCAGTTCGTATATGCGGATGGTCCGCGCTGGATCACTGCTGCCAGCTTACCGGCACGCTATCGCGGGTTTGATCTGTACCATAGTCACAAGGTAGTGATCAATGAACCCAGGCCTTACCTGCACCATGATGTGTACAGGGCGCGTTATGCGCACGACAATCATAGGGATAACAGAAGAGGAAGAGGCCGGGTGATCAACAGGGGCTGGGGCCATGGACGATAAGAGAAAGGGAATATTCTTTACCTGCTATACACACAACAACAAAACGGGTTGGCTGCCTTTTGCAGCCAACCCGCTTATTTTTGAGGCGTAAAGATCTGCCGCAGCTGATCAACCAATACTCCGCTACCACTTACACTAATGCTGCTGATCTTCTCTGCTATCTTTTCCACGTATTCCATTTCCTTCAGCTTCCACAGCATCGGGTTATCTTCCATCAGTTTTGCAGTGTTCAGCAAGCTACGTGTGCTGGCGGTTTCTTCCCGGCGCATAATGGTGTTGGCCTGCGCTTTCTTTTCCGCTACCAGCACCTGGTTCATGATGTCTTTCATTTCACCCGGCAGTATAATATCGCGGATACCGAAGCCGGTTACCTGCACACCCAGGCCAGCTGCTTTATCGCTTACCGCTTGCAGAATGAAGGGCGCCAGGGTATCTTTCTTTTCCAGCAGCTCATCCAAACCCAAACCGGCAACGTATTCACGCAGCGCCAGCTGGAACAGGATGTACAATTGTTTATCGTACTCCTTGTGCTGCAAAATGGCTTTTTCAATATCAGTAACCCTGTATTGTGCCCAGGCGTTAATACGCAAAGCTGCTTTGTCTTTGGTTAGTATTTCCTGGCCATTCAGCTCTGTTTGCAGCTGCCGCGTATCTACTTTACCTATAAGGATGGGAATGTGGTTCCGCCAGAAGTAGTACACACCACCTGCCAGTGTTTGCGCATACTTACCATCAATGAACAGTACTGCACGCTCATAACTTTCCACACTGAAGGTGCGCACGTAAGGCGCTACCAGCCGGTGCTGCAGTGTGGTACGGTCAAGGTTTTCCGTTATCTGCACCTTGTTCAAACCGGCACGTACAAATTTGTATTGTACAATACCTTTCCAGAAAACGTGGCGGCCGGTAGTAAGCACCTGTTTCAGCAAACCGTTTTCATATTGCAGCACTATTTCATCTTCCTTTACCTCTACTACGTGCAGCCTTGCTGCCAGCGCTTCATCCTGCAACAGGATGTTGAGCTCATAAGCTGTTTCAAACGGCGCAGTAGTATCGTATATCCGCACAGTATCAGCGGGCATCAGCCAGTAGCTGCCCTCTGCCAGCATGCGTTTGTACACGCCATTTTTAAACACCAAACCAAGCTGGTAGGCGTTAATTGTTACCCTTTTCATTTTTTCAATTTTATTGCTGTTTTAAAAAGACCAGCGCTACGTTGCATTCAATACATACGGAGGTGGATTTCCGTTACAGGGGACCGTTAATGGAACAGGTGCGGTGTGCATAACCTGTTTTAATCATTGGCTGCCTGTAACGGAGCATTCACCCGCTGGTATTTACCAAACCGCCTGTCGCCTATACCTTTTGCATAAGCCGGCCGGGTAACGCTGGTTTTGTTGGTGCACTTTTTAGGGAAGGAGTGCGCTTCCGGATTGTTGCATTACCTATTATGCTATCCTTAAAAGGAGCGGGATTTGAACCCACATGTAACTGTTGCTCTAACCAATTGAGCTAACGGTGCTTTAAACCGTGAAGGAATCGAACCTTCGACCCACAGGTCAGGACACTACCATAACGCGAACAACAGCATACAGCAAGCTACGGCCGCTGCACTGCGGGGCTTCTAAGACCACGCCCGGGTTGCCGGTTAGAGGGATATCCGCTTCCCCTTTCAGGGGGAAGATCTTTTACTGATGCTTTCCATCAGTCATATTTTATAATCTGTTTTGGCAGCTCATCCAACATAGGTGAAGAATTGCCTGCTGTCCGGCAGCTATATTTTATACCCGCACCTTTCCAGTTTTAACAGCTCATCCAAACATGGAGAGCTATCTGCTGTAGCGCAATTATTTCTGTCTTCTCAATGCACGGCTTTATCTGCGCAGCTGCTGCTGGCAAAGGCATGCGGCTTAGCTTTAAAGGCAAAACCCATCCCGGTGATATAACCCATTGCTTCCTTTAAAGCATCATTACTTTTAAAGTTGGGCTGCGTGTTAATATCTGCGTGCACTTCCATGTCTACATTGTAAGTAGTGAACAGGCCACATAATTCGTAGGCTACTTCAATACTTTTAGTTACTTCCGCCAGCATCCTTTCTCTTACAGACATTTTGCGTACCGTGGTTTCATTGTGTATATACATGAAACCGCCTTTTCCTTTGCGGATAAATACAATTACGGTGGCAAACTCCGTGGTGCGGCCTTTCACCTGGCTGTCTGTACCTATACAAACTTTCATGGTGTAACCATTGTGGATGGCTTGTACCAGCACATCCCTTATTTCATCTTCGATCGGTGTTTTTACAATGGCGCCGTTTAACCGTCTCCATTGTCTTTTGTGGTCCATGACATTCTGTTTTTATTGGTCCGTGGCTGGGGCAGGATTCGAACCTGCACAGGCGATGCTTCAAACCGCTGCTCTACCATTGGAGCTACCCAACCGTTAATTATGTTTTGCGGAGCGGGAAAGATTCGAACTTTCATCCTGCGGCTTAACAGGCCGCTGCTTTACCATTAAGCTACCTATCCGTACTGGTGTGAGCTTGTACCACTGTCCAGAAGTGGTAAGGGATAAATAGCACTCACACCATTGTTGGCCCGGTGAGACTCGAACTCACAACTCCCGGTGTAAAAGACCGGTACTCTAAACCAATTGAGTTACGAACCAATTTTGTTTTGGGCGTCATTAAACTACAGACGTCATTTTTATTCAGTTGCCGGATTCAGAATCGAACTGAAACTATCACAGCCAAAATGTGATGTGTTGACCATTACACTATCCAGCAATTTGTGGTGACTGACAGATTCGAACTATCAACCTTTACGGTATCAGCGTAGTGCGCTACCATTGCGCCAAGTCACCATTTGTTTTGTTGGCCTGACCGGGTTTGAACCGATAGCCTTCTGCGTATAAGGCAGCTGCTCCTACCATTGAGCTACAGGCCAGTTTACTTTCGTATAGAGACACAGCGGTTCGTACGGGAATCGAACCCGTAGCTGCAGATCGACAATCTGAGATGTTAACCATTACACCAACGAACCATAAAAAAAGCCCGGCCGCTTAGTACGACCGGGCTTTTTAACTGCACATAGGGTTACTTATGTGCGGGCATACCAGGGTCGTTTATATGACGAGTGCCATTCAATATGTTTATCATTCTTCTGCTGATCACTATACACATAACAGGGGTTTATGAGTGATAACCATTGATCATTCATACCTGTAAATCGTATGTTTGTTATGTGTAGTGAATGCATTTTCATGTTTGTGTTTTATATAAAATAAAAACCCCGCAATCTCTTGCGGGGCCTCTGTTATATCGAATTCGTTGTTTCAACTATTCTGTAGCATAACATGCCCCGCAAACGCTATCATCCTCCATGGGACTAAAGCCTTTTTTTGCGTTTGTATGTAATTGTATACGTGACATGTTTTTTATTTTTTGTTTTCTTTAACAGTGCAAAGATGAAACTAATTTTTTGATAAAAACAACTTTTGATAAAAAAATTGCATAAAATTTTTTCTTGTTACGACTAACGTGTACGGCCGATGTATTCATTCCATTGTAAACCAGCCGGTAATGTGCGGTTGCAAAATTCTATATGCATCACCCGCCTGTTACTATTGCTGGTGGCCCTGTCAGAGGCATGCAGTAATAAAGGGCGCATCAGCATAACACCTCCTTTAGGCACATTACACATTACTTCCGTTTCAGTTTTCCAGTCAATTGTTTCTGGCCGATAGATGCCTTTGCGATGAGAACCGGGTATTACTTTTAATGCACCATTGGCAGCATCGGTATCATCCAAATGAATGCGGATGGTGTAAATATGTTCCAATATTTCCAGTGGTGGTTGTACTGCAAATTGCTGTTGTTTGATGGTCCACGATGTATAACCGGGTAATGATATTTTCTGATCAACAGAAATCGTAAGATCCTGATGCCAGGCTACCCACCAGTTGGATTGAGGCGGCTTATCAAAATAAATAGACTTCACTACAAAATAGTCATCTCCGAGAAGCTGCTGAATAATTTCATGAAGGTTATTTGTGAAGATCAATGATTGCAGCTTAGGTATTTCTTTCAAACATTGCCGGATGGCAAAAAGATCGGCCGTTTTACGGAAAGTGGGAGATGTGGTATCCGCTGTAGCGAGTGCGGCACTAATGGCCTCTGTTTCATGGGCTGAAAAAACATCCGGTATAACCGTGTACCCGGCCCGGGCTAATTGATCCAGGTAAAGAGGCATGTGCTCCTGCATAAATAACAGATAAGGCCGCTAAGATAATACCCGGCCCGTCAATGTCAAATCGTTTAAAATGTCTGAAAAATGTTAAAAAAACAGCAAACAAGGGACTTCAGCCGTGTATTTTAGTCAAATTTTACCGATATTTGTTATACAAAACAAAACACTACAACTATTCCTAACTATTTTTAATCACCACAACAGGACCATATACCTGTGGAAAAACTTATGGCCTGTGTCAACTTGGAGAACTGTGAAAATGAAAAAACCTATCCATCGAAGAGCTAAACTATTTATTATTCCAATTGTACTTTTTTCGTTTTTATTTGCCGCTAATGCCTCTACCAGCCGTAAGAGAGCAAAATTTATGCCGGTACCTGCTGCCGCAAGCAGCAGTAAAAGTATGGTATACGACAGCTTACAGCTGGGTACGATGGGACTTTCCCAGGATGCTTTTATGTATGGCATGATTGGTTTTAACCGCCTGTTAAATAATGGCAGGCTGCATAACGACAGCCTAATTGCTATTGTGGACTTCAGCCTTCCCTCCACCCAGAAACGCTTATTCGTTATTGATGTAAAGAACGGCCGGCTGCTGTTTAATACACTGGTATCCCATGGGAAAAATACCGGTAAGCTGAATGCTACCAGCTTTTCCAATGCCACTAACAGTAATAAGAGCAGCTTAGGATTTTATATCACGGATAATACCTACCTGGGTGAGCATGGCTTATCACTACGTTTGCAGGGAACGGAAAAAGGCATTAATGATAATGCTATGCACCGGGGTATTGTGATGCACGGCGCCAGTTATGTGAATGAAGATTTTATTAGTAACCAGGGCTACATTGGCCGCAGCCTGGGTTGCCCGGCTATTCCGGACGACATACACCGTGAAGTGATTGAAGCGCTGAAAGGCGGCGCCTGCCTGTTTATTTACAGCGCTAACAAAAATTATATTGCACGTTCCAAGATGCTGAAACAGGACAAAACTTTAGCTATGAGCACCCCGGTGCTGTAAGCGGTATTACCTGTTATACTACCTATGTTTATTGAAAAAGTTAATGAAGACCTGGCATAACCTGCCGGTCTTTTCTTTTTAGTTGGCGGAGGTGAGCGCCTGGCCCTGCTGTCCGTCTGTAAACATCTTTTGCGCCAGGCGTGCATCGTGCCCATAAATATCATCGCGGAACTGTAAAGCGCCCTGCTCATCCACCCAGGCGGTATAATAGGTTACCAGTACGGGTACGGAATGCTTCAGCTCCACATATTTTTCCTTATCGCCTTTGTTAATAGCGCTGTCTACTTTTTCAGGTGTCCATTTTGGCATATCCTGCAACAGGTAATTAGCCATTTTTACGGGATCGCTTAAACGTATACAGCCATGGCTGTATGCACGTTTATCTTTTTCAAACAGGCTTTTTACCGGCGTATCATGAAAGTAGATATTAAAGCTATTGGGGAACAGGAATTTTACATGGCCCAGCGCATTCTTTTTACCCGGGCGCTGCCTTATTACGGGCACGCCGTTGCGCTCGCCAGTGATCTCCATTTCATTTTCTGCCAGGTAATTTTTGTTCTTAGCAATGTGCGGCAATATTTCCTTGCGTACTATGCTGCGCGGCACATGCCAGTAAGGGTTAAATACAATCTGGTTCAGATCGCCGTAGAACATAGTGGTGCTGCTGCCTTCTTTGCCTACTACTACCGGCATATCAAATACCTTGTTTTTGCCTTCCCATACATGCAATACGTATTCGGGTATGTTTACTATGATAAGCTGTCCTTCCGGCGCTGCGGGCGCCCAACGCATACGTTCCATATTCATTACCAGCTGTTGTACGCGTGCCAGTACGGGTACATTCATATCGTGCAGCAGTGTATCTGTAAGCAAACCGGTGGGGGTATAACCATGCGTTTGCTGAAATGTTTTGATGGCTGCTTCCAGGGTGTCGTCAAATAAGGTGCTGCTGTCAGCGCCAGACAGCTCGCCGGTAGCCTGCAATCTTCTTTTTACCAGCTGTATAGCCTCTGCATTATCTCCTTTTTTATACTTTTTCTTGTCGGCTGTAATGGCCGGCCAGCCGCCTTTTTTGGCAATGTCCACATACTGCTCCAGCTGCTTTTTCATGGCGGCGTATGCCGGGGTGGCTGCTTCGTAATCTCTGTGTTCCCGGCTGTTGTTTGCCAGTATAGAATCTGTGAGCTGTAGCAGGCGCTGTTTCTGAATGGGAATAAATTGCTGCAGCTGCGCAGTGTTCAGATCTGCATAATTTTCCTGCGCAAACTGTAAAAAACGTTGTGTTAGCTGTAGTTCTGTTTTTATAATACCGGCTTCATTGCCTGTGATAGTGGTATCATTGTCGTTCATTAATTCATCGAGGCGGATCTCCATTTGCCGGCTGCCGCTGGTGTCTTTGCTGTAATGGTACAGGCTGCGGAAGCCCAGCGCCTGTTCTGTTAACCCCTGGCTGTCGAACCAGGCATATTCAAAATTTCGGACGTTGTAAAAGCTGCGCATAGCATTAGCGGTAGTATCCCCTATTTTTTGCTGCGCTATAAATTTCTCTACGGCTGTGCTGTCCAGGAACAGGTCGTTGTAGGCGTTACTTTTGTTCACCGCGGTATTGCGGGGTGTGATCTCCGGTTTGCTTTTAGTACCCTGCCGGCATCCTGCAAGAAGCAGGATTAAGCCGGCGGGGATGAATAAGATCAGCCATTTCATTTTCATGGTGTTATTTCTTTCTTTATGTACGAGGACCAGGGGGAGAAACGTTTCACTTTCTCCATCCAGTAGCTGTTGTTCATATCCACATCGGTGTATGGCAATCCGTCTGATAACTCTATGGTAGCATCTACCAGGTTCCAGTCGTCTTCTTTAAGATGCCATTTAAAACGATGGGATACGTTCTTGTTATACCCTCCATCTCCTGCAACTAACGTGCCTGCCACAAACTTATTCCTTTGGGCTATGGGCTGTTTCAATTGGGCATTGATTTCCGCAATGAGGGTAGTATTGGTATCAGCTACGGCCACTACAAAAGTGGTATCCTGCCATTTCCAGCCAGGTTCCCCGCCGTCGCGGTGCATCCCTACTTCATAATAGCGGTAATGTACAGGTGTTGGATCATTGTCTTTTTTACAGGAGAAAGCAAGCAGCAATAAAAATGCTACGCAGCATGATTTCAGCATGGTTAAATGGTTTTAATGTGATATGATGTTACAATACGTATCCGCCTGGCAGCATGGATGCCACAGCAGGTATTTTCGTATGCTATAAAAAACGTTTGTTGAAGAGATTAAGTTACAGGGATGGGAAATGTAAAAGTCTATGGCAGACCCATGCGAACGAGCCTATAACGTTTATATTACAATTGCAATTTTATCCCCGCTTTATTCAATCCTTTGGCAATGCCCATCACGATCACGGCATACAGAATGCACCATAACATACCGGGATAACCCTGCTGCAGCAGGTCCGGTAAATGGATGCCCAGCAGGTGCAGGAGGGCATAGATTATAAAAGGGATGATGTAGGTAAGCAAAGGATTGGCGGCGGCAGGTCGGAAAAAATTTGTCCAGCCGCTGATCTGTTTGCGGTCAATAAGCCAGTATAAAAAAGAGAACAAAATACAACAGATAGCTGCGCTGTATAAACACCAGGTAGGGGTGGCGTAGATCTTGGATATTTTAAAATAAGGGCGCAGGAAATAACCGGTCACCAATAATATCAATGCAAAACCACCAGCCTGTATAAACCGCTGCTGCACGCTTTTATTACTGGACTGGTCAAAGAAAATGAGAGAAAGCACAATACCGCATAATACAATAGAGGTATGCGCTGCATTGCCGCTTTGGGAGGTGATCCAGTGCCAGCCGGATTGCTGTATGGCCGGTTGGTGGCCTATAATATAAAACAGCGTACAAATACCGATCATGGCCAGCAACCCATATACATTCCCTTTATACAGCTGGTAAAAAATACAGCTGTATAAATAGGCCCAGCCAATGAGCCCCAGTATACCCCACCAGTGTGGCTGTAAATATTCCGTACCATCCTTTCCACCGCGGTAAATAAATGCCAGCACCAGCAAGCCTGCAATGCCAATGCCTTTTAACACATATACCAGCGTGGGTTTTGAAAGCTTGTACACATTCCACACCAATACCACACATATATAAAACAGCAATGACCATACATGAATAGACATGCCCATTGCAGCTTCATTATAATCGTCTTCTGCATTTACCATAAACAACCCTAATACCAGCAGGCCCAGTGTGCGCCAGCCAATATGCTTTTGCAGCTGCACAAAACTATCGCCTTTAGCCAGGCGGCGGTTAATAGCAAAGGGAACAGACATGCCTACAATAAACAGGAAGGCCGGGAACACCACATCCACAAAGGTCATTGCATCCGCATCAGCCGGCATATGTTTCATCCAGGGGGAAATACCGCTTACGCCGGACAGCTCATTTACAAAGATCATTACCAGGATGGTAATGCCGCGGAGAGCATCAATAGAAAGTATGCGCTGCGTAGATAGTTGGTTGATCATGTAGGTATTGGATTGTTTAGAAAAATAATACATAGTGCTGATAAAAGCAATTTTATAGATCCGTTCACATAAAAACTACTTGAAAAGTAAGTTCCAGCACGTATCTTGGCAGTTTAAAGCAGCTAATATGACTTTGAGGTTTAAGAATGCTTATCTGCTGGCCTTCTCAGGGCTGGTGATGGCAGGCGCGCAGGTGAAAGCGCAGGTAGAGCAACCCCGGAAAATACAGGGACAAAAATTACCGGAAAGCAAACCACTTTCTTATGTAGATCCCTATATTGGTTCCGGCGGACACGGGCACGTTTTTGTAGGCGCCAGCGTTCCTTTTGGCGCAGTACAGGTAGGACCGAATAATATTGTTAAAGGGTGGGACTGGTGCTCCGGTTACCATTATTCCGACAGTGTGGTGATCGGGTTTTCACAAACACACCTGAGCGGTACCGGCATTGGCGACCTGGGGGATGTGCTGATAATGCCCTACACCGGCGATGTAAAGACCAGCCATGGCTCACAGGAAAATCCTACTACCGGTTACGGCTCCCATTACTCCCATAACCGTGAAACGGCAAGGCCGGGTTATTATGCCGTGCACCTGGACGATCATGATATACAGGTAGAGCTAACCGCATCTGAGCGCGTTGGCTTTCACAGGTACACTTTCCCTAAAGGCAAACCGGCTCACATTATTGTGGATCTGAAAGAAGGTATTGGCTGGGATGCACCCGTGGAAACATTCATCCGCCAAAAAGATGAATACACCCTGGAAGGTTACCGCTTTTCCAAAGGCTGGTCAGAAGATCAGCGCCTGTGGTTTGCCATTAAGAGTAATGTACCGGTGAAAAATTTTGCCGTATATGATGGCGATGAAAAGAAAGAAGGCAAGGAGCTGAAAGCCAAATACACCAAAGGCATTATATCCTTTGACAATGCGCCTGCGCAGGTAATGCTGAAAGTAGGCATCTCGCCCGTGAGCAGTGAAAATGCGCTGGCTAACATTAACGCAGAAATTCCCGGATGGGATTTTGCTGCAGTAGTGAACAGCGCCAATAACAAGTGGAACAAGGAGCTGGCCAAGATCAATGTACAAAGTGCAGATGAAGCTAAAAAGCGCGTATTCTACACGGCTATGTACCATACCATGATAGGCCCGGCCCTGTTTAACGACCATGACGGCAGCTACCGCGGTACGGATAAAAAAGTGTACACCAAACCTGGTTTTGATAACTACACTACTTTTTCCCTGTGGGATACTTACCGCTCTGCAGCGCCGCTTAGCACCCTGCTGCACCCGGACCGTATGAGCAGCTTCATTAACTCCCTGCTGGCTATTTACCAGCAACAGGGTAAGCTGCCTATCTGGCCGCTGATGGGCAGTGAAACCAACTGTATGGTGGGTTACCATGCCGTGCCCCTGATTGCCGATGCTTACCTGAAAGGGTTTAAAGGTTTTGATGCGGAAGCTGCGCTGGCCGCCATGAAAGTATCCTCTACCCGCGACGACCTCGGCGTGAACTACGTGAAAGAGCGCGGTTACATTCCTTCTGATAAAGAATATGAGTCCGTATCCAAAGCCATGGAATATGCCATTGACGATTGGTGTATTGCAGCGATGGCCAAGAAAATGGGTAAAACGGATGATTATAATACCTACGCCAAACGTGCTGCTTACTACAAGAATTATTTTGACAGCACCATCAAATTTGTTCGTCCGCGTATGAGCGATGGCAGCTTTAAAACGCCGTACGATCCTTTCCAGTCCAAACATGAAAAAGGCGATTTTACAGAAGGTAACGGCTGGCAGTATACCTGGCTGGTGCCGCAGGATGTGGAAGGCCTGATCAGCTTAATGGGTGGCGATGCGCCTTTTACCCAAAAGCTGGACAGTCTGTTTGAAGCTAAAGGCGATATGGGTAAAGAAGCTTCCAGCGACATATCCGGCCTCATTGGCATGTATGCGCATGGTAATGAGCCCAGCCACCATGTTACCTATATGTACACTTACGCCGGCAACCAATGGAAAACGGCAGAAAAAGTACGGCAGGTAATGCAGGAGTTCTATACCACTAAGCCGGATGGCCTGGCTGGTAATGAGGATGTAGGCGCTATGTCGTCCTGGTATGTATTATCTTCTGTTGGTTTTTATCCTGTAAACCCGGCCAAGGGCATTTATGTTTTTGGCAGCCCGGTATTTGATAAGGCCAGCCTGCAGCTGCAGGGCGGCAAAACCTTTACCGTGCAAACGCTGAACAACAGCGCTGCTAACAAGTATATTCAAAGCATTACCCTGAACGGTAAGCCTTATACGAAAAGCTATATTAAACATACTGATATTGTGAAAGGCGGTACGCTGGTGGTTAAGATGGGAGATAAGCCGAACTATGAGTTTGGGAAGCTGCCTGCAGACAGGCCGGACTCCAAGCTTTAATTACGAATTGTCAATTACGAATTAGAATGCAGCGAAAGGTAGTGTGATGTTGAATAAAATATAAAAAACTAAAAAGTCCTGCACTGAGGCAGGACTTTTTTTTATGTGTTGATATGAATGTATCGTGGATTGTGCACGAATAATAAGCGAAATATTTTTAATTACTCAGTACTCAATTCGTAATTCTACACCGCTATCGCAGCCAGCACTTCCGGTGTTAGCTCGCCAAACAGTGATACGCCTGCGGCGCCGTTCTTCACGGCCAATGCTACGCCGCGTTTCAGATCGTCCATATTACCATTAAAGTCCGGGAGGAAAAGGCCGGCGTATAAAGGGAAGCGGCCATTGAGGGCGCGCACGCCTTCGGCTACTGCATCACCGATCCAGCTTACATCTTCCTGGTAAAAGCCATGATAGATCATGGGGTTCACCGCATCCAGGTGCCAGTTGGTCCAGTCCTGGCGCACAATGCGCTTGGCTATTTCCGGCGTGGGAAATACAGCAGCAGTAATAGGTTTCTTATGCTGCTGCGCTACTTTGGCCAGGTTGTTTACGATGTTGGTGATACGGTCATAACGGAACTTACGCCAGGAAGGGCTCTGGTCCGGGTGTTCCATTTCCAGCGGGTCTTTGCCTTTTTCTGCTTTGTAGGCATTACGGCAGGTTTCGCAATAACAAAAATCGTATTCCGGTAATTCTTTGGATTGGTCAATGCCGTATTTGCTCCACAGGTTCACGGGCAGTATCACATCACAATAACGTACATAATCCAGGTGAATGCCATCTATATAATCTTTGGAAAGCGCGTTTTCCACCTGCTGTTTCAGGTAGGTTAGCGTTTCCGGTTTGCTGGGGCATAACCAGCGGTAGTAACCCACATAGGGCGGGTTGGTTGCGCAGGATTCGCCTTTACGGTTCAGTGAGTACCATTCCGGGTGAGCAGCCAGCAGCTCTTTTTCTCCGCGGTTCATTGTCCAGATCCAGCGGTGGGCTTTAATGCCATTCTTTTTAGCGATGCGGAAATGTTTTTCGCTATCGTCTTCAAAGTAAATATCGCTGATGCCTGCTTTTTTATAATCGGCATAACGTTTTTGTATGTCTGCTTCTGCATCTTCCTTGTTAGGATTGATCCATACGCGATGCGCTATTTTTGGGGGCGCTGCCTCCTTTGCCGCTGCAGTGGCTTCTTTGGCCAGAGCAGGTACACCGGGTAGTAAAACTACGCTTCCCAGACCCAGTGATTTTATAAAATTACGCTTATCCATTGTTGTAATTTACGGCTTTTGAACGGCTTGGGTAGAGAATTGTAAGTAGCCCCATTTCTGCGGCACATGCATGTTGATAACACCCTGCGGCGACCATACCCAGTTATGTTCCGGTAAGGGTTTGCCGGTGGCGGGGTTGGTTTTCTTTACGTACTGGCCGCCTTTAATTTCCGTATCCCATTCCACGCGGGAAAAGTTAATACGCCAAACGCTACGGTCTTTCGGTACATCCGGTACACCCAACAGGCGCAGGGCTTTGAAAGGAATAGCCATTTCCACTGTCCAGGATTTATCTTTATCCGCAGGTTTGTTTAAGGTGCCATTTATGCCGATGGCTGTTTTCATGCCTTTAGTATCCCAGGTAATAAGGGCATGGCCACCCTCGTTGTAGGGACGCGGCATAAACAGGTCAAAAACAGTATTGCGGGCATTCACCTCTATTTCAAAATATTCTTTCCCATCCCCATCCGGATCAATAAATAGTTCAAAATCGTTGTCGTGGAAGATGATGGTATCATGCAGCAGCAGCTTGCCCCAGATATGCGGTTCTTCCAGTTCGGCGGCTACATACAGGTACTGATCATCCCACAGCATTTTAAGGCGGGTGCGTAAAGGCGGCTGCGGGCGTTTGTCGCCTTCAATATCAGTAAAATCCTGGCTCCAGGCGGCCTGCTGCCATACGGCTTCATTCAGTTTACCATCAATAGTGGGTTTGGTGCTGGTATGAAAGCTGGTATAATGCAAGGGCTCTACATTCTGCGCTTGGGCGGAAGCAGCTGAAAAAAGTAATATTCCCCCGGCTAAAATATTACGGATGCTGCGCTGAGAAAAAGTAAAATAATGCATGTCGTAAATATAGGGAATATACAGTAGTTTTTTTTATTATTTGTTCGGCAGGAAGAAGGGATGAAAGGCTGACAGCTATACCGTTACACGGTTTGCGCCGGCAGTGCTGCGGGGTTAGCTGTTACAGGCGCCATCAACCAGTAACAGCCGGATAATGTACGGATACCGGGAGGAAACCGGCGCTGTTCAGAGGCAGCGCCGGGCTTCCGGTATTAAAACAATCAATATTAAAAACTGTCCTGTCCTGATGTTCACTGCCCTTTAAAGGCTGTTTGGTGTGCTGCTGACCCCGCGCCTGCTGCGGGTTCCCTGCAAAAAATTGCGCGGAAACCGCAGCGGCAATAATTGCCGGGCAACCATTGAAAACGCGTATGCCAGTTAAAATGTCTTATAGTGTGCTCTGCAGCCGGGGGCCGTCCGTTTATGTAATTCCCGTTTGATATCTGGATCCATTCTCCTACATTGCTCAGGCATTACATACGGAAGGCAAACCGGATCTGAGAGAGCATGTTTAAAGCAGGGTTTCCGTTCTACAATTCACTGTTACAAAGCAAGCATATCCAGCTTACCTATGCAATAACTCATTATTTAAATAGTAACTACTTAAATAAATATTTTTATGGCTGAAAGGAAGGTCAATTCAACTAACTACCAGAATCAAGCTTTCCTGGAAAGTAAGTGTACGCTAAATGAGCTGCTGGTATTATTAAGCCGGCGCTGGTTTACGGAGATCCTTTTCTGTATAGAGGAAGGCAACAGCCGTTTTTCCGGTATCAAGGAAGAGCTGTCGCCTATTACGGATCATATACTGGCAGACCGTTTAAAGCTGCTGGAAAAAAACACGCTCATCAACCGGCAGCACTTCCCGGAAGTACCGCCTAAAGTGGTGTACACGCTTACCAAGAAGGGAGAGGAACTATGCGCATTGCTGGAAAAGCTGTGTGATTTTTCGGGAACTATTCCGAATATTTGTTGATGCTGCGCGCAGCGCGCAGCACTCACCATCCAATCCCATAATCTTCCCCGTGGTTGCTGGGGCCGCCCCAGAAGCTGCCATGCTGCCAGTCGAAATAAATGGCATTAATGGGGCCGGAGGTGCGCTCCTGGTAATCTATCTTATATCCTAATTGTTTCAGCTCTTTCCGTGTCCAGAAGGGTGTGTTTTGCTGCAGGGTTAAGCCGCCGGGTTTGCGCTCATGTGCGCCAAAGGAGGAGTACATCTGGTAGCTGTTAAAGTTGGCTGCTTCCACGGCTTCCTGCACATTCATGCCAAACTCCACTACGTTCAGGAAGAACTGCAGCAGATTCTGGTCCTGGCTATCGCCACCCTGCACGGCAAACGACAGGTACGGTTTCCCATCTTTCAATGCCAGTGTAGGCGTAAGCGTTACCTTCGGATGTTTACCGGGTTCCATTACATTAAACGGGCTTTCCTTTTCATCCAGCACAAAACTTTGCATACGCTGGCTCATACCTACCCCGGTGTGGCCTGCAATAGTGGCCGGTAACCAGCCGCCGCTGGGCGTTACGGATACTACCCAGCCTTCTGCATCGGCAGCTTCTACGGAGGTAGTGCCGCTCAGGAATGTTTGCAGGAAAGGGTCATCCAGGCCATGAATGGGCTCATCCGGTTTATACACCGCAGTATGGCCCCAGGTTTTTAACAGGTTAAAATAAGGGTTCTGCTTACCGCCGCCTTCAAAGGGGTAAGGATCGCCGGGGCCTATCATGGTATCATTCTGCTCCTGGTTAATAGTGCGGGCGCGCTCCTTTGCATATGCTTTGGAAAGCAGGCCTTTCATGGGCTCTTCCGGCGGAAAGTACGGATCGCCATAATAAAAATCCCGGTCGGCAAAGGCCATGCTCATAGCCTGGTACACAGTATGTATATAACGGGTGGAGTTGTAGCCCATCCCTTTCAGGTCAAAATTTTCCAGGATGTTCAGCGCCTGCAGTAAGGCCGGGCCTTGTGTCCATTGGGAAAGCTTGTACACTTCAATGCCTTTGTAGGTAACCATCATGGGTTCTTCTATATGCACTTTCCAGTTGGCCAGGTCAGGCAGGGTAATAAGGCCACCCTGCTCCTGGCAGCCACGTACAAATTCCTGTGCAATATCGCCTTTATAAAACCGGTCGTAGGCCGCATACAGCGCCTCTTTGCGGGACTTGCCCTTTTTCAGCGCAGCCTGTTCCGCATCTACCAGCTTTTGTAACGTAGCTAAGAGGTCCTGCTGGCGAAAGATTTCACCGGCATCCGGCGCCACACGCGCACGGCCCGGATGTGTAAAGAACACCTGTTTGGAGTACGGCCATTGTGTGATCCACTTTTTGTATTCCTGGATGCTGTTGGCGGTCTGGCCTTCTATGGGGTAACCTTTGGCCAGCTCCATGGCAGGGGCCAGCACTTCTTTCAAGCTTTTGGTACCATACTCCGCCAGCATGGTAATAATGCCGCCTGGTGTGCCGGGCGTTACGGCCGATAGCGGTCCGTATTCCGGCGGGTATTTCATGTTCTTTTGCTTATAAAAAGCAGGAGTAGCACCGGTGGGTGCTACTCCTAATGCATTAATGCCAATTACTTTTTTTGTTTTCGGATTGTAGATGAGGGCCTGTGTTTCGCCACCCCAGCTCAATACATCCCACATGGTAGAGGTAGCGGCTATCATGGCGCAGGCAGCATCTACCGCGTTACCACCCTGCTGAAATATCATGGAGCCGGCCGTTGCTGCCAGCGGCTTGCCGGTAATGGCCATCCAGTGCTGGCCATGTAAAACAGGTTTTTGTGTGGCCTGACAAAATACCAGCAGGGGCAGGCATAACAATAACAGGGTGAGTGGATATTTCCTCATAGCAATAGATATTGGTTGCGATACCAATAAAATTACTGCTTTGTTAATTGTTAAACCTGCAAAATAGATGAACGGTCCTACCGGTTCTCGAAATAATCAAAAGCATCAATAATATCCAGGTAGGCGCCATCAAAATGGCTGTTCAATACCTTTTTCAGGTAGGAGCTGTCGTTACCGAATATTACGTTTTTCCAGTCAGCGTTCCAGTACTCCACATAATAGTTGCCTTCCCAGTTGGGATCTTCTGCGCTGATGAAGGGCGGGTTACCCACGCCCCAGCCTGTTTTCCAGTAATAACGGTAATCCTCTGCTTCGCCAATAGACAGGTAACAGATCACCAGGCGCTTACCACCGTTGGCTTTGGTTTTCAGCCGGTCTATTTCTGCAGCGGTAAAAGGATTGTTGGTGTCAATGAACAGGTCCATCAGCACCAAATCATAATTAGTAGCTGCAACGGCATTAATGAACTGGGTCTTGTTGGAATAGTTCTCCGGATTAATAAGGTAAAGGAAGTTTTTTGCCTGTGATAAGCTGGTAATGTTATTACTGTTCACACCATATGGTTGTACGGGGTAGTTGGGAATATTATCCAGCTCCCGGTGGTTGGCGGCAAAAGAAGTATAACCGTTAGTGTTATTGCTGCTGTAAGACTTGTCCATATTAGTCTTGCTGCTGCAATAATCAGTAACCAGCACTTTCTTGCTTGCCTTAATGCGGTTCAGGAATTCGCGCAGGTACAGGTTGTCATCAGAAGGGGTGGGCACATTATCATCGGTGTAACCATAGAAAAGATCCTCCTGGCCTACACCATCAATGGCCTGAATATAAGACTGGGCCAGTGTTCCATCACTTTCACCGTTAGTGGTAATAAGCTCAATGCCGTTTTGCGGAATAATGGCAAACTGCGGGTTCTGTGCTTTTGCATACTGGCTGATGCCGATCACAAAGTTGCGCATCTCCTCCCGGTAATCAATTACAGCAGGCGTAGCTTTTATTTTGGATGAAGGTGTGGATGGTAATGCAGGCTCCGGTACATCGGAATGAGTACAGGCGGTTAAGCCTAAAATGATAACTAGCGCTACAGATAGCGGGTAAATGGTTTTCATAAAGATAGGGTTGATGGTTTTTTCTAAAACGTTACATTGCTCAAAATGTTATACAGCAATAATAAATTAAAACTGTCTTGAGTTATAAGTAATAGTTATTCAGCAACTACCAAATCTAAAAATGAAAAATAATTGTTGAAAAAAATTATGAAAAATCGTTTTAGCTATTTAAATTGTGAGCACAACCGATTGAAGAACTTATTGTATGTAGTAGGATTTCGTTTAAAGGCCCACGTCAGCAGTGTAATCCCGATTCCGCGTTATCAGTTTAACTAACAATGCCTTGAAAACTAGTCCAGAGCCTATTTCCATAAGAATGTTTATCACCGTAAAGCACATTTTAAAATTCCACAATTCTAGCACATGCAGGTTCAAATTTTACTAGCAAATGGCCATACTATCCGTATGCCCGTACCTCACCCGTACACGTCTCCACCATCGCTTTTACAACATCCGCTATTGATCTATTACAAGGTCGGTAGCTAAATCTGTTTCCGTAAAGCAACATTATTAAGCCCGGTGTAAGTGCAAGCTTACGCACAGGGTTTGTATTGCCAAATCTTCACTTATGACAACACAATGTTACGCCATCCCGTGCAAACGGGTGGCAGGGGCCATTGTCTGCTTACTGCTGTCTGCCGGCAGTTATGCGCAAAGCGTGTACAAGAGCAAAGACACCAGCAGTATCTCGTCTTCCACAGACAGTATCAGCTGGCTAAAAAAAATACCGCTGCAGGCCAGGGACACTATTGGACATTTACCAAATAATGAACTGTTCCTTTATAACAACAAAGCAGGCGCCATATCTGAAGCGGATATGGACGAGGTAAGAAAAATGCCTTACAACAGCATTGACCAGATGCTGAACGGCAGGGTAACGGGCGTGGATATACGTACACCCAGCGCAGAACCCGGCAAACGTACCAGCGTATTTATCAGGGGCACATCTACCTTACTGCTCAAAAACAGTGACCTGTTCTATGCACAGCCTACCTATATTGTAGATGGGGTGCCGCTGATGCCGGAACACGCCTTCCCGTACGACATACAGCGCTTTGATTTCAACCGGCTGGGAACAGAAAGCAACCTGCTCTCTTTCCTGGATGTAAATGATATTGCCAGCATAGAAGTGCTGAAAGATTTTGCAGCCAGCGCCAGATACGGCCCCCTGGCCGCTAACGGCATTATCAACATCACCACCAAAGGCCCGCGCTCCGGACGCATGAAAGTATCAGTAAATTCCTGGATAGGCCTTTCTATTAAACCTACGGTAAACACGGTTAACGGCGAGTATGAGCGCAATTTCCGCCTGCCTTTTTACCAGCAATACGCCAATGAATCACAATGGCGCAATTTTCCGCGGTACCTGGCAGATTCCACACAGGCCCGGTACTTTGGGGCAGCAGACTGGGACGACCTCTATTACCGCAATGCTTTAAGCAATGGTATACAAGCCGCAGTAAGCGGCGGCAACCGCCTTGCCAATTTCCGCTTTAGCCTGGGCCGCACCGCACAACAAGGCGTGGCAGACCATACAGGCATGAACCGGTACGACATTAATTTTGGCATTAACCTGATGCCCGTAAGGAACCTGATGCTCACCACCTTCATTAACGGCTCCACGCTTACCCGCGACCGTAATGAATTTATCCGGGACCGCGCCGGTGATGAGGATTACCTGGTGAATTTTGAAAATCCGCCATCGCCAAACAAACAATACTTACAGCAGTATTATACGTACCTGAAAGATGGGCTGAACCGGAACCGGAACAATAATGCGCGCATACTTGCCAACCTGCATTACACGCTGGGCCCTGACTGGGCGCTGAACACCCGCTTCAGCATTGACTATGGGCAAAACTTCCGGGATCTGTTCATACCCACCACCATCAATGACGGCAACAACTTCGTATCCAACTTTGACGGGTTAAGCCGGCGTATGGTGCTGGATAATTCCATACGGTACGATCACACTTTTGTAAGTAAACACCATATAGATGTAACGCTGGGTCAATACGCACAGTGGGACAAGTGGCGCTACGATTACGGCAAAGCTTATAAAGGCCGCAGTGATTATATTAAGATCTACAAACCAGGCGACGACTCCAATAAGGAAGGCGTATTCGGCAACCTGCGCCTGCAGGCTAACTATAAGGACTATACGCAAAGCAACGTAGCCTCTTTTTACACCAACATAGGGTATAATTACCTGGAAAAATATTTTGTGAACCTGTACCTGCGGCAAGATGGCAGCTCCAACGTGCCGGCGGATAGCCGCTGGCTGTTCTCTCCCACCTTATCCGCAGCCTGGAAGATCAGCAATGAAGAATTTCTGCACGGCTCACGCTGGCTAAGCACTTTGAACCTGCGAGCCAGCTACGGCCGTGTGGGACGCGTATTAATGGATGAGTATTACAAAGGCGGGCCCATTTACAATGTGGACATTGGCTGGGATGGTAACCCCAACACAGCTACCTACAACGCCTTTCCCGCCATTAACGCGGCCTTTGGCACCGGTTATGTAACCAGCAATTTAAAATGGCCTTATGTAGAGCAGCTGAATGTAGGCCTGGATGTAGGTTTACTGAACGACCGCATTCATGCTACGCTGGATGTGTACTCCAAAACAGACCGCGACCTGCTGCTGAAAATTCCCGTGATGGAAGAAACCGGTTATACCGGCCTTGTTAAGAACGGTATGGACATCCGCAACTACGGTTACGAAGTAGCCATTGATGCAGATGTGATCCGCGGCAAAAAGTTCCAGTGGAGCACCGGCATCTCAGCCTACACCAATCAAAACAAGCTGCTGGCTATGCCGGATGGTTTAACAGATATGCTGATAGGTAACCGCCGCTTACTGGTAGGCAAACCAACAGACCGTTACTGGCTGCTGATCAACGATGGTATTTACAACAGCGATGCAGAGGTTCCCACCAACCCTTCCAACGGCCACAAAATGACGTACCAGGGCGCTACCCTGCATGCAGGCGATCCCAAATGGAAAGACCTGAACGGCGATTACGTGATCAATGATGCAGACCGGGTAATGAAGGGGCGGCAAGTACCGGCAATACAGGGTTATTTCAGCAACACCTTCCGTTACAAACAGCTGGAGCTGCAGGTACAGTGCAACTACGCCTTTGGCCGTAAGATCATTAACCAGGCTATGGCCGACCATTTTGATTTTGCGCAGCGCGAAGGGCTGGATGATGTAAAAGGTATTAAGGAAGTGAACTTCTGGTCTAAGATAGACGGCGATTATAACAAGTACCCGCTGTATAATCCCTGGAGCCCTGTAAATGCTTACCAGCCGGACCAGACGCTGTTCCTGGAAGACGGTTCTTTCATAAAGCTGCGTTCTGTTACGCTCACCTATAACCTGAACGCTCCCTGGATGCAGCGCGCCGGTATTGAGCAGCTGCGCATTTATGGTACTGCCAATAACATATGGAGATGGACGCGCTACTCCGGCGGCGACCCGGAAGCGGTGGACTACTTTGGTTATGACCAGGGTTATTACAACTGGGCAGCACCGCGCAGCTTTACGTTAGGTTTCAACTTTCAATTCTAAAAACTATTGCCATGCGATATACAATAGTGATCTTATCAGGCTTGTTGCTGCTGGCCAGCTCCTGCAGCAAAATGCTGGATCAGCCCTCCAAGCGCGCGCTTACAGAAGAGAACATGTGGCAGAATAAAAATGATGCCCGTGCCGCTGTTTATGGCTGTTATGCCCTAATACGCGCCGCATTAATGAATGAAAATGCCCATTGGGTATATGGTGATCTGCGGGGTGGCGACTTTCGCGTTACCAAACGCGGCGACCTGCAGGCACTGGTGGATAATAACCTGAACGCCAGTTATGCCACTGTCGATCAATGGCGCGACTGGCGCCGGTTTTATGCCGCCATTGCCCAATGCAACCTGGCCATTGAAAAATTGCCGGAAGTGCCCAAGCGTGATTACCGCTACTCTAACAATGATATGGAGCTGGACCGCTCGCAGGTACGTTTCCTGCGCGCCTTTCTCTACTATTACATTGTAAGGGTGTGGGGCGATGTGCCTTTAATTACCAGCTCGCCCAACGGCACATTTACGCCTACCCCAAGAACCAACCAGCAGCAGGTGCTGGACTTTGCTATACAGGACGGGCTGGCCGCTGCTTATGGCCTGCCATGGAAGTACAACGGCCAGTCGCCGGAGCAGCAGGGTGATTACCAGGGACAGGGTGAAGGCCACCATACATCCATTGCCGCCACCCGCGGTATGGCCTATACCTTACTGGCGCACCTGTATGCCTGGAAAGGAGATTATGCCAATGCCCTGCAAAACACGCGTGCCGTAATAGATAACCAGGGGCAAACCGGTTATAACTTTGTAAGCACCGCCGATCTTACCCGCCTGGATGGCTCTTTCCGCGGCCGTGGCTTCAGCAATATTTTCCAGATAGACCTCAACTTTGACCACGCAGAATTTTCCACTACCGGGCAGCTGGAAGACTGGACGCTGCGCTCACCGGATATTCCCAAAAGCGAATCTGAGATCTATATACCCAAAGACAGCATACTGAGTATTTACAGTGAAAGCGGCGATCAGCGCGCTACCCTGTTCTTTGACCAGCTGAATGATGCCTACCCGGTATTCTATAAAATGAAGCAGGTGAACAGCGCGGTAAAAAATCCAACACTCCGCTTTTATACATCCGCCATCATCATTTTCCGGTATGAGGAGCTGTATCTGCTGCAGGCAGAGTGTAAAGCGCGTTTAGGCATGTCCGATGCAACAGGTGATCTCAACAGCATACGCACCCGCCGCGGTTTAAAATCCCTGCCCGGTAATCCCTCGCAGGAAGCCCTGCTGGACGCCATTTTCCTGGAACGCAGGCGTGAGCTGATAGGCGAAGGCTGGTACTGGTTTGACCTGATACATTTCAACAAAGTATCGCGGTACACCCAATTCACCCAGGCAGATGTAGATAATGGCGCTGCTTACTGGCCCGTGTCTAAACAGGCACTTTCCACCAACAGCGCACTGGTACAAAATAATTTCTGGAAATAATGTTTGCTGTTATGAAAATGAGCTTACAACAATTCACCGCCCATAGTACCCGCCCACAATGGTACGCCGGCGCCCTGCTGTTGCTGCTGGTAATAGCAGCTTGTAAAAAAGATAATACTTACCGGAATGCCAAACCCACTGCAGAAGTGCCGGTAAACACCTATGACTTCCTGAAAAGTCAGCAGGGTTTGTATGATACCTTATTATACCTGGTTGATAAAGCCGGCCTTACAGATACGCTGAAAAATGAGAACATCACTTTTTTTGCGCCGCAGGATTACAGCATTAAAACTGCGCTGTACAACCTGAACTTCAGCCGGGGTAAATATGGTTTTAAAGGCGACTGGACGCTGGACAGCGTACCGGCAGCTGTATGGGATACCCTGCTGCGCCGCTACATGATGCGGGGTAAGGTAGGCGCTGATTCCCTGCAATATGCAGATGGGGTGATGCTTAACACACTGGCCTACAATTACCAGATGAACGGCAAATCAGTACCTACCGCTGCTTCCGGCATCTCCAACGGCGGCCCGCTGGTATTACAGTATAGTGATATGAACCGCTCCCGTTTTATCAGGGACTGGTCTACCTCCATTACCCAAAGCATAGATCTGAAAACGGCCAATGGCTGGCTGCATGTGCTGGAAAGCAAACATGTATTCGGCTTTGTGTCTTTGGTGCCCATGGCTTTCCCTTATTCACTGAACCCTATACAATCGCCCTACCTGGGATTGCCATCCCCCATACCCGGCACTATTGAGTTTGAGGATTATGATGATGGCGGTGAGGGACTTGCTTACCACGATAATGATGGCGGCAACAACGGCAACCAGTACCGCACAGAAGCAGTAGATATTGAAAACTGCAGTGAAGGCACTTATAATGTGGGCTGGACCGGTGGTTCCGAATGGCTGGAATACACGGTAGAAGTGGCCGCAGACGGCGCCTATGCCGTGGCCCTGCGTATGGCATCCGGCGGTGGCGGCGGAAATTTCCGGCTGGAAATGGATGGCGTAAATGTCAGCGGTACCGTGCATTGCAACGATACCGGCGGCTGGCAGAACTGGGTAACGGTAAATACCACGGTGAACCTTACTGCAGGCAAACACATCCTGCGGTTCTATGAAGAATCCGGCGGTTACAATATCAACAGAATGATCTTCTACAAACTTTAATTCCCCGCACTATGCAACGTTATAAACCTTATCTCATTATGCTCCTGCTGCTGGCCACAGCCATGGCAGGATGTTACAAACACATGGTGCCGGATGAAAAGGACTTTTTCAGCACCAACATGAACTATAACCGGACCAACTTCCCGGTGAACTTAGGCCGTACTAACGTGTACTCCTATATTTTTAATGCAGACTATTCCACGCAGCCGCTAACCTTTACGCTGGAGAATGTACGCCATGCCGATAGCAGCGCTGCACCGGAGCTGCTGGAAAAAGTAGCCACCCGGCAATGGAAAACCTATTACAGCGGTTTAGAAAAGACCATTGCGGAAATTGAAGACAAACGCAGCACCGTACAGGCACAGGTGCTGGATATACGCCCGCACTCCGGTGAAATATTTTTCTGGAATACGGATTCCGCCCGCATTAAACCCGGCCTCTATTACTTTGATGTGCGCGTGAAAAATAATGGCGGTGAAAAAGTGTTCAAGAACATGGTGCTGGATGTGCGCCGCCCGCGCCCTTATGAGCCATATGAGTTTGATGATATTACCGGCATCCGCAAAGCATGGGACCAGGGCGGCATTACGCACCCTGACCTTAGCGGCGTGGTAGACCAGTTTAACCTGAACCTGCCCCGGGATAGCGTGAATGTATACTTCCGCAAAACAGATATAAAAGGCAATACGCTTACGTTCAAAATTTTTGATAAGGATTCTGTAGCTATTCCCTTTTCCAATTTCAACCTCACACAATGGGACAGCCTGCGTTACCGAACCGGTTCAATTGGTTTGGATGTACCCTTTGGCTTTAACCGGCGTATGAGCGCTGACAGCACCATTCTTACGTATGATGTTACCAGCCCCTTTCCCATACTGGCCGATGTTTCCGGCAACTCAGACAAAGCCTATATCGCATTCCAGTATAACCGCATATCCTTTGGGCACCGGTACAATGCAGGCATAGGGCTCAGCTTAGCCATTTATGAACCCGGCGACTGGGAAGTGGTGTTCAAGTTCAAGGTGAATCCAAAATTTCAGGACGATTAAAATTACTATGTATGTATAAATGTTATTACAACCTGCTGGCCTTACTGCTTATTCCCCTGCTGCTTTGCAGCAGCAAAGCCTTTGCCCAGCAAACCATTACTGTAAAAGGCAGGATACAGGATGCCATTAGCCGTGAAGGGCTGCCCGGCGTTACCATCATAGATGTGCAGGCCAAAAAGGGCCTGGGCTTAACGGACGTGCAGGGTAATTTTTCCTTTACCATACAGGAAGGCAGAATGGTGCAGTTCCGTTTTGTAGGATATAAGGATCAAACGCTGAAGGTTAACAAAACTACGCTGAACCTTCTACTTTCACCGGAGAACCGTTCCCTGAAAGAGGCCGTGATAGTGGGCTACCAGAAACGCACCAAGGAAACCGTATCCGGCTCAGTAGCCGTGATCTCCGGCAGGGACCTGCAGGATGTGCCGGTATCCAGCGTGCAGGAGCTGTTACAGGGTAAGGTAGCCGGCTTAAATATCCAGAACAATACCGGCGCACCGGGCTTCCGGGGCACCGTATCCATACGCGGTATTTCCCAGCTCAACATCACCGGTACCGGCGACCAGACTTACCTGGCCACCAATAACCCGCTGCTGGTAATAGATAACGTACCGGTGGATTATGACGGCGGCTTTTCTCAATCCATGTTACAACCAGGTGCTGCCACCGGGCCACTGGCGCTGATACCGCCGGATGATATACAATCCATAGAGATCATGAAAGATGCGCAGGCCACCTCCCTGTACGGTTCCCGCGGCGCTAACGGCGTAATTGTAATTACTACCAAGCGCGGTAACTCACCTACGCCGGTGATTGATGTGAACAGCAGTGTGTTCATTAACCTGGCCCCGCAGCTGCGGCCTACCTGGGGTGGCGCTTTGGAAAGGCAATACCGCATTAATTCCATTTTATATCACAGCCGCAATATGCAGGAAGCGCGCGACCGGCTGGAAGCCGCCCAGTTCCTGACAGACAGCCTGAACAGCTTTTACAATAACTCTACTAACTGGCAGGGATTGTTTTACCAAACCACCATCAATACCCAGAACAATGTGCAGATAAGCGGGGGCAGCTCCAAGCTGAATTACAAGGCTAACATGGCGTACCAGCGTAACGAGGGTGTAATTAAGAACACCGGTTTTGACAAGTACAGCCTGAACATGCAGCTGAACATACAGCCCAGTACAAAGCTGCGCATCAGCACCCAGCTGTTTGGCGCCCTGGGACAAAAGCAGCGCGGTAATGGCGGCGGCTTAACAGGCAATGGCGCCGGTAATGCCTTCACCTCCTCCCTGCTGCCCGGCCCTTCCCAGTTTGTAGGCAACCCGCAGTTTGACGGGTATGAGAACAACATGGATGATAACAACACCATTAACCTGCGCGGGTTTGTGGATATGGATTATGAGATCTTCCATAACATACGCGTGAACTCCATTACCTCTTACGATTATTATACAGATACCCGCGACCGTTTTAACCAGGCCTTTGCCAACAACAACCAAACCCTGTTGTATGGCTTTGTGGGCCGGCATGATGAGCTGAATACACGCAACGGCATTAACTACAATTTCAGCAGCGACCCGGCCAATGTGGAAAGAGGGCATAACCTGTATGCCAGTGTGTTCAGTGAAGTGAATATTAAAACGGATAATCAGCACATACGCGATGTACGCAACGGGCCCAGTGATTATTTCTGGGGGCCGCGTGGTTACTCGCCCCGTTTTTATCCCGGCAACCCCTGGAATGACGGAGGCAATACCAACGATAATGGTACCAGCGTATCTTACCTGTACCATGCCTTATCCTGGGCAGGTTTTGTTTCCTATAATTTCCGCACCAAGTATAGTATAGATCTTTCTTACCGGTTGGATGGCAACTCCTCTGCAGGTATCAATAACCCCTATACGAAAAACCCGGCCATTGGTTTGCGCTGGAACTTTGGTAAGGAAAACCTGATGCGCCGCTTTAACTGGCTTGACTATGGGTCCGTACGTGTAACCTATGGCTCCAACAGCCGCGCTGCTGCTACACTGCCCAACTTCCTGGGCATTTACCAGGTGTATAACAACTATAACAACAGCCCGGCCATTGCGCCCAATTTTGATGTAATGGCCAACCAGTCCCTGGAGCCGGAAAAATCGAACCAGTTCAACTTTGGTGTAGACCTGGGCCTGTTCAAAGGGCGGCTGGAATTTATTTATGACACCTATTTCAAAAAATCGTTTAACCTGATCCGTGATCTATACCTGCCGGATGTTACCGGTTTTAACCGCGTACAGGTAAATGGCGCCAGCGTGGTGAACTACGGGCATGAGCTTACGATCACTGCGCGGCCCATTTCCTCACCCATTCAGCAGAATTTTCAATGGATGATAAGTGTGAACGGCGCATATAACCGCGGCGTGCTAACACAGCTGCCCGGCGGCGTACAGTTTTACCGGCAGGCGCAGGGCGCCCCTTATTATGAGGAGCTGGCGCTGAAAGTAGGCCGTAACCCCATTAGCAATTACCTGTATGAAACCCAGGGCATTTACTCCCAGACGGGCGATGTACCGGTAGACCCTGTGCGGGGCGTACGCTACAAATCATTCCGCGGTAATGGCACCCAGTATTTCCAGGGCGGTGATCCCCGCTGGAGGGATGTAAATGGCGATTATGCACTGGACGATGCTGATGACAATGTGATCACCGGTAACCCGGACCCGCTGATAACAGGCGGTATCACCAACACCTTCAGCTACCGCAACTTTGCGCTGAACATTTTCTGCTCTTACCTTATTAAGCGCAGCATTATGAATAATGCCATGGCAGCGCGTTTATACCGTGCGCAGTACCCGGATGCAACTTATATCACCGGTACGGCAGAAGGGCCTGTGAACTACTATGATCTTAGCAAGATCAATTACTGGAAGAACCCCGGTGATAATGCGCAATACCCCGCGGTAGGCGACATTTTCCACGGGCAGGATGTAATACCCAACCGCCTGGACCAAACGCTGTTCCAGGAAGATGGTTCTTACTTTAAGCTGAACCAGGTAACGCTGAGCTACACTTTCCGCAACCAGGATTTTATGCGGCGGTTGAAAATACGGATGCTCAGAACCTACTTCACGGCTTATAACGTAGCCATCTTTTCACCTTACTCCGGTCCTAACCCGGAAACGGTGACCTCCCTGGGCCGTGATGATATTAACGGGTACCCCTCTGCCACCAGCTTTGCGCTGGGCTTTGCGGTACAATTCTAACAATGTAAAAGATGAAGATCATGCAAACACGCTTTAAAATAGGATTGCTCGTTGGCTTGTTGGCATTTACTGTTTCCTGCAAAAAGTTCCTGGAGGTAAAGCCGGTGGATACCCTCTCCGGCAGTGAGTTCTGGAAGAACCAGGATGATGCGGTGAAAGGTATTAACGGCGCGTACCGCCTGCTGCTGGATAAATTCCTGGAATCTACCCTGTACAATACAGGCGATTTCCGCGCCGGATGGTGGAACTGGTTTAACAAGCGCAACCTGGCCGCTTTAGGCCGTAATGATATGCTGGGCGGTGACCTCGGCAGCTCCGATAACTCCGCCGGTCCTAAGAACTGGACACAGTTTTACAAGGCCATAGCTGCCGCCAATTTATGTATAGACCGTATACCCGGTATAGAAGATCCCGCCTTTAGTGTGCAGGACCGCAAGGCGTTGGTGGCTGAAGCCCGCTTTATACGCGCCTTCACCTACTTTTATATGGTACGGCTATACGGAGATGTGCCACTGCAGCTGGACCCGTATGAAACGGCCATTAAGCCCCGTGCAGATATGATCGCTGTGCTGGATACCTGCATAGCAGACCTGCGCAGCTGCGAGCAGGATCTGCCCATAACCTACGACGATCCCACCAACCGCGCAGTACGCGCTACCCGTGGCGGAGCGCTTACTTTAATGGCGCACATGTATATGTGGAAAGCCGGTTTTGATGCAGCGCACAAACAGGAATGCTGGCAGCAAACCGCCGCACTGGGCAAACAGGTAATGGACCTGGGTGTATACGAGCTGCTGCCTTACACCAAGGAAACCTTTCAAACCATTTTCAAAGGCCGTTCCCTGGAAGGTATTTTTGAGCTGTCGCTGGACATAAACTATGGTGTACAATTCCACTCCCTAATAGCGCAGTGGGTATTGCATGAGCCCATTATTCACAGCAGTGGCGACCTGTATGGCGGTTTCGGTTCTGAGATCACGCCTAAACGTTTATTCCTGGATAAGATCTATCCAGCCGGTGAGCCGGACAAACGTTTTGACCTGTGGTTTGATGATCCGTACAGTAATGCCAACCCACAGTCGGCCATGTACCTGAAGTTCTCTTCTGTATCCAATCCCAGCACGCGCGACTATGACGCCAACTTCCTGATATTCCGTTATGCGGACCTGCTGCTGCTGCGTGCAGAAGCATTGGCCAACCTGGGAAACCAGGATGCGGAAGCTATTACGCTGCTGAACATGGTACGCACCCGTGCCGGCGCCCGCAACTACAGCGGAGGTGGCGGCCCTGCCTTGCAGGATGCCATTTTCCTGGAACGCGCTAAAGAGCTGTGGGGCGAGGGGCATTTTTATTATGACCTGGTACGCACCGGCCGTGTAATGGACCGCAACCAGTGTGAGAACTACCTTACACCGGAGCAGTTCCAGCGCCGCGCATGGACCTGGCCTATAGACCTGGGTGCGGTAAAGAACAATCCCCTGATCATACAAAATGAATTTTGGTCCAGATAAAACCTGTGTTATGAAAAAATTATGGTCCATTGCAGGCTTGCTGCTGCTCACGGTGCTGTTGTTCAACGCCTGTAAAAAAGATTATTACGTGGATGGCGGTTTAGCCAATCCCAAGTACGACGGCAGCATTTATGATTACCTGAAAAATACGCCTTACTGGTTTGATACCATTACGTATATCATTGACCGTGCGGGCATGAAAGACATGCTGAACAACGATTCCGTTACTTTTTTTGCACCCACGGACGATGCGGTGAAGGTAGTAATGAACGCCCTGAATGATTACCGTTACTACAACGTGGAAGATTCCGTACACCTGCAGGATATAGACCCGGAAGTATGGCGGTACTTCCTTTCCATGTATGTGCTGAAAGGGAAATACCTGGCCAAACAATTTGCGCGGGTAGACCCTGTTAACGTGTACGCCTATCCCGGCATTAACTACGTAATGGATGGGGGCTACGTGCTGAACATAGGCCTCATTTACCAGAACTACAATAATGTGGAAGCAGTGGGGGCCCGCATTATACGGCTAACAGACATAACCTACGACCCGCAGAATTTCCAGAACAATCCATCCATACTGATCGCCACTTCAGACATACAGCCCCGGAACGGCGTGCTGCATGTGCTGAACAACAACCATGTATTTGGTTTCCGGGGCGGCACTTTTGTACGGATGGCAGAACAATACCTGTTGAGATAAAAACATTACCAGATGAAAATACTTCGATTTTTTACAGGGATCATAATAGCCGGTATTTGCCTGCAGGCCTGCAGTAAGGATGATGTGGCCAGCAGCGGCAAAGACCCTTATAAGGATACGGTATCGCCGGCAATCCTCATCAGCAAAGGCGGCGTATTGCCGGACAGGGGACATATTAATGACGAGATCATTATCCGTGGCAAAGGGTTTAAGGCGCACCAGCAGGAGCTCTCCATCCTGTTCAACGGGCAACCCGGCACGCTGGTAGATGTAACTGATTCCAGCGTAAAAGTAAAAGTGCCCGTTTTTGCCAGCACCGGCAACATTACGGCGCAGGTAGGACAGCAGTATTTCTTTGGTCCCTTTTTCCGTGTAATGGGGACCATGGAAACGGATACCGTGTACCCCAGCTCCCGTGGTGCAGATAATTATATACAGGATATTATACCCGTTGAAGGCGGCAAATTCCTGATAGTGGGCGATTTCACCAACTTTGACAATGCCAACATTGACGGAGGTGTAAACCGCGTAGCACGCATAAACGGCGATGGTACCATTGACCGCTCTTTCCGTTACGGTAAAAATACCGGTGCACCGGCAACCGTGGTAAAAGCCGCTGCCATGCCGGATGGCAGGTACCTGGTAGCCGGCAGCTTTGCCAGCTATGAAGGGCTGCCCTATGTAAGCAGCATTGCACGCCTGTATAACGCCGGTGGTTTGGAAACGGAAAATATAACGCGGCCTTCCGGCAAAGTGCAGCCGGTATCTGCCCTGAAAGGCGGTGTATCCGGTGTGGTAACCGGTTTGCATTTGCAGCAGGATGGGAAGATGATAGTAGTAGGTTACTTCCGTTATTATGTAAAGCCTAATTACAACCTGGTATCTGTAACGGGAGGCGATTCACTGCACCTTGATTCTACCATGGTGAACTTTATGGCACGCCTGCATCCGGATGGTACGCTGGACACCTCTTACAACTACGACCTGGTGAACCATCGTGGTAAAGAAGGCGCGAACGGCGCCATCAATAAATCTCTTTACCTACCGGATGGCAAAGTGCTGATCGTAGGTAATTTTACCAAATATAACGGGCAGCCCGCACAGCGCATTGCACGCATTAATACAGACGGCAGCCTTGACCCCACGTTCAAAAGCAACGAGGGTGCGAACTTTCAGATATTTGATGTAGCGCAGCAGCCGGATGGTAAGTTTATTCTAAGCGGTTTATTCAGCACCTATGGTGGCCTGGCGGTGCCCAATATAGTGCGCCTGACGCCGGACGGCAGCCTGGACCCATCATTACAGGTAGGTACTGGGGCTGAGGGTTGGATATTTAACATCAGTATAATGCCGCAGGGACAGATCCTTTTATCGGGGGGCTTCACTGCGTTTAATGGTGTAAGGCGTAATAACTTCGTGGTATTAAACCCGGACGGCAGCCTGCATACTACCTATAATACCAATGGCGGTATTAACATGGGCACCAATGATGTGAACGCGGCTTTTACTAAAGTGCTGCAGCTACCGGATGACCATTCCATGCTGGCAGTGGGCGGCTTTACAAGGTTTGACTTCCGGCCATGTAACCGGATCGTGCGGATAAAGTACCAGTAACAATAATATTTATCAGCACCATTAATGCGCCGCCAATGCAGAACAACGGCCACTGGCCAATATTCCAGAGACCAATACCAATGGCCGACCCACAGGCGCCGCCAATGAAAGTGCTGGTCATAAATACGGTGTTAAAGCGATTGCGCGCTTCCGGCATTATGGAGTAGATGATGGTTTGATTAGAGATCTGAATGGTCTGGTGCCCCACATCTACCAGTATAATGCCCAGTATAAGCAGGTACAGGCTGCCGCCTGTAAAATAGAATGCTACGAAGCTAAGCAGCTCCATGAGCAGTCCTATCCATATATTCAGCTGTGTGCCCTTGCCATCACTGCGTTTACCCACCAGTGGCGATGCAAGGGCACTTGCAGCTCCGGCCAGCCCAAACAGCCCAATAACGGAGCTTTTATAATTAAACGGCGGTGCAGACAGGAACAATACCATGGTTACCCAAAAGCCGCTGAGCGCTGCAAAGCTCATAAAGTTGCGGAAAGCAGCCATGCGTAATGCCGGCTGTGTACGGATATAATATAACAGCGATGCCATTAGCTGGCTGTAGGTACCATTAAAAGCAGGATGGCTTTGCGGAAAACGCAGGCGCATTAATATAAACAGCACAGCGCAGATACCGGCTGCCATAAAATAAATTTCCTGCCATCCGAAAATAGCGCCCAAAGTACCGCTCACAGAGCGGGATGCCAGTATACCCACAATTACCCCACCCATAATAGCGCCTATAACGCTGCCCCGCTTTTCATCTGAAGCAAGATGCGCACCCAGCGGTATTATCAGCTGCACAGCAATAGAGCTTAGCCCTACCAGGAAACTGGCTATCTGCAATACAAAAAAAGTAGGCGACATAGCGGCCAGGGACAAGGATAACATGGCAGCCACCATACAAATAAGGATCTGCTTGCGGCGCTCCATAATATCGCCCAAAGGCACCAGCAACAACAGGCCGCAGGCATAACCTATTTGCGTAAGCCAGGCAATGCGGCCGGCACGGCTTTCCGTGATGTGAAAGTCTTTGGCAATCAACGGTATCAGCGGCTGGCAATAATAGATGTTAGCTACCACCAGCCCGCAGCAGGCTGACATAAATAATGTATCCGATTTACGTAATGGTTGGCTGTGCATGGGCTCCCTGATTTTCTGGCCCTGCAAAGCTAGAAAAAAGTAGTAGCTAATTTTGTAATTTAAAGCTATGATACGGATACCATTTGCACAGCTGGAACAGGCGTTCAGAAAAGTATTACTGCAGCTTAATTTCCCTGAAAAAAGGGCGGCTCTGTGCGCCCACATCTTTGCCAGCAACAGCCGGGACGGCGTACACTCACACGGGTTAAACCGCTTTCCTGTATTTGTACAATATGTGAAAGAAGGGCTGGTGCACCCGGATGCAGAACCCACGCTGCTGGAAAAGAACGGCCTTCTTGAAACCTGGACGGGCAACCTGGGCGCGGGCATGTATAACGCCACGGCCTGTATGCAGCGCGCTATTGAGCTGGCGCAGGCCAACGGTATTGGCTGCGTGGCCATTCAAAACACCAACCACTGGATGCGGGGCGGCACCTATGGCTGGCAGGCAGCCAATGCGGGTTGTATTGGCATTTGCTTTACCAATGCTATTGCCGGTATGCCTGCCTGGGGCGGAGTGGATCCGGTGCTGGGCAATAATCCTTTAGTGATAGCGGTACCGCGGGCAGAAGGGCATATTGTGCTGGACATGGCTATGTCGCAATTCTCATATGGCAAAATGCAGGAGCATGAATTAAAACAGGAGCAGCTGCCGGTAGTAGGCGGTTATGATGATAACGGGGAGCTAACCACGGACCCCGTAGTGATCCGCAACAACAAACGCGCTTTGCCCATTGGTTTCTGGAAAGGCTCAGGCCTGGCTATGGTGCTGGATGTGCTGCTGGTGGCCCTTAGCGGCGGCCGCTCCACCGGGCAGATCACGGCAGATAAAAAAGAGTTTGGCGTATCCCAGTGTTTCATTGCTTTGCATAAACCCGATCTGCATGCTGCTTTAATAGAAGAAATTTTAACGTATACCAAAGGCAGCACACCGGCTACACGGGGTGGGCGTATAGCCTACCCCGGTGAAAATACTTTGCGCAAACGCCTGCAAAGTGAAAAAGAAGGCGTGCTGGTGAATGAGGAGATATGGGCGCAGGTACAGGCCATGTAAGGGCACAATGTTTGATCTTTAAAGGCCTGTTCTCACAGCACAAAATAATTTTATTATGAAACCATACATCATTTGCCACATGTTATGCTCCATTGATGGCAGGATACAGGCGGAAAACTGGCCCCAGGCTGCAAAAGGCTTTCCACAATATGAAAAAACCGGCGAGGTAGAAAAAGCAGATGCCTGGTTTTGCGGACGCATTACCATGCAGCAGCATTTTACCATAGCAGCGCCTGTTCTTGCACCTGGAGGTAAAACAGTACAGCGGATAGATTATGTGGCCACTACAGCAGCGGATCCCTTTGCCATAGCTGTAGATGCGCATGGCAAGCTGGGATGGGACAGCCCTGAAATTGATGGCGACCATGTAATTGCAGTACTTACTGAACAGGTGCCGGATGCTTACCTGGCCTACCTGCAGAAGCAAGGCGTGTCTTACATTTTTGGTGGTAAGCAGGACATTAATTTCAGCACCGTGCTGGAAAAGCTGAACAAGCTGTTTAACATTCAGAAAATAAAGCTGGAAGGTGGCGGAAAAATAAACGGGGCCTTACATGCTGAAGGGTTAATTGATGCATACAGTGTGCTTTACTACCCCATAGCAGATGGAACAGATAGCCCTACGCTGCTGGATACGGATCTGGATGCAGCCCGGTTACCGGCGGTAGCTTTGAAACTAACACACCTGGAGCAATTGGAGGATAGTATTATCTGGGCGAAGTATGATGTAGTGAAATAAAGTGGGGCTGGCTAAAAAGAATGTAAAATGTAAAATTTTAAATCATAAATGTAAAAGTAAAATGCCGCGAACATGGGCCTACCTTGTTTCGCGGCATTTTACTTTTACATTTTAAATTTTACATTTATGATTTTGCATTTTGCAGTTAATCTTCCCGGCTTCCGTCATCGGCCATCCGCACCATTTTAGGCGTGAACTTTGCCACTACAGCCACCAGCTCCTGCTGCGCAGCCATTACTACATTGATATCTTTATAAGCCATCGGCGCTTCATCTAAGCCGGCACCTATCAACGTTACTTCGTTTGCCTTTAATATTGCTTTAAAGTCATCTTTTGAAATGTTCTGCACTGCTTTGGTACGGCTCATTTGCCGTCCGGCGCCATGGGAGGCGGAGTTTACAGACAGCTCTTCACCCTTACCACGTACCAGGAAACCAGGGGCTGTCATGCTGCCCGGTATAATACCCATTACGCCTTTACCTGCCGGTGTAGCGCCTTTCCGGTGCACGATCACTTCTTCACCATTCCAGATCTCTTTCCAGGCAAAGTTGTGGTGGTTCTCTATTTTAGCTAATACCTGTCCACCAACGGCCTGCGTTAATTTCTGGTGTATCACCGCATGGCAGGCAGCAGCATAATCACCGGCCAGGTTCATAGCCAGCCAGTCCTCCTGTCCCGCTTCAGTATCCATATCCAGGTAGGCCAGGTTAGCGGCTTCCTGCGGGAGTTTACACAGCTGTTTTGCCAGCCGGGTATAATAACCCGCAATGGTAGCGCCCAGGCCACGTGAACCGGAGTGTGTTAACAATGCCAGGTAAGTGCCCTTATCAATGTTCAGGGCTTCATCCCGCTCTGTAAATTCAATTTTACCAAATTCTACAAAGTGGTTACCACCGCCGGAGCTTCCCAGCTGGGTCCAGGCTTTATCATGCAGCTGTTTAATGAAAGGTGTTAAGTTAAACTCATCCCGTTCCAGTACCGCATGGTCTGCCTTATGGTGGCCGTGGAAACCCGCGCCTGCACCAAACTTGGTATGGGCGATCAATTCACGTTTATACTTGGCCGTATTTTCCAGGAAATGCGTTTCCGGTATATCAAAAATGGTTAAGGCCATACGGCAACCAATATCCACCCCTACACCGTACGGGATGATGGCATTTTTGGTAGCCAGCACACCGCCTATTGGCAGGCCGTAACCCTGGTGTGCATCCGGCATTAAAGCACCGGCAACTGTTACCGGCAGCTTCATGGCAGTAGCCATTTGTTTACGGGCGCCTTCTTCTATATGTGCAGCGCCGTATATAGCATATTGTTTTGCATCAGTATTCAGCGCTATGGTACCATCTGCAGCAGCATTGGCATCTTCAATAATAATAGTGGCCAAAACTTCCAGCGTTTCATGGTCCAGGTAATTTTCCGGCTGCTCTTTCACTGCTTTTAACAGCTCCAGTGCAGCGGCAGTTTCCATAGCGGCCATGGCAGGCTGCTGCAGCAATTCCAGTGCAGCGCCTAACGCACGTCCCTGTGGGTAACCAATGGCTAAAAGATCTTTACCGCTTATAGTTCTTTTCATGATTGTTAGTCATTTAAAGTTGTTGATAAAAATGGTGGTTACTAATCCACCAGCAGCTTAGTAACTGCAGCGGTGTTACGCGCCCATTCCAGGGTGTAGCTTTCATCGGCATCTGCTGTTTCCAGCTCCTGCAAATGTTGTGCTTCGGCTTTTATACGCAGCAGCTGGCCAATGGTTAATTTGCTGTTCAGGCGTTTTAACATGTTGGTTACGTTCTTAGTATCCAGGTTTTGTACCACCTGGCCATCAAACGGCAATTCCATCCACACTATTTCTTTGGCAGCTACTGCCAGCACTCCAAATACCAGGCCTTTATCCAGCCCGCCGGTAACACGCACCTGGTGCTGCACACAAGACGGATCATAGGCTACGCCTGTTCTTTCGGAGATCTTCATTGGGTGGCGGCTGTTCATCCAGCCTACTACCAGGTAGGCGTAAGGTTACCGTTGCTATAGGCATTGCAGGTAAAAGTAACATACTGCGCACCTGCCTTTTGCAGGGCATCCAGGTCAATTTCTATATACTCAGCTGTTCCTATTTTATTCGGAATGCTGCGGATATCACCGCTATGTTTACAACCAGTTACTACCAGCGAGCTATAGGAGCAACGTTCTGCTTTATCAGCATAAGCCACCATACAGCTCAGGTCCATATCCATATGCTGTGCCGGCAGGCCGGTACCCCATTGCATGAACAGGCGTACAGTGTTACCTTCTACATTAAAACGGGTTCCCATTAAAGCAGACGGTAAGTCCTGCACAGTAGCGCCGCGGTCACCGATCGGCAACGGTATGTTAAACAGCTTTTCATCTATGTAGATGGTTTTAGCGGTTGTTTCAATAGCGGCAAAACGTTTTTTCACGGCCAGCACACACAGATCCACTACGGCTTCTTTCATAACATTCAGCTCCTCCGGTGCATACAGTTCCAGCAGCTTGTTGGCCGGCACTCTTTTGCTTACGCCTCCCAGCGGTTTTACTGTACGCTCATTAGCTGCATCAAAATAGATCTCTGCATACATGCTCAGGGTAAATACCAGGCGGGCCGGTACTTTATCAATAATCTCTGCAAAAGCGGCAACCGTTACCTCACTTCCAAACCACAACATGTTGGCAAACAGGGAGCGTGCAAACAAACCCGGGCGTTCTTTCAACAGCTCAAAGGTGCTTTCCGCATCAAAACGCAGACGGTAGTGTTCCACGTAGGCCTGCCATACATCATACTCCTGTTTATAGAATTTATCCATCAGAATACGCAGCTTTTCAAAGCAGGCACGTTTGCTATATTCGGCCAGGCGCAGCGCACGGATAAAACGTACCCACATTCCACGTTTAGCGTGCATCATTTCACACATCTGTACCGGTTCCAGGTTCATATTGTTTAACCAGTTAGCTACCATCAATCCATCTTTACGGGTGTATTTCAGCTTCAGGTCTTCTTTACTTTTTATACGTGTCTGCGCACTGTTATCCTGCTGCCAGGCAATGTGCCGGCTATTGCGCGCGGTACGCTTGACTATAGTTTTAGGTGCTACCAGCTGTAAATAACCGGTATGTTTATACCACAGGTAGCGCAGGATATCTGTTGGAGAGGTCCACAAGGCCTGTGCTTTTTCCGGGCATTCCAGTTTTATAAAGATATCTGCAACGGCCATCAGCGTTTCCTTTATACCTATCTTTACCTGCGGCAAAGGCAATATTTCCAATAATAGCTGCAGGCTGTTCATCTGCGTGGCATCCAATGCTGTTTTGGATGTTAGCAGGTCCTGCAAATAAGCAGCAGCATCCTGCAGGTTCCACAATTCCAGCACTTTTAATTCCTTATTCTGTTTATAATTTTCAATGGCGCCAAATTCAAAGGGTGTACCGCAGAAAGGACAGCCGTTATAACGGTGCAGGGGGAACGCCTGTTCCGGTATAATATGATTACAAGGTAAGCGTACACCCTTTGCCTGTAAAACGGTAGCAAAGAAGGTAGCAATATGATCTGCTTCAGATTCGCCGGTAGGGATATCCCAGTTCTTTACCAGCGGGGTCCAGTTCTTATGTAAACCCAGCACCTCTTTTAAAGATTCCAGTATGATGAACTGGTAAGCAGGTACGGTCGCGATCAATGCTTTTAACAGATCTTCAGAAACACCGAAACCTAATTTAGACAGGTTAGCCAGCAGCATACCGGTGTCTGTTCTTAACCGTTTACCTTCCTGTAACAGGGCGTTATCAGGAATAAAGATGGCTTGCTGGCGGATACTAACGGTTAATAATTGATTCATCATTGTTTTTAATTTTTATAACCAGATAATTTTGCTGCTGCTTTTACCAAAAAAATTGAAGTAAGCAACAATTGACCTAAGTTTCGTGAAGCAGGCCGGGTTCGAACCGGCGACCCACATATTAACCGTGGGAGTAAGTTTTAATTGACCTGAAGATAATTTTAAAACTTCATGATGTTGCTCTACCAACTGAGCTACTGCTTCTTTTACAGGCGATAATTGAAAGAGTTTTTTCGTTAAAGGAATTTGAAGTAACTCATTCTTGACCGTTCCTGATGACACAAAGATGGCCACTCGTGTGCGCAGTCCACCTGCGCAGGTGAAAATATTTTTAAAGATTTTTTTATTTAGCTGGTTTATAGTGATTTAAGTCTTGAATTAGGTTTCAGAAACAACGGTTACGGCTAAACTGCGCAGGTGTATTGCGTAATTAAAAGGGTTCTATTACTTTTACGGGGTAATCTGAACTAATAAACCGGTATTTTAACAGGTACCGGTAATAGTAACCCAACCCACATGTCCATAAATAAGCTGGCGCTGATGCGCTATAAAACCATTGATGAATGTTTGCGTAACCGTTACCGTAAATGGACGCTGGAAGATCTTATTGAGAAAATAGCGAACACTTTATATGAGCAGGAAGGCATTACCTCCGGTGTAAGCCGGCGCACCGTACAGGCGGATATCCAGATCATGCGCAGCGACAAGCTGGGATATAATGCCCCTATTATTGTGCAGGAGAAGAAATATTATACTTACAGCGATGCCGCCTACAGCATTACCAGCGCGCCTATTAATAATGCGGATGTGGAGAAGATGAAAGAGATCGTAGGCATCCTGAAGCAGTTTAATGGGTTCAGCTATTTTGAAGAAATGAGCGAGATGATCACGCGGCTGGAAAATAACCTGTACCGGCGTACGAACGAAGGACGTAACTGCATACAGTTTGAGAATAACCGGCTGCTGAAAGGCCTGGAACATATTAACCCACTGTATCAGGCCATTTTGCATGAACGGCCCTTGCTGATCACGTATAAATCTTTTAAGGCAGCTGCTGCGCAGGAAAATATTTACTTCCCTTATTTACTGAAAGAATATCGTAACCGCTGGTTCCTGATTGCGCGGTCTAAAAAAGGAAAGCTGCTGCTTACCATGGCGCTGGACCGTATTGTGGGCTTCCAGGAGCTGCCTAAAGAACCGTTCATCGCCTATGACGGCATTGACTTTGACCGGTATTTTGACGACCTGTTAGGCGTGACCAAAACGGAGAAAGACCGCCCTCATAAAGTGATCCTGCATATAGATAAATACCATGCGCCCTATGTGCTGACAAAACCGATCCATCATTCCCAGGAAGTGCTGAAAGAAGATACGGATGGGAGTATTATTATAAGGATTGATGTGGTGCTGAATTTTGAATTAGAGCGGGAGCTGTTAGGGTTTGGGGAGTATATAAAAGTATTGGCGCCGAAGATGCTGGCAGGGAAGATCCGGAAACGGCTGGATATGGCGAGAGGAAAATACAGGCCGGACGGGAAGGATGAGGGTGACCTGGAGGGATGATTGCTTTTGTACAATTTTTCATAGTTTTGCACTTCCGAAAAATTTCGGCTGCTGACATCTCTGCAAGGGGCAGATGTTCCTACCAAGCCCCAGGATCTAATCTTTTTTATACAAATTAAAGAACATGACTTCTATTGCATTTTATTGCGATGCCAATAGCATTGAGCAAAATGCTATGACGCAATTACAGCAGTATGCACAGCGGCCGTTTGTAAATGCCATTTCCGCTTTTACAGATATCCATTACTGTGCAGAAAAAGCGCTGCCCGTAGGGGTGGCGTTTCAAACCACCGGTCACGTATACCCGCTGATCACCGGCAAGGACATTGGCTGCGGCGTAATGTACCTGAAGATCAATAAAGCGCACTGGTTAAAACCGTTTGATAAAAAGGCGCATTTCCAGGCCCTCTACTTTGCACATCAGCAAATGACAGACGACGGCCTGGGTGGTGGTAATCATTTTTTGTCTATTGAGGAAGACAGCGAGGCGGTGTACATCATTTGCCATACCGGTACCCGCGACAGGGGTATTGCACTGTACCAGGAGTGTTTGCAGCTAACACGGGATTATTCCCGCGCCTGCGGTCAGGAGGTGGATTATGTGCACCGGGATTTTCTGCAGGCCGGTTTCCTGCGTTATTATGATCAAACCTTAGGGTTTGGATATGAACGCCGCAAGAACTTCTGCATTAAAACGCTGATCTTTTTACAGCAGGCCAATTACCTGGTGTGTGAGAAAAGCGGTATTGACAAAAACTACCTGCGTACAAATTTTAAGGACGCAGCGCACCAGGGGATGTTGAATGGTACGCCTTATGTATTGGAAGATTCCATTCATAACCACCTGCGATTTACTGAAAAAGACGTGCTGCACCGCAAAGGCAGTACAGAGCTGGAAGCTGGTAAAACAGTGGTGATACCATTGTCTATGTCCAGAGGCAGCCTGCTGGTGCAAACCGCTTCACAGCCCGCGGCTGAAGCGGCGCTTTATTCCTGCTCCCATGGCGCCGGCCGGCGATTGTCCAGGTTTGACGCCATGAAATACTGGAAAACCGTATTAAAGGAAAAGGAGCGCAAAGCTTACAAAGCACAATTTGCGGAGCTGCTGAACCGGAGCGGGGATTTTCCGCATGGGTATATCCAGGAGTTTGATTTTGCGTACAAGGATGATGCGGATATTTTTAAGCATCAGCCTCATTTGAAGAAAGTGACGCAGACTAAGCCGGTTGTAACAGTGAAGTATACGGAGATTTAAGTGGCGCCTTTATGTTTGAAGTGCCTTCAAAAGTGTTTAGCTTTTGGAGGCACTTTCTGTTTAGGAGAGCTTTGCTTTTTAGAGCGTTTTACAACCTGGTTTGAAATGAATGGAGAGCCATTTTAAAGTATCTTTTTATCCATGTACCTGGTGGAATCGTATAGCCGTTTAAAAGATCTGTTTATTTCAAGTGCCTGTAACTGTTCCTTCCAGAATAAAATTACAGGCTAATATAAAAATCCTAACTATTTGCCTTTCTATTAGCGCCCAAAGCATATATTTAAATTATAATATTTATGGTTATATTTGTCATGTTAAAACCGGGACAATTCATTTTTTCGTAGCCTCCTTTATCCCTGTATACACTAATCAGTCAACCTATAGTCATGAAAAGAATTATTTTTTCCCTGATAGCTGCCATAGTACTTACCTATTTCGGCTGGCAATTAACAGACAAAGGACTTTCATCGCCATCTGATGAAAGCCTGAAAAAGTACGAACAGCTTTGCAAAGGTTCTGTGAAAACGACCGGGTTCTTAGACTCCACTTATACGGAAACGACTATCAAAGTTATTAAGGGTTCCAGCGGTACCAAGATGAACAAATTCACTTTTACATTTATGGTGGATGGCCAAACACAAACTGGCAGCTATACTACCAGTGGTATGCCTAAGAACCCGACGGTGGATGTTTGGTATGATCCCACGAATCCGGATTCTTATTTAACTAATGATCCCTGCAAACAGTATGAGTATTCAAAGGGAAAGAAGCATCCGGGGTGGTATGCTTTTATAGGTGTGCCGATGTTGCTGGTAGGTGCGGGGAGTTTGTATAGTATGTTGAAGAGAGGGTTGAAGGAGTTGATGAGTGGGGGAAAGAAGTAATAATCCGGGAAAGGTTGCTTAGGCGGACCTTTCCCGGATTAATATTTTAATTAACGGCCCCCAGTTCAAGCCCGCCACTCGCAGGACCATCTACCAGCTTCTTCACATCTGTGCCATCAATCTTACAGGAGTAAATATAATCCTGCGATGTACTACTGTTCCTCACAAGAAATATTACCCGCTGATTGTCCGGAGTGAGCTTCATTGCGCCGCCATCTGAAAGATTTAACACCAAACCGGCAGGTAGTGTTATGTTTATCTTCTGTTGTCCGCTGCCATCCAGGTTAGCTTTCCATAACTCATCAGGAGCGGTGTCTGTAGCGCGCCTGTTATATAAAATAATACTGCCGGTATTTGCAGGGCTGCTAATAGCAGAAATTTTACCTGCTGCATCTACCTGGATGGAGGTGCCGTCTACTATAACTCCACCTAATTTAGAAGTTGTTGCAGGTGTTAAAACATAAGTGCCTGTTTGCGCAGTAACATCTTTCTTACAACTTATTTGGAAAATTAAAATTGAGACTGCGAAGCTTGTCATGGCAATAGCGCCAAAGATTAGTTTTTTCATAGGTATCTGTGGTTATTTTTTAAGCTAAATGAGCAGGCATTGTATGTTAAATGCTGCATAAACCCAATTGTACTCAGTTGATAAATATAAGGAAGTTTTTCAAAACGGGGATGCGACGGTGTTATTTTTTAGGGCAAACGTGAACCGGCAACAGGTCCAATTAGCGCGGATAGGCATTTAAAACGTTTATAGTTATTATAAATAACGTATGATCCTTACGCCGACAACTAATAACAATGTAATTACAACGGTCGTCAACGCTAGTTTTCTTTTTATTTGCCGTGTTACTCCAAAATGCATTGCAATATTATCTCCCCATAAAAAGAAGACAAGAGCTCCCCGTATTAAAAGCTGGAATAAATAAGACGTAGGGTTAACGTGGTAAATGTGCTGGTATTTAAAGAACAGAAAGACCAGCCCTAATGTATTAACGAATACAAACACGCTGTCTATAAAAAAAATGATCCAACCCCAACGATGCTTTTTATACAGTAAGTACAAAGTTACCGGCATGTATATCAGCGAAAACAGCTCAAAAAACAGCATCACATTAAACCTGCTGGAAAAGCAGCTCCAATAGGTAACTGTTTCATGCAGTAAGCTGTCTCCATACTTTTCACAGTCCATCACGGCAGCAATAAAATTAATTATATCCCTGCCATTTATAAAAAAGGTCCATACATATTGAATCGCAACAACCAGCAACAAAATATTCAACCATTTTTGCGGTTGTACTTCAGTAGATGGTTGTAAAACAGGTTCTAAAAAATCTTTCGCTTTTTCTTTATAGGCAATTATGCTTTCTTTATTAAGTTGATCTACAAGGGTAATATTATTTGCTTCCTGTATGTCCGCTTCTGATACATGTCTTTCCTGCAGGATCCTGGTAGCAGCGTCAATCGCTGCAGGTTGATAGTCGTCCGGGCGGTTGACTATTTTGAGTAGATCGGCGGTTGAATAATCTTTGTATAGGTCGTAAAAATTGAAATCCATTGGGCTTTGTATAATTTCATGAATAAGGATAATGCACATCCCCTGCAAACATTGAATAAATTTATTAATAAAAATTAATTCTTTACGGTAACTAAGCCAGTAAATACAAACAGCCTGACGATCTTGTCAGGCTGTTTGTATTTACGCCCTGTGGTTTACAGGCTTTAAAACCCAGGTTATTTTATAAAGGCTTTATTAATAGTCGTTCCATCCAGTTTGATCTCATACGGCCATTGTTCATCATTGCTGTCGTTATTATCATTTAAATGTTCCCAGTGCTCAGTGGGGGCACCACTAACTACCAGCCACAGGAAAGCAGTATTTGCCGGCAAAGCAAAACTAACATCTCCGCTGGCATTGCTATAGGTATCCCCATACACACGGGAGCCGTCTGTTTTTACAGCTAAAAAGCCATATCTCCAGCCGGCCTTGTCAACTTTGATACTCTGGAATCCAGGCTGGCCGGCAAGACCCTTGAATTGTAACCGGATATTGGTGCCGGCAGCCGGCACATCCAGCCTGATAGCATTGTAGCCATAATTTTGAGGACATACATCAGGGCTGATCCTATACCACCCACTATTAGGAGACACATTCAATTTAGATATATGTTGGTTAGCATACTGTTTGGCAACAGTCTCTATCCTGGGCATGTCCCAGGTTACAAATCTCCTGGAAGCATCGAACATCTCGTCATTGAACGTCTTTTGATCTATGCCCGTGATCCGCTTATAGGTTGCAACTGCATCTTCGCCACGTTGAGCGCCTTTCCAAAGCTTTGCAACAAAATCCTTTCCCCGTTTATTGGACCAATATTCCAATACAAAAGGGGAACGGTATTGGTTGATCTCATGCAAAAAGGCATAATTGGTATACTGCATAAATGCCTGTAAATGGTAATTCTCAAAAGTTAACCAGGTGGGATATACCTGCCAAAGCATGTATTGGGATGTCATTTCAAATATGGTTTGGCCATTACTTCCCTGCGGAGAGGAAGTATATCCCCAGCGGCCATCTGCATGAACATAATATTGGAAGACATGCCCCAGCTCGTGCGCTACTGCACCAAAAGGCTGCATATTAATACGGGGAGGAGTAACCCAAAGTATCCCTACCTTATTTTCAGCGCCGCCACCATAAGCCGTACCATCTGTGGAGTTGGTTACATATATCAGCGCTTTTAGTGTGTCGGAAACGGATCTTCCTTTTTCAACAAATTTTAATGTATCTGCATAGTATTGAAAAAATCTTTCACACTCCTGGAGGATCCGGACTATATCAAATCTTTTATTGGGATCTGTATTGGTAGCCGGCGTGGCGCCAAAGTCCTTTGCCCAGAATGCTACAAAATCGTCTGATTCGGCTCTTCGTTTATTGCTGTAAAGGCTTGCATCATTGTTGTAGTCATTATTATTCGGAACGTTCCAAATGACTTTCGGGATATACACTTTTTTAGCAGCAGCAAGCGCTTTAGCGGATAGTACTTTACCCGATGGTTCGGGGATGGTTTTTTTAGAACAGGAAAAAAGGGTTGTACTGATAGCTACAATCAGGTAGAGGATAGGTTTTGTCATTTTTAGTTGGGTTTAATACTAAGATAGGTTTCGTTGTGGGTTAGTATTTCATTGTATTTAACTAAGCATGTTCGGATATTGACTGGTTGTGGATAAGCGGAGATTGGCTTGTAGCATTCGGAAGTATTTTCGGAACGTTGGATCGTTAACTTGACCGCTGAATATTACTGCTAATGACGGGCTACGTTTGTCCGCATACAGCTGCTTTTTTTACGATTTGTTTCAAGCTTTAAATTAACTTTAGCTATTGACGACTACGAGCTTTTCATGAAGCAGGTATTGATATAATAAAAGCAAAAGCCATGAAGCTTCTTCTCACTTCTGCCGGCATCAGCAACACAAGCATTCACAACGCGCTGGTTGACCTCCTGGGCAAACCCGTTGCCGAGGCAAGCGCCCTTTTCGTACCCACCGCGATCTATGCAATATCCGGCGGTACTGACATAGCACGGCGGGTGATCCGTGGATTACTAGGCGACCCTTTCTGCGAACTAGGTTGGAAGTCGTTGGGACTACTTGAACTCACCGCACTGCCTAGTATCAAACAAGAGCTTTGGATTCCCATGCTGCAGCAGACTGACGCCTTGCTTGTTGGAGGCGGCGACTGCCAGTATTTGTGTTACTGGATGAAACAGTCAGGGCTGGCAGACCTATTGCCATCGCTGCTGCACAAGACGGTCTATGTGGGCTTGAGCGCCGGGAGTATGGTGATGACCCGCTTTGGAACAACATACAATAACCATACGCTGCCAGCGGAAAGCGATAGATCATTGGGGCTGGTTGATTTTGCACTGCATCCGCATCTGGATCATGAGTGGTTCCCGGAAAATTCACTGGACAACATTGAAAAACTGGCTGCAACATTACCCATGCTGTCATATGCGATTGATGATCAGACAGCCATTAAAGTTATTGATGGTTCTATTGAGGTTATCTCAGAGGGACATTGGAAGCTATTGGGGCCGTAAGCTATGAGAGAAGTAAGTGTCTTAAAAAGCCGAACAATATTCGATATGGGAGCAAGCACCCCAACATTGCTTCGACATAACAAAAGTCGTAATTCCCCCCTTAACTTGTCGTTTTTGCACATCTGCATGTACCTGGCATTACTATACCTTTGAATAAACTAAATCAGAAAACACTTATGGCAACTCAAATCTTTGTGAACCTGCCGGTTAAAGACCTCAACAGATCTAAAGAGTTTTTCACCAAACTTGGTTACACTTTTAACCCGCAATTTACCGATGAGAAAGCAGCCTGTATGATCATCAGCGATACCATATATGTAATGCTGCTTATAGAAACTTTTTTTCAGACTTTTACTAAAAAGGAAATTATAGATGCCCACAAATCGGTGGAGTGCTCTATTGCCTTATCTGCCGATAGTAAAGATGCCGTTAACGAAATGGTACACAAAGCAGAAGCAGCAGGCGCCACGATACCTAATCCAGCCAGCGACTACGGCTTTATGTACCAACACAGTTTTGAGGACCTCGATGGCCACCATTGGGAATTTATTTGGATGGACCCTAAAGGCATGCCTGAGCATCAGAGCTAACAACTGATAGCTTCAAAAGACAGGGCAAATCTTTTTAGCTCTACATAGGAGAAATATTTGCAACTGCTATAACCGAACCTTAATAAAAAACGTAAAGGCCGGACTAAAGGATCCGGTTTTTATGTTTACGTCTATCGTGATCTACGTAGTGGCTTTTGCTAATTTACCTGAAAGCACATCTCTTCTGGTGCCAATAGCTAACTTCAACACAAGGGGAATTCTACCTAATACTTATCTTTAAGCTGTAATTTTATTACATAAAGATGCAGGTCCTGGATTCAAAACAATATATAGATCAGCTTAAGCAGCATTATCAGCACTATTTTGACCAGGCTGGAAGGAAAAACGTGCTTGATAAAGGCTCCAGGGAGAAGTTACATCCTGATTTCTCTGTACTCGAAATTCCTCCAAACAAGCGCCATGGTGTATTTACTTATTGCACGGTAGGTATGTCTGCCGATAGAATAGATGATAACCTGATTGAGCTGTTTGCCTTTTCCCCGAAAATAGACGTTAAGCTGGTTGAGCTAATGACTTATTGTGCCTCCTATCATAGAACCGGTCTGCCTCTAAATATCCATCATACCGTCAATATTGGCCAATCCTGGTTGGATAATTCCATCTGCGATCACGGTTTTATATCATTACCTTATCTGGACGGACAGAATCTGGAGCTGTTTAATTTTGAAGGCAATGAAATTCATTGTTATTGGCTTATTCCGATAACAAAAGAAGAAAGAGATTATAAGATTGAGAATGGTTGTGAAGCGCTGGAACAATTATTTGAAGAGAAAAGCCTTGATTATATTAATCCCAATCGGAAGTGCCTGGTAACGGGGAGATGATTCAATATTGATAGCCTCGGGGCACAATCTTTGATCGGTACACAAGCATGAGTAGGCAGATATTTAACCGATCCATTAAAGTTGATGGTATTGATATTTTCTACCGTGAGGCCGGAGATAGGAAAAACCCATCCATATTACTCTTACCTGGTTTCCCAACCTCGTCCGTAATGTTTAAAAATCTGATGACAGCTTTATCAGACAGGCTTCATCTGGTTGCTCCGGATTTCCCCGGATTTGGATTCAGCGCTTTTCCATCTAAAGATCAATTTGAATATTCCTTCAGGAATATTGGGACTTGTATGAACAAGTTTACGGATGAGATAAACCTAAAGACATTTACGATCTATCTTCACGACTATGGAGCTCCTGTCGGTCTTCAACTATGCTTAAACCATCCTGAAAAGATCGAAGGATTAATTGTGCAAAACGGCAATGCATACGAAGAAGGCGTTTATGGGATATGGGATGAAATGAGGGATTATTGGGAAAATCCTACTCCTGAAAAAAAGAAAAAACTTTACGCATTCCTAAGCGAAGAAGGCGTGAAGTGGCAATATACTGCAGGATTACCTGAAGAATTGCTATCAACACTAAGTCCTGAATTATGGATGCTTGATTGGGATTCGATGAAAAGGCCTGGTAATATCGATATGCAATATGAACTGAAATGTGATTATAAGAATCATATGAAAATGTTCCCTGCCTTTCAGGAGTATTTCCGTGTTCATCAACCTCCTGCCCTTGTCATATGGGGAAAATATGATCCGTTTTTTAATGTGGAGGAGGCTGCCTGTTACAAGAGGGACTTACCTGATGCCCAGGTCCATATTATTGATGGTAGTCATTGGGTGCTTGAAACAAATTTTGATGAGGTGTTGAATCTTATTAGTGATTTTTTTAAGGAGCATTGATGAGTAGCTCGTTTTTTTTTGATGAGGGCAAGAATGAGGCGCATCTTTAAAAAGAAAAAGGCCTGCATCACTGCAAGCCTTTCGTTTCTTCGCTCCCCCTGCTGGACTTGAACCAGCGACCCTCTGATTAACAGTCAGATGCTCTAACCAACTGAGCTAAGGAGGAATATTTCCCTTTTCACTAATTGAACCTCAATCGCAAATTGGGATTGCAAAAATAGGTAATTTTTGAATTTTGCAAAATCTATTCTCAACTTTTTTCAATAAACCTCTGTAATGCCCCACCCTGGCCGCTTCCCCAGACACGACTGTACCCGCAATACACCAATAACCGTAGCATAGGTGGCAAGTTTTACAAAATATCCCTTCAGAATACGGTTTTTCGAGTCACATTACCGATCATCCCCTGCGCCATTTCTTCACACCCCATCCCAAAACAATCACCTCCCATCCCTCCCCGGCATTACCAGCACCAGCCACCTTCTCCCTACCGCTCTTCCCCGCGTCTTATTATTCACAAACTCCAGATCCAGCTTGGTCACATAAAACTGCACAAATTCCCTTACCAGCTGGCAATTATACCCCTGCCGCTGCAAAGTATCCGCTTCTGAAGGGTTCATTACCAGCAATACCGGCCCGCCTGCCACTGCCTGGCGCAAACCGGCGCTATCGTATCGCTGCAGGGGTGTATGCAGGTAAAACTCCAGAGAATACGACTGTCCTTTCCAGAAATCTACCGGCACACCGGGGAAATACCGGTTCACATGCCGGGCAATGGTGCTCCCGCTCTGGTAGCGGATCATATCCGGGTACAGCACCAGGTTCAGGAAAATATTCAGCACCAGGCTAGCCGCGCAGGTACGGAAGAACACCAGCACCAGCGTACCATTGCCTAGCCAGCGGGGCAGTAGTAAGAACAGCAAAAGTCCCAGCAGCATGCAAAACAGGGCATAATAATTCAGTATTGGCTGGTAAAGCACGCCCAAACCCAATATAGCCACCGCAATAATGATCATAATGGTATACTGCGTAATGCGGAAGAATTTAACGGCCTTCATCCCCAGCACATACTGCGCCGTTAAAATGGCGAAGAACGGGAAAACGATATTCAGATAATGCGGCAGCTGGAACCGCGACAAAGAAAACAGTGCAAACGTCAGCAGCGCCCCGCTAATGCAGTAATACTCCAGGGCCTGCCGCCGATTTTTAAAGAACACCACCACCGCGGCATATAACATCACAGACCAGGGCAAAAAGGCCCACAGCGCCGTATGAAAGAAAAAAGTAGGATCCCCCGCGCCTTTAATGGGCCCCGTATTGGCGAAGCGCCCAAACTGGCTGTCCCAGAAAAAGAAACGGATACCGGAAACCCCTGTTTTGCCAAACACCACTTTTTCCGGGTGCAGGTCAAACTGCTGGTAAAGGGCATATAACTCCGGTGTAATGAATGCTGCGATCAATATAGCGGCAATCAGCCAGCGGAAATGAAGCAGCTGTTTCCATTGCTTCGTAAACACCAAATGGCCCGCAATAGCGCCGCTAATAGGTACCAGCGCAAAAATGCCTTTGGTCATAATGGCGCAGGCGGTGAGCAGCGCCCCCAGTAATACATCGTAATTGAATGTGGAGCGCTGGCTGCGGTATAAATGATACACACCTCCGATGATCAGTCCTGTTAAGTAAGGCTCCGCCCGTACATCGTTATTGGAGATCACGATATGCTCTGCAGTTAGCAAAATGCAAACTGCCCAGCGGGCCACCTGCTCATCATACAAGCGCCGGGCAAAGAGGTAGGTATAAGCAGCTCCTGCCAGCAAAAATAAAATAGCAGGGAGCTTATATGCTGCAGTGGTAAAACCAAATACCTGGTAGCTGAGGCACATCATCCAGAATGGAAAATGCGGTTTATCCAGCCAGTCGTGCCCGTCAGCAAACAGGTTCCAGTAATCATGATGCTGCACCATATACTTCGCAATACCTGCATACAGCGCACCATCCGGCTCCATAATGGTGATATTAAGGCCGGTGAAATTCATGAAAATAAGTAAACCTATTATAAGCAGGCTGACCTGCCTTTCGTTTGTATCGGAGATCATGAGGAAAAAATACAGCTATGGAATATTGATAGCACCACGTAAGGTACTATTAACAGAAAATTAATGGCTAATAGCTAACTACTAACAGCTAATTGCTAACATCACAGCCACCCAAACAGGCCGCTCTTCTCCATACCTATATATACCCCGTCCTCCCGCTTTTCAATAGGATAGGTTTTCAGGTAATATCCCTCCCCGCTGCTGTTATACCCGTTCTTAACACTAAACCGGTAACGGTGTATGGGGCACACCGCATTACCATCATTGTCAATAAAACCATCGGCCATAATACCACTGGCATGCGGGCATTTGTATGCAAAAGCGTATAGCTGTGACTGATACTGGGTACAACAGATGGTTTTACCGTTTACGTCCACAGTTATGATCTCCTGTTCTCCTACTATCAAATTCTCCGCATCTATCTTATACCAGGTGTATTGCTTGGCCATGGGTTTTATTGTTAAATGGTTACAGGATGTGTGGCGGATTCACCATCACCCTGTAACCATTCAGCTATTCTAATAAAAATATTCCGATTTGTAAGGATAGCGCTCCCGGTACAGGGTCATCACTTTATCCATAATGGTTTTACGCAGCTCCTCAATGTTGCGGCGTTCCAGGGCAGATATGAACACGCAGTTGCCATTGGTTTTCTGTTCCCAGGTTTCCTTCAGCTGACGTAAAATATCCTGTTTTACTTCAGGGGCCAGCCATTTGTCAAAGGTCTGCTCCTCGTACAAGTCCATCTTGTTAAAGATCATGATGGTGGGCTTGTCAAGGGCCTTCAGCTCCTGCAAAGTGCGGTTCACCACTTCTACCTGGTCCTCATACTGGGGATGTGAGATATCCACTACATGCAGCAGGATATCACTTTCGCGCACCTCATCCAGCGTGGATTTAAAGCTTTCCACTAAATGGTGGGGCAGCTTGCGGATGAACCCTACGGTATCACTGAGCAAAAAAGGCGTTTGCTCAAACACCACTTTACGGGTAGTAGTGTCCAGTGTGGCAAACAGCTTGTTCTCTGCAAACACCTCGCTTTTGCTGATGAGGTTCATAATGGTGCTTTTGCCCACGTTGGTATAACCTACCAGGGCTACACGAATGTATTCTCCCCGTTCCTTGCGCTGGGTGAGGGCCTGTTTGTCTATTTCGCCCAGGCGTTTACGCAGCAGGGATATTTTATCCTTTACAATACGGCGGTCCGTTTCAATTTCCGTTTCACCAGGGCCCCTGGTACCAATACCGCCACCCAAACGTTCCAGGTGCGTCCACATACCACGCAGGCGGGGCAGTATGTACTGGTACTGCGCCAGCTCTACCTGCACTTTGGCCTGTGCTGTACGGGCGCGGCGGGCAAAGATGTCCAGTATCAGGTCACTGCGGTCTATTACCTTCGCTTTCAGCACCTTTTCAATATTGGAGATCTGCGAGCCGGTTAACTCATCATCAAATATTACTAATGAAATATCTTTCCCGAAGATGAACTGCCTGATCTCTTCCAGCTTGCCCTTACCTATAAAGGTAGCCCGGTCCGGATGCGCCAGCTTTTGCGTGTACCGTTTAACGGTAATTGCGCCGGCGGTTTCTGCCAGGAAGGCCAGCTCGTCCAGGTACTCCTGCACCTGGCGTTCCGTCTGTTCCTGGTGGATCAATCCCACAATAACTGCCTTTTCCTCTTGTTGAACTACTTTCTGCTTATCTAACAATGCTTATAAAAATTTAGGCAAAATTAGTAATTCTGGACCACAGTCCACGGACAACGGTCCATAGCCCCGCCAGGCGGTTGTCTGTGCTCTGCTGGCCGTTAAGTATTTCCCGTCTTCCAAAACGATGACCATACCGGCCATTATTTACCCCGGTAATCCCAAAATCGCAGCAGGCTGTCGTCTGTAGTCCGCGGACCGTGGTCTAAATTTTCCTACATTTAGCCATCCAAAAAACCGGTTACAACCATGTATAAACCTTTTTTACTGACAGGATTATTGATCTCTACTATGACCATGGCGCAGGATAAAATGACGCCCGAGCTGCTCTGGCAGCTGGGGCGGGTGAGCGGCGAAGCTCTGACAGCAGACGGCAAAACCGTTATTTACGGTGTAACACAGTATAACATTGCCGAAAACAAAAGTGAAAAGAACCTGTACGCCATTCCCCTTACCGGCGGCGAAGCCAAACAGATCACACAACAGCCCGGGGGCGAAAACGGTATTGCCGCCCTGCAGGGCCAGCAGATCGGCTATTCCCTGAAAGACCAATGGTGGGAAATGAATGCCGACGGCACCAACGCCGTACAAAAAACAAATGTAGAAGGCGGTATGCAGAACATCCGCATCTCGCCGGACGGAAAACACATCCTGTTTTCCAAAGACGTGAAGATCAAAAAAGTAAGCGGCAGCGACTTTTACCCCGACCTGCCTAAATCCAACGTGCAGATCTACGACAACCTGAACTACCGCCACTGGGATACCTGGGAAGACGGCAACTTTCAGCACGTATTTTATGCTACCTATGATAACGGCCAGGTAGGCACTCCTGTAGATATCATGGAAGGAGAGCCCTATGACGCCCCGCAAATGCCCTTTGGCGGCGCAGAAGATATGATATGGGCGCCGGATGGTAAAAGCATCCTGTACGTATGCAAAAAGAAATTCGGGAAAGATTATGCCACCAGCACCAACACCGATATTTACGAGTACAACCTTGAAACCCGCAGTACCCGCAACCTGAGCCAGGGCATGATGGGCTATGATGTAAGCCCCGTTTTTAGCCCCGATGGCAAACACCTGGCCTGGACCAGCATGGCGCAGGATGGTTTTGAAGCTGATAAAAATGATGTGGTGGTAATGGAACGCAGCAGCGGTAAGATCACCAACCTCACCAAAGAATGGGATGGTACGGCATCGGCTATACGCTGGAGCCTGGATGGTAAACAGCTGTTTTTCCTGGCCGTGATAAAAGGTACGGAACAGCTGCTGGAGATCAGCCTGCAAAAAGATATTGCCGCTACCACGGCTAAGCATATACGCCAGGTTACTACCGGTGATTTTGATATTACCGGTTTTGTAGGACAGGCAGGCAACACGCTGGTAGTATCCCGCCAGGATATGAACCATGCCACAGAGCTATTCACTGTAAGCCTTCCCAAAGGCAGCCTGCAGCCGCTAACCACTGTAAACAAAGCCGTGTACGACAAAACCGGCATGTGTAAAATAGAAAAGCGCTGGGTTAAAACCACGGATAACAAAGAGATGCTGACCTGGGTCATCTATCCGCCGGACTTTGACCCTGCTAAAAAATACCCCACCTTATTGTATTGCCAGGGTGGCCCGCAGGCAGCCGTATCACAGTTCTACTCTTACCGCTGGAACTTTCAGCTCATTGCCTCACAGGGTTATATTGTGGTAGCGCCCAACCGCCGCGGCATGCCGGGGCATGGGGTGGAGTGGAATGCATCTATCAGTAAAGACTGGGGCGGACAACCCATCCGCGATTACCTGAGCGCCATTGATGCTGTAAGCCAGGAACCCTATGTAGATAAAAGCCGCCTGGGCGCAGTAGGCGCCAGCTACGGCGGTTACTCCGTGTACATGCTGGCCGGTGTGCACAACAACCGTTTTAAAACTTTTATTGCGCACGATGGTTTATTTGACCTCAAAAGCTGGTACGGCACCACAGAAGAAATGTGGTTTGCCAACTGGGATATTGGCGCTCCCTGGGAGGCTGCTAATGCAAAAAGCCACCAGGAGTTTAACCCCAGCAATTACGCTAACAAATGGAATACACCCATCCTTATTGTGCAGGGTGGTATTGATTTCCGGGTAGGTATAGAGCAGGGCTTACAGGCTTTTCAGCTGGCGCAGCTAAAAGGCATTAAAAGCAAATTGCTGTACTTCCCTGAAGAAAATCACTGGGTATTGCGTGCGCAGAACGCGCTGGTATGGCAGCGGGAATTTTTCAGCTGGCTGAAAGAAACGCTGTAGTTGATTTACGCTTAACGCGTAATGCTGAAGGCTTAACGCTTGTTCTAACAAAACATAATCAGCTTTCAGCATTACGGGTTCCGCGTTAAGCATCATTCGTAATTGATAATCCGTAATTACAATCATATGTCCACGTCCCTCTTACTCAACACCCAAAACGGCATCGCCACCATTACCCTTAACCGGCCGGAGGTATACAATGCCTTCAATGATCCGCTGAGCTATGAATTACAGGATGCCCTGAAACAGGTAGAAAAAGATACCGCTGTGCGGGCCATTGTATTAACCGGCACCGGCAAAGCCTTTTGCAGCGGGCAGGATCTGAAAGCCTCTCAGGAAGCAGGTAACCGCAGCTTCAGCGAATCCCTGCATAAACGTTATAATCCCATTATCCGCGCTATCCGCAACCTGCCTAAACCTGTTATCTGTAAGCTGAACGGTGTGGCTGCAGGCGCAGGCTGCTCACTGGCCCTGGCCTGTGACCTGATCATTGCCAGCGAAACCGCTACCCTTATAGAGATCTTTGTGAATATTGCGCTGGTGCTGGATTCCGGCAGCTCTTACTTTTTACCACGTACTATTGGCTACCACCGTGCATTTGAGATGGCTACCAAAGCTACCAAGCTCACGGCGCCGGAAGCACTGCAATTAGGGCTGGTGAACAAAGTAGTACCTGCAGAAGAGCTGGATGCCGCTGTACAGGCAGAAGCCGCCTTTTACGCCAATGCACCTACCAAAGCCATTGCTCTCATGAAAAAAATGCTCACCAAAGGCATGACGGAGAACCTGGATGCCATACTGGATTACGAAGCCTATTGCCAGGAAATTGCAGGCCGCTCTGCAGATTATAAGGAAGGAGTAAGCGCTTTTATGGAAAAACGTAAACCGGCATTCAAAGGAGAGTAGAGAATGTGCAGATGTGCGGATAAGCAGATGTGCAAATGATGGTGTTTGCCAATGAAAAATGCGGATGCGCAAATGATCCATCATCTGCACATCCGCACATTTGCATATTTGCACATTAATTTACTACAGTCCGCTGATCGCTATCCCTATAGAATACGGCCTGATATCTAAATTGCTGCCATTATCCTTGAACAGGGGGTTCAGGTTATAAGAACCGAACAAGGCTAAGTTACCCAGGCCAATACGCGCAGTAGCAGCATAACGCCAGGAGTTAAAGAACCGTTTGTTAGCTATTTTTTCAGTATTGCGCGTGCCGCCTATGCTATTCCGTTCTTTGGTATGCGCATTCATCAGGTTACCGATCTTTACACCCAAAGCTACTTTAAAGCCTTTGTTGGCATTGTCCGGCACACTACGGTAGCGCAGCTCCAGCGGTATTTCCAGGTAAGTGGTCGCTACTTTATACTTCTTAAAAGTATTGTCGGTAGAGAATTTAGCAACATCCGTAGTAGCGTCATCCATATTCAGCACGTGGTTTTTCAGGAACACGCCGCTGGTACCAATACCTAAACCTGCTGCCAGGCTTAAATTGGTTTTATTAATAGGGAAATCGTACATGAAGGCTATATTAAAACCCCGGTTTAACCCGGTGCCTACGCTATCCGGCTTGTTGGCCCAGCCATCATACGTAAGGGATATCACCAGAAAATCCCTGGAACGGGTCACTGAGTTCATGGCTTTGTTCATAGCTTCCTGGGAAAAAACGCTCAGCGAAAACACCATCAACCCAAGGGTAAAGAATATTTTTTTCATACAGTTATAACGACTTAAAAGAAAGAAAATTAGGCAAATCTAATGGAAATAGAATAAAACAAAGAGCCCAAGCATTAAAAAAATAACCCACTACCTCGATTTCACACCCTATTTTTGACCCCTGACAGTCATCAATTCCCTTTTCCATTAACCATTAGGTTTGAAGAGCTTTAATATGCCACTGAAAAAACCTATCCTGATCTTCTTACTCATTAATGCCGCCGGCTTTACCTGGCTGCTGGTTACCGCGCGTTTACCCCTGGTAACGGACCTCTCCATTCTCCTGGTTTCCATAATAGCCCTGCTGTGGCTGAACCGTGACATGGGCCTGCTGGAAAAGGCCAAAAAAGAGCTGCAGGAAGGTGAGCACAAATATTTACAGCTTATACAAACTGCTCATGTATTACTCTATGTTACCAACAGGGGCGGCTACTTTACATTTGTTAGCAAACATGCCGCTGCCTTAACCGGGTATACGGATGCAGAGCTGCTGGGACAGCACTATTCCATGCATATTGACCCTGAAATGTATGATGAGCTGATGCAATATTACCTGCGGCAGGTCAGGGAAAAAATACCGGTTACACACCGGGAATTCCAGATCATTACCAAGAACGGGGAACGGAAATGGGTTGAGCAGGAAGTAGTAGTACTTTATAAAGATGGTGAAATGAAAGGGTACCAATGCTGGCTGAAAGATATTTCTGAACGCATTAAATATGAGCAGGAGCTGATCCATGCACGTAAAGTAGCGGAAGATGCCAAACGCCAGCAGGAAATGTTCCTGGCCAACATGAGCCACGAAATTCGTA
>NZ_JAGXJN010000019.1:103513-135599 GCF_019091455.1 Chitinophaga sp. GbtcB8
GCCCACCAGGAATGTTCCCCGCCAACCTTGGCCCCCAAATTCCTTCGCCCATGGACGGTATTATCGGTATGACCAACCTGCCCCCTAACACTTCTTTAACACTTGAGCAAAAAGAATACATTCACGCTACCCAGCAATCTGCCAGTAACCTGCTGGCCATTATTAACGAGATACTGGATTTTTCCAAGATCCGCTCCGGCAAAATGGCGCTGGAACAAATTGCCTTTCATTTCCGTGAGCTGATGGATAAAACCCTGTTACCCCTGCAGTTACAGGCACAGCAAAAAGGGCTGCATTATTCCCTGGAAGTAGCAGACGAAGTGCCGGACCACCTGCTGGGCGATCCTGTACGTTTTACCCAGATCATTGTGAACCTGGTGGAGAATGCCATTAAATTTACGCCAGGTGGCGCCATTGGCATACGCTGCCGGGTGCTGGCCACGCAAAATACCCAGGTGCGTATAGGCTTTGAGGTGAGTGATACCGGCATTGGCATACCGGCAGATAAGCAGGAGATCATTTTTGAAAGCTTCACACAGTCCAATGCAGAAAATACCCGCCGTTACGGTGGCATCGGCCTGGGGCTGGCCATTACCCGGGAGCTGGTAGCCCTGCAGGGAGGCACCCTTACCGTAAAAAGCAAGGAAGGCGCCGGCACTACTTTTTATTGCGAAATACCCTTTACCAAAAACCTCTTCCTGCCGGAAACGCAAAGCAAAGGCCTGGCAGCAGCTACCCAGCTACGGCCCGTATTACAGGGCAAAATGCTGCTGGTAGCAGAAGATAATATTATTAACCAGCGCGTAGCTTATAATACCCTGCACAAAGCCGGCGCCCGGGTAGACATTGCAGCGGATGGCAGACAAGTGCTTACCCTGGTACAGCAGAAAGAATATGACTGCATAATCATGGACATCCAAATGCCTGAAATGGATGGCTATACCACTACCATACAGCTGCGTAAGCAAGGTATTGATACCCCGGTGATTGCCATGACCGCTGCCGCTATCAAAGGTGAACGGGAAAAATGTTTACAATCCGGCATGAATGATTATATTTCCAAACCATTTGTACCTGAAGAGTTATATATGAAGATATTGGACAACACCCCTATGCCTGGTCCTGGTGTAGTAGACTTTAACCATTTACGCAGCATATTATATAATGACACGGCTTACATAAAAGAAATGCTGCAGGAGTTCCTTTCCACCATGCCTAAAAATGTGCAGGAGATCCGGGAAGCCACCCAGCTGCAGGACTGGAAAAGAGCGGCCTTCCTGGCCCATCGCCTCAAATCAAGCCTGGGTATTGTGCCTATTGTAAATGCTATGGAAACTACCCGCGATCTGGAGAAAGAGGCGGAGCAGGGCACCAACATACCCGCTATTCATGAAAAAGTAAAGCAGCTGTCCGCTATTATGGATGCAGCCTGCCAGGAAGTATTGCAGGAAATGGAACGCCTGTAAGCTTATACCGCCAGCGGTAAGCTAAAATAAAACAGGCTGCCTTTGCCTTCCTCACTCTCTACCCCTATAGTTCCTCCCTGCGCTTCTATAAACTCCCTTGCTATGGCCAGTCCCAGCCCGCTGCTTTTTTGACTGTGCGTGCCGGGCACCTGGTAAAAACGTTCAAAGATCTTTTCACGGAAAGCAGCCGGAATGCCCTTGCCCTCATCCTTCACACTGAATGTAAGTGTGTCTGCCGTTTGTGTAATGGTTAGCTGCACCGCAGATCCTGCGGGTGAATAACGGATGGCATTGGTAAGCAGGTTCACCAGCACCCAGGCGGTTTTCTCCACATCGGCCTGTATGCTGGACAATTGTTCCGGTATATGGGTTTGAATGTTCACCTGCTGCTGGGCGGCCTGTTTACGCACCGTGTCCAGCGCGTACTCCAATACCTGCGCGGGGGCCACGGGCTGGGGCTGCAGCTGAATGTTGCCGCTTTCTACCTGCGAAAGGTTTAACAGCTCACTTACAATTTTGATCATACGCAGGTTATCCTGCTTCAGGCTTTCTACCAGCTCATGCTGCTCACTGGTCAGGTGGCCAATGCGCTCATCTTCCAGCAGCTTTAAACTAAAGTCAGAAGAGGCTAAAGGTGTTTTCAGCTCATGCGATACCGTAGCTATGAAATGTGTTTTGGCCAGGTCCTGCTCCCGGAAGCTGGTAATGTTCTTAAGCACAATAATGTAACCGATCCTTTCATTGGCATAATCAACATCCACCAGCTCTTTGGTAAAAAAACATTCCTTGCCATCCACCACTATTTTCAATGGACCCATGTTCTGCGGGTTCACTAAAAAGCTGAGCAGGTCATTATGTTTGGCTGCTTCCTGCGCAGGTTTGCCTATCAGCGCCTGTTCCGGCATATTTAATAATTGCAGGGCGGGTGTGTTCGCAAACAGGATAATGTTCCTGGTATCAAAACCAATGGTAGCATCTTTCAGGCTGCTGATCACCGCTTCCGCACGCTGCTTTTCAAACATAATGCGGGCCAGGTTGCTGTGCTCATAATCATCCAGTCGCTGAGCCATGGTATTAAAGGCCGTGGCCAGCTCTCCAAATTCATCTGCGCTTTCAAAATGCAGGCGCTGGCTGTATTTTTTATCTGCAATGCCTTTAATACCGATGGTAAGCTCCCGGATGGGATTGGCCACATAACCCGGGAAATTATATACAAAGGTGAAGCCCAGTAAAAAACAAACCCCGCTGATAATGGCTATGTATAACAGCGCATTGTTAGCCGTTTTCTTTACGCTTTCATGTTTCCCTGCAATGGCCTGCATGTTGGCATCCATGATCACGTATATGCTTTTGCGTATGGCCTGCAGCTCCTGCTGGGAAACAGCGCTGTCTTTTTTCAGCCGTTCAAAGGCCCTGCGTACCTGCACGGTGGCGCTGCCTTCGCCATATTCAGTAATATTAGCTTCCTGCCGGTGCAGCTGCTGCTCAAAATTTAGCAGGCCGCTGCTGCGGTCAGCACTCAGGGCATCCAGCGCTATCAGCATGTTCTTGCTGTATTCCAGGGATTCATAGTTATCCTGCAAAATAGTGCGTGCCTTTGCATTCAGGTTGGTGAGATAATAGTATCCCAGTACGCTCACCAGCAGCAGCATAAAGTAAAGGAACAGCACCCCCAGCGTGATCTTTGTTTTTAGCCTCATGATAGAATTATGAGATCAATGTCATTGGAAGATAATGTTTTTAATAATTGGTTAAAAAGGTTGGTTCTAAGGATAATACGGAACAGGCTAATGTGCGGTTTACCAATACACACGGTGGTTACCCGCTTTTCAATAGCCGTGTCTATGATCACCTGCGCTATGCGGGCATCGTGCACCTGCAGCACTTCCGCACCCAGCTCTGTAGCCAGCTTCAGGTTATTGATCAAATGGCGCTGGGATGCCAGGCTTATGCGGGCGGCATTTTCACGCGGGGCCTGCACGTACAGCACATACCAGTTGCCATGGTAATAAGATGCCAGGCGGGCTGTTTTGCGGATCACTTTACGCGCCACCTCATCGTTGGTAGAAATGCAGGCCAGGAAATTCTCATGCCGCATTTGCTGGCTGCGCGGCACCTCTATTTCTACTTTACGCTCTACCTGCGAGGTTACCTCCTTCAGGGCCAGCTCCCGCAGCTGCAGTATTTTTTCCGACTGGAAAAAATTCTTGAGCGCTGTTTCTACTTTTGAAGGATCGTAGATCTTACCTTCTTTCAGGCGGGTGATCAGCTCATCGGCTGTAAGGTCTATGTTCACTACTTCATCAGCCATCTGCAGCACACTATCCGGCACACGCTCTTTTACCTCCACACCTGTAATTATTTTCACCTGCTGGTTAATGCTTTCAATGTGCTGTATGTTCACGGCAGATATAACGTTAATGCCTGCATTTAAAAGCTCCGCCACATCCTGCCAGCGTTTTTCATGACGTGCGCCGGGTATGTTGGTATGTGCCAGCTCATCTACTATCACCCATTCAGGGTTCAGCAATAAAATGCTGTCCAGGTCCATTTCTTCCAGCATTTTGCCTTTATAAAAAACCTGCTTGCGCGGTATGGCCGGCAACCCGTCTATCAATGCCTGTGTTTCTTTACGGTTATGTGTTTCCACGTAACCTATCTGTATGTTCACACCATTCCGCAGCAGATTGTGCGCTTCCTGCAGCATACGGTAGGTTTTACCTACACCGGCGCTCATACCAATATAGATCTTGAACTTGCCCCGGCCCGATGTTTTGTTGGCCAGGTGCAGGTAATGTTGTACCGTATGTTCTTTGTCTGTCATAACAGGCATATGGTTAAAACCAGAAAGATAATGAGGTGGTTACCGATACATTCCCGGTTTTCAGCTCATCATCCTTTACAAATATGGCGTCTTTGCTGTCATAATATTTCCCCTCTATCCGGAACAGCACATTATCCATGGGTTTTACATCCAGGTTCAGGGAATAACCGGTGGTTTGAAAACCATTCGCAGCGCCGGTATTAATAATAACGCCGTGTTTATCATTAAAATGTTCTACACGGCCGGCAAGCGCCACCTTATCCGTTAATGCATACCGGGCTATGAGAATGGGGCTGTACCAGGTATTCAGATCGCTGCTGCCTTTTGCAGCTTGCTCCAAACCATAGTCAATACCCGCTACCAGTGTGCATTTATCTCCTATGCTAAAGGTACCGTAAAGGTCATTAAAATACCGCATTTGCCGGGCGCTGTCCGGCTTATCATTCCCGATAAATGTGCTGTAGTTCAGCGTTACCTTATCATTGGGCTTAAAGGTTACCTGCGTGCCAAAGGCGGGTGTTTGATTGCCATCTACCCGCTGAATGCGCTGCCAGCCGTTCAGGTACATGGCAGCCAGTGTCCATTGTTCATTGGGATTCCAGGTTATTTTAACGCCTGCTTCATAATAAGGTGTATTATCTGCCATAATGCTGCGGGTAAGCGTATAACAATCTTTTCCAATGGCGCTTTCAAACCCAATATGGGAGGGCATTATACCGGCATCTACCCAAAGCCCCTTCCCAATACGCAGACCTGCATTTGCTTCGTACACATGCCGCAGCAGCTCTGCTTCTGATGCCATGTTGTATTGCGCATAGGTACCGGCCATAATAGCAATATTACCCCGTACCCTGTCAGATGTGTAATTGGCTTTCACAAATCCCAGGTTCAGGTTCACCTCATTATGCCGGTTATAGCTATAGATAAATGGCGGTTTCACATGGTTGCCAGGATTATTAAAATCATAACTATAATAAACCTCTGCATAACCGGAAAAGGTAAGCTTTCCCGGTTCTTTTGCTGCGGTGCTGTCTTGTGAGAATACGCGTGTAGCCGTAATAGTAAGCATGGCTGTGCTAATTAAAAATTGTTTCATAAAATATCGTTGGATAGATCCTTTCGTTTTAAAATAGCGCCCCACCACCCTTTCAGCAGCGGAGCGCGGGGAACGTACTTAACAGGTTTAAATCTTCATAGGATATGAAATACTATTATTGCATATCGTCCAATGCTATGTTGAGCTGTAACACATTCACTTTAGACGGGCCTAACAACCCTAACAAAGGTCCTTTTGTATGTTCTTTCACCAGTGTTTTAATGCGCTCCGGCGCCACGCCGCGGGCTTTGGCAATTCGGGGTATCTGTATTTCCACCGCTGCAGGGGAAAGGTCAGGATCCAGGCCGCTGCCTGATGCAGTAACCAGCTCTGCTGGTATGTCTTCTTTATTTACACCGGGATTGTGCACCAGGAAAGTATCAATCCTTTCCTGCACTGTTCTCAGGTAATCAGGATTGGAAGGGCCTTTATTGGAGCCCGCAGAACCGGCGGCATTATAATCTACTGCAGAGGGGCGCGACCAGCAATATTTATCATCTGTAAATTTCTGGCCTATGTTGGCGTAACCCACTACTTTTCCTTTATGCATTACCGTTACACCATCGCCCTTACCGGGCGCCATTTTAGCCACAGCGGCAATAAACAGCGGGAACAGGCCTGCCAGCACTACTATCAGCACCAGGGTCAATCTTACGGCAGGAAAAATATATCGTTTCATGTTGGTTGTTGTTAAGTGTTAAAAGAACATACTAATGAACAGGTCTATGATCTTAATACCAATGAATGGTACTATTACCCCGCCTACACCGTAAATGAGCAGGTTCCTGCGCAGCAGCGCGCTGGCGCCAATAGGCTTGTAAGCCACACCTCTTAATGCCAGCGGAATAAGCAGGGGAATAATAATGGCGTTGAATATTACTGCGCTCAGGATAGCTGATTCAGGGCTATGCAGGCGCATGATATTAATACCCTGCAGGGCAGGAATAGAGGCAATGAACAGCGCCGGTACAATGGCAAAGTATTTAGCCACATCATTGGCAATGGAAAAGGTGGTGAGCGTGCCGCGCGTCATGAGCAGCTGCTTGCCTATTTCCACGATCTCAATCAGTTTGGTGGGATCATTATCCAGGTCCACCATGTTACCGGCTTCTTTGGCAGCCTGCGTGCCGCTGTTCATGGCCACACCTACATCTGCCTGGGCCAGCGCCGGCGCATCGTTGGTACCATCGCCCATCATAGCTACCAGGCGGCCTTCGGTCTGCTCTTTTTTAATGTAGGCCATTTTGTCCTCCGGTTTGGCTTCCGCAATAAAATCATCCACCCCGGCTTTGGTAGCAATGTACTTGGCCGTTAAAGGATTATCACCAGTAACCATTACTGTTTTTACGCCCATCTTACGCAGGCGTTCAAACCGTTCCTGTATGCCGGGTTTAATAATATCCTGTAATTCTATTACGCCTTGTACCTGGCTGTTAAGGGCCACCACTAAGGGCGTACCGCCATCTTTGGCAATAGCTTTTACCTGATCCAGGGTTTCTGCCGGTACGTTATGGCCGGCATGGGCTGCCAGCTTTTGCATAGCATCAGAGGCTCCTTTGCGTATGCGGGTACCGTCTGACAAGTCAATACCGCTGCTGCGGGTTTCAGCGGTGAATTTTACCAGCGTAGCGCCATTTATCGAAAGCCTGCTTACTACCTCCTTACCGGCCAATTCCACAATGGACTTACCTTCCGGCGTTTCGTCTGACAGGGAGCTGATGGCGCAGAGCCTTATAAATTCTTCTTTGGATACTCCGTTGGCTGCATAAAAGTTAGTGGCCTTACGGTTACCAATAGTTATGGTACCGGTCTTATCTAACAGTAACACATCTACGTCGCCGGCTGTTTCTACGGCCTTACCTGATTTGGTAATTACATTGGCGCGCAGGGCACGGTCCATACCCGCAATACCAATAGCTGAAAGCAAACCGCCAATGGAAGTAGGTATGAGGCATACAAACAAGGAGATGAAGGCCGCAATAGTAATAGGTGTTTGCGCATAATCTGCAAACGGTTTTAAGGTTACGCAAACAATAATGAACACCAGTGTAAAGCTGGCCAGCAATATGGTCAGCGCTATTTCATTCGGTGTTTTCTGGCGGCTGGCGCCTTCTACCAGGGCAATCATCTTATCTAAAAAAGATTCACCGGGTTCTGTGCTTACCTGCACTTTAATACGGTCGCTCAATACTTTGGTGCCGCCTACCACGCTGGACTTATCGCCCCCGGCTTCCCTTATCACCGGCGCACTTTCGCCGGTAATGGCCGATTCGTCTATGCTGGCCAGGCCTTCAATGATCTCGCCATCTGCCGGTACAATATCACCGGGCTCACACAGGAATACATCTCCCTTGCGCAGCTGTGCGGATGATACCACCTGCACTTCATTCATAAATACCTCGCCTATGGTGCGTATCAGCTTGGCGGGCGTTTCCTCGCGGGTTTTGCGCAGGCTCTCTGCCTGGGCTTTACCGCGGGCTTCTGCAATGGCTTCCGCAAAATTGGCAAACAAAACGGTGAGCAGCAGCACCAGGAATACCAGCCCGTTATAAGTTACGCTGCCCTGGTCTGTATGCTTGGTGATGATGGCGTACAGCGTAACAATCAACATTACTACGGTGCCCAGTTCAACGGTGAACATCACCGGGTTCTTTATCATTAACCGGGGATCCAGCTTTATAAAGGATTGTTGTAAGCTTTCCTTCACCAGCTCCCGCGGAAAAAGTCTGTTATCTTTATTTTTCATTTGTTATAGCTATTGTTCATTAATGCATGGAAAAATACTCTGCTATAGGACCTAGTGCCAGCGCAGGGAAGTACGACAGCGCATTAATGATAATGATCACTGCAAAGGTCATTACCCCAAAAGTGAGCGAATCTGTTTTTAAGGTGCCTGCAGCTGCCGGTATGAATTTTTTGTTGGCCATTAGTCCTGCAATGGCTACAGGTCCTATAATGGGCAGAAAGCGGCCCAGGATCAGGATAAAGCCCGTGCTTACATTCCAGAAAATGTTATTATCGCCCAAGCCTTCAAACCCGGAACCGTTATTGGCGTTGGAAGAAGTGTATTCATACAGCATTTCAGAGAAACCATGATAACCCGGGTTATTTAACCAGGCCGATGGTTTCACCGCCCAGTCGGCCTCCGGATGATGTGCAAGAATGAAAGAAGATAATGCCGTACCTGCCAGTATCAGGAAGGGTGATAACAGGGTAATAAGCGCAGCTATTTTTATTTCACGCGCTTCCAGCTTATGGCCCATGAACTCCGGCGTACGGCCTACCATAAGGCCGGATATAAACACGGCCATAATAATGTAGATGTAGTAGTTCAGGAAGCCCACCCCGCAGCCGCCATAAAAGCTGTTCACCATCATGCCCAGCATTTGCATTAAACCGCTAAGCGGCATGGTGCTGTCGTGCATAGCATTTACAGAACCGGTAGAGATAATGGTGGTGAGTATGCTCCAATACGCAGATCCCGCAGGACCAAACCGTACTTCCTTACCTTCCATGGCGCCCGTAGGCTGTGCTATGCCCATGTGTGCAATGGCAGGGCTGCCATGTATTTCCGTAATGATGGTTGGTATCACTAAACAGAGCATGCCCAGTGTCATGATGCTGAAAACCACGTACGCAAACTTTTTGCGGTTTATGAAAAAGCCCAGCGCAAAGATCATGGCTATGGGCAGCACTACCTGCGCTACCATTTCCGTGATGTAGGTAATGTAGTTGGGATTTTCCAGCGGGTGTGCAGCGTTGGCGCCAAACCAGCCACCACCATTGGTGCCCAGATGTTTAATGGCTATCATGGCTGCAGCCGGGCCGCGGGATACATTTACCGTATCGCCCTGCAGGCTTACATAGGCGTCTTTGCCTTTGTAGCTGGCAGGAGTACCGTTAAAGGCCAGTATAATGGCAATAACAATAGATAGCGGTAATAAAATGCGGGTGATGGTTTTTACAAAAAAGTCCCAGAAGTTACCCAGCTTACTGGTGGTTTTATCTTTTAGTGCTTTTAATACTACTATCAGTGAAGCTATACCGGTGGCGGCGCTTACAAAGTGCAGGAACTCCAGCACAAACAGCTGGGTGAAATAAGTTACCCCGCTTTCACCGGAATAGTGCTGCAGGTTACAGTTCACCACAAAGCTGATGGCGGTGTTAAAGGCCAGGTCCGGTGTTTGGCCGGGATTGCCATCCGGGTTCAGGGGCAGCTTGTCCTGGAACAGCAGTGCAAAAAACGCATATACAAACCATAGCAGGTTAATGGTCAGCAGCGCTTTCAGGTGCTGCTTCCAGTTCATTTCCTCTTTAGGATTAATGCCGGATAGTTTGTAGAACAGGCGTTCTATTGGCGCCATAAGATCTGACCAGGTTCTTTCTCCCTTAAATACTTTGGCTATGTATTTCCCTAAAGGCCAGGCCAGTAGTAGTGTAAGTGCATAGGTGATAATTACGCCTAAAATTTCTGTTGTCATCTTCTTTCTTTTGGCTTGTTTGTTTTAAAACTTTTCGGGTTTCAGCAATACATATATCATGTACAGGAACACCCCTATGGCCAGGATAAATAATGCGTTCATCATAGTCTTTAGCTGTTATATGCGGTCGAAATAATCAATTGAGCGGAAGAACAATACAAAACAGGCCAGGCCTGCGAGTAATAAAAGAATGGTAAACATGATGATGTATATTTTAATTAGTGGTACCGTTGTTACGGGCAGGTAAAAGCTATTGTAGTGCCAGGGTTGGCATGCAGGGTTTGAAATGATGGGTAAGCAATTGATAGTCAATTGCAAAACCGGGGATAAGGTTTAGGGCAGGTGAAAAGGTGCATGAAGGAACCATGCAGAAACGGAAGGGTGATTGCAGAAAATGCAATGATCGTGGGATAACACATTTGTATTTTTTACCATATCTTAATGCCCCAATTCAAGAGTACCTATGGAAGTAAATGACAACATTCCTGCGCAGGGGACGGCGGGGAATAATGGATGCCAGAAATGCGGCACACCATCCTATGAAGAAGGTTATAAAATAAGATTATGCGCCCCCTGCCGCCGCGGGCTAAGCCGTTATCCCATTAAGAAAGAAGTATTATGGGCAGCCCTGGGCGTGGGTTTGCTGGTATTATTCTCCCTGGTCAAGTTTCCGAAGTCCTTTACCGCCGGCCTCAATTATGAGCGGGCGTTAAAGCTGGAAGAGCAGCATAAGTATATGAGCGCAGAAGTGGCGCTGCGGCAAACACTAAAAGATTATCCGGAATACCTGCAGGGCGCCTGCCACTACATGATTGCGGCTTATTATAATGACCACCTCGTAGAAGCGGACAGCGCGCGGGAACATTGGGCCGGCAAAACATTCAACAACGAAAAAGAGCTGATTGAACAGGTGAATAAAGTATTAGGCGGTTTTAAAAACTACAGCTTTAAGGATAGTTCCTTTCACTTTGTACGGGATAGCCTCAGGAACGATAACATAGCTTACCAGACGGCTTTAAAGCAGTATGTGCAGCAGCACCCGGAAGATAACCTGGCAAATTATTTATTGGCCGACCAATATTTTGATACACACGAATATGCCGCTGCCGATAGTCTTTGCGACCAGGTATTAACAGCTGCACCGGACTTTCAACCGGCATATAGCTTGCTGGCCGCCGCTTACCGGGAAGAAAAACAATATGAAAAAGCTACTAAGGTATGTAACCAGCTGCTAAAGCTTAATGCAGAATCTGTAGTTGCACACACTTCACTGGTCAGGATATTCATAAAGCAAAAGCTGGACAAACAGGCCCTTGAAAAAGCACAATATAGCTATAGCCTGGCGCCGGATGACCCTTCAGCCATGCAGGCGCTTGCGCTGGCCTATCATTTCAACAGGCAAACCAAAGAGCGCGATGCCCTGATGGCCCGGTTAAAACACAATGCCGATACCAACGGGTTAGCGACCCTGCAAGGGGTTATTGCCGGTACTATTACTTACAGAGATTAATGTATTCAATATGTTTTTTGTTCCAGGTATTATAATTACGATCGTTACTTTTCCCGGTGTGGTAGCACATGAGCTGGCCCACCAGCTGTTTTGCCGTTTATGCGGGGTAGCCGTATTTGAAGTAAAATATTTCCAGCCTGCCAACCCCGCCGGTTATGTGATCCATGAACCGGTACGGAATCCTGTGCACCAGCTATGGATAGGCATCGGGCCTTTTATTGTGAACACTTTGCTGGCAGTTATTATTGCCTTCCCGGCTGCCATACCGGTCATGAAATTCAGCAGCGGTAATGCGTTGGATTATCTTTTGCTGTACCTGTCTATTTCTATTGGTATGCATGCTTTTCCCAGCATCGGCGATGCGCAAACCATGTGGAATACGCTGTGGCATGGTGAGGATACGCCGAAATGGCTAAAGGTGGTAACAGTGCCGGTGGTAGGCATTATTTATGCCGGCGCAATGGGCTCCTTTTTCTGGTTAGATCTGTTCTACGGAATGGGCGTTTCCCTGGGGCTGCCGGTGTTGCTGATAAAATTGATGGCGTAAGCTTATTTATGGCAATTGTGTCAATATCTCCTGCACCTTGGTTTTTAAAACAGGCAGATCATCAATGATCACCTGCCATATCAGCTGCGCATCTATTCCAAAGTATTCATGCACAAGGATATGCCGGAGGCCAATGATCTGGCGCCATTCAATATCGGAGAACCGTTCGCGGGTGGGCACTGTAACCAGGTTAGCCGCTTCGCCAATAATTTCAATTTGTTTAATGGATGCGAAACGCATCATGGAGTTGGTAATAAAATCGGGGAAAGTTTGGTTGATGGTATAGTTTTCTATTTCCGTTATGGCTTCCAGTATATGCAACAATCGTTGCTTATCGCCCATGTTACCTTTCATAGATCAATTGCTTGTCTGCATTGATGAAAGGCAATAAATGCTGCGATAATGCCTGGTTGGATACCAGGTCCACCTGGCGGTGCAGCTTATCTTCCAGGTCCAGCTTCATTTTTACAAAACCTAAGCCAATATGTGTAGTGTAATCCAGCTCCACCAATATATCCAGGTCGCTTTTAGCATCTGCTTCATTCCTGGCATAGGATCCAAAAATGAAAGCTTTCTTCACAGGTTTATCTGCAAAGTACTGCCGGATGACTTGAATATCTTGCTGGCTGAGCTTCATATATCAAATTTAAGGCTTTTTCCTGAGCGATCTAACTGAACAAATACAGCACATCCTCTTTAGACAGCTTCTTAATAAAGCCGGTATCATCGGCAATAATATCTTTTACCAAAGATTTCTTGCGCTCCTGCAGCTGTAAGATCTTTTCCTCCACCGTATCCTTACAGATCATGCGGTAGGCAAAAATGTTCTTGGTTTGGCCAATACGGTGGGTACGGACAATGGCCTGCTGTTCTACAGCGGGGTTCCACCAGGGATCTACAATATATACATAGTCGGCAGCAGTAAGGTTCAAACCCACGCCACCGGCTTTCAGGGAGATCAGGAATACACGGCACTCCTCGTTATTCTGGAAGTTCTGGATAGCGCGCTCCCTTTCTATGGTGCTGGTGCTGCCGTCAAAATATTCAAACGGAATTTTAAGATGCTGCAGGCGGTCTTTAATAAGCGCCAGCATACCCAGGAACTGGGAAAACACCAGCACCTTGTGGTTGCTGATATTCTCAGACATTTCCCGTGTAAGCTCATGCAGCTTTACAGAGTGGTTCGGATACTGCTCTGATTCATTCAGGATAGCCGGTGAATCGCAGATCTGGCGCAGCTTCATCAGGCCCTGCAAAATGGTAAGCTGGGAACGTTCCATACCCTGGTCTTCTATCACCCCTAAGATCTTGGAGCGGTAGGTATTGCGGTAAGCATCGTAAATATGGCGCTGCTCCGCATCCATTTCGCAGAAGATCACAGTTTCTATTTTCTCCGGCAGCTCTTTGGCCACCTGCTCTTTGGTACGGCGTAATATGAACGGATAGATGAGCTTACGCAAATGATCTTTGCGCTCCTCATCCTGGAACTTATCAATAGGAGTGGCAAATTCATTCCTGAAAAAGTCTACACTCCCCAGCATACCGGGGTTCAGGAAGTTCATCTGCGCATAAATATCAAAAGTATTGTTCTGCATGGGTGTACCGCTCAGCGCCAGGCGGTTCTTAGTATGCAGCAGCTGTGCCGCTTTGGTAACCTTGCTCTGCGGGTTCTTAATGGCCTGGGATTCATCCAGCACCACATAGTCAAACTCCATTTTCATCAGCAGCTGCACATCACTGCGCAGGGTACCGTAAGTGGTGATGATAATATCTACCTTCTGCAGCTCTTCCGGGTTCTTCATGCGCGTAGGCCCATGATGAATATGGTAACGCATTTCAGGAGTGAACTTCTTGATCTCGTTCTCCCAGTTATAGATCAGCGTAGTAGGACATACCACCAGCGCCAGACATTTATCGTTATGGGTATTTTTGTAATGCTGTACAAACGTAAGCGCCTGGATGGTTTTACCCAAACCCATGTCATCCGCCAGGATACCGCCCCACTTCACTTCATCCAGATAGTTAAGCCACTGGAAACCGCTTTCCTGGTAAGGGCGCAGATTGGCATTCAGGTTATGGGGCAGGGAAACGTTGCGGATCTCATCAAACTGCAGCAACTTTTTACGCTTCTGCTCCAGCTCTATAACAATGGCCTCATCATCAATAAACTCAAACAGTTCATCAATAACGCTGAAGTTATATTTGCTTAGCTTAAGTCCTTTATCTTTTTCCTCGCCTATCTTAAACAGCAGGGAGTATTTACGCAGCCATTCTTCCGGCAGCAGGCCCAGGGAGCCATCTGCCAGCTGTACATAGTTCTGTTTATTAGCCAGCGCATGTTTGATATCCTTAATGCTTACACGCTGATCGCCATACAGCACCTCTATCTGCGCATCAAACCAGTCAATGCCGGAGCTGATCTGCAGGTTCGTGACCGGCTTATGGGAATTGAACTTGAAGTTACGCAGGCCGTCAAAGCCAAACACGCGTACATTCATTTCCTTCAGCGCATCAAAGAACAGGAAGAACCAGTTGTTCTTCAGCGCTTCTTTGGAGCGCAGGTAAAAATAGTTGTTGTTGCTGGGCTGACTGAAATTGGTGTGCAGCGCCCGGATGCTTTCTACAAACTGCTCTTCCGCAGCTTTGTTCCGGTGAATAATGAGCACTTTGTTGCCTTCCTGCACTGTAATGCGGGTTTCATCATTCCACTCCACCTCATGCCCATGGTAGGCAAAGCCGGGTTGAATAATAAAGGTTTCGCCCATTTCTTTCAGGTACACGCGGCTTTCCGGTAAAATATCATCTACCTCAGCCAGCAGGGAAGCATCAAACTGTATATCATATTGCCGGCTTAAGGGCAACAGGTAATCTTTTAAATAAGTAGGCCATTCGGTTACGGGTATACGTAAGCGGCCGGTATTGCGGAACAGCTCCACATGCAATGCATCCTGCGGATTTTCAAACAGGTGCAGCATGCCCTTGTAAAGGAACAGCAGCGGGCTTTCCCACTCATTGTCCGTTACGTTCACCAGCTCACCTTCTATATTCACATAACAGGTGATCTCCACTTCCTTTTCGCCGGTATGGGTTTTAAACACGGGCAACAGGCGGCCGCCGGCTAATGCAATGGGCTGCAGGTTACGTGTTTTAAACGGCTGCCGGTTGGGTAACAGGAACAGTAAGCCATGTTCTGCCATTTGCGGAAACAGCTTGGCCAGCTTGGGATGCATGTATTCCAGCATCAGCTCCTTGGTTTCCGTAGGCAGCTCTTCTGAATTATCATGGGTAATATTTTCCCAGATGCCTGCAAAGGGCGAGTTCTTGCTCAGGTATTTACTTACCTCGCCTGACTGCAGCTTACGCACGGGCGAGATCAGCTCCCGGTCATGCTCTTTATACTGGTAAAAATCAATGTATTTGGTCAGGTCCAGCTTGTTCACCAGGGATACAAAACCATTCTGCTCCTCATTCACTTCACCGCTTACCAGGTCCATCCGGAAAAAGGGATACAGGGGTTCATTGGCATTAAACACCACGCCTACACGCTGTGTAACCACAATGTCCGGCGGGGGCGGCGGGGGCGCCTGTTGTGCCCGGCCAGCCACAGGGGCTTCTACCCGCTTAATGCTGGGATCCAGCACACGCAGGAAGGGTTTGCCCTCCATGTAGGAAAAAGCAAACTTACCATCCAGGTTATCTGTAAGGGAGTAGCCGTAAATGGCCAGCAGCTTATTCTTTTCCTTATCCCAGTTGCGCAGGGTATCAAAATAAAAAGGCCCGTTGGCATTCAGCAATTGCAGGAACAGGGCCGTTTTGTGCTTACACAAGGGGTGCTCCGTTTCATCGCAAATGCAATGGGTATCAAAGTTGCGTTCCTCATTCCGCTGCAGGATGAGGGGATATTCCTGTCCATCCAGCTTCAGCAAAGCTTCTACCTTTTCATCTTTGGCGCTGCGGATCTGGATCTTATGATGTTTCAGTATTTTTTCTGCCTCTGCATAAAGCTCCGGGGAAGTGAGCAGCCTGATAGATTTGAGGTCAATAGACTTCATTTTTATCAGCGTATGTTGCTGATTGTAATGCGTTTCAAAACTATCAAAGTGGTTCTTGTCCAGCATTTCCTGTAGCTGGAACAGGGCTGCGGCCTCGTGCCGGCAAATATCCCCCAGGTTATAGGGGCACTGGCAGCGCACCGACATATTGCCGGTATCATGGTATTTGGCGATGGTAACTTTGTAGTAGTTGGCGTGCGTATCGCTCTTTACCCGGAAAGCGGCTGATCTAAGCACAGGATCGGCCTCCAGCAGCTCTACCCCGCCTGTAGAGAATATACGTTTCCCCCTCCGGATCACCTCATCGGTGCCGTTATTATAAACGTATTTTAATAACTGGGGTAGTGACATATATTCCAGGCTTTATAAAACTAAAATATTTAGCAACTCGCTAAAAGGCAATCCACAAAAGTAAGCAGAATTTTTGGAATGTGGAGGGTGGGTGCGAACAAGGCAATGGATCATCGGCCATCAACTATTCGTATATCCGTAAATACCGCTGAATAGAAAATGCAACGGCCTGCTGCCCCCTGGAAGTAATCACCCGGCCAAAAGCGCCGTACAGGGCATCATATTTCAAAGGTTTAACAGCTGCCTGGATCTGCAGAATATCTCTCTTAGGGAGGGGTATCAGGTTGGGATAACTATACATGAAGGAAACTGTTTTCAGATCAGGGGATACCTGGATCACATCACCAACCAGCAGCACGCCCTTATCAGCATGCCCGGCCGGCCAGTGCAGGATGTTGGCCCCGGGAAAATGCCCGCCGCAAAGCACCAGCTCAATATTATCCCATAAAGGCAGCATAGGGCCTTCCCACAATTTAATTACCGGGTCCCTGCGGCCCAGCCACTGCGCATCCAACGCATGTACATACACCGGGGCATTGTTAAAGACATGGCTCCACTCCACGATCGTAGAAAAATAATGCGGGTGCGAGAGGGCAATAGCTTTAATACCACCCAGCTGCTGAATAAGATCTATAGTAGAGGCGTCGAGGTTAGTGATACAATCCCAGAGAATATTGCCGCCCGGAGTAATAAGCAGGTAAGCCCGCTGGCCAATGGCAAAGGCGGGTGTAGTGTAAATAGCGTACAGGTTAGGCGCTACTTTTTCAATAATGTTGCGGTGCCCGCGGCTTACCTGTTCCAGTGTAGTCCACGACTGGCCGCCGGGATTTACATACTGGCGGTCATCTTCACATACCGGGCAATGCGCCGGAGTACCTTCGTATTGAATACCACAAGTGGAACAGATGGAGTACATGGTTTAATTACGGATTGTCAATTACGAAATTACTGATCACCCCACCACCAGCTCTCCGTTCTGCAGTAGCGGCAGCACATTAGCGCTGTCCGGGGTAAGGCAGTAGCGGATGTCTTTTTCCAGCCCATAGCGGGACAGGCGCTGGAAATGGGAGGCCTGCCGCATGAAGCCAAAAATATCGTCTTTAGCGGTATTATACAGGGTTTCTGCCGCCAGGGCAGAATCGCAGTTCACGTTAAAATGCTGCTTAATGCGGTGCACCACGGCCCCGGCAAACAGGGTATCTTCCATATTCACACGGTCTTTCCAGGCAGCGCAGCCCAGTATCACATTTTTACCCTGGGCTACCAGGTAATCACATACGGCAGAAAGGTTCGGGAATGATCCGGTAACGATCTGGATGGCATCCTTTGCCATGTGCAGCAGCTTGGTGCCATTGGTGGTGGTAAGCACCAGGATCTTGCCTTCTATAAAATCACGCGGGTATTCAAAGGGGGAATTACCATACGCCAGCCCTTCGGCAATTTTACCATCCCGCTCACCGGCCGTAATAGCGCTTAGCTGGCGGCCAATGTTCACACATTCTTCTACAGAAGCCACCGGTATTATTTTGGCAGCGCCGTTATATAATGCCGTACAGATAGTAGAGGTAGCCCTTAACACATCAATGATCACAACAATACTGTTCTTCACATCATACAAATGTAATAAGGCCGGCGACAGGCACACTTCTAACGAGGGGCCGCCATTCGATTCATTCATTTCCACTTTTTTAGAGAATTAATAATCGCAGTGCCGGCACTTCACCGCAGCACATTCCCTGCGATTATTCATTATTAATCAAGAATAACCCGCCATTTCTCCGTTTCCGCATAATCTTTTATTACACGGTTACGCTGCTGTAACAGGCGGCTCATATACTTTTTAAGGTAAATTTTGGTGAACAGCTGCCCCAGCTTTCCGTAGGGCACTTCAAAATCCAGTAGATCTATGGCCACCGTAGCATTTTCAATTGCCTTAAAATGGTGCTCATGGCGCATGTACTTAAAATCGCCCTGTTCCATTTCATCGCAAAAATACTCCGGGCTGCGCATATCGGTAACCCGGGTGGTAAGCACCCGGTTCTTACCTAAATGGCGCGCACGCCAGGTCACTGTTTCATTATTTTCTATTAACCCGTTCAGGCGGCCTTTAATGGCCTCTTCCTGTAAATGGGCCATGCTGCGCTTGTGCAGGGTAATACTCCGGCTCAGGTTAAAAACCCGTTCCATAGGAGCATAAATAACTGTGGTCAGATGAATAGTAGGCATAGAATGATATGGTGTGAAAACGTTTAGCGCTCAGCTGTCAACCCCCGTGGCTTCAGCTAAGATAATGGCCCGCAGGCAAATTTTTCAATCTTTTATCAAAAGCTAAACGCTCAATGCCAACTGCTAATTGTTACCTACCCCAAAAACGGCACCTTTACCACTTTGGCTTTGAGCTGTTTGTCGCGCACGGCAATAAAGATCTCGCTCCCAAGCGCTGCGTAAGGCGTTTTTACATATCCCAGCCCAATGGCCTTTTGCAGGGAGGGCGACTGTGTACCGGAAGTTACCCGGCCTATTACTTCGCCTGCTGCATTCCTGATCTCGTAATCATGACGGGGAATGCCCTTGTCTATCATTTCAAAACCTACCAGCTTTTGCGTAACCCCGGCGGCTTTTGTTTTTTCAATAATGTCGCGGGCGGTAAAGTCCTTGGTGAACTTGGTGATCCAGCCCAGGCCGGCCTCCAGCGGGGAGGTACGGTCATCAATATCATTGCCGTACAGGCAAAAACCCATTTCCAGGCGCAGGGTATCGCGGGCGCCTAAGCCAATCGGTTTCAATCCCTTAGGACCACCAGTAGCAAAAAGGGCATCCCATATTTTTTCAGCAGCGCCGTCCTTATCTTCAAAATAGATCTCAATGCCGCCTGCGCCGGTATAACCTGTAGCGCTAATCAGCACATTGGGTACACCCGCAAAGGTGCCTTTGGCAAAAGTGTAATATTTCAGGTTTATAATATCAATATCCGTCAGCGGCTGCAGCATACCGGTGGCATTAGGGCCCTGTATGGCCAGCAGGCAGGTTTTATCGGAAATGTTATGCATTTCCACCCCTTTGGTATTGTGCTGGCTGATCCAGTTCCAATCCTTTTCAATGTTGCTGGCATTTACCACCAGCATGTACACTTTATTTTCTTCTATGCAATATACCAGCAGGTCGTCTACAATCCCCCCTTCTGCATTTGGTAAACAGCTGTACTGGGCTTTGCCCGCGGTTAATTTGGAAGCATCATTGCTGGTAACCCGTTGAATAAGGTCCAGCGCATCAGCGCCTTTTAACATAAACTCGCCCATGTGGCTTACATCAAATACACCGGCATTGGTGCGTACGGCCTGGTGCTCATCATTAATACCGGTATAGGAAACCGGCATGTTATAACCTGCAAAAGGAACCATTTTGGCCCCCAGCGCCACATGTTTTGGGGTAAAAGGCGTGTTTTTGATCTCAGACATCTTGTTGGTTGTTTGGGTATGATTGGTTTTTAACGCGGCAAAAATAGGTTGAAAATCCAAATTTGGTGTAATAATTGCATTTTGGGGAAATACGATTGTGAATTACGAATTGTCAATTACAAAATGAAGCATCCGTACCTTGCCCGCCTGGCGGGTAATGCCATTAAGTAGTTCGTTGTGAAGTAATTCAGATTTTGGAGAGTGTATAAACTTGTTTTTATTGCATTTGTGTTTTTCAGGTCCTTCAAGCTTAAAGTTCCTTATTTTATTATCCCATATAAAAATTACAACATATGCTACGTTTAATAAATACGGACTTCAATCGGGGCATTTTTAATTCGTAATTAAACCTCCCCGCTGCATTCAATTCGTAATTCGTGATTGATAATTCGTAATTTAATCTCCCTGGTCAGTGGTAAAATCTTCAGCAATACAAAACATCGTAAGTCTGAAAAAGTAAATCCTTTAACTGTGAAACGAACTACCTGGTTTCTCTTTTTATCCTTACTGGCCACCATATCATCACAGGCCCAGAAGAAAGCCGACCGGAAAACCCTGGGCAATTTACAGGCACATGTGAGCTACCTGGCCAGCGATCAGCTGGAAGGCCGCAGAACCGGCACCCCCGGCGAACAATTAGCCGCCACTTATATTGCCGGCCAAATGAAAGCAGAGGGTTTAATACCCAAAGGTGATAGCGGCTACCTGCAAACCTTTATTGTACGGGAGGGCCGGGAAATTGCCGGCGCCACCCGGCTTACCATTAATAAAGAAAGCTTTACCGCCGGGGAACAGTTTGTGCCCCTCCCTTTCAGCGCTGAAAAAACCGCTAAGGGCGATGTGCTGCCCCAGGTAAAAGAACCGGATAATATATGGCTCATAGATGTGCAGGACCTGGACCTGAATCCGCATGCCTCCCCGCTGGAGGAGTACCGCAAAAAGGCCCTGGAAGCCGCTAAGAACGGCGCCAACGGCGTTATTTTCTTTAACTCCAGGGACAATATGCCAACAGCCTTGCAATGGCTGGATGAAAATGTCAAAAAGCTAACCATACCGGCGCTGTGGGTGAATGATGCGGTCAGCAAAAAACTTAAGAGCGATGATGCCGACGGTTTCCAGATAAACCTGCAGGTAGCTTTTAAACAAACCAAACGTACCGGCACTAACGTGATCGGCTATATTGATAATGATGCGCTTAAAACAATTGTAATAGGCGCACACTTTGACCACCTGGGCTATGGGGAGGATCATAACTCCCTGAGCACCGGCGAAAAGGCTATTCACAACGGGGCCGATGATAATGCCAGCGGCACAGCCGCCCTGCTGGAGCTGGGCCGCCTGCTGAAAAGCGGCCGCTTTAAAAGCAATAACTTCATCCTGGTAGCTTTTTCCGGTGAAGAGCTGGGGCTGTTCGGCTCCAAGTATTTCACCACCCATGCGCCACTGCCCATGGAGCAGGTGAACTACATGATCAACATGGATATGGTAGGCCGCCTGGATCCGGCCAAAGGTTTGCAGATAGGCGGGGTAGGTACCTCACCGGCCTGGGGCCCGCTGCTGCAGCAGGTGCCGCCGGAAGGTATGAAGCTTACGTATGATTCCAGCGGCGTAGGCCCCTCAGACCATACCTCTTTTTACCGCGCCAAAGTACCGGTATTGTTCTTTTTTACAGGCTCGCATGCCGACTATCACAAGCCTACGGATGATGCAGATAAGATCAATTACAATGGGGAGCTTACCGTTATAAAATATATTTACCAGGTAATTGAAAGAACAGAAAAGCAGGAGAAGCTGGCCTTTACACCCACCAAAGAGCCGCAGATGAGCACTGCCCGTTTTTCGGTAACGTTGGGTATTATGCCGGATTATACGTATAATAAAGGCGGCGTACGGGTAGATGGAGTGTCTGACAACAGGCCCGCACAAAAAGCAGGGCTGCTGGCAGGGGATGTGATCGTGCAGCTGGGCAAACAAAACATTACTAACCTGGAAGCCTATATGCAGGCGCTGGGTACATTCAAAAAAGGGGATACCACTACCGTGGTCATTAAACGGGGTAACAAGCAACAGCAATTTAAAATACAATTCTAACCATGCGATATTTCTTATTGTCCATCCTGCTGCTGGCAGCCTGTAACAGTGGCGGCCGTAATGAGCAGAACACAGATAGCTATGACCTGATCACGCAAAAAGTATATGTGCTGCGCCAGGTAAAACCGGCTGCAGGGGATACTACAGCTGCCGCTGCACAGCAAAAACAGCAGGAGCTGATCAGCTACCTGGAACAGCACCAGTTTACCCGCCACGTAGCCGCTAAGGATAGCCTGCTTTTCAGGCGCAGCAACGGACAGGAAGTAATTATTGAACTGCCCGTACCCCAGGATGCCTGGGAAGCGCAGACCCTCATTGTATTTGATCCGCAAAAAAACCCGCTGTTTGTTAATTTGCATAAAGGGACGGAACAGATCGACGAATACATTAAAACGAAATAGGAAATAGATCCTGCATCGTACTTCATACCTCGTTAATGGAGAATCTCATTCTACTGGCAGACGCCTATAAATACTCGCATCACAAGCTGTACCTGCCGGGTACAGAGTATATTTACTCTTACCTGGAAAGCAGGGGCGGCAAGTTTGATAACACTGTGTTCTACGGGTTGCAGTATTACCTGAAAACTTACCTGCAGGGTATTGTGTTCACCAAAGAAAAGATCAATGAGGCAGAGGCCCTGCTGCAGGAAGTATTTGGCCGGGAAGATGTGTTTGACCGCCGCAGGTTTGAATACATAGTACACACCTATGGCGGGCACCTGCCCGTGCGTATCAGAGCTGTACCGGAGGGAACGGTAGTGCCGGTACGCAATGTGCTCATGACCATTGAGAATACAGACCCTGCCTGCTTTTGGCTTACCAACTTCCTGGAAACCCTGCTGATGCAGGTATGGTATCCCTGCACGGTAGCCACCCTTTCCCGGGAAATAAAACAGATCGTAAAACGATATTATACCGCCACAGCCAGCGCAGCCTCCTTTGCAGGTATAGACCTGGTGCTGAATGATTTTGGCTTCCGGGGCGCCAGCTCTGTAGAAAGTGCAGGCCTGGGCGGCAGCGCCCACCTGGTGAACTTTTCCGGGAGCGATACGCTGCCTGCTTCCATTTTTGCCAAACGGTATTACGACGCACAGCAGGCCCCCGGCATTTCTATTCCCGCTACAGAACACTCTATAGTAACCCTGCTGGGTGAAAAAGGAGAAGAAGCTATTTTTAAACATGTGCTGGATACGTTCCCTACCGGGGTAATAGCCTGCGTATCCGATTCCTACAATATTTTCCGCGCCTGCGGGCAGTATTGGGGTGAAGATCTGAAACAGCAGGTACTGCAACGGGAGGGTACCCTGGTCATACGCCCGGATAGCGGCGACCCGGTGCGTACACTGCTGCAGGTATTTGAGATCCTTTTTAAACAATTCGGCTACACCACTAATGAAAAAGGCTACAAAGTATTACCCCCGCAAGTGCGCGTAATACAGGGTGATGGTATCAGCCTTTCTTCCATCGGTAATATTTATGCTGCCCTGCAGCAGGCCGGCATTAGTGCAGAGAACCTGGCCCTGGGCATGGGCGGTGCTTTACTGCAACGCGTAAACCGCGATACGCAGGAGTTTGCCCTTAAATGCTCCTATGCTATGGTGAACGGAAAAGATATTGATGTACAAAAGAACCCCATGGAGCTGAATGCAGAGGGGCAGCTGCGCACTTCCTTTAAACATTCCAAAGCCGGGCGTTTAAAGCTGGTAAAGGAAAATGGGGAGTACCGCACCCTAACGCTGCAGGAGGCGCCCGCCTTAGCCGATCAGCTGGAAACCGTTTTTGAGAACGGCCACCTTGTAAAGGAATATTCCTTTGCAGATATACGGGCCAGGGCCGGGCAATGATCTTCAACCTTTATAAAAAAAGGAAAGCCGGGATATGATTATTCCGGCCATTTACCTAAACCTACAACTGTTACACTGTTAGTAACTGTTAATTACTCTAAGCTGAAAGACGGTGCAGATGCCGTTACCAGGTACTGGCCGGCCAGCTTACGCCCTTCAGGGGTAGAAATACCCATAATATAGTTAAAGGTGATCTCCTGCATCACCTGGTGCATATCAAATTGTTCGGGCGGATATTGGGCCTGGTCAAAAGCAGCATCCAGCTGCAGCTGCCGCATACGGGCCATAATATCCATCTTCAGGTAAGGGTGGTACAGGCCTTCCTCTATGCCCCTTTCCAGGTTTTCACGAATGCCCTGTAATACATTGTCCCGTCTGAAATCTTCTACCGCCTGCCCTACTTCCGGGTGGTATTTGCGTACCTCGTGCATCATTACCGGGTTCATGGTACGGGCCAGCACTTCCAGTATGTGCGCGGTTTGCAGCTGCTCTGCAATCGCGTTATCTGCCTGCCGGCGGCCATGGTCCAGCTGCTGCTGCAAGCCGTCCAGCACAGTTTGTACACCGCTTTTTATCAGTGCTTCCTTATCCGCAAAATGCTCATACACTGTTTTTTTTGAAACGCCGCACTCCTTGGCAATATCAAACATGGTTACACTTTTGATACCGTAGGTCCTGAATAACCGAAGCGCCGTTTCTAATATCCGTTCCTGCAAGGTCATACTTTCCGTCTTTTGAATTGAATGCCTGTTGTTTGTAAGAAATCCTGCTTTTTATCCTTTCTTTCTAATTTTCGACTATTTCCGTTTTCGGGTCAAAAGTACGGGTAATTTCCTTATTTGGTAAGTAGAGTTGACCAATTAACAGTACCGTGACAATTGTTGTAACACATGAGAGGTTGGGGTAGAAAATAGGGTAGGGTTTTATGTAGGGGGAGTTAGATCACAATAAAAAAGGCGGTCCCTTACAGACCGCCTTTTTTTATATCGAAGGTATTACATCCTCTTTTCCGGTTAGCCCGGGAATATTATTTCAGCTTTTCCAGCGCTACTTTCAGCTGCTGCAGCATAGCCGGTATTTCTTCTTTTACGCAGGTACCTACGCTCAGGCGGTACCAGGAGGAGTCCCTGGAAGAGCCGAACGCATAGAACGGTACTACCGCCAGCTTAGCCTCGTCCAGTATGTAAGAGGTAACAGCTGCCTGGTCGGCCAGTACAGTGCCATCAGCTTTTTTCTTACCCTTCAGGTCCAGGCGTATGGTGAGGTAAATAGCAGCCTGCGGTGCAATACAATCCACCGGGTGGCCGGCTTTCTTCAGTGCGGCAAAACCTTCATAGATCTTTACCAGTCTTTCTTCTACTTCACCTTTAAAGTGCTGCAGGTATTTATTTACAGCCTCCTTCTGACCCAGGTACCTGGCGGCGGCTTTTTGTTCTGCCATCGGGCTCCAGGCGCCTACGTGGGAAAGAATGGATTTCATTTTACCAATTACATGCGCAGGTCCTAAGGCCCAGCCTACACGCACACCGGTAGCGGCAAAGGCTTTACTCATACCATCAATAAAAATGGTGTAGTCCTTCATTTCCGGGCGCAGGGATACGGGGTTGTAGTGCTCTGTTTGTCCGAATGTAAGCACCCAGTACATCTGGTCAAACATTACGTACAGGGGTTTTTCATCTGCGCTGCGGCTTTTGTTCTCTGCTACCACCAGGTCGCAGATCTCTTCCAGCTGCTGTTTGCCAAAGGCAGTACCGGTAGGGTTCTGCGGAGAGCACAGTGCCAGCAGGCTGGCGCCTTTCAGCAGGGGCTTCAGCTCCGCTGCAGTAGGCATAAAGTTATTTTCCGCTGTAGTTTCCAGCACCACATGCTCCGCTTCCAGGAAGTGGGTATAGTGGTTGTTGTTCCAGGAAGGCGTAGCATAAATGATCTTTTCGCCACGGTCTACAATGGTGCGGTAAGTAGCATATATGATAGGACGGCCGCCGCAGGAGATCACGATCTCTTTGGCAGGATCATAGCTGAGCCCTTCTCTTTCAGCAATAAAATCGCCCACTGCTTTTCTCAGTTCGGCAATACCATCTGCAGGAGGATAGTTCGTATAGTGTTCCTTATACGCATTAATGATCTCCTGCTCAAACTCAACGGGAATAGGGAATACCTTGGGATCAAAGTCGCCGATGGTAAAGTTGTAGATCTTCTCGCCCTTCGCCTGCTTCTCCTTTATCTCACCGGCCAGCTTAATAATTTCAGAACCAATCAATGTTTCGGCTAAATGAGATAGTTTCATAATTCCCGTGTTTTTATGGTGTGATTAATTTTTTTTAGCGCGCCAAAGGTAACCGATCTGTAAACAATTGAAAAGAACCTGCTAATTCTTTTTATATTATTTAATAGAATGGCAATTGAACGATGTTTTATTTAATAAAGGGGGTAAAATACGTACTTCCTGTTTAATATTAAGCAAAGTGCAACTCTTTGAAACCGATAGGATAAAAAGATAAAAAGGTAAATTAGGGGGAATACTAAAACTTTCTATCTTTGTTCACATTCGAAATTTACCATGTGCAACCGGGCATGAACGCAAGGTTCCATCAGACCAATAAAAAAATCAAACATTAACCGATGAAATTTATTGTTTCTTCCTCTACTTTGTTAAAGCAATTACAACAGATCAGTGGGGTGATTAACTCCAATACGGTATTGCCAATATTGGAAGATTTTCTTTTTCTGATTGACAAGAACGAACTAACAGTGGTGGCAACCGACCTGGAAACTGTAATGAAGGTAAAGCTGGAGGTAGAAGCAAAGGAGAATGGCCGCATTTGCATCCCTGCTAAAATATTAATGGACTCATTAAAGAACCTGCCGGATCAGCCGCTCACCTTTAATGTAGATATGAATACCTACGCAGTAGAGATCACCTCCGATAACGGTAAGTACAAAGTAATGGGCGAAAACCCGGAGAACTTCCCCAAGGAGCCTACTGCCGATGATACCACTTCTTTTACCCTGGTATCCTCTGCCCTGGTTACCGCCATCAACAAAACCCTGTTTGCGGTAAGTAATGATGACCTGCGCCCGGCCATGACCGGCGTGTACTTTGAGCTGGCCAACAAAAGCCTCACTTTTGTAGCTACCGATGCGCACCGCCTGGTAAAATATGTAAGAACAGATGCTAACTGCCCCCAGGCAGATAACTTCATTGTGCCTAAGAAGCCGCTGAACCTGCTGAAATCTGCTTTACCCGATAACGAAAGTGAAGTAAAGATCTCTTACAGCCAGAACCACTTCTTTGTATCGCACGATGGCGCACAGATGATCTGCCGCTTAATAGATGCCCGTTTCCCGGATTATAAGGTAGTTATTCCGAAGGATAACCCTTACCGGCTTACCATGGCTAAGACCGACTTCCAGAACGCCTTAAAGCGTGTAAGCGTGTTCTCCAATAAAAGCACCAACCAGGTAGCGCTGAACATTAGCGGCAGCGAGCTGCAGCTTTCGGCCCAGGATGTGGATTTCTCTTTTGAAGGTAATGAGCGTATGAGCTGCCAGTACACCGGTGAGGATATGCAGATTGCTTTTAACGCCAAGTTCCTGATCGAAATGCTGAATGCGGCCGAAGGGGATGAGATCAGCATTGAGCTTTCCACCCCCACCAAAGCCGGCATCCTGAAACCCTCTGATAAAGGGGAGAACGAAGACCTGCTGATGCTGGTAATGCCACTGATGCTGAACAATTGATAAAAAAAATGAATATAGAAGAGGCTTAAAGCCGCTCCCGGCCCGTATTAGCACGAAATAATATTATTAATTATTCACTCTTCATTATTAAATTATATATAAGGCAATCTCTTCCATGGAGGTTGCCTTTTTCTTTGTCCACAGTGCATTTGAGGCGAAATAAATTCCCCGGAAAGTCGTAATTTAACAGTGGAAAAAGATTCAAAAAGGACAGTTTCATTTTTAGGATAGTAACTAACAACGTAAAAATACCATATACCATGCCTATGAGCGGGTTGCCGTATTTTTACTGTATTCCCCGCTTTAAGCATAGCATTTGAACCACGTTTACGTTTGTTAATTTATTCTGCGAAAACTGAATACAGGCTCTCATGGAGACTTTTTTTGAACACATCCCATCGTCTTACAGGACGGGTTTACTCGTTATTGGATTGTTGCTGCTGTGGGTAATAGAAGGATTCATTCCACGGTTTGCGTTAAAGTATAACCGTTACAGACATGCAGGTACTAACCTGTTCTTTACCGTCACTACGGCCATCATTAACCTGGGGTTTGCCTTTGCAGTGGTAAAGTCTTCCGAATGGACCAGTCATGTGCAGTTTGGTTTATTATACTGGATGGGTGTTCCATTATGGCTGCATACTATAATGGCGCTGCTGATGCTGGATTTTATGGGCGCTTACCTGATACACCTGGTACAGCATAAGGTGGCCTGGATGTGGCACTTTCATAAGATCCATCATATAGATACGTCTATAGATGTTACCACCGCCCTGCGGCACCATCCGGTGGAAAGTGTGTTCAGGGTGGTAGCCTTGGTAGCAACCATCATTATCATGGGTATTCCCATCTGGATGGTGATGTTGTACCAGAGCCTGTCGGCGCTGATGTCGCAGTTCAACCACGCCAATATACACCTGCCGCACTGGCTGGATAAGGGGTTGAGCTGGATCATTGTATCACCGGACATGCACAAGGTGCATCACAGCCGGTACCAGCCGGAAACGGATTCCAATTACGCGAATATCTTTTCCATCTGGGACCGTATCTGCGGCACATTTGTAACAGTACCGGATACCCTGCAGCTGAAATACGGGCTGGATGAGTACCAGGAGCCAAAGTACCAGGAGATAGGCCCCCTGCTGAAAGCGCCCTGGGAGCGGCCCGACGGGTTTGTAGAGAAGCCCGTTAATTCATAGTGCGAGTTATTATTTTTTATATTTCTATAATCTAATCAAAAGTGATATGGCACAGCAACATCACATCGCAACAACAAAAATTGCCGGTTTCATAGGCATGGCAGCCGGCGTAATTGCCGCCCTTATTTCATTCCTGACCAAGGCTCCCGGCATCGCCGTAACACTAGGTGGCATTGCCACTGTAATAGGCGTTATTTCTTTATGGATGTCCCGTAAGAACACTGACGATATGCAATTGGCTACCGCGGGTCTTTTCATGGCCGTAGTATCTTTGGTTATCGGCCTGTCCGTAGGATGATCCGTGGTTAAATAAAAGTTTTAAACGGTTAAAAAGTAAAAACCGCTCATGTGGTAACGTTCGTTACAATGGGTGTGTTTTTACTTTTTGTTTTTAATATGGGTTTGTTTGTTCGCTGATCACTGGTTGCGGATTGGTTATACCGCCTTTTGCCGCTGTTTGTGTGCAGCTGCTTTCTTTACAACACTGTTCCCGGCGGCAAGCTGCACCGCTGTTTATAGCCTATGACCAAACAATTCATTCGCATATCCATTCAAAAGGCATAGGCAGTAGTACACCGCAAGCAGCCCCTCGCTTGCGGTGAGTAAATGGGCGTTGATAATACTATAAGGAAAACAATTCCAGTATTCCAGTTGCAGGTTTTTAAGCAATTGCAAAATTATCACATAGCAAACCTGGCCGTTAATCGGATCGGGAATTTATGGGATGCTGCGGATCTATAATAAGGCGGTTAACAGTCAGCCCAATGCTGCTGCGGATAAGGATTTGAACAATCGTATAATAATATTGCTGAAATGCTGATTTTAAGAATCCGGAAAATTACGTTTATATCTATACCCCAGGACCAGGAAAACATCCCGTTTCAAAACCCGGTAACTACTCCGCTTTTTTACCTTTTACTTTTTTACTTTTTACTTTCTTCACTATTTCCTTTTCATATTTCTCCAGGTAACCTTCAGCAGCTTTTACGGGAAACAGTACCAGCGTTGAGTCTGTTAATTCTTTAATGAGAACGGTATCTATGGTAGCGGCGGAATCTTGTTTTTCCACGCCTTCCGTATGGTTCCAAAGCAGCAGGGTATCTTTTACCAAGCCCCATTTTTCGTATACCAGGGTGTACATATTCAGAGAGCGGGCTACGCTGTCTTTACGCAGATCAAAGCCCTGTTTTTGTTTATCCAGGCCGGGTACCGGCTGCAGCCATTTGCCAATAAGCTGATCCGGGCTGTAGCTGATAGTATCTGCGGTAAGGAGGGCCGTGTCGGCGGCAGCTGCAATACTGTCTGTAACTTCCAGCAGGCTGCTATCGTCCTCCAGTTCTGCTTTTGAGGCAGGCGCCTGTTGCCGGCAGGCCATCATGCCAGCTAACAAAACCAATAATGACAGGCGTTGTTTGATCATAGGTTTCCAAATTACGAATTAATGCTGAATGCGTAGCGCTTAATGCTTAACACAAAGTACTGCACACCGGGGGCATTGAACACAACATTACGTATTCAGCATTACACATCCAACAAACGGGCTTCAGCATTAAGCGTTCGGCGTTCAGCATTAAGTCTCATTGAAAATTCGTAATTCTCTCCTATCTTTACGCTTCACTTTAGGGGTGTTTCCCGGTGCAAGCCGGGAAGCTGAGATGATACCCTCAGTACCTGACGCAGCTCATACTGCCGGAGGGAAAAGTACTGAACTCTCTCTTTAATTCACATCCTTAAAGTTTATTGTTTCATTTTAAACTCCTGTAAACACATGGAAGTACTTGTGAACAATAAACTTTATGCGGTGCAGCCGGAAACCACGGTGGCTGCCCTCTTACAGTTTATTCAACTACCATCCGCAAAAGGCATTGCCATTGCCATTAACAACCAGGTGATTCCTAAGATCCACTGGGAACAGCAGCTCCTGCAATCGCAGGATAAAGTGATGATCATCCGCGCCACACAAGGAGGATAGGCCTTGCGGGGAATTACGAATTTTCAATTACGACCCCGCTAAGCGGGGCATAAGCGCCATTGAAAATGCTTATGAAAGCGCATAATTGATTAGAGCAGATTTATGTGCTCTGACGATCTGTGTTATTTGTGATTGCCTGTTTGTAATGATCCCTGCTGTAAATGGATCATGAATATCTTCTGCGTTGGATTACCCATGCCCGGTAAATTATTCATCACCATTATTTCTGTTGGCGCTTATGAAAAGCTTCGCCGTATTTAGCCATGGCCTTAAACCTCCGGCATTACGCGTTCAGCATTCAGCACGCGCTACTCTGCGTTAAGCATTCAGCGTTCTGCGTTCCGCATTCATTATTAATTCTTAATTATTAATTCCAACCCATGTCTCATTCCATCAGCCGCTCACCCTTTCCGGCTTCCAGCAAAATTTACATTCCCGGTCAGCTGCATAACATCCGGGTTGCCATGCGTGAAATAACTTTAACGCCTACACAGCTCAATGGTAAGAACGGCGCCGCCGTTCCTAATGCGCCAGTAGTGGTGTATGATACCAGTGGCCCGTTCACAGATCCGGCGGTTAATATTGATGTGCGCGAAGGCCTGCCCCGCCTGCGGCAGCCCTGGATAGAAGGCCGCAATGATACGGAGCCTTTAACAGGGCCTACCTCTGCCTACGGCCGTGAAAGGCTGGCAGACAGCGGGTTGGACTCCCTGCGGTTTACGCAGCTCCAAATACCGCTGCGCGCTAAGCCCGGCCGTAATGTATCGCAAATGCACTACGCACGGCAGGGCATCATTACCCCGGAAATGGAGTACATCGCCATCCGTGAAAACCAGTGTGCGGAACAGCTGTTCAAAGAAAATAACGCCCTGTGGCAGCAGCACAAAGGCCATTCCTTTGGCGCCAATACCCCGGTACAGTTCATTACGCCGGAGTTTGTGCGGCAGGAGGTAGCTGCCGGCCGTGCCATTATTCCATCCAACATCAACCACCCGGAAGCTGAGCCTATGATCATTGGCCGCAATTTCCTGGTAAAGATCAATGCCAATATCGGCAACTCGGCCGTTACTTCCAGCATCGAGGAAGAAGTAGAAAAAGCAGTATGGGCCTGCCGCTGGGGCGCCGATACCATTATGGACCTCAGCACCGGCAAACATATTCATGAAACACGCGAGTGGATCATCCGCAACTCGCCCGTACCCATTGGTACCGTGCCTATTTACCAGGCGCTGGAAAAAGTAAATGGCAAGGCAGAAGAGCTGACCTGGGATATTTTCCGCGATACGCTGATAGAACAGGCAGAGCAGGGGGTAGACTACTTTACCATTCATGCCGGCGTGCTGCTGCGGTATGTACCACTCACGGCTAAACGTATTACAGGCATTGTATCCCGCGGGGGCTCCATTATGGCCAAGTGGTGCCTGGCCCATCATAAGGAAAACTTCCTGTACA
>NZ_JAGXJN010000190.1 GCF_019091455.1 Chitinophaga sp. GbtcB8
GAAGAGAGTTCCCCTCCATGCCTAGGTCTTCTAGAACCTGGTAACCTCCCCATAGTCAAATACAGAATGCAACTAATAAGTCAAAGAATGCAACATATACAAAGTTCGGCGTCAGATATTATGCCCCTTCACTTGATCTCCGCATATGCTTTAGGAACCCCGCTTATTGGCTTGAAACTAAAGAACCCTTACCTTTAGCCGACCACTCCTTTCAGTTCTTAATTGGATCTCTCAAACAACTCACTGGATCTATCAAACTACTCAC
>NZ_JAGXJN010000191.1 GCF_019091455.1 Chitinophaga sp. GbtcB8
CAATCGTTACACATCAGGGCATGGTGAATCACCTTGATGCAAAAAAGAATGTCCTGGAGATCACGCGGGAAAGTATTATCGCACAAAGTGCCTCACCAACATTTGATGTATCCGTCTGGCAATTTGCCCTGGCGCTTTATGCAGGCGGAACCACCCGCATCTTTGATTAAGAAGCGGTGCTGGATATACCGGATTTTGTTACGCAGCTGCGCCACTATGGAGTGAATATTTTTGAGGTTGTACCCTCTTACCTGAATGGATTTT
>NZ_JAGXJN010000192.1 GCF_019091455.1 Chitinophaga sp. GbtcB8
TTTCTAATGTAAATGATAACAATTATTATTATGTCTAAAAAAAACAGGACTATCAATTTTGCAAGGTTAGATTCAAATTATATATAAGAGCCGGAGAGGAGCTAATGAAGACACAATAGTGTTCCTCTCACTGTTATCTACGTTGCTAACAGATGATACAGTTACGTCTATTAAAAGCACATTGAGACAAATGCAACACTAAATGGCAGAATCATGCAACCAACAATTATATGAATGGCAGAGACGATTTACTTGTGTAAGAAT
>NZ_JAGXJN010000193.1 GCF_019091455.1 Chitinophaga sp. GbtcB8
CTCTCTACGACTGGATTTTCATATACTTATAACATTCAGGCTTTTCATTTATTGTAGATCTCCAGAGTTGCAACAAAACTGCAGCTAGGTGATTCAGAATGAAGTAACACTACACTACGTATTGCACTTGCTACTTGCATTCTAAAAATATGCTTCGGTCGCCACGGAGCAATTGCAGCTGCAGCGGCTCTTTCTCCTTGGCTCTTTGCATGCTTGGTTTAGGCCTGTAGTCTTTCTTTTTAACGCATTCTGGAATGAATTAAT
>NZ_JAGXJN010000194.1 GCF_019091455.1 Chitinophaga sp. GbtcB8
AGGACATAAGAATAGGGAGGTTTAGAGAAACTCTAGGGGAGTACCCCATCCGCTAAGAAATGAGCGAGTTACTATTAGAATAGAACAGCCAATGAAAAGACTTATATCGTGAAAATCAAAAGAAATGAGCTGCTGACTTAACCTTGAACTAAGAGCTGGGGCTTGAACTAATGCCCTAAGGCGTTAAACCCATACCCAGAACTCGGGCTTTCACTGCTGACTTCAAAGCTGCCCTCACTGTCTCTAAGGCTACTTCACCTTTCT
>NZ_JAGXJN010000195.1 GCF_019091455.1 Chitinophaga sp. GbtcB8
GCCTCCCATATTTAGACAACGCTTAGTGCTTTTATGCGTTGTGTGAGTGAAAACTAGGGTTATTTTAAAGAGTGACTCGTTAGAATGAAAAGTAACCGTAAATTTCCCGCCCTCACGATTATTAAGTGAATGTCTCTATTTTCTTTATTCTTAGACAACACAAAATATGCAATTTATGTTGTATGATTTGTAAAATAGATAGGAAAAAATTAAGGCCGAGATGTAGCAGCGGGAAATCTCCCGCTCTTGCAAGTTAAGGATGTC
>NZ_JAGXJN010000196.1 GCF_019091455.1 Chitinophaga sp. GbtcB8
TTGACGATGACCGAACCACTATAAATCAGTTTGCGTTTCTCTTATGCAATTTATCTTACTACAAACCTCTTTATTTGTTTACTGCCTTCAATACATTTAGGAACATGAGATTTCAAGTTATCTTCTAAGTTCGATTTTTATTGTATGAAGATTTTACGAAATCGATGTTTTTACCGCTGCACTAATTCACCCCCCTCTCTTAGTGCCAACCCTGTTCCTTTAGTGAATGCTAGCCTTCGCCTATTGAAGGAAGTTCTTAAGTGG
>NZ_JAGXJN010000197.1 GCF_019091455.1 Chitinophaga sp. GbtcB8
TTAGTCTAATTTAAATATCCTATAATAATAATAATGGATTGATTCATCAAGTGATATTTTCTCCCTCATTGTTTTTAAATTATATTTTATGATCCAAATATTTTTTAAAAATGCCTAATAATTTTAGGCTCATAATCAAAATTAGGTCATAATTTGGACATTATTCATGCACACATCACTTAGTTTTCTCAGTCATAAGGCTATTGATTGACATATAATTCTAAAATTAATTATCATTGAAGTTTATCTCTAAGAAAGCCTTCC
>NZ_JAGXJN010000198.1 GCF_019091455.1 Chitinophaga sp. GbtcB8
TTTTTTGGCAGCAACCAGATTTCCCCTAATAGCAAGCCCAAAAGTTATGAATTCTTGACAAAACCCGGGATTTTTGAACGCAACAAGATTTCCCTTAATAGCTCGGTCCAAAAGTCAGAAAAGTTCACGAAACACGGCTTTTTTCGTTGTCAAATGGGGAAATAGTACTGGACTTTACTTTACTTAAGTTAAGTTTGTCTGCTTGTATCTTTGACCCCTAAGTTTCATTCTTATACCCCGGAGCTCGATTCTTTGACTCCTGAG